>JAIYBC010000031.1 GCA_027488845.1 Verrucomicrobiales bacterium | reverse complement strand
GAGGATATCAGGGATTGGCGGAAGACCAGTCTCGGGGAGTTTTCAGTTTCCAGTTTTCAGTTTTCAGTGGGGAAGTGGCGGGCGTCCGGCGGCGGGCGGACGAAGCAGGGAGCACAGAGCTGAGAGCGAAGAATCGGCATGGACGAAAACGTCCTTCTCCGTGTCCTTCGTGTCTCGGTGGCTAATCTTACGAAGTTTTCAGTTTCAAGTGTTCAGTTTTCAGTGGGAACGCGGGGAATAGGTACCCAGCGAAGGAGATGGGTCGTTTCAGGTTTGCTTAGGAAGGTGAGACTCTTCGGGCGGATTCGATTTTCTCCGCCTCAAGGCGGGACTCCATACCCCAGAGGGCGTTGGGCACCCTTGGTTGTGAACTTCTTCTCAGCGTCTCGGCGTCTCAGCGGGAGAAGTGTTTGAGAACAAGTTCATGGGCAAGAGTGTGAGGTGACTTATGGCTTACCAGACTCAAGTAGGTTGAGACTCCTCACGTCGTCTCCTACGGGTGCGGGGATGATCCGTGTAATCCGTGTCTCAGCCTGATGAGTTTTCAGTTTCAAGTTTTCAGTTTTCAGTGGGGAAATGGCGGATGAAATCCACGTTCTGGTGAGCGCGGCTACGAATGGGAGATTTACTTCCAAATCGGGAATCTCGAATCGGGAATCCCGAATACATCCAGCGTTCTGGCGAACGCGGCTACCATGGTCACCGATGCATCGGGCTTTAGGGATGCAAGGAGGTTGAGACTCCTCACGTCGTCTCCTACGGGTGCTGAGGGATCCGTGTCATCCGTGTCATCCGTGTCTCGGTGGCCAATCGTTCACCGTTTTCAGGGGCGGCTCTCAGTCGGGCAAATCCATGGGAAAAGCGCGAGCGGACTCGCGCACTCCACGACGCTCGCGCGCTTCTCCCGGTCGCGGGTGTCTTCCGGAGCCATTGGGGAATCGGCCACGGTTTTTGGCTTGCTGCAAGGTGACGGCTCCCGCTAGTTACCTGCCTCCCGCCGGGAAACCGGTGGTCCGAGTCGTGGAAGGGTGGCTGAGTGGTTGAAGGCACCTGACTCGAAATCAGGCGTACTCGCAAGGGTACCGGGGGTTCAAATCCCTCCCCTTCCGCCATTCTCCCGCAACAGGCCGTGCACCGGCTTCTTGCGGGAGTTTTCGTTTGGGACCGAGAGGGACTGAAGGGGGCTCACGCAAACGCGCCAAGCCGCCAAGTGGGGATTTTCGATCCTGACCGCCGCCTTCCTTTGGCTTCCTGGCTTCCCGGTGCGCGGTCTGGCGTTGCTTCGATGGGGGGATCGACGCCAAGAACGCAGCGGGGCGGAAAGGTCAGTGCAGTCGGAGGAAGTTCGCGAGGATCCGGCGGCCTTCTTGGGTAAGGATGCTCTCCGGATGGAACTGTACGCCCCAGATCGGCAGGGTGGCGTGCTTGAGGCCCATCACCTCGTCCTCGGCCGTCCAGGCGGTGACGATCAACTCGGGCGGGATGGTGTCCTTCTTGGCGACCAGCGAGTGGTAGCGGGTCGCCTCGAACGGATTGGGCATGCCTTCGAAGAGATCCTTGCCGTCGTGGAAGATCGGCGAGGTCTTGCCGTGCATCATGCGGTGGTTGACGACCACGGTCGCGCCGAAGGTGTGGGCGATGCACTGGTGGCCGAGGCAGACGCCGAGGATGGGGATGCGGCGGTCGGAGAAGGCCCGGATCAGGTCGTTGGAGAGCCCGGCCTCGCGCGGGGAGCAGGGGCCGGGCGAGATGAGGACGCGCTCCGGCTTGAGGGCGAGGGCGTCCTCGACGCGGATCTGGTCGTTGCGATGGACCTGCATCTCCACCCCCATCTCGCCCAGGTATTGGACGAGGTTGAAGGTGAACGAGTCATAGTTGTCGATGACCAGCAGCATGGGGAAACGCTAGGGCGGAGGGGGATCGAAGGGAAGTTCCGTCCGGCGTCGCCGCCTTTCGGCCGAATACCGCTGGCCTGCCGACGGGGCGCTGTTCAGCCTTGCCGTGCGATCTCAGACTCCTCTCCCGCCATGACACGGTTCCTCCAACGAGTCCTCCTGTCCGCCGCCTTCCTGGCCTCCTTCGCCGTGACCTGGGCCGCGCCGGCCACCTACCAGGTCCATTTCAAGGGCGCCACGGTGGCGGACGTGAACGAGCGGACGCCGGGGAACGCGGAGGCGAAGGCGCGCGCCGGTCGCGAACGCCTGGCGGGGATCCGCGACGAGCATGCCGCGATGAAGGCGCGGTGGACCTCGATGGGGCTGGAGGTCATCGGCGCCACGGAGGTGCTGCAGAACTCGATCCTGGTCGTGGCCGAGGAATCCGTGGTGGCGGGGCTGCGTGCGGAGCCGGGGGTGGTGTCCGTGGAGAAGATCGTGCCGATGGAACGGCACACGGCGACTTCGGTGCCGTTCATCGGGGCGCCGGCGGCCTGGAGCGCGGCCGTGCCCGGGCTCACGGGGAAGGGAATCCGGATCGGCATCGTGGACTCCGGGATCGACTACACCCACGCGACCTTCGGCGGGTCGGGCAATCCCGCGACCTACGCGGGGAACAACCCCTCGGTCGTGGTCAACCGCGACTTCCCCACCACCAAGGTCGTGGGCGGACGCGACTTCGCGGGGGACAACTACGACGCGAGCGGCGTCGACGGCTCGCTGTCCCCGGTGGCCGATGACGATCCGCTGGATCCGCAGGCCAACGGGCACGGTTCCCACGTCGCGGCCATCGCGGCGGGCTACGGCGTCCTGACGGGCGGCGCGACCTTCGCCGGACCGTACGGGACCCACGTCCACACCAACACCTTCCTTGTGGGCCCCGGCGTGGCGCCGGAGGCGAGCCTCTTCGCCCTCAAGGTCTTCGGCCGTCGTGGGACCACGACCCTGGTGCCGTTGGCGCTGAACTGGGCGGCGGATCCCAACGGCAACGGCGACACCAGCGACCGGCTGGACGTGGTGAACCTCTCCCTCGGATCCGGCTTCGGCACCGATGCCGCGGACGGCCAGATCAACGCCATCAACCGCCTCGCCTCGCTCGGATGCGTCGTCGTGATCTCCGCCGGCAACGCGGGCAACACCCACTTCATCCTCGGCTCCCCGGGCACCGCGGCGCGGGCCATCACGGTGGCCAACACCTTCGACGACGGCTCGACGTCCTCGACCATCACGGTTTCCGCGCCGGTGGAGGTGGTGGGCGACTATGCGGCCGTGGAAGGCGTCTTCACCCGGCCCATCGCCGACGCCGGCCGGATCAGCGCGCAGGTCGTGGAGGCGTTGCCCCTGGACGCCTGCCAGGACGGCGACAATGGCCTCATCACCAACGGGGCGGCCCTCGCGGGGAAGATCGCCCTGATCAACCGCGGCACCTGCTTCTTCGTGAACAAGGTCCGCGCCGCCCAACAGGCCGGGGCGGTGGGGGTGATCATGGTGAACAACGTCGACGGCTTCCCCATCCCCATGGGCGGGACCGGCGACACCTCGGACATCCGGATCCCGGGCGTGATGATCTCGCGGACCGACGGCGCGATCCTGCGTCGACGTGTGGCGGACGGCTTGACGGTGGTGTTCGAACCCCGTGGGGCCACGGTGCGGCCGGAGCTGGCGGACCAGCTTGCCGACTCCAGTTCGCGGGGCCCGGTCGCCTACACCGCCCGGCTCAAGCCCGACATCGCCGCCCCCGGCAGCTCGATCCCATCGGCCCGGGCCGGCTTCGGCACCGAGGCGATCCTCCAGACCGGCACGTCGATGTCGGCTCCCCACGTGGCCGGTGCCGCGGCGATCCTCAAGCAGCTGCGTCCGACCTGGACGCCGTCGGAGATCAAGGCGGCCCTGATGAACTCCGCGGCGCGGACCGCGAACAGCGACGGGATCGCCTACGCGGAATCGAGGTCCGGTGCGGGGCGGGTCAACCTCGCCGCCGCGGTCGCGACGACGATCATCGCCCGCGACGACGAGGTTCCCGACGAGGTCTCGCTCTCCTTCGGCCACATCGAGGTCCTGGAGCCGACCAACCTGGTGCGCCGCGTCCGCATCACGAACAAGGGGACCGGCACCGCCACGTTGGCCGTGGTGGTCAGCAACACCCTGGGCGGACGCGTGGCCACGCTGGTTCCGTCGACCAATACCGTGAAGCTGTCGCCAGGGCAGGAGAAGGTCGTGTCCTTCACCCTCACGGTGCGACCGGTGCCGGTGGAAGACGACACGACGACCCCGGACGTCCAGGGAGAGCGGCTCCGTCCGAAGATGCCCGAGGCCAGCGGCCAGATCTGGTTCCGGTCCAGCAGCGTGAGCCTGCATGTGCCGTGGCACTCGATCGTCCGGCCGGTGGCGGTCTCCCGTGCGGGAGCGCTGGCCATCGGCCTGCCGGGCGATCCGGCCCGGGCGATCCCGGTTCCCACGGCGGGATCGGGGACGAACCTCGCGGCGCTGGTGGGCGTGTTCCAGTTGGGGGCAACGAGTTCGCAGCGGAACGTGCCGTTCCCGGGCAGCGCCGGCGACCTGCTCGCCACGGGGGCGGCCAGCGACTTCGCCGCGACCGGCGACCTCGATCGCAGCCGCGTCTTCCTGGCGCTGGCCGCGGGCGGGCGTTGGATCACGCCCCAGCCGGCGTTCTACTCGCTGGGCTTCGACATCGACCGCGACCTCGACGGCATCGTGGACTTCCGCGTGGTCAACAGCACGGGTGGCAACATCAACGGCAACGACCTGGCCGACGACCGGCTGGCGAACGACTTCCTCGTCTCGGCGGTGGTTCCGTCGGCCGGCGGCGATCCGATCGAAGGCGGCGTGCTCAACGTCCTGGATCCGCGCCAGCACGACACCGCGGTGTTCCAGAACGCCGTGCTCGTCCATTCCTTCCCGGCGACGGCGATCGGCCTCAACGCCGCTTCCTCCGCCTTCCGGTACCGGGCGGTGCTGACCGCCGAGGGCGGGTCCGAGACCGGGCCCTGGTCCGACTTCGACGCGACGGCTCCGCAGGTGGACGCCACCGGCCATGGCATCGGGAACTCCCCGTGGCAACGCGAGGGCCGGACGGTCCGGACGTTGGTCGGCCGCCGCTCCGGTTCGTCTTCGGCCCTGCTGCTGCACCTGCACAACCCCGTGGGCCAGCAGGTGGAAGTGGTGCGCTTCGATGCGTCGACGTCCGACGTGGACGGCAACGGCCTGGCCGATGCCTTGGAGCTGCTGCATTTCCCGGGTTTGGGGAACGTGGGCTCGGCCGATCCGGACGGCGACGGCGTGAGCACGGCGCTGGAGTTGGCGGCGGGAACGGATCCGCTGAACGCCGACGCCGGGTTCCTCGCAGGACCGGTGCGGCGCGGCTTCAACGGAAGCGTCGAGGGGACGCCGGTGCTGACGTGGCAGGGCGCGGCCGGACGTCGTTACGGGGTCCTGAGGGCGGTGGGTCCGGGCGGGCCGTTCTCGTCGATCGCCACCGGGATCGAGGCGTCGGGCGGCGTCGTGAGCTTCACCGACCCGCAGCCCCCGGCCGCGGCGGCCTTCTACCGGATCGTCCAGGAATGACGTCGTCGCCTTTCCGTCACGATTATTTCGTGACGGAACGGGACCGGCTTGTGTAACAACCACGGCTTCCGTTTTCAGGACCGCGTTCCGGGACGGATTCCGATCCATGAGACACCTGCTGAGCCTTGAGAGCCTGTCCGGCGAGGACATGCGCTCGATCCTGGACCAAGTCGCCCGGTACAAGGCGGACCGACGGAACCATCCGCGGCCGCTGACGGGGCAGACGTGGGCCCTGATCTTCAGCAAGAGTTCCACGCGCACGCGGGTCAGCTTCGAGGTGGGCCTCCGCGAACTCGGGGCCGAGGTGCTCTTCCTGAACGCGGGCGACATCCAGCTGGGCCGCGGCGAGCCGATCCGGGACACGGCCCGGGTGCTTGGCCGCATGATCCACGGCGCGGTGATCCGGACGTTCGCCCAGTCCGACGTCGAGGAGTTCGCCCGGTTCTCGGGCATCCCCACGGTCAACGCGCTGACCGACGACGAGCATCCGTGCCAGATCCTGACGGACATCTTCACCTTCGAGGAGGCCCGCGGCGAACGCATCGAGGGCAAGGTGGTCACGTTCGTGGGCGACGGCGCCTGCAACGTGCCGGCGAGCTGGATCTGGGCCGCGGCCCGGCTCGGCTTCGAGCTGCGGATCGCGGCACCCAAGGCGTACCAGCCTTCGCCGGAGCTGCTGGCGCGTGCGGGCGGGAAGGTCTCGTGCACCGAGGATCTCCAGGCGGCGGCCACGGGTTCCGACCTGCTCTACACCGACGTCTGGATCTCGATGGGCAAGGAGGCCGAGTCGGCGCAGCGGCTGAAGGAACTCGCCGGATACCGGATCGACGACGCCCTGGTGGCCCGCGCGAATCCGGGGGCGCTGGTGATGCACTGCCTGCCGGCCTACCGCGGCAAGGAGATCGACGCCACGACGCTCGAGACCCACGCCGACACCATCTTCACCGAGGCGGAGAACCGCCTTCATACGCAGAAGGCGATCGTCGCCTGGATGGTCGCCTGAGGACCGGACACGGCCATGCAGGTCCTCGTCGTCAGCGACCTGCATTGGGCCGGACCCGCGGAGCAGCAACGTCGCGGCTTCGAACAGGCGGTCATCCGCGATCCGTTCCAACGGCTGCTCGCGGCCGTCTGGAGGAAGGGTTTCTGGTTGGCCGATCCGTTGGCACACAACCACCGGTTGGACCGCATCATCGTACGCAATCCGTCCCCGGACGTCGTGGTGGCCAACGGCGACTACACGGTCGACTCGGCGTTCATCGGCCTCGCCGACGATCCGGCCTGCGAGAGCGCCGGGCTTTGTCTCCAACGGCTGCGCGAGGCCTACCGCGAACGGCTCCTGGTCGGGATCGGGGACCATGAGTTGGGCAAGCACAGCTTCCTGGGCGGTGCCGGCGGACCCCGTTTCGAGAGCTGGAGACGGGTCGGCGAACGCCTTGGGATCGAGCCCGTGTGGAGGAGGGACTTCGGCCGCTTCGCGTTCGTCGCCGTGCCCTCCACGCCGATGGCGTTGCCGGCCTTCGAACCCGAGCTGCTCCCCGGGGAACGCGCCCTGTGGCATGGGCTCCGCGAGCGATTGGTCGCGCAGGTTCGGAGTCTCTTCGCGGGGATCCCGGAGGACCGGCGCATCGTGCTCTTCTGCCATGATCCGACGGCGCTGCCGTTCCTCTCGGAACTTCCGGAAGTCGCCGCGGCGTTGCCCCGTTTCGACGCCACGGTGATCGGGCATCTCCACAGCCCGTTCCTGTTCGGAGTCGCCCGGAGATTGGCCGGCTTCCCGGAGGTCCGGAACCTCGGTTCGACGATGCGGCGCTACACCACCGCCCTGCGACAGGCGTCCACGTGGAAGCGGTTCCGGATCGAGTTCTGCCCATCGCCGACCGGGGCCGAGCGGCTGAAGGACGGCGGTTGGTTGACCGGGGACTTCGAACCGGATTCGCCCGCGCCCATTGCGTGGACGCGTCATCGTCTGCCCTGGCAGGCCTGACCGGTCCGGCAGATTCGGTTGGCCCGGCACGGACGGAACGCGGATGGTCGGCGCGTGAAGCTCCGCCTCTTCAAGGATTCCGTCCGGTTCCGCGTCCGACGCCCGGACCTCGAACGGCTGGTCTCCTCCGGCGAGGTCGTGCATTCGGTCCGGACGGGTGCCGATGACGCGCACCGCCTGGAATACCGGCTGGTGAGCGCGGACGTGCCGGGGCCGGTGCTGGAACCGCTTCCATCGGGGCTGTGTGTGCGCCTGCCGTCGGCGGACGTCGGGCGTTGGGCGGCGGGCCCGGAGACCGGGATCGAGTTCCGCACGCCCTGGGGAGTGCGGGTGCTGGTCGAGAAGGATTTCCCCTGCATGGAACCGAGGATCGACGAGGGGAACGAAGGCACCTTCGAACGGCCGTCGTCGGCATCCGGGACCTGCAACGCGGACGCCTGAGGCCACGGGCGTCGCGAGATCCATGGAAGCCCCCACCCAACTTGGGCTGTCGTCGGAGGCCTGGGAGTCGCTGGGGCTCACCCTGCGCCTCGCGGCGGTGGTCACGGTGCTGCTGCTGGTGGTGGCGGTGCCGTTGGCCGGATGGATCGCCTCGGTCCGAAGCCGATGGTGTGTGCTGCTCGAGGCGGCGGTCGGCCTGCCGGTGGTGTTGCCGCCGACGGTCCTCGGCTTCTACCTGCTGACGCTCCTCGCCCCGGGCACGGTCGCCGGCGGCTGGTGGTTCCGCATCACGGGGGAGACGCTGGCGTTCAGCTTCCCCGGTCTGGTGCTGGGTTCGATGCTCTACAGCCTGCCCTTTGCGGTGCAGCCGCTGGTGGCGGCGTTCCGGGCGGTGCCGGGGGAACTGAAGGACGCGGCCCGAAGCCTGGGGGCGGGAGGACTGCGCGTGTTCCTGCGGGTCACGCTGCCGTTGTCGCTGCGCGGCGTGGTCGTCGCGGCCATGCTGGCGTTCGCCCACACGGTGGGGGAATTCGGGGTGGTGGTGATGCTGGGAGGCAGCATCCCCGGCCGGACCCGCGTGGCGTCGGTCGTCCTCTTCGACGAGGTCCAGCGGCTCGACTACGACTCCGCGCACCGATTGGCCGCGGCGCTGCTGGCCCTGGCCTTCGTCTTCCTCGTGCCGCTGGTGCTCCTGCAACGCCGCATCGGGCGCCCCTGAGTTGAAGGGATTGGCACGCGAGGCCGCAAAGCCGCCGGGGAGTGGGGAAGAAGACGCCGACTTCCAGTCGGAGGAGCCGGCAACGACAGGAAATCACCCTTTCGAATCCGGAATCGGGGAATGAAGGGGAGTGCGCAGCGTGGCAGCCGCGGCTACTGGCGGAGGATCGGAAATCGCGGATCGGGAATCGAGGTGGGGCCGGGTGTCACCTCGACGCGGGTTCATCCGGCGGACGGGCGGGGCAGCAGGAGGAGATCCTCGGGACGCAGACGGACCCGAAGCGCTTCGCCCTCGGCGAACGACCGTTCGTCGGGCCGGACGAACAGCTTCCACCGGCAGGAACCGGACTCCACGACCAGTTCCTCGGTCTCTCCGAGGTAGTTGGCCTGGAGGAGCCGGACGTCGAAGGAGTTGGTGCCGGCGGCGCCGGGATCGACCACGGCCGACTCCGGACGGAATCCCAGCCACACCGGCGTGCGGTTGGCGAAGCCCTCCCGGAGCGGCAGCTCGAAGCGACCGGAGGCGGTCTGCACGCGGAGACGGTCCCGGTCGGACTCCGCGACGCCCTCGATCCAGTTGGTCTCGCCGAGGAAGTCGGCGACGAAGCGGTTGGCCGGGTTGCGGTAGACCGCGCGGGGCGCGTCCAGCTGTTCGACGCGGCCTTCGCGCAGCACGGCCATGCGTCCGGCGAGGGACAGCGCCTCCTTCTGGTCGTGCGTGACGTAGATCGTCGTGATGCGGGTCTCGGCGTGGATGCGGCGGATCTCGTCGCGCATCTCCAGGCGCAGGCGAGCGTCGAGGTTGGAGAGCGGTTCGTCGAGGAGGAGCACGTCGGGTCGGACGACGAGGGCGCGGGCGAGGGCGACGCGTTGCTGTTGGCCGCCGGAGAGGGCGTTCGGGGAACGGTCGGCGTAGGCCTCCATGCGGACCCCGGCCAACGCCTCGGCGACGCGGCGGCGCCGTTCGTCGGCCGGCACCTTCCGCACCTCGAGGCCGTAGGCGACGTTCTCGGCGACGGTCATGTGGGGCCACAGCGCGTAGTTCTGGAACACCATGCCGGTGTTCCGCTCGTGCGGCGGGACGCGGTTCATGGCGCGGCCGCCGAACAGGAGTTCGCCGGCGTCGGCCTGGTAGAACCCGGCGATCAGCCGCAGCAGGGTGGTCTTGCCGCAACCGCTTGGACCGAGGAGGAAGAACAGCTCCCGGCTGGCGATGGTCAGCGAGATGTCCCGGAGCACCGGCGTCGCGCCGAAGGACTTGCTGAGGTTCTGGATCTGGATCTGCATCGCGTGGGGTTGGGTCTTCTGGAATCGGGCCGCGGTTACGCTATCGGCCGACTGCCGCAGGGGCAACCGCCGGGGCGGCCGGGGCCTCGGGTTCAGCGTCGGGGCGGCAGCTCGGCGAGGCGTCGGTAGCGTTCCAGGGCCATCCGTTGCCACTCGATGGTGGTGCGGAGGCGTTGTTCGGCGTTCTCACGTCGGCCCCAGCCGTCGCGCAGCATCGTGTCCGCCTCGGCCTCGGTGACGGGTGGGCGTCCGAGTTCAAGCACCGCCTCGGGCGGAAGCCCGGCGTCGATCACGGCCTTCCAGGCCTTCTTCAGCTCGGGGTGCGGGTCGATGAACATCGCGCCGAAGAGGGCCCGGACGAGGGTGCGTCGGCGGGCGGCGATCCGGGATTCGTAGCGGAAACTCTGCTTCAGCTCGAAGGGGTTGACCTGGATGCGGGACTGGTGGCGGTGGTCCCGGTAGATGTCGGGCCGCACCGGAAGGCGTTCGAGCGAGTTCGCGACCGGGCCGCCGGGCACGCCGGGAGGGAGGTACCAGAGCCGTTGGGCCTCGACGGACAGGAGGTAGTCGAGGAAGCGGCCCGCCGTCCGCGGATCGGGTCCGCCGCGGAGCAACGCCACGCCGTCGGGGCTGATCGCGGTGAAGTCGGCGGGCATGACCATCTCCATGTTGGTCGTTCCGACGGCGGCGATCTGGATGAAGCCGTAGTAGTCGATGCTGAAGGCGTAGGCGACCTGGCCGAGGGCGCATTCCTTGGCGGTGTTGGAGCTGATGCGGTCGAAGGCGCGGATGTTGCCGGAGATGCGCGCGAGCCGGGACCAGCCGCCTTCCCAGCCGAAGTGCTGGAGGAACGCCTCGAACATGTTGTTCATCGTCCCGCTGTTCCGCGGATCGCCGGCGCCGACCCATCCGAAGCACCGGGGATCGGCGAGTTCCTCCCATCTCGAAGCCCTGGGCAGGCCCACCGCCGTCTGCACCCGCGTGTTCTGGAGGATGCCGAACGAGGCGAGGCAGGCCCCGTGCCACAGGCGGTTGGTGTCGTACAGCTCGACGCCGTTGGCGGTGGCCGGGACGCCGGCGAGGATGGCTGCGTCGCCGTGGTGGGCCGTGAGCAGCTTCTGCTCGGCCAAGGCCTGGAACGGCTCGGTGCCGCCGCCGAAGAAGACGTCGATGCCGATGCCGCCGGGGCGGGAGCGGAATTCGGACTCCACGATGCGCTGGGCGTCGCCGGAACCGCCGTAGTCGCGCCATTCGACCTCCGCCGGTTCGCCGAAGCGTTCCCGGTGCCAGGTTTCGAAGCCGCGCTTGAACTCCGAGCGGATCTCCTCGGGGTGGGGAGTCAGGACGACCACGCGTGCGGCCGCCGGGACCGCCGCGAGGCCGGTGGGCACGAGAAGGAGTGCGAGGAGGAACCGCAGGAGCCCTTTTGCCGCCGTGGCCGTCGCTTGCATCGGGCGCAGCCTAGACCCCGTTGGACCCGGCCCACAACGCGGGAGTCCGGGCTGGGAAGCCGGTCCGGGGCGTCCGAACGTTCGGCTTCCCAAACGGGCGTTCGTGCGTATCGTCCGCTGTCCCGATCCGGAAAGCGGGTGCGGCCGTGCCGACTTCCCGCCTTCCGATTCCGGACAGCTGCACGATGGACGCCGCACACATCCGCAATTTCAGCATCATCGCCCACATCGACCACGGGAAGACGACCCTTTCCGACCGGTTGCTCCAGGCCACCGCCACGGTGGAGGACCGTCAGCTCGAGGAACAGCACCTCGACGCGATGGACCTCGAGAAGGAGCGTGGCATCACCATCAAGGCCCATCCGGTCACGATGTACTACAAGGCGAAGAACGGGGAACGCTACGAGCTGAACCTGATCGACACCCCGGGACACGTGGACTTCGCCTACGAGGTCAGCCGTTCGCTGAGCGCGTGCGAGGGGGCGCTGCTCATCGTGGATGCCGCCCAGGGCGTCGAGGCCCAGACCGTGGCCAACGTGCACCTCGCGATGAAGCAGGGCCTGCTGATCATCCCGGTGATCAACAAGATCGACCTGCCGCACGCGAACATCCCCATGGCCCGCCAGCAGCTGGAGGACATCCTCGCGATCCCCGGCGACGAGGCGATCCTGGCCAGCGCCAAGGAAGGCATCGGCATCTCCGACATCCTCGAGGCGATCGTCCACCGGATGAAGGCGCCGCAGCCCACCGGGGCCAAGTCGTTCCAGGCGCTGATCTTCGACAGCTACTTCGACACCTACAAGGGAGTGGTGATCCTGGTCCGCGTGACCAACGGCGAACTGCGCCCCGGCATGCACGTGAAGCTGCTGCACTCCGGCAAGACGGTGGAGATCAAGGAGGTCGGATCCTTCAATCCGAAGCCCTACACGCGCGACCGGCTGGAAGTCGGTGAGACCGGCTACATCACCGCGAACATCAAGACGCCCCGCGAGGTGAAGGTCGGCGACACCATCACCGACCCGCGCAACCCCTCGGTGGAACTCCCGGGCTTCCAGGAGATCCACCCGATGGTGTTCTCCGGCATCTATCCCATCAACACGGCCGACTACGAGTCCCTGAAGGTCGCCGTCGCGAAGCTCCAGCTGAACGACTCGGCGTTGACCTTCCAGACCGAAAGCTCCGCGGCGCTCGGCTTCGGCTTCCGCTGCGGGTTCCTCGGGCTGCTCCACATGGAGATCGTCCAGGAGCGCCTGCGGCGCGAGTTCGACATGGACATCATCGCCACCTACCCGAGCGTGGTGTACCAGGTGAAGATGACCGACGGCACGGTCAAGGAGGTCGACAACCCGGCGTTCATGCCGGATGTCACGTACATCGAGGAGATCCTCGAGCCGATCGTGAAGGCCTTCGTGATCACCCCGGGAGACAACCTCGGGGACATCATGTCGCTGATCTCGGAGAAGCGCGGCTCGATCAAGAACACCGAGACGCTCGACACCCGGCGCGTGATGTTGACCTGCCGGATCCCGATGAACGAGATCCTCATCGACTTCCACGACCGCATCAAATCGATCACCCGCGGCTACGGCTCGATGGACTACGAACCGGAAGGACACGAGGCCAGTGAGATGGTGAAGCTCGACATGATGGTCAACGGCGAGGTCATGGAGGCGTTCTCCAGCCTGGTCCACCGGACCAAGGCCGAGTCCCGCGGACGTGCGTTGGCGGCGAAGCTGAAGGACGTCATCCCGCGCCAGCAGTTCCAGGTCGCGATCCAGGCGGCGATCGGCGGCAAGATCGTGGCCCGCGAGACGGTCAGCGCGATCCGCAAGGACGTGACCGCGAAGTGCTACGGCGGCGACATCAGCCGAAAGCGCAAGCTCCTCGAGAAGCAGAAGGAGGGTAAGAAGCGGATGAAGTCCATCGGCTCCGTCGAGATCCCGCAGGAGGCGTTCGTCGAGGTGCTCAAGACGAGCTGAGTCCAGGAACGGAACCCGGGAGGTCGATGTGCAAACGAGGCGGACCTTCCCGGGTGGACATCCGATGCGGCGCCGCCGGGGTTTCACGCTGATCGAGCTGCTCTGCGTGCTCGGGATCATCGGGATCTTGCTTTCGTTGCTGCTGCCCGCGGTGTTCGGTGCCCTCGGCAAGGCGAAGAGGACGGTGTTCGGCGTCCAGGAGCCGGCCTACATCGACCTCATCCAGTCCAGTTACTCGCGCTACCGGCTGGCCCAGCCCACCCATCCGCTTCTCGACCGGGACGCGTTCATCCGCGAGACCGGGTTGGACGACCGGGCGGCCCGTTGGTTGCAATCCAGCAAGGTGACCTTCCATCCCTTTTCGGGAGCCTCACCGGCGGAGACGGTCGTCCTCGTCCACGAAGTCCGGTCCGAGGGACGCAACCACGAATCCCGCGCCTACACGGTCGGCTCGTTGCTGCTGCCGGAGCCGGAATGAGCGGCGAGGAATCGCCGCTGGCGATCCACGGTCGCCGGACGGAGCCGAGGCGGTACGGCTAGGCCGGCTCCAAGACGCCCGGGATCACGCGGGCGCCCCCGGCGATCCCCGTCAGCCGTTCCATCCGCCCGCTCACCTCGTACTGCAGTTCCTCGTGTTCGAGCCCGAGGGCGGCGAGCAGCGTCGCGTGGAGGTCCTTGATCTGGATCGGCGAGTCGACGGCCATCAGGCCGATCTCGTCGGTGGCGCCGATGCGCGTGCCGGCCCGGACGCCGCCGCCGGCCATCCACAGCGTGAAGCCGGCCGCGTTGTGCTGGCGTCCGAGATCGCCCTGCATCATCGGCGTGCGCCCGAACTCGGAGGCCCACACCACGAGCGTCTCGTCCAGCAGGCCCCGTCGGGCGAGGTCCTCCAGCAGCGCGGCGACCGGTTGGTCGGTCCAACGCGCCCGGGGCACGTGGTTGTCGACCAGCTTCGCATGGGCGTCCCAGCCGTCCTTGTCCGGCATGTCGTACACCTGGACGAACCGGACGCCCTTCTCGACGAGGCGGCGTGCGAGGAGGCATTTCCTGGCGAACGAGCGGGTGCGGGGATCGCCGTGTTCGAGTCCGTACTCCGTGCGGATGTGGGCGGACTCGGAGTCGAGGTTCCCGATCTCCAGCGCCGACGCCTGCATCCGGTAGGCCAGTTCGTAGGAGGCGATGCGGGCCTCGAGTTCGCCGAAGCCGGGGTTGGATTCCCGGTGCCGCAGGTTGAGGTCGCGGAGGAAGTCCAGGGTCGGCCGTTGTCCCGCCGCCCATTCGCCGGGCGGAAGGAGGTCGAGCACCGGCGTCCCGGTGTCCCGCAGCCGCGTGGGCTGGAACGACGCGGGAAGGAAGCCGTTCGAGTAGTTCGCCGCGCCGCCCAGCGGTCCGGCATCGAAGAGCGTCACGTAGCCCGGGAGGTCGGAGCTGGCCGAACCGAGTCCGTAGGTGACCCAGGATCCGAGGCTCGCCTTCCCCTGGCGGATGTCGCCGGTGTGGAGCTGGTAGCTGGCCGGCGCGTGGTTGTTGGAGTCGGCCTGGACGCTGTGCAGCAGGCAGAGCCGGTCCACCTGGCGCGCTGTGTGGGGCAGCAGGTCGCTCACCCACTGTCCGCTCTGCCCGTGTCGGGACCAGGCGAAGGGACTCGCCATGATCTCGTCCTTGCAGCCGTGGAACACGTTCGCGAAGCGCGTCTTCTCCACCGCCTTCCGGATGGATTCCGGCACCGGCTTCCCGTGCAGGTCCCGCAGCAGCGGCTTGTGGTCGAAGGTGTCGATCTGGGAGGGCCCGCCGACCATGAACAGGAAGATCACCGACTTCGCCCGCGCCCGATGCCGCGCCGGGCGGGGTGCGAACGGGTTCAGCGGATCCACCTTCGGCCCCGTCGCGGCCGCGGCCTCGAGACGTCCCAGCGCCCCGAAGGCGAACGCACCGAAACCCGCTCCCAGGCCGTTCAGGAAATCCCTGCGGCTGCCTTGGGACAGGTGGATCGGACGGGGGAACACCGGGTCAGGATGGAGCGCCTCGGCGCCGTGACCAGCCGCTTTTCCGTCACCGCCGACCGAATTTCAGGCTGCCCTCCGGGACCGCCTCCACCACTCTGGCGCCCGCAATGGAAGTCCCGCCGCTGCTCCAGGTCGATTCGGCGACGGTCCGGTTTCCCGGCGCCGCCGGCCTGTGGGGACGCAAGGCGGCCGCGCGCGCCGCGGTGGATGCCGTGTCGTTCTCCATCCGCTCCGGCGAGATGGTCGGCCTCGTCGGCGAAAGCGGCTGCGGCAAGACCACGCTCGGCCGCGCGCTGCTCCGGCTCACGCCGCTTTCCTCCGGCTCGATCCGCGTCGGTGGCGTCCGCGTCGACGACCTCTCCGAGTCGGACTTCCGGCCGTACCGCCGGCGTCTCCAGATGGTCTTCCAGGATCCGACGTCCACCCTCGACCCGCGCTGGCGCGTGGGCGAAAGCATCGGGGAAGCCCTGGACATCCATGGGCTCGCCGCCTCCGCCGCGGACCGTCGGGACAGGATCGCCCGCCTGCTGGATGCCGTGGGGCTTCCGGCCGATGCGGCGTTGCGGCATCCCCACGAGTTCAGCGGCGGACAGCGCCAACGCATCGGCATCGCGCGCGCCCTCGCGGTCGAGCCCGAGCTGCTCGTGTGCGACGAACCGGTCTCCGCCCTCGACGTCTCGGTGCAGGCCCAGATCGTCAACCTCTTCGCCGACCTCAACCGCCGCCACGGACTCGCCGGCCTGTTCATCTCCCACGACCTCGCCGTGGTCGGACATCTCTGCAGCCGGGTCCTCGTGATGTACCTCGGCTCGCTGGTGGAGGTCGCCGACGCCGGACGTCTCCTCTCGATGCCGGCCCACCCGTACTCGCGTGCGCTGCTCGACGCGGTTCCATCGATTGAAGTTCCCCCGGCCGGGACGCCGGGTCCCGATGGGGTGCCTTCGGCGCCGGTGGCCGGACCGTCCATGGGGCAGGGATCCGACGCGGGTTGCCGCTACCGCATCCGCTGTCCCCGCGCTTCGGAACGCTGCGTGCGCGAGGTTCCGACACTCCGTCCCTGGAAGCCCGACTGGCTGGTGGCCTGCCATCATCCGATGGAGACGGGGCCCACGGTTCCGGCGGCCTAGCGCAGCACGGAAACGGCGTTGGCCGGCGGATTCTCGAGGGTCTTCGTTCGGCGGCCGGGATAGCGGACGACGAACCGCTTCGGCACCGAACCGCCGGGCAATCCGAACCAGGCCACGGGCCAACCCTGCGTCCGGTAGCCGTCGCCGGTCAGCAGCCAGCGGGTCTGCCGCCCTCCCGTGGCGTCCAGTTCCACGGACACGCCGGATGCGGGGAATCCTCCGGGAAGGTCCGGGACCCGCAGCGCCACCCAGTTCGTTGCCGGTCCCGTGCCGCGGAAGATCTCCACGGTCTGGGTGAAGGGTTCCTCGTGCGAGGCGGTGGTGACCACGAGGTCGAGCCTTCCGTCGAGATCGAGGTCCGCCGCGGACACGTTCCTGCAGTCCTGTTCGAGGGCCACGCCGTGGATCCATGCGGTGTCGACGTGCCGGCCGTCGGAGCCCCGCTGAAGGAAGCGGTTGTGCTGATGCCCGCCGTAGCTGTCGCCGCGGCCGTAGCGTTGGCCGGCGATTCCCTGGAAGTAGTGGTCGAGCGCGGGGCTCAGCGAGGTGGACCGCACCTGGTAGATGTCCGAGGTCCAGAATTCGGTCTCGTAGTCCCTCGCCGAGCCGCGGGACTTGTGGCCGTTGGCGATCCAGAGGTCGAGGTCGCCGTCGTGGTCGAAGTCCTGCGCCGCCACGCCCCAGCTCCAACCGGTGGCCGCCACGTCCCGCGACCATGGCGGGACTTCGAAGCGTCCATTCCGTCCGAGCCACAGGCGATTTCCCGCCGCCATCGCCTTCCGCCAACGCGTCACATCCTCCCATCCGGGCAGGCCGAGGCCCAGCGAGTCCAGGCGGTCCGCCACCGGCGAGTTCATGCCGATCGCCAACACGTCCGGCTGGCCGTCGTTGTCGAAGTCCGCGACGGCATGGGCCATCCCGAACAGGTGGGGATCGGGCAGGCGATCCGTCGCGTCGACGAACCGCCCGGAGCCGTCGTTCAGGTGCAGGTCGACGCCGGCGAAGTCGGAGACGTTGAGAAGATCGAGGTCGCCGTCCTGGTCGAGGTCCACGAAGGAGGCGGAATAGGTCCGGCGGAAACGCTTCGGGGCGAGGCCGGCGGCCTCGGTGACGTCCGTGAAGCCGCCATGTCCGTCGTTCCGCAGGAGCAGGGAAGGGAAGCCGTCGTTGGCGTCGTGGAACGGATGCGGCATCTGGCCGTTGAGGTAGGGCACCTTGTATTGCGCCAACCAGAGGTCGAGGTCGCCGTCCGCGTCGACGTCCCCGGCGGTCATCACCCAGGGATTCCGGAAGTCCGGGAAGTCCTGTCGACGGGGCTCGCCGTCGAAGCGTCCGCCGGCGGTTCCTTCCACCAGGAGAAGACCCCGTCCATCGGCGGCGACGACGTCGGCGATCCCGTCGCCGGTGACGTCGACGACCAGGCCGGTTGCCGGCACCGAATCGAGCCTCGGGCAGAGCCGGACGCCCTGGATGCGGCCGGGCCCGCGGTTGAGGTAGACCCGGTTCTTGCCGAGCAGGACGATCTCGTCGCGGCCGTCGCCGTCGAGGTCGCGGACGATCAACGGATCCGACTGGGAGAAGCCGCGGACCGGGTCCACGCGATCCGCGGCGACCCGTTCGAACCGAGGCGGCAGCGCCGATCCGGTTCCGTGGATGCCGGTGACGACGATCCCGTCGGGAACCGCGGCGTCCTCGGGGTTGGTCCCGGAACCCCAGGTGACATCGAACTCGACCACGAGGTGCCGTCGGTGGGGCGGTTCGATGCGGCGGAGGAAGAACTCCGCGACATGGCCGGAGCGTGCGGGCCGTGCGCCGTCGGCGGGTTGGAACCGCGGCATGCGCCACTCGGATCCCTCCAACTGCCAACCGTCCCCGGCCCAGTCCTCGAGCATCCGGACCCATTGTCCGTGATCGCGGACGTTCCGGGCAGTACCCGACTCGAGCACCAGCACACCGGGATCGTGGGGCCGCGATTCGAGGGCGACGGGAATCTCGAGGCGACGGAAGGGGAGAGCGGCGAGGACCGCGATCGGGTCGGCTTCCGTGCGAAGGCGGTCCCAGAGCTGGATGAAGAGCTCCTCGTGCGACTGGGCCTCGGTTTCCGCGCGCCACTCACCGGACATCCGTCGGGACCGCTGCGACTCGAGCTCCAGGATGCGGCCGGCGAGGTCCGGATCCGTGGTGCGGGTGCGCATGGCCTGCGTGGGAGGTGCGGGCCGGGCCTGGAGCCGTGTGCCGGTTGCGCCTGGGGAACCGTCGCGCCGGTGCCACCAAAGCGCCGCCGAGGAGAGGCCCAACAGCAGGAGCAGGAGCGGCGGCAGGATGCGGCGGCTTCGGTGCATGGCGGTGTGCGACACTGCGTCGGCGGGCATCGCGAGGCGAGCCGCGACGTGCTTCTCTTGGGTTCCAGGATTCGGAGCGCCGCGATCAGGACCCGCCTCGCCAGCTCGTTCCGGTACACCTCGGTGACAAAGGTGCTCCGCTCGTACATCTCATGAACCTGAAGCGCCTTCCACCGGTTCTCAGTCGCATCCCAGGTCGCGTTGAAGATCACAAAATGGGTGTGCAGTTGTGGATCCAAAGAACGTGAGGTGCCATGGGTCACCTGGGCGCCCACCACCTCGCCCGTGCGCCGGTCGACGTTCCGGCCTCCCTTCCGGGCCCGAGTTCCCGCCACGGACTCGATGATGGCCATGGCGATGGCCGCCGACTCCTCGTGGGCCTTCAGCAACCGCAGATCGCGGAAGACCAGAGCCAGAATCGAAACGCTCTTGGGGGCGGAAACGGTGAAGTCATAGCAGACCCTCCGGTCCTTCTGACGGCGGCGCGAAGTCAGGGTCTCGCCCGTGACCGGGTGAAGGTTGTCGCAAAGCCGGTGGAAGGCCTCCTGGGCGACCTCCGAAATCGGAGAAATCCCCAACCGATCCACGCCCTTGCCGAACCACTGAAGAACCGACTTCTGCCCCTCCGAATAGTAGTCCGATTGACTGAAATACTCCCCGAAATACTGCTTCGCCGTCACCGCATCCTTCTGCGCTCGTGCCGTAATCACCCGCATCCTTTCCGGGCGCCACAATCGCAAGACACCAACCCCTATCTTCGATAGGGACTTCGTACGGCCATCAGCCACCCGGCCAACACCCGTGGTGCCCTCAAGAGCACAGCGCCTACCGCCTCCCGAAAAGGCGGGGTCAGTGGGGATATCCCGGGCAGGACAGCGCGAGGTTGTCCCGGACTGCTAGAAATCGATGGGGTAAGCCCCGAGCGTCCTACCAGATGCGCCTGGCGTTGCAGGGCATCTACGGATGGAAGGACGCCAAGGAGGCCCGGACCCAGTTCCTGAACTGGTGCGAATGGGTCCGGGAGATACGGAAGCGGACCGGAGAGTTGCTCAAACCGATGGCACGGACGGCCCGGATGATCGAGGGGCATCTGTAAGGGATCCTGGCCCACTGGACACAAGGTCTGACGACCGCGTTCATGGAAGGGCTGAACAGCCACTTCTCAGCCGTGAAGCGCCGAGTCCGGGATTACTACCGCACCGTCGAGTACATGACCCCTATACTCTACTTCGTCGCCGGGAAACTCGCTCTCCCATACTACTGCCCCACTGAAAACAGCGAGGAGCCGAAAAACGATATACTATTTCTGAACAACCCCAAGCCGCCTTTTAACATAATCAACAGGTAAAACACTGTTTGTTTCAAAGTTGAAAACAGCACCCAACTCTTCGGCTAATCCTTTATCCACAAGATAGATTGCAGACCCCAGCAAAAAACGCGGAGTTATAATTTCGCGATTTTGACAACCGCTCCAATCTGAATATGCATCCGCGAGCCAACCCTTTTCTCCATATCTGTTAAACAGCAACACGTAAATGTAAATGCGTTGACCAACATCATTCGTCATGCGTAATTGTTCGATTATATCCCGCTTAAGCCACGGCGATTCGTCCGCAGATAGAACAATCATCGAATATACAGCATGACGATGGCCTCCGTGAAGCTTGGCCACGGCCAGCCTGACAACTCGCTCCTGCCTAAATACACTGAGCCTGCGAATGCTCGATAGATTCGCTTCAAACTCCACCGCTAGACCCAAAACAAAATAGGGCCACAGAAACAATCCGGAAAACAAAATTGTCGTTATGATCAAAAATACTATTCCTACACGCCGAAACCTCATAATTAGCGCCCCCTTAAGATACGAATGTATGTTTCTGATATATTGGCTTCATGTCGATTCTCCGAATCGTCAAAATTCCATCCCCCCGGTTCCAATATTCTCCGAGCCCACTAGGGACACGGAACCGATTAGGGACACGTCCCTAGACTGCCATTGGCATATTTGTCACTTCCAAACTCTCAACCGAAGCAGCACATTGCCATTCGTCGAAACATAACCAAGTCTTCCGCCGTCGAACACCCAAACACGACCATAACCTACTCCAACACTTACCCGGTCGTATATCGCAGGTACCAAGAGTTTGCCGTCCGATGTGGAAACGCCCCATTTACTGCCAACCTTCACACTGAAACATCTCAACTCCTGCGGTCCAACATCATCATAACGTGTTCTCGCAATAGTCTTTCCATCCCTTC
Source organism: Verrucomicrobiales bacterium (assembly GCA_027488845.1). Taxonomy (GTDB): domain Bacteria; phylum Verrucomicrobiota; class Verrucomicrobiia; order Limisphaerales; family UBA9464; genus SXXZ01. The sequence goes on along the minus strand of JAIYBC010000031.1, from coordinate 1,754 downwards.
CAATCACCGACCACTTCCCTGTTCCATCCCAAGCAAGAGCAGTATCACCTACAAATCCCCGAGCCGAAACGAAGGTCCTATCAAACGCCTTCCCGCCATCCGGCTTCAAATATACCACCATCCCATTTCTCATCCTCGCAACAAACAACCCATCCGAGATATTTGATAACTGAACATATTCAAATGAAAGAATTTGCGATCCAGTTAAATTTATCGCTCCATAGACAAAATTACTACACACCACACACACGCCATCTTGAATGGAAGTAATTGAACTAAATGCAGGCTTCAGTAATACTTCTCCAACGCCATTGACCACTCCATATTTGCGATCTTTCTCGAACGCAAATAACCCGCCGCCTAGATCATCCAAAACCCGGTAACTCAATTCCAATGTCGCAGCTCCAAACCGATTAATCGCGCCTCGTAGACCATTACTAGAAACCAATGCGTAACCGTCTCGAAAGGATGATGCATAGGTGTACTCATAAGGTGAAATATACGATCCGGACTCATCAACAAATTTATACCGCCCATTCTCTCGAACCGCTGCAAAACCCTCACTAAACGGTAGAGCCATCTGAAATCTCTTCCCGAAGACATTTGAGCCTGATCCATCAACAAACCAAACCTGATTGGTATTTCCAACCAGAAATGGTGATTCCGCACTTAACTTTTCCCCGAAAGGTGCAAAAGTTAAAGCAACCACAAACAAGACAACTGGAGACAAACCACGGCAACAACCATATTTATTCACACGGAAGATGATAATGGAATCCGCCATTTGACACAGCATCAGGAAGAGGAAGGCGAGCATCTTCAAGATAACGAGAAGGACTGGGGGAACCGATTGGGGACACGTCCGTAGGCTACCCGCTGGAGCGATCTGTGGCTCTTGGATCATAGAGGACGTTGCGAACGCGAGCGAGCCACTAACCTTGAAGCAACCGCGACTTTTGTTGCTCCACGATTTCAGCAAATCGTGCGTCACGGTCGGGAAGCTTCATCCACTCTCCAACTTTGTTAAGAAACGCGTCGCGTTCAGCATCCACCGGCTGAGGCGCCAGACTCAGACCAGTGATAGCACTGCGATATTCTCCGATCCATCGAGCAGCATCTTCAGAGCGGCCGAGCGCTCCAAACAAACAGCCGAGTGCGTAAGCATTCGCAGGACGGCCGGGTGATCGATCTCTAAGCAACTCGGCAACGGCACGCGCATCGAGCGCCTTGCCGAGCGACGGGAGGACTTCCGAATTCAACGCAGCGATGACGGCCGGAAGCGACTTCGCGTGTGCGTTCGGCACAGTCTCACGAACCTTGATGTTGAGGAACTGCGGCAAAACGACTGTTCCGCCTTCTTCGGTCGGAGCAGCCAAGACATGCACGCGGCACGTCGGTCGATAAGCTCCCGTGCGCAGTCTATCGAACCAGATCGCTTGCGCGACAGGACCACTGAAGCGCACGAGCACGTCGCCGCCAACTAACTGCCAGTCCGGAAAAGCGGCTCGGTAATCCGCAACGATCGGAGCAAGTTCACTGATGGTGAGTTTTCTAGCTGCCATGGTTTTCGTTATGCCAGAGCCCACTAGGGACACGTCCGTAGGCTACCGATTCGGTAGGGACTGGCAAGGTAGGCGGGTGGGCGTGGTTGGCTCAGCTGACCTACAGGCCAGCTGATCGCCAGCAACGCTGTCTTCTGCGGTTGGGATCGGTCGTCAGCGCCATTTGGCGGCGGTTTTGGAGCCCGCTCGCTT
>JAIYBC010000041.1 GCA_027488845.1 Verrucomicrobiales bacterium | reverse complement strand
CCTCAACGATTCCTCGGTCGAGGCCAACGAGACGTTCTCCGTCCGCCTGCTGAACCCCGTCGGCGCACTCGTCACCACTCCCACCAACGCCCTCGTCACCATCCTCGAGGACGACTGCCGCCTCCGCTTCTCCACCACGAACTTCGCGGTTCTCGAGAACGTCGGACTCGCTTCGGTGGTCGTCCTCCGCGAGGGCGGAACCCTGCTCCCGGTCAGCGCAACCCTGAGGACCTCCGATGGCACCGCCACCGCGGGCAGCGACTACACCGCGACCACCGTCAGCGTGTCCCTCGCCGCGGGTGTGGCTTCGAGGACGGTCACGATCCCGGTGGTGAACGACGCGGTGATCGATTCGGATGAGACGGTCAACCTGGCCTTGGAATCGCCGGTGGGCGCCACGTTGGGAACCCCGGCGGCGGCCGTCCTGACCCTCCGGAACACCGACAGCGAGTTCGCGTTCTACGCCGATCGGTCGTTCGCGGAGAACGCGGGGCGCGCCGAGGTGTGGGTGACCCGGACGGGCGGCGTCTTGATCCCGGCCACGGTCCGCTATTCCACCGTCAACGTGACCGCCACCGCCGGGAGCGACTACGTGGCCCTCTCCGGCATCCTCTCCTTCGCGGTGGGCGAGACCGCCAAGCCGATCTTCATCACCTTGCGCGACGACACGACACCGGAGGCGAGCGAGACCTTCCAGGTCGCCTTGGGTTCGCAGACCGGGGAGACGACCCTGGGAACCTTGAATCGCGTGACGGTGACCCTCACGGACAACGACGGCGGCGCGGGCGCGGTGGTCGACGGATTCCGCCTGTCGCTCCGACGTCCGGAAGGCAAGTCGATGCCGGAACTGCGGATCGCAGGACCCGAGGGATCCCAAGTGCGGCTGGAGTCGTCCACCAACCTGACCACCTGGGAAACGCGCGGGACCCTGACCTTGGAAACCGGTGAGGCCGTGTGGACCGAATCGGACGACGTGACGGAAGGCCGCTACTACCGCGGCGTGTTGGTGGAGCCGCCCGGCAATCCGTAGCGGGCCTTGGGACGGCAGGTTGCCGGCGGTCCGAACCTATTGTGCGGGTCCGGAATTCGTCGGCGATGGAGTCGACTCCGTCGGGACGGCCGAGTCCCGGTTCGTCGGACCCGAGGCGGAAGCGGAGGAGGCGGCCGCGTTCGTGGACGGAGCCGGGGGACGGGGGGATTCGGATCCGCCGTTCCGCTGGGAATCCCATCGGACCAAGACCAACACCGCGGCGAAGCCGGCCAAGAGCAGGAACAAGGTCCCTGCCTGGAGGGACTGCTGCCGTTTCCGCTCGGCGCGGCGGGGATCGGGTCGGGGCCGGGGCATGGGAGGAGGCTGGGGCCAGCCAGGATTCAACGGACCCAAGCCCCATTTGCTTGAGTGCCGATTCCGATCGGTCCGCGGACTGCCGGGATCCGGGAATGCGGATCCCGCTGCGGTCCCACCAGTCAACCGATCCGTCCGCTCAGGTCGGATGGATGTTCAGGTAGGTGTACTCCTTCAGGCCGCGCTCGTATTCGTCGAGCAGCCGCATGCCCTCGGTGGGCTTGAGCTTGTCGCCCTTGATGGCGGCATCCACCTGGGCCTTCATCTGCCGCTTGAGCTCCCCTTCGTCGTACTGCACGGAGGTGAGGCACTGGCTGATGGTGTTGCCCTCGATGACCTCCTCGACGTAGTAGCCACACGGCTCGTCGGGCTCGAGGAACACGTGCACCTCGTTCACGCGGCCGAAGAGGTTGTGCAGGTCGCCCATGATGTCCTGGTAGGCGCCCATGAGGAAGAACCCGAGGTAATAGGGTTCCTGGCCGCCGGGACCCTGACGCAGTTCGTGCAGCGGGAGCGTGTCGCGGACATCGCGGAGGTCGACGAACTTGTTGATGCAGCCGTCGGAGTCGCAGGTGATGTCCACCAGGGTTCCCTCGCGGGTCGGGCGCTCGAGCAGCCGGTGGACCGGCATGATCGGGAAGAGCTGTCCCAGGGCCCAGTGGTCGAGCAGCGACTGGAACACGGAGAAGTTGCAGAGGTATTGGTCGCCGAGGCTGTCCTCCAGCTTGCGGATCTCCTCCGGGATGTAGGCCTGTCCGCGGAAGGTCTCCACGACGGCCTTGGAGATGTCCCAGTAGAGCGTCTCGATCTTGGCCTTCTCCGGCAGCTCCAGCACGCCGAGGGTGAACATCTGGTGGGCGTCCTCCTTGCGCTCCAACGCGTCGTGGAAGGCCTCGAGCTTGTTCAGCTTCGCGAGGTTCTCGCGGATATCGAGCATCTCCTTCACCAGGCGGTGCTCGTTGGGTCCGTACTGGAACTCGATCTCCTGGCGGGTCTTGTCGATCGAGCCGAAGACCTCGACGACGAGCACCGAGTGGTGCGCGACGAGGGCGCGGCCGGACTCGCTGACGATGTCCGGATGGGGCACCCCCTCGGCGTTGCAGACGTCGGCGACGTAATAGACGATGTCGTTGGTGTATTCCTGGAGGGAATAGTTCGTGGAGCTGTCGAAGGCGCTGCGGGAGCCGTCGTAGTCCACGCCGAGACCGCCGCCGACGTCGATGAACTCGATGGGGAAGCCCATCTTCTGGAGCTTCGCGTAGAATCGGGCGGCCTCCTGGACGGCCTTCTTGACCGTGAGGATGTCGGGCACCTGGGAGCCGATGTGGAAGTGCAGCAGCCGGAAGCCCTGGGTGAGGTTCTCGGCGCGGAGGAGTTCGGCGGCCGCGAGCAGCTCCGCGGTGCTGAGGCCGAACTTGGCGTTCTCGCCGCCGCTCTCGGCCCACTTGCCGGCACCCTTGCTGAGGAGGCGGGCGCGGATGCCGATCATCGGCTCCACGCCGACCTGCTTGGAGACGGTGATGATGTGGCGGAGCTCCTCGAGCTTCTCGACCACCATGATGACCTTCTTGCCCAGCTTGATGCCCTGGAGGGCGAGGCGGATGAACGCGGCGTCCTTGTAGCCGTTGCAGATGATGAGCCCGCCCGGCTGGTCCTGCAGCGCCATGCCGGCGTAGAGCTCGGGCTTGGATCCGACCTCGAGGCCGAAGTTGAAGGGCTTGCCGGCGTCGAGGATCTCCTCCACGACCTCGCGGAGCTGGTTGACCTTGATCGGGAAGACGCCGCGGTAGGAACCCTTGTAGCCGAACTCCGCGATGGAGTTGCGGAACGCGGTGTTCAGGTGCGTGACGCGGTCGCGGAGGATGTCCTGGAACCGGATCAGCAGCGGGAACTTGAGGTTCCGAGCGCGGGCCTCCTCGATGATGTTCGCGATCTCGACTTCGGCGCCCCGGTCACGGAGCGGCGTCGCGATCACGTTGCCCGCGGCGTTGACGTCGAAGTAGCCCGCGCCCCAGCGGTCGATGTTGTACAGGGTGCGTGCGGCGGCGATGTCCCAGGGTGCGGGAGGAGTCGGGACGGCGGGTTTCGGTTCGCTCATGGAGTTCGGCGCGGAGGTCGGCACTCTAGGAACGAGCGAAGTGGATTCAAGAGGCGCGTTGGGAAAGTTGCCCACAGGCCGGGCAACGTCGCGCATACGCAGGGAAGGCGGCGACGGGACCCGAAGGATCCCCGCACGTTAGACGGCGGCCAGGACCCGATCCGGTGCCTTCTCGACCAGGATCGCCATGCAACCGCTGGGCGAAACCAGCTCCTGGTGGATCGTGCCCGGTTCGGAATGGAGGAAGTCGCCCGGAGCCAGTGTCCGACCCTGGGTCTGGAGGTCGCCCGAAAGCAGGTACACCTGCTCGGACCCACGGTGGTCGTGCGTCGGGATCACGCCTCCGGGCTTGAGTTCCAGCAGGAGCATCCAGTAGCCGAGGTCCTTGCTGACCGACAGCACGCGGTACCTCAGGCCCCTGCCGGGTCCCTTCCTCCAGTCTTCGGAGCCGGCGGGCTTGAAGTGGAAGCCCGTGGCCGCGAGGGAGGTGTCGGGGGAAGCGGGTCGCAGCTGGGGGGTCGAACGGATCCGGTCGAGGATGCGTCCGCGGAGCGACGGCTCCGGGGCGACGTGGACCGATTGCGCGGCGGCCAGCGCGGCCGCGGTCTCCAGCAAGGCGCCGAGTTCGGCCTGGACGGAGGGATTGCCCGCGGCGATCTGCTCCAGCAGGGCGGCCTCGCGCGGCTCGATCGCGCCCAACGCGTAGGCGACCGCGAGTTCCTGGAGGTGGGTGAAGTTCATAGGCGGCCTTCCATCGCGTCCCGGAGGGCGATCATGCCACGGCGCATGCGCGCCTTGACAGTGCCAAGAGGCAACCCGAGGCGCCCGGCGATCTCCTGTTGTGTGAGCCCGAGGAAATAGCCCAGCCGCAGCGCCTCCCGCTGGCTCGCGGAAAGCGTCTCGAGGGCCTTGCGGATCGCTTCCGCCTCCTCGCCCGCGCTGGTCGCCCGCGACGTCTCCTCCGGGGACGCGGCCACCGGCTCGGTCTCGGCCGCCACGGCCTCCATCAGGCCGGTCGCCCTCCGGCGGGCGCGCAGGCGGTCGATCGCCTTGTTGCGGGTGAGGGTGACAGCCCAGGCCAGCGGTTTCCCGAGGCGCGGATCATGGAGCGGGGCACGTTCCCAGAGCAGGACGCAGGCGTCCTGGAGGACGTCCTCCGCCTCATGCGACTCGCCCAGGATCCCCATCGCGACGCCGAAGAGCAGGCCCGAGTGGCGGTCGTAGAACTCCGCGAACGCGTCCGCGTCGCCGCCCTTGATCCGGGCGAACAACGCGACGTCGTCCAATGGTTCCACCTTCTCCATGCCTTGGTGCGGGAACCTCACCGGAGGCGGACGTCGCGCCAATCCCGAATTCCCCGGCCATGCGCGGCAGCCGGGCCTCCGCAACATGGGCCACATGTCGGAGACAACGCCGCCCGGACCGTTCGGGATGCAGGATTTTCGCGGAGACGGCTCCGCCTTCGGGATCCGGTGTCGGCCCCGTGCGGGAGTCGATGGCCGCCAGGCCGTCCTACCGGACGTCTCGGCCTGCAATTCCCGGTCCGAATCCCCGATGCATCCAACCGGCGTGTTCCGGCGTTGAGGTGGTGTCGCCCGCGAAGGGCGATTCCAAGGATCCCTATGCTCAAACGACTCCTGACCGCCTCCATCGTGGCCCTGTGCCCCGTCGTCGCGTCGGCTTCCAGCCACCGCGAAGCCCCGCTCATCACCGCCTCGCCGAAGCTCGACTGTTCGGACTTCTACCTGTTCAACAGCTACGAACCCGGCCGCAGCAACCACGTGACCCTGGTCGCGAACTACCTGCCGCTGCAGGACGCCTACGGCGGTCCCAACTACTTCCAGCTCGATCCGGACGCGGTGTACGAGATCCACGTGGACAACAACGGCGACGCCGTGGAGGACCTCACCTTCCGGTTCCGTTTCACGAACACCCCGCGTGGCTTCGGCCTGCCGGTCGGTCCCGAGGGCAACCGCCGGACCAACGACGTCCCGGTGCTCGCCGTCGGTCCGGTGACCGCCGCCGACCAGGGCGCGCTCCTCGTCGACCAGACCTACACGCTTGGCCTCGTGCGCGGCCCGCGCCGCACCGGCGCCGTCACGCCGATCGCCAACGCGGCCGGCGGTTCCACCACCTTCACGAAGCCACAGGACTTCGTCGGCACGAAGACCTTCCCCGACTACGACGCCTACGCGAACGCCTACATCTACGAGATCGCGCTGCCGGGAACCGACCGCCGCGGACGCCTCTTCGTCGGGCAGCGCAAGGACCCGTTCGTGGTCAACCTCGGGGAGACCTTCGACCTCATCAACATCTCCACCAGCCCCCTCGGACCCGAGGACGCCAACCGCGACAGCCTCCGCTACAAGAACGTCACCGCCCTCGTTCTCGAGCTGCCCACGGAGTTCCTGGTCGGCACCAACGGACCCGTGATCGGTGCCTGGACCACGGCCAGCCGCGTGTCCGGGGAGACGTCCACGCAGGTTTCCCGGCTCTCGATGCCGCTCGTGAACGAGGTCGTCATCGGACTGCGCGACAAGGACCGCTTCAACGCGAGCGAACCGAAGGACGACCTGCAGTTCGCCGACTACGTCACCCATCCCACGCTGCCCGCGATCATCGAGCTGCTCTACGGCGCCGCCGGCGTGCGCGCCCCGATCAGCTTCCCGAGGAACGACCTGCTGGGCGTCTTCGTCACGGGCGTCGCGGGATTGAACGCCAACGGCTCGATCGGCGAGATGCAACGTCTGAACACCTCCATCCCGCCCACGCCGCGTGAGCGGCAGGCCAACATGGGTGTGCTCGCCGGGGACCTCGCCGGATTCCCGAACGGACGTCGCCCCGGCGACGACGTCGTGGACATGGCCCTGCGCGTCGTCATGGGCGCGCTCCTTCCCGCCACCAACGCGCCCAGCGGCACGCTGCCCTTCACGGACGGCGCGACCGTCAACGCCTCGTTCTTCCCGGACCGCTTCCCGTACCTCGCCTCGCCGGTGAAGGGATCCCCGAATCCGCCGGAGATCCTCGTCCGCCCTTCGGCCTCCGCTTCCCTCGGTGGTCCCTCGACCCCCGTGACCGGCAGCTATGATCCCGCGACCCGGCGCATCAGCGTTCCGGCCCCGTCGGGTGGGAACGCGTTCATCTCCCTGGAATCGGACGGGAAACTCCGGTTGAGCCAGGTCCGCCTCGAAGACGGCAACATCTCCGCCCGGGTCGAATAGGCGTCGCGGTCGGTGGTATCCGAAGAACGCAACGTGGGCGGGGTTTGCGATGGCATGCCCGGAAGCGGACCCCGCCCACTTCTCCTCTCCCCATCGGTTTCGACCATGACTCAAGCCTCTCCATGGACTGCGGCACGGCTTCTTTTCGGACGCGGTCCATTCCCGGCCCGGGGGGCGATGTCCTTCGGGTGCCGCTTCCTGCTGTTGGCGTCTCTCGTGCTGTCCCTCGCGGCGCAGCCGTTCATGCCTCAGGGCGATGGCCACGTCTTGGAGGCGGTGAAGGCGTCGGGCACGGCCGCCATCCGCAAGGAACTGAGGAGCCTCGAACGGCTCGTCGCCGCGGAGCCCCGGAATGCGTCGGCGGCACTCCGTCTGGCCAAGGTGCACATTGGGCTGGCCCGGGATGAGGCGGATCCGCGGCACTTCGGAAGGGCCGAAGCCGTGGTGGCGCCATGGCTGGCGGCGACGAATCCGCCCACGGAAGCCTGGGTGCTGCGCTCCGCGGTCCGGCAGGGATCGCACGACTTCGACGGCGCGATGGCCGACCTCGACGCGGCTCTGGCCGCGGAGCCGACCCATGTCGGCGCCTGGCTGGCCCGATTGACGATCCAATGTGTCCGGTCCGATTTCGAAGGGGCCCGACGGTCCGCCGCGCGGCTGCTGCGGTCCGGCGATGAACTGGTCGCGACCGCCGCGGCGGCGCAGGTGGCGTCCCTCACCGGCAACTCGGCCGGCGCGGCGCGGATGCTGGAGACCGCCGTGGGCCGCAACCCGTCGGCGACTCCGGGGATGCGCTCCTGGTGCCTCGCGTTGCTGGCGGACATCCGCACGCGCCGCGGCGAGCCGGTTCCGGCCGAGTCGGCCTTCCGGGACGCGCTCGACCTGACGCCTCGGGATCCGCAGCTGCTCGGGGCCTACGCGGACTTCCTGCTCGACCACGGTCGCGGTGCGGAGGTCGGTCCGTTGTTGGAGGGGTTCCCCCAGGTGGATGCGCTGCAACTCCGCGTCGCCGAGGCGGAGACCGACCCGACGGGCCGCGCCAGGACCGTGGAGCGCCTCCGATCGGGAATCGAATTGAACCGTGCCCGGGGTGACCGGGTGCATCTCCGGGAGGAAGCGCGATTCCATCTGCGGCTCCTCGGCGATGCCTCCGGTGCGTTGGCGTTGGCGCAGGAGAACTGGAAGGTGCAGCGCGAACCGGCCGACGCGCGGATCCTGTTCGAATCCGCCCAGGCCTCCGGCGACGCCGAGGCGGCCCGCCGGATCCTGGAAACTCTTCGGGCCCAGGGCTTGGAGGATGTCGCGCTCGGCTTGACACCGCGTTCCCGATGAAAAGGACCCGCACATGGCCTGCCCGCGTCGTGGCGCTGATGATGGCCTGTCTCTGCCGATGGCTCGTCGTCTCGGCGACGGCCCACACGGCCAGCACGGGCCATCTCGAGGTCCGGTGGGCGGAGGACGGGTTGACCGCGGACATCCTGCTCGCGATCCGTGACCTCGACGACCTGGCGGGTCTCGATGGCGACGGTGACGGCGAGATCGTGTGGGGTGAGCTGAAGGGTCGGGAGGCGGAGTTGACGCGCTATGTCGCCGAGCGGGTTCGGTTCACGGCGGATGGACAGCCGGTCCGCGCGACCGCGACCTCGTTGCTCGTGGACCGGCGGACCGAGGGCTGCTTCGCAGTCTTCCGGCAGGCGATCCCCGGCATCCGGTCCCAACGGATCGGCATCGAGTACTCCGTCTTCCGCGAACGCGATCCCCTGCACCGGACGTTGGTCCGGTTCACCGAGCCCAACGGGGTTCGCACCGCGGTCTTGGGGGTGGTTCCCGCGGTGGAGTTCGAGGTCGGAACCCGCGACCGTGGCTCGACGTTCGTCGGCTTCCTGAAGGAAGGCCTGCACCACATCTGGACCGGCTACGACCACCTTGCGTTCCTGCTGGCGCTGCTCCTTCCGGCGGTGCTGCGCCGGGGCGACACCGGTTGGGAAGCGGTGGAGGGATTCCGCACAGCCCTGGTGCGGATCCTCGGCATCGTCACCGCGTTCACCGCGGCGCACTCCCTCACCTTGGCGCTGGCGGTCTTCGACGTCGTCCGACCGCCGTCGCGTTGGGTGGAATCGGCGATCGCGGCCAGCATCCTGTTCGCCGCGGCCGGGAACATCCGGGGAAGGACCCGAGCCGAAGGTGCGCCCGCCCCCGTGAACCCGGCGGGTTGGTCCCGGGGTTTCCGGTGGCTCTCAAGCCGCCCGGTGGCCGTGGCCTTCCTGTTCGGGTTGATCCATGGGTTCGGCTTCGCCGGCGTCCTTTCCGAAATGGGGCTTGGAGCGGGCGGAGTGCTCCTGCCGCTGCTGGGGTTCAACGCCGGTGTCGAGCTCGGGCAGATGGTCTGCGTCCTGGTGTTCTTCCCGGTCGCGTTCCTCCTGCGCGGCTCGACCCTTTACCGTCGCGGCCTGATGCCGGGGCTTTCGGTGGCCGTAGGTTCGTTGGCCTTCGCGTGGCTGGTGGACCGGGCAGGCGGGTTCGACCGCATGCCCTTCTGATCCGACGATTCGAAGGGGCCTCACGCAAAAGCGCCAAGGCGCCAATGGGAACCGGACCCGAAATCCGGAACCGCGGTGCCGATCCCTTCAGCGAGGCGAGGCTCCGGCAAGGCTCAGGGTGATCTCGATCTCGTCGGAGACCTTGTCCTGCGGCGCACCTGGGTTGATGCCGTAGTCGCTGCGCTTCACGGTGAAGGTGCTGCGCAACACCAGCAGGTCGCCCTTCTGGTTCGGCACGCGCATGCCGAGCTTGTCCTTCAGGTAGGTGGCCTTCACCGGCACGGTGATCTCCTTGGTCACGCCATGCAGCGTGAACTTGCCGGTGACCTCGCCGCTGAAGTTGCCGCCGTCGGCCTTCACGGCCCCGATGCGGGCGATCTCGAAGCGGATCTCGGGATGGGCCGCGGCGTCGAGCCACTGCGCTCCGAGCATGTGGTCCTTCATCATCGGATTCGCCACGTGCAGCGACCCGGTGCCGACGACGATCGAGCCGGTGGTCTTGGACGGGTTCTCCGGGTCGAAGGACAGGGTGCCGGAGACGCCGTTCGCGGTGCCGTTGATCGCCTCCAACGGCGCGTCGAGCTTGAACACGGCGTTGTTCACGCCCTTGGGATCCTTGAAGTCGAAGCTCAAGGGAGCGGCCGAAAGGGCGGTGGCGGTGGAGAGGGCGAACAGGATCTTGGAGTGCAGTCTCATGGGTTTGTGCTGTTTTTCCGCGGTTGGGAATCGACGACGTGTGGAGGCAGGGGGACGGGTTTCCGTTCGAAATCAGGGGCGGGCCGCAGGGGTCCTGGGGCGCAGCAGCGAAAGCCCGGCCAACACGCCGGCGCCGGCAAGGCAGAGGCCGAGGAGATCGACGCCCGGGACGAAACGCTTCTCCGTGACCGGATATTCCAGCGTGGTCACCGGATCGGTCTTCATCGTCGTGACGCTGGTCTTGGTCCAGCCGGTGTTGCGTCCCAAGGCCAGCCACGTCACCGAGGCGGCGAGGGCGAGGATCACGGAGAGACGGCGAAGCAGGGTTTTCATGGAAGGGGCGATTTCTGGGAGGCCGGGGAAACTCAGACCGCCGCGGCGACCGAAGCCGTTGGTCGCATTGACTGCAATGGGACGTTGGGAATGCGTTTCAGGGCCGTTCCAAGTGTTCATGGTGGGCGACGTTTGGCGATGTCCGGACGGGAGTTCGTGGCGAACCGCCCCGACGGGATCCGACCTGCGAGAGCCGTGCCACCCGAAGTCGAAGCCTTGTCGAAGTGTTCCAACGTGCTGTCGGACAGGCTCCTCCATGGGGCTGCTCACTCAGGTGCCATAGGACGGCGCCTCCACGAACTCCGGTGGTTCCACGAGATTTCGTCGGAGGAGGGATCCGGTTCGTGCGGAGATCGAACTGGTTCGGGCGCAGCGGCGGCGGTCTCGATGGCATTTGGCCGCCCCGGAGTTTCGCGGCAAGGTGTGGAGACCATGCGGATTCTCATCGCCATCACCGGGGCCAGCGGATCGATCTACGCCCAACGGCTGCTCGACCAGCTGGATCCCGCCCTGCACGAGGTCCACGTGATGTTCAGCCAATACGCGCAGCAGGTCCTGGCGGAGGAGCTTCCGGAAGGGCTGAAGCTGAAGGAGGGATTCCAGCAGCATGGGCATCGCTCGATGAACCTGCCGTTCGCGAGCGGATCGAATCCGCCGGATGTCATGGTGGTGATCCCGTGCAGCCTGGGGACCCTGGGGCGGATCGCTCATGGGCTGAGCGCGGACAGCCTGTTGCGGTGTGCGGACGTGGTCTTGAAGGAGCGACGCAAGCTGATCCTGGTGCCTCGGGAAACGCCGCTCTCGCTGATTCACGTGAAGAACTTCGAGCTGCTGCTGCAGGCCGGGGCAACCGTCCTCCCGGCAAACCCGCACTACTACCACCGTCCGACCACGGTCGAGGAGGTCGCCGACACCGTGGTCTCGCGGGTGCTCGACCACATGGGCGTGGAGCACACGCTCGGTCGGCGTTGGCGGGAGGAGCCGGAGTAACTTGGGTGGGGCGAAAGGTTGAATGGGGTTGAATGGGGTTGAATGGGGTTGAAGCGTTGAAGCGTTGAAGCGTTGAAGGGCTGAAGGGCTGAAGGGCTGAAGGGCTGAAGGGTGGGAGGCGAATGGCGACCGACAGCGGGCGACGAACCACCGACGGCGACCTTCGATCATTCAAAGCCATTGAGACTCGGGGAATCCGGGTGGAAGGTCCGCGCCGTCGTCGATGTTTTCCCTCCTATCCAAGTGGGCTTCCTTCGTGAAGTTCAGCCACACGGTCTTCGCGCTGCCCTTCGCGCTGGCGGCGATGCTGCTCGCGGCCCGTGAAACCCATGGCTGGCCGGGCTGGCGGACGTTCCTGCTGATCCTCGTGGCCATGGTCGGCGGTCGGACCTGCGCGATGGCGTTCAACCGGATCGTGGACCGCCGGTTCGACGCCCTGAATCCGCGCACCGCCGGACGGCATCTCCCGGCAGGCGCCATCTCGCTGGGCAGCGCGGTCCTCCTGTGCGTGCTCAGCGGCGCGGCCCTGGTCGGGGCCAGTTGGGCGCTCAACCCGGTCTGCTTCGCCCTGTCGCCGGTGGCGTTGTTCCTTGTCTGCTTCTACTCGCTCACCAAGCGCTTCACCGACTTCACCCACGTGTGGCTGGGCATCGCGCTCGCCGTCGCGCCGGTCGGCGCCTGGTTGGCGGTGAAGGGCGGATTCGAGTTCGTCCCGAGGGATTCCCAGGGTGTGATTCAGCTCTCCCGCAGCGCCGTGGTCCCGCTGATCATGGCGGTGGCGGTGCTGCTGTGGCTCTTCGGCTTCGACATCATCTACGCCACGCAGGACTACGAGTTCGACCGGCGCAACCGGCTGCATTCGCTGGTGGTGCGCTGGGGTCCGAAGAACGCCCTCGCGGTCGCCTTCATCGCGCATCTGCTGCTGTGGGGCGTGCTGGCCCTGTTCGGCGTCGTGGCCGCGTTCCGGCTCGTCTATTGGCTCGGCCTCGTGCTGATCGGGATCCTCCTGCTGCTGGAACATCTCTTCGCACGCAAACGGGATCCGCAATCGATCAACGTCGCGTTCTTCAAGCTCAACGGCGTGATCAGCACGCTGTTCCTCGGCGTCGTCGCGGTGGAGGTCGTCTTCCCGTGGTTTCGCGTGCGTTGGGCGGACGGTTTCCCGGCCTTCTGAGCGGCCTTCTGAGGCAACGATGCGGAAGGGTTTGGCACGCGTAGCCGCAAGGCCGCCGGGGAAGCGAGGAAGCCGTTGGATTCCCGTCGAGGTGCCTTATCCCGGGCGGTGATTGCCTTTGCGAACCGGGAACCGGCGCCCTGCTGGCGTCTCGGGGTCCCTGTGGGAGGCCGGTCTTCGCCACGTCGGAATCGATCCGACGACGCCCCTTTCCCAACCGCAATCCGCGCGTGGTCGCCGCCAATCCACGGTTGGCCGGATCCCGGGGTTCCGGCGCAGGGTGATCCCAGCAAAGGAAACCGGATGAAAAAGAACCTGGGAAAAATCGACCGCACGATCCGCGTGATCGTCGGACTGGCCATCCTGGCCCTCGGTGCCGCCAACGGAACCTGGCTCGGCCTGATCGGCCTGGTGCCGCTCCTGACCGGTGCCCTCGGGTTCTGTCCCGCATACTGCCCGCTCCGCCTGAACAGCTGCGGGCGTGATGGGTGCTGAGGTCTCCTGGTGCGATTTCCGGCCGGGACACCGGCCACGGTTCCGGACGGTTCGATCGGTGTTCGTCAGTCCGACAGACGGTTCAGAGTTCATTGGGTACTGCAACAAAGCCCCGGCCTCACGCCGGGGCTTTCTTCTTCCCGGGATCCGGCCCCCACGGACCGGATCCCTTCGCCCACCGAGGCCTGGCAGCCGCGGCCATCTCCCGGAAATCGGGGATCCCGAACCCGGGATGGCGAATCTCCGGGCGCCTTGGCGTGTTCGCGTGAGGACCGTCCTCGCTCCGCCTCAGGCGGCGAGCTTCGGCAGGAGGAACTTCTCGAGCTTCAGGGAGTCCGCCGCGAACAGGCGGATGCCTTCGCTCAGCTTCTCCGTCGCCATCTGGTCCTCGTTGTGCATCCAGCGGAACGCGGCCTCGTCGAGGTGGATCTTCTCCAACGCGGATGCCGCGGCGCGTTCCGGGGTGAGCTTCGGCACCACGGTGCCGGTGTTCGACTGCAGCTCCTCCAGCAACGACGGCGCGATGGTGAGCAGGTCGGAACCCGCCAACTCGAGGATCTCCTCCTTGTTGCGGAACGAGGCGCCCATGACCTCGGTCGCGTAGCCGAATTTCTTGTAGTAGTTGTAGATCCGGGTGACCGAAAGCACGCCGGGATCCTCGGCCGGGGCGTAGCCCGCCACGCCGGTGGCCTTCTTGTGCCAATCGAGGATGCGTCCGACGAAGGGCGAGATGAGCTGCACGCCGGCCTCGGCGCAGGCGACCGCCTGGGCGAAGGAGAAGAGCAGGGTCAGGTTGCAGCGGATGCCGTCCTGCTTGAGCCGCGCCGCGGCCTGGATGCCCTCCCAGGTGGAGGCGAGCTTGATCAGGATGCGTTCGCGCGGGATGCCGGCCGCCTCGTAGAAGGAGATCAGCTGCCGGGCCTTGGCGACGCTGGCCTGGGTGTCGAAGGAGAGCCGGGCGTCCACCTCGGTGGAGACGCGGTTGGGCACGATCCCGAGGATCTCGATGCCGAAGGCGACCGCGAGCTTGTCCATGGTGAGGCCCAGCGCGGCGGCGGCGGTCGGGGCCTCGGCCTTGGCGTCCTTCACGGCGCGATCCACGACGGCGGCATACTCCGGCATGGTCGCCGCCTTGAGCAGGAGGCTGGGGTTCGTGGTGGCGTCGCGGGGCTGGTACTTGCGCATGGCGGCGAAGTCGCCGGTGTCGGCGACGACCACGCTGTGCTGCTTCAGTTGGGAGAGGAGGTCGGACATGTGTGTGGTTTCCGTGGTCCGGGCCGGTTGCGGCCGAACCGCGGGAAAGGAAGCGCACGAACCGCGGGCGGGCAAGACGACGGTTCCCCGTCCGCGGAGCCCGCGACCGGCTCCGGCAGAAGCCCTCCGGGCAGCCGGTTCCATTCCGCTCCGACGCGTCGGAGCGGACGACCCACTGGCCGTCGTCGAACACGCGGACGATCACCCCGCGCAGGGAACCCCGGAACGAGCGGACGCGATCCCCGACCCGGAACTGCGCGGAACTCCAGAGGGTGTCGATCGCCGAAACGATGGAGTCGCGTTCGAGCACGCCGGCGATGTCGTGGGCGACGGACTGCCGGTCCCAGTTTTCGAGAAACGGGGCTCGGGCATGAAGCGGCGAACCGTCGCCTCGGCTTCCAGGGCCAAATCCTCGGCGCTCAGATGGGCCACCAGGTCGAGCCTCAGCTTCATCATCCAAGATCCGCCCGCCGGCACCGTGGCCGGCAAGGGTGCTGAACCCCGGCCACGGCGCTCCGTTCCGGCTTCAACGGAGCAGGTGCTCCTTGAGGAAGAGGATCGTGCTCACGAACTGGAAGTCGGCGTTCCGCTTCTTGGCGAAGCCGTGGCCTTCGTCGCGGGCCATCAGGTACCAGCAGGTCCCTCCCTGCTTCCGCAGTGCGGCCACCATCTGCTCGGCCTCGGTCAGCGGCACGCGCGGATCGTTCTTCCCCTGCACCACGAACAGCGGCACGCGCATCCGCGCCACGTTGTTCAACGGGGAGATCCGCTCCAGGTGCTCGCGCATCTTCGGATCCCGTTCGTCGCCGTACTCCACCCGACGCAGGTCGCGGCGGTAATCCTGGGTGTTGGTCAGGAAGGTGACGAAGTTGGAGATGCCCACGACGTCCACGCCGCACTTCAGGCGGTCGCTGTAGTGCACCAGCGAGGCGAGCGTCATGTAGCCGCCGTAGCTGCCGCCCATGACGGCGATGCGGGACGCGTCGAGCCCGGCGTCCTTGGCGACCCAGTCCAGGATGGCGCCGATGTCCTTGACCGAGTCCTCGCGTTTGAAGCCGTCGTCGAGGGTGAGGAAGGTCTTCCCGTAGCCGGCGGAGCCGCGGACGTTCGGGATGACCATCGCGATGCCCAGCTCGTTGAGCAGGTAGTTGTAGCGGGCCTGGAAACCGGGACGGGACTGCGACTCGGGGCCGCCATGGATCAGCACCAGCACCGGCCGGCGGCCGGGGAACCTCGCCGGATCCGGCCGGTGGACGAAGGCGCTCACCGAAAGGGTGTCGAAGCTCTTCGTGCGGATCAGCTCCGGGGGCCGGAAGTCCGACGGGTTGAGTCCGCCCGTCTCGCTCTCCGTCCAGCGGGTGATCCGGCCCGACTTCAACTCGAGGGAATAGGCGTCGGTGGGCGACTGGGCGTGGGCGAGGCTGAAGCCGAGGTCGCGTCCGTTCTCGTGCCATTCCAAGCCGCCGAGCACGCCGGCGGGCAGGCCGGCGACGGGCTTCACCTTGAGGGACTTGAGGTTGAGCAGGTGCAGGCGGCTGATGCCGTCCTCATTGGTGGAGAAGGCCAGCTGGCGTCCGTCGGGCGACGGCTCGAAGGACTCGACGTCCCACCTGAGGTCCGGGGTGAGGACGGTGACGGCGCCGGACGCGAGGTCGATGCGGGCAAGGCGCTGGAACTCGGAGTCCCGGTCGGTGGTGCAGATGACGGAGGCGCCGTCGCGGGCGAAGCGTGCGGCCCCGTGGGAGACGCCGTTGCCGCCGGCGGGCGAGACCTGGCGGATCCTGCCGGTGATGGTGTCCACCACGTGCAGGTCGCTGTCGTTGATCGAACGCCGGCTCTGCATCAGGACACGGGAGCCGTCGGCGTCGACGTCCAGCACACCCCACCCGCCGCCGGTGACCTCGAGCAGCAGTTCGGCGGAGTCCGCCCGGAGCGGGTTCATGCGCCAGAGGTCGGTGTCGCGGCCGTTGCGTCGGGTGGAGTTGAAGTACAGCCAGCGGCCGTCGCGCGAGAAGTGCGGGTTGCTGTTCCGCGAACGTCCGTCGGTGAGCAACGTGACGCGTCCGTCTGCGAGGTCGAGGCGCTTGAGCTGGTAGAACTCGCCGCCGCCCGAGTCCTGGCTGAAGACGATGAAGCGTCCCTGGACCGGCTCGAAGACACCGCCCGCGACGGGTTCGGCGGAGAAGGTCATCTGGCGACGGGCGCCGCCGGGTTGGGCGACCACGTGGAGCTGCAGGGTGTCGGCGAAGCGCGTCCCGACGAGCATCTCGCGGCGGACCGGATGCCACGACGCGAACGACGCGGTGCGGAACTCGAGGTAGCGGCCCACATCCTGGAGCAGTTCGGCGGGATGGGCGGGCACGCCTTCGACGACGAGGTTGTCGGGGACCTGGGCGGAGAGGGTCATGGACATCAGCAGCGCGGAGAGGGCGGTTCGGAGACGCAGCATGGGCCGAGGATGCGACCCGGCGAGGGGAACGCAATGCACGAGCCCGCGCCGGAGAGGGTACAGGGCCCGGAATGGGACGTGGTCAGCGGCCGAGCAGACGTTCCATGCCGCGCCAGGCGTTCTGGTTCATGCGGGAGACGAAACGTCGGAAGCGGTCGCCGCCGGGCATGTTGGGAACGCCTTCCCCGAGGTCGTACTGGACGAGGATCGCGACCGAGTTCGCACCCCGGGTGTCCCCACGCATGGCGTCGAAGCCATGACCGTAGATGGCCAGCGCGTGCCAGCGTCCGCTGGGACTGTGGTGGGCCACGCCGCCGCCGAGGCCGGAGTGCCAGTTGCCCGGCTGACCGAGTCCCGGGAGGTAGTCGACCGCCCCGGTGGCGCCGAGGCCGAGCACCTCCCACGATCCGTTGAGGGTCAACGGCACGGAGTACTGGAAGGTGGCGAGGGCGAATCGGCGGGCGCTCAGTTCCTGGAAGTAGTAGCCGGGCAGCATCAGCGGGAACTCCGCCGACAGGGGAAGCGTCCCGCCGAGCCGGTAGGCGGTGAACCGGTCGGCGTTCCAGCTGCCGCCGAGCGTCAGGTTGAACTCGAACCGGTGGCCGCTCTCCGGGACGGTGTACGCGATCAGGCCCCGGGCCCAGAAGAGGTGGGTCTGGGCGTTGATCCCACGGTCCGCTCCGAAGCCGTAGACCTGCGAGTCGGTGCGGAAATGACCCTCGTACCAGCCGCTCAGCTCGAAGGCCACCGCCGGCGTGATGATCGGCTCGCGTCCACCCCAGCGCAGTCCGGCGCGCAGGGTGTACTCGAGCCTTTCATCCGGGATCTCGAAGAGCGGCGAGGTGTGGGTCTCCTCGTCGAAACGCGTGTAGTGGGTGCTGCTCCGCAGGATGCCCTGGAGCGGCGCCTCGGCGAGGGTCTTGGGCGTGCCGCCTCCCTCCACGGGATTGAAGAGGTGGTAGATCGAGACGCTGCCGTCGGCGCCATGGCCGTAGAAGGATTCCTCGCGGACCAGCTGTCCGCGTCGGACCTCCCAGTAGCTGTCGCCGAAGCCGCCGCCGGCGAGGCCCAACCCGAGGTCCGTGTCCGGTCCCAGGAGCGACCGGAACCCCAGCTCGGAATCCAGCCAGGTCGGCGCGACCACAGCCCGGAGCGTGAGGTTGGTCCGGAAGAACCCGGGTTCGTTGTGGTAGTAGTAGCCGTAGGCCGCGAGCGGCCCGCGGCCCTCGATGGGCTGGTTGTACCCGCCCTGAAGCAGCCGGCGCGGCTCGGGATCGATCTGGGCCCGGAGATTCGGCGCGAAGGCCAGGAGCGCCACCGCGAGCGTCGCGGGTCCAAAGCGTGAGGAGGAGGGCACGGGCACGTGGCAGGTGTCGACGCGGCGGCCGGAGGGGACGGATCCCGGGATCACCAACCCCAATTCAGGAAGTCGATGCCGACCGGCTCGGTCCAGACCGGGTCCTGCTGGTTGTGCGGCAGCGGAGCGGTGCCGCGGAGGGTGTTCACCTTGTGGGTCCGGTGGAAATGCGTCTGCGAATCCTCGGGCGCGACGGGATTGAACAGCCCCAGGATCCGGCGCGGCTTGGGATTCTTCAGCACCGCCTTCGCCAGTCCGCCTTCCTCCATGACCGACTTCGGCAACGGATCGCGCAGGCGGTCCTGGATCAAACCCTGCCTCAGCCCCTCGAGCTCGCGTCGGGCCTCGGAAGGCGAGACCGCGATCACCGAGTTCTCGCCCAGCGGCGTCTCCGAGGCGCGCACCAGCAACAGCGGGCGCACCGGGGTGTTGGTGCCGCCCGCCGGTTCCGCCGACGCGGGCTTCGGAGCCGCGGCGGATCCGGGTTCCGAGGCCGGCTTCTCCTCGGCCGCCAGCGGGACCTGGAGCAGCAGGGCGACGAGAAGGCGGGAAGCGCGACGGGCGGGGATGTTCATGGGAACCAGGGATTGTTGGCCTTTTCCTGCTCCACCGTGGTCAGGGGACCGTGGCCTGGACAGATCAGGGTGGCGGACGGGAGCGAGAAGATCTGTTCCCGGACCTTGGTCCGGGCCAGCTCGAGCTGGTTGCCCGCGCCGCCCATGGAACCGGCGAAGAGCGCGTCACCGACCACCGCGACGTGGGGACCATCCTCCGGCCAGGTGCCGACGACGTAGGTCACGCCGTCCTCCGCATGGCCCGGGGTCTCGCGGTTGGTGATGCGCAGGCTGCCGAGCATGATGAAGTCGTTGGACCGGATCCGGTGCTCGACCGGGGCGTTCTTCGAGCCGCTGTGGATGCGCGCCTTCGGGAAGCGCTGCCGCAGCGCGGGCAACGCCTCGACGTGGTCGTGGTGCGAATGGGTGATGAAGATGTGCTTCACCTGGAGGTTCTCGGCATCCACCAGCGCCAGGATGGGGGCCGCGTCGAAGCCGGTGTCGAAGAGCGCCGCCTCCCGGGTGACCTCGTCCCAGACCAGGTAGGCGTTGACCGTGAAGTCGGGACCGGCGGTGGTGATCACCCGCAGTTCGCGCCAGATCGAAAGGTCGACGGGCGCCGGCATCCAGCCCGCGGCGAGCCGCTCCAGGCGCGCGCCGTCGAGTCCCAGGGCGCTGCCGAGCGGACCGAACCGGGTCCCGGCGGCGGGCTTCCCGCTGGATTCCATGGCCGCATAGGCGTCCACGGACAGTCCGGCGGCGGCGGCGGCGGCCTCGGGAGCCACCCCGTTCGAGTTGCGGGCCTTGCGGAGGATGTCACCGATCGAGTCTTCGAGCGTCACAGGACGGTACCGTGCGTGGCGCCGGCATTCCGGGCAAGAGGCGGGTGTCGGTCGACGAAGCCCCCCTCCGGAAGGGGTGGAATCCGGATTGGGCCTTCATCCCGGCCACGGGTTCCACCGGCGAATCCCCGCAGGAACCCGATTCCATCCACGGCATCAGCGCCTTCTCCGGTGTCCCCACCTCCGTCCGTCCGCCGTGCGCCATCGCCAGAGCGGCATTGCAGACGTGCATGGGTTGCGCTGCATTGGGAGGGAGCGGATCGGCATCCACGTTGCGGTCCCCAAATTCCCATGCCACTTCCCGAACCCCCGGTCCTCGAAACCCAACGGCTTCGCGTCCGCGCCTTCCGCGAGGCGGATCTCGACGACATCCAGGTCGTGCACAGCGACGACGAGACCACGTTCCACCTGCCCTGCGGGACCTGGCGGACGGAGGAGGACCGAAAGAGATGGCATGACCGGATCCGGGTCATGCTGACCGCGGGCACGGGCGTGCAGTTCGTGTTGGAGGAGCGGGCCACGGGCCGGGTGATCGGCGCCTGCGTTGTGTTCCGGTACGACGAGGAAAGCGCCCGGGCGGAGATCGGCTACGTGCTGGGCCGGGCGCACTGGGGGCTCGGCCTGATGCGCGAGGCGCTGGAAGCGGTCGTGGCCCACGCCTTCGGGGCATGGGGAATCCGTCGTCTCGAGGCCGAGGTGGATCCGGACAACGGCCGTTCCGACCGGGTTGTCCGGAGCCTGGGATTCGTCGAGGAGGGCCGGCTCAGGAAACGTTGGCGTGCGAGGGACCGCATCTACGACACGCGCATCTTCGGCCTCCTCCGGGAGGAGTGGAGGCCGCGCAGCTGAGGCGAACCCGGCGAGGTCCGACAGTCAGCGGGACTGGGACTTGGATTCCGGGGCGTCCCGCCGCTCCCGCGAGACCGCGGCGGCGTGGACCCACCAGAAGTCGGGTCGTTGGAACGGAGGATGTTTCTCGAGGGTGTAGGCGGAGGCGGGCAGGCCTTCGGGAAGCCGGGGGCGTCCAAGGCCGAACGCGGCCCGCATCTCAGCCCAGCCGGCGAGGAACACCGGCCCCCGGCCCTTCCAGAGCCATTCATGGTGCTTGTCGATGCAGAGGGGATCGACGAACAGGCCTGGGATGTTGACGACGAGGGAGACCGCGACGCCGATCCCGAGGAGGCGGCGATGGCGTTTCTCCAGCATCTCGGGGATGTGGGACCAACCGAGGGCGCACAGCGGCGCGATGAGGAACTGGAGACGGGGACCGAAGCAGACGCCGCCGCGCCAGAAGGGCATCAAGCCGAAGAACGCGAGGGTCCCGGCGATGCACGCAAGGACGAGGAGCAGGGTGTCGCGGCTCCGTTGCCACCACCGTCGGCAACCGAGGGCCAGGACCACGATCCCAACGGAGTTGAACCAGAGCTGGCCCCGCTCGGTGCTGGTGAACTGCCACCAGATGCGTTGGAGGAACTCGAAGGGGGTTGGGAGAGTCCATCCCTCCGTGCCGGGATAGGGTTCGGTCAGCCAACCTCCGTATCGGGCGTGGTTCCACCAGAGCTTGAAGAGCCCGGCGGCGACGAGACCGACCGAGGCGGTGGCTCCGGCGAATGCGGCATCCCTCCACCGACGGGAGGGATCCACCGCCTGGGAGCGGCTCCACCCAAGCCAACAGATCCAGGCGAGGAGGGCCGGCGAGATGGAGACCAGCTGTTTGCGGGTGAGGTAGGCCGCACCCCAGATCAACCCCGCGAGGACGAAGCCCCTCGAGGAACGGATCCGGTCGGCGACGTGGATGCCCAGGAGGAGGAGGATAGCCATCATCAGGTCGCTCCCGATCAGCTTCGAGTAGGGCCAGATCAGGGACGCGAAGCCGAACAGCCACAGGCCGGAGCGCACCCGGGAAGCCGAGGCGCCTTGGCTGAGCCACATCCGGGCCAACAACGCCAGGAGCGCCGCCGCGAGCACCGGCGGACAGAAGCTCACCGCAAACTCCTCCCACCGCTCGATCGGCTGGCGACCGACGATTCCCCCAACGAACCGGCCAGCGGCCACGAACGGGATCCAGGCCACGGACCCGCCAACGCCGAAGTTGGAATAGAGCATCCCTCCGACGCCTTCGGTTCCCCGGCCGTTCGCGTCGCCCGGAAGGAAGGCGATCTGACCAGCCATCAGCGCCCGGGTCTGGGCCAACATGATCTCGGCGTCGGCGTTGCCGTTCCGTCCGCTGGCGCCGACGCAATACACGAGGAGGAGGACCGCGATGATTCCCCAGGGAACGCCTCCCTTCCGGGTCGAATCGCGTCCAGTCCAGTCCGAGGCGGCTTCCGTTTCGGGGGATTTCGATTTCATTTCGGTGACATCAGGCGGGTCCTCTCGCGTTTCCTCGGGATCGGCCGGGTGGAAGCCCGACTGAAGCGGTCGCCGACCTGGGTTCGGATCAGTTTCCGCCGTCACGCTTCCGTTCCGCTTGTCGGATCCCCTCCAGCAGGACGGCGTCCCGGGCCTGGTCCAGGCGGTGGACCACGAAGTGGCCGCCCACGGAGCGGAACACCTCGGTGGAACCCGCCGGAGGTTCCGCAGGGGAAGGCTGGTAACCCTGGTCGGAAGAGATGCTGTACGCCGCCTGGGGATAGCCCTGTTGGCGGAATCCGACATAGCTCACGGTCCAACGCGGGTGATGGTAGTCGACCACCAGCGGGCGATCCATGGCGGCGGCGATGTGGACGAACGGAAGGGCGTAGTCGACCGCGATCGGGGTCCCGGGCGGGGTGTTCTCCCGGATCCAGCGGGTCGCCGTCTCCAGTTCGTCCATCGCGAAGAAGCTCTGCCAGTGCCTCTGGGCCCGCGGGAGCCAAGCCAGGTTGGCGGCCAAGGCGAGCGCGAAGAGCCCAAGGCCGATGGGACGGAGATGGCGGACGCGGGGGCGTCCCTCCCAGGCGGCGACGCCGAAGAGGGGCCAAACGGGCATGAGATAGCGGTAGAGGAACGCTTCGCCGATCGGGGAGGCCGCCACGAAGAAGGCGTAGGTCCCGGCCACCAGGAACACGGGCCCGGCCCAGTCCCGGGTCCGCAGCCTCCAGAAACCCCGCACGATCCATGCGGTCGCCAGGGCGTTAAGCAGGATCACCACCGACCGGACGCCGAGGAACGGAATGGCCCCGTACCTGTCCGCGACCGCGGAAATGCGGCCGAACACGGCGCAGAACATCTCGCCCCACATCCGGCCGACGGCCAGGTTCATGAAGTCCAGCCACCGCTGCTCCAGGTACCATTCCAGGAACCGGCCCTCGGGATGGAAGTTCCTGACGGCATCCTCGAGGCCGTAGGTGCCCCGTGACCAAAGCTTCCATCCGACCAGCCATGACAGCGGAAGGACCGTGACGGCGACGAGGATGCCCAACGCCTTCCGCGGTTCGCCGCGGCACCGCCAGGCGGCCAAGACCCCGGCCAGACCCAGGCCCATCGCCAGGCCGAGCCCGGCGGAACGGATCGTCATCCCCACGGTGACGAACACCCCGGCCATCCACCACCAGCGGGAAGCCGACCGGTCCTTGGACGACAGCCAGCAGAGCAGGAACCCATAGACGAGGAGGGAGAATGCCGGATCGGACATCAGCCAGACCGCCATCTCATGGGTCCGCAGTGCCGTCCCCCAGATCGCCGCCGCGGCGAATGCGGCCACCCTGGGCACCCCAAGGCGGCGCATCACCAGGAACGCCGCGCCTGCGGTGCCGCCGAACAGCACCGCCATCAGTCCTTGGTGGTGGATCAGGTTCCCCGGAAAATCGGGATCCAGCCGCCAGATCACCGAAAGGATCGCAGGCCAACCGGGGGGATAGACCCCGATCCTGGGTTGACCCAACCAGTCCGCGAGGGCGTAACCCTTCCCCGAAGCCAAGGCCTTCGCTCCGGAGAGATAATGGCCGGTATCCTGGAACAGGCCGACCGGAACCGGCCGGAAAATCCACTGGATCAGCAGGATCAGGACAGCGACCAGCGCGGCAGGCGCCCAATCCAAACCCTCTTCCCGACGGTCGCGGTTACTCGGCCACATCGGACTCATCCTAGGTAGACCCCGGGATTCCCGTCGAGCTTCGCGAGTGCTCCCACGTTCCGCTGAAGGCCGGAATGCGTGCCCATTTCGGGATGCGCGCCCGAGCCAACCCCACCGATGGGACCCTCACGCAAGGGACCGACCACGACCGTTCGGTGCGTTTCGCCGCGATGGAACGGCAGGGAAACCCCGGGGTTGCGGTCGCGTATCCGGACACCGGCTGATGGCGGCCATTCCGGCTCAGGCTCCCTCCGGTTGGCTGCTTGGGTCGTTGGTGATGGGTCCTGGTTTCGGAAACCGTGGTGCCCGCGACACGCGCATCTTCGGCCTGCTCCGGGACGAGTGGAAGCCGCGCAGCTGAAGCGGACCCGACGGGCCAGCGCGTTTCTCCGCTATCCCCGGAGCGATCGGCCGAGGCGCCCACCCAACCAAGCCATCGGCAGATAGGCCAACACGAGGTCCAAGGCGATGAACCATCCCGGCGCCGGGATCATCGTCGACGCCAGGATCCCGCCCGCCAGGTTGATCCCGCCCAGCACCCACGCCGGCACCGGCCCGCGGGTGGCGGCAATCAGGCTCGCCGTCAGCGCACCGACCCACGTCCCCAGCGCATGGGCGAGGAACGGAAAGAGGAAATGCCTCGGCTCCAGCAGGTGGATGCCTGCCGCGAGGCTCGCCGCATCCGCCATGTCGACGCCCGCGGGAGACGGCACCACCCGGGGCCCGACCATCACCAGGGTCATGTTGACGACGCCTCCCAGAAGCATTCCGGCGAGGACGGCGAGGACGTTGCGGAGGATCGCTTTCATGGTCTTGGGGCGTCGGCCGGGAGTGGGCACTAGGGAGTGAGAAGCTGGAAGAACTCGCTGGCCGTGACGACCCGGGTTCCTTGCGGAAGCAGCGGGATCGTCCTCGCGATCGCCCCCAACGGCCCTCCGGAATCCCGGAAGGACCAGGCGTGCACGTTCACGAGGGCGAAGCGGTCGGAGGCCTTCGGGGTGTTGTCCACGGGAAGTCCTGCCACCCCGGCGGCGACGCCTTCCGGAAGCCAGTCCGGACGCAGCGTCCCGTCGCCACGCTTGGATTCCCACAGCAGGAAGCGGTAGGCCACCGCGGGCTTGCCCGCATGCCAGGCCACGGCCCCGCGATGTCCGTTGTAGGGCGCGTAGTCCTTGTGCAGCACGCCGGCGATCTCCGGCCGTTCCAGCCACTCGTCCACCCGATCCGGCCCCCCGCCGTCGTCCAGCACCGTGACCCACGGCATTCCCGCCGCGTCCGCCGCCAGCCCCGTCCGCCGCGCCGCGTCCCGCCGGTCCGGCACGTGCCGCGGGAACTGGTAACCGAAGCCGCTCGGGCCGCAGACGAAGTCGTCCAGCGGCGTGGCGGTCCGGCGCAGATGCCCCAGCACCCGCGGAGCGAACTCCGTCAGCGACGGCGCCATCTCCCAGGTCACCGCGAAGCTTCCCCGGTGGGGGCTGGCCCAGAACCCCGGGTTGTCCACGAATCCCCCGCCGATCCACTGCAGGTTGTCGCCGTCGGTCACCACGAAGGCGACCACCCGTGCGCCGGGCTCCAGGGGCGCCGGCTTCCCCGCGCCCGAGGACCCGCGATCGGGCTTCCCGGACGACGGCGTTGCCGCCGGAAGGTGCCGGAGCGCGGAGAGGTTGAGCGACCAGTCGGCCGGAAGGACCGCGCCGCCGCCCCGGCTCACCTCGCGGACGAACCGCAGCTCGTCCTCGCCCCATCCGAAGACACGGGTTCCCGGGCCGAGTCCGCGCACCCGCCGCGTCCGTTCCTCGGGCGTCACTTCGTAGAACGTGGCCATTCCCATGGACACGGCGAGGTCGCGGAGGTGGAGCGTCTTGCGCGCCGCCTGGTGGACCGCGTGTCCCCGCAGGAACCGCGGACCGAACCGTTCCCAGAGTTCCACATCGGAGAGGACCCGGGCGTCCGCCACGACCGGCAGCCCCGCGAACTCGGGTCGCGCAGCGAGGGAGCCGTCGACGATCAGCGCACGGGTGACCGCGGCGACCGACGTGGCACGGTTGATGGACTCGTCGCCGACCGATCCGAGCGCCATCCCCTCGAAGCGGTGCCTGAAGCGTTCCACCAACGGCCATGGTCCGGACACCGTCTCGACGGCGAGGCCCTCGCCCTGGAGATCCTTCAGGATCCGCGCGTTCATGCCTCCGGAGCGGAGCCAGACCGCGGCGTTCGTGCGGTTCAACAGACCCTGGATGCCGGCGAGGAGGACCTGCTCGGCAGGAGAGAGCCCGTCGGTCGAGACCACCAGCAGGGGCGGACCTGCGGGTGCGGATGACGGGACGACCGCCTCCGCGGCGGAGGCGGGAGCGGCCAGGAGGGCGAGCAGCAGAGGCAGGATCCTTGGAAGCCGTGTCATGGCGTTCGGTTCAGGCGAGGGACATCAGCAGCCTGCGGATCTCTCCGAGCCGGCCCTTGGCGTCGGACTTCGTCAGGCGTGGGAACTGGCCCCCGACGGTGATCAGCTCGCCACGCCGCGTCAGCTTCACCTTGCCTTCGACGACCTCGACCGAGGCGACCTGCTTCTCCGCGGCGAACAGCCGCAGCTCGTGCACCTGTACCAGGAGGTCGACGGGACCGGGCAGCGGACCGAACCGGTCGCGCAGCTCGGCGCGCAGGGCCTCCACGGCCGTCTTTTCCTGGGCCTGCGCGAGCTTCCGGTAGAGTTCGACGCGCTGGGCGGGTTCCCGCACGTAGTCGAGCGGCAGGTAGGCGGGAAAGCGGCGGCTTGGCTGCTCCGTTTCCTCCTTCCGTCCCTCGCCGCCGGAGTCCCGATGCCAGGTCGCGACCAGGTCGTCGCGCGGGATCGAGATCTCCAGGCGCGGCGCGGAAGCGGGCTTGCGCCGTCGGTTCTCCGGCGTCTCGCCGCCCTCCTCGCCGGGGTTGGTGGCGATGAAGTCGAGCGAGACGCGGACCTCGAGCCGGGAACGGACCTTCTCGCCCTTCAACGCGGCGATGCTCTGTCCCAGGAGCTGGCAGTAGAGGTCGAATCCGACCGCGGTGATGTGGCCGCTCTGCTGCGCGCCGAGGAGGTTGCCCGCGCCGCGGATCTCGAGGTCGCGCATGGCGATCTTGAAGCCGCTGCCCAACGCGCTGTACTGCTTGATCGCGCTCATGCGCTTCCGCGCCTCGGTGAGCAGCTGCGCATGGCGCGGCAGCAGCAGGTGGCAGTAGGCCTGGTGCTTGTAGCGGCCCACCCGCCCGCGCAGCTGGTACAGCTCGCTCAGGCCGAACCGGTCGGCACGGTCGATGATCATGGTGTTGGCGTTCGGGATATCGAGGCCGCTCTCGATGATCGTCGTGCTCACCAGCACGTCGGCCTCCCCGTTCACGAACGCGGTCATCACCTTCTCCAGCGCGTCGTCCCCCATCTGGCCGTGTCCCACCACGACCCGGGCGTCGGGAACCAACGCCCGGAGCTTCAGCGCCATGGCGTCGATGGTGGAGACGCGGTTGTGCAGGAAGTAGACCTGGCCGCCCCGGTTCAGCTCGCGCCGGATCGCGTCGCGGATCACCCGCTCGTCGTAGTTGCCCACGACCGTCTCCACCGGCAGGCGGTCCTGCGGCGGCGTCTCGAGCGTGCTCAGGTCGCGCGCCCCGGTCAGCGCCAGGTAGAGCGTCCGCGGGATCGGCGTCGCGCTCAGCGTCAGCACGTCCACGGTCCGCCGGAGCAGCTTGAACTGCTCCTTGTGCTTCACGCCGAACTTCTGCTCCTCGTCCACGATCACCAGGCCGAGGTCCTTGAACTCGACGTCCGGCGAGACGATGCGGTGGGTGCCGATGACGATGTCCACGCCGCCGGCCGCGGCGGCCTCGAGCACCGCGCGCTGCTGCCTCGGCGTGCGGAAGCGGTTGAGCAGCTCGACCCGCACCGGGTACTCGGCCATGCGTTCGCGGAAGCTGTTGTAGTGCTGCTGTGCCAGCACGGTCGTCGGGACGAGGAGCGCCACCTGCTTCCCGCCCATCACGGCCTTGAACGCCGCACGGATCGCCACCTCGGTCTTGCCGAACCCCACGTCCCCGCAAACCAGCCGGTCCATCGGCTTGGCGTCCTCCATGTCCGCCTTCGCCGCGGCGATCGCCTTCACCTGGTCCGGCGTCTCCTCGAACTCGAAGCTGGCCTCGAACTCCCGCTGCCACGCGTTGTCGGGCCCGAACGCATGTCCGCTCCGCGTCGTCCGCGCCGCCTGCACCGTCAGCAGCTCCGCCGCCAGGTCCCGCACCGCCCGCTGCGCCTGCTCGCGCGCCTTCGTCCATCGCGTGCCGGTCAGCGTGTTGAGCTGCGGACGCGCCTTGCCCGCGCCCACGTACTTGCTGACGAGGTGCGCCTCGGTGACGGGCACGTACAGCCGGGGCGGCTCACCGGCGCCGTCCGCGGCCGCGTATTCCAACACCAGGCATTCCTGCCCGGTCTGCGCCGACGCCCCGTCGTCCCCACGCGCCCGACGTTGCGGCGCCAGGGTCTTCAATCCGCGGAAGATCCCGATGCCATACTGCAGGTGGACCACGAAGTCCCCCTCCTCGAAGTCCGTGAAGTCCACCTCGAACACGTTCCGCACCGCCTGCGCGTGCGGGGACTTCATGCGCCGCGGCCGGCTCACCTTGTAGCGTCCGTACACCTCCGCGTCCGTGACCACGACGAGCCGGGAGGCCTCGGCGATGAAGCCGCGGGAAAGCATCCCGGTGTGGATCCGCGGGCCTTCGTCGGCCTGTGCGGACCCGTCCTCGGGAACCAGTTCGGTCCACAGCTCGGAGAACCTCTGCCGTTCGCCCTCGTTGTTGCAGAAGACGTGGACCTCCAGTCCCTGCCTCAGCCAACGGTGCATCTGCGAGAAGAACCCGCGCCGCTGCGCCTCCGCGACCTGGGCCGCCGGCAACGTCGCGCCGATGGGACGGAAGGCGTCGAGGCCGTCGATGCGGAGCGGATCCTCGGAATCCGGGGCGGCGGGATCGGCGTCCTCAAGCCGGACCAACGTATGGCCGGCATCCTGGACGTCCCGCTGGAAGTCCTCCCAGCGCGCATGGAAGGGATCGCCTTCCTTGACCTGTTCCTCCAGGCGGAGCGCGTGCCCGGCCAGGGACGTGGGCGAGGCGATCAGAACGATGGATCCCGGCGGGAGGTGGGAGGCCAATGAGGCGAGCGCCGGCGGCGGTGCCGGTGAAGCGTCCGCGTCCTTGGCCCGTGGCCGAAGCAGTCCCAGCTCGCCGGCGGGCGGGACCACGCAGGATTCGACGGGATCCCGCGAGGTCTGGGCATGGGGATCGAACTCCCGGAGCGACTCGAGTTCGTCGCCGAAGAACTCCAGCCGGATCGGCCACGGCGAACTGAGCGGCCAGAAGTCGACGATGCCGCCGCGCCAGGACAGCTCCCCCTTGTGGCCGACCTGGGCCTCGGGCTCATAGCCTTGGGCCTCGAGCCACTCGATGAGGTCGAGCGGGTTGAGGGTGTCCCCCTTGCGCAGCGTCCGGGTCCTGCCGGCGAGGTCGGGCGCGGTGAACGTGCGCTGCTGCAGCGAGGTCACCGTCGCCACCACCACCGGCGCCGGCCCCGGGCCCCGGGCGTTCGCGTCACGCAGGGCCACCAGCGTCTCCAGGCGTTCGCTGATGATGTCCGCGTGCGGGAGCTTCGACTCGTGCGGGAGGATCTCCCAGGCGGGGAAGAACCGGAGCCGGCCGCCCGGGAGGCAGGTGGCCAGGTCGGCGTGGAGCACCTCCTGGGTGCGGAGGGTGTCCACGACCACGAGGAGCGTCCGGTCCGGTCGCAGGCGGTGGAGCAGGGCCGCGACGAACGCCCAGCCGGCCGGGGCGACGCCTTCGAGCGAAAGCGCGCCCGACGCGGGAAGCCGCTCGGAAAGGGCGAGCGCCGCCGGCGAGGAGAGCCAGCGTTCGAGCGGATTGGAGTTCGGCCCGGCCACGTCGAGCCACCGTAGCGCGCTTCCCGCGGGATGTCGCGTCCCGTGGACCCCCAACCGCCGGCTGTTCAAGATCCCCCGCCTTGCCCACGCTCGCGTCCGAAATGAGCGAACGCATCGAGCTCCGGGACGCCGCCGGCGCCGCGGCCACCGTCATCCCGCAACTCGGCGGCTGGCTTCTCCGCTACGCCCGACCGGTGGAGGGCCACGGACTGGTCGAGGCCCTCCGTGACGACGAGGCCGTCGTGGCCCGGTATCCGAAGGAGATGTGGGCCGGCAACCCGGTCCTCTTCCCGATGGTGAGCTACAGCCACCTCCCCGGGGCCCAGCACCATTACGAGTGGGAGGGACGCCGGTTCCCGCTGCCCCAGCATGGCTTCGCCCGACGCTCGAGGTGGACGGTCACGGCCCGCGCCACGGACTCGGTGACGATGGAGCTGGTCGAATCCGAGGAGTCCCTCGCGGTCTATCCGTTCCGGTTCCGCTACCTCCTCACCTACCGGCTCGCGGACGGACGCCTCCACTGGGAACAGGAGATCGCGAACCGCTCGGACGTGCCGATGCCCTTCGGCGCAGGGTTCCATCCCTATTTCCGTCTGCCCCTCGGCGCGGCCTCGCGGCGCGACGACTGCCATGTGCGTTGTCCCCGCGGGATCCGCTACAACCCGGTCGGGCTTTCGGAAGCCTACTTCACCGAACCCTTCCCGGCGCAGGACGTGCCGGTGGCCCGGGATGTGGCGGGCACGA
Source organism: Verrucomicrobiales bacterium (assembly GCA_027488845.1). Lineage (GTDB taxonomy): Bacteria > Verrucomicrobiota > Verrucomicrobiia > Limisphaerales > UBA9464 > SXXZ01. Next base: position 133,998 of record JAIYBC010000041.1, on the reverse strand, counting down.
TCCAGGTCGGCGACCTCGCGGCGCGGGAGTTCGCGTTGGTGGACCGTGCGGCCGGGCTCGAGGTGGTCCTGAATTGGGAGGCGGCCCCGGAACACCGGTTCTGCGCGCTTTGGTCCCAGACGACCTCCGCGGACTTCTACTGCATCGAGCCGTGGACCGCGCTGCCCAACGCCTTCAGCCGTCCCGACGACCGCGAGATCCTTCTCCTCGCCCCCGGGGAGACGTTCCGGTCCGCCATGTGGGTCGACATCCGCAAGGTCTGAGCCAACGCCGCGGAAGGGATTGGCACGCAAAGCCCCGAAGCCGCCGGGGTAGGAAGAGGGCCGTCGGATTCCCGTCGCTGAACCGCACCCCGGGTGGCGGCCGCAGTTTCGAACCGGAATCCCACACCCCGTCGGGGTCCTTGCGTATCCGCGTGAGGTCGGTCTTCGTTCCGTCTGGGACGGACGAGCCGGATGTCGCCGTGGGATGCGCTTCGTGGTTCCGCTGGACGTCCCCGCCGGCTAGCCTTCCCGACATGGCCAAGATCCTCCTCGTCGACGACGAACTCACCATGGTCCAGATGGTGGCGGAAGTGCTCCGCCAGGAAGGCCACGAGGTGTTCCCCTTCACCAACATGAACGGGGTCGTCGAGGCGCTCGCGTCCAAGCAGCCCGACCTGGTGATCACGGATCTCTACCTCGACCGCACCAAGCCCCACGGCTTCGAGATCATCCAGAAGGCCCGGGCGATGAGCCCTCCGCCGACGGTGATCATGATCACGGGGTTCGGGACGGTGGACAGCGCGGTGGAGGCGATGCGCCTCGGGGCCTTCGACTACCTGCAGAAGCCGTTCAAGCTGGAGGACCTCAAGTTCCGGGTGAACCGGGCGCTGAACACGGCCGCCGTGGTCGCGGAGAACACCTACCTGCGCAAGGAGGTGAAGAAGAAGTACGGCTTCAGCCAGCTCATCGGCAGCAGCCCGCGCATGCACGAGGTCTTCCGCATGATCGAACGGGTCGCCGACACCGAGGCCACGGTGCTCGTGCTCGGCGAGAGCGGAACCGGCAAGGAGCTGGTGGCCCGCGCGCTCCACTTCAACTCCCGGCGCCAGGCCGGACCTTTCATCCCGGTCAACTGCTCCGCCCTGCCGGAGAACCTGCTCGAGTCCGAGCTCTTCGGCCACCGCAAGGGCGCGTTCACCGGCGCGGTGAACGACAAGAACGGCCTCTTCCACGACGCCGACGGCGGGACGATCTTCCTCGACGAGATCGGCACCATGCCGGCGCAGCTGCAGAGCCGCCTTCTCCGCGTGCTCCAGGAGAAGGAGGTCCGGCGCGTCGGAGACAACCTCCCCACCACGGTCGACGTCCGCGTGCTCGCCGCGACCAACGAGCACCTGGAGGCTCTGGTGAAGGAGGGGAAGTTCCGCGAGGACCTCTACTACCGGCTCAACGTGGTGGCCATCAACCTGCCGCCCCTGCGCGACCGCAAGGAGGACATCCCGATGCTGGTGTCGCATTTCCTCAAGGACCGCACGCATCCCCGCAGCGGGCGTCCCTACAGGATCAGCCAACGCGCGGTCGACACCCTGGTCGCGCACCAATGGCCGGGCAACGTGCGCGAGTTCCAGAACGCCATCGAGCGCGGCTGCGTGTTGAGCGACCACGCCCTGATCCGAGTCCGCGACCTGCCGCCGGTCGTGGCGGGGCTGGCGTCGGGTTCGGAACAGGACGAGCAGCGCCAGCTCGCCGAGATGGCCGAGCCCATCGGCAACTCCCCGGTCGCCCCCGGAACCGCCCCGCTCCCGGCCACCCCGGGCGCCGCGCCAGGCAACAAATCCGGCCCGTCGCTCCCCCAGTCGGTGGTCAGCCTGAAGCGGTTCTCCCGCGACCAGGAGATGGCCTACATCCAGCATGTCCTCGCCCTCTGCGGACAGGACAAGGAGGAGGCCGCGCGCCGGCTCGAGGTCAGCCTCGCGACGCTCTACCGCAAGCTGGCCGAGGACGGCGAATAGCCGGGGTTGCCCCTGGGGCCCATGCGGAAGGGAGCCTCACGCAAACCGCAAAGCCGCGAAGGGCGGGAAAGGAGACCGCAGCCCTGAGGCAACCATGCCGGACTTCCGCCGGTGGCGGCCGTTTCGGCACCCGCCTCAGCTTCCCATTAGCGCCTTGGCGATTTTGCGTGAGTCCCCGGTCGCCCTTCTTGGAGTGGACCCGATTCAACCCGGCTGCGTGAACACGTCGTGCTCCTGTCCGAACTGGGCGAGGAAGCGCAGGGACATGGACCGTTCGAGCACGAGGACCGGGAGCATCAGCACCGTTCCGATGTAGGGGAGGATCAGCAGGCAGCCGGCGAGGCAGCAGGTGAGCAACACGAGGAGTAGGACCGCCACGCCGCAGGCGAATCCGACCACCAACCGCAGCAGGAGGAAGAGCAGGAACTCCCCGAAGTGCGCCGAGGCAAGGCGCAGGAACGTTCCCCAGGCGGCCAGCACGCCACGGCGTTGACGGTATAGAATGGGGACCACGAACTCGCCGTTCAGGAAGCCCACCAATGCCCAGAAGAGGGCGATCGGGATCACCAGCAACGCAAGGGCGATCACCGGGACGAAGAGGCCCTGCTGGAACCGCTCCGGACGGCTGATCGCCGGCAACACCAGCACCAGGATCAGTCCGACGATTGGCAGGATCGAGATCAGCGACCCGATCCCGAGGACCAACCGGAACCAGAACAGGCTCCAGGCCTCCGCTGCGTAGCCGGTCCACGAACGGCCGATCTCGGCGCGGCCCTTCGCGACCGCGTCGACGAACATCATCTGGCCACGCGCCTGCAGCCAGAGCAGGACCAGGCCGACCGCGACCGAAATCACCACCACCAGCATCAACACCGGGATGAGCCACCAGAGGTTCTCCCGGATGAAGGGCATCGGATCGCTCATCCCCGGGTTTCGTCCGCCGCCACCTCCCGGGCCTGGGAGGTTGAAGTTGCCGCCGAAGCCGCCGCTGCCGAGTTGGGCCAGCCAGGCGCAGAACCCGATGGCGAACCACCGGGCGGCGTCGAAGGGTTGGAACAGCAGCCGACCGGTGTGGCGCCACGCCTGTTCAAGGGCCGCTCCGGCTCCGGGGCGCGCGGGAAATGGGTTGGGGTTCATGATCCGGATCCTCCGCGACATCCAAGTGTCTTGGTTCCCGATCCGCCACTGGAATTCCTCGTCGCCGATTCCGGAAGGCCGTCTGGAGCCGTAGGGCATCGCGGGATCACCGCAGGACGGCCGATCCGGTCACGGCACGCGGTTCGTGGACACCAGCGAGGTCTCGCGGTAGGGCAGCGGTGGGACCGTCGGTGGCGTGAGGGCCCGGCCGACCAGACGTCGCCAAGCCGCGCGGTCGTTCGGGGAAAGCGCCTTCCACTGCTCCGCGTTGCGCAGGAACTGCTCCCGTTCCGTCGGGGGAAGCGCCTCGAACTGCCGGAATCCCCGCAGGCAGCGCTCCCGCGTCTCCGCATCGAGCGACGCGAAGTCCACCAGGGTCCTCTCCATCTGGCGCAGTTCCGTCCCCGAAAGCTGCCGCAGCGCCGCTTCACGTTCCCTCGGACTGAGGTCGAAGAACCGGGAGAATGCCGCGGATTTCCGGGAACGCTCGGCGGGGGTGAGCGACAGCCAGGTCCGAAGCTGCTTTTCCGCGGTCGCCCGGCCCTCCGGGGGCAACGAATGCACCAGTGTCTCCAGGCGCCGGGGATCGGTCTCGGTCTGCCGGACGAAGAGCGACAACTGGCGTTCGCTCTCAAGCAGGTCCCGGCGTTCGGCCTCGGGCAGCGCATCCCAGGCGACCAGGCGTTCCTCGATCCACGGCCGGTCCTCCTCGGCGACCTGGGTCAGCAGCGTGGCCCGGCTTTCGGTTCCAGCAGCCAGGAGGGGTCGCAGCGAATCCTGCAATTGGGCCAGTCGCAGGCGGATCTCCCGTTCGTCCGGACGCAAGGCCGAGAACTCGCGCAGCTTGGACTCGATCAGCGCCCTCGCGGTCGGGGACTTACGGGCCAGCAGGGATTCCCGTTCAACCGGGCTCGCCGCCAGCAGTTCCCGGAACCGGGCCGTGGGCGAGACCGCCACCGGCAGTGGCGGCAGGGTCTTTGGGACGCCGGTCGCGGCCGTCGGGACCGGGCGTTCCTGGGCCGTCAGCAGGTGCAACGGCGCGGATGCGACGAGCCACGCCGCGACGGCTGCGGACACGGTCCTCATGGCGCATCGCTCCGCAGCGCTTCCATCAGGTCCATGTCGTCCGCCGCCACCGGGGTGCTCAAAAGACGCACCGCGTCGTAGTCGGCGAAGACCGAGACGCCCGGAACCGCCGCCGCGAACGAGACCTCGGCGGCTTCCTGGGCGAGGTTCGCCTGGAACCGTGCCCGCGCGTGCCGCATCGCCCCGAATTGGCTCCATCCGAAGGCCACCGCGAGGCACGCCGTCGCCAGCACCGCAATGCGCGCCGGGAGGAAGGCGGGAAAGACGAGAAACTTGAGTCGTTCGAGCAGCCCCGGGCGCGCCTCTTCGCGGTCGATCGCGGCCAGCACTCCCTCGGCGAAGCGCGGCGACGCCTCCGGACGGGGAAGTCCGTCGAGCAGGGCGTTGAGCGCCAATTCCTCCTCCAGACGCCGGGCCTCCAGGGGACGAGACGCCATGGACCGCTTCCATTCGGCGGCCTCCTCCGAGGTCGGTCGCCGACGGGCCACCTCATCCAACCAGTCCTGGTTCATCGGGGAGTTCATGCCTGCCGTCTTGGGAAGATAACCGGCTTCTTGGGAAAGTTTCGTGGGGAACCGGTTCCCGGCATCTCCCGTCTCGCCATCCATCGGTCCCTCGACAAGTCTCCCCAAACGCTCCTTCGGGAGCCGGTCCGTACCGAACCCATGGAAACCGCCCACGACCACCCCGTCACCGTCCCGGTGCACCCGGACCGTCCGGCATGGTTGACCGCGGGAATGGCGGTGCTGGACCCGGAAGGACGGATCCGTAGTTCCAACGACGCCTTCGGCCTCTGGCTCGGCCAACCCGCGGAGGCCCTTGCCGGCCGCCCGTTGGCCGAGGTCCTCGGCGCCCGCGTCCCGCTCTGGTCCGAGATCCTCGCCACCTGGCTGCGCGAAGGCGGCCCCTTCGCCACCGTCCTGCTCCCGGGCGAGACCCCGCCCCGTCCCGGTTGGGTCCGGGTCAACACCGCCCGATCCGGCGACGCGATCTTCGTCCACCTCGAGTCCACGCTGCCGCCGCGGATGCACCTGGAGGAGGATGGCACCTCGGGTGGGCAGGGTGCGGACGACGCCTCACGGGCTCTCCGGCTGCGGCTCCTCCGCACCGAGGCGCAGCTCGACAACCTCATGCGCCGCTGGCCCGGGGTCATCTTCAGCCAGCGCGCCGACATGTCGTTCCACTACGCCAGCCCGCGGCTGGAGGAACTCACCGGCATCCCGCTGTCGGAATGGACCACCCGGTCGGACGCCTTCTGGAACGTCGTCCACGAGGCCGACCTCGCGGAGGTCCAGAACCAGATCCGCCGCGCCGCCCAGAGCGGCGTGAACATGTCCACCAGCTTCCGCGTGCGCCATGCCCGCACCGGCCGGGTCGCCTACGTCCTCGAACACCGCCAGGCCCTCCGGAGCGACGGCGGACTGCTGCTCGGCTTCGAGGGCGTCTGGCTCGACGTCTCCCGCCAGACCATCGCCGAACGCCGGCTCAGCTCCGCCGCCTGGCGCGACACCCTCGCCGTCCTCACGATGGGCCTCGCCCACGACTTCGGGAACATCCTCGCGGGCATCCACGCCCTCGCCGAGACCCTCGAGCCGCCCGGCGACGCCGAGGGCCCGCTGCGGGACGGCATGGACCTCATCAAGCGCAACGCCATGCAGGCCAGCCAGCTCGTCCGAAGGGTGCTGAGCCTGCACCAGGGACGTCCGGGCGAGTACGCCTACTCGGACCTCAACGAGCAGGTCACCGACCTCGCGGAACTGGTCCGCAAGGTGGTGCCGCGCCGCATCCAGTTCGATGTCCAGGCCTGCTCCTCGCCGCTGCCGGTCTACGTGGACGCCGTGGAGCTGCGGCAGGTGTTCCTCAACCTCGCCATGAACGCCGTGGACGCCATGCCGCACAGCGGCCGTCTCCGGGCCTCCACAACCCGGCACCTCGAGGTGCCCGTCCTCGCGCACGTCCAAGGGGTGTTCCCACGCCTTCCCGCGGTCTGCCTCGCCGTCGAGGACAACGGGCTCGGAATCGCCTCCCGCAACCTCGGCAACATCTTCGACCCGTTCTTCACCACCAAGCCGGTGAACAAGGGATCCGGCCTCGGCCTGTACAACGCCCGCCTCTTCGCCGAGAAGCACCATGGGGCCATCTCCGTCGACTCCACCGAGGGCGTCGGCACCACCTTCCGGCTCTGGCTTCCGGAGGCCGACTTCACCGAACAGGAACGCCAGGCCGAGGACTCCGGCCACCGCCGCCGCAGCATCCTCCTCGTCGGCGTCCCCGGCCGCCCGCTCGACACCACCACCGAGTTCCTCCGGCGCAGCGGCTACTTCGTGGTCACCGAGTCCCGCGAGGAACACGCCCTCCAGCTCCTGGACTCCCTCGACTACGAGTTCGACGCCGTCCTCGTGCAGGTCTCCAACGACCCCGGCGAGAAGACCGGCCAGCTCCTGCGCGACGTCCGCCAGCGGCGTCCGCCCGTGAAATCGATCCTCCAGATCGTCGGCCGGAACGCCGATGAGGTGGACACCTCGTGGATCCGGAACGCCTCGTTGACGGTGCCGCCCGACTTGCCCGAGGCGGAGTTCGGGGAGAAGCTCCGCAAATTGTTCGACGCCGCCCGATGACCGACAGCCATACACGCATCGAAGAATCGCTGAAGCGGATCCTCATCGTCGACGACGAGGAGATCGTCCTGGTGGCGCTCCGCGAGACGCTGCGGCGGGAGAAGTACGGCGTCGTCACCTGCTCCACGCCCGAGAAGGCGCTCGAGATCGTCCGGACCGAGGCGTTCTCCGTCATCATCTCCGACTTCCAGATGCCGGGCATGACCGGCCTCGACTTCCTGGCCCACGCCAAGCAGCTGCAGCCCGACGCGACCCGGATCCTGATCACCGCCGTCCTGAGCCTCGACACCGTCATCGACGCCATCAACAAGGGCGAGATCTACCGGTTCATCGTGAAGCCCTGGCTGCGCGAGGAGCTGCTCGCCACCGTCAAGAACGCGGTCCAGCGGCACGAGCTGATCACCCGCAACACCGTCCTCCAGGCCACCACGCTCGCCATGAACGAGCAGCTCGTGGCCCTCAACCGGCAGCTCGAGGAACGCGTCAACTCCGAGGAGGCCCAGAACGCACGGCTCAACGAGCTGAACTTCTCCCTCCAGCAGAACCTCCACCATTCCGTGGAACTCTGCCTGAAGGTCATGCAGACCTTCTACCCGACGCTCGGAACCCAGGCCCGTCGCGTGTTCTCCCTCTGCCGCGCCATGGCCGAGGTGCTCCATCTTCCCGACGACCAGCGCCAGTCGCTTGAGATCGCCGCCTGGCTCCATGACATCGGCCTCGTCGGCGTGCCGCGTGGCCTGATCCGCAAGTGGCAGCACGAGCCCGCGACCCTCGCCGACGCCGAACGCATCCTCATGGAACAGCACCCCGCCATGGGCGAGGAGCTGGCCGACTTCGTCGCCAACCTCAAGGACGTCGGCCGCATCATCCGCGGACATCACGAGCAGTTCGACGGACGCGGCTACCCGGACCGTCTCGCCGGCGACCAGATCCCCTGGCTGGCCCGCCTCCTGGCCGTCGCCGTGGGCTACGCGGAATGCCAGGGCAGCTCGGCCGACGCCTCCGAACGGGTGCGCCTCGGCAGCGGCTGGCGCTTCGATCCCGAGGCGGTCCGGGTGTTCCTCCGCGCGCTTCCGTCCGCCACCATCCCGCGCAAGGAACGCGAGGTCCTCCTCTCCGAACTCCACCCCGGCATGATCGTCGCCCGCGGCATCTACACCGCCAGCGGCCTGCTCCTGATCCCCGAGGGACAGCAGCTCACCGAGACCTACATCGACAAGCTGCGCAACCACCACCGCATCCAGCCCATCAACCAGACGCTCCTCGTCTACGGCTGATCCTCCCGCGGTCCGTCCTCCTCCTCCGTTTCCGCCTCCCGCGCCGGCCCGCCCGCGATCCGGCCCCAGCGCTCCCCCCGAGCCATCCCGCGCCGGGCTTCCGACTCGGTGTTTGGACGCCGCTCGTGCAGCCGTTCCAGCAGCGTCGGAAGTGCGTTCCGGATCGGTGAACCCGAAAGGTACTCCGCGGCCAAGGCCTTCCGTCCCCGCGAACGGAGCGCCGCATAGACGTGCAGCTCGAAATGCAGGCGCAGCTTCCCCGCCTCCTCCCGCCTGCCCATCAGTTCCAGCAGGCCGATCAGCGTCTCCACGGTCGAGAGGTTGCCCTCGCCCTGCTGTTCCCGCAGCCAGTAGCGGCTCTCCCCTGACAGCGGCAGCCGGACCAGGCGACCCCAGTGCTCCACGGCGGTCACCACCCGCGAGGCCTCGCCCCAGCTCCCGTCGATCAACAGCACCTGCACCCCCGCCGGATCCGTGGCCGCCAGCTGTTCCGCCGGGATCATCGCGCCCCTCGGATGCAGGATCCACAGCGCGCGCCCCGGTTCGACCAGGGTCTCACGCCCGATCGGCTCGGTGCGGCTGTGGATGTGCGTCCTCGCTCCCGCCAGCGCCCGCTCGATCAGCTTGCCGGTGCTGGTCGGACGCCACTGCTCGCGGGTGTGCAGCAGGATGTCGGCGCGCAGGTCGGAATGGACCGGCTCCACGGCGTCGCAGACGCACCACCTCAGGGGCAGCATGCACCGTTCGCACCGTTCGGTGCCGGAGAGGACGACGCTTCGTGACATGGGGGCAAGGTCCGGCGCACACCGCCGGTGGAGTCCGGGCGCGCGGAAAGCGTCTCAGCCCAAACGACCCAGATGCCGGACCAGGAACTCCCGGATCACCGCCACCTCGGGTTCGCCGGCCACCGTGTGCACCTTCTCGAACTCACGCCACGTCAGGTCGAGTCCCGCCGACTTCAGCTGCTCGGCCTGGCCGCGCACCGGAAGCATCGGGACGATCGGATCCCGCGTCCCGTGGGTGAAAAGCGCAGGGACGCTCTTCGCCTCGGGTCCCAGCTCACCGAGCAGGACGGCCGGCTCGTGGATGTAGCCGCTGATGCCCACCAGCGCTCCCAACGGCGCCTTCAGCCGCAGGCCTGCGTCGAAGGTCATCAGGCAACCCTGAGAGAACCCGAGCAGCCCGATCGTCCGCGGATCCCTCCCGCGCGCCACCAGGTCCTCAAGCAGCCCGGTGAGCAATCCGCGGCTGCGCCGGATCCCCACTCCTTGGTCCCCGTGCAGGTCGTACCAGGAGAAGCCGCCGTAATAGGGGTCCGGGGCGTTCACCAGGAGGTATTCCATCCAGGGCAGGTCCAGGGCGCCCGGCAGCCAGTCCCAGCCGTGCACCGAGTCCCCGAGGCCGTGGAGGACGACCAGGAGGGCCCGCGCGGGCCGCTGCGTGGCGGGAATGGAAAGGGTGTCGAGGGTGGAGGCCATGGGTGTCCGTTCGTGGATCCGACCGCGGGAAAGTCCGACCCCGTGCCCTGCGACACAATCCCGAAGTCCCACCGCGGTCTCCGCCGACTCCGGCGCCGTCAACGTCGTCCGGAGGCATCCGGGGCGGGTCGCACCCGGAGCGCCGGCCGGCCCGTCCGTCCGCGCTTGCCTGCGGATGGGCTGCGGGACAGGTCCATGAACCGTTCCTGCGAACGGACCATCTCCAGGCCCGGACCCCTCGCCGCCCGCACGTAGGATCCGTCCGGCTGGAGCAGCCTCGCCTTCACGTTGTCGGCCAGCGGCAGCTCGAGGATCTCGTGGATCACGCGGTCGCGGATGCGTCCGTCCAACAGCGGGAAGGCCACCTCGATCCGCTTGAAGAAGTTCCGCGGCATCCAGTCGGCGCTCGTCACCCACACCTCGGGTTGGCCGGCGTTGCCGAAGTGCCAGAGACGGCTGTGCTCGAGGAACCGGTCCACGATGCTCCGGACGCGGATGCGGTCGCTGAGCCCCGGCACGCCGGGCCGGAGGCAGCACACGCCGCGGATGACCAGGTCGATCTCGACGCCGGCCTGCGACGCCTCGTACAGCGAACGGATCGTCTCCTCGTCCACGAGCGCGTTCATCTTGGCGACGATCCGGCCCGGAAGCCCACGCCGCGCCAGGTCCCGCTCGCGGGCGATCAGCCGGCCCACGTGGTCGTGCAGGTCGAACGGCGCCAGCACCAGGCTCCGCATCGGCCGCGGCTGGCACACGCCGGTCAGCATGTTGAACAGGTGCGTCGCGTCCTCGCCGAACTCCGGACGGCAGGTCAGCAGGCCCACGTCGGTGTAGAACCGTGCCGTGGAGGCGTTGTAGTTGCCGGTCCCCAGGTGGACGTACCGGCGGATCCCGTCCGGGTCGTTCCGCACCACCAGCGACGTCTTCCCGTGGATCTTGTACCCGACGAGCCCGTACACGACATGGACGCCGGCCTCCTCGAGCCGACGCGACCACGCGATGTTGTTGGCCTCGTCGAACCGCGCCTTCAGCTCGACCACCGCGGTGACCTGCTTGCCGTTCTTCACCGCGTCCATCAGCGCACCGACGATCCGGCGGTCGCCGCCGGTGCGGTACAGGGTCTGCTTGATGGCGAGCACCCGCGGATCCTCCGCCGCCTGCTGGAGGAACCGCACCACCGTGTCGAACGTCTCGAAGGGATGGTGCAGCAGCATGTCCCCCCCGCGGATGGCCTCGAAGAGGTCCCGGCGGCCGCGCGCCGCCGCGGCGACCGGCGCGATGAAGTGGGGATCCAGCAACTCGCGCGGAAGCTCGCCCTCGAGCATTCCCAGCAACCGGCCCGGCGCCAGCAGCGCCTCCACCTCGTACACGTCCTGGGATCCGAGCCCGAGCGTCCCGACCAGCTCCTCCCGGATGTCCTCCGGACATCCCGCGGAGATCTCCAGCCTCACCGCCTCGCCCTTGCGGCGGTTGTGCAGCTCGGCCTCGACCGCCTTCAACAGGTTCGAGACCTCCTCCTCGTCGATGTACAGCTCGCTGTTCCGGGTCACCCGGAACAGCCAATGCCCCACCGGCTCCGTCCCCGCGAACAGCTCGGCCAGGTGCATGCCGATCAGGTCGGAGAGGAACACGTGGTCGCGTTCGCCGTCCGGACGCGGAAGCCGGATCAGCGCCGGCAGCACCCGCGGGACCTGCACGATGGCCAAGCGCCGCGTCTCGTCGCGTCCGCTGCCGATCCGGATCCGGGTGATCAGGTTCAGCGACTTGTTCAGCAGCTGGGGGAAGGGATGCGACGGATCGACGGCCAACGGCGTCAGCACCGGATGCACCTTCTCGCGGAAATAGCCGTCGAGCCAAAGCCGGTCCGCCTCGTCCAGCGTCTCCGGCCGCAGGAACCGGAATCCCGCCGCCTCCAACGCCGGTTGCAGCTGCTCGCTCCAGCATCGGCCGGCGTCGCCCATCATCGTCCGCACCCGCCGTGAGACCGCCCGGAGGCAGCGGGCCGGCGACATCCCGTCGGGTCCCGCCTCGGCGCTGTCGGTCTCCACCTGCTGCTTCAATCCGGCGACCCGCACCTCGAAGAACTCGTCCAGGTTCGAATGGGTGATGCCGAGGAACTTCACCCTTTCCAGCAGGGGAACCCCCGGATCCTGGGCCTCCTCGAGGACCCGCTGGTTGAATTCCAGCCAGGAGAGCTCGCGGTTCAGGAATGGGCTCGGCGCCGGCGCCGGAGACGTCGGGACCAGGGCCGCAGTCGCGGCGGAGCGCTTTCGGGAGATCGGGGGCATTCGGACGGCCGCCGAGCCTAACGCCGAGCCGGATTCTCCGAAAGTGACGTTTCAAACGGACGGATCCCGCCTTTCCGCGGCTTGGGATGGGCCACGGAGACACGGAGGGCACGGAGGGGTTGTTCGTTGGCCGTCGTCCGTGACTGGTCGCCCGTTGTCCGTTGTTCGCGTTTGTCGTCAGCCCAACTCCGCGCTCCTGCTCTCGATCCTACGCTTGCTCGCTGCTCCATCTGAAAACTGAAGACTTCCCCAACATCTCCATCCCGCCAAAGTCCACCTGACAGCCGGCCTTCCCAAGTTCATCGTCAACCGATGCGTCCCCGCCTCCCGATGCGCCGGTCAATGCTGGCCCTCGCCGCCACCGCCCTGTTCCTCCACGCAGCCGACCCCGTACCGCCGATGGTCACGCCCGGCACCGCCGGCTCGCCGCCTTCGGACGCCGTGGTCCTCTTCGACGGCAAGGACCTGTCCAAGTGGAAGAGCGAAGACGGAGGCGAGTCCAAGTGGAAGGTCGTCGACGGATACGCCGAGATGGCCGGGAAAAGCATCCTGACCCGCGAGGAGTTCGGCGCGATCCAGTTGCACATCGAGTGGGCCAGCCCGGCGGAGGCGAAGGGCGAGGGCCAGGGCCGCGGCAACAGCGGGGTCTATTTCCAGGGCCGCTATGAGATCCAGGTGCTGGATTCGTGGAACAACCCGACCTACTCCAACGGCCAGGCCGCGGCCTTCTACGGACACAACGCCCCCAAGGTGAACGCCAGCCGGAAGCCCGGGGAATGGCAGTCCTACGACATCGTCTTCCATCCGCCCAAGCCCGCGGCCGACGGATCGGTGACGCCCGGTTCCTTCACCGTGTTCCACAACGGCGTGCTCGTGCAGGACCACATCCCGATCAAGGGCGACGCCACCACCTCGGCCAAGTTCAGCGGTGCGACCCCCACCGGTCCCCTGATGCTCCAGGACCACGGCAATCCCGTCCGTTACCGGAACATCTGGCTGCGCAGGCTGGACTGATCTCCCTCCTTCGGTTTCCCCCTGGCTGCATCCCACGGGCCGGTCTTCCCTCAAAGGCCGCTGTCCGTTGAGCGCCATGCTGCAATCCAGGGAAAGGGGAGAAGTCGAGAGCCGGAAACTTCCGGCGATAGAACCCATTCTCTGTGGGAGTGGACCGTTTCGACTTCGGATCCGGTTCCCCCCGGTGACACTTCGGCGTTTCCACGTCGAGTTCATCTTTGCTCGCAGTCGGATTCGATGATCCCGGCTGAGGGAGCGCGCCAGCGCTTCCCTGTGCCCGCCCCTCCCGTGGCCCGGCCGGTTCTGCGCGGAACGGTCGCCCAAAGGCGCTCCTTACTCCCCTGACATCACCGCTCACCAGTTCACGCCACCGGTTGGTTTACTCCGTGTAACCGGCACCCCAGCCCGAGGTCTCCCGGGCGCGTGGAACTGTTGATTTTCAGGTATTTACAGGGCTTTCGATCCGGTTGGAGCCATTTCCGGTCTCCGGGTTGCCCAGCCGTCTTCTCGTCGCCCCGACCCGTGGACACTCAGTCCGCTGGTCCCAAGTCCTCCCGGTGGCCTTTCCCCTCTTCCCCCGTCGGCCACCCCCGTCGCTCCGCACAGCCCTGGGGCGGACTCCTTGTATTCGGGCGCGGACAACGGCTTCGACGCACCGCCTGACCCCTCTCCCCGCCGCAAACCTCTCCCCAATTCCGACCCGCACAGGAACCAACGCCATCAAACCTCAACACCGCGACAACAAGAAGCCGGGGACGGCGCCCAACGCCCAAGCCGCCCCGCCATCGGCCCCCGACGCGCTTCCGGCGTCCGCCGAAACCCAACCTCCCGGGGCTTGGGCACACATCATGGCCCAGCCGGTGAGCGGGCTTTCCCTCGCCGCGTTCCGCATCGCGGTGGGAATCGTGATGCTGCTCGAGGCGATCTCCTTCTTCTTGCCGTCCGAAAGCTCCGGAGGCCGGTCCCACCTCGACGTCTACTACGCCGGCAAGGACATCGCCTTCAACCTGCCCTATCCCGGATTCGGCTGGCTGCCGCTGCTGCCGTCCCCATGGATCGAGGGCGTCGGCATCCTCCTCGGCATCGGCGCGTTCGGAATGGTCCTCGGCTTCCGCTACCGCGTCTCGGCGCTCCTGACCTTCCTCGCCTGGGGCTACCTCTACGTCGTCGAGTCCACCCGCACCTACTGGATGAGCTACTACTACCTGGAGCTCATCGTCCTCTTCCTCATGGTCTGGATGCCCGCCGCCGCGCGCTGGAGCCTGGACGCCGCCCGCCCCGGCGACCGGAACCCTCCGGTGATTCCCTTCTGGCCGGTGTACCTCCTGCGCGCCCAGCTGGTGGTCACCTACTTCTACGCCGGCTTCGCCAAGCTCAACCACGACTGGCTGTTCGAAGGGGTCCCAATCCGGCTATTCTTGGAAAAACCGTGGGTCGCCGCCCGCCTCAAGTCCCTCCTGCCCGACGCCTGGGCCTCCGAAGTCGACCGCGCGGTCCATTCCCCGGTGCTCATCCACTTCCTCGGATGGACCGGTGCCGTGTTCGACCTCGCGATCGGCGCGCTCCTGCTCGTGCGCCGGACCCGCACCCTCGGCTTCGGACTCCTCCTCGTCTTCCACGGCACCAACCACGGGATCCTCTTCAACGACATCGTCTGGTTCCCCCTGCTCGGCGTCGCCACCGCCACGATCTTCCTCGACCCGGACTGGCCCGCGCGGTTGGGCCGTTGGCTCACCGCTCCCCGACTGCCCAGGCCCGAGTGGCGTTGGGCCTTGCCCGGCGCCGTCCTCCTGCCCGGCATCGGGGCCCTCCTCGGCTGGCGCTCGTCTCCGACGCCGTCCGCGCCCGGCGCACGGACCTGGACCGCACTCGGCCGTGCCACGCCGGCCTTGGTCGCCGCCTGGATCGCCTTCCAGTCCGTGTTCCCCCTGCGGAACCTCCTCATCCCGGGCGATTCCCGTTACACCTTCGAGGGGCTCTCCTGGAGCTGGCGCCTCAAGGCCGAGGTCTACCGCACCGACCCCTGCGTCGTCACCGTCTCCGATCCGGCCTTGGCCAAGTCCTCGCCCGACGGTTCCGCCCGCTTCGATTGGGCCGCCTGGCGCTCCGACCGAATCCTCTTCCGGGAGGTCGACCCGCTGCGCATCGACTGGTCCCGCCAACCCGAACTGGTGGTCCTGTTCGATCCCCTGATGGGCGACCGCGTCGTCTACAACGCGCAGTCCACCAACGTCACCGACCATTCCGAAGCCGCCGCACATCGTCGAATCGCGGAACTGTGGACCCAACTCCACGGCCGCCAGCCGGAGGCCGTGAACCGCACGGTGCCGCTCTCACGGATCCTCGAAGGCTACGACAAGGCGATGCGCCAGCAGGGCATGCGCTTCAACAACGCCAACGAGGTCCTCGGCACCCTCGACCGGCTCAACGGCCGCCGCGGCGACGGCCGGATGCTTCCGGTGATGCGCAAGGCCGATCCGTTCCCGCTGAACCCGAAGGCGGCGCAGGGCCTTGTCTTCCTCCAGATCGAGGACAAGGCCCTGTTCTCCAACCCGCCCGTCCCGGTGCCCCGGCTGCTCGCCAACTCCTGGAAAAACGGTCCCGCCGGCGTCACCGCCTGGCCCGCCGATCCCTCACAGGCCACCCCGGCCGTCGTCCTCTGCGAACCGCTGGTGCTCGACGTCTCCGACCTGCTTCCGTCCTTCTACGCGTCGGTCCCCGTGGACCGTGCCGAACTGCTGCCCGAGATCCGCTGGAACCTCATCCGCGACGCCGGCATCTCGAAGACGATGCACATCGGCGTCCAGCCGTTCCTGATGCGCCGCTACGCCCGCCGGGTCGCCGACGCCTGGCGCGCGGAGTACGGACGCGATCCCGCCGTCCACGTCGCCGCCAGCATCTCCATCAACGGCCATGCCCCACGCGAACTCGTCGACCCGAAGGCCGACCTTCTCACGGCCCCGCTCACCCTGTTTGGGCACAACGCCTGGATCCGCAACGGCGACCGCTCGGAGTTCGGCAGCACCGGCGGACCGCCCTGAGCCGCAGGGCCATTCGCGATTCCGGATCTCCGGCTCCCGATTCCCCGCAGCGTGGCCGCGGCGGCCACGTTGCGGACCCTCGAAGCCCCATTGCCCATTGCCCCCTTCAACCGTTCAACCGTTCAACCCTTCAACTCTTCAACCCAGGACGTTGTCCATTGACCCGTCCACCGGATGCTGTTCATTCCCGGCCGTGGATTTCGTGCTCCAACGCAGTTCCCTGAAGGACCTCCATGGGAAGGTCGAGGCCGGCGTCCGGCTCGACGAGGCCGACGCCCTGCGTCTGTTCGAGTCCAAGGACCTCAACGCCCTCGGCGCCCTCGCGGACATCGCCAACCGCCGGCGCAACGGCCTGCGCGCCTCGTACATCGTCAACCGCTACATCAACTACTCCAACTACTGCATCCTCAGCTGCCAGTTCTGCGCGTTCAGCCGCAAGAAGCGCGACAACGACGGCTTCCAGCTCGCCGAGGACCAGATCGTGCAGAAGGCCCGTGAGGCCCTCGCACTCGGAATCACCGAACTGCACATCGTCGGCGGTCTCCACCCCTCGCTGCCCTTCTCCTACTACACCGGGTTCCTGCGGGCCCTGAAGGCGCTCGATCCGCGGCTGCAGCTGAAGTGCTTCACCGCGATCGAGATCCTCCACCTCGCCTGGCTGGCGAAGAAGTCCGTGCCCGAGACCTTGTCCGAACTGAAGGAGGCCGGCCTCGAATCCCTCACCGGCGGCGGCGCGGAGATCTTCCGCAAGGAAGTCCGCAACCGCATCGCCCTCGGCAAGGAAAGCGCCGAGGAGTACCTCGACGTCCACCGCACCTGGCACCGGCTCGGTGGCCGGAGCACCTGCACCATGCTCTACGGCCATGTCGAGAGCCTCGAGGACCGCGTGGACCACCTGCGCCGGCTGCGCGCGCTGCAGGACGAGACCCATGGCTTCACCGGATTCATCCCGCTGCCCTACCAGCCCGACAACAACCGGCTGCCCGCGACCCATGCCCCGAGCGGCTTCGACATGCTGCGGACCGTGGCCGTCTCGCGGCTGTACCTCGACAACTTCGACCATGTCACCGCGTACTGGGTGGGAATGGGCATGAAGATGGCCCAGGTGGCGTTGAGCTACGGCGCCGACGACCTGCATGGAACCATCGTCGAGGAGCACATCTTCCACATGGCCGGGGCGAAGACGCCGCAGATGACGGCGGAGAAGGAGCTGGTGAAGGCGATCCGCGAAGCCGGCCGCGAGCCCGTGCAGCGGAACACCTTCTACGAACCCATCCGCCGCGCCGCCTAGTCCGTGTCCGCCGGCTTTGGGCCTGGGCCGATCGAGGCGGGCGGCGAATCGACCGAAGGGCCGGAGGCGGCTGGGCTTCTTGTGGACCGGGCCGCAGGGCGGAGGAGGCGGACGGAACCGGAGTGAAGCCGCAGGCCGGCACGCCGGAAACCGGAGGAGGGCACCCACCGGTCGGGGCCACCGGATCCTTGCCCCCGACTCCCTTCGCCCAGGCTTCCGACCCGGTGTCACCACGCTCCGTTCGCCGTTTTCGCAGGCGGTCGCCAAACGAGTTCTCGCGTTGGCGTTTGGGAAGAATTATTCCTCACCCAGGTGAACAGTTTGCCGAACTTCGACGGATTTCTTGGGAAGCTCCGGGCCCTCAGGATCCTGCTGCCCCACCTTGGCATGCTGAGGCAGCGGGGCCTCGCCGGGTCGGTTGCCACCATGAGGCCCATGGACGCGTCCGGTGTGCCGCTGCCTTGGATGTCGTACCCCTTCATCGACTACATCTCGGGGCTCGACCTTTCGGACTGCCGGCTCTTCGAGTTCGGCTCCGGCAGCTCCACCCGCTACTGGGCCACGCGCTGCCGCGAGGTGCTTGCGGTGGAGAACGACCGCGGCTGGTACGACAAGATCTCCTCGGGCATGCCCCCGAACGCCCGCGTCGTCTTCGGTGCGACCGAATCGGAATACCTCGGCGCGATCGACTCGGGTAAGCCCTACGACATCGTGGTGATCGACGGTGCCATGAACCGCCGCCTCATGGCCGAAAAGGCGTTGCCCAACCTCAAGCCGGACGGCTTCGTCGTCCTCGACAACTCCGACGTCTGGGTCAAGGCCGCCGAGACCCTCCGCACCGGCGGCCTCATCCAGGTGGACCTCAACGGATTCGCACCGGCGGCGCAGTTCGAGCAGACCACCTCCCTCTTCCTTGCACCCGGCTTCCGTCCCAAGCTGCGCGGCCGCCATTTGCCGGCCAAGACCCCGTGGTGCATGCGGCACGTGATCGAAGACTGAGCGGGTCACGACTGCGGGACACCCCATCGCCCGCGGAACGCCCTCCTGCCGGACGAAGACCGCCCGGGTCACCCACGACGGCGCCCGGCTTCGACCTCGACTGGCGTTGGGTGGATTCGTGGCCGGGTCCTCGCCGCGGAGTCGGCCACGCGGGGGAGGGCCGCTTCCGTACCGCCGCTGTCGGCACCGTCAAGCCGCACCTCCACGCCGCCCGAAGACGAATCGGAGCGGAATGCGGAACGCCCTGCGGGTCCGGGGACATGCGTGGTTCAGGGCTCCCGGGGGACGGAGGAAAGGCGGCGCGCCACCTGGTGGCCGACGACGATGCCGAGCCAGGTGCATGACAGGTCGACGGGATCCGGTGTTCTCCGCGGGAACAGGCCTTGGCTGAATTCCTCCATGGTGCCGAACAGGAAAAGCACCGTGACGGCGACCGGGATCCGACGCCGGAACCACGTCCGTGTGCCCGGGAACGCCAAGTGCAACAGGCAGGCCAGGATGCCGTAAACCACCACGTGGCCGACACGGTCGCCGTTCGGGTAGTCGTAGAGGCGCCGGAGGACCGCAGGCATCCGGCCCGTGTCAGCAGCCCAAGCGATGTAGACGAGGAACATCACGGAGAGCACGGCGGCGGATTTGATCTTCATCGGGTCTGGGGTCGGACGGCCGATCGCCCATCCACGGACCATCCCAAGCCGACGCCTCGGTGGCATCACCTATGGGACGGTTGAAGCGGGCTGCATCCGCCGATGATGGAAACCCCGCCCCCCAGACCGTTCAACCGCGCCGGAAGACTCCCTGCAGGATCCATGCATCAGGCGTCTCCCGGGTGAACCCATCGCGGATTCCGAGATCGCCGGAGCCGTTTCATGGAACCGAAATCGGACCTGCCGCAGATCCACCAAGA
Organism: Verrucomicrobiales bacterium; assembly: GCA_027488845.1. Classification (GTDB taxonomy): domain Bacteria; phylum Verrucomicrobiota; class Verrucomicrobiia; order Limisphaerales; family UBA9464; genus SXXZ01. The sequence goes on along the minus strand of JAIYBC010000041.1, from coordinate 114,866 downwards.
CGCCAACGGGCTGTCTCCGGCTTCCACCCCGCTTGTTTAGGCCACATCGCACCGCGCCCGTTTCGACGTCGAGGACTGGCCGAAACTTCCTGCAACCCGACCCCGTTACCGCGTGGCGGACTGCAGGGAGCGCCCGAGTTCCCTGGCCAGCCGGACATAGTCCCCAAGTTCGCCGGCCGAGGCGACGTGGTTCGGGCGGGTGCCCACAAACCAGTCGCCTTCCCCTTCCAGCCGCCATGCCGGGTGCGCCGCGGACCATTCCTGCATCACGACGCCCTGCCCCCCGTCCGGCGATGGACCTCGGCTCACTTCGAGCAGCGACTTCCGCCGTCCCAGTGCGAAGCGTCCGTTGAGCGACCCCGGAACACACAGGGCGAAGAACGTCTCTTCCTGCACCGGGTCGGCCGTCTCGGGGCGGTGGGTATCGATCGTGCCGATGGCCGCATCGGCACGGTAACCCGCGTGCCATTCCATCCGGTCCCCGACCAGCAGCCGGAGGCCATCCTCTTCGATCCCGAAGAGGTTGTCCGTCCAGCGGTAGCCTTCGAGGCCGATGGCTGGCGCGTGCCCCGAGTAGATGGCCTTGAGACCGGCGGCGCGCGCGGAAGCCGACCAGGCGTCGCCGCGACGGCGTCGCCAAACGGTCCGGACGGCCAACAGGACGCCCAGGCCGATGCCGACCCCCAACCCGGGCCTGAAACCGGGATCGCCTCCGAACACCTTCCCGAGGACCCCGCCGGTCAGGGGGATGATGGCCAAGCACAGGAACGTCCGGGCCGCATGCCGCGAATAGCTGATCCGCTTCACGCACCGGAGCATCCACGGCCAACACGGGACCCGACAAGTCGCAGCGACTTGGAGTCGGCCTCGGCGATTCCAAGGGGACTTCCGCGGCAAACGAACCCTGGGTGCGAACGGGGCGTCATGAAGAGGCCCCAACAGGCCAACGGAGGGGCTCCTCCTGGGAACCCTCCCCGGTCCTGTCCCATGGGGCACGACCGGCATTCCGATCCTGAGGGAGTCCGTGGGGTATGGAGTCCCGGCTTCAGCCGGGGGAAACCGTCCCAAACCGCAGGCCTCGGACCCCGCCCCACGACCGATCCCGAACGATCCGAACCGAACGCAGGCGGGAGCCCAAATACCGGCCCGAGACCCGGGTGCACCAATGGACCGACAGGCGGTGCCGTGTACCCGACCCCATCGGATCCATTCGAAGGGCGCAGACGCGTTGTCCGCCTTGGAAACCCGTACTGGGCAACCGGCGCCCAGATCGCTCTGGACGATCGGGGTTGGGGGTCGGGATCCTCCGCGGCCGACGAACCCCGATGGAACCCGAGCCGCAACAGGGAGGACGTGATTTCCGGACCACGCATTGGAGCCTGGTCGCGGATGCCGCGGACAGCCGTGCCCCGGGTGCGGAGGAGGCCTTGGCGGAACTGTGCCGTGCCTACTGGTCGCCGTTGTATGTCTTCGTGCGCTCCCAAGGTGACAACCCGGACGAGGCCCGCGACCTGGTCCAGGGCTTCTTCGCCCATTTCCTCGAGCACCGGCTGTATGTGGGGGCGGATCGCAGCCGTGGGCGGTTCCGGACCTTCCTGATGGCTTCGATGCGGAATTTCCGGACCAACCAATGGCGGCACACGCAGCGCCAGAAGCGTGGGGGCGGAATGGAAACCGTCCCGCTGGACCTGGCGATGACCGAGGAAGCCTGCCAGGCGGACCTCGCCCAACACTCCGACCCGGAGGTGATGTTCGACCGTCGCTGGGCCAAGGCGGTTCTTTCGCGGGTGCTGCGGCGTCTGGAGGGCGAGTGCCGTGAGGCCGACCAGATGGACCGCTTCGAGGCGATGAAGCCCCTGTTGGGGATGTCGCCGAAGGACGGGGCCATGGAAACGCTTTCCGAATCGTTGGGGATGAATCCGGGCGCGTTCCGCACCGCACTGCACCGGTTTCGACAACGCTATCGGGATCTCTTCCGCGAGGAGGTGGCCAGCCAGGTGAACGACCCGCGGGACGTCGACGACGAGATCCGGCACCTGATCCGGGCGCTGGGACGGGAGCACGACCGGGCATGAAGCCGGGTAACGTCGGCCGCGGGCCGTTGTAGGAATCCCCGACATGATCCAACCGGCCGCCTGCGCCTCCTGCCGCGGACCGCTGGAGCCCGACGACGGAGACGGGCTCTGCGCGGACTGCCTGCGGCGGAGCCTGTTGTTCGACCTGCCCGAAGAGGGCGGGTCGGGGCGGGGTGGTGCGGACCTCGGCGACTACGAGCTGCTCGCCGAGATCGCCCGGGGAGGCATGGGCGTGGTGTTCCGCGCCCGTTCACGGCGGCTGAAGCGCGTGGTGGCGTTGAAGCTGGTCCACGTCTCGGCGGCGGTCGGCGAGTCGCTGCGCCGCCGCTTCCTGTTCGAGGCCGAGACCGCGGCGGGCCTGGACCATCCGAACATCGTCCCCGTGTACGAGTTCGGCGAGTCGGACGGCCGCCCCTGGTTCAGCATGAAGCTGGTGGAGGGCGGGAGCCTGGAGGAGCGCATCCACGAGTTCTCGCTCGACGACGGCACGCCGAATCCCGACCGGTGTCGGCGGGCCGCGCAGCTGCTGTCCACCATCGCCCGCGCCGTCCAGCACGCCCACGACCGCGGCGTGCTGCACCGGGACCTGAAGCCCTCGAACATCCTGCTCGATGCGCAGGGCATGCCGCACGTCACCGACTTCGGCCTCGCGAAACGCCTCGAGGGCGGCGGATCCCTGACCCTGCCCGAGTCCGTGCTCGGCACTCCGGCCTACATGGCTCCCGAAGTGGCGCGGTCCGGCTCCGCGGCGGCGGGGGTGAGGTCGGACGTCTACAGCCTCGGCTCCGTGCTGCACCACCTGCTCGCCGGACGTCCTCCCTTCTCGGGGCACTCGGCGCTGGACCTCATCCGCCAGGTGGCCGAGTCCGCAACACCCAGCGCCTCGCGCCTGGGACGCCAGGTCGACCGCGACCTCGGCCTGATTTGCGCCAAGTGCCTGGAGCATTCGGAAGCCCGCCGCTATGGGACCGCGGGCGAACTGGCCGACGACCTGGACCGCTACCTCCGCGGGGAACCGGTCGTGGCCCGCTCGATCACCTCCCCGGAGCGGCTGGCGTTTTGGGCGCGGCGTCATCCGGCCACGGCCCTTCTCTCCGCCGTGCTCGCCCTGGCCCTCGTGGCCGGGACCAGCGGCGTGTTGTGGCAATGGCAGCGGGCGAGGGAATCCGCCGCCGCCGCGCTGGAGGCGGAAGGACGCGCCGCCGAGAACGCCTATTTCGCCGTGCTCGAACAGGCCCGATCCGCCCGGGAGCAGGGCGACATCGGGCGTGCGGCGCGCCTGCTCGACGGACTGGACCCGAGGCGCCGCGGCTTCGAGTGGCGTCTGCTCCAGGCGTTCTGCCGCGGGGACGCCCTCCGTTCCTTCCCCCATCCCGGGGAGGATCCCCAGGTGCTGGATTGGGTCCCCGCCCGCGGCCGCCTCGCCGTGCTTGCCCGCGACCGCCGCCTCCGATGGCTGGACCCGGCGACGGGACGCTTCAGCGACGGTCCGGCCGTCCCGGACCCGGTCCTCCAGCCGGATCAGGAGGTGCTCGACCACGGGTTCCATACGCTGGCCTTCGCGCCGGACGGACACCATTTCTTCTGCGCCGACGGCGACGTCCTCCAGGTGGTCGAGACGGAGACCGGCCGGGTGTTGCACACCGGACTCGGCCGCCACATGGGCGGTGTCTGGCTCGACGCGGATCGCCTTCTCTACGGCGGCAACATGAACTGGGCGGCTTCCCGCGGGGATCCCACCGTGGCCTTCAACGTCCGTGACCGATCGGCGCGGCGGCTGCCGGGCGACCGCTTCGGGCCCTTCGCGCTTTCGCGGGATGGTCGTCGCCTGGCCTGGACCCGGCTTTCCGGGGGCTTGGAGCTGATGCAGGTGGTGGCCTTGTCCGACCTTTTCGAGGCCCGTCCCAGCGGACCTTTCCTCGACGTCACCAACATCTCCCCCGGCTGGATGGCGTTCGCCCAGGACGGCCGGCATCTGGTCATGGCGGGCGGACGGCAAACCGGCGCGCTCAACGAGATCGGGGTCGTGGACATCGACAGCGGGAAGACCGTGCTCATCCAGCGGTTTCCCTTCGCCTTCCGCACCCTGCAGCTGCATCCGGAGGAGCCCGAGGTCGCGATCGCGACCGACGACGCCGTGCTGCGCACGCTGCGGTTCCTGCCCCCTCCCTCCGCCTCCGGCACCAACGCGTCGCCGACGAGCTACGACGACGACGCGGTCGCGGAAGGTTCCGAGCCCGTCGGCGCCGGCGGCGCGGTCCATCCGCCCGGACGCCTCCTGAGCCGCTCCGCCGGATCGGGCCGGTACCAGTTCCTGCTCGGACATCGGGGACGCCTGCGCGACGTCAAGCCGTCCCCCGACGGATCCGGTTGGTGGACCGCGGCCGCGGACGGCACGGTCGGCCTTTGGCCCAGGGCGTCTGCCGCGCCGCGTTCCCGTGTCGGCGGGGTGGAGACCAAGAACCCGTGGGAACACCCCACGATGTCCTCCGACGGCCGTCGGGTGCTCCATCGGGACAACGACGACCGGACCCGTTTCGTCGACCGCGCGACGGGCAGATCCTGGGTCTCGCCGCGGGGACACCATCCGCTGGCGGTGCTCCGCGACGGACGTGCGCTCACCCGGGACGCCGTCTCGGAGGACATCGTCTGTTGGCCGGCGGACGGCGTCGGCATGGGTGCGCCGCAACCGCTTTGGCGGTTCCGGGGACCCTGGGGCTATCCGGGGCACCAGCAGGTGGTCCGGGCCGCCCTCTCCGCCGACGAGCGACGCCTTGCGATCGTGACCCCGGGCATCCTGATGACGGTCGACCTGGAGAAGCGGGTGGGCACCGGCACCGACGACCAGCGCATGCTCTACGGTGCCTCCGGGGTCAACGGGATGGACCTGTCACCGGACGGGCGGCATCTCGTCGTGACCGGCCTCGTCGGCCGGCGCGCACGGCTGTATTCGGCCGACGACCTCCAGGGCGGATTCCGGAGCCTCGGCGACGCGGAGGACTACGACACGGCGGTGGCGTTCCATCCGGACGGCCGTCGGGTCTTCGTGGGCAACGAGGACGGAAAGGTGAGGGTCTTCGACGTGGAAAGCGGCTCGGAGCAGCGTGGGACGGCGTGGCAGGCGCAGACGGGTGCGGTGATCGCCCTGGCCGTGTCGACGGACGGTCGGTTGGTGGCGACCTCTGGGGACCGCACGCTGCGGTTCTGGGACGCCGAGGCGCCCATCGAAGAGGGAATCCGCCGTGAGCGTTTGCAGGTGGGCGTGCCGACGCCCCGCAACTGGATGCGCTTTGCGGAAGGCGACCGGGTGTTCCTGCACGTCGCCCCGGGACAACCACTGGAAGCCTGGGAGGCTCCGTAGGCCGGGAAGGGAGCGCCGGCCTGAAGACCGGTGACAGTGGTCGGTGCCTGTGGCCACGGCTGCCAACCTGCGTTCCCAGCATCTCTCACTTCTCCCCGCTCCGCGCTCCCGGCTCAACCGGACGTCGCCGCCCCTCCGAACACTTGGAACTCCCTCCTCTTCCTCCATTTGCCTCCGTGGGCCGCCGGGTTAGAGATGGGTTGCGCGAGGTGTCTCAGAGGCCGAGCCCAACCGCCCCATGAATTCCGTAGCCTTCGAACTCGCCGCGATCCTGGTCCTGCTGCTGGCCAACGGCCTCTTCTCCATGGCCGAGCTCGCCGTCGTCTCCGCGCGCAAGGCCCGGCTGCGGAAGCTGGCCGACGAAGGTGACGTCCGCGCCCGCACCGCGCTGGAACTGGCCGAGTCCCCCAACACCTTCCTCGCCACCGTCCAGATCGGCATCACGCTCGTCGGCGTCGTCGCGGCGGCATTCAGCGGCGCCACCCTCACCGCCCGGCTCGCCGCACCCCTCCGCGGAATCGAGGTCCTCGCACCGTACGCCGACAAGATCGCGTTCGTCGTGGTGGTCGGACTGCTCACCTTCCTGACCCTCGTCCTCGGCGAACTGCTTCCCAAACGACTCGGCCTCGGGAACCCCGAGGGCATCGCCCGCGCCCTGGCGGGACCCATGCGCACGCTCTCCCGCGTCGCCTCGCCATTGGTCACGCTCCTCGGAGCCTCCACCGACGCCCTGCTCGCGCTCCTGCGCATCAAGCCCGCGGCCGAAGTCGCCGTCAGCGAGGACGAAGTGAACCTCCTGGTGCGCGAGGGACTGCGCGCCGGCGTGTTCCTGCCGTCCGAGTCCAACATGGTCGAACGCGTGCTCGCCCTGGACCGGATCCCCGTCCGCGACCTGATGACGCCGCGTGCGAAGATCATCTGGGTGAACGTCGACGACCCCCACGAGATGATCTGGCATCGGATCGTCGTGAGCAGCCACACCACCTTCCCGGTGTACGAAGGAAACCGGGACCACGTGGTCGGCGTGGTCAGCGTGAAGGCGATCTATGCGAACCTCGCGGCCGGCGCCAAGGTGCATGTGCGGAACCTGATGACGTCACCGCTCGTGGTTCCGGCGGGACTGTCGGCGACGACGCTGCTCGAGAAGTTCAAGCAGAGCGGCCGACACGTCGCCCTGGTCGCCGACGAGTTCGGCGGAATCACCGGGCTGGTGTCGTTGCACGACATCATGGAGGCGATCATCGGGGAACTGCCCACCGTCGCGATGCGGGCCCGGCCGCGGGCGTTGCGGCGTGAGGACGGCTCGTGGCTGGTGGACGGCATGTTGGGGGCCGATGAATTCGAGCGGACGGTGACGGGATTCCCGCTGCATCCGCGGGCGGAGCGGGACTACGAGACCTTCGCCGGCTTCGTGATGAGGCACCTCGGCCATGTTCCCCAGGAAGGCGACACCTTCCGCCTGCATGGCTACGACGTGGAGGTCATCGACATGGACGGCCACCGGGTGGACAAGGTGCTGCTGATTCCCATCCGCGAGCCGGCCAACTGACCGAGCGCCGTGGACAAGGAGGAAGGTGCCCGTCGCCCGTTGTCCGTTGTCTGCGGCCCCATCGCCCAGCCTTTCGCTCCCTGCTCCCCGCTCTCTGCTCAACCGCCTCCGCACTGAGAACTGAAAACTCCGAGCTCCCCACCCCGAACCCGCCCTTGAACCTGGGGCGGGAGTGGCTTAGAAAAGGGTCATCGGCGACGCCGACAGCAAGCGGGTGTGGTTCAATGGTAGAATGTGGGCTTCCCAAGCCTGAGACGAGGGTTCGATTCCCTTCACCCGCTCCACTGATTATCAAGCACTTACGAAAAAGTGCAAGTAGAGTGCAAGTAACCGAGGGCTCCTCCAGCCGGTTCGGTTTCCTCCAAAAAAAGTTTCTTCGGACGGCGTTTTCGCCGGAGTTCGATTCCTTTCCTCCGGTTTCCCTACCCACGGAGCCGTCTCCCGATCGAAGTTCCCGAACCGAAAATGAACTGGTTTCGTCGTCTCTTCTCCACCGACTCCTCCGCGGGTCAGCCGGGAGCGGCCAGCTCGCCAAAGGCGCCACGCACTCCCCAGGCCGAAGAGCTCCTGCAACGACTTGGATCCCATGCCCGCCCCGCCATCCATCTCCAATCGGGAAACAAGGATGGCTTCAGCCGATTCGGCGGGCTGCCCGATATGCCGGATGCTCTGGAGTGGCCCGTCTGGAAGGACAAACCGCTGGGATTCCTCGCGCAGATCGACCTCGCCACGGTGCACGCTGCGCTGCCGTCGTTCCTCCCGGAGAAGGGTCGCCTCTACTTCTTCTTCGACTCCGAACAGGGTGTTTGGGGTGGCGAGCCGGACGACATCGGTGCGTGGCGGGTCCTGTTCGCACTGGAAAATCTCGCTGTGCGCCGCCGAGAAGCTCCTGAAGACCTTCCGGACGAGGGCGTCTTCGACGCGAAATCCGTGACTCCGGTTCGCATCCATCTGCTTCCGGACAGTTCACGTCTGCCCGAGGCGGAGTTCGACTGGAACAAGGATGGCGAAACCTACCACACCCTTCGGCATGAACCATTCGAGGGCGGACCGACACACCAGATGCTGGGCTTCCCGAGTCCGGTCCAGTCCGACGACATGGAAGAGGACTGCGAGCTCTTCCTACGTCGAAGCCAACTGGCGAGTCCAACGGACGCCCTACATCGACCCAAGCCCGAGGAGTTGAAGGCGGACGCCGCCGAATGGCGACTGCTTCTCCAACTCGACACCGACAACGACACCGGATGGATGTGGGGAGACGCCGGAACCCTCTATTTCTGGGTACGTGAGTCGGACGCGCGGAGTGGCGACTTCAGCAAGGTCTGGATGGCCCTCCAGTGCTGCTAGGAATCTTGGGACGATTCCGGGAGGTCTCAGGGGACTCTTCCAGAGTCCCCATCAGTCCAACCGCTATCCCGCCTCGCGAAGAATCCGGGCCGCCCTCTCCGGCAGTCCGACCGAGGGCGCACTTCCCATCGAGTGGGTCGGAACCGTGGCACAGGAAGGGACGGGTTTGCCATCGGTGCGAAACTGCTCTTTGCGCCATTCGGTGAAGTCGCTCCAAAAGACGAAGCCGCGGAAGGCGGGGAATCCCGGAAGACGGAACCACTGCCTCGCGATGGAGTAGGAAACTCCGGCAAGGATCGCGAACTCCTTCGCGTTGAGCGCTTGGCCGAGCTCCCGCTTCCGCAGGACCTCCTCCAGCTTCACGCTTCCCAGCTGCTTCTCGCTTCCCATGGCATCGCCGCGTGATCGACTTCCCTCGCCGATTCCGCTGGGAAGGAATCTACGCAGGAATCGGAGTACCGAATCGGCCATCGTAGCCGGTTTGACCCGGGAATGAAGCGGTTGGGTCAGGTCGTCCGTTTCGACGGCTTCCAAAGCCCCATTCTGGCCGGGCCTCTAGCTCAGACCGCACACAACCGTCGTGACTTCGCATAACGCCCACCAAAGCCCTGCGGATGTCCCGTGGGCATTCCATTTGGGAGGTGTGTCATGCAGCCGTTGGAGCAGGTTTCGAATGCGGAGTTGTTGTCGTCGCTGACCGGGCCGAAGCCCGCGGCGGCGTTGTTACAGCGGTACGGTGGCCTTAGAGCCATCGCCCAGGCGCCCTTGGAGGAGCTGCGTCAGCTCAAGGGACTGGGCCCCGCCAAGGCCTCGGCGGTTCGCTCGGCCTTCCTGCTGGCCCAACGGCTCTCACGCGAGACCTACTCGGAATCGCCGGTCGTCGACTGTCCGGAGAACGTCGCGAACCTGCTGCGCGAGGAAATGGGCGTCCATGTGGTCGAGCATTTCGTCGTCGTCTCGGTGAACACCCGTCGCCGGGTCATCGGGGTGGACCACATCTCCAAAGGCATCCTCGACCAGGTACTGGTCCACGCTCGGGAGGTGTTTGGTCCGCCGATCCTGCGAAAGGCCTCAGCCGTCATCCTCGCCCACAACCACCCGAGTGGTGATCCCGCTCCGAGCGAAGCCGACATCCGCGTCACGCGGGACCTCGCCCGCATCGGGGCCCTCATGCGCATCGAAGTGCTGGACCACGTCATCCTCGGCTGCAAGACCACCGAACGTCCCCGGGACTACTGTTCGCTCAAGGAAATGGGCCACTTCTGCACGCCCTTGAGCTGATTCCGGCCGAACACTCGTTCCAATGGAGCGGACGCCGCTCGGCCAGCGACTGGGGGACATAGGAGGAACTGTCTATGTCCAAAACAAACCTGAACCCCAATCCACGTCCCAAGCCGGCCCGTCCGGTGCACGAGATCCGCATCGGACTCGTCAAAGCCGTCATCTGGGCCAACCACACCTCGGAGGGTGTCCGGCACAACGTGACCTTCGTACGGAGCTACCGCGAAGGGAACGACTGGCACTCGACCACGTCCTTCGGCCGGGACGACCTGTTGAAACTCTCCAAGGTAGCAGACGAAGCCCATTCCTGGATCACCCGGCAACCGACGCCGCCGTCCGGTCCGGCTCGGTCGGACCTGAACCGAGGGGTACTGCCGAAGACGGAGCGCCCCCTGACCTGATCCGCCCGGATTCATCAACCTGGCGCGCAATCACCCGCTTTACCCCAGCCTACTTCGTTCATTCGGAACTTCAGCTCCCTCAAGGAGCTGTGGTATTTCCACCCCTGAAACGAAAGCCCTCCAGCCATGGAGGGCTTTCTTCATCACTCTCTTTCGAAGCCATGGCTGGTGAACTTTAGCGTCCGGCAGTTCTCGCTGACGGTACGAACCGTGCCGTCCGGAACCCCCGAGGGTACGCTGGCTTGAATCTCGACCGTCACTCTCACCACGGATCCAGGCAGACTGGCGAGGTGTTGGATCACCTCTTTGGCCAGGGCATCGACGTCGCGACTGATTCGGGCGGGATCAACCTGAACGTTTCCGTAGAAGTGGTTGGGCTTCTCGGCTGTAGAAATTGGCGGCAGCGGCGTTCCACCGCCAATCTTTGATGGAGGCGTGGTTGGGGTTGTGCCTCCAGTTGATGGAGACACGGACGAAACAGCCCCTGGTTTGGCCGCCTCTTCATGAGCTAGTTGAGCTGTGGCTCGTTCGGGCTTCACAAGAAGCCCAGGAGCCTCGGCGGAAACGGAGACGACGCGCGCGACCCGCATTCCGAGGTAGCGTCCGGCTTTCTCGTCGTAGCCTTCGGCAAACGCGAAAGTGTCGGTCTGCCACGTTGTCGAGTTGATGCCCTCGCGGATAGCAGCAAGCAGCACCTCTGGATCACGCGGTCGCTGAAGATACAGGTAGCTTGCGTGGTCTTCGATCAATTGCTTTATACCAACATGATCGCCTCGCCAGAGGGGAACCTTGTCGAGTTCCAAACGCAGCGAGGTCGGATGGAGCAGGGTCACCAGTTGACCATCATTCTTGAGCTTCTTGGAGGCTCTAACTGCTAGAGGGTCTGTACCACTCAACCGCGAAGTTTGCCATTCGATGCTCCCTTGGTCTATGCCCTGCATGGGCGCCAACAACCATTGATAGGTCTCAAAGATCCGACCTTGGACAGTTTTTTCCCAGATCCCCTTCTGTGTAATCGCCTGTCGACTTTGGAATGGGTCAAGATTCAGCTGAGTTGCCTCGTCACAGATGGATTTCCACGCCAGATAGTAACGAGTCGCCGCTTCCAATTCATCGAGCCGGCTACGATCGGCCGCAAGGAAGACAAGCGTGTTGCGATAAATCCTTGGGCTGTTCCCACGCTTCTCAAGCAATTCGGTCGCGGCCAGCAATGCCGGATTGGCTCCCTCTTTACCAAATGGATGATCGACGTTTATGACAACCAAACGTGCTTCCAACTCATCTGGAACGTCACCAGAGCTACCAGGAAATGCATGAACCTTAGGAAACTCTCCTCGAACTCGAACATCGTCCTTCACCCGACGCTGGATGTCGTCGGCAACCTTCTCCGGTTCGCGTTTGAGCAGTTCCGCCCGGTCGTCCGCAAGTTTGGTGACCGTCGGTTGGGTGGCATACCAGTAGCGGGCGTTGTCCTGGTAGAGATACGTCGCCGCCTGCGCCAGATAGCGGAGCGCATCGCCAAAGACAGCCGGAGCCTCGCCCGGCTGAACACAGCCTAGCTTGATGCGCCGGTCCTCTTCGCCGCGGTTGGCCGCTCCGGGCGTGGGAGCTGAGCCGAGGAACAACGTACGTGCGACGCGCAAACAGGCTTGGTATCTCCCGAGGTTCGGACGATCTCCATCGAGCTTGCGCGGCAAGGAGCCCAAACCGTCCACGTCCCGTTCAATCACCGTTTCCCATCCGCCGGGCAGGTAGCCGGTGAGCTGCGAGACGATTCCCGGATCATCCAAGGGGATACTCGCGGGCAAAATCAGCGGAGCCTTGTCGTTGTCCGCCCAAAGCCGATGGATGACCGCCGCCATCAGGCGCAGCACGCCACGGGTCCGCTGGAACTTCACCAAGCCCGACCAGTCTTGATAAAGGCGAGCGAACACCTCCGGGTGGATTGGGTAGGCTGCCTTAAGCTTTCGCTCAAAATCCGCCTCGCGGCATTCGGAGGGGAACTCTTGATGATGCTGCCGATACAGGTCGCAGAATGCCTTGGCAGTGGTGTCCCGTGCCGTGAACAGCGCATTGTCGGTGATGGGCTGGAACAGCCGCCGCCTCACAATCTCGAAGCTCTCGTCCGCGTTGGCCGGTCGCCACGCCGTCGCCACGCGGCTGACCACGTTGCGCAACGCGGCCAAGGCGGCCCTGCCGCGCACGCCTCCGACCTCTTCGTCGTGGGCATCGCTCGTGGGAGAGACTCCGCTGCCGCCATCGGTCGAGGCAGGCAGGCTAACCACCAGCATGGCCTGCGGGGTCGCCTTCACCTCCTCGGTGAGGGTCTGGGCGAAGGTGAACTGCGTCTCGAAGTCACCGCCGGGAAGATCCTTGTCGTCGTGAAGCTGCCGGGCGTAGGCCACCCATTCGTCCACCAAGATCAGGCACGGGGAGAACTTTCGCAGCAACTTGCCCAGAGCATCGCCTGGATTCGTCGCCGTCTCATCAGCCTCTCGAAGCATGGCGTAGCCCTCTTTCCCGCCGAGTTGCCAGCCGAGTTCTCCCCAGAGCGTGCGAACGACCGTCCCGTCGTCCTTCTTGTCCGGTTGCCCCGGCTTGATCTTGTTTCCCACCAGCACCACACGCCTCACGTCAACCGCCAGAGCCTGCTTGGCCTCCAGCATGACCGGTTCAAGCCCGGTGAGGTCCGCCACCGGGCGTCCGGAGAACAGGTGATACAGCGCCAGCATCGAGTGGGTCTTGCCGCCGCCGAAGTTGGTCTGCAACTCCACCACGGGATCGCTACCGTCTCCCGCCAGCCGACGAACGGCCCGCACGAGCAGGTCCTTCAACCCGACCGTAAGAAACGTGCGCCGATAAAACTCCTGGGGGTCGCGATACTCCTCGGACCCGCGCCCCTGATAGACCTCCCACAAATCGGCCGCGAACTCCGCAAGCTGGTAACGGCCTGATGCCACGTCCGGATGCGGGGTCACTACCTCCCGCCACGGCTTGAGTCCGGCCAACGGCGCATCCAGACCGAGGGTCGTCTGGGTTTTGCGCCGCTCGTGACGAGCCTGCTCGTCAAACTTGAGCCGGAGCAGTTCGGCGGAATGCTTGCCGAGTTCATCGGCCTGTTCGCGTGCGCCGACGGCGTTGAGCAAACGCTGCATCGAATCGAGGGCACGGTAGGCGTCGTCCGTGGTGAAGGTCTTCTGGTGCGCCCACTTGTTCCGCACCTCGATCAATTCGCTCGTCAGACTGCGTTCCGCCCGGCCAAGCGTCTTGCCGAAGACGTCATTCCAGCACTCCCACAGCACCTTGAGGACCGAGCCAGCATCCCACTCCGGCGTCGCTTCTGTCCCTCCGACCTGCATTCCAGGGCCGGTGATTTGCTTGACGGTCGCCCACCAGTTCTTGCCGTGTGCGGACTTCAGCTCGCACTCGACGAATTGGGGAAGACCGCTTTTCAAGACGTCCAATGCCTTGCCGATGCGCTCGTGGTTGCTTAGTGCCATGATTCAGTGCTGGTAAAGTTGAGCTGCCACAAGCTGAGCTGTTTGTAGGGAATTGAAAACACTGTGGTTCATCGTGGTGTATTGCTCTGATTGTGCTCTCGAAACAGCTCTTCGATCCGGATCTGTGCGTAGAACAGCGAAGCAGTGACTACCACCGCCCCGATGACCGCCACAAGCAATGTGGCCGCCTGATGCGAAGCTGGAACCTTCCAATCGAAGGCCATCGTCACCAGTCCTGCTACGGCAAATCCGAATCCGTATAGCACTCCGACGGTGGTGGTGGACTTCAGTTCCCAGTAGCGCTGCCAGCCTTGCAAAAGCATCTTCTTGTCAGCATCGGGGAGCAGGATGCTTTTTGCCACCTTGAGGTCGTAGGCCACCAATCCGGCAGGAAGTAGCCACGCATACTTCAGCAATTCAGGCTGCTGACTGATGCGCTGGCTGATCCAAATACACTCCATTGGAAACACACAGGCCAATGCCACCCCTGCGATAACCACCAGAAACTCCGGGGAGATGAAGATCGACCGCAGAATGGCTGGAATGCCTCTCATCAATGCTCCATGTGGCGTTCGTCGGAGATTCCCTTGAACAACTTCGCCGCCGCTGAAGCCAGTTCGACCGGATCGGGCTCCTTGGAATGCAGGAAGCTTTTGTGGGTGTCCGAAGTGCGGATGATCACCACCTCGCCCTTTTGCTCTCCGGTCACCTTGCCGTGCCCATACCCGTCGGCGGCCATCAGCATTGCCGCATCGGTAATGTCCACTTTTTGCGGAGCGGTTGAGGGTGGAGCGGAAGGCGGCCCGGCCAGAAGTTCGCGCATCAGTTCCCGTAATTCGGTCTTGAGTCCTTCGCCATCAGTCTTCTTCTCCCTTACCGCTACCTCTTCGGCGTTTCGTTGAACAATGTAGTCCTTCAACGGACCCCAGAGATGGCCAAAAAGGGGATTCGGTGGATGAACCTTGGCGCTCAGCTCAGTAATTCGGTCGAGGTTGTCCAACTTCTCCACGAACGCCCGGTAATCGGCTACCGGTTCAACCGAACAATCGACAAAGAAGTTCTGGTAGGCGGCTTCGATCAGTGAGCAGAACCGTTTCGGAAAGAGGTCCTCCTGAATGCCATTCCAAACGTGAAGGAAGGCAATGCCCGAAAACTCCGGCAGATACACAAAGGGTGCACTCGCGACCAGGAGGTTCGGGGCGAGCGCATCCAACTGGGACTTCTTCTCAGGGTCCACCACCGTGACCCGCCCCTCGCTGGAATACTTTGCCAATTTGCCGAAGAGAAACTTCGGATCGGATTCGCGGCCATCGAAGGTGTCCGTGATAGCCCACTGAAATTTTCCGATCTGCAACACAGGCGCACCCAGAATAGCCTGCGCCAGTTTGTCCTGCGTCAGGCTTCCAAGCTTGATGACCCTCGACAGGTAGTAGCGACCTCGTTGTGTTGGCATGGCGTGACTGGTTCTCCGTTAAATCAGTTCCCCCTGGCTCGGTCCCGTCGCCTTCTGTTCGTCCGCCAGGCGTTTCAAATCCGGCCAGCTTAGGACGAGCGCGTTGTAGCCGATGGCGTCTTGCGACCATTTGCGGCGTTCGCAGACGGTGTAGAGGCGGTAGCTGAGGTCGCGGGCGATTTCGGCAATCGCGCCTAGTTTCTTCAACAACCCGGCGGCAGTTTGTTCGCCGCTGTCGAGGGATCGGATGAGATGATGCGTTGCCTCCCAGACGGTGAGGCGGTCGTCGTTGGCTGGGTCCCAATCTGCCGGGAGTTCCTCCTTCTTCAGCAGACGCACCTTCCCGGCTTTGGCCGCGAGGATACCGGCTTCGACCATGCCGGACACACTGGTGTTCTTCGCCGTCGAGAGAGTCTCGGCCTGGCCGTAGGCGCCCTCGGTGAAGCCGTATTGGTCGAACCACGCCAGCGCCCAGCGCGTGTCCGCGTCGAACTCGCCTTCCTGTTCGGCCAAGACTTCGTCGAGCGACTGGTTGATGAGCGACAGTGCGGTGCGCACTCCCATCGGGTCGCCATTGGTTTCGAGCACGCGAGCGTAACGGCTGAACACGGCCATGCCCGGCCCTATGGCAGCTTGTGCCAAATCCACCGGCGCGATATTCCCCTTCTGCAGATTCCGCAGCGCCTCGGGCAATTCCCGCTTTAGCGCACCCAGAAAATCGCGGCGCGACGCCACGCCCGCGTCGCTCGGGCGAGGCCTGCAAACAAGGACAATTGAAGAAGCGAGTGCGTTACTGGACATGTTTCGCATCCGATTACCCAATTCCGTGCGCATTGGCCAAGTGCCGTCAACTTGCCAACCGGCGTTTACCAAGCCCTGCAAGAACGTTTCCCATCCAGTCGAAGAGCGCTTGGCGCTTGAGCTTTCGGCATCCTCGTTTGCATCGCCTTCATCTTCAGATTGTTTGAAAGCGTAGTAGATAGTCGTTGGAAATCGCAGATCGCCCGCCTCCCGCATTCGTGCGAACACCCGACTAATGCCGCCCTCGAAAAAGGACCGCGCCTCGTCTTTGCCGCCGTGTCGAAGCGGGTCTGCAACCAATTCCTGAGCCTTCGGCACAAGCACAGTTCCGAGCAGGTCGGGGTAAAGTGGCAGTAGGCAGCGACGCAGCCACACGTAAAAGAAGTCAGAGAGATCTGCGTAAGGAACGTTGTCGTAGTATGGCGGGTCTGTCGAAAACATGCACGTTCGGCTGTTCGCCAGCTCCTCAGCACTAAGCTGGGAAACTGTGCCTGCCCTGCCGGCAGGCAGCTTGTCCAAAACCTCGCACAGTGAATGAACCACGCCGTATATGTCGCCACCGGCACCAGCGAATGGATTAGTCTCAACATAATCCCAGATCAGCGGGATTGCCTGGCGCCCAAATGTATGACCCATACGGCCCATTCCTGGCTCCCACGAGCAGAGACTAGTATTGCGATCCAGCGCCTTGCTCAGTGCAAAGCCGAGATATGTAGCGACCGCATTTGCGTGGGCCGTGTCGCTTTTAGAGTCCTCAAGTGCTTTGGATCGGGCCTCGTCTACTAGGTCACACATCGTGGCTAGCGTAGCGAGTTGACGGTTCGTAAACAGGTGCCGGTGCTTTGTCATGCCATAGCCGGTCGGTGTCATGTAGCGCGAGTTCACAACCATGTCGGTATCCGGCACGTTGTCCGGCGCTTCCACTGCCAGTGCAATCCGTTCATGTTCGTTGGTCGGAAGAAGGTAGGCCCGCCCGCCCGGCCCTTCCGCCACGATCGCCATCATCCGCGCTCCTAACCGACCGGCCTTGCCTTCCGTGCGAATGTAGTCCAGCGGCATCGGACTGCCAGTGAGCAGGCACAAGCCACCGTTGCGACTCATCGTGCCCGCGCGTGGTTCGCCGTTGCCCGTGTGAACTTCAAACCGATAGGTCATCGTGCCCTGGTCCACCACGGGTTCAACCCACGCCTTCTTACCTGCCTTGGTCGAGAGCCAGAACGACCGTACCAGCGGCACATGCGCACCTTTGGCCGCCGGGTTGGGACTGGCCACCGTTCGCGCCCACAGCCACGCAATCACCGTTGCTTCGCCGCCGCCGTGGTCCTTGGGCAGTCTCAGCTTTGGATAGAGATGGCCGATGCGTTTCTCAGCCTCGTCGCGCATCCATTGGCCGTAGTAACGAATGTCCTCGGCCAATCCCGCCGCACCCTTCCATGAGCCGGACGCGCTCAACCTCTTCCGCGACTCCGGGTTCACCGGCGGCTTCGCCGCGAACTTCGGCGGAATTTCGATGAGCGCCTTATTGATGAGCACCGGCACGGGATTCAAATCGCTGGCGTGCGCCTCCAGTCCGAGCCGCTGCGCCTCCAGCGGAATCGAACCGCCGCCGCAAAACGGATCATACACTGGCGGCGGATTGCCGCCAGTGGACCGCATTATCTCCGCCCGCGCCTTGTTGAGCGTGCGGTCATCGTTGGAGTTATCCCATTTCACCAGCTCGCGAATGATGTCGAACAAGCGCTCGCGCTCCGTCTCGACGAGAATGTCCTCAACCTTCGGCTCCAGGCCTGGAGGCGGGTTGCTGGTCACCGGCATTCCTGATGCCGCTGCTTTGTCGAAGATCGCCTTTCGCGAATCCCACGCCCTCTTCTGAACCGTAAAGGCCTTCTCCGCCGCCTTCCGCTTCGCCGCATCTGCCATGAGCTCCGCCACACACTCCGACGGATCATCCACCAATGACGAAAACAGGACCGCCCTACAGGCCGCCAACGGCCGTCGCGCCCACCACAAGTGCAACGTGGACGGATGCCCATGCCGGATGGACTTCTCCCGCGCCGCCTCGCGATTGATGTCCTCCAGCGGCAACGCCACTTCGATCAGCTTCTTTTTGTAGGTCATGCGTGAGAAGACATCAGGTATTTGGGAATGACTTGGAAATGCGGTTCACCATCGGCCCCGCGTGTCGGGATACTCAGGCGATAAAGGCTCGGCTCAGGCATCGAAAACGGGACGGCGCCCTGCGGGCGTATGGACCAGCAGACAGCTCTGGACTTGGCAATCGAGCCGCCTTGTGAGGGCCGTTGAGCCACTCGTTCCTCGCGTTGCTCGCGGTGGAAGAAAACGCCGTGATTAACCGGGAAGTCCGCGATGGATGGAACAGCGAGCAAGGCAAGCACACGGTCTCGAATGTCGACGTGCAAAGAAATGACATGCGTCATCTGGAGCAGACTCCGAACGACAACCGCGTGGATTTGAGGGGTTGCCTCCAACTCGGCACCGATAAGGTGCAGGATATCGTTAGTGATGTTCGCGAAGGTCGTGATGCCGAGGACGTGAACGGCGGTCGTCTGGGGTGGGTCGGGGAACTTGTGAGCCGCGCTCGACAGGAATCCGTCGCCCATTCGGACAAAACTGTTCCCGTCCGACAATCGGGGCCAGTCAGAGCGGCGGAACTTCGCCTCAACGAAAATCGGGAAGCCGCTCGCTGCGAGAAACCAGTCCACGTCACCGTTGATACCGGGGAATTGACCGCCCCGCCGCAGTGCCGAGGGAGACTTCCAGCCGGTGAGCCAGAGGAGTTCTTCGACCGCATTTAGGTGCTCCGGTGAGTTGCGAAGGGCGTCTATCGGCGGGCGCCGGTCATCGGCGGCGAGTTGAGCGAGCGCGTCCAACGCACGTAAGAGCCGGACAGGGCAGCCAAGGTTCAAACCGATTCCGTCGCAGGCGTTAACGAAAGACGGATGGAGCGGGTCTTCCGGAGCGGGCTGGTCCGAGCCTCGCCGAGAATTCGGAACGAAGTAATAAATGCATGACGGAACTCCGTTCGGCAGCCCCGGCTGGGCCGGGAACGAAAGCTCCCGCAGTTGAGCTTTTAGATCGAACGGCAACCCGACGTCAGCCAGATGCGAGTCCAGTCGCCTCAAGGCTGCAACCGGGTCAGCAAAATGACGCTGGAACAATCGAATTAGAGGCTCGTCAGTCACGGAGATGTGGTGGTCGATGTCATGGGCAGCTAAGCAAGCCGGTGCGCCTCGATGTGTGCATCGAAGATGTCCACCAAGCTCTTGATTTCGTTCATTGCCGCTCTTGCCTCTCCGTTCGTGTAATTCACGATTGCGCCCTTCGGTCTTGAGCAGTTGTGAATCCAGTCATGTCGGAATTGGACCGTGGTGCTGATTCGCTTCTTTACTGAACTGACAACTCCCTTCTGCGCATTCTGGAGCGGTTTGCCAGTCAACGTCGCGAGATCAGAAGGAAGGAACCTGGTGAAGCGCCGCCGAACGAGCGCAACGAGCGGAGGCACGATTCCAAGCCAGAGTTTCTGCCCACTCGGAAGGATTCCATTGAAAACATCATGGAGCCGCGAAAGGGAATACATGTTGTCCTTCTCCATCACCGCCTTCGCCGCCATGCGAATTCCCCATTTCGGTCGATGAGGGCGCGACGCGTCGAGGACCTCACCGGCAGGTAAACGTTGCTGCCGGAAAGCAGCCGGGAACGGCCCATTCCAGGCATTTCTGGAATACGACTGCACGGCGGCGGTCAAACAGTCCACGTATTTGTCGCAGAAGTAGGCGTCCATCGCCCCGACAGCCAGTGCCACTGCTGCGCCTCGGATGTCTTCTGGCAATTGCGTCGCATCACCAGACGTTTGAAGTGTCTCTGCCTTCGCGTGGAGCGCGAATGCGCGGGCGATGTCTTTGTCAAAGTGGTTTTTGGCAGTAGTCGGCATGAGGTGATGACTATTGCAGTCCAAGCTTCTGCTTAGCCTCCGCAACGAACTCGGCAATTCCGTGATTCATCTGAGATTCGTAGTTGCGACGAAGTCGCTTGAAGATCTCATCAAACACCAACGGGCTTCGCTTTCTGTTTTCCAAAATCTCATTTTGAAGTCCTCGCGCTCTCGAACTGATTTCGGGTTCTGGATTCCCGCAAAGTGCATCGTTCCAGAGCCGTTCAGCGTGTTCTTTCAATGTGTCCAGTCGGGAGGCTGCCTCCATTTGCTCGGTAAACTGTCTAATCCCAAGAAGTAGAGCAGGCGCAAGCGGAGCTGCGACCTTGACCACAAAACTCTCAACGGTCAGACCATTGCCCATTGCCAGGAAGAGCACCGTGAGGAAGACCAGTGAAACTGCACTGATGACCCACGTTGCATAACGCCGACGCTGCTTCGCATCCCACCAACAATTGGAGCGCTGACAGGCAAGTCGCGCGATATGAAGCGGCAAGCAAGCGACTTCTGCGCCATACCAATTCGACAGCGGGGGCATGGTCGCCTCCCAACGTTTGTATTTGTCCGATTGCTCCTTCACGAGTTCGGGTTCTGGGCGCTTGCCCGCCCTCAACTCATCCCAAGGAAGCACCAAGACGTCGCAATCGAACAACTCCTGCACCCGAGCAGCCTTGTTGCGTAGCCTCCTTTGCCACGGCGTAAGCCAGAACACATCGCTCAGGCTCACGATTATCCCCCACAGCGCAGCGTAGGCCTTTACTTGAGGCACTCCGGCAACGACAAGGGCCAGAGTAACAGCAACTGGGCCGCTCAAGAACACTTGCCAACCGAAAAGAGTCTTCGCGGTTGCGTAAAGTTGCCTTTGCGCGGCCAACCGCTGAACTTGCCGTTCCTCGTTTTGTGTTGCCGTAATGCCGTTCACTCAATAGTAGTAGGTTGGGAATTGGTAGTTATAGAGCAGTCGCCACATTTCAAATGCATCAGCGATGTTTCCCTTGTCAGCGGCCTCACGTGCCTTCTCCGCACGCGTTGCGGCGGTATCCAGCTTGGAAATGGCATCTTCGTAGAAAGCCTGAGTCTTGCAGGCTGGTATATAGCCCGAAACGCCCATAGGGTCTTGCATGTCCGCCAGCTTGCAGTCTCGCAATTGGCACAACACGCGCTTTACATCAAAGTCATAGATGATGGACGATTCACTGTAAGCATATTTGGCAACACGCAATTCGAGGTAAAATGATGATATGGGGACATCGCGGTAGCATTTCCACGCCTTGATGAAGCGAATCAATGGCTTAACTTTTCCTCCGAGCTTTTCGTTGATTGTCGCGACGTAGGCGTTATGGGCGTCGGGACTGGCGTGCATCCACCCTCCTTTACAGTCTGGAATGTCATAAACGGAGTGCCCGCCTTCTTCTTTGATGTAGTCAGCGGGGACGATCTCCGTCGTTTCTGACTTTGCACTCCCAAACGGAACGACCACGGCCGGGCAGCTCACCCGGACTCCCGTATGCGGAAACCGGTCGTCCAGCGAGTCGCGAATCTTCCCGAGTGAATAGCTTGAGTTGCTTGTGAGCGTGTCACGGCCAAGCGACGCCAAGTAATCAACATCACTGTAGCCAGAAATGCTCGTTCCGTTACCGAATGAGCCAATGCGGGCAAAGCGCCTAAGGCCGAAATCTCTTTTGAGCCGTGTCTCAATGGACGAGCGATGGCTCTTCGCTGCCTCTGTCTCTGAACTGCTCGGGGTGAGCTTGGTCAGAAAGTCTCGAAAGCCTTCATCAATTGTCCGTGGCATGGTTCTCCTTGGATGTGACGTGAGTATTGAGCGGAGTTGAGGCTTTGGGTTGTGGCATTACCAATCTGACGAGCTTCTCGCCAAGTTGGCGCATCGCGGCGCACAGGCGTTTCACGTCCTCCGGGCTAATCTGAATCTTTCTGCCAACCACCGCTGCCCGATCATTTGTGGCCTGCAAGTAATCCTCATCGACGACGCCCATCTTGTGCGCCAGCAGATGCCGTTTTTGGAAGCACCGGCAGGCAAACTCCCATTCGTTGGCCGCGACCAGCGTGGTCATGTCGATGGAGAATAGCTTCTGCACGCGGGTGCGAGCGCCCGTGAGATTCTGGAATCGCACATCCTCGGCTTCCGCTGGGTTCGTCGCTTTTGGCGCTGCCACGCGGCAGAGTTCACGCCCAAAACCATCGAAGCCGGACACCACATTCTCCAGGGCATCCCCAATCAACTGGTCGGCCAGGTCTCGGCTTACGCCCGCCGCCAGTGCGAGCATCTTGTCCGCAAGCTCAAGGTTCTTGGTGAGGATGGTGAAAGAGTTGTGCGAGCCGCAGTCTGGGCAAAAGGCAAACGCGCCGTAGATGGAATACAGCAGAGTGCATTGGTCGCACACGACCTCGGTTTCCAGTTCACGCTCGCCGTAGTAGCGGATTGGGTAAGGCCGCGTCGTCACCTTCAAGCTGATGCCAATGCCGAGCGGCCCACGCGGCGGATGACTGAACTCAAGCCGCTTCAGTTGACGATGTAACTTGTCGGTAACCTGCCTTACGGCGACGGACTTCGCGTATTCAATCTGCGCCTTCGTGAAGAATTGGTTGTGCGGGGCAATGTGCCCGCAGTAGGCGCAGTGGCACGGCAGGTCTTCGCCTTTGAGGCCAGTGCCAGGTTTGATGTTGAACACGAGTTCGCACTTCGGGCACTCGCGACCCATCATGCCATTGTCATCCCGCGGAATGGTAACGCTTACCTCTATCTGATTAGGATTGTTTCGAATCATTGGCGTCAGAGGTGGGTCCGGAAAGCTCTCGGTTGAGCCATACTCAATTGGTAAGATTGGTTGCGAAAGCAGACGACTCCTTAATTTCTTCGAGCTGCCTGATGGCATCTGGAAATGCGATGGCACTCGGACTCGATTGCAGATCTGTCGTGGCATTCGCCCCGATTTGCTGTGCTTTATCGCGCACTTCCTCAAATAGCCGCTGCAAGTTGATCTCCAATTGAAGCCACACTTCACCAAGCCCTTTGGTCAGGTCAGATTCGATGGACTCGTGCAGCGGGGACGAGATGTGGACGGCGTGCGATTGAACCCGACTGAGTATCCGCGCCTTCATTCCGGTGCCGGACTCGTCCTTAGTATCCCGGTAGGCTGGCTGCATCTGACCTTGTGCGGTGTTGTAAACATCGCCGGTTAGTTTCCCGCGCCTTTCGCGAATCTGTTTTGCGAGAACCTCGCGACACTTGTCGCGGAGAAAATCCATTTTGGAATGAAACCACTTAAGGTGCTCCGCGCCGGTGTCTCCGTCATCGGCCCCTTTTCCAAAACGGAGAATCATCGCAATCTGATCCGCGAGTGCCTGGGATTGGGCCTCCAGTTTGGTGCTCGCATCGCCAACGACCCGGTCGATTTGATCGTTGAAAAAATGCTCCCACTTGACCGGGAGGAGATTTAACAGCGGGCTCGATATGTCGTCGTTGAAATCGTGGTCGCGCCCTGTCGATGGGCTGACGAAGCAGCCATTGCGCTTCACGATGGCTTTGAGCGTCATGTGATGGATTCCGCCCCAATGGTCGGTGCTGCGGCTGACTCCCTTCTTCGCCTCGGGCACCAAGGTTTTGAGCGATTGCAGGAATGCTTCGCGGTAGCCCGAATACTGGCTCTGCGCGTGGGCGTGGACGGTCTTAACGGCCGCCGCGAAAGCTTCAAGCGCCCGGTCGAGTTCGGCGCGGGCCTGCTGCCTTTGGGCGGTCGAAGCGGACGATCCTGGACTTCGAAAAAAAAACTCCAGTTCGTCGCACAGGAATCCCAATCGGTCGCGTGCTTCCCGCAACCGGGCGGTCGGACCTCCCTCAGACGCAACGCGGGCAAGGTGTTGCTGAACTTCCGGGATTCCTGATTCCGAAGGCTCACTGATGCCGTAGTCCTTTTTCGCCTTGGTGACGCCCTTGATCCGTAGAAACGCCCGGGCGGAAGTTGGAATGACGGGGATGCCCTTTGTGACCTCCAAAAGGCGATGCAAGGTGGTTTCGTTGTCGCCGGGCTGGCGCATGTCCGAGACCAAATCCGACACCTGCTCCCGCGCCTTGGTCCGAACTTGCCGCCGATACTCCGAGTAGATTTCGGAAAAACCGGCTTCGGGAGACAGCCCCAGGCTTTCCGCGTTGTCAGCGTCCACGTCGTCCGCATGGGTGCCGACAAGAGCAAGTGCGGAGTAATTGCCGCTGAGGATCAAGCGTCGTAGCAATCCTCGCTCCCGAAGAATTCCGTGAATGTCATCCGTGAGGCCTCGCTTCATGTTGAAGACGACCCAGATGTGCGGAGCCGACGACAGGAAGCGCCGGGTGGTTTCTACACGGATGCGGTTTGGGTCGTTCAAACCAGGCAAATCAACGAGTTCCAGCCCAGCTGGGAGATTCGGTATCGGTCCGGTGGCCCGAACCTGTTCAATGAGGGGCCACACCAGGCTTTCCCCACGCACCAGGCTTTTGATGTGGGTGTGAAGTTCGGCAAAGGTGGCGAAACTGAGTTGTTCCGGCTCGGCCCGGCTGAGCACCCTTTCGACTGGGAAGGGTAAAGCCCGGTCTCGCGGATCGAATCCATCTGGAATCTCATCCTTTTTGAGACCGAAGACGGCTGCCAGTTTGGCCTTGGCCATCCGTTTGAGTTTGTTGGCGTCACCGCGGTCATCGCCAGTCTCCTCCTGAGTTTCGCTCCGCAGGGCGTCCGCGAGGATCTCCAGTTCGGATTCCCAATCCTTTCGAGTCAGATAGGAGACCTCCAGTTTCCAGACTTTTTGCGGGTGGGAGGTGACGGTCGTGACGAAAGCCGTGCAAGGTTCCATCACGCCCGTGGGGAGGAGCTCATGCTCCAGCACGGCATTGAGGAGGGTCGATTTGCCCGCGCCCGTTGTGCCGACCATTGCGATTTGAACCCTCGCAGTGTCGGCGAGCAGGCTCCGGACCTGCGTGAGACTGGATCGCCACGATTCGAGTCGCCGATCGCGGGGGTCCTTTATCGCCGGAGTAGCGAATGACTTGACGACGAACTCCACCTTGTCGGCGGCTGCGGCGATGTCATTGGCGGTCAATTGCATAGCTTGGTGCGACGTTTATGCGGCGGCTGTGCGGGAGAGGAGTTGATCGACGCGGAAGGTGACACTCGCGGTGGCAAAGTCAGGCTCTTGCTCGAATGGCCGGTCGAGGTAGCAGGGCTTTGCAGCCCGCCCCGATTCAACGAACACAAGCGCGAGAATGAAATCATCGGGCTTGTTGAGCGCGGTGAGGATTTCGTTCTTGGTGACGCTCACGGTTTCCGCTCCGGCGACACGCCCCTTGACCTCGATGAACCGCAACTGCCCGAACTTCGCGTGACCGGTGGGGTAACGGGATTCGATGTCGTAGCCGCGATTCTCCTTCGAGACGTCCCGGGGCTCAAAACCGTGGGCGCGCTCAAAGGCCATGACCGCCTCCATGGCCAGCCGTTCCACCTCGCAGTCAGGGGGGCCGTAAGGGGTTGGGCTATCCTGCAACGCTGCCGGCTCATTTGCGCCTCCGGCAGTGGCAAACCAACCCATCGGAATGACCAGGGCGCCGCCGAGGACAGTGGGCGGACGGGCACTGATCTGGCGTTCCTGGGCCAGTTCCGCCCTGCGCTTCTGGAGACGCTCATTCAGTTCGTCTGCCCGTTTGCGGGCGTTGGCGGAATTGAGCTTGTCCCCGGCTCGGCCCGCTTCCTCACGCGCCCGGAGGTCGTTTGCCCGTTGATCCCAGTGGCGAATCTCTCCGAGCAGCCGCGCCTGAACCTGTTCCAGCGTCTTATCCACCAGCGCCTCACGCCGAGTTCGCACTTCGCGCAAGTGCTCGGGGACAAGGTGGCGGATGGCGTGTTCGGTCGCCTTCCGTTCCACGCCGTCCGCTAGCCAAGTCTCTTCGAGAAGCGGGAGCAGCAGGGCCTTTTGTTCTGCGGTCGGGGGGGAGTAGTCCAAATACGGAGCGGTTCCCGCGTTCACCAACTGGCCACTGCGAGTGATCTCCACGAACTGAAGCCGTCGGGAGACGACCCGCGGATTTCCGCCCGAGTCCCGGCGACCGTCGGTGACGCTATGCTCGTAGTAGAAGAGCAGCCGGGGTTCCGTGCCCTGGTCGTTCGTGTCCACGAGGACCGCACCCTCCCTAAGCAGGCTGCGGTGCTTTTCCAGAATCAGGTCCACGATGGAGTCGAGGAGCGGATGGCCGGGCGCTACCAGAGCAGCGGGAGGTTTTCCGGTTTCGCGAATGCGGTCCTTGTGAAAAGTGACGCGTTCGTAGGCCTTCAGGACCGGGGCTCGTTGCCCGATGATCCGGTCACGGTGCCGGATGTCGGCGGGGACGTGGCGAATTTCGTAACGGTTGGTTTCCCGGCGGTGGACCGTGCCTCCGAGGGATTCAAAGGCTTTCAGGAAGAAGGAGCCGATGTAGTGCGGCTGGAGCCGACGCGCCTCGGCGCGTTCCATCTGTTCCCGGATGTCCTGAACTCGCTGCGGGTCCAACGTGTCATGCACCAGCGACCGATTGTGGATGAGACTGCGAAGCCGTTCCGCATCCAACTGTTCATCAATGACTCGGTCCAGTTGAGCCTTCACTTCGGGCTGCTCGCCGTAGCGGATGGCGCGAACCAGCAAGTCCTTCAACGGTTGGTCGCGGAAGACCTGGCCCAGCACATCAAACACGGCACCACCGAGCTGGTCACGTTGCCGGGCAAGCTTCTGGAGCAAACGCTGCCAGACCTCTCCCTCTCGGGTTTCGTGGGCCACGAGGTTCCAGAGGTGGCAGACTTCCTTCTGGCCAATGCGGTGAATCCGGCCGAAGCGTTGCTCGATGCGGTTCGGATTCCACGGCAGGTCGTAGTTCACCATCAGGTGCGCTCGCTTGTGGAGGTTGATGCCTTCGCCCGCCGCATCGGTGGCCATGAGGACCAGAACCTCGGGGTCGTTCTCGAACGATTCCTGGGCCTGACGGCGGCGTTCCCTCGGCGTGCCGCCATGGATGGCGACAATGGAGTTCTGGTTGCCGAACCGAGTAGCCAGCTTGTCGGTCAGATAGTTCAGCGTGTCTCGCTGCTCGGTGAAGATGACCAGTTTCCGGCGAAGTCTGTTGGCATCAAACATCTCGGGCAGGTCAAGCGTCTCGGACAGGCGTTGCCACTTGGTGTCGTTCCCTGAGCGACGGAGCTTCAACGCCTGCTGGACGAGATCCCGGAGGATGACGATCTCGGCTTCCAGCTCGGCCAGCGTCTGCGACGCCGTGGACTGGTCCACAATCTGTTCTTCTGTCTGTTCCGCCTCCGTTTCCGGCGTGTCTTCGAGGTCTTCGATTTCCTCGTCGGTCAGGTCCTGGGTCTCTGCGAGACGGGTGTTGACCGAAGCGACACCGCGCCGAAGCAACCGCTCCTCGCGCAATCGGTCTTCGAGCCGCTTCAGGCGGCGGTCGAGCGAGCGATAAATCGCCTCGGGTGAGGAGGCCAGCCGTCTTTGGAGCAGCGTCAGGGCAAAGCCGATGGTGCCCTTGCGCTTCTCGTTGTTCAGCTTGTCCGCGTTGTTGAACTCGCGGCGGACGTATTCGGTGACGGCCTTGTAAAGCTCCTGCTCTTCGTCGCTCAGCGAATACTCGACCGTGTTGGCCCGGCGCTCCGGGAACAGCGGCTTGCCCTCCATCGTCACCAGCTGCTCTTTGACCATCCGCCGCATGACATCGGAAACGTCGGAGACATGGGCACCGTCGCGTGGCTTGCCCTCGAATCGATCTCCATCCAGAAGGGAAAGGAACAGGTGAAAGTCCTCGTCCTTGCCGTTGTGCGGTGTGGCCGTGAGCAGGACGAACTGCCGGGTGTGTCCCGAGAGGAGTTGCCCTAGCTTGAAGCGTTTCGTGTATTTGACCTCCGACCCGAAGTAGGTCGCGGACATCTTGTGGGCTTCGTCCACGATGACGAGATCCCAGTCCACAGCCGCCAGCTTGGCTTGGATGTCTTCGTTCCGGCTGAGCTTGTCGAGCCGGGCGATGCACAGGTTGTGCTCTTGAAACCAGTTTCCGGTGCGGGCGGCCGTCAGACCTTCGTTGGTCAGGATCTCGAAGGGCAGGTTGAACTTCTCGTCCAATTCGTCCTGCCACTGCTCCACCAGGCTGCCGGGAGAAACGATCAGGCACCGGTCCACATCGCCCCGAATCATGAGCTCCTTGATCAGCAGACCCGCCATGATGGTTTTGCCGGCTCCCGGGTCGTCAGCCAGGAGGAACCGGAGGGGCTGGCGGCCGAGCATCGTCTCGTAAACGGCGGTGATCTGGTGAGGCAGTGGGTCCACCGCCGAGGTGTTCACGGCGATGTGAGGGTCGAACAAGAACGCGTAGCGAAGGCGTTGGGCCTCGGAAACCAAGCGGAAGCTGGCGCTGTCGGCGGTGAAGGAGAACGGCCTGCTTTGCTGCACGAGCGACAGGGACGCTTCCCGGTCACGATAAAGAAGTTCCTCACCGGGTCGCCCTTCGGCGTCAACGAAGGTGACGGAAAGTACATCGTCGCCGTAAAGCTGAACCTGGCGGATGGTTACGACTTGATTGGCGAGAATACCGCCAACAATCGAACCTACCGTGATGTTCTCCAGTTTGAGCACATCCGAACACTGACAGGCCCGATTCCCATTGTGAATGGCAAGTGTTCGCAGATAACCTGACTCTCCAGTCAGGTATGCTGCCAGAGGTTGTTGCGAAGAACGGGTTCTCGCTCGACCGGATTGCCACGCTTTGCAGCGTGATCGATGCCGGGTCCATTGCGGCCGCCGCTGGTCCAAGTCCCAGTCGTCAGAGCCAGTTCAGCCGTCAGATCAAGGAACTGGAGGAAGCCGTCGGGGGGAAGCTCTTCGAACGCGTTGGCAAAACGCTCAGGCCGACGCCACTCGGACAGCAGTTGGCACGCATGAGCCGAATGTTTTTTGGAGCGGTCGCTGACTTGGCGTCGCAGGAGGCGGAGAAACCGGGATTGCTCAACGTAGGCGGCGGAGAAGGACTGCTCCGTTGGCTGTTTGTTCCATCCATGAGTGCATTGCGAGGGCTTTCTCCCCCGATTCATTGCCGGGTGCGGAGTCTGCGCAGCGCGGAGGTGATCCAAGAACTTGAACTGGGACGGATTGACGTTGGCCTCGTTCGGAAGTCCGCCGTTCCCGAGAACCACTCGACAGAAACCATTGGGACTTTTGAGTTCGTCTTTGTGGTGCCCCGCCAGCTCCTGCGGTCTCGAACGGGTGAAGAGGTTTACGAAGGGAAACCATTTCCGTTTGCGGAGCTGATGGGTGACGGACAGCTCGCGACAACAGCCCGAGAGGTTTCGACGGCGGCGGGCATCCAGCTAAACCGCGTGATTCAGGCAGAGACACTTTCGCTCCTGCTTGCATCGGTCGAACACGGTGACGCTGCTGCGTTCCTGCCCACGGTGGCCACGGCAAATCTTCCGAGCGACCGGTTTGCGGTTCTTCGGTTTTCCGGACTTACAAGTTTAAGCCGGGAGATTGTGCTCGCCTGGCTCCCTGAGGTCCCCGATCAGAAGCCGGTCGTCCGTCAGTCCATACGAGTGCTTTCAAGAAGCCTCCGCCAAACAATGGCGGACGCGGAGCGCCTCTCGGTGATCGAAGGCGCCCCAAACTAGCAGAACGGTGAAGACGCAAAAGATTCGGAACAACATCTTCGACGAAGAGTGGTGGGACTGTCTCGCCCGCCTTCGAGAAGCCCGGGCGCTTGTCTTGCGAGACGCGGAGGCTTTCCACGAGGCAGCAATGACACTGGAACGAATCGGCCAAATCGTTTGCGGACAGATTGGTAAAGGACTCGGGGATTACCGGGATGCGATCGTAGATCTCATCGAGCCGGGCGATACGCCCGAGGCCGATTCGGTGAAACGCCTGTTCGATACCGTAAAGGATGCCCGGAACATGGCCGTCCACGAGGGCGCTTGGGCAAGGCATCTGAGCAGTCGTCTGGTGGAGCTCCTCATCCTGTTGGAACAATCTATTGGGAATCGAATGAAGTACGCCGAAGACATCATGGTCCGACAGCCTGTCGTCGCCGAGAAATGGCACATGGTCACCCACGTCCGGCAGATGATGCTGGCCAACTCCTTCTCCACCTTGCCTGTGGACGTGGACGGTCGCTGGCACCTCATCACCGACTGGATGATCATGCGGTTCCTGCGGGATGCGGGCACCAAGGCCGACCGCGAAGCGCGCCTGTCCGCTTCACTCGAGTCCGTCATCCGGAGTGGAAGAATCGAGCCCGGCCGGGCGAAGTGTTTTCCGGGAAAGACACCGGTGAGCGAACTCGCGACCGAGATGGGTCAAGAGCCCGTCCTCATCACGGAAGGAAAGGAGACCCCTCCTAGGCTCCTGGGTATCCTGAGCCCTTTCGATCTGCTCTAAAGGCCGCGCACGATCTGACCAACGCCCTCCACCTCTCCTCAAACTCCCCCTGCCCCAACCGGTCATGGGTCGACGGCAGCCGGAACGTCTGCCCGCGGGCCTCGGCGAGGAGGGCTTCCTCCCGTTCCATGAGCACCCACAGGACGGCGCGCACCAGCATCCCCAGGGGCACCTTCGTTCGCGCAGCTTCCTGCAAACGGACGAGGAAGGCGTTCACCTCGGCATCCTCGGACCGGGTCAACACGAACCGCTTGGTGATGGTTGGTTCCGACGGAGTCACCGGCGGCGCCACGGATACCGGAGAGCGGCTGACGAGCATCGGCTTGGAGGCCGCATCGCGGACGAGGTCGGCGGAGATGGGATCGTAGGGGCGTTCGAGGGTCGGCTTCTTAGGCATGGGTCACCTCCTCGGTCAGGAGGATCGGCGGTCGTTGCTTCAGGAAGGCCAGCCGTTCCTCGAACTCCCGAGCAAGGGTTCGGTACTCGTCGGCAACCGGGTGGTCTCCCCGGTACTGGAGCAGCGTCTGCCCTACCTTCTGCGCTTCCTGCACCGCCACGCTCCGGCTGATCTCGGTCCGGAACTTCAGCGACTGCCCTTGGGCGTCGACACAGGTCCGTTCGAGGTAGGCGACAAGTTCCCGGGACAACCGCGTCTTGGGCCGAGGCACGGCACAGACGATCACACCCAGGAGAGCCAGCTTCGCGTTCGCGTACTTCTGGGCGGCCACGATGTCGGACAACGCCTCCGCCATCGCGCTGACGGCCAAGTGGTCCGGCATGGCGCTCAACACGGCGAAGTCCGCGGCCTTGAGCGCGGGAATGGTCGTCTTGGTCTTCTGCGGCGGCGTGTCGAGGAACACGTAGTCGTACATCCCCCTCAACCGCTCCATCGGCTGGAGCAACAGGTCCTGTTGGATCAGCCATGGGTTCTGGGCGAGGAACGTGTCGAGCTCCGCCAACTTACGGGAACTCGGTACCAGGTGAACCTGTGGTGGCAGCCGGACCTCCGGTTCCTCGTGGGTGATGATCGTGTCTTCGGCGTTCTCGGCGCCGGTGAGCAGCTCGAAGCTGCTGATCCAGCCGTCGGTCGGCGCCCCCAGCGCCTTGGTCGCCCCCGACGTCATGTCCAGGTCGATGATCAGGGAACGACGTCCCCTCTCCGACAGGGCTCCTGCGAGCTGGATGGTGTTCGTGGTCTTGCCGACGCCTCCCTTCTGGTTGCCGACGACGATCACGGTGGTGTTTCGATTTCTTTCAAACATGGACCTCCTTTCAAAACGGTGGATTCGGCGCCTACGGCCATCGGGCCATCGGGCGATGCCTTCGGGCCAAGCCGCCATTTGGGGTTATCCCACATCCACCAGCTCCACGCCAGAGGCCCGCTGACGCCTCCAAACAGCGTTTGTCGCCGGAAGGCCCGAAGGTCATCGGGCCAACGGGACGGGTTCGGGAAAAGGGTGCGGACGGCCCATTGGCCAACGCGGGCGAGTTCCCATGCAGTTGCCCCCTTGCGCGAATCCCCAGAAGTGCGGGATGCATCGGATTGCGGAGAACTTCCATGTCCTACAAAACCCTCACACCCAACCAGATCGGCTCACTCTTGTTCACCCTTTCGACGAGGCGCATCCCGTGGACGGCGGCCCGGGTCTGGTTGGCCTGTTGGGAGATGACGGCCATCCGGGAAGCCGTGGTGCGACAACGTCGCCAGCAACGGGACCGACGGGCCCTGACCCCGAACTACACCCGCGAGGAAATCGGCGAACTCACAGGCCTGAATCGCCGCATGGTGACCCGTGGGCTCGGGCAACTTCAGAAGTCCGGACTCCTCGAGTTCCAGAGCGACACCCTCACGTTTCCGACCAAAGCCTTGGCGGAGGCTGCTGAGACGGTGGATGACCTCGCCGGTTCCAGAAGCCCCCGAAGGCCGATTCCAGTGCCACGCGCGGTGTTGAGATTCCTGGCCGCACAACCCATCGCGGCATTGGGCCGGGTCATGTTGGGCTACGTCGCCCGCGGACTGACCATCGATCGGACGGGTGGAGCCATCCGCAGTGCGGGCTCGGTGAAGGCGAGTTGGCTGTCGGACGTGCTGGGCCTGAGCCAACGATCCGTGCGCTACGCCCAGAAGGAGCTGAAGCGCCTTGGATGGATCTGTCCCGACCGCGCCTCCACCCAATGGAAGCTCAACCGGACCGGCGCATGGTTCTGCATCCGCTTGGACTGGGCGCCTGGCGTTGCACCCCTGAAGGTCGAAATCGGCACCCCGGCTGCACCCCCAAGAGAAGACCGGAAAACTCCTTCGGAAGATCAAAACCAGAAACTGGTGTTTTCAGGACGGAAGGAAGGGGAACCGAACCTCAACCGCATCCTCGCGAGCGACCTTCACGACAGAGCGAGGCTTCGCGTGCTCTTTCGGCAAGCCGTCCAACGCGGGTGGCTCCGTCACTGCCAATCCGACGCCCTGAACTTCCTCGCTGCCGCAGTCCGGGCAAGGACAACTCCAGCACGGGATCCGGTACGGGTGTTCGTGCACCTCGTTCGGAACCGTTGCTGGAAACACATCACCCAGGAGCAGGAGGACCAGGCCCGTCGCGCCCTGCGAATTGGAAATGCGATGACCTCAGCTCCAAAGCCTGCAATCAACGAGGTAGTGAACGGGCCTGGTGCAAAAGGACAGCTGCGAGCCTTAACATTTCGCGGAAAAGGGGACGGACCCGCTTAAGCGGTACCCACAGGCGTCTCCTCGATCTTGGCTCGGTCACCGCCAACTCCTCATCCAAAAGACAAGAAACTCAATTCTCTCCGGTTTCTTCTACCGAGACGCTGAGAATAGAAGGCCTCGGGCGGGGAAAAATGGTTGAGCTTTCGGGTGATACCCGAGATCCATAGATGGCGTGAGTCTCCCAAAATCGCCATGGCAATCACCTTAACACGACAGTTATGTTTTAACCTTGACGAATTAATCTCCAATTGAGATTGGGATGGTCAGATCATGATTCTCGATCAGCTGGATATACCCGATGAATTGCTCGAGGCCCAAGAGCAAGGAAAGTTGGTAGTGTTTGCTGGGGCGGGGGTTTCTCGGGGTGCACCTTCGGACTTGCCTGATTTCAATGGGCTCGCAGTTGAGGTTGCCCAGGGCACACGGTTTGAAAATGAGTTTTCAAACCACATACACCGTTTAGATCGCTACTTTGGAGAAATGGTGCGAGGTGGAGTGGCCGTCGAGAGAGAAGTGCGCAAACGTATTGGCGATCCAGCCTCGCTCCCAACCGATTTGCACCGTTGGATACTCGATCTGTTTCAGGAGCAAAGAAACATCCGAATTGTAACAACAAACTTCGACACTCACTTCACAAGGCTACTAAAGGAAAGAAAGATCGACTGCGATCAATATTTTGCTCCAGCGCTTCCACTTGGACGCAACTTTCGGGGAATTGTCTATCTGCACGGGTCACTTTTGCGAAAAGATGATCCGTTGGTCTTAAGCGATGAAGACTTCGGTCGGGCATATATGACAGATGGCTGGGCGCGCGACTTTCTCCGCGAGATGTTCGATACCTACACTACACTTTTTATCGGCTATTCGCATACGGATACTCCAGTAGAATATTTAGCACGAGGCATGTCTAGCATTCGTGTTGGGCCACGCTATGCCTTGGTGAGCAGAGGTGATAAGAATCGGTGGGATTCTCTTAATGTAATACCGATTACATTCGAGAAGCCTGGAGGCGACACTGACTATTCTGAATTGAGTCGCGGACTTCATGCATGGGCACAATTCTCTAAAGAACAACCAACGGACATTGCTCTGAAGGTACGAGACATCTTGCGTACCCCACCTGAAGTGAAGCCAGCAAAGTCTCAATCAAGTCTGTTAGTTCGTTGCATTAGCCGTAAAGATGAATGTCACTTCTTCACGAGCGAAGCAAATGATTGGCGATGGGTTGAGTGGGCCAATGAACAAGGGTTGTTGAAACCACTGTTTGCCGTAAACCAAAATAATCTTGATGAACCCTCTGATAAACTAGCAATGTGGTTAGCAAAAATGCTTCTAGCTGAGTCGTCGGACAGAGGACTGCTCCTCGTGGCCGAACATGGCGGCACACCAGGTCCCACCTTATGGCTGCATTTGGGCAGAAAACTTTGGCCCTACGAAAACCCAGACTTAAGCATTCCACTCCTCCAGAAGTGGATGCTGCTGCTAGTAAATTCCTGCCCCGACATCCACAAGAACAAGGTAGGTCATTTCTTGGCGCCAGTGGCCAAGGCTGCTCCGAAGACGTTGGGCTTGGTGCTATTTAGATTTCTAACAAACTTCCGCATAACCGTGAGTAGCGGTTGGACATTTGATACGAGTGCAACTTCCGGGCATTTAGGAACAAAGACAGCAGCGGAATTCGATTTAGTACTGATTGGCGAATCATTTCATTTGGAGGAATCTTGGGAATCAGTCTTTAAGCCTCTAATTCCCGCCTTGGGGCCAGAATACCTTCGGATTCTGAATGATCGTTTGAGTGAAATGTATATTACACTTCGCACATGTGACAGGGCAGACAAACACTGTGATCCGTGGAGTATGCGCCGCAATATCCAACAGCGCGACTTGAATCGAGGGTTCCACAACAACTCGCTAGTCGTAGATCTCCTATTGGATGTTGTTGAGGCAATGTCCTCTTCAAATGATGGTCTTCCTGCTAGATACATCGAAGAATGGCTTTCTGCGGAGGTTCCTACCCTTGTACGTGTCGGATTACTCGCTTTGCGTTTAGACAACCGCCGCAGTAGCAGGGACAAGGTGAAAATGTTCCTGGGACAGGGACTTCTCTTTCCACTGGCTTCTTGTGCAGAGCAGGAAGCCAACTCCCTTCTCGTGCACTGCTATCCGGATTTGACGCAAGAAGAACGATCAGAACTATGGCATTACATTAATCAAGGTCCTAAGTGGCCCCGCCCAGAAGATGTCGCAACCACTCAATGGGAGAAACTTTGCCAGCATGAAGTCGACAAGTTGACAGGAAGGTTGGCGATTCACAACAAGGACTGCCCCCTTGCGACAGATGCCTTGAAGAGTTCGAAAGAAAGATCGCCCGAATTCCAAGAACAGAGCGCGATAAATACCATAAATCTCGAAGGAGAAGTTTTCGAAAGTGATCAGTCACCAATATCAACAGCAGATTTGCTCTCGAAGAAGATATGTTCTCAGATTGAGTTCCTTATTAATTACCAAGGCGAAAAATGGCCCTCCAGGGTAACGCGAGCTGGATTGGTAGCTGTAGTCGGGGACGCTTGCTCTCAAAATGCAGATTGGGCAATGTCGCTGTTCGAAGAGTTAGATCGCCGTCAAGAATGGAGAAGTGATCTTTGGCAGGGAGCATTTTGGCGGCTTAAGATCTCTTCGGTCTCTGCTGAAAGGCTAGGTTGGCTCCTTGAAGTAATTGAGAAGCATTTTGACGCGTCCCATGAGCTGAAAGGTTTGACCACCTTTTTGTTCAACGGATTGGAGTTTTCGGAGCAAAAGGCCCCTTCTGACGAAATCCTTCATCGGATGCTACGGATTTCTCTTAACCTGTGGCAACAAATCACAGCCACTGAAACCAAAAGGATTGACGATTTTGATAGAACCGAGTGGACCACTCGGGCGATAAATCATCCAGCTGGGCATATTGTAGATTTTTGGTTGAAAGCTTTGAGCTATATTCGCACCAAACCCAACGTCACGACCACTGGTTGGCCAGAATGGATACGCGACCCTCTTGAAGATATTATTGATGGAAATAGTTATGCTGCACAGCTTGGGAGAACAATTATCGGAAATCAGATGCCATTTGTTCATGGAGTAGATCCCCTGTGGACTCGTGGAAGACTCTTTCAGAAGTTTATCTTCTCGCAGGCCGGAGACGAGGCATTCTTGCTTTGGGAACCCCATTTGAAATATGGCCGTCTCTCACGGGATTTGATCGTTGAGATGATTCCAATATACAGGCAATCGTTTCAGCGTTTTCGTAACGTTTCTACCGAGCTTGCAACGCACCTTTACAAACACGTCGCGATAATTGTGTGTTCATGCCTTGTTGATGTAACCAAGGACGGGTGGTTGACTGATTTTATTGTTGGGCTAACCGAGGAGCAACGTGGGGCTTGGGCAAGTCAAATTGAATCTATACTCCGGGGGGTTCCAAAAGAGAGAAAGGAGACTATCTGGAACAAGTGGATGAAGAATTATTGGCTAAGCCGCCTAAGTGGAAAACCGTGCAAGTTGTCAAACAAGGAGGCGGGTGAAATGGTAGATTGGGCTTTGGCTTTGGAACCCGTTTTCGGCGAGGCAGTCGAACTCGTTGTTCAGATGCAAACTGTCGATAAACAGACGGTCACAGTTATCCACGACTTGGAAAGAAAAACGTTATTCGAGAACCACCCTGAACCAGTGATTCAGCTTCTTAGCTGGATACTTACAAACTGCCGAAACGATTTTCCACCTGGAGAAAAGGTACACAGATTCGTTATGAAGCTCCCGAGAAAGACGTTGCTTGTTCCAGGCTTGTTGGCTATCTGCGAACAACTTGCCAAGCTGGGTTACACTAGTGCAATTGAAGCCAGGTTAGAGATTCAAGAGAAGTTTGTAGAACCTTCGTGAAACACTAGCCGCAACCAAATTGCCGTTAGCCATCAAATACTATTAAGCATCATCCGTTCTCTCCCCTTCTATTTCGATCCTCATTCGTGCAATGATGATTTGGAAAAGTGGGGAAAGATGTGGGAGTATCGGGAGGTATGTGGTGTTCGGCAGACGTGCCTGTCGGGGAAGGCGGAACCCGTCTGGCTCGTCGCGGAATTGAAGCGACGGCTGGGCCATGTCGGACGGGTAGCCAAGCGCCTCGGCTGGACCCAGAAGCAGGTGCGCATGGCGGTGAAGTTCGCCGAGTGGAACTCGGTGACGCTGGCCAAGGAACGGGAGGCCGCCCTCGCAGCCGGCTTCCGGAACGATCTCCTGATGGACTCGCCGCTTGGGCTAGTCGTGCCCGGTCGTGACCTTCTGAACCGACCCGCCAAACCCCGCCGAAGGCGGCGCCACTGATCGAAGCGCACCCTTTCTGGGCCGGTCTCCATAACGGGAGACATGCGTTGCCTGTCACCGTCCCACTTTTGTCCTCCGTTCCAGTACCTGGTCTCCCGGACGAATCTTCCGAATCACTTTGGTGTCCTAGGTGAGGTCCCGTTGCTGCCGCGGGGACCGATGGCGGGACAGTGGCGTGCCCGCGACAGCGTACCGGCGATACCTATCGGGCCCGCTTCGTGCGGGCCTTCGCCTTCTTCCCGTCCTTTCCTTCCGCAACCTCCTTGGCCGCCCGGTCCACCAACTCCCCCAGCGACAACTCCAACGCCAATGTGATCCGAAGCAGCGACTCCAGCGTCGGTGTGCGCTTCTGGTTGTCGAAGAGGCTCAGGGTCGTCTGGTGGAGCCCGCAGAGCTTGGCGAGGCGGTACCCGCTGACACCCCGTTCCTCGCGCGCCTCCTTGAGCAGCTCGAGTACCCGCATGCTGATCCGATGGGCCTGTTCCTTCATTGGTAGATGACCATAGTCGTACTCCGGTCTTGACCGCGATAGATGACCTTCGTCTTATGCGGAACCATGTTCCTCCGTCGTCTCGGCATCGATTCCAACGCCACCCCCACGGCCTGCGCTTCCGGCAGGGCCTGTCCGGACATCCTGGAGATGGCCGACGGCTCCATCGCGGTCATCGGCCGGGACATCACCCCGTTGTCTCCCGGACTGCCGGCCGGCTCCGGCTGCGGGGAGGACGAACGCATCGTGCGGATCCCGCGGGAGATTCTCGTGCGAGCCCTGCGGGACGGTTCCTTCGCCAGCACCTGAGGGGGCTACCGTAGCGGGGCCAGTTCGTGGTAGGATTGCTGGAATGGAAGTTGGGTGGTGGGGGTCCCATTGGCATGAGGTTCTGGAGGCGGTCGGCATCGTCGGCGGCCTCCTCTTCACCGGTGTGACCCTGCGCCACGATCTTCAGGCTCGGAAGATTGCCGAGTACCTCAACCAGGCGACCCAGCATCGACGACTCTGGTCCCAGTTGCACCGGCGCCCTTCCCTGGGTCGGGTTCTCGAACCGGACCGGGACCTCACCGTCGAGCCCTTGCGGGTCGAGGAACGCCGCTACCTCGAACTGGTCTTCACCCATTTCCACACCGGCTGGCTGATCGGCCAATCGGGCCATTCGTTGGTCCCAGCCGAAGTGCTGGCGGCCGATGCAGGTCACTTCTTCAGTCTTCCTGCACCGGCCGCCGTGTGGACCGAGGTCCGGAGGATTCATCAACCGGAGTTCGTGGCGTTCGTGGAACGCGCCGTCTCCGCGGCTAAACCTCCCCCTGGTGTTCCTGCTGCCACCAAAGGATGAGGGGCAACGCCACGAAGGTGGCGATGTCGACGGCGATGGCCCAACCACCGTGGTTGCGGACCAGAAGCGCGTCGTAGGTTCCGTGCAGGAGGGCGATCGGCAGGAGCCGGAGCACCGAGACCCAGATGCGGTCGAAGTCCCACCAATCCTCAGGCAGCGACAGGACGGCGACCGCCGACATGACTCCGTGGGAGCCCACGCACAGGACGAAGCGGACCAAGTAGATCGTCCAGTCGGAGGACCCAGCGTAGTTGCGGTAGCTGTAAAGGATCGCCTCCGAGAGCCCGAAGCCGATGCCAGCGAAGAAGCCCATTGCGGCACGGACCTGCACCGGATGGAAGCATTCCGGGCGGGCGGCGAAGGCCTTGGAGCCTTCCTCCACCAACCCCACCGAGAGGGTGTAGGCGAGGATCGTGACCCACAGGGGCAGGAGTTCCGAATCCTTGAAGAATCCGGCGACCTGGACGACGCCGATGCCCATGCCGACCGAAGCCCCGAAGAGCTTCGTGGCGAGGCCGGGCCCGATGCCGTAGAGGAAGTAGACGGCCAAGACGCCGCCGATGGAGCCGAATCCAAGACGGCTCAACGCCATGAGCCGGGCGTCGGGATCGAGGTGGAAGAGCCACCATCCTGCGACCACGAAGAACGCCATGGACACGAGGGCGAAGCCGATGGGCCAAAGGCTCGAAGGCTCGAGGAACGGGCCCGCGTGCGAGCGCGGGATGAAGTAGACGCTGCAGAGCAGCACGGGGAGCCAGAGTCGGTTCACAGGCCCCCTCCTTCGCTGAGGCGCTTGAAGTCGCCCTTGTTCCATTCGAGGAGCTGCATCTCCGCCGACTCGAACTCGATCAGGTTTGGAACCTGCGGGTCGGCCGGAGGCACGGCACCGACGAGGTTTTCGAACGGGTAGTGGCAGGTGTAGACGCCACCGACACTCGGCAGGTCGTTGATGAGGTGGAACCGGCCGCCCGGCTCGGGCACCGGCATCGACATGATCTCGCTCGGGAGAATCAGAAACTCAGTCCGGCGGGAGTAGGAGTAGTTCCTAGTGTAGACAGTATCCTTGCCGGAGGAGATTCCATGGCCTTCCTGCTCGACGAAGTAGGTGACCTTCCCGATATGCTCGGAGATCCAATTCGCCGTAATGTGCGAGTCATTGCGCAGGAATGACTTAGACCGGAACTGACCTAGGATTTCCTGACCTTCCTTCTCCCCGTACACGGCTTGGATTCCTTCCAGACTTTGGGTTCCTGCCACCGTTACCGTTCCGCGGCTGCGCCCTTCGTTGACCAAGGCAAACAAGCAGGGGATGCGGCCCAGGTTCCGGAGCTCGTCGAGAAACAGGAACGTCCGGCGGGACGTGCTGTCGGGAAGGCTCAAGGTCTCGTCCGAAATCATCTGGAGGAACAGGCGATGAAACGGCGTCAGGACCTCGCTGTAGCGGCGGATGTTCGGGACGAGAAGGATGCCGCCGGAATCCTTGGCCCATTGGCGGATGCTGAACTCCTCGGTGGCCTTCTCCATCAGCGACGCGACGACCTCGTAGCGCTGCATCGAACTCAGGAGGCTGGCGATGAGGTTGCTCTCGGTCTTTCCGTCGCCACGGATGGCTTCCCAGATGTGGGCGGTCTCAGGCACCTGCTTCAGCAGTTCCTCGATGCGGCTGGAGGAACGTAGGGTGAGGAGGACGTCCCGCAGGGTCCACGTGTCGGGGCTCAGGATGGAGAACGCCGTCATGATGGCGGCCACGACCAGCCGGGAGCTCTGGACCCAGAAGGTTTCCTTCCCGCCCTCGGGCATGGGGATGAGCGCGGCAGCCACCTGGGCCGCCTCGGCGGCGTTGCGGACGTCCTTGCGGATGGCCCAACGCACCGACCGGGTGTCGAAGGGATTGAAGATCGTGGGCTTGTGACCCATGGCGACAAGGCGAGGCAGGAGCTCGTTCTTGGCGTCGTAGATGAAGGCGCGATGGTCCGGCAGGACCGCCACCTGACGGAGGGCGCCCTGTATCGCGAGAAGGATCAGGACCGACTTGCCGCTGCCCGGCGAACCCACGACCAGGAACTGGTGCGTGACTTCGGTCCACGGGAGGCAGAGGCCGCCCCACTCCAGCTGCGGCCC
Source organism: Verrucomicrobiales bacterium (assembly GCA_027488845.1). Taxonomy (GTDB): domain Bacteria; phylum Verrucomicrobiota; class Verrucomicrobiia; order Limisphaerales; family UBA9464; genus SXXZ01. The sequence goes on along the minus strand of JAIYBC010000041.1, from coordinate 74,170 downwards.
TTGGAAGGACCGCTGGATGAGGGGTTCATCAGTCTTGAACCAGCGACGGAACTCGTACCAGCGTTTGGGAGGCTGGAAGGGCTTTTGGCCCACCAGGTTCGCATGGCGGTTGAGGACGGTGCGCCAGTCCAAGAGGAACCGGCCGCGTTCGGGAATCAGTGTTTCACCCATAAGGCTCCTCCAGAATGGAGAAGCCGTCGGGGAACACTCCCGGGGATGGCTCAGGTTACCTCAGGCTGGAGGGAGTTGGGTCTGGTAGGTCCCTTACAACGACGGCGAAAGGTCCTTCCCGTGCTCACGGGCCTTGGTGACGGCAAGGTCCTTGGCCACGGATTTCTCCATGGCCCGGATGGCGGACTCGAAGTCCTTCCCGGCCTCGTCTTGCGTCAGATAGAACTGGCTGCGGTACCGGGACCGCGAGGCCTGGACGTAGGTTCCCTCCCGGCTTTGGACCTCGGGATTCCACAGGATGAAGGTGTTGTCCACGGTCGCCCCTTGCGCGGAAAAGGTCGTCCGACAATAGGCAAGCTCGAGGTCCCGGTAGCGGTCCACCGGCACGAAGACCTTCTTGCCGTTGTCGAGTTGGAAGGTCGCGATGCGCTTGAAGGGCTGGAACGCCACCAGCTCCCCCTGGCTTCCGTTCACCACTCCCAGAAGGCGGTCGTTCCGGCGGAACAGGACCCGTTCCCCCATGTGGAAGGTGACCTCGTTCCGGGTGAAGAAGCCCAATCCCAGCTGCCCCTTGTTCCGGCGCAGCGTCTGGGCTCGGAGATTCAGGTCGAGGGCGTCCTCCCGGGTCACCGCCAACATCAGGGCCGACTTGGGGTCTCCGGACCGGAACCAATCCTGGACCATCTGCTGGCGGACCTTCTCCGGTGTCTCGAAGAGTCGGATGAGCTTGTCCCGCTGAAGGAGCTTCAGGGCCTTCCGCACACTTCCCTCGGCCATCTCCTCGACGACCATCCTGAGGAGCGGGTTCCGCTGGCGGCGGATCTCGGTGAGCTCGTTCCTACCCAAGACGGACCCCAGCTCGGTGAACATGGATGCGGGACCAATGGGCGGTAATTGCCGCTCGTCGCCGACGAGGACCATCTTGGCTCCTGTCTTCTCCACGAAGCCGAGGAGCTGACCGTACTTCACCGAGTCGAGCATCGCCGCTTCGTCCACCACGAGGATGGTCTTCTTGTCCAATGGCCGGACCCGGCTGTCGGACTTGGCCCACTGGAACAGGAGACGATCGACCGTGTGGCTGCGGATTTTGCTAGCCCCCTGCAGCTCCTCCGCCGCCCGGCCGGAGAAGGCCGCACCCACCACCTTGAAGCCGGAGCTCTCCCAAGCCTTCTTGGCGGCAGCCAAAAGCGAGGACTTCCCCGTACCGGCGTACCCCTGCAGGACGGTCACCTGACCGGGCAGGCCTGCGATGTGTCGAAGACCTTCGAGCTGGTCTTGGGACAACCCCTTGCCCGCCTTCAGCAGCCGACGCTCCGGGACGATGTGGCGTCGCAGGTCCTTTCCCTCCTTCGAGTGGTCGAGCAGGTACTTCTCCCGCAACACGACGTCCTTCGTGGTGAAGTGGCGCTGGCGGTCGTGCACGCCCAAGTCCACCAAGCCGCGGATGGCCTGGTTGGTCGCCTCGCGGAGCTGGTCGTAGCTGAAGGCGTTGGCCTGGTTCCGTTCGAGCACCCGCTGGAGGAGCTGCCGCTCCGTGAAGTGGCTCCGCTTCGCCAACAGCGAATCGATGGCGGCGTGGATGTCCACCTGTCGGCGCACCGACAGGTCACGCTTCGGCAAACGGTCGAAACACTCCTGGGTGATCCAGCGTTCCCGGAACGCCTCCTCGCGCCATTGGGCATGGAGTTCCTCGGAAGGCTTCATCTCCTTGCCTCTCCGGGTGGCCTTGGCGGATTCGGCCGCAGCCTGGGGTCCGGACATGCCCCGGGCTTCGAGGTGTTCGAGCACTTGTCGACGACGTTTCGAGAACCGGGCGCAGAGCCACTCGGGGATTCCGGCCACTTCCATCCAGGTGCGCTTCTGGACGAAGTCGATTCCAAGGGACTTCTGAAGCTCGTGGGCCAAGGTCTGGCGATAGATCAATCCACCCAACATCTTCATCCGGAAGATCTCACGGGTGTAGACGAAGCCCGTACGTCCATCCGGGAGGATGCCCATGTTCACGAGCAAGCAGTGGGTATGCAGATCGGGATCGGACTCACGGCTGGTCGCGTGAGTAAACCCGCCGAAGGTCAGCTTTACCTTCACGAACTCCTTGCCCAGGGGACTGGAGATCCGGGTGAAGCCGGCCAAGGCTTCGATCTCCTTCAACGCCTTCTCCACGGCCTTCATGTGGGCCGCCTCGACGGCGGCCTTCTGTTCTGGAGAGCCCAAAGCCCACAGCATGGTGACGGACTTCGGTGCGCTGAAGGTGAGGTCCCAACCTCCTTGTCGCTTCTTATTGTGGCCTCGTCGGACGAGCTGTTCCTGCCCATCCGGGGATTTTCCCTCGAACAGGTTCCTCAGGATGTTGGGGTGCACCTCTCCGGAAAGTCCGAGCGCGGCGGCGCCCTCTCCGAACCAAAGCCCACGTCCTTCGACGTCTCCGCCGATGCGCGTGTAGTAGCCCAGGCTCTGGACGCTCAAGACGTATTCGGGCGTGGTGAGTGCTTGGGAAATGGTGAGCATACGTGTTACCTCAGGATGAGTTTCTCAAGGGGATGGGCGGCAGGCCCGGACGACGGAGTCGGCGACTCCTCGGTGAGCAGCCGGACGATTTCATCGAGCTGCGAACGCAACGCCTGCTGGTCCAAGATCAGGGCCTCCAACCGGGTGGCCACATGGGCTCCGGCTTGCTCTTGGTGAAGGGCTCGAAGGACCAGTTCCCGGGTATACGCACCGACCGAAGAACCCTTCGGGACGAGCTCGGTCAGCATCGCGAAATGGATGGGGTCGAGGCGGAAGGTGACGACGTGGGGGGCCTTTCTCATGGTATACTCCGTAATGGTTGATTCTCAGTGGGATGTGCCCTGTTTTCGGCTGTTGTGGTCGCGCCCGCGGGCATCAGGTGTGTCGGTCCCTGTCGGGGGAATCATCCTGAACGATGAGCTCGGGTCCTGAGAGGCGTGCATTGGGGAGTTAAGTCCGGGTTTACCGGAGGACGGTGGAGTGGGGAGTTTTGAGAGGCTCTGGTGGCGTGAAATCGGGGGGTGGAGGCACGGGTGCTGGTGGGAGAGAATGGTGGGAGCTGAGGACGGGCCCGTGGCCCCGGGCCGCCCGCAGGCTCCGCCCCGAACGGAGTGACAGGGCAAAACACGGGATGAGGAGTGGCCAGAAGGAGAGCCCAGCGACGAATTCCTCGTCCTCAAACACAGTGGCCTTCCGGTCTTCGGCACCACCGTGCCTGGCGTCCCGAACTCGAGTCGGAGACGCCCTACGAACGGCCAGGCCCCGAAACGGGGCCTGACGCCTCAGAGAACACTCGGACCGTCAGGTCCGGCCCGAATCCCGGTCTTTGCACAAAGTCCTCTCAGGCGGGCAGCCAAGGCCCAAAATGGGGCCGCCAGGAAAGCGGCCCCGAAGACGGGGGACGGTCAGTAGTCCGACGGCAACAGGATGGTCGTCGCCGAACGGTCGGCCTCGGTGATGATCCAGAACTTCGTCCCGTTCCGGTCCTTGTAGACCGAGAACAGCCGGAGCTCCTGTCCGAGTGCTTCCTCGTTGGTTTGGGCGTCCTCCTTGCCGCAATCACCCCAGTCGCAACAAGCGTGGCGGTTGAGGCAGCGGCGCATGTCCTCCGGGTGCACCTCGGCGATGGCCGCCGGAGTGGCGACAATCTGTCCGAGTTTAAAAGCGCGTTGGGTTCGTTCCATCATGGGTTTTTCCTTTGTTGTTTGCCCTCCCGCCTCTCCCCTCGGAAAAGTGGCTTCCGGTGGAGGGGGAGGAGTTTTGCCCGTTCCCGGCACTCCTCCCCCTCCACTTGGAAGCGACTTGGCCTTCAGCCGGTCCGGCCCCGGACCGACCGCCTCACGTTTCCCGGATGGGAGACGTGACCGGGCCCGGGAACGGAGGGGTCAAGGTGGAGCGCAGGGGGAGCGTCAGCGGGCCGCAAGGCCCCCCCGAGAACACCTTGATGCCGGGAGTGGAAGGGCCCGGATTCCTCCCCCCGACCGCCCCCCCCGGTTGGACGACACAGCCCTTTGGCCCGAGGGCCAATGGGCCATGCCTTCCCGGTGGTCGAAAGGTGGTCCACAGGTCCAAGGAGGGTGGTCTGGGAGTGGTGCCCGGGTCCTAGGATTCAGATGCTTGCGACGGAGGAAGGGATTCAGGGCCCGGAGGAGAATGGAGACGCCAGAGGCCGCTGTGCCCCGGGCGAATGGCCGTCGTCCGCTCCAGCCGAACGGTTCGAAGAAGTGACCTCCAGGTCCCCCGAGAGTCCACCCAAGGTAGTCCGGAAGTGGGCCACGGATTCTGATCTCCAAGGGCTTGCCTCGATGATCGAAACCGTCGATCGATTCGGGCCTGCGACAGGGGATGTCCGACCGCCTCAGGCAAGATGAGTTCCATGAGAACCAAACCCCTGTTGCCGCCGAGCATGTCGATACCCTGCTCCAAGGCCGAGTCCATCACGGTCGACACTGACTTCACGCTCCGGGCGGTCGAGGGCTGGCTGGAACTGGGATGCCCTCAGGCCGCACTCGAGGAACTTGGGGATCGGAAGGATTCGGACGAACCGAAGGTGCTCTGGTACCGGGTGCAGATTGCGCGGGACTTGGGCCAAGGCATCGAGGCCGTCCGCCTCGGCACCCGGCTGACCGCGAGGGAACCGGGCGATCCTGCCGGTTGGCTCTTGCTGGCATCCGTGTGCGTGGCTTCGGCCCACCATCCGGATTGGGCGATTCGTGCTCTGAAAACCGGCCTGATCTACCAGCCCGGAAACATCGACCTACTGGAGGCTCTGATCTGCTTGGTGCAGGAGAAGGATTCGACTTCGATGGAAGAAGCGACCCCCGGGAGAAGGTAAATCCCGCTCACCCAATGCTGCCGGGAATCGGCGGCGTCGGGTCCAGGTCAATCTGGGATTCCTCCGTTCAGTGAGGAATCGTCGACTCCTTCAATGGAGCGGAATTGCGAGGGCCTTGAAAAGTCGGAGGGCTCCGGCGGGACGTTTTGGCTTTTGTACTACACCGTCAGTTAAAAGGAGGGTCAAAGCCGACTTGCCGCGCTGAAGAGTCCGGGACGAAGCGCGGCGGCGGCTCCGGCACAGTCAAGCGCCACGGATCTGCGATCAACGGGCCGTTACGAGTTGAAACTCAAGGCCGGGTCTCTGACTCCCGATGTCTTGGGGACGCCGGCTGCAAGTACCTCCGACAGTCGGAAGGACTGCATGAAGTCGGCGGCAGCCGACCCCTCAGATTTGCGCGGGCACTTCCGCAGGATTACCAACTGGATCAGTCTTTCAGGAGAAAACGTTGCCCGGAAGATAATATGACCGCGAGTTCGGCCAAACGTGAATCTGCGATCGATTCCCAAGCTGGATCTCCAACCGAACGAAGCAACTAGTTTCTTGCCCAACAATCGGTTGGTTTCAAAAGAACTATCTGCCGGAGCGGAACTGCGGTCCCGAAGTTAGCAAGTCCTCACACCACAATGAAGCCTCCGAAACCCAGCAACGAAGACGCCAGAATCAAGGCCCTGCAACATTACCGGGTTTTGGATACCGCACCCGAGCAGTCCTATGACGCCATCACGGCGCTGGCCTCTTTCATCTGTGAATGCCCAATCGCCTTGGTCTCCTTGGTGGATAGCGAACGCCAGTGGTTCAAGTCGAAGGTCGGGATCGAAGCCAACGAGACGTCACGCGACCATTCGTTCTGCGCCCATGTCGTCTTCCAAAGTTCGCTGATGGTTGTGGAAGACGCCTTGGCGGACAAACGCTTCTCGGACAACCCTTTGGTGACCGGCAGCCCCAACATCCGATTTTATGCCGGAGCACCGCTAATCGCACCGGATGGCAATGCACTGGGTTCCCTCTGTGTCATCGACCGAACCCCACACAGTTTGAGTCCGGAGAAGGCCTCAGCACTGAAGCATCTCGCGAGTCTGGTTGTCACCCAATTGGAGTTGCGTCGGGTTTCCCAAGAGTTGGCGGCGGCCGCCGAAAACCTCAAGACGCTCAACGGACTCCTGCCGATCTGCTGCTTCTGCAAATCCGTCCGGAATGATGGTGATTACTGGCAAAGCGTCGAAAACTACATCACTGCTCATTCCGACGTCATCTTCAGCCACGGGTTCTGCCCCAATTGCGCCAAAAAGAATTTCCCCGATTTCTATCAGGAATACGACGGATCCAAGACCTAGTTGAATTTCAATGTCGTGAGGTATCCTTCAATGAGTTCCACCGCCAGCACGTAATCCAAAAGGAGACATTAAACCCGCGATAGAACCATGCCTTATCGGGTCCGACCCATTTTCACCCGGGCGGTTGAACGGTGCCGGCGGCGCCTAGGCGTTCGATGCGGCTGATGGGTTCTTTAATGGCCGGTAGAAATTCCTCGACGGCGATTTGCTGGCTGGGGTGAGCGAACTTCTGGCGGCTGAGGCGGATGAGATTGGGATCGGTCCAATGGTTTCAGCGGTCGTTGCGGAGGACGGAGCCCCAGAAGCGTTGGATCGTAACGAAGAGGCCCCAAAGAGTCGAAGCTCCCTGGGGCCTTGGTGGACCACCGGTGGACCGGACCCTCCGATTACTCTGCGAGGGACATTTCCTCGTCGGAGCCGTGGTTCTCGTTATGCCAGTGGGCACAGATGGCGAGGCTGATCAGCATCAGCTTGCGGCGATCGTACCAGATGGCTTCGAGGTCCACGCGGGCCCAGTATTTCACCGCGTTCTTCTCCTGGATGAGGGGAGGAATGATTTTCCGGACGGCGGGGATCTCGAGGTCGTGGGGTTTGACGCCAAGGAGGGTCGCCGTCTGCTCGATGTACAGGCGTGCGGGAATACGGATTTTGTTGAAGGGCTTGAACTGAGGATTCATGGGACTTCGTGTTGCGGACGTTCGTTCGTTTGGAAGGCCCCGGGGCCCAATGGACCCCGGGGTTGGAGGGGTTACGAATCAGCTGCTGGAGACTTTCGTGCGCTTCGCAGCGGAGCGGGCCTTCCAGTACTGATAAATGACCTGGGTAATCTGGCGCAGCTTCCTGGAGTCTTCACCGATGGCGAGGACTTCGGCCGTGGACCAGTAGCGGACGATTCCAGGCCCGATGTCGTTGAGCGGCGGAACCAGCTTCTTCACCGCAGGAATCGACAGGTCTTCGGGTTTCATGCCGAGAAGCGCTGCCACCATCGTTGCGTTGATACGCGCCGGAATGGGAACGCTCTCTGAGTCGCTGTTATCCTTCATGGAGTTGGGGAGTTAGGGGTGATTGGCTTTAGTTGGATTGATACCGGGACGGTTCCTGGCTACCGGTCTTGCGGAGGCCGAGAAGGCGCTCAGCAAAACGGAGTGCGTTGGAGTGGATCCGGAGCGTGTCGCCCACCGAGGGGTGAGGCTGGACACAGGGCCGGACGAAGCGCCGGTTGCGGGAGTTCCCGTCCGGCGCACTGGGAGCTGCGATGCAGTTCTTCATGCGCCGCACACCCTACGTTTCGGGTGTCGGCCACGGGAAGGCGTGGGGCCAACCTGATGGATATCCGCCCGTCGCTATTCCCTGATCACCAGAGGTTTCAGGAGACTCATAACGATCCAGCAAGAGATTCCGAAGCCGCTGGGCGCATTCGCGTTTGACTCCCAGTCGGGCGTTCCGATGGAACGAATGTTCCCAGACATGGAGCACTGGAGTTCATCGAGGCGATTGGAGGGGAAAGGAGTCTCCAAATGCCCCATTCACAGAACCGAAACACCCACCCATGCCGCGATGACTCGGGCGAGGACCTGAAGAAGGAAGCCGATGCCTTCGCCGAAGAAATGCTCTCGGAAAGGAACCTGCCGGAGACCGTTCGGCTTCTGATGACCCTCAAGGCGCCGGAACAGGAAACCTGGATCTCCCGACTCAGGCGCCGGTTGTCCGGAGGCGATTCGAGAAGCAATGCCTCGACCTCCAAGGGGGATCGGGAGTAGGCAATTGATCCCGTGAACCCATCAGCCTCCGAGAAGGGCGGACGCTTCCAGAAGGATCTGAGCCTGATTCTCGACGCCGTGCTTCGAGCCCCTTCACGGAGAATGCAGACGACGGATGAGGCGGTCGTCGCACTGGTGGAGCGGGTTCGACGAGACGAGGTGAGGACGGCGCTGAAACAGGCGCTCTCGTTCTGCTACCAGTTCAACAAGCGGGCCGGGCTCTCCGTGGAGCGTTCGAAGGTGATTGCTCCATTGGGCAACTTCATCGAGGCCTTCAACCAGAGACTTCCTGCCGACGGCAGAACCGCGAGCAGCTGGGTGCAGTTCACCGAGTTCATCCGCAAAGACCTGGCCGCCAAGAAGGCGAACCGGATGCTTCGTCATTGGATGCGGCTTCCTCCGCGGCTCTTTAGGAGTGCCCATTCGCTCGCGGAAACGGAGAAGTCGTATCGGGACAGGCAGGCGGGCCTTCCGAGATGGTCCGTCTACGTGCCCACGGCCTCAGCGGGAGCCAAGATCGTCCCGTGTTGGCTCAAGGAACGGGATCACCATCCCAGTTGGAAACAGCACTGCTGGAGCGGCTGTGGGCTGTGTTTCCTGAAGCGGTGCGAGTTCACGGAGAAGGAATTGGAAAGCGCCCTGGATTGCCGAACGGGAGCGCGTCGCGAGCAGTATTGTTCTGGTGACAGAAGGAAGCCGGATTCGAAGAGTGGCGGGGACGTGGACAAGGGTTCCCCAGATTCCCGGCGCGAGGAGCGTGACGACGAAGGAGGCGACCTCGAGGCCGAAGCCGAGGCCTTCGCCAACGCCCAGACCCACGACGAGAACCTTTCCAACCTCGTTCGGGACCTAGTCGTTGAACCGCGGAAGCGTTCGGTCGAGCAGATGGGTTTCGGATGGAGAGACCTCTTTCCAGGCGTCCAGTACGCCGCCGTCGCCTTGGCCTTCCTTCTCTCCGTCGGGATTGCCGTGGTTGCCCTCAAGCGCGGCGAATCCGGGACGCTTGTGGTGGCATCCCTGGTCAATGACGGCCTTCGTTCGGGTCCCACGACGGCTCCGACTTTTCTTAAGGATCTACCGAAGGAACTGGAGGCCTCGATGGACCTCCGTCGGGGCACCATTCGGCTGGCGACACAGGCAGGCGACCGCATCGACCTCACCGGCGTCCTGACCAACAGCGCCGCTTCTGGAGGGCGGTTGTGGATTGGGCGCCCCACGGTTCAGGGCAAGACCCGCACCGGGGTGGATGTCGGTGGCAGTGCATTGGTCCGGATTCGAACCAGGAACCTCGTCGAACTGCAGAAGGCACAGCTTCCGGACCTCGAATGGATCTCGGTCGAACTGGAGCTCTCCTCAGGAGGCCAGACCGGGACCGTTTCCCTAGTGTTTGGAACGCCATGAACCTGCCGATTCCGAAACGCCTCCGGTTCGGAATCCTGGTGCTGCTGCACTTCCTTCGTGCCTGGGGAGCTGAGGCCATCTCGGCCAACCCCGAGACATGGGGTGCCGCGCTGGAGCAGGAGGTGATTCAGGCGGCCGGGCAGAAGGATCCGAAGGGAGTCGAAAACTGCCTGCGTCAGGCCTTGGCCGAGCTTCCAGCGCGGCTTGGACGGGAGGACCCGGACGACGTCCTGATGCGTTCTGCGGTCATTCTCGCGCTCTGCGACCTGCACGTCGGCCCCACGAACGCGGTTCGGATCAGCGCCCTGGAGCATCGCGCTCGGATGCTCATCGACTTCAAGCGGGTTGAAGCCGCTGCACGATTCCTGGAGGAGGCGACCTCCCTCTTCAGCCGATTGCCGGAACCTCTGGAGGAGATATCGGTTCGACTCTCGGAGGACATCGCCCGAGGTCAGCTCACCGCCGGAGATCCTTCCAAAGTCCTCGAGACGCTTTCCCAGCCCAACTTCAACTCGATGCGGCTGAAGCCCTCGGATGCGATTCGGTTTCGAAGCCTGATTGCCGAGGCGTATCTCGACCTCAATTCCCAAGGCTCCGAGGCGTTGAACCGCGCATCCACCCTGCTGGGGGAAATTGGGGACTTCCATGAACGGAATCCACATGGCCGTCTGATCGAGAAGGCCGAGTTGCTGCATCTCATGAGTCGGAGCGCTCGGATGATGCGGGCACCCGAAACGGCCCTTCGCTTGGCCGAGTCGGCGCTGGAGATGCGGGTGGCACTCCTTCGCCCGGGTCATCCCGACATCGCTTCCAGCTTACGCCAACTCGGGGAACTGAATGGCATCCTCGGCGCCCACTCCAACGGGATCGTCCAGCTCGAGACCGCACTTCCGGTCCTGCGTGAATCGTTCGGCCCAACCCACTTGGAGGTTCTGTCGGCACTTCGACATCTGACGTTGTTCAGCTTCTGGAGTGGTCGGAAGGCGGAGGCAGCCCAGTGGAACCTCCAATTGCATCAGGCGGAACGACAACTGATCGAGGAGACCTTCGTTTCCGAAGACGAGGCGCTTCTTCGATATCGGATACGCCGGATGGACTCCATGCTGGTACCGGCTGCCTTGGATCGCTCAGGTCCAGCCGGTCTCGCAATCGCCTCGCTTCGAATGAAGGGCTTGGCCGCCGCGTGGGCCGCGGAACAGAAGGACCTCGCTCAAGCCGGCTCCGATCCGAAGGCCGCAACAAACGCACAGAAATGGACCGAATCCGTACGGCAGCGGTTGGTCTCCAATCGCTTCCGGATGCGGAGTGGAGAGTCTCCCATCGGACAATCGCCTGAGGAACTCGACCTGGAGAAATCCCTTCGAGAACAGGGGTACGCCTTGGGACGGGCGCGTCGCCAACTGGCGCTCTCGGTCGGCGATATCTCGAAGAGACTTCCCGCCAACAGTGCCCTCGTCGACTTCATCGACTTTCCGGAAGTCACCACACAATCGAACTCCCCGATTCGCCTCGCAGCGATTCTCTACCTTCCGGGAGAACACCCGAGACTCATCGAACTGCCTGAGAACTCCGAGATTCCCAAGCGTGTCCTGAGGTACTCAGAGGGGCTTCGGACGAATAAGATTTCCGCCTCGGACCTCTTGGAAACATCCCGCTCCTTGCGCAAGTGCCTGTGGGATCCAGTCGCCCGACACCTCCCTGCAAAAACCACCAACATCGTCCTGTGTCCCGTGGGGCCGTTGGGGACGATTTCCTTCGGCAGCTTCGCCCGGGAAGACTTCCTGCTGGGTGAGGTCTTCTCATTCCGGTACATCCCGTCCATCGCCCAAGCCCTGGATACCACTTCAGGACCTCTTCGGCGGAAGACCGCCTCGTCGTTCTCCAATGCGGATTTCAACTGGGTACCCCCCGGCGGAAGGTTGGAAGAAAAGCCGTGGGATCCGATTCCGTTGACGGGTGAGGAAGCGAAGGACCTCCAGCGTACCCTCGCCCAGCGGGGCTGGGAGACGCATTCCTCGACCGGCTTGGCTTTCACCAGGAAGGCCGTCCTTTCCACCCGTTCGCCTGGAATCCTCCACTTTGCCACGCACGGGAACTGGTTTCCGTCTGTTTCCCCTCAAGCATCCGCGCCAGGGGATCGGGAGGCCATCCGGTGGTCGATGCGCAACAGCTACCTCGTCGCCAGCGGTGCGAACTCGAAGGTGCGAGCCTTGGTGGATACCAAGCCGCGTCTGAGCGGGATCTGGATGGAGATTCCGGTCCAAGGGGCGGAGACAGAACCATACCCGGAAGGCTACCTGACCGCAGGCGACCTGGAATCCATGGATCTCAAGGACACCTGGCTGGTGATCCTGAATGGCTGTTCCACCGGCCTCGGGGAGTTCGAGACACTCGAGGGAATCTACGGTCTCCAACGGGCGGTCTTCACCGCCGGGGCTCAGAATGTCCTCGCATCCGCGTGGCCTGTCCGAGGTCTGATCTCCTCGAAGCTGATCCCTCAGATCGTCGGGGATGCCGTGGATTCCGGTGACCTTCGTTCCGCCTTTTCCCGCCGCTTGAGCGAGGCCATGCGCCATGAGCGCGTGGACAACCTGACTCCCCTGGATCAGGTCCTTCGGCGATACGGCCCCTACATGCTCGTGTCGAAATCTCTGTAGCGAAAGGCCCGAAAAGCCGGTTGGAAATCACGACCTGGCCTAACTGGGTCGGTGCAGGGCGTAACCGCCTGTTGCGAATCTCGAGAGCCCCCTCGACCTGACTAGGCTCGTGGTGGCAATGAACGCCACCGAGCAAAACAACCCTCCAGCGGGGCCGGAGCCCGAGAAGCAACTCGCCGTCCACCGCGCACTCCTGACCTGGGCCCGTGCCCTCGTCGAGAGTCTCGCATCCGTCAGCATCAACACCGAGCTCATCGGGGAGGTCATCTCCTCTGGGGTCCGGAATGCCGAGCGGATTGTCATCCGGTACCACACCAACCTGTGGAACGCCGCCCGGGGCCACGCCCTGATCGAGCTCAGCCGCCACGCCAAGGAGCAGAAACGCCGCGTTCAGGATAAGCTCCGGGAGTACAATCGCGCCAAACGGCAGTACCACAGCCGTTCTTCCGCCAGCCGCTTCGTGAACTGGACGGCCTGGGGTCTCTTCAAGATGGCCCTCGCCCTGATCTCGATGTTCGGCTTCCTGACCGCCTCGGTCATCAGCGCTTTCGAGATCTTCCGGAACACCTCCCAGTTCGGGGACTCGTGGTCGATCTGCTTCGCGGTGGCGACCCTCGTCGGTTGCGCCTGCGTCTCCATCAAGCTCCTCGCGGAGAACTTCCAAACCGAGGTCGCCGCCCGTCGCCTCAACTTCGTCCTGGCCGGAATCACCTTCCTGCTGGGCGTCACTTACATCTCCCTCTTCGCCTTTTCCACCGGCGGCTTCCTCGTCGAGCCGACCGACGTCCTCCACCCGACCACCGGCCGGGTTCTCGGACTCGGGATCTACCTGCAATGGAGCCAGATGTTGCTGGAGATGTTCGGCGCGAACGCCTCCTACGCCTACGCGCACCTCATCTACATCCAGCACCGCTCTCCCTCAGCTGTTCCGAATCCCGATGCCTGGCTCTTCGCAGACCGCCTGAAGCGGGCCGATGAGGAACTTTCGCGGGAACAGCACGCCCTCCATGAGCTGCCGACCCTGCGGAACCGCCTCATCGCCGAGCGCCGCGCCTTCGTGGACGCCGCGCGTTCCAATTACCTCATCCGCGCCGAGGCCGCCCGCAAGCAGCGCTCCGGCATCGAGGCCAAGGCCTCCGGCAAGGTGGACGCCTCCACGGCGTCGCGCCCTTCCACTCCCTGGATCGACCGCATCATCGACTTCTTCCGCAACTGACCCATGAAAACCATTCCCATCTTCGCTGCGGCCTTGGCCGCCCTCAACACCCATGCCGCTCCGCGCCACGTCGTCATCGTCGTGGGGCCGAACATTCCCCCAGCGCTCCACTCCCCGATCAATCAGCGCCTCGAGTCCGTCATGGCCTCCGGTGAACCCGGCACTCAAGTGACGGTCTTCAGCGGCGACACCTTCCAGACGCTGTCTTCGGTCACGGTGACCGAGTCGAAGGAGTTCCTGCAGCGCAACCGCAACAGCGCCGCCATCCGTTCGGCGGTCCTCGCCGTCCTGCGGAGTACCAACGCCCAAGCGGTGTTGTCGGTTCCGCGGGTGCTGGACGAGATCAGCCGCCAGATCCGCCCGGTGAACGGCTCGGTTTTGCTCATCGGAGACGCGTATCCGTGCTACTCCGCCGAAGGCTTCTGCCTCAGCACCAACTGGCCTGCCGACCTCCAGCTCCGGGACTCCGGCTCGGTCTTCAACACCACCGAACGCGGCCACCAGCTCGAGGCGACGACGGTCCATTGGCTGGCCACCGATCCCAATCGTTCCACCTCGGAACGTCACCGCCGCAGCATGGAACGCTTCTACAGCCTCTTCGTAGCGAACCAGAGCGGCGCCCTCGTGACCTTCACGCCGGACGTGACCACGGCGTTCCAGAGCGCCTTCTCCGGCCGCCGGGATCCGTTCCTGCAGGTCGCCGTAAACCTCTCCGACACCAACCGCCTCTTCCATTGGGTCGGAGAACCTCCTGTCGAGGTGAAGTTGCCGGTGACCGCAACGACCCAGGTGGTGACGCACGTCGTCATGAAGACCGTGACCAACTGGGTGGAAGAGGTCCGTCGCGCGCCCTCGCCGTGGCCTGCGGTGCAGCTCGGCAAGACCGGCATCGGAGTCCTGTGGACGACGCCTCCGGGGGAGTCCCGCTTCGTGGACGTTGACCTGCATGTGCCGGTTCCCAAGGAGGGTGTGGAGCTCTCGTGGAAGAACCGCACTGCCAAGACCGGGCGCTACTTCCGGGATATCCAGAAGTCGGAACCGAACCCGTCCGGGGACTGGAAGAACTCGTGGGAGTTCGTGGAACTAGACGGAGCCCAGCTGCCTGAGGCCATCTACCTCAACCGCTACGCTGGGAGCGCAGCCGTCACCGGTGAGGTCCGCATCGAGCACAACGGCCGCATCCTGGTGATCGCCTTCGTCCTGCCCGCCGGACCCGGCAACAAGGGTGGAGACACCACGCGCCGCGACCGTTCGCCGCAGTGGCTCCGGATTGACCTCCGATCGTTGGCAGCTGGCGGCGCTGTAAATCCATAAAGCAGCCTCCGGAACAGCAGCCCCTGTTCCGCAGCGGTCTGTCCTTCTTCGCGGAACGCCATCAGGGCCTGACCTACTCGCATCTCCATCTGGGGCAGCAAAGATGGTGTGGAGGCCTGCTGGTGGAAAAACTCGGACTTAAGGACCCGGTCGATTTCAAGGTAGTCGACCGGGTCTTCACCTCGGACTCTCGCGTAAACCCGGGCTCAGAGGCCGAACTGAAAGCAATCCGCGGAACTCGGGTCCTTTGGGGTTGGGAGGCCCTGAACTCCAGAAGTCCATTTTGACCCTCACAAGAGAAGCGTTGATCCGACTTTGGCCGACCTCCCGACCCCGGCTGGGTCGGCAAGCTGCGTTTCCTAAGGTTCCCATCCGCATGGGCTTCGTCTACGCCGCCTTCATTTACCAGGCGAATGACGCTCTTCAGGCCTATCTGCCAAGCCTGGCCCAAGTCTCGTGCCAACGAAGTAGTCCGAGCTGCCAGCCGGCCAGCTCGCGCAGCGGCCAGCCGATCTCGAATCGCTAGCACCAGGGCTTCTGCAACCTCTGCCATCGCGTATTGGCTCCTGCTGATACAGTAAACGTCTACGTCGCGTCGGGACCGGCTACGGAGGTTTTCTTCACGCTTCCCGCTTTAAGCCAACTCGCTGCAATCCTTCAAATGGCTCATGTCTCACTTGAGGAATCGCCGAATGTCCGCAGCGGGAACTACGGCCGACCCCGCAGCGTCTTGAGCAGGTCCCCGGGCAGGGCCGGCTTCTGGATGAAGTTCTCGCCGGGCCGCAACTCGAGGTCCTTGCCCGCGATTTCCGGTGCATAGCCTGAGGTGAAGATTACCCGCAGATTGGGGCTCTTCTGTTGGAGGATCCGCGCGAGTTCGCGGCCACCCAAGCCGCCTGGCATGACGAGGTCCGTGAGCATGATCTCGAACCGGCTGATATCCTCGCTGCAAAGGGCCAGCGCCTCCGTTCCGTTGGAGGCTTCTTCGACCACGTAACCGTACTTCTGGAGGATGCACCGGGTGATCGACCTGACGCGCGGATCGTCCTCAACCAGAAGGATCCGCTCCTGACCTCCTTTGGGAACGGGCTCGTTGGTCGCCGGAGACTCGATGCCGGTCCCCTCGACGGCTTCGGGGAGCAACACGCGAAACCTCGTGCCTTCGCCCACTTGGGTCTGGAGGTCGATGAGACCGCCATGCTGCTGGACGATCCCGAACACGGTTGCGAGGCCCAGTCCCGTCCCTCGGCCAGGCTCCTTCGTCGTGAAGAAGGGCTCAAAGACTCGGCCCAGGATCTTTGGAGGCATTCCGCATCCGGTGTCTGAAACCCGGACCCAGACATATTTCCCGGCAGTGCCACTGCCCCCGAGTTCCAGGACCCGGGCGGCAGAGAGCGTTTCGCGTCCTGTTTCGATGGTGAGGATTCCACCGTCCGGCATCGCATCCCTCGAATTGACCACCAGATTCAACAGGATCTGATCCAGCATCCCCGGGTCGGCATGGGTATAGACCTTGCTTGGATGGAGTTGGATCTGGATCTGCACATCGGCTCCCACTGTCCGGTTGAGAATCCGGGCCATTTCGGAAACCGACGTGTTGAGGTCGAGCGTACGCCGTTGCATCACCTGACGACGGCTGAATGCCAGCAGTTGTCGGGTCAATGCGGCAGCCCGTTCGGCAGACCTGCGGATGTCGACAAGGAACTCCCTCGCTTCCTCCGGGAGGCCTTCCACCATCTCCGCAAGGTTCGACTGCATCAGGATCGCGGCGAGGATGTTGTTGAAGTCGTGCGCGACCCCGCCGGCGAGATGCCCCACCGCCTCCATCTTCTGCGATTGGCGAAGCTGCTCCTCGAGCATCCGCTGCTCCGTGACGTCGATCGCGGTCCCGACGACGCGGATGACACGCCCGCCTTCGTCCCGGATGGGAAACGCCCGATCCCGGATCCAGCGGATCGACCCGTCGGGCCGCACGATCCGGTAGAGTTCGTCGTAGGAACCGAGGGGCTTTCGCGCGGCGGCTTCCAGGATCCTTGCGCGGTCCTCCTCCACGATGGTCTCGATCCATCCCGTGACTCCGGACTTCAGTTCGTGGATCGGCCTTTGCCAGATGCGCTCGAATCCCGGACTGACGTAGTCCAGCCGTCGGGTTTCGACATCCTGGATCCAGAAGACCTCGGCGATGTTCTCGGCCAGCTCCCGGAGGCGTTCTTCGCTTTCGCGAAGCGCGAACTCGGCGGAGATGCGGGCTTCCTCGATCCGACGTGTCTCAAGGCCCACCGCCACATCGTCTGCGACCTCGTCCAGGAGGAGGCATTCCTTGTCCCGGAAGTAGCCCACCTCGTCCGAGTAGACCGCGAGACACCCCACGACCCTCCCGAGCATCCGGATCGGCAACGAGGCCATGGCGCGGAAGCCGGCGACCGCCGCGGCCTCCTTCCAGGGTTCGGTCTTCGCATCCTCGAAGAAGTCGTTGTAGATGTAGGCGCGGTTCTCGCGGATCGCGGTCCCGGTGGGGCCATGACCTCCCAGCTGGTTGTTGGCGAAAATCCCGATCCTCTGGAGATAGCCGCTGTCGTCTCCATGCCAGCCGATCGGTTCGACGCGGTTGTCCTCGGGGTGGATCCAGCCGATCCACGCCATCCGGAATCCACCCTGCACGACCAAGGAGTGGCAGATGCGTCGGCAAAGATCCTCCCGTGACTCGGCGCGGATGATCGCCTGATTGATCTCGCTGGAGGCCGCGTAGAGGCGCGAGAGACGAGCCAGCTCCCGTTCACGGGCCTTCTGTTCGGAGATGTCCCGGGTCACCTTGGACACTCCGACGACGTTGCCGAGATGATCACGAATCGGAGAGGCCGTGATCGAGACGTCGATCAGCTGTCCTGCCTTCGTGCGCCGCTGTGTCTGGAAGTGTTCCACGCTCTTCCCGGAACGGATCCGACCGAGGATCAACAACTCCTCGTGGTGACGGTCCGCCGGGATGATCTTGAGGATCGGCGAACCGATCATCTCTTCCGGGGAGAAGCCGAAGATCTTCTCCGCGCCCCGGTTCCAGCTCATGACACGGGCGTCGAGGTCCATGCCCACGATGGCGTCGTCCGAAGATTCGACGATGGAGGCCAGCCGGCTCGTGTTGATCTGCGACTGTTTCCGTTCGGTGATGTCCTCGTGGGCCATCACCACCCTGGGCCCATCCGCCACCTCGAAGCGGGTGACCCGTGCATGGAACCAGCGGGGGGAGCCCCCTTGTTCGCATCGGAACTCGAGGCTGAATTCCGGCCTCTCGCCGGCGATCACCTCACGGACGCCGCGGGCGATGTTCCGTGCGTTGTGTTCCCCCAGTTCGGTCCTTCGGTCGCACAAGCTCAGGTAGTTGGACGGCAGGTCATGGGTATCTTCCGGATCCCGGCCCCGTCGATGATCCAGCCACGCCTTGTTGGCCGTGAGGATCATGCCTGTCGAGTCGAGCACGCAGATCTGCGCGCTCAGCGCGTCCATCGTGGACTGGGCCAGTTGCCCTGAACGCTCGATGGCCTTCAACAGCGCCCGTCGTTCGGTGATGTCGATGAACGCAACGGCGACCCTCTGGGGCGAACCGGCAAGACCCGGCATCGGGAAGGCGTTGCACAGGATCCAAATGGCATCCCCGGCCCCCTTCCTTTGGACACCAACGACGACCCCGCGAATGGCCTCTCCGGTCCGTAGGACCTGGTTCACCGGATGGTCGGCCAGATCCAGGTTCGTGCCGCTGTCGCTCAGGTAGACCCAATGCTCCGTCAGCGGAACGCCGCCCTCACCAAGCGCGTCGTCGAGACCCAGAATCCGGCACGCCTTCGGGTTGGCGATCAGGATTCGTGCGTCCGCCGAATGGACGACAAGTCCTGCCGGCAGGTTGTCGATCAGTTCGCGGTGTTCTTCTTCCTGGGAAGCCAGCTTCTCCTCCGCGAGTTTGCGGTCGGTGATGTCCGTCGAGATCCCGATCAAGCCTTGGATCCGGTTCGGATCCTCGGGATCCGTGATTGGCGTCTTGACCTCCCAGAAGACCGCCCTTCCACGAACTGGATCATGGATGTCGACCTCCGTCGCCGACTCGCTCCCTGCAAAAACATGGCGGTCGGTCTCGGCCAATCGGGCGACGGTTGCCGGCGGAAAGAACTTGGAGTCAGTACTTCCCCGGAGTTCTTCGGACGGGATGCCGAAGTATCCCAGACACTCCCGGTTGGCGTACTGGTATCGGCCCTGGATGTCCTTGATGTAGACCGCCGCGGGCATGGCCTCGAGCGCGAGGCGGAGCCGGAGATTCTCCTGATGGATGGCCTCCATCCGGATCTCGCGTTCCTTGCGCTCGGTGATGTCCTGGACGGTGCCCGTCATCTTCCACGGCTTGCCCGTGGCGTCCCGTTCGAGCTGCCCGAGCTCATGGACCCAGCGGACGGCGCCATCCCTCCGCACGATCCGGTGCTCGATGTCGAGGTGGACTGCGACGCCGGGAAGTTCCCGTTCCATGCGGGCCCTTTGCTGGGCCTCCAGCATCCTCGGGAGGTCCTCGGGGTGGACCCATTGGTTGAAATCGTCCCGACTGCCCGGCCGTGTCCCCTCGGGAACGCCGAACAGCTCGCAGGTATCCGTCGACCAGGTGATCTCGCCGGTTTGGATGTCGACCTCCCAGGTGCCGATCCGACCCACCCTTTGGGCGCGTCGCATCTTCTCCATCTCCTGGACGACGCCTGACGCCCGGAGTCTCGTACTGTGCATATCAAGATGGGCCAGGGTGTCTGCCGCGACCTGCACCGCGGAGGCCTCCATCTCGGACAACGGGGATTCGAGAAGGCGACCGAACCGGAGGTATCCCCTCGGAAACCATTTCGACCTGAAGGAACCCGCGGCCACGGCCGCTCCCACTGGGTCCTTGGCCGGGGATTCGGCGCTGCGCTCGACCCGGATCTCGGGTTCTACGCGTTCAGCGCCGCCCGCAGGGCTTGGTATCCACTCGGCCCAGAGCAGGCTGGTCCGAAGGAGCAAGCTTTCCAGGATCCACCTCTTTGATTCCTTTGTATTCACGATCGTCCAATCAACGGGGGGGTGACTGTTTGCCCGGGCCCTGATCACAACATCTGAGGACCCAAGCCGACACGTGTTCGTTCGGAACACCCGTCTCGCCCCGTCCGCTTCGTCACCCAGGATCCCTGGGGAGACGCCGCAGTCGGACCCATACCGTATCGTAAAGTTTTTAGCCCGATGCCCTCAGGAAATACCTGAGTCGCCGTCATCGAATACGATTCCACGGCGACCTCCAAGTGGCCAAGTCACTGTGGCGGAATGGATTCGGGTTTATGAAATGAAAGCCCGGTGGGCCGGCTTCGAGGAGAGATTTGGGGTCAACTGCTCCCAATTCGACGCCATGGCGGCCGCTTCTTGCCGCCAGTCCGGCAATCCAGACCATTGCTCGACTGTAGAAAATGCCGTCTCCGGGTGCCGTCCAGCGATCGATTTGCCTCGGGCTCGGGAAGGGGGAACCGGGCCGCTCCTCACCTCCAGATGGGGACGTGAGGACTGGAACGCGGATCCGACGAAGCTCTCCCTGCGAACCGAAACCCGGAACCCGAAGCGGGAAGAACGAACCATTAAAACCGAGAGCCCGGGTCGAGAACCCGGAACATTCCCCGGCACGACATCCAACCGTCCATTACACCGCTCACCCGCGCGACTCCGCTCCTCTCCACCGCGGCTTTGTCCAACCGCGAGATGAAATCGGGCGGTAACACCTTCCGTCAATATCCTCACTCTCAGCCGCCCGATCCATCTCGCTTATGTGTTAGACTGATACATCGTCATCTGACTGAATCTCTGTCTGCTGGTCTTTTGAAGTCCTTGGAAACTAATCTGTTGTATCGCTGGGCGTAGAACTGGGTTGAGGATATTGGGAGCTGGCGTCGGACGGCATGCTTCGGGCGGCGGGGGAAATAGCATACATGTCTCGGTGGCCAATTCCCACTATCGGCTGTGAAACCCTCGCGATGCCGCTGGGTGGGGTGAATCCCTTCTCAGGCACCGAGGGGCAACGTCAAATCACTGCCCAATGAAGGAGGAAGATGTGCATTGTAATGGTCTTATAGATCAAGGTTTCATTCCGAAGATGCATAGTTTTGTCGAGTTGTCGCACAACTCGGAGTCAGAAAGGAAACGGGACACAAAAGCCTTTGGTTGGGATGTCTACATTTCCGCTGGCTTTGACTTGCTGATGCAGTTCTTCATCGGCCCGCGCCGTTCCTCCATGGCCAATTCCACGACTGAACCTTCCCACTCGCCGTGAAACGAAACCTTTCGCTACACTTCATCTTTCTGCTGATGAGTGCCATCGAGCCTCTCGCGGAGGTCGAAGTGCGACGCCTTCCAGACGGCGCGATGCAGCCGTTCGCCGTCACCGAAGACAGCGGGACGGTGCATCTGGTCTGGCTCCAGGGTGAGCCAAAGTCATGCGACGTCCTTTATCAGCGGCTTCCAGGCGGACGAACGGACGGGACCGCACCCATGCGCGTCAACCATCACCCCGGCAGCGCCATCGCCATCGGCACGATTCGTGGCGCTCAGGTCGCCGTGGGACGCAATGGGCGTGTGCATGTCGTCTGGAACGGTTCATCGAATGCGGAGCCGAAACCGGCCGAGGGCACGCCGTTGCTCTATTCGAGACTTGGGGAATCCGCCACCGCCTTCGAGCCGGAACGGAATCTCTTGGGCAAAACCGCGATGCTCGACGGCGGGGCTTCCGTGGCCGCCGACCATGCCGGCAACGTCTACGTCGTATGGCACGCCGCCCCGGATGCCGCCCATCCGGGTGAACCGGAGCGCCGCGTCTTTCTGGCCCGCTCGGCAGACGACGGAATGACCTTCCGGCACGAAAGGTCGATCAGCTTGGCCAAAGGCGTCTGCGGCTGCTGCGGGCTGCGCGCGTTTTCCGGCCGTGCGGGAAACGTGCAGGTGCTCTACCGCACCGCCACCACGCGGACCGAACGGGACATGACGTTGCTGTCCTCCACCAATCACGGCGAGACGTTCACCCAGGTCTTCTCCGATCCATGGCCGACAGGAGGCTGTCCGATGAGTAGCGCCACGCTGGTTGAGAGTCCACGGGCTGTCTTCGCCGCATGGGAAACCAAGGGTAAAGTGCAGGTGACCGCTGTCCTGCAGGAAAAGCATCAGGCCTTGCCCGCGGCTTCGGTGTCCGAAGGAAACCGCGCGAAACATCCCGCGCTCGCCGTCAACCTGCGTGGTGAAGCCCTCTGCGCCTGGGCCGAAGGAACGGGTTGGCAGAAGGGTGGGAACGTCGTGTGGCGCCTCCTAGACACCATGGGCAAACCGATCGGAGAGACGACGACCCTGACTGGATTGCCTGTCTGGAGTTTCCCCGCCGCCTTCACCCGCGACGACGGACAGTTCGTCGTCGTGTTTTGAGCGAAGGCACCGCGTTTCAGGATGTTGGTCGCACCGGCTTGGTCTACCACCCCTAGCTGCTCAGCCGGCAGAAATTTTGCGGGGTTTCAGCGGCGGCGGGGTAAGCGGAGGTGAAGGGCGGCGGCAAACGCCGCCATAACAAACCGGAACATCTCACCGATTACTCGCCATGAATTCATTCAAGTTCGGTATCGCCGCCCTCCTCATCGCCTCCGCAACCGTTTCGCTGACCACGGCCGGCACCATCCATACCGACCATGGACAGACCCATTCGGCTCCATTCGCCGGATCTCCCCGGGCCAATGCGTTGGCGCTGGATTTGAAGAGGACCTCCGGTTCCCGGATGGACTGCTGCTCAGCCGTCCCAGCCAAATCCTCCACGGTGTCTCCCCGAGCCGCTTCTGCGGTGCCGGGACAGAATGCTTCGCCGGTTGGCATGAAGTGCTCGATGGGGCATCAGGCTGCCATGAAGACCGGTTGCTGCACTCCGGCTCCCGCTCATAAGGTGGCTTGTTGCGGCTGAATCCTTCTTCCATGTCTGGCGTCGGGAAACTCTCGACGCCCTCCTTCGCCCCACCATGACTCCTCCATCTGAACCGACTCCGGACTCCGAACTGCGAGCATTGCTTCGGGCCGGGCACCCGACCCCGGGATTGCCGCCCCGATTTCAAGAGGGCGTCTGGCGGCGTTTGGATCGGAGTGAACAAGCGGTCCGGGCGCCAGGTTGGTTCGAATCTCTTGTCTCCGGACTATTGCGTCCTGGTTATGCCAGTATCGGCTTGGCCGCGGTCCTCTTGGCTGGCGTGGGTTTGGGTCTGCGTGATCCGGAAGCCAACAATCCCCGGACCGAGCAGGCTCGTTATCTCGCCTCGGTAAGCCCGCTCCATCAAGTGCCATGAGCCGGTTCCCTTCCAAGTGGACGCTGTTCCTCGGGTTGCTTGTGGCCGGAACGGTCTTCTGTGTCAGCTACTGGACAGGCGCAAAGGTTCGGGCCCAGCGCGGTCGTCCGGCCGACGAGCTGGCCTGGCTGTGTCACGAGTTCCGGCTTACGGAACCCGAATTCTCCCGTGTCCGCCTTTTGCACGAGGCCTACAAACCCCAATGCGTCGCGATGTGCGCCCGCATTGCGGAGCAGAACCGGCAGCTCAGGTCATTGCTGGAAGGAGCCACCAATGTCGGCCCTGGAATCGAGCGGAAGCTGGCCGAAGTCGCTGCCCTCCGGGCCGAATGCCAGGCCCAGATGCTCCGCCATTTCCAGGAAGTCGCCCGATCCATGCCGGAGAAGCAAGGTTCCCGCTACCTGGCCGAAATGCAGCGTCAGACCCTGGATTTGCGGGACCACATGGAAGTCGAAAGGGGGGATCGTCCCCATGAGCACTGATGAACCGGACGCCGCCGACCAGGCCGACATGGTGCGACTCGTCACCGGGCACGACGCGGCGCTCGACGCCCTCATGGAGCGCCACGGCGGCAAGTTGTTCGGATTCCTCTGTCGCTTCGTCGGCGACGAGGACGCAGCCAACGACCTCGCCCAGGAGACGTTTGTCCGTGTCTACCGGCACCGTACCGACTTCAAGGCCGGGCAGAAGTTCTCCACCTGGCTCTACACCATCGGCGGGAACCTGGCCCGCAACCATCTCCGAGCACGATCCCGTCGTCCGGAGGTGCCACTGGAGGGCGACGGAGAAGATCAACCCGGATTGGCGCATTCGCTTCCCGCCAAAGGCGGTTCACCCGCAGAACAGGCAGCGCGCAGCGAACAGAATTCCGCGGTTCGCAGCGCCGTCGCCGCCCTGCCAGACGATCTCCGCGAGGCCATCGTGCTGTGTGAACTGGAAGACTGTTCCATTGCCGAGGCCGCGGCAGTTCTCTGCACCACGGCCAAGGCGGTCGAGTCACGGCTCTACCGTGCCCGCCAGCAACTGCGCCAACGGCTTGCCCGCTGGTTCCGCTCAAACTGATCCGAGCCCCTCTTCGCCGATTCACATCCAAACAAACACGCCATGAAATCAAAGCATCTGTTGTTGGCCGCCGCCATCCTGGTCGGCCTCGTCACCACCTCCCTCCGCGCTGAGGAAAAGCACAAACACAGCGATTCCGCTGCGACGACAAAAGCGAAGAAGGCCAAGCCCTACCCGCTGGAATTCTGCCTCGTCTCGGACGAGAAGTTCGAGGGCAGCGGCATGACGCCGTTTGAGATGGTTCGGGACGGCCAGACCATCAAGTTCTGCTGTAAGAGCTGCGTGAAGGACTTCAACAAGGATCCGAAGAAGTACCTCACCAAGTTCGCCGACGAGGTGAAGAAGAAGGAAGCCGGCACCACGAAGAAGAAGTGACTTCGATTCCGAAAGGCTCTTCCACAGTGGAGGGTTATATCCGGTCGAGGTGTGGTCCGTCGCGCCCCCTCGCCGTGGCCTGCGGTGCCGCTCGGCAAGACCGGCATCGGAGTCCTGTGGACGCCGCCTCCGGAGGAGTCCCGCTTCGTGGACGTTGACCTGCATGTGCCGGTTCCCAAGGAAGGTGTGGAGCTCTCGTGGAAGAACCGCACCGCCAAGACGGGGCGCTACTTCCGGGACATCCAGAAGTCGGAACCGAACCCGTCTAGGGACTGGAAGAACTCGTGGGAGTTCGTGGAACTGGACGGAACCCAAGCTGCCTGAGGCCATCTACCTCAACCGCTACGCCGGGAGCGCAGCCGTCACCGGTGAGGTCCGCATCGAGTACAATGGCCGCATCCAGGTGATCGCGTTCATTCTGCCTGCCGGACCGGGCAACAAGGGCGGAGACACCACGCGCCGCGACCGTTCGCCGCAATGGCTCCGGATCGACCTCCGGTCGCTGGCCGCTGGCGGCGCTGTGAATCCATAAAGCAGCCTCCGGAACTGGAGCCCCTGTTCGGTAGCAGTCTGTCCTTCTTCGCGGAACGCCATCAGGGCCTGACCTACTCGCATCTCCATCTGGGGCAGCCAAGATGGTGTGGAGGCCTGCTGGCGGGAAAACTCGGACTTAAGGACCCGGTCGATTTCAAGGTAGTCGACCGGGTCTTCACCTCGGTCTCTCGCCAAACCCCGGCCTCTCAGGCCGAGGCAAGGAATCCAGTGGTGGCGACCCTCCTATACTTCGAGGCCGATCCGCAGATTGCTGGTCTTTGGGCACTGGGCAGTCAGGAATTTCGGAGGTCGATTCCGACCCTTCACCAGCGATCTGTGGATCGGACCATGGCCGACCTGCATGCTTTGGCTGGCGCGGCGAGCTTCGTTGCCAAAAGCTCAGTTCCACATGGCTTCGTCTACGCTGCCTTCACCCGCTGCGCCAACGACGGACTTCAGCCCTGTCTGAGAACCTCGGTTCTCGTTTCCTGCCGGTTCGCCCTGCCGGAGGGTCAGACCGTCGAAAACCCGCTCAGCCTTCGTCATGGAAGAGCCTCCGGCCGATTCAAGCGCTGGGAGGGATTGCTGTTCGAAAACGCCATCGGACCACTGGGCGTCCATTCGGAAACCAGCCTTGCTCCAGGACTCTTTAGGCTGCCACGAGCGGAGAACAGATCCGGTGGTGCATGGCACTTTCCAAGGACCCGAAATCCGTCTCCAAAGGAATCCAGAGCCGATGGCGAATCGACGCCGCCGAACTGGGATTCGGCAAAGGCCGGTTTCAGGGGGTGCTATCCGCACTCGAAAGACATCGAAACCAGCGGAATGAACTGGCCCAGAACACCGACCCGCGCCGGGAGGAATTCTGGCGGGGAATGCAGTTGCCAGGGAGGCGCCAAGACCAGGCTCACTCTCACGACGTCGGAATGGGAAGTCTCTAGGCGTAGCCAACAGACCTCAGAATCAGTCCCAGATTCACGGTCTGCCAACTGCCCTACACAGCTCGCTCGACTACATGTCCCCGGTCGACTTCGAAAACCAGCAATCAAACCACCCTACTCGCGCTTGAGGCTTCGCCGAATCAGATCCGATAGAGTTATTCAAGAAATCAGCAGGGAATCGTGAACGATTGTCGAGAAAGATTATACGATGGTTTGCGAACTAAGAGTTCTCAAGCTTTGCTATTCCAGGAATATCTTGGTGGAAAAATGATCAGAACCCAGAGATCTCAATTGCATGCAAATTTAATTCACCACCGCAAAAGCAGATCTTTCAGAAATTCATATACTGCTCCCCGTTGGTTACCACTCTTCATCCGGAGGACGAATCCAACCACTGCACAAGCTAGGAAGATTATAATCGGAATGATTGGAGCAATAAATATCAAGTAGACTACCAAGCTTAAACACATTATAAATATCGCAATTATAGGATATTTATTCTTAATGTTCATGATTCTGATTTATTGTTTGAAGATATCAGTTTCACCCCAGTGGATCACTATGCACACACTCCGTTAACACTGGATCAGTGGCTCTGCACTAGCAATGTGACGAAAGAGCATGCAAACAAGCAAGACTGTAAACGTCATTCGTGGCAATATTTTGTTAATACAAAGTAAACGTCATTATATTGACAATCAAAATGTACATGCCTCAACAACTTTCTCCCAGAGTGGAAGCTCTTTAAAATTCTTCCAAGCATCCCGAGGATCTTCATTTGGATCATCATAGAGTGCACCGAATGGAAGCAATCCAAGAGCATTTCGCCAATGGCCTAGATCCTGATCCGGAATTGCTTCGGCAATTTGGTTAATGCCACGTTTTGCTAGCATTCCACCGCCAACAACTCCTTTGGCTCCGTCAGCAGCAGCAAAGGCCGCAACCGCCTCAAGCCATGGCGCAGCTGGACCTGTTAGTGGGGCTCCCCCAGCAACACCCGCAGCAAAAGTAAGTTCAGGAACGGCCTTTGCAACGCTAAATATTCCTCTGCCAATATTGATGGCTCCAACTGCGCCCTTTGCATAGTTGCACAGCCCTAAAGGATCAATACCGTCAATTGAATTGTTTTCGGAGAACATGTATATGTTACTCCCTCCACTTTCTGTGATTGGGTCTCTATTTATCCATCGCTGGGTCAACGGATCATAGAATCGATAGCCATAGTAGTATAGGTCCACATTGTTGCCTATCCAGAGTTTGGATGAGAATAGCATCACATTTGCCGTAGGCAGCGAGTTGGTGCTAGAGATCAGACGTCCGTAGGGATCGTAAACATAACTAGCCGCCTGTATCTGATTTGGATTGATCAGGAAGGTAACGTTGCCGTTGCCATCCGAATGATAAAAGGCGTGCGTCAACGTCCCGCCACTGGCTCCGGAATGGGCGGTTCTGGTCAGCAGTCCACCAATACCGCCGGCTCCTTCCAACGAACCGCTCAGGTCCAAACCGCGGGTGTAGGTCACCTGAGGCACGTTGGAGGAATTGCGTTCCTGGATGATCCGCATGCCGTCGTAGATGTAGCGTGTTTCCGAAGCTAGGTTCCAAGATCCCGTGGATCCCTTGAGACCAACGGGACCATAACTTTGACTGGCACTCCCGTAGGTGTTGAACGTCCCGTCACCATAACTCCACACTGTCGATACGGAGGAAATTCCCCCGCTGCCGGTAATGGATTGGTTCCAATCGTACCATGTGTCTCCACCGTTGATTTCCGCTGTCACAATATGGTAGTAGGTGTTTGCCTCGAGGACGACCGGAGAGACGAGTGATCCGTAAACGAAGGTTCCAGCGGAACCGCCACTTAGATTGACAGAGACGTTTGCGCCTGGGACATCGGTCCCGTCCGAATACCTAACAATCTTGACAGTATGGACACCGGAATTGCCGGACAGCTTCCAGCGTCCGAGTTCAGTGACCACAACAGGAGATCCGCCCACCTGAATGACTGTGCCTACTAGGCCGGTAAAATTGTTCCGAGCAACAGCCGTGATCGCGCCATTAGCGATTAGTGCTGAAGCGGCTCCTGCGCTCCATGTGAACTCCCTAGCGATGCGAAGGCGTCCTCTGGCGTCGTAAACAAACTCACTCCTGGCGCTGTTGCCTCGAGTGACTGTTACCAGCTGGTTCTCGTCGTCGAACGAATAGACATCATAACCGTTTCGGCTGGTCCGGTTGCCATTGGTATCGTACACGAGGTTGTCCGGTCCGGTAGCTTGGTTGAGACCGTTCACCGGATACGTTGTTGTGCTAACGTTGTTTGTGCGCCGAGTCAGGTTCTGGCTCGCGTCGTACGCATAACCGAAGTTCTCAGAAGGGACGGCAATTCCTCCCGAAGTATAGGTCAATGCAGTTGATAGTTGTTCCGCGTCATCATAGATATAGTCTATGTAGCTGCCGTCGGTCCGCGTCTGACGAGAGCGTTGGTTTGCAGCATTGATCTGGTAAGAATGGGTGTTGTAAACCGTCGATCCGTTGCGGAGTTGAGTACTCTTCAACCGACCGGTTGTATCGTACAGATTGGTAATGATTGTCCCACTTGACGTTGTCGGTACCGTAATGCCTTGAACCAATCGTGACGCTGTTGATCCAGCAGCCGATACATATGAGTGAGCAAAGGCTCCTGCAGTTCCGCCGATGTTGGTCAGACGACGGGCGTGGTCGTAGGCGTAGGTCTGCGACCAGTTTCCAATAGTTGGCTGTTGTAAGGTCAGGCTTGTACGAAGGAGCGATGTATAGCCCAAGGTAACTCTGCTGTTGGTCCACTGTGGCGTCTCTTCGAAGTTCAATGAGCCGCCAGCGATGTAGGCGTAGGAATTTGTGATAACGCCTGCGACAATATCGGTGGAGACGCGATTGTGAGCATCGAAAACGAATCTGCGATCTCCTGTCACTGAGTAGTCTACGTTGGTGAGATTGCCAACTGGATCGTAGCCATACTTGGTATTGCCTTTGGCTTTGGTCCATCGATTAGTTAGCCTATTCAATGCGTCGTACGCATAAATGATATTAGTGATGCCATCTGCATACAACTTGGCCGTAGTTCTTCCATAGCTATCAAATCGCCACTGAGTTCGATTGGTAGTGCCGATCTGACGGCCGTCGTATAGTTCAATCAAGTCATTAGCACCATTGTAGGCGAAACTGTTTGTGAAGAATCCAACGACTATCTCATTCGTTTGGCGTAGCGACGCGTCGAATGCCCATTTGGTGACATCACCAACTTGATTGGTGTAACGCACAGCCTTAGGAAACCCAGCAGCATATGCCCATCGCTCAACTCCCCCATCGGGAGCGCCACTTGCGACTAGTCGACCACCATTATCAAAGTGATTGGTTTTCCAAACACCATTGGCGTTCGTCGAGGTTGTCACAAAATCACGTTTGTTGTATCCGTAAGCCTGAACTAAGCCAGCCTTGTTTGCCTGTGAAGTGACTCGACCTAGATTGTCATAAGTGTTGGTGATGGACATGTAGGAATCGTCCCGTCCGATCAATCTACCAATCAAGTCATAACGGTTGGTGTACTTTGTACTATCTGGAAGTGTAACTATGGTTGGAAGGCCCCAGTAATTGAATAGCATAGTTGTGGTCTCTGGAACCCCGGTATTGGACGCCTTGACAATCGAGGAAGGGGATCCGCATCCGCAATAGTTGATGGTCGATTCAGTGCCTGCTACACCCGAGGACTTTGGCGGTTCAATGATTTTCTCTACCTGCCGATTGCGGTTCGGAAAATAGTACCAGTAGTTGTTTAACCTGTCCTTGACAGCTGTTCTGTCTAGAATAGGTAGTGCTGATATAGACGTATTGAAACCTGTAGTTCCTGGCAGCTCGTAGAAGTATTGGTCGGTCGTAAAGTCGGGATATGTTACTTTAAGGAGACGACCGAGGAAGTCATAATCAAAGGTACGAACAAGGCCTCGAGGATCAGTATCAGTTCTAGGGTACCCATTTAGCCAAGTGTAGCTATTGGTGCGAAGAGGAGTTCCACTGATTGAATCAACAGTTTTCTCTAACCGCTTGCTTGTTGAGTTGTAGGTGAATGACGTTAAGAGGTTAGCTTGAGTCAGTTTCGTCGTTACCGCGCGGTCTGAATTGTAGTCAAATGTTGTTACATCACCAACCGAATTGGTTTCGTATCGTATCTGATCCGTGTAGCTTGGATGGAGGCCACGTCCAATGAGCAACTCGTTTGAAGGCCCCCGTTGTTCCAACTCAAGCAAGCCGTCGAGCGTCGGATTGCCGGTACCGGTGACATACGTGAATGTATTAGTTCGAAAAACAACGGTTCCACTCTCTACCCAGCGATCGGTGACACGAGTCTTCATCCCATGTTCATTTCGCTCAATATACTGATACTTTGTTGTTCCGTCCGGCATCCGCTGCGCTATGATACTAGGCTGACGATTGGTTCCTGAGACATTTGGAAAGTTTGCTGCCAGAGAATCTTTTCCAGCATAATCAAAGAATACGGGAAGACCCTCTGTCGTTCCATCGTGACTTGGCGATAGCTTCCAACCCGGCGTCGTAACACGATTGATAACGCCACCCCCGGCTTCATCAAGTAGCAGCGACAACCAATGGGTAGTTGTGCTGATGCGGAAGTCTTGAGCATTAAAGCTGTGCGGGCTTGTAGTGGACAAGGATGCCGCTTGCTGTCTATTCCAATGGTGGCTATTGAGGTAGTTGCGCGCTACTGAAGGAGTCTGCACCGGTGGATCAACTGTTTGGCTAGCTGGGTATTGCGGAATCTGACTTGATGCGAACGATGTCGGGATCTTTCCAGCCATTTGATCCCCAGGTGTGTAGTAGGGATAGTTGTCGTAGAAGACGAATACCTGCTTACTGGTTCCATCCGGCTCAGTTACAACGGCAAAGCGATCAACCCCATCACATCCCAAGTTGCTGCTCCGTCCACAGGCGCCTGCATCAAAGAGGGAGAAATATGTAGTTCCATAAGGTGTCGTCATCTGATTAACCCACCACGTCGATGAGTCATAGCCAAATGAGCTCGTGATACCGGCGGCATCCGTGATTGAGTTGAGGACTATGGTGGCTCCGATCAACTGATAGCCAAACGATACAAGTCGACTGTTTGGCCCGCTTACGCTCGTTATACGATATTCATCTGAGGAGTCAGCGTAGTTGAAATGAAACACCGCAGAGTCGGCCGTTGTCACCGTTATAAGCCGATTGGGTATCGATCCACCTGATGGTTGGTCATAAGCGAATGTCAGACCCTTTGTCGTGGCGTCTTTTCGTGAGACAAGAACTAGGGATCCACCCGAACCCGCAGGCTGATAACGTTCTACGGATCCATTCTGGAAAAACACATCAAGATAACTGAGGAATCCTCCAGAGTACGTGCGGTTCGCCCAAATTCCTTTGAAGAAGTTTGTTTTGGAATTGCTGTCGCCTTGATCGAAGGAGAGAACATACGAACTTCCTTTGCCCCAGTACAGCCGTACAATTGCAGAGTTTGCACTATATAGGAAACTATACGGCGCAATCGCCTTAGAGAGCAGATCACTTTCCCAGCCTTCTGAAAAGTGGCTCCAGCTAGAGGAGGATACTCCTGTGGTCCGTTGCTTCCATGTCAAATTGAGAACGAAGTCAGGCCCAACAGCTGATTCCCATACCATTGGAATGTCTTGAATGACCAGGTTGATATTGGGTTCGCGAACCTTCCAGAACGGCATACCGGGATTGCCATCAGTACAGTCCGATGAACCACCCCCGGTACCAGAGCCACCTTCGGGAGTACACGAGTCGTCATCCTCGTCGACGAGAAAGAAGGGATATCCTTTACCCTTGATTTGACGGGCTTCCGCATCATTCACTGTTGACCAACCTAAAGGAATCCGCGTTGACGGGATTAGGAAGTAGCCGCTAGCCTCTTCAGAAATGGCGGCTGCTGTCATCCACCGCGATCCCATAAAGGTAGCATCGCGAACGAGATAACGCCCGTTTTCTTGAGCTACAATTGCCGAGTAGTGTTCTTGAGCCCAGTGAACCACTGACGGAACAACAATTTCAGCGTCATCGGCACGACGAAACGCTACTGTTATCGGAAGACCTTGTTCATTTCCAAAACGCTTGAGTGAAGCCATATCAAAGCCTCCAAATGGCGAAGGGAGGCCGCCGATTGAACCAAACGAACGCCCAGTCATAGCCCGCCCCATTTGCTCGACAGCGAGAACGCCGCAACGGTATGACGCACCGGGTTTGCGCCGCATATGAACAACCGCCTCCATCGAGCGGTTCCAGAGTTGTGCAATTGCTGGCGAGACGAAAATCCGTCCTCGATTCATTTCTGCTAGCGCCTCGAGGGCCTCCAGTCTGCCAAGGCTTGCTAGAATTGCCGAACCTTCAGCGACAGCTTTGTCAGCGAGCTCACGGCCATAGCCAGTGGATTCCGTCGACCATTCCGTCCAATTGGTTTCCCAATGGCTCAGCGCTTTTGAGAATCGCCCCTCTGAGAGGTAGTAGCTTGCCAAACTATCTCTTAGGCCAGGGGTGTACTCAGACTCCGGCTGTTCTCTAGTGAAAGTCTCTAGTTCGTTAACTTGCTCTACGATCATGGCCTCAGTCGGGTGCAGTGACGGACGCACCTGTGTCGTAACCTTATCTCGAATCGAAACAAGCCGATCTGTCAGCGCTTTTGACTTAACTCTATTCGGTACTGCCTCCACTTGCTGAGAAAGCCCTGGGAACAGAATCGAATTGCGCGTTGCCTCCGTTTGGGTCCCCTCTTTTGAATCAGCTGCGCGCCCCACCGGGGCAATCAACACAGCAATTGCAAAGGAAATCCATGACCATCCGCGAACATTGCGCTTCAGAGTAGTTTTCATTGAGGACTTTCAGAGGTGTCTTAAAGTGATCTTGAGCGTTGTCGCCCGTTAACTTAGGGCCAGACTTTCCGATGGATCGTTCAAGTGGAATTGGTGGCGGATCTAAAGAAGAATCCTTCACCCATGGAGAGAGTAACTGGAGCCAAGTTGGTATCCAACCTCCAGTTCCCGTTGGTAAGCCCGTAGTCGAGATATGCCTGAGTGGAATACTGCCAGATTGAGACGTGAGTCCACTGATTGGTTGAGATTCCTTGGACATGCAATTCAGAGTATCCTCCCAATCGTTCCGAATTCAGGCTATCGACAATCGTTGGAAACCCAGTTTGGATCGGCCAGAAGCGCTGCGAAACAATCAGGTTTTGATTCGTTGCCAAGTTCAGGATAATGGAGTTAGTAGGAACGAGGCTCGAAATGACATACTTCTGCACCTGATTAGTGGAGTAGTTTCTGACGAAGATTGCTTCCATCTCGTTGATGTCCGAAGTTCCGGACCAAGACCCATCGACATACTTGGCAACTTGAAAGGCCGAACCTGTCCAGAAGTAGACCGAAAGGCTCTCAAGTGGGTTGGGAAAGATGTTGGTGAAACTTGGGATGTATCCGAACGGATTGCCGACCAGCTCGAATCCAGGCCGGCAATAGCCTACTAGCACCGCGGCAGCATTCGTCGAATAGGCCGCGTTGTTGGTGGCCCGAGTCCTGAAGACCCCATTGGTCTGCCCGTGCAAGCTGGTGGTCAATGTCGCAAGACCGTTGGTTCCCAACGCAAAGGTTGAAACCGTCTCCCAGCTGAAGTTCGTCGCATATGCTGCCCTTTCTAGGAAGCAGATGGTGTTCGATGGACCGGCCACCGACAGGTAGACCGAATTGCTGGAGTTGAGTGAAACCTCAGTGAATCGGAGAGTTTCACCGGAAGCCGAAGCCACCAGACACAACAGGAAAACGAAGGCTCGCAGTTGAAACATTGTCGGAGCAGTTGGGGATTCTAACTACCAACCCTTCCATTGAATCTACCTAGTATCTTCTCCTACAACTTGCTCTCCGAGGTCAACAAATTTCCTATCCTGAAGAATGTCACAAGATCGACATGACATTCCTCACGTCCGCGATGCCTGTTCCGAAACACATCTTTAGGATGATATTGAATCGAAGGCGTTGCCCATCAATGAGTTGTGATTTCAATGCGATCGTGCCTTGGCTTCGTAAGCCATGGCCACTTGATCCACATCCTTCGAAGCTTGACCGGAATTAGCGAATCTCATCGCAACAAATGCATTGAGGATTTCAATACCAATTAAGCCTGAGCAGAGACGCTCTCTGATTTCCATTAGGGCAAAGCCAAGACTTGTCACAAGGCTCGATCCGGATTGTGTATCTTGACCGCTTTAACGGCTTCCTTGACTGGCTGGCGCGACTACCGGACCCACAATCCCTCCGGCCAGAGTTTGATGCATGGCGACTGTTGCGGCTCCCCAACATGGTGCGCAGTCCGAGCTCCCGTCCCGGAGACTTGCGTCGGACACCAAAGCGGACACCGACTTGGACACCAAGGGTTAGGTCGGGTTAGGCGGCGTTACTTGATCTCGGCCCATGATTCTGGCACGTTGTCGCCGTAAACCGCTGGCTATCAGGACGATTCCGACCCTCGCCTCCAACCGGATTTGCTGGGTTTTTAAGGGATTCGGTCGGGGAGACGGTCCAAAATACCGTTAACTGTCAGCAGAAACGTCAGCAAACTGGCCTGCCTTGCAGGCCTCCGGCTTAACCGGACTTAACCCGCTGATCGCTGGCTAACGCGAGGGAGGGCGCTCGGTTCACGCTTCGTAATCAACACGATTATGAAGCTCAAATTCCGACTGTTCCGGCGCGGCAAAGTCTTCTGGTGCCACGATTCCGAATCCGGGCGACAAGAGTCCCTCGGCACCAAGGACCGCGTGGACGCCCGCCGTCTGGTCCACGCCCGCAACGAAGCTCACGCGGTCCCGTTCGTGAACCTGCAGATGGCCCGCGCCTACATGATGGCGGCGGACCCCAAGGCCGCTTCGCGCACTTGGCGGCAGGTCATCGAGGAGATCGTGAAGCTCAAGATGGGCGAGACCCGGCGGCGGTGGATCATCGCCCAGAAGGACAAGGCCCTGGCCGGGCTCAACGACCGGGCCCTCATCGAGACGCGCGCCGAGCATCTGCTCCGCACCATGGAGGTCGGCAAGGTCTCGACCAACGCCTACCTGCGCCGCATCCACAATTTTGCCTTGGACATGAGCTGGCTGCCCGCGCCGATCATCCCGAAGCGCCAATGGCCGAAAATCCGGCACCGGGAGCGGCGCGCCATCACCTTCGAGGAGCACCAGAAGATCCTCGCCGCCGAGACCAACCGGGAGCGGAGGGCGTTCTACGAGCTGGCGTGGCACATCGGCGCGTCCCAGTCCGACATCGCGTTTCTCCGGACCGAAGACATCGACTGGAAGCAGCGCGTCATCAGCTACCAACGGAAGAAGACCGGAGAATACGCGCTGATCCGCTTCGACGAGCCGGTCGAGGCCATCCTGCGCCGCCTGCCCCAGGACGGGCCGCTGTTCCCTTACCTGCGGACCGTCCGCCCCGGAGACCGCGCGACCGAGTTCATGCAGCGGACCCGTGGGCTCGACATCAAGGGGGTGTCCCTTCACTCCTACCGTTACGCGTGGGCGGAACGGGCCCGCCGTTGTGGCTATCCGGAACGGTTCGCCCAAGAGGCGCTGGGTCACAACAGCAAGGCGGTCCATCGGGCCTACGCGCGCCGGGCGCAGGTGATCGTGCCGCCGTTGTCGGCCTACGAGGCGCAGCAGGCGAATGACTTGAGCCGGGAAATCCGTTTTCCCGGCCCGTTGACGGTGAATCCTCCGCCCACCGCCCCCATCCCCGCCACCGCCGTCCCTTCATGAACCCACTCGCCAAGTCTCGCCGCCGGGTTTCCCGGATTGAAACAAATGTCAGTCACTTGCAAACAAGTGCCGACATATTGTATCCTTGGGTCATGGCTGCCACCGTTGATTCCAGGCTCAAACCGCTGCTCCGCCGGAAACCGGTCATCCGCACCCGCGACCTGGTGCGGCTCGGACTCCCGCGCACCGCGCTCGAAACGCCGCTGGCCGATGGCAGGATCTCCCGGCTCAGCCACGGGGTCTATGCCGTCGCAGGTCATGAGGTTTCCGAGCACCACAGCCTGGCCCAGGCCGCCGTGCGGGTGCCGCAGGGGGTCGTCTGCCTGCTCTCAGCCCTGGTGTTCCACGAACTGACCACCCAGACCCCGCACGAAGTCTGGCTGGCCATCGACCGCAAGTCCCGCCTGCCCGCGGAAGGGTATCCGCCGCTGCATGTCGTGCGGTTCGGCGGCGAGGCGCTCAAGGCCGGAACCGCCGTCCACCCCATCGACGGCGTGCCCGTGCGGATCACCACCCCGGCCAAGACCGTCGCCGACTGTTTCAAATACCGGAACAAGATCGGCATCAGCCTCGCCATCGAGGCGCTGCGCGACGGCTGGACCAGGCGCCGGTTCACCATGGACGAGCTTTGGGCCATGGCCCGCGTCTGCCGCATGCACAACGTCATCCGCCCCTACGTGGAGTCACTCGCATGAAGACCCCCAATGTTGCCGCCTCGGTGCGCCAGCGCCTGCTCACGCTGGCCCAGTCCGAAAAATGGGAATTCAACCGTGTACTGGCCCGCTATGGCGTGGAACGGGTGCTGTGCCGGCTGGCCGCCTCGCCCCATGGCGAGCGTTTCCTGCTCAAGGGAGCCATGCTCTTCACAGTCTGGGAGGGTTCGCCGCACCGGGCTACGCGGGACTTGGACCTGCTGGGCCTTCGGCGGCGTTCCCTGGAAGAACTGGTCGCACTCTTCCGCGAGGTCGTCGCCACGCCGGTTGAACCGGATGGCCTGGTCTTCGGTGAGGTGACGGCCGAACCGATCCGGGCCGCGATGGAAGCAGGCGGCATCCGGATGATTCTCCGGGCCGAGTTGGCGGGCGCACGGATCACGGTGCAGGTCGATGTCGGTTTCGGCGACGCCACCGTGCCGCCGCCGGTGCTGGTGGAATTCCCGACCCTGTTGGACACGCCGAAGCCAAAGCTGCGGGCCTATCCGCCGGAAACCGTCATCGCGGAGAAACTGGAGGCCATGGTGCGGCTGGGATTGGGCAACAGCCGGATGAAGGATTTTTTCGACCTCTGGCAGCTGGCGCAAACCTGCGCCTTTGATGGCAGCGTCCTGGCCGGGGCCATCCGCGCGACGTTCGCCGCGCGCAACACGCCGCTTCCTACTGGTCCGGTGACGGCACTGACCACGGAGTTCAGCGAAGATTCGGGCAAGCGGGTTCAGTGGGACGCCTTTGTCCGGCAGGCCGTCGTGTCGGAAACCACTCCGCGCCTGCCGGAGGTGGTCGGAAGCATCGGCGATTTTCTCGGGCCATTGCTGGCCTCGTTCCAGTCGGGTTCCCGACCGCCTGGAATATGGCAACCGAAGCAGGGCTGGCTTTGAATCTACCCTCGTCGGGTTGGCGGCGTCCGACGACGGGGCCCCCGTCGCACGGAGGGGACCGCGACCGACGGCGCGCTTCGCTTCGGCCCCCTCCGGCTCTAGTCCCATCGCCGACCGCCGCCTCGACGGCTGGGCCGCGCAGTGTGGAGCTTCACCGTTCGGGCCCATGCTCCGGCCCATGGCGGTCCTGCCGCTGTTCACGTGCGCCGGTCCGGATCATGGCGTTCCAGCGTTCCTCGATGGCTGCGGACCTGAGCACCTGCTCCCGGGCATGGATGGCGAGTCCATGCCGATAGGCTGCGGAAAAGGCATTCTGAACCTCGGCCGCGCCGAAGCCCGTTTGAGAGGCCTGCGCTTTCCAACGGCTAAAAATCTCCGAATTGGAAAGTTCCGCAGGCGCCTCAGGAAATGCCCGGAGCGACCTGCCCTGCGCAGCGGCCAACGGCTTGAATAGGTTTTCGGGGACCTGTGTTTCGGGGGTGGCGCCCAAGACGCCGATTCGGTCCGAAAGACGCCGCCATTCCCACCGCTCGAAAATTGCCTTGGACGTCCCCGGGGCCAGATTCAACGGAAAATGAACCGCCTGTCCGTCCGGCAGCCGGTATTGCTGGCAGATCAACACCGAGGTCCGCAGGCGAGGCGTGAGATTTTCGGCCGCACCTTCGGTGAAGGAGGCAAAGAGGCACCCACGTCCATGAACCGGGTGGGGAGATTCGGATTCCAGCAGAGCCAGCGAGTGGAGGTTGGACATCGTTTGCCGCACAGCGGTGACATGAGATGAAGCAAGCTCCTGCTGCTGCTGCGGATCGCCCAGTGCCCATAGGGTGGTGACCTCCGGTCTGGCCTCAAACGTCACCCTTTGGGCAACCACCGGGTTGTTGTCCATCCGACCCTCGGGCGTGGGGATTCGCCCTTGAGGGTCATGGAAGGTGAAGAGGTTCTCGAAATCGGGACGTTCCACCGGCCTCTCCAGACCTAGCCGCTGAAGATCCGAACCACCCCACCACCCCGGGGTTCCGAGGCGGTGGGATTCGTAGTCGGCCCCGAAGAGTTCTTCGATCACCTCCAGCAGCGAATCCAGATGGATTGGTTCAATGTCCGAGCTCATCGGGCTTCCAGCTTCTCAAGCACCGCCCGCAGGTCGACGCGGAGCCATTGTGGGGTACGCTCACGACGGTTGGCGTCAGCGCCGCGGTTGCCGGAGACGGACGGCATCACGAACGCAATCACTTGGACACGGCCGTTGTGCTCGATGCGGACTTCGCCGGTGACAGCCGACGAGCCAGCATAGCGGTTCAAGTAGATGGCTTCGGGCAGTTGGAGACCTTCGAGTTCCACATACTCCCACGAGTTCTTCCAGTCGGGCGACAGGTTTGGATCCGACTTTTGGATGTCCCGGTAGTAGCGACCGGATGGTGACATCTTGTTCTTCCAGGACAGTTCCACCCCGTCCTTGGGCACCGGCAGGTGCAGGTCAATGTCGACGGCGCGGGATTCCCCCACCGGGGTGGTCCACAGGACACCGAAGCCAGTTTTGCCGGGAGGAACCGCCGGCCACGGCGACGGGGCGCGTCGCACTTCCTCGACCCAGTTGGTGACGATGCGGGTCACCTCGTTGGTCACGAACAGGTCGATGCGGTGAATCACCGGAACCGGTTCGACTGGGGGTTCCCCAACCCAATGGAACAGGCGGTTGGTGTCGGCCGGGTTCACGGTGACCTGCTGGAAGGGTTCACGGCGGCCGGAGAAGGCGCTTTGGAAGGCGGCGGTGACGTTCGGGGTGTAGCTGACGAGTGAGCCGCCTTGGGTGGAGACGAAGAGGCTCCAAAACCGTTCCATGCTCCGACGATGGATTTCCCCCGACGAGCGATCCGGGTCCGTGGTCAGCCAATGCACGGTGGTCTGCTCCAGTTGATGCCGACGCTCCACGGTGCTGAAGGAGGAAGCGGGCTGAAGCAGCTGGCCGTCGGCCGGCCAGTTGGTGCTGAGACAAAAACCTTCCTGGCCATGGCACGGATAGGCATCCCCGATGAGGAGGATGGAGCCGTTCACCGGCCGGATCTGGCGGCTGATTTCATCCAGGACCCGGGGGACCGCCAGCAGGGCAGCCGAGTTGGTGCCCTGGCGGACGGCCAAGACCGCGGCCCGAATGGACGGGACATTGCGCTCCCGCTGCAGGAGTGGCCGGGAATCGGTCAGGGTGACCGACGAGAGGGTCTGGTAGGTGTCGCCACTGAAGACCGTCACTTGGGTGCCGGGTTCCCCCGATGCCATCACCGATTCGAGCTGGCCGTTGATGCTGGCGTGAAGGGCCGAGGGGATGTTCGGCCCCACGACGATGACGACGTGGTGGGGAACGGCGTGGGCCGTGGCGGTGAGAACGATGGCGGCGAGGAGATGGAGCGGTTTCATGGTCAGTTGCGGAAGAAGTCGATGATGCGGTCAATCAAGGGGGTGGAAGGGCGCGGCGCCGGGGAGGCGTCGGCTTTGCCGGAGGCCTTGGCCTCGATGCCGGAGCGCTGCTTGCGGGCGGCCTCGGCGCGGATGAGGTAGTTGGAACGGGCGGCGTCCACGAAGGCGCGCCGCTCGGCGATGAGCTGGTTCCGGAGCGTCGGCAGCTCGTGCAGGGCGTGCTGTTCCCGGGCCAGTTCCTGGTCGGCCCGGTTCAGGCGGTCCTCGAAGAGCCAGGCGTCCGGATTCGGCACGGCGGAGGGGGACTGGTGCTGGATGTAGATGAGGTGTGCGTAGGCATAGGAGGCATTGGCGCCGAAGAGCTCCAACCACATCTGACACCATTGGAGATAGGGCCCGAGTCCGCGGACTTTGCCGGTGGACGGGTTGAGGATGTCGGTCGGCTCGACCAGGAAGCCTCCCGTCGCGAAGGAAAACAGCGTGGTGTAGGTCAGTCCGAGGAACAGGGTGATCCCGCCGAGGATGAAACAGAGGCGACGGGCGGACTCTTCGGTCCGAAGCCGCTCCGCGATGAGCTTGATGGCGACACAGGCGCAGCCGATGAGGGTCGCCACCGCGAAGCAGATCGAAGCGGAGTCCCCAAACTGGGAGACGTTACGGAAGATTTCGTAGGTGCTGATGAGCGAGGCCGTGAGGAATCCGAACATCGACACCAACGCGAGGGTCATCTTGAAGATGCCCCAGGCGGTCCAGTTCGCGAAACGGCTGGCCGAGGAGCAGCGGTGATACTGACGCTTGGCCCGGTTGTAATCGCGGAGCTTGTCCCGGACCCGGCGCTTCTGCTCCTTGGCATGGCGGCTGAGCTCGATCAGGGCATGGCCTCGCGCGGCGTTCCACAGGTTGGTGTGGTACCGGACGACAATCCGCTCCGCGTTCCGGACCCCGGAGGAAATGACCTCCCCGATGAGCTCGGGGTTGAGGGCGACGGATTTGAGACCCTCGACCAGGGCGCGGGCCCAGGATCGAAGCGCTTGGTGAACGGCGAGCTGTTTTTGGGGATCCGGGTCGCCGTGGCCCGGTGGCGCGTTAGTTTGCACGCCGTAAGTTCAGCGCATTTATCGGCCGGTCGCTTCCGAAGACCTTTCAGGTTTGCGCCTAATTCGGCCCGGTATGGCCCGGTCACAGCTTCCGGAACCGCCGGAAGACCTCGACTTGCTCCTCCACCGTGGGCAGCAGGCTGTTGCGGTCGAGATCGGCCTGGGGAATCTGCCTCAGGTAAAACCGTGCGCGAAGCGCCGCTCGCAGTCCCTCCTCCATCCGATCCTCACCAAGACAGATGCTGGCCAGTTGGGCGTAGCTGCTCCCCAGGTAGATGGCGGGTTTGGACTTCGTCAGGCGTCCCCATTTTCGGCCCATCCGGATCGCCGGGCGGACCAGGCTTTCGGCCTCATCCCATTGCTGTTCGTTGATCAGGGCGGAGATGAGCCCTGTGAGATGAAGGAGCAACTGCTCGAGGAAAGCCTTGGGGTATTTATCGGCCAGATCCTGAAGCATCCGAACCCCTTCGTACCGGAGTGATCGGCTCTTCTCCGGCTGCCCCAGGGCGATGGCCACCCGCGAAGCCACATTCGTTGCCCAGAGATAGTCCTTCAGATAGACGCCCGGTTCCCGCGCGGCCAGCAGCTCGAAACCCTGACGGGCCTCTTCAGCAAACGGCGACGCTTCACCCGCACGCCCCACATCCAGCAAGGCGTCCGCGAGGTATACCGCGGCCGGAGCGGCAATCGCCTCATATTCCTTTTCCGGTCCGCGGCACTTCTGGAGCAGGCGATACCCATTCTTCAGCGGCTCCAAAGCCAGCCTCGGCTGTCGCGTGGCGATCAGGGCGGCACCCAGCGCCACGCAGGCCTGTCCCAGGAGACGATTCCGTTCGTCGCCTTCCAGACGTTGAGCGACGCGCACGGCGGCCAGATTGGCTTCAACGGCGTCCTGGTCTCGACCGGCTTCGGAAAGTTGTTGCGCGTGCAACATCCACGCCCAGACCAGATCCCCGGTGAGTTGGGGATCCGACTCCGACAAGGCCTCATGGAGTTCCACGGCTGCCCGGGAATACGGCGGCGCCTCCGGGACGCGTCCCCCGTCACGCAGGTGTTGGCTGAGATTGAGATTCATCTGGGCCAGCAGGGGCTGGTTGCTCGGATGCTGGGGGTCCATCTGCTGGATGATCCACGAGGCCAACTCGGTCTTGATCCGGTGGAAGTGGGCGGATTTTCCGGGGATTTCTTGGTACAGCCAGAATCGGGTTGGGAAGTCCGTGCAGGCGGCGGCGAAGTTCGCGATGAGCTGCTCGACCACCGAGCCGGCTTCGCCGAGATCCTGGGCCACGGCCTCGATGATTGCCGGCACCCAGAGCTCAGGTTCAGTTGCCAACAGGTGTTCCAAGGCCTTTCGACTCTTGGGATAGCTGCCGGCTTGCCGGATCCGGTTCGCAACTTCTCCCGGTGATGGTTTCCCGCGGGTCACACTTCGAGTCGTTGGTTTGCCAAGTGGTCGAAGAGCGGGTCCGGACGCAACGGCGTGATACCCTGGTCCCCGTCCGGGTAGATCTCCCGCAGGAGCTGGGCAACCGCAGCCGCCGTGGTCTGGGGAAGTCCCTGGAATTCGGCCAAGCCCCGGAGCGTTTCCGAGGCCGCCGCAAGCTTGGGAATGCCGCCCAACTCGGAGACCCGGACCACGGCGGCCTCGATGGCGCCCAAGAGGTATTGGGGAATCTCCAGGCGCTTCATCGTTTCTCGCCAATGCTCGCGTTCCCGGTCCAGCAACCGGTCGAGGATGGAATTCCGGTTGTCCGACTTCGGCGCGGCATCGAAGACCCGTTCCAACGCCTGCATGTGGAGCAGCAGGACCTGATTGTAGGCGCTGCTGCCGGGATTCTTCAGGGATTGGCTCTCTGGATCAAAATCTTTGACCGCCAGATGCCGGGCAAAGGCTCCAGTGGCTCCTTGAAACATCCGGAGCCGCTCCTCCGGATCGACGGACACCGGTCCCAACTGAGGCCCGAAATGTGGCAGATGTCCCTCCCGAATCTGATCCCAGGCCCGCCACGCCTCACCGTCCAGCAGTCCCTGCTGCAGTCCGGTCCGATCCAGCAACAGGATGCGGATGCGGTCGGACGTCAGTTTCTTGAGCGTCGGCAACACCCGATTCAAAACATTCAGCATCCCTGGACGGCTGGTGTAATCAGCGACCATCAGGACAGGGCGTCCTTCGAGGCGCAGGGTGTCCCACCACTCCGGTTCCAACGGGAACCGGCGCGGCAGGATGAAGCCGGTGACCCAGTCCCCGGACTTGTCCAAGTGTTGGCAGAGGGCCACCGCCAACCGGGTCTTGCCCATCCCGCCATCACCCTTGATCGAGAAGCTCCGGATCGTTGGAGAAGTGCCGCACCAACCGACGAGATCCTCCAACTGCTTCGCCCTTATTTTGCCCTGCCAGGGAGCGATTCCCAGGCGCGCTTCCAGCAGTGACGCCGGTCCCGGCTGGTCACCGACCAACGGACTCAATGCCGGAGTGAGCCAGTGTTGGGACTCGGGACCGTGATCGAGATAGTCGAGGGGGAGGAGATCAAGCCCTTGGAGTGCCAGACCGGTATTCAGCGCGCGGGCCAATTTCCGATAGGTGTCGCGGTTTCCGCCTCTTCCGCTTTCGAAAGACTGGATGGTGGACACCGCGTAGCCCGATTTTTCCGCCAGCTCCAAGACCTTCCAAGTCAGTCGTTTTCGGGCATCGGCAACGAGCAAG
Organism: Verrucomicrobiales bacterium; assembly: GCA_027488845.1. Taxonomy (GTDB): domain Bacteria; phylum Verrucomicrobiota; class Verrucomicrobiia; order Limisphaerales; family UBA9464; genus SXXZ01. The sequence continues at coordinate 30,563 of JAIYBC010000041.1, read as the reverse complement.
CCCAGTGCTTTTAGCGTTTCTTCCGAGAGTGCGGTTCCGCCCATGGGGCGATTCTACAAGAACATACAAAGCGGGGCGAGCGACCGTTCGCAACGGGGCGGCTAAAGCCTTTCCTGTCAGTTCAAATTAACGACATCCACCACTAACAGGAACATACGATGACACGCGAAGATTCCAAGTACCAAGCAGCGCGGGAGCAAATTAGAAAATCCCTCGACCGTGAGCAGACCCCGCAGATCCCCGGCCTTCGGCTCCGTCCGGGAACGGGTACGGCACTGGTTCCGCCGGTTCCGGCCAACCTGCCCTTGCCGAACACCTATCCGAGGAATCCGGAGAACATGTCGGCCGAAGCCGTCGCCTTCCTTTGCCTGCTTCACCATCCGTGGCGGTTGAACCTCTGGCAGGCCTCGGTTCTTTCGGGGTTTACCGAGGACGACCTGCGGGAGTTGATCGCCTTGGGGCTGTTTCCGGTGCTCAACGAAGGAGCCGGTACCACCATCTACATCGCCCTCACCGAATTGACGGCAATCATGACCAACCCCGACCTCGTTCGGGAGTTGTCCCGGACCATCAATCGGATGCATCGCGCCAGGAATGAGGAGAAGGCGCGTCGCCGTGCAGAGCGGGAAGCCGAGGCCGCTTGAAAGGCAAAGCCGGAAGCTGAACCGTCAGGTCCATGCTTCCTGGGCCCAGCCGCCTCGACATGGAGAACATCCGAACGGCCCGCGGGACAACCTGCGGGCCGTTTCTTTTTTCCGGAACCGACGAAATCCGAACCAAGGGCGCCCTCGTAGAACGACAATTACGGTCCCCCGCCGAGTCCAAAGCAATCATCTCTGGTTCTTCAGGCATGCAGGCTGGCTATCGACTTTCACATCCGTGGTTCAACCCGACTCCGGTTTAGGATCCAATCGGGGCCATGAACCGACTCGACGCGATCCGGGACATGCGCACCACCTGCAACGAGATCAGCAACGGCATCACCCGGCTCCACCCGTGCGTGCCCGCCTTGGCCGACCCACCCACCCAGACCGGGATCATCAAGGCCCTCTTCGAACTCACCAAGCAGGTCGAGGTCGTCAAGAAACACCTCATCCGTCTGGAGAAGGGGGACGGCAGTACGCTGCTCTGACGCGCCGGAGGGCATCGACCGCAAACACCAGCGGATACAGCCGCTCGTAATACCACAGGCGCGCGAAATACAAGCCGATCGGCGCTGGCTCCGGCATCGCTCTCCCCTCGATCCGGTCCGCCAGCCACGACGTTCCGCGTCGCACCGCCTCCTCAACCCCGGGCCATCCCGCCAGCGCCCCCAGGACCAGCGACGTCTCTTCCACGCTCGGCGTCACCCCGCGGGCCCCGCCCCAGCCTCCCCCGGGATCCTGCAACGAGAGCAGGTACGCCACCGAAGCCGACAGGTCCGGACCGCTCCCGCCCGGGCCCTCCGGGACCTCCCGCAGCGCCATCACCACCTGGGCCGTCCCGTAAACCGCATTCTCCTGCCCGGGCGCATCCTCGTTGCCGAACCAGAGCGGCACCCATGCGCCATTAGGACGGCGGCAGGCCGCAAGGTATCCCCGCGCCCGAGCCATCGCCTTCCTCACCCGCGACGCCAACGCAACCGGAAGCAGCGGCAACCAGGCCGCCCATCCCCGTATCGCATGCGCCGTCAGCTCCGGCGTGCTCCGGTCGAATGGCAACGTTCCCCAACCCCGGCAAAAGGTCGGGATACCACCGTCCCGGTTCTGCAATCCCAGCAGCCATTCCACCCCGGCCTCCGCCGCCCGTGCCGTCGCCGGATCGGGCTCGCCCAGCACCCGCAACGCTACCAGGGCGCCCGCCGTGTCGTCCGCGTCCGGCACACCCCCCGGCAGATCCGTCCACGCCCACCCCCCCGGTGCCGCACCCGTGTAGGGATGGACCCCGCGGAACTGCTGGCCCAACAACCACGCCCGGATCTGGCCAACCATCCCGTGCGCCTCCTCCGCGCCGCTCCCACCCCCCAGCGCCTTCACCGCCAGCGTCGTCACCCAGGTCGCCAGGTTCGTGTCGATCGGCCAGCTCCCGTCCTCCCGCACCGATCCCACCAGGAACGCCGTGCCCCGCCGCGCCACCTCGTGGCCCGCCAGTCCCATCCCCGCCAGGCTCATGGTCACGAAACTCGTCAGCGGCGTGGCTTCGAGGAATCCACCGTTCAACGGTTGCAACCCGGTCAACACCCGCAGCGTGTGACGCCGCGCCAGGTCCCGCAGCGGATGAAACCGCCCGGACCGGTGGTGGATCACCTGGCCAATGGCGATCAGCGCGGGCAAGGCGTAGCTCACCACCGGAAGCCGGAGCGCGCCAAACAGCCCCCGCGGCAACAACGCCAGCTCGAACGGGAGGGGGCGGACCCGACGCCAGCCGTCCGGCCCCAGCCGCCCGCTCAACGCGAGGGCCATGGTGATGGGCACGCTGAAGGTGCGGTCCTTGCCGTAAAGCGCCTCGATGGCCGGCACCAATCGGTCGAGCGAACCCGCCGTGCGTTCGATGTAGCCCACCGCCCGGGCGAGCGTATTCGGATAGGCGGCGTCCGCCCGCGCCGCACCGAAGGCCGCCCACACCAAGGCGGTTGTGCTGAGATTGCAGCGGCTGCGCACCGTGTCGCCCCAGCCGCCGTCGGCATTGGCGTGGGCAGCCAGCCAGTCCAGACCATTGCGGATGAGTTCGGCGTCCGTCGGACGATCTACGGTGGCCAAGGCGATCACGGCCGTCGCCGTGGAAAGGGCGCTGCTGCTGAGTTCGCCGACCCAGTGACCGGCGGGACCAAATTCGGCCAGCAACGCCAGCGTGGCGGTGCGATGGGCGGCTTCGAGGCGCTTGCGCAGGGCGTCATTCACAGGCTCAGGTGTCCCAGCGCGAGCAGGCCGTAGAACGTGTATTCGGCGTCGAGATGGTCGTCCGCCCAATGGCCGTGGAAGCCGCCTTCGGCCGACCAAAGCGTGTCGATGAAATCGAGGCAGCGCTCATGCACGGTGCTGGGAATTCGGCGTTCCAGGCAGGCCAGGGCGTGAAGGGCGGTGGCAGTCGAAAGCAGGTCCGGCAGCGGCGCGCCGGGCACAGCGAGGAAGCCGCCGCCCGGATGCTGCTGGGCGAGCAGCCAGTCGCCGACCGCCTGGTTAACCGGGAAGCCGAGATGCCGGATGAGCGTGACCGCCCCGGCCGTGGCGTTGAGCGAGCCAGTGAGTAGCCCGGGCGCATTGCTCCACGCGCCGTCGGGCGTCTCCAACCGTTTGACACTGCGAACTAGGTCCAGCATGTGCGGCGGCGTCCGGCCGAGATCTTGGTAGGCGCCCAGCGCGACAAACGCACCGTAAGCGGTGCCGTGCGAAAGCTTCGGGTCGCCTTCGTAGCCGCCATCGGGTTTGCGAAATGTCTCAATCCGCGCCAGTAGGGCGTCGGGCAAGGACGCCGGCGTACGTTCCACGCCGAGCGCAGCCCAACACCGCGCCAGCGCGCCGAGATGGACGAAGTCGAGTCCCGCTCCGTCGCCGTGCGTGGCCAGCCAAGCCTGCGTGCGGTCCGCCGGGACCGGCACATCCAGCGCCTGGGCACCGGCGAGGGCGAAGATCGTGTAATAGAGGTCGCGCTTGCCCGCGCGGTCGCCGGCCGCGCCGTCGGCATTGAACTGCCGCCGGTAAAAGTCGCGGACCAGGTCCGTCGAATCGCCCAGCAGCCGCGGCGCGAGCCGGGCAACTTGGAGGAGTTGGAGCCGAAGCGACATATTCGTTACCGAAAACCGGACTAACTCTCCACCAGCGCCATTGTCAGCACCATGGTGTCGTTCGTTTTCAGCGTTGGCCTATTTCCCCCCTCGGACCACCCAATCGAATCCCTGTCTAAAATCAGCAAAGCAGGCGGTGCAAACCCAGTGCAGCCCATCTTCGGTGCAGTAGCCTTCGTGGGAGGCGTTTGAGTTATCTTCGCATTGGAATTTCGCCCAGCAGAACTCGCAGTGATCATGATCCCAGTGAGGACTGTGAGGTGGTGGTAGGTAACGCCGAAGCTCGAAGACCACACCTCGCAGATATCGATCCTGAGCTCGCAGTCGCCAGTCGTTTTCTTCTGCCATAGTGACCGAGCCTACGAAACTTCATCCGAGCACCGGCGCCACTTCCGCGAGCCGTTGCTCGGCGTTCTTCTGCTCCTGCTCCTTGCACCAGCCCTTGATCTCGACGTCGTTGAAGATCTTGCCGACGACGCGGCGGAGCAAGCCCTTGAGGCTCGGATGTTCCAGCGCGGCCAGCGAGCGGATGGCTTCCTCCTTGTAGCTTTCTAGCAGGAGTTCACAGCGCTCGTCGGCCTTCAGCTCGCGGTAAAGGGCCTCGACTTCCTTCGAGTCGGGCTTCACTTCGCGACGCCACAGCCGGTCGAGGAAGTCGCGGCGTTCGCCGCCGGCACGTTCTCGGGCAATGGCGAGGAGCAGGCTCGGGCGTTGGCCGGCGATGTCGTCGGTTTCACCCGCGTCCCCGAGGTCGCTCAGGTCATCGCGAATCTGGTAGGCGATGCCCAGCGCGCGGCTGTAGGCGCCCAGCACGTCGTCGCACTCGTCATGGCGGCCGGCGTAGATCGCGCCCACGCGGAGCGCCACCTCGAAGGCCGGCGCGGTCTTCTGGCGGAAGATGTCCACCACCTGCAATGGGGTGAGCACGCCGGGATTGCGGGTCCAGATGAGTTCGGCGCCCTGGCCGCGGCAGAGCTCACGTTGGCCTTCGGCGGCGACGCGCAGCATCTCGGCCTTGGCTTCCGGGCTGGCCTTGCAGGCGGCCAGCAGGCGGTAACCTTCGCCGATCAGCAGGTCACCGACGTTCAGGGCGACCGCCACGCCGTATTCCTCGTGCAGGGTCTTCTCGCCGTAGCGTCGGGCGTCGTTGTCCTCGATGTCGTCGTGGATGAGCGACGCCTTGTGGAAGCATTCGACGGCAACCGCCACCTTGCGGAGGTCGTCCGGCAGTTCGGCATCCGGCTTGCCGCTTAGGGCCTGGTAGGCGGAGACGGTGAGGAACGGCCGCCAACGCTTCCCGGCGCGCATCAGCCAGTCGCGGGCAATGCGTTCGGATTCGCCCTGGGCGGGGCCCATGATCAGGTCGAGCGAGGCCGGCGTGAACCAGAAGTCCACCTCGTCGCGCAACTGGCCGAGGTCCAGCCGGCGAGTGCGGTCGTCGGCCGTGAGGTGGATGTATTCCCACACCCAGTCGAGGTCCACGTTGGTGTCGATGCAGTCGTCCTGGAGTAGCGGCACGGCGACGCCCGGAATCGCGGCGGCCTCCATGTAAGGGAAGGCGCGTTCCAGCACGCTCAGGCAGCTTACGCCGACGATGGCCTCGATCTTCCCGGTCTGGATCAGGCTCATGACGATGGCCGAACCCTCGGCGACCAGCACGGCGTAACCCAGCTTCTCGGCCTCGACCGTGAGGTCCTGGATGGAGCACAGGCCGCACTGCTTGCAGAGCAGGCCGAACTCGTCGAACGGCGCCGGACACTTCGCCTCGACCCGCAGGCATTTCGGCAGCAGGAGCAAGCGGCGCTCAAACGGCACGCCGGCGAGCTGCTCGCGCCACATCTCGTTGTTCAGCAGCACGCCGATGAAGTCGCGGAAGATCGGTTCGCACTGGAGCTGGGTGACGATCCGGTCGGCGTGGACCTTGAGTTCATCCGCCGGCAGCGGCGGCACGGGGTTGAACTCCGCCACGTAGTTCCGCACGGCCTGCAGGATGTGCTGCCGCTGGACCAGCGTCGGTGGGATATTCTTCTTGGTCGGACGCCATTTTTGCTGCGGCACGAGCCGGGGCAGCCCGACGGGCGAGCTGGCGACGAACTGGATGGGCGAGGCGGTCATGGCGGAGAAGACTGGGCCGAAGGAGTGTTAGTTTCGGAAAGAGGAGCAGTCAGCCGTTGCTGGAGCAAGCGGGCCTTGCCGGCGGCATCGTGGGCGACGTTGCGGTAGGCACCGAAGTCGGAGAACCAATACTTCTTCGACAGGCGATACATCCAGTGCTTCTCGGGAACCTCCTCGCCCGGCAGCCACTGGCTGAAACGCGGCGTCATGGCGTCCAGCTCGGCCATGGCGGTGCCGCGCAGCGTGGTGTCGCGGGCGCCGTGCTTCACGACGAGTTCCTTCACGAGGTCCGGCCGTTCCAGCACCACGCAGCCGCGCGTGTGGTGGGCGCTGAGTTCGCGGAAGTCCTTCAGGAAGGCCGAGTCGCGCATCGCCGTGAAGACGCCGCGCGGATCGCGGATGTCCTCCTTGGCGAACTGAATGATCGGGCACGGCTCAATGCCGCCGGTGGGCCCGACGTGATGGCTGATGCCCGTGCTCATCGGGCACAGCGCCTGGCCCTGGTGATCGTAATAGGCGTCGATGATCGCGATGGGCACCTTGGCCCGCATCTCGACGACGAACTTCCGGGTGCGCACGAGCTGGTCGGGCCGCAACGCCAGCGCCGGATTCATCTTCGGGCCGACGGGCCGATAGGTGTGATACCAGACGTAATGCACGCCGCGCTGGATCAGCTCGCGCAGCCACGACTCGGTGAGCAGCTCGTCGATGTTCGTCTGGCAGACGCTGGTGGCGACCCCCGTGAGCAGACCGGCGCGGAGGCAGTTGTCGAGGCCGCGCAAGGTGCGGTTCAGCACGTCCTTGTTGCCGCGACGCTCGTCGCTGGTGATCTCGCGGCCCTCGATGGAGATGAGCGGCGTGGCGTTGCCCAGTTCCTTGAGCCGGGCGGCGATCTTCTCGGTGATGAACTGCCCATTGGTGAAGACCTGGAAATAGCAGTCGGGATGCGCCGCGAGCAGGTCCAGCAACTGCGGGTGCATGAACGGCTCGCCGCCGAGGATGCCGAAGAAGGAGTTCCCGTGCGCCTTGGCGTCGTTGATCGTGCGGTTGAGCGCCTCGAGGTCGATTTCGGTGCGTTCGGCGGCGACATCCACCCAGCAGCCCTGGCAGCGCAGGTTGCAGGAGTTGAGGATCGAGAGGTAGAGAAACGGCGGGAAGTATTCGCCGCGCTTGATGCGCCGCTTGAACTTCTCGACCGACACCAGCCCCTTCACGCCGAAGTTCCAGGCGAACTTTGCGATGCACCGGGGATTGGCGCTGCGCAGGGTGCGATAGACGAGGGTGGGGAGCATGTCGGCTAGAGGTGACAGTAGATGAGACGCAACGGGCAACCCAAGACGGATTCAAGGTCCCGGACTCCGGACTCCGGAAGCTCACCGATGTTCGGATTCATTGCTTCCAAGCTGAACTTGGCAAAGCCTTGGGCCCAGTCGTAGCGGAGTTCATGCAAAGTTGCTGTGGCTTTGCAGCAGGGAGTGTCTCGCAGCTTCAACAGGAACCCACCGTCCACAAAGTCATCGGACATCTGTTCCTGCCACCATTCATTGTCGATCTGCGAATTGCAGGAAGGGCAGTTTATGCGCTGGAAGTTTTCGCCGGCATCCACAAACCGGATGAGGTCAGAGACCGCCGTTTCAACCTTCTCCGATTGCGGAGCCAAGGATTTGAGCAAAGCAATGGCCCTGTCATTCCGATCCCCAGAGGGCACCAGACGCGGGTCTTCAGGAATCAGGATGATCCAGTTGTCAGACATCGAGATCTACGCCGTCGTGATTCAGGCCAACGCCGCCTTCGCCTTTGCTGCGGCTTCCTCCGCCTTCCGCGCGATTTCCTCGGGCGACGGCAGACTCATCAGGACTTCGGGCGGGATGTCGCCGGCCAGCGCGGCGAGCTTGGTCAGGCACTTCTGGCGTTCGGCCAGCGCCTTGTCGGAGTCGCGTTCCTTGCCGAAGCGGCTGCGGGCGCGTTCGCTCCGGTCGCGGAGCAGCGAATACACGTCGCCGCCCAGCAGCGCGGAGATGTCGATCTTCATCTTCTCGCGGTTGAGGTCGGAATCGCTCACCGCGTCGCCGTTGATCGGGCCGGCCTTGTATTTCGGGAACATGATCGCGGCCTCGGGGCAGACGCGCGAACAGGCGGGACAGTTGGTTTTGCAGTTGTCGTTGTTCTGGACCTGGATGCGTTTCTCGCCGTCCACGCCATAGACGCCGAACAGGCAGAAGCTCAGGCACTGCATGCAGTTCGTGCAACGGTCGTAGTCGATGACCGGAAACCACGGCTTCCACGCGCCGGGCGCGGGCGCGGCGAATTCGGCGCGGGCCGCCTCGGCCTGGTCAGCCACGGTCGCGGGATCCAGTTGGCCCCAGCGGAGGCGTTGGGCGGAGTCCGCGGTAGGCGGCGAATCCTGCCAGCGGCCGACGACGAGCAACGGGCTGGTGTCGGCGGGTGCGACGGGACGTTCCGCGCCGGCGAGGGTGACGCCAAAGCCGCGTTCCAGCAGCGCACTGACGGCGGCGAAGCGGTCCTCGGGCGCCACGGCGACGGCACCGGAGCCTTCGTAGAGCACGACACGTAGGGGAAGATCGGAGAGGGCCATGTCAGGAGGCGGGTTGGGCGGCAGGCGCCGGCGCGTCGGCCACCGTGACCTTGCCGGCGGGGAGGTTGGGGTTGAGTTCGGCCGACTGGAGCGCAGCGATCACTTCGGCGGCGGGTTGGTTGCGCATGTTCACCACCTCGGTGGCCCCCAGCGGCAACGGCGCGTTGGCGGCGGCGAACAGCCATTTTACCGCGCGCGGGAAACAGGCGGCGATCTTCACCGGTCCGGCCGCGGCGAGGCGTTTCAGCGACGGATCGCGCCGGGCGGAGAGCTCGCACAGGTCCGGCACCGCCTCGAACGGCAGGTTGGACGCGCAGAGCTGCTTCAGCACCGCGGCCTTTACCTCCGGCGGGACGACCTGCGCGTATTGGCAGTGGCAGTAGAGGACGGCGGGCGCGCCGGCGGGGGACTGGCTCATGCGGGAACGAGGTCGGCGTTGGTCACGCGGTGGGTCGGGGTTGGGCGGCCGGGGCGGAATTGCTCAGCGTGCTCCAGTCGCGCAGTCAGACCGGGCAGGCGCTGCGGCAGGGCGACCACGGCGGCCTCGACGGCGGCGCGCAGCTCAGCGGGATCGGCTTCGGCGCGCAGGTTGAGGATCAGTTGGCCGGACTCGGCCGGGCCATCGAGCGTGAGGCTGAGTTCCGGCACGTAGTCGCTCCGGACCAGGCTCACGGCGGCGATGTCGCCCAGACCCTCGTCGGGACTGAAGGTCATCTTCAGATGCGCGATCTCGGCGTCACCCAAACGCTGGCGGAGATCGTCAGCCAGGGCGCGGAGCAGCGCATTGGCGTCGAAGGCCGGACCGGCCACAGCCACGGTGGCATTGAGCCAGCCGAGCAGCGCTTCGCCCTCGGCGTAGAGGTCGTAGTCCACGGCCATGACGGGCCGGGAAACCTGTTCGCCGCCGAGCATGCGTTCGAACCACGCCTCGACGCCCGCGCCGGTGCGGACCGACACCGCGATGATGTCCTTGCCCGGGAATTCCTCGGCCAGCCGGGTGCGCAGGCGTTCGAGGCGTGCTTCGTCCAGCAGGTCGGTCTTGGAGATGACGAGCAGGTCGGCTTCCTCGGCCTGCTTGCGCCAGATGTAGAGCACCTTGTCGGAAAACTTCCGGGCCGGCGCGAGGCCGAAGACCTGTTCGGCGCGCACGGGGTCCACCAGCACGCTCAGCGGCGCGACGCGAAATCGGTCACCGTAGATCCGCCGCAAAGGATACGTGACCGTCGCGACGAGGTCCGTGCAGCTCCCGACGGGTTCGGCGACGAAGGCGTCGGGGCGGGTCACGGCGTCGAGCTTGCCGGCGGCGTCCACGAGCGAGTTGAAGCGGCAGCAGAAACAGCCGCCGGCGATTTCCTCGGTGGCGAAGCCGCGCGCCCGCAGCATGGCGGTGTCCACCAGTTCGCTCCCCTGGTCGTTCGTGATCAGCCCCACCCGAAGGCCGTCGCGGACGAGGCGTTGGGCCAAGGCGGCGACGGCAGTCGTCTTCCCGGCGCCCAGAAAGCCGCCGATCATGAAGTAACGGGCGGTTCCGGCGATGGAATTTGCGTTGGCGCTCATGCGGATTCCTCAGCCTTCTGTTTCGCCAGAATGCGGTCGATGGTGGCGTCTAACAATCCCTGATACTGCGTCACGTCCATGCACCGGTCGTCCGGCTCACCCTCGAACTCGTACAGCCAGCCCGCCCCGTAGGGATCCCGTCCCAGCGATTCTAGTTCGGTTCGCAAGGCCGGGTTGCCCCCGCAAAACGTGCCGCTCCCCACGCAGAACAGGTCGCTCACCGCCTTGAACCCCTCGATCGAACCCAGAACGTCCCCGGGCCGCACCGCACTCCCCGGCGCCCGGTCGAACTGCACGTCCACCAGTTCTCCGAGCATCCTCAAGGCGAACTTCGTGTAACCCACCCGCCAACGGCCGGGGTCCGACACCGCCAGCCAGCAATGGGACGGGGAGTACCGGTGGCCCGCCGGAAGGCGGGTCACGAACGTCGCGCGCTTGTACGGGATCGATACGGACACGAGGTAAGTTGGGAACGACGTTTTAAGGCTAGGCAAGCTTCAACGGCTGTGTAGGAAAATCTACGGCGTCGCTTTTACCCTGGCCGCCGCCACATTTTCCGCCGTGCTGTACTTCGATCACAACGCCACCCACCCCGTGTCGCCCGCAGCACGGGCCGCGTGGCTGGACGCGGTCGAACGTCTCCCCGCCAATCCCTCCAGCCCGCACCGCTTGGGCGCCCGAGCCGACGCGGCCCTCGCCGACGCGCGCATCAGCCTCGCCCGCTGGATCCAATGCGATCCGGGCCGCATCGTCTGGACCTCCGGCGCGAGCGAGGCGAACAACACCGTCCTCCGCCACCTCGCCCTAGCCACCCGAGGCCCCGTCCTGCTCTCCCCCGTCGAACATCCCTCCGTCCGGGCCGCCGCCCAACTCTGGCTCGGCCCGCGCGTCGAGGCAATGCCCATCCCACGCCACGGGCGGGTGGACGGCGACTGGATAAACGACCGTCTCCTGCGCGGCGATGTGGGGGGCGTGGTGTTGATGGCGGCAAACAACGAGACCGGCGTGCTGCAGCCATGGGATGCAGTCGCCGCCCTCTGCGCCGCCGCCGGCGTCCCGTTCTTCTGCGACGCCGCCCAGTGGGTCGGCCGCATGCCCGCCGCCGGCCTGGGCGCGTGCACCTTCGTCACCGCCTGCGGACACAAGTTCGGCGGCCCGCGCGGCACGGGCTTCATCGTGGCCTGCCCGGAACTCGAACCCCTCGTCGTCGGCGGACCGCAGGAGGAGGGGCGCCGCGCCGGCACCGAGGACGTGGCCGGCGTCCTCGCGCTGGTGGCCGCCCTGCGCGAACGCGAGGAGGCCCTGAACCCGACCGGGACCAGACCAGGACCCGGCCTTGCGGAACGGTCCGCATGGCGGGACTCCTTCATCGGATCCCTCCGCCAGGCCCTGCCGGACACCGAAGTCGTCGGCGCGGAAGCGCCCCGCCTCTGGAACACCGCCGCCGTCCTCTTGCCCCAAACGGCCGACTGCCGCCGCCGCTGGGTGGTCAAGCTTGACCGGCTCGGCGTCGCCGCCTCCACCGGCAGCGCCTGTTCCAGCGGACGTGAGAAGCCCTCCCACGTGCTTGCCGCCATGGGTTATCAGCCGGACGAAAGCGACCGCATGGTCCGGTTCAGCGCGGGCTGGGACACCCGTCCGGAGGACTGGGCCGCGCTTTTCGACGCGGTGAGACGGGCCGCCACGGAGCTTCTGGGGGGCGGGACGGAAGCCGCGCACGGCGCCGGACCACAAGCGTGCCCGCTTCCCCGCGTTGCCTTCTGCGGCACCGGGACCGGCCTGTGACCCGCCAGCGTCCCTGGAACCGCGCCGACTCGATGATCCGGCTGCCCGGCCGCCCTAGCCGTACCGGAACCAACTCACCAACCTTCAGGGCAGGGTGGGTGGAATGGATCCCACGGCGGCAACGATGTTCGTCACCTTGGGACAGGAGATGCCCCTCGGTGGCCTTCATGAGCGAGCGATGCCCCTCGCGGATCCCCCGCACCACGTCCCTGTCGCCAAAGGTTTCTTCGAGCCCGCTCGCGGACGAGGCGAGATTGCCAAGGACTTCTGGCTGGCCGAACTGGCCAGCCATCCGGGGCCCGTCAAGTCGACGTGAGAGGGTTATCCCCCTTGGTCGGTTTTCTGTTCATTGTTTTGGCTGAGATCCCGCCTTACGGCCTGAATCCGGCCGTCCGCGCTCCGCTCTCTCCGAGAAATCGAAGCAACCGCAGTTCCAATCAGGTGATCGGGTACACCGTGGTCGCCACCGGTACGGCGAACTCCTGCGTGTTTCACCCCCGGGAGATCTTCCCGGGCGCCATCCTTGCCGGGGCGGTCGCCCTGATCGTCTCACACAACCATCCCAGCGTGACGACGAGGCTGAGCCAGGAGGACAAAGGAGGTGACCACCCACATCAAGGAGGCGGCGTGGGAAGCCCGGCGCCGGAAGCGGGCCTCCTTGGAGGTTCGTCTTTGAACAAGCCCGTCTTGGAATGGCCCGTGGGGGCGGGCACATCCCGCAGGGGTGTCCTGAGCACAGATCTCTGCGAGGACTCAAACCGGTCAACGACATTTAGATTTCCCCAGCGTGGGAACCGTAATTGTCGTTCTACGAGCATCTGATATTCAGGACCCCCTGAGGATCTATGGACCCTCCCGGGAGCACGTTGGGGGGACCTTCGGACCATGGCCCGATGGCCCGCGGGCCATTGGGGGTGAACCGCCGCGGGCGCCGGTCCCTTGCCCTCCCGGCCTCAAGGTGTTCTCGGGAGCCTTGCGGCCCGCTGACGCTTCCCTGCGCTCCACCTTGACCCCTTCGTTCCAGGGCCCGGTCACGTCCCCCAGCCGGGGAACGTGAAGCGGTCGGTCCGTCAGCGGACCGGCTGAAGGCCAAGTCGCTTCCAAGTGGAGGGGGAGGAGTGCCGGGAACGGGCAAAACTCCTCCCCCTCCACCGGAAGCCACTTTTTCCGAGGGGAGAAGCGGGAGGAACTTCCAAGGAGACCATTATGATTGAACGAACCCAACGCGCTTTTCGCCTCGGGCAGATTGTCGCCACCCCGGCGGCCATCGCTGAAGTACACCAGGAGGACTTACGCCGCTGTCTCAATCGCCACGCCTGTTGCGACTGGGGCGATTGCGGGAAGGAGGATGCCCAAAGCAACGAGGAGGCTCTCGGTCAGGAATTGAGACTGTTCTCGGTCTACCGGGACCGGAACGGGACCAAGTTCTGGATCATCACCCAGGCCGACCGCTCGGCGACAACCATCCTCCTGCCCGAGGACTACTAGAATTGCTTCCCGGGGGCCGCTTCCAAGGCGGCCCCTTTGGCGCTCTGGCTGCCTTTCTGAAGCGCTTTGGCGGCGGGGGGAGTAACGGAAAGCCGGACCTGACGGTCCGGGTGTTTTCCAGAGCGACAGGCCCCGTCCGGGGCCTGACCGATCGTAGGGCGTCGCCGCTTCGGGCCGGGACGCCAGGCACGGTGGTGCCGAGATCCGGAAGGCCACGTGTGTTTGAAGCCGTGGAATTCGTCGCCGGGCTCCTGATTGGCCCCTCCTCATGCTGGGTCTTGCCCCTCCACTTCGGTCGGGGCGGCGCCTGCGGTCGGGCTCCGGCCCGGCCCTCGGCTCCCATTCCTTTCCCACCCATTTCCAGCAGCCTCCAAGTCTCCTGCCCAGTCCCGCCGCACCCTCCTCAGGGCTCCCCACCCAACTGACTCTGGTAAACCCCAGCCGTACCTCCCTTCGAGTGCCTCCTGGAAGGCCCACGCAGTCTCCAAGATTACGCCTCGGAATAAAACGACACACCTGATGCCTGCTGGCGCGACCACAACGGCCGAAAACACCGCACATCCAACCCGGAATCAACCATTACGGAGTATACCATGAGAAAGGCTCCCCACGTCATCACCTTCCGGCTCGACCCCATCCATTTCGCGATGCTGACCGAGCTCGTCCCGAAGGGTTCTTCGGTCGGTTCGTATACCCGGGAATTGGTCCTTCGGGCTCTGCATCAGGAACAGGCCGGGGTCCTCGTGGCCACCCGCCTGGAGGCCCTGATTCTCGACCAGCAGAGCCTGCGCTCGCAGCTCGATGACATCGTCCGGCTCCTCACCGAGGAGCGGCCGTCGCCCCAGCCGCAGCCGGTCTCCCATCCCCTTCAAAACCTGATCTTGAGGTAAGCCATGCTGACCATTTCCCAAGCTCTCACCACCCCGGAATACGTCTTGAGTGTCCAGAACCTCGGCTACTACACGACCCTCGCCGGGGACATCGAAGGACGCGGCCTGTGGTTCGGCGAAGGGGCCGCCGCGCTGGGGCTTTCCGGACCCGTGAACCCGGATGTCTTGCGTAACCTCTTCGCGGGTAAATCCCCCGACGGCCAGGAGCAACTGGTCCGTCCGGGTCACAACCAAAAGCGTCAGGGTGGTTGGGACCTCACCTTCAGCGCGCCGAAGTCCGTCGCCCTGCTGTGGGCTTTGGGCACCCCGGAACAGCGGGCCGCTGTTGAAGCCGCCCACCGGAAGGCGGTGGAGAAGGCCTTGAAGGAAATCGAAGCGGATGCCGGTTGGACCCGGATCGCCTGCGCCAACGGCAAGGAGTTCGTGAAGGTGAAGCTTACCTTTGCCGGCTTCAGCCACGGGACCACCCGGGAGTCGGATCCCGATCTCCACACGCACTGTTTGCTCGTGAACCTCGGCATTCGGCCGGATGGAAGCGCTGGGTTCGTCTACACGCGGGAAGTGTTCCGCATGAAGATGTTGGGAGGGCTGATCTATCGCCAAACCTTGGCTCACGAACTTCAGAAGTCCCTCGGCATTGATTTCGTGCAAAAGCGCACCTGGATGGAAGTGGCCGGAATCCCCGAATGGCTCTGCGCCCGTTTCTCGAAGCGCCGGATGCAGGTGCTGGAGCACTTGGAGGCCCGCGGGATGTCGGGAGCCGTCGCCGCGGCCGAATCCACCAAGGCCACCCGCAAGGGCAAGGAACTGAAGCCCTCGGCGGAACTCCATGCCCAATGGCGGGAGGAGGCTTTCCGGGAACGGTGGATCACCGCGGAGGACTTCGACCGTCTGCCCAAGCGGAACCCGGAGAAGCGTCGGCAGCTGGACCTGCACGCCGCCATCGACTCGTTGCTCCAACAGCAGAGTCATTTCACCGAACGGCAGTTCCTCCAGCGAGCGCTCGAACGGAACCAGGCCAATGCGTTCAGCTACGACCAGATTCGCAAGGCAACGGGCCGGGCCTTGGGAGCCTTGGTGGACTTGGGTGTCCATGATTGTCAGCGCTACTTCACTACCCGGGATGTGCTCCTGCGGGAGAAGTATCTCCTCGATCACTCGAAACAGTTGCAGGACTCGGTGCGGCACGTCGTGCCGGAGCGCCGCCTGGTCCGGGCCGGGAAGGACCTGAGCCCAACCCAACTCGAAGGACTTCGACATATCGCCGGAAAATCCGGTCAGGTCGCGGTGCTCCAAGGCTACGCGGGCTCGGGCAAATCTTCCTTGCTGGCCGGGGCGAAGGAAGCCTGGGAGAAGTCGGGCTTCCGGGTGTTGGGAGCGGCGTTCTCAGGCCGTGCGGCCGAGGAACTTCAGGCGGCGTCGGGCATCCAGAGCCACACGGTCGACCGACTCCTGTACCAATGGGCCAAGGACCGGAGTCAGGTTCGCCCGATGGACGGGAAGACCATCCTCGTCGTGGACGAAGCCGGGATGCTCGACTCGGTGAAGTACGGAAAGCTCCTGGACTACGCCGAGAAGACCGGCGCCAAGCTCGTGCTCGTGGGGGACGAGAAGCAGCTGCCACCGATTGGACCGGCATCCATGTTTGCCGAACTCGGAGCGGTGTTGGGACGCGGTGAGCTCACCGAGATCCGGCGGCAGCGCAATCCGCTGCTGCGGATGGTGGTCGAGGAGATGGCCGACGGTAAGCCCCGTCGGGCTTTGGAGCTCCTGCGGCACGACAACCTGCTGCGCCTCTCCGAGACCCCGGAGCAGGTGCGTCAGCAGATGGTCAGCGACTGGTTCCGGAGCGGGAACCTGAAGTCCACGCTGATGCTCGCGGTGACCCGGGAGGATGTCCTGGACCTGAACCTCCGGGCGCAGGCGTTGCGAAAGAAAAAGGGGCAGCTGGGGTTGGGCTTCCTCACCCGAAACGAGGTGACCTTCCATATGGGCGACCGGGTGCTGTTTCGGAAGAACGACCGACTCCTGGGGGTGGTCAACGGAAGCCAGGGTGAGCTGGTGGCGTTCCAGCCCTTCAAACGCATCGCCACCTTCCGGCTCGACAACGGGAAGAAGGTCTTCGTGCCGGTGGACCGCTACAAGGACCTGGAGCTTGCGTATTGCCGGACGACCTTCTCGGCCCAGGGAGCGACCGTGGACAACACCTTCGTGCTGTGGAACCCCGAGGCGCAGAGCCGGGAAGGCACCTACGTGCAGGCATCCCGCTCGCGTTACCGGAGCCAGTTCTACCTGACCCACGATCAGGCCGGGGAAGATTTCAAGGCGGCCCTCAGGGCGATGGAGAAGTCCGTGGCCAAAGACCTCGCCGTCACCAAGGCCCGGGAACACGGAAAGGACCTGTCGCCCTCCTTGTAGCACGCCTACCCGCCCCAACTTTGGATCTACCCAAGCTTATCCCGGCCGGCTCTACGTGCCGGATTCTGAGGCCCCTCCAGACTTCAGGCGCCTTATGTGTGAAACACTAATTCCCGAACGGGGTCGCATCCTGCTCAGCTGGTTCGACGTCCTCAACCGCCACGCGAAACTGGTGGGCCAACGGCTCTTCCTTCCTCGCAAACGCTGGTACCAGCCATGGCGCTGGTTCACGCCGGATGAACCGCTGATCCAGCGGTCTTTCGAGGGTCCGCAATTGGAGTGGGCGGGGCTTCGTCTTCCCTGGAGCGAAGTCACCCACCAGTTCCTCGTCATCGGTTCGCCGGGCAGCGGCAAGTCGCTGCTGATCCTGCTCGCGATGGAAGGAGCCTTGCGTCAGGTGGCCAAGCTCCCGGACCACCGCGCCTTCATTTACGACGCCAAGAACGAGCTGTTGCCCCGCCTGATTGCCATGGGCCACCAGCCGAAGGTCTTCAACCCGTTCGACACCCGCTCGCTCCGTTGGCGTATCGACCTCGATGTGCGCAACGCGGCCGAGGCCGCCCAGGCCGCTGCGGCGTTCATCCCCTTGCCCGACGACGGCAAGGATACCTTCTGGGTGCAGAGTTCCCGACTGGTGTTGGCGGCCGTCATGACGGCCTTCGCCCGCCTGAGTCCCGGCAAGTGGACCCTGCGCGACGTCCTGCTCGTGCTCCGTTCCTCGGAACGCATCGGCGAACTGCTCAAGCAGGTCCCGGAAACCGCCCACATCTGGGCGAACATCCGGGGCGACGGCAAAACCGAAAGCAATCTCATCGCGAGCCTCCTCAGCTCCATGCAGCGCTATGAGGTCGTCGCGGCGCTGACCGAGCAGGCGGCCGAAGATTTCAGCATCCGCCAGTGGGCCAACGAGTCCGGCGGCATCCTGCTCGTGCCGAACCTTCGGCGGTACAGCGAGGTGCTCACGCCGTTCCATCGCCTGTTCCTGCAGATGATCTCGGATGAGACGTTGAGCCTTCCCGACAGCAGCACCCGCCGGACGTTCCTGTTTCTCGACGAGCTCCGGAATCTCGGCCGCATCCCTTGCATGTTTGCGTTGGTCAACGAGGGGCGCAGCCGCGGAATCGTGACCATCGCCGGGACCCAAAGTTTGGAAGGAATCCAGGCCGCCTACGGCGAGAAGGAAGGTCAGGAAATCCTCGGTCAGTTCCGCTCCAAGACCTTTTTGCGCAACGACTCGCATGTGACCGCCACTTGGATCTCCGAGCACCTCGGCAAGGTGACCTATCTGGTGGAAGGCGAATCCGTCGCGCGATCCTTCGGCAACGGCTCCTCGACGACCTACACCAAAACCTATTCGCGTCGAACCGAATACCTGATTCTCCCCAGTGAGATCATGTCCCTGCCGGTACCCGAGCCCGGCGGTTGGTTTGTTCTCCTCAACGACCTGCCCAGTGTCGGCGGGGCGTTCTTCTGCCACTACCCGTTCGAGAACCTCATCCGGGCTGTGCCCGCCGGTGACTCGAAGGTCCCGACCTTGCTCGAGTTCCCGGCGAACGAGATGCGGCTCGTGGAATGGAACCGCGGCGACTTCAACCGCCTCAGCAACCCCGACCTCCTATGAATCGTCTCTGGTACCTCTTGCCCCTCTGTCTGGTCTTCTGGGTCCGGCCTTTCAACGCCGGACCGTTCCTCGAGCCCTCGAGCCTTTGGCCCATCGGTTTTGCCCTGATTACCCTTGGGTTCCTCGTCCCGGTGACATGGTGGCTGTTCCGTCTCGATCCCGACGCCCGGCTGATGAGCCTGACCCGACTGGGTTTTGGCTCCATCGGCGGGGTGCTGACGGTGTATTTCATCTACGGCATCGGTCCAGGACTGGCCGCGAAGCTCTTCGGAGCCCCGGTCGGAATCGGCATCGGCGTCATCCACGCGGCGAGTTTCATCCAGGATTTCGAGAGCCTTCCGCTCTGGCTCACCATTCTGTCCTACACCGTTTCCGTCGGTCTGGTGGAGGAAGGTTCCAAAGCCTTCGCCGCCCGACCGGAATGCTTCCATCCCGTCCAAGTCCGAACGGCCATGGGGTTTATGGCCGGGATCGGCTTCGGGCTAGCCGAGGCAATTCTCTACAGCTATCGCAACTACGCCGGGAACTCCGACTGGACGATCTACGTTGTCCGTTTTGGCTTCTGCGTAGGTTTCCATGGGGTGATGTCGGCGGTGGCCGTGTTGCTCCTGCCCGAGGACTGGTGGGACTTCGACCGGCTTTGGGTCTCCGTCTTGCGCCTCCTGCCCATCGCATTCCTGCACGGAGCCTACGACGCCTTATTGCTGCGGGACCTGCCCGGTTGGGCGTGGAGCACCGCTGTGGCGACCTTTGTGGTCCTGCCGTTGATTCTGTGGTGGCAGCAGGAACAACTCGGCGAAGTGTGACCTAACGGACCGAGTCGACGGCTCGGTCAACGAAGGCGACAAACTCCGGTTGGTGCAGCTTCCGGACTTCCGTCCAGATGGCCGCCGGTGCGGGCAGCTTGAAGAAGTGACCCGCATCGGCGGCCAAGACATCGGCCGGCACCAAAGAATGACCGGATTGGGCAATCAACCAGCCGGTGTGGAAGTGCGTGAAGACCAGTTCGAGGAAACGACGTTCTTCAGGGCGGAGCGGCTCCTTATGCAGGTCCCGGTCGGATTCCAGCACCCGGCTGAGTCCAGGACGACGATGGAGCGCTCCCCACAGGCGACGGTGCTGGGAAGCTTGAGTGAGAAACTCGGCAATCTTCCGGGCTCGAAGATCGTGGCGCAGGGTCACACCGGTGAAGAGAAGTCCGCCGACGATGCCGACCGCCTCCAAAACCTCATGCCAATGCCCCCCCCACCAAACATTTTCCATTGCCGGCAGGCTACCACGGATCGGATTCCTTCCGACAGCCCCCATTAAGCCAGCGACGCATCCCGAAGTGCCCGGAGCAGAATGGCCTTGGGGATGCGAACGACACGTTCGTCAGAACCACAGCCGGATCCGGCGGGAAGCTGCGCGGCAAGGTCGGTGATGTCCCGGCCGATGATGGCGATACTTCCATCCGCCATCTCCAGGATGTCGGGGCAGGCCCGACCGGAGGCGCAGGCCGTGGGGGTGGCGTTGGATTCGATGCCAAGGCGGCGGATGAACATGTCCAATACATGACCAAAGTCATCTATCGCGTCAATGAACAAAATGACTATGGTCATCTAAATGAACCTCGCCGAGAGCACCTCCCGGACCTGCGACCGCGTCATGCAGTTGCTGCGGGCCGAACGCGAGGCCCGTGGCCTCAGCGGTTACGAGCTCGCCAAACGCTGCGACCTGAGCCAGTCCACCATGAGCCTGCTCGACCGCGGCAAGCGGACCCCGACGCTGGACACGGTCCTGCGGATTGTCGCGGTGTTGGAGGTGGATTTGGGAAAGGTGGTGCGGAAGGCGCAGTCGGAATTGGACACAGATACGAAGCAACCCGCTCCGAAACGGAAGACGGGAAAGGCGAAGGCCCGCACGCGGCGGGCCTCGTAGGTATCGCCGGTATGTCGTCGCGGGCGCGCCAGTGCCCCGCCAACGGTCCTCGCGGCAACAACGGGATCTCGCCTCGGACACCAAGTTGTTTTGGATGGAACGTCCGGGAGATCGGACCCGGTGACGGAGGATTACGGTGGAGCACTGGCAAACGACTCATGCACGAAGTTATGGCGGCGACAGCCGGACGTGTGCGCTAGAATCTGCGGCACCGGCAGAATTTCCGACGACGCACCGGCTTCCCGGCGAGGGCTCTGGCGGGAAACACCAGCCCATGCGGAGAATCCATGAGCACCTCGGCCCGGAATCCGGCTTCCAGGGCGGCGGACCGCTCCTTCGCCATGGTCGTCGCGTTCCATTCCGCATGGTCGACGGCCAGGCGCACGAGCTGCCGGTTCCAGCGCAGGCGTCGGGCCGCCCGGGGCACATGTCCCAGCCTTTTGACCAGCTCGGCCACCAGCCAGACCGGTTCCGCCTTCCCGGCGACATACGTCATGCGCATTCCCTGCCAATTGCGGTATTCCAAATTCATGTGGGGTTCCTCCGTTGCCCATTATGCCATGTTCGCGGCCGGATGTGACCTCCGTTCCGGCGCCCACGGGTCCCGGTTTGATTGGGTGATCCGACGGCTTGGCGGGTAGAACGGGAGTAGTGGCGGGTAGCTGGCGGGTGGTTCGTCCGCCCCTTTCGCAACCGGCCCCTTCCATGGTAGAAGCCAAGGATGACCGAATTCGCCCGCCCCCGCCTCGCCGATCAACCTTGGTTTTCCGACTTCCTCGAAACGCACGGCTTCCGGCGCAGCGCCACCGACGCCTTCACGAATGGGCGGGCCACGCTCCGCCTGACCGGTTCCGTGATTCAGGCTGTGCCGGGAGATGGCTCCCGGGCGTGGCGCACCGACGTCGGCGAGGCATCGCCGGAAACCGTCCGCCAGTTGCTCGCCACGGTGTTGGCGGCGCCCGCGTTCCTCCCCCAGGCCGACCTCGACCGACGGGCGGCCCGGCAGCAGCGCGCCGAAGCATCCCTGCAGGTCTTGGCCGAGGCGGTCCGGGAACAGCCGGAGGCTCCGGGCGGGATACAGTTGCGGCGTCTGCTCTGGTCGCTGTTCAACCAGCACCATGTCGTCAACCTGTGGGACTTGGCCAAAACGCTGGACCGGCGCCACGGCGAGGCGGCCGGCGTAGTCCTCGACGCCTTCCTGGACGGGTTGGTGTCCGAGGCGGCCCTGCGGCAGGCATTGAATGACGCCGGCGAAATGGTGCGCTGGGACACGGTCCAGCCGGAGGACACCGACCTCACCGAACTCCGTGAGGCCGGGGCCGTCGTGTGCCGGCTGCTGCGGCGCGGGCCGCCGGGTGAAGCCACGGGCGGGCTGGTCCGCTTGGACGGGCTGCTCGACGAGGCCGCCCGGGAACTCAGCCGATTCGAACGGCGGCGCCCGGCTGGCCGCGGGGAATGACCGGAGCCGCCCATGGGATACCGCCCCGGAGAACTCATCCAAAACACCACCAATTATCTGTTCCGCCTGCTGGAGGAGCACGGTTCGTTCGACTATTCGGCGTTCTACGACGGCACCGCGGAGACCAATGACCGGCTGTGCGCGGAACTGGGTATTGAGGAGGAGGACGGCGAGTGGTTCTCCGCGCCGCACCTCGTGGACAGCACGGTCAGCCAGCTGGCGGAATTGGGGCTGGTGACGGTGGCTTACCTCGACACCGACCTGGCCGACGGCGAACCCAACTATCTCGTCACACTGACGCCCAAGGGGCGCACTTCGCTCCGCCGCCGCCCGCCTCCGGGCGTCGTCTGAGCCCAGCCGTCACCGCGGCGGCGGTTCATCGAAGGGAAAGCCGAAGAACTCCATGACTTCCTTGGTCCGGTCGTAAATGGCCCGCTCCGACAATCCGGCGCGCTCGCACATCCGGTTCATGGGGCCGAAATCGTCGGCGACGAAGCAGGGCAATTCGCCGGGGTCCAGTTCTACGCCCACCAGCGGCCGGCCCTGCCGGCTCACTGCCGCCAGGCTGGGCTGGCAGCACAGGACCATGGTCTTGAGGCTGTCCTGATTCAGGTCGCATAAGTGGAGCCAGTAGGGCCACGCCCGGTGGAAGGCCGTGTAGAGCTTCCGCACCTCCGGAATGGCATAGATCTCCCTTGGGGCGTGGTCGTAGCCCTCCACGATGAAGGCGAAGCCGCCCAACCTGCCGGCCAAGGCGGGGCCGGAGACAGGGCTTCCTCTCGGTCACGAATTCGCGAAAACTAATCCCCACACCTTACGTGACACCCAATCGAAAACCCTCCAAACCTAGGAGGCAGTCCAACCTCACGTTCACCAGATGAAGCTGCTCCCGAACCAAGGCTCGCAACGCGTCCTCGATGAACTTCGGGTCAACCTCACGGCTGGCGGCAGCCTTGATGCGGCATCTCCCGGCCTGTCCCTCTTCGCCTATGGCGAACTGCGAAACGACCTGCGCCGACTTGCCGCGTGCCGCCTGGCACTTCCGGTCGACCTGACCGTCGCCTCGTCACTGCTGGGAAGCGCCGCTGACCGAGGCTCCCGGAATCAGCTCCTGGCCCGGGAACTGGCCGCTGACTTCGCCAAGTGGCTCCGCCAGACCGCGGAAGTGAAGGCGGCGCCGGGTCCGCTTCCGCAGGCTACCTTGGTAACAAAGCAGGCGGACGGCACCGCCAACCGGGTCATCACCGGAGACTGCCCCCTGACCACGGGCGGGCTGGGCCTCACGCCCGGCAACCAGTTCAGCCTAGTGCAGGCCACCGAGACGGCGGACGAATCCCAGCTCCTGGCGACGTGGTTTACTCAGTTGTGGAACGCCCTGCCCGCGTCCTCGGACGGCAAGGCCACGCTGCTGACCCAATTGGAGGAACTGACTGCCCGCCGTGAGCCCTCCCTCATCTACGCGCTGACGCTGTATCACCTGTTCAAGGACCGGGGGGACGAGCTGGACGAGGACAAGATCGTCAAGTCGGCCACCGGCATCCGCAACACCATCGTCTGGCGGAAACTGTTCAAGTTTCAGCGCGACGGCGTGGTCGGAGCCATCGACAAGCTGGAACGCCTCGGCGGCTGCATCATCGCCGACAGCGTCGGGCTGGGGAAAACCTTCGAGGCGCTCGCCATCATCAAATACTACGAGCTGCGCAATGACCGGGTGCTGGTGCTGGCGCCCAAGCGCCTGCGCGACAACTGGACGCTCTACAAGGCGAACGACAAACGGAACTTCCTCGCCCCGGACCGCTTCAACTACGACGTGCTGAACCACACGGACCTTTCCCGCGACAGCGGGATGTCCGGCGACATCGACCTCGCGAACGTCAACTGGGGCAATTACGACCTTGTCGTCATCGACGAGTCCCACAACTTCCGCAACAAGGCCACGCACAAGGACCGGGAGACCCGCTACGACCGGCTCATGCGCCGCATCATCCGCGACGGCGTGAAGACCCGAGTGCTGATGCTCTCCGCCACTCCGGTGAACAACCGGCTGGCCGACCTCAAGAACCAGCTCGCCTTTGTCACCGAGGGCAATGACACGGCGCTCTTCAACCACGGCATCCCCAGCATCGAGGCGACCGTCCGCAAGGCGCAGCTCCAGTTCAACCGCTGGCTCGCCTCGGAGGAGGCGGACCGCACGCCGCCGCGCCTCATCGAGATGCTTGGGTTCGATTACTTCAAGCTGCTGGACCTCCTGACCATCGCGCGCTCGCGTCGCCACATTGAAAAATACTACGGCACCTCCGAGACCGGAAAGTTTCCCGAGCGGCTCAAGCCCATCAATCACAAGCCTGATGTAGACCGCGCCGGAGAGTTCCGCTCCATCCGCGAGATCAACAACGAGATTCGCCGCCTTACCCTCGCGGCTTACGCCCCGCTGCGCTACGTCCTGCCGCACAAGCAGGCCGCCTACGATGCGAAATACAGCACGCAGATCCGGGGCGGCGAGAGCTTCTTCCGGCAGGTGGACCGCGAGGAAAGCCTGATCCACCTCATCCGGGTCAACGTGCTCAAGCGCATGGAAAGCGCCGTGCCCTCGTTCGCGCTCACGGTCCAACGTCAGCTCGCCGACGTGGAGGCCACTCTCGCCAAGATCGAGGCCCACGAGGAGTCCGTGGAGGAGATCGACATCGCGGACGTGGACATTGACGACGCAGCCTACGAAAGCCTGCTGGTCGGCCGAAAAGTGAAGGTGCTGTTGCCGGACGTGGACCTGATCCGGTGGAAGCAGGATCTCATCGAAGACCGCAATCGCCTGCACACGCTCTACTCCGCCGCCCACCAGGTCGGGGCGTCCCGTGATGCAAAGCTCGCCACGCTCCGCGAAGTCATCGCGGCCAAGCTCCGGAACCCGCTCAATCCCGGTAACCGCAAGGTCATCGTCTTCACCGCCTTTGCCGACACCGCCAAGTATCTCTATCAGGAACTGGCTCCGTGGGCCCTGTCGGAGCATGGGCTCCAATCCGCGCTGGTGACCGGTGGCGGCTACAATCAAACCACCTTGCCCGAGCTCCGCAAGGACCTCACCAGCATCCTCACCGCGTTCTCGCCCCGGTCTAAGGAGCGGCCCTCGGAGTTCGCGGCCGATGGCGAACTCGACCTCCTCATCGCCACCGACTGCATCAGCGAGGGGCAAAACCTTCAGGACTGCGACTTCCTCATCAACTACGACATCCACTGGAATCCCGTCCGCATCATCCAACGGTTTGGGCGGATTGACCGGATCGGTTCGCCGAACCGCCGCATCCAGCTCGTCAATTTCTGGCCCAACCTTGAACTGGAGGAATACATCAATCTGGAGCAGCGCGTCTCTGGGCGAATGGTTCTCTTGGACATCTCCGCCACCGGCGAGGAAAACCTCATCGAGCAGCAGTCCGGCAACCAGATGAACGACCTGGAATACCGCCGCACCCAGCTCCTCCGGCTCCAGGACGCCGTCATCGACTTGGAAGACCTCTCCAGCGGCGTATCCATCGCTGACCTCACGCTCACGGATTTCCGCATCGACCTCGCCCAATACCTCAAGGCGCATCCGGGCAAACTCGAAGCCCTCCCGCTTGGCACCTTTGCGGTTACCAGCTCACCGGAACTCGGCATCCCGCCCGGCATCCTCTTCTGCCTCCGGGCCGAGGGCGAAGCCGCCGACAAATCCTTTGAGCCCGGTTATCCGCTCGCGCCGCACTATCTCGTCCATGTCGGCGACGACGGCGCCGTCCTGTTGCCCTTCACCCAGGCGAAGACCGCCTTCGACCGCCTCAAGCGGGTCTGCGTCGGGCGCGACCTACCGGATGCCGAAGCCTGTGCGCGGTTTGACCAAGCCACCCGGCAGGGCGCGGACATGGCCCACGCCCGCAAGCTCCTCGCCGTGGCGGTCGCCTCCGTCATCGGCAAGAAGGAGGAGCGTGCCGTGGCCAGCCTGTTCACCCCGGGCGGCACCCATGCGATGAAGGGGGAGTTTGCGGGCATCAACGACTTTGAGGTCGTCGCTTTCTTGATCATCCTTCCGGAGACGCCCAGATAACGCCGCTGAGATGAGCTAGGCCAACCCTGACCAACCAATGAGAAAACACTCTGGCCAGTTGCTTTACTCTCCCAGCGACCTGGTCGTCTATCTTGCTTCGCCGTTCGCGTCGTGGATGGACCGTTACCGCTTGGAGAATCCTGATTTAATCAGGCCGGACGAGGAGTCGGAGGATCAGAAGCTCATCGCACAAACCGGTGACCAGCACGAGCGCGTGGTGCTTGATGAACTCAAGTCGGATTCCCCCAACTTGGTCGAGGTTCCGAAGGCCGATCCTATCAGCGAGCGCAGAGAGACACTCGCCGCCATCAGCTCGAAAGCCCCCATCATCTATCAGGCGGCTTTGGCAAGCGGCCAGTTCGCCGGTTTTGCCGACTTCCTCATGCTCGATGGATTGGGACGCTATGAAGTTTGGGACACCAAGCTGGCCCGCTCACCCAAGCCGTATTACGCGGTCCAGCTTTGCTGCTACTCGGAGATGCTGGCCGCTGCGACGGGCGGGCCGATGCCCGACAGATTCGGAATCATCCTCGGCACCAAAGACAGGGTTGAATTCCGGGTAGAGGACTTCATCCACTACTACCATTGCATCAAGGCGGGCTTCCTCGCGATGCAGGATGGCTTCACCGGGAATCTGACGGACCGCCCAGAGCCTCTTCCCCGAGCCGATCATGGTCGCTGGACCTCCCACGCCGAGAAGTTCTTCAGCGACGAGGACCACCTTGTGCGGGTCGCCGGAATCAGTGTCGGTCAGATCAAGAAGCTGAAAGGGGCTGGCATCGTCAGGATGGCCGACCTCGCCACGGCTTCAGGGAAATCGGTGCCAAAACTCGCCCACGATTCGATGGCGAGGCTCGTCGCCCAAGCGCGTCTGCAGTGCCAGACGCGCTCGGACCAGATTGAGAATCCCGACGCCTCCCCGCGATTCGAGCTTCTTCCCCACACAGGCGCAAATGGTGAAGCTGTCGGGCTCGGCGCTCTTCCTCCTGACCATCCGGCTGACGTGTTCTTCGACATGGAGGGTTATCCGTTGGCCTCCGGCGGACTGGAATACTTGTTCGGGGTCTGCTCACGAAACGCGCAGCCAAGTTCTTTCGCCTTTAGGGATTGGTGGGCGCATAACCGGGACGAGGAGAAGGTCGCGCTTGAGGGCTTTGTGGACTGGGTGTTCAGCAGATGGAAGAGCAACCGCGGAATGCACATCTACCACTACGCTGCCTACGAGGTGAGCGCCGTCAGGCGGTTGAGCACTCGCCACGATACCCGGCAGGACGAGGTGGATGAGCTTCTCCGGAATGGAGTGTTCGTTGACCTCTACAAGATTGTCCGTCGGGGCTTGCGCGTCGGCGAGGACAGCTACTCCATCAAGTCGGTCGAGCGGCTTTACCGGCCAAAACGCGCCACCGAGGTCGCCACCGCCACTGACTCCATCGTCCAATATGCCCGTTGGATCGAAAGCAAACAGCCGGGAGATTGGAACGTCAGCGCCATCCTCAAAGGCATCCGCGACTACAACGAGGACGACTGCAAATCCACGGCGGAGTTGTTGCAGTGGCTGAGGAAGATTGCCGCTGAAAACAAGATTGCCTCTGCGCATCCGGCCTCGGCCTCAGCTCCGTTGGCGGAGCCTGTGTTGTCGCCCGAGGTTGCCGCGCGGCTAGACACGGCTGCGAAGCTTCGCAAACAGGGCGACACGGTCTCTGTCGCTTTGGCTAACCTCATTGATTTCCATCGTCGCGAGCAGAAGCCGGTGTGGTGGCGGATGTTTGACCGCGCCGAGGCGACGTCCGAGGAGTTGCGGGACGATCCTGGTTGCATCGAAGGCATTCTGGCGGATGGCAGCGCTTGGTCGGAGAAGAAATCTCTCGCTCAAGCCTACCGCTTCGACCCATCCCAAGAATGCAAACTCAGCAAAGACTCCAAGGTAAGATTCACCCACAATCTGGATGCGACTTTCACGCTGTCGGAGATGGATGCGTCAACGGGCCGATTGACGCTCAAAATCGGTCAAAAGAGCTTGGACGACAAATTCGGTGGGGCATTCCCAGGACTGGGTTCCTTGTTGCAGGACGAATATGTGTCCCCGGCAGGCATTCCGGATGCTCTGACCGAAGTCGCCGCCGGTCACTTGACGGGACAACTCCACGCACCCGTTGCCGCGCTGTTGGCGCGGGTAGCGCCCGCGTTTCCGCTGCAAAGAACCGGTGAGCCCACGACTGATGCCGCCATCCGTGTCACCGGCTCGATGTGCGGCGGATGCCTTGTGGTCCAGGGGCCACCCGGCACCGGGAAAACCTACACCGCCTCGCGTGTCATCACCTCCCTTCTCGCCGCGGGCAAGAAGGTTGGAGTTGCGTCCAATAGCCACAAGGCAGTGGTCAATCTCCTCTCGGCCTGCGGCGAAGCAGCGAGGCACTCCGGCACGACACTTCGTGGAATCAAAGTCGGCAGTGAGGCGGAAGGACCGTTGTTCACGGCCAATCCCGGCCTTCGGCACGTCGAGCAAACTAAGGACGCCCATGCAGCCTACACGGGTGGTGTCGTAGGTGGCACGGCGTGGCTCTTCACGAGGCCCGAGTGGGAAGGCGCGCTCGATTTCCTCTTCATTGATGAAGCCGGGCAAGTGTCGCTGGCGAACGCTGTCGCGATGGCCCGATGCGCGGAGAACCTGGTTCTCCTTGGCGACCAGATGCAGCTCGAGCAACCGGTCCAGGGCTCCCATCCCGGAGACGCCGGGCTTTCCGCCCTGCAATACGCCCTGAAGGATTCCGCCGCCAGCAAGCCCGACGCGCCGGTCTTCCACGCTGTCGTGCCGCCGGACTACGGGCTTTTCCTTGGCGAGTCCCGCCGGATGCACCCGGCAGTCTGTCGCTTCATTTCCGAGAGCATTTACGAGGGACGCCTGGGATCACATCCCGACTGCGCCCAACAGAAGGTCGTCGTCCCGCCGCGCGCGAGTGGCTACATCACTGTGGAAGCCGGAGTTGTCTTCAGCGGCGTGGAGCATGATGGGAACATCCAGCAAAGCGACGAAGAGGTTGAGCGGGTGACCGCGATTTACCACGAGCTGCTTGGACGGCCCTACACGGACAAGTATGGCCTAACGAAGCCGTTGGCACTGGGGGATTTTCTCTTCATCGCACCCTACAACGCCCAGGTCCGCGCGCTTCAGGCGGCGCTCCCGTCGGCCGCCCGTGTCGGCAGCGTGGATAAGTTCCAAGGGCAGGAAGCCCCTGTCTGCATTCTTTCCCTCTGTTCCAGCTACGGCGAATACGGCTCGCGCGGACTTGCCTTCATCTTGGACCGCAATCGGGTGAACGTCGCCATCTCTCGCGCCCAATGCTTGGCGGTCGTGGTTGCGGACCCGCGCATCGCCAGCGCGGCTGCCGGTTCCATCGACGAGATGATTCTCATCAACCTGTTCTGCAAGCTGGCCGCCGCGTGACCGCCGCCGACGTCATCGCCGCTCTTGCTCTCCCCGCCGATACGCGGGTGGACCAGCGCGTGCCTAAGAAGCTGCTGGTGGAGAACGGCGCACCCACCGCCGCCGACAAACGGCAGATCAACGACGGCATCGAGGAGCTGCTCTGGGTGGCCGCGCTCAAGCCCGCCAACATCGGCGTGCCCGTCTTCCGCAACGACAGCCGCGAGTATCTGGAGATTGCCGTGCTAATGCTCACGCTGCGGTCCGGCGCCAAGTCGTCGCGCCTCACCGAGCTGGTTCACCGCGCCATCCCGTATCCGGTTTTCCTGATCCAAACCCTCCCCGAGGGCCTCGGGCTGTCGCTGTCGCATCTGCGTTGGTCGCAGGGGCAATCCGGCGAGACCGTCCTCGACGGGCCTCTCGTGACCGTCGCGATGGATTCGGCTGCGCCTGCGACCGATGACTTCCTCGCGTCGCTCCGGGTCGCCAGCCAACCCCGCCAGCACCTTCACGCCCTGTATCAGGGCTGGATCGAGCGGTGCGAAGCCTACTCGGCGGCCCGGTTATCGGGCCAGTTCACCCCCGCCACCGACGCCGGAGCGGCGGAGCGCCGCCGGGCCGCGCTTGCCGAACACGGACGGCTTGCCCGCGAAATCACCGCGCTGCGCGCCCAGGCGGCCCGGGAAACCCAGCTCAACCGGCAGGTGGAGCTCAACCTGGAGGTCAAGCGGCGCGAATCTCGCCTCGCCGCCCTCGCCGCCGACTTTTAGGCTCGGCCACCGACCATGCAAAAGCTGACTGCCACCGACCCCGAAACGAAGTCACCGAACCTCGTCGCGGAGAACCTCGCACGGCTCAAGGCGCTCTTCCCGGAACTCGTCACCGAGGGGGCGGGCGGCGCGGCGGTGAATTTGGATGTGCTCAAGCAGCTCGTGGGCGACCAGACGGTCACGGATGCGGAGGAGAAATACGGGCTCAACTGGCATGGCAAACGCCGCGCCCGCCAGCTCGCGCTCACGCCCAGCACCGGCACCCTGCGGCCTTGCCCGGAAGACAGCGTGGACTGGGACACCACGCAGAACCTGATGATCGAAGGGGACAACCTGGAAGTCCTCAAGCTGCTCCAGAAGTCCTATGCCGGGAAGGCGAAGGTCATCTACATCGACCCGCCCTACAACACCGGCAAAGACTTCGTATATCCCGACAACTTCCAGGACAACATCCGCAACTACCTCGAACTCACCGGCCAGACCGGCGAAGATGGCAAAAAGCTGTCGTCGAACACCGAGGCCTCCGGTCGCTTCCACACCGATTGGCTCAACATGATGTATCCGGGTTCCTCGTCACTTTCAGTGGGTCAGTGGCAGGGTAGGGAGAGTTTGCCTGCGACGAAGTAGAGCATGGCGGTCATGTACTCGACAGTGCGGTAGCCACGGGCCCGACGCTTCACGG
>JAIYBC010000003.1 GCA_027488845.1 Verrucomicrobiales bacterium | reverse complement strand
GACGTACTTCGGGTTGTTGCTGCGGACGTACATCTTCCCGCCGCAAGCGCACCAGGCGAGATTGCTGAAGGTATGCGCGGGAAGTTTGCCAGGGAAGCGGTTGACCTTTCCCTGCTCCTCGATGATCTGGTTGACCTCGTTCCAGAGCGGCTCTGGGACGATGGGTTCGCAGACCACCTTGCCCCATTCGCTTTCAGGTTTCTCGACGCTTTTCCAATCGCCGTTCTTCCGCACCCGATTAAAGAAGTAGACACCCTTCGCCGAGGTCTCGACGAGTACGCGGCGGACATGCACGTCGGTCCACGGCTTCTGCTGGCGGGTGCGATAGCCGGAGGCGTTCAGGAGCTTGGCCACGGTGCCCTTGCGACGATGCTGCCGAAACAACTCGTAGGCCTTGGCGCGGATGGGAGCCTCGTTTGGATGGGGAACGAGCTTTTTGTCCACCCACTGGTAGCCGTAGGGAGCCTGACCATTGATCGGCTGGCCCAACTTGGCGCGGATGGCTACCGACGCATTGACCCGTTCGGTGATCTCCTCGCGTTCCCACTGGGCAAAAACTCCTAGCAGGTGGAAGAACATGCGTCCGCCCGCTGTGCTGGTGTCGATGCTTTCGTTTAACGACACCAGGTCGGCGTTTTGCTCGCGGAAGAAGTCACCGAAATCCTGCACCTCGCGGAGATTGCGCGACAGCCGCGCCAGCTTGCTGAAAAGGAGTGCCTGAATGTGCCCGTGCTTCACGTCCGCCATCATCCGCTTGGCCTCGGGATGATCGCGTACGGCCTTGCCGGACTGGCCGGCCAGGTCGTAGACCTCGACGATCTTCCAGCCGCGGGCGGTGGCATACATCTTGGCGCGCTCCAGATGGTGCTCGGGGGCCTCACCCTTGGCCTGCTCCTCGGTGCTAACCCGGATCCAGATGCCTACGCGGCGGTTCTCGGGCTGGGAAATGCTAGCGGCAGGCATCTTCTCCTTCATTACCACGGGTTCATGGCACAAACACTCACCGAAACGCAAGGAAGATGTATGGCGCGGGAGCTAACTTTTTGGCAACCTCCGCATGTGGCAAAGAAGTCGTTCTACGCGGAGTCCGAACTGGGTGCCCTGGCTAAGGAATTGCGCACCCGGGTGGGGCGGTCGAAAGCAGAAGTAGGGCGCCAATTGGAGGTGAGCCGTCCGTCGATGCAGGACGCCGAGGAGCGCCCGGAACGCAATCTGACCCGGCTTCGCCTGCGCATCATCGAGGCCTGCTCGCCATACCGGGTCGAGGGGCCATTCTACCGGCTGGTGAGGAAGTGAACCCCGATCCGACGCCGTGGCTATTCTGCCACCGGTCCTGGGATGTCTTTCTCGGCCTGCCGGAACAGCTTCGACAGATCGACCTCCAAGGCGGCAGCCAAACGGCAAACGACTTCCAAGGTCGGATTGCGCTCACCTTTCTCGATGTAGCCGATCATCTGCGGGGAAACCCCAGACCACTGGGAGAGCGCATACTTGGTGACCTTCCGCCGTTTCCGCTCCTCGGTGAGAAGCTCGAGAACGCGGAGGCACAACTGGCGTCCTCGCTGGGGATTCGGCACCTGCCACTGCTACAGGGGATTGGAGTTGACAGCGTATTTCCCTATAGTGAAATACACTCATGTTTGCCCGACGCCTTGGCCCCGATCCCCACCTGAATGGACAGCGCACCGTCGCCTTGGCGGGCTGTCCTGACCTCCTTGAACTCGATGACGGCAACTTCGCCGTCATCGGCATCGACATCACGGAACAGGCGCGAGGGAAGTTCCCACCGACGGTTGGTTGCGGACCCGACGAGCGGGTGGTGTGGATCCCCAGGAAGACCCTGGTGCTCGCCAAAAGCGATATCCCCGACCGAGTGTGACCAGCCCCATTCCACCATGGTAGAATGGAGGAATGGAAATCGTCCTGCACTGGATCAGTGAACATGGGTTCGACTTGCTCGGATCGTTCGGGCTCATCGCAAGCCTCGCTTTCACGACCCTGTCGTTCCGGAAGGACGAAAGCTCTCGCCGGATCGGCAATCTTCTCGAGCTGACCGCCGCGCATCGGGATATCTGGAGCCAACTGTTTGTGCGGCCGGAGCTGGCGCGGATACTGGAACCGGACGTCGACCTGGTCATGAGTCCGGTCACCAACGAGGAGGCCTTGTTCATGACCCTGCTCTTGTTGCACCTAAACGCGACGTGGCAGGCCTTGGATGAAGGGGTGTTTCGTACCCGACAGGCCGTCGCCCGAGACATCCGCTGGTTCTTCTCCCTGCCGATTCCGAAGTCCGTGTGGGAGAAATCGAAGGCGTTTCAGGACCCGGCCTTTGCGCAGTTCGTCGAGGAATGTCGTAGGTGACCTCTAGCCGCCTCTGGGCGGCTTTTCCTTCATCGCCTCCGCAACCAAACGAAGCGCCGCCGCTTCTTTGGCCTTGAGCTCCTCTGGCGTGAGCTTTCGGGCGGACCGTTTTACCTTGTAACCGCGGGTGACCTGTTCGGTGGGTGGGGGTGGAGTAACGGTGGCATCTTCCTTGGCCAGTTTCTCCAAGTGCGCAAGGAATGCATCGGGCAGAAAGTAGCCAACCCGCGCTGCCTGCTCCGGCCCCAAGGCACCACCGATGGCTTCCTGGATCTGCCGGAGTTTGGTCTCGCTGCTTGAGACCACGGCAACGAAGGGAAAACCCGCCTTCAGGCATTTGCTCACATTGCCGACCTCGTGGTCGATGGTCGTAGTGACGGTGATTTCAACCGCGATGGTCCGGCGGGGATGTTCCAAAGCCAGGTCCACGCTGCCGGCCCGGTCGAGCACCGGCTTCTCGGTGGTGACGCGGTACCCCAGTCTCTCGGCGCCTTCTTTCAGCCGCTTCTGAATGGATTTGTGCTGCTCTCCACCACGCCCTGGGTCGGCCGTCTGTTTCGATACCGCATTGTCCGGCGCTTGGGCGGTTGGAACAGGGGAAGGAACGGGTGCAGTAATCCCTGGATCCGGGTTTTGTGGAGTGGCACCGACTGGCGGAACTGCTTCCTTCTCTGAACCGGTAACGGGTTTCGGCTCAGGGACCGCCGGTAGTGCCGCCTCGTCGAACTTGAGCCGCAGGACGACCTCGATTTCGTCCCGAGGAGTCGCGTATCGGCTTCGGGAGGCAGCGACTACTTCCGCCCGGCGGGCTTCGGCCTGATTCGGATCGGGTTCTTCAGGTAGCGGAATACTGAGGTTGAAGTCGTAGTCACTCCGCTCAATCCGCGCCACAGCCTCGCCCGTGCCTAGGTTCTGGAGGTCGCGGGCGGTGAATGAACTGAACCCATTCTCTAGCTTCCGGGCGTCATCGTCGCCGACCCGGAACACCACGCGGGTGTAGGGGTTCGAGAGCACCGCACTCGCGACTTCCCGGTCGCGCTCCAACTGCCGCAACTCCTGGTGTGCAAGCACCAAGCCCAGACGATACTTCCGCGCGCCGCTCAGGATCTCGGCCAAGCTTGGCGTGATGAAGTTCTGGAACTCGTCGAGGTAGATGAAGAAATCCCGGCGGGCTGGAGCCGCCTGCCGCTGGCGGGCCATGGCGGTCTGCTGGAACTTCGCCATGAGCAATGACCCCAACAGATAGGCGTTCTCCTTGCCGATGGCACCTTGGGAGAGCTTCGCGAGGAAGATCTTCCCGGAATCCAGGATGTCCGCGAAATCGAGCCGATTGACCGGCTGCGCCACCATGTAGCGGAGCGGTTTGGGCGAAAGGAAGGTTTCCAATCGCGTGAGCACTGGCCCGATGGACTTGTTACCGGTGAGCTGAGTAAACCCTTTGCGCCAGTAGAACTGGATGTCTGGGTCCTGCACCGTGGCGAGGAACCGTTCCCGATACTTCGGATCGAGGAGAAACCGGCGGAGGTCAGCCAAGGTGCCACCCTGACTGCTTTCCAGAAACGCGAGAATTGCATTTCGCAGGACTCCCTCCATCTGATCGCCCCAGCTCGTCGAGAGACGGGCGAAGACGCTCACAAGATCGGAAGCCAGCAGCGTCTTCTCCAAGTCGGAATGGGCTGACAGGATGTTGAACCCGATGGATGCCGTCTCATCCGACGGATCGACAAGGATCACGTCCTTGATTCGGTGCTCAGGAATCCGGCCCAGTACCTTCTCGACGAGGTCACCGTGCGGATCGAACAGGGCAAACCCTTCACCGGCCTCCAGGTCTTGCGACAGAAGCGATTCGAGGAAGGTGCTCTTGCCGGTGCCGCTGGCTCCAATGACATGCAGGTGCCGAGTGCGCTGGTCGGCCGTCAGGCGAACTGTACGGGTTTCACCGGCGTGGATGTTCTCACCTAAGGCAATGCCCAAAGAACCTGTGACGCCTCGCGGAGCGGGTTTGGAATTAGTGGCCTGCCGGCGGAACTTGGCGGCCCGAATGGACGCGCCGGGCAAATGCACGAAGCCAATGAGTTCCTCGGTGCTCAGCAGCATCCCACTCCGACGGGTCTGCCGACGCATCACATCCTCGCCGTGGACTTCGTAGGGATACTCGTCGTTGTGGAGGGGAATCAGCTCATTCCCGTCCGGTCGGGTGAACACCCGCAAGGCTCCGGCCAAGTTCCGGACGATTTCCCAAGCTCCCTCAAAGGTGTCGCTCGTGGCGGCTAGTCTGACGACGGCGGCGTAGAGCGGCTCTGCGACCTTCTCGCGGG
This sequence comes from Verrucomicrobiales bacterium, assembly GCA_027488845.1. Lineage (GTDB taxonomy): Bacteria > Verrucomicrobiota > Verrucomicrobiia > Limisphaerales > UBA9464 > SXXZ01. The sequence goes on along the minus strand of JAIYBC010000003.1, from coordinate 13,362 downwards.
CCAATCCGGCAAACTCGGGCCGGTTTGCAAAAAGGGAACGCCCCTCCTGATCTGTGACGCTACGAATTAGGCTGTCTGCCCACCGGTTGCGGCATGGCTGGAACAGGACCTGGTACACTGCACGTTCATCCTCCCGCAGCTCTCCCAGGGCGGCGATGAGTCCGATGAACGGATCGAGTTTGCCGCCGCTGGCGAGCGGGAACAGGCATTCGCGGGCCAACCCGAACTCGACGATGGCATGATGGCGGTCTTCCTGGGCAAAGACGTCGAGCGTGCCGTGGGTTGGAATGAAGACGGCCTCGGGGAAATACGCACCCAGCTGCCGCCGGACGAGTGGAGCGTCGGACGGGGCCAGGGTGAATTGGGCATGAATCTGTTCGGGCTGCCCGACCAATTCGAAGCTCAGCGGTTCCCTGCAGGCCGCTAGTTGGGACAAGAATGCTTCAAAGGCCTCTCGGGGCAAATTGAGGTTGGCCGGCAAAGAAGTCTGCAACTCGATCAGGTCGGTGCGGACAAGCGGCGTGGGGGTGGGCTCTTCCTCTTCGACCCGTTGTTCAGGCGGAGCTGGGGATTTTCCGCCCAACAAGCGGCTCAATCCCGCAAGTAGCGAACTACCAACTGTCGGCACGCGGCCATCGTCGACCACCGAAGCCAGGCGATATCCGGAAAACGGCCGGAAAGGCGGTTCAGGGGATACCGGCTCGGGGAACACCTGCCAGCCCTTGAGTCGTCGATGCAGGGCGCCGAACTGTTCGGAGAGCTGTTCGTGGATGCTGGGCATCCCGGCTCAAGGCAAAGGTGGCTCGGCTGGCGGAACCACCGTTAGCACGGGGTTCAAGGGAGATGGCCGGTAAAGTTCTCCCAAGACCGGGGCCAGCTCGTATTGGCGCACCAGCTTCACGCCCTTTGCGGCGGTGGTGTCCTCGGCCAGCTTCTTCACAATCGTCGGCACGACCTCCAGATAGCAGAGGCGCGAGTCGATCCGGTGATAGGTCTCCTTCCGCAGGAACACCTCGTATAGCGGTCCAAGCACCGGAATCTGGAGCAGCGTGGTGTCGAGATTTTGGAGGCCCAGGGAGACGGAATTTCGCAGGACGAAGACGCTTCCCACCAAACCCAAAAGCACCGTCACAGATCCCAGGATAAACCCGAGCCAGTACACCAGAATAGCGGCTACGCTGAGACCCAGCACGACGGCGAAAGCCAGCTCCACCAATGGGATCGCGAGGGGAATCTCGGCCGTACGACAGGAAAAGAAAAAGCCCGTCCCGAAAGGACTGGCGCAGACATCAAACACCAACCGTTCCCGAAGCATTCGCAGATAAATCCGCTTCTGGGAAAGAAGTCCGCCCTCGGGGAACTCAATCCGGGACAGCTCCATCTGCGGGACCTCTCGGGCCGAAAGCTCCTTCGCCAGTGCGTCGTAGAACTCTAAAGAAGAGGTCTGGAACCCGTCGGCGAAGGCAAACTAGTGGTTGAGGACCTCAGCCTTCTTTTTGAAGAAGTTGTACATAAACAGTAAACAGATTAATTTCTCATATAGCTCAGAGCAATCTTGTTAAAAATAAGTCTTCAAAGTCGTTCTAGGAGAAGACGAATCGGGCCAACCTTTTTAACGCTTTTACGGAGCCATTCTTTTCACATCGCCGATTACTTCGCTACTCAGAACTATTCCGAGAACACACTTAAACGGGTTTCAAAATCACGACTAATCGCAGCCGCGACACGATCTGCTGACTCAACCGCCCCAGCAATTGTTCCAGCCAATCCGGCAGGGACGGTAGCTTCACCAGCAATATATATGCGGTCGCCTATTGGTTCCGCAAGTATCGATCTACAGCCAAGAGCGTGAACCGGCACATAACTATAAGCCATTCTGCCAAGGCGATTCCAGACAACGGACTCAACATTGATGATGTCGGAGCGACTAAGCTGTCCTCCAATCCTCCTAATATCAGTGATTGCCTGATCGGAAAGCTCTGCCATGCTGCACTTTTCGAATTTTGCGGTGCCCGGACCGGCGGTAAAACCTACCAATGCGTTACCGTGATCATGTCGATAGTTCCACCACACTTCTACCGGGCCGTCCGTGGCGAACGCCGAAAAGTTTATCCACGACACCCGTTTTACATGAATAACAATTTTCGCAGCAACACCCATACGAAGCGAAGAAATTGCTTTGGAAGAGCGATGTGGTAATAATGGCTTAAACATCTGAAGAGATGCTTGAAGAATATCAAGGGGAACTGTCAAGACCAGCTTCGCACACGTTAACCGACTGCCATCCGCAGTTTGAACACAAACTCTGTCTTCGCTCCAGAATATGCGTGTCACTTTGGTGCCCAACAGCAAGGTACAGTTAGGGCTGAGCCAATTGATTAGCTTTATAAAGCCTCCTTTGATGCGCGCGTTACGGTCGGCGTTGCCAGCATTGGTTATAGCGGACTGCAAGCTTGAGGCACTAAGGTCGGCTAAGCTAGCGCCCTCGAGCCTAGCCACACGAGCCCGAGCAAAGAATCCAGCACCGTCTTCACTCACGCCAACCTTCCGCGCGAATTGATCGACACTAACGTCGTATCCGCGATGAGTATGAAGAAGTTCGTATAGATGTTCCACTTGTTTAGCGAATGCTGAGGATTGGTTGTAGATTCGCTCACCAATACAAAAGAAACGGCCTTCACCGCCATCCATTGGATAGTCGTCCATTTCAAGATTAGCCTCTTTTACCAGAGCTGTAATCGCTCGATGGCTGCCATGAATAAACTCTGCGCCCAACTCGCACGCACTTCGCGTCTTGGCGTGTGCTAATCGTCCACCCACATGTTTTCGTTCTTCAAGCAACAGGCAGGCAATTGATTTCTGCCGCAAACGATATGAAAGTGTCAGACCAGTAATACCGGCTCCAATTATTAGTACGTCTGTCTGAAAATCTGCTGGCATGGCTTTAGTCTATCCATTTTAAGGTTGCGCCATTGACTTCAAGCGGGCGAAGTCAGCGTCGTCAACTCGAACCTTACCAGCGGCTGCGGCCGCACGAACAGATGCGTTGGCTTGATCGCCAGGAAGACGTATTTGCTCAACACCTTTTGCTGGAGCTGAGGAGCGAATCTGCTCAGCCAGAATGGCGGTTCGCCGTTTGAATTCTTCCTTGCTTCCAAAAGCGGCTGTGTCCCAAATCAGAAACCATCCCCCAAATTCTTGTGGAATGAAAGTTGAGTCGGTGGCTTCACGGCCCATCTTAGCACCAATCAGAGCACCTGTAATAACTTCGATCAGAAGCATCAGCGCACTGCCTTTGTATCCAAGCCCCATTGGAAGCAATCGCACCGGACCATCCCCGGCGGGATCGTAGATCTCCTTCGCGTTGGAAGTCAGCTCCCCTTGCGGATTGAGACCGGCCACACGATCAAGATTTCGGTTCCCACGTAAGGCGCTCATTAAGCTTAGGAAAGGAACCTCCGACGTAGACATATCGCAAAGGAGTGGGTCGCCACTCGACGGAATGCCATAAGCGATCGGGTTTGTGCCAAAAAACGGTTCCTTACTTCCGAACGGTGCTACCGTAAACGAGCCGCCATTCCATAGGCATATCGCCACAACGTCGTGATGACGGCAAAGTGGCTCAATCCAAGTAGAAAGCTGATGTACCCCTGCAGTATTGCGCCATGCGACAGCGGCGAACCCATGCTTGCGAGCCATGCTCGCCATCTCTTCATGCAGCTTCGGCATCAGTGGGAAGGGGCTTGTCCCTCCAAAATCAAGAACACGACACGACCCAAAGTCGCGAACAACATCGACAGATGAAGGATTCTTAAGGGTCGCATCAAGATCATCTAACGCCTCGCGCAGAGGATTCATTCGGTCGTCCTTTGCCGCGATAGCAAACAGGACCGCATTCGCTATGTATTCTGAGTCTTTGGCGGAAGTTACGCGCGAGAAGGCCGCAATCAAATGAATTTTAATCTCAGAAATTGGTATTTGAATTTTCATTTAAATATTTTTTGACGAGATGATTTACAGCAGATACGGCATCCCGAAGCGCGAATTCAACTCCTCGGGGGAAGTGTGCATCACCTATAACTCGAACATTTGTGGTTTTGCTGATTGTATCGGGAATCACGGCTTTGAGCGGCGTAGTTCCGAGTACTACCACGTCGACAAAACCGTCTTCGTAAGCCCCGGAGCAGACGCAGCGGAATGCTATTTTTCCCTTTGACAGACACGCAATTTCAGTGAAGGGGCGTAAGCACACTCCGGCCGAGCGTAGGCCCGCGATTCGTGCTGCAAGTGAAACTTGATCTAGCCCTTTACCAACGAATTCATGGGTTGTAATTACTGTCACTTTCGCGCCAATTCGAGCTGCTTGCTCCGCGAAGACAAGTGTCCCTTGAAAGGGGTCCTCATCCACTACAACAACACTTTGATCCCGAAACTCAAGGATACGAGACCAAGAATCGTCTACATGTAGTACGAAAGGAATGCGGTCGATGGAATACTCCATCAGATCCAAGGGATGCCTTCCTCCTGCGAAAACTACCTCGTCAAAAGTTCCTAGGGCTTCCGGATCGGATACTTTGCAATTGACTCGCACCTCAATGTAAGGCGAACGTGCAATGCGTTCTTCATAATACATCAAAAGCCTAGCCCAATCAACGTTCTTTAGTTGTTCGGCAGCTAATTTTAGCCTACCACCTAATTGCCCTTTGTCGTCCGCCAGAATTACCCGGAAACCGGCATCTGCTGCCCTCAGTGCACATTCCATTCCAGCAGGACCTCCACCAATTACCAGCAGCGAAGGGCGGACGGCGCGTGTGAATGGAAGTTGCGTGGTTTCAGAAAAAGTGGATGTTGGATTTACGACACAGGTCACGCCACGCCCTTCCCAAGTATTCCCGACGCAGCCCTGATTACAACGGATACATGGTCGCGTCGGCTCGATATTGAATCCTAGTTCTTTATTTGAGAACTCTGGATCAGCGATGTGTGCTCTAGCGAAGCCCACCATATCGCAAACTCCCCTTTCAACGGCCACGTTGGCTTCCGACACCGGACGGAATTGCCCCGCATAAAGAACCGGCATGTCAAATGAGTTCCGGATGCCTTGTACTATTTCAACGATTGAAGCATGCTCGTGTGTCAGATCCAAGTGGCCGTCCCAATATCCTTTCGGCCATACATTAGTTGCAGCGCTTAGATTTACATAGTCGATTAGCTTCTCCTCCCACAAATACTGGAGCACCTCTCTTGTCTCGCTTACGGAAATGTCAGGAAAGGTATCATCTGGTGCATACCAGGAATCAGAGGACATACGTAGCCCAATGCAAAACGGACTAGTTCTCGCTCTAATCTCAGATAGTATCTCGATTAGAAATCGAGCCCGATTCTTCATGGAGCCACCGAATTCATCGGCACGGCGATTGTAGCGCCTTGAAAGAAATTGATATATTAGCTTGCCCTGATCAGCCTTTAGTTCACAGCCATCGAGCATGCATTCCTTGGTTAAAGAAGTGGCCAATACGAAACTCTTGCGAAGGTCGGCAATGTCCTTGCGCCCGAGACTATCTGGCCGAACTCCACTTATTGGTTGCGGAATTGAAGAAGGTGCCAACGCCTGAACGCCAGGCTCCCACCAAACCTGTCCACCTTGGTGCGATATCTGGTCAAACAATTTGCAATTGTTTTGTTGGGCGATCTCATGCAGTCCAGTGTAAAAATCACGATTCGCAACTTGAGAGATTGGGATGCCCCATGATTCGCCATTCTTTTGGACCAATGTTTCGCCCAAAAAGACTAATCCGGCACCGCCTCGAAGACGCAAGGTGTAGTAATCAAATGCATGATCTGTTCCTTTACCTTGCGCATCGAATAGGCCAGTTGCATGAGCGGGTATAAAGATCCGATTTTTGAATCGAAGTGCACCGAGTTGAAATGGGGATGCTACAATCATAGTTACCTCCAGAGCAGTTCATGATACCCGGTAACTCTTTTAAAGGGGGTACTGAGAATTGGGCTAAATGAAAAATAGTTAAAGGCGGAAGCTCGCGAACGAGTCGTAGCTAGGTTATCAAGATTAAGACATTTTCCTCGCCGTTGCCTAAATGAGGCAATTGAAGACTTTTTCGGATTTCCAGAAGTCAGAAGCCACCAAAATGGAATTGTCGATGAGTTGAAGCGCGCGTTAACGTCTACCGCAAGAATATCGTTTGAGGCAGTTACAATGAAGTCAATCCCAATAATTCCACTGTAATCGTCAAGATATTCAGCAAACCGTATAGTTAGGTCTATACACTTTTCTGTAACATGAGCCGGGAGGTCGCCAATAGTGTTGCCAACATGCACAATGCCGTTAAGGAGTTGCCGCGAGACGAAAAGCGGATACACGCGTCCTTTTACGCGAAGTACTTGGGCGTTTGGTGAGTAGAGTGATGCAAGCCATTTTTCGACCCAAATCGGAAAGGCTGGATGATTTTCAACGAAATGTTGATATTCGGTTCTGTTACTGATTTTCCAGGTGCGCGATGAGGTTCGGACAGCAATTGGATAGTTGTAGGAATCTATAAATGTCTTCAGTTGCTCCGGCGCGTCCAGTACGCGTCCGTATGGGGTTGGAATTTTCGCGCGATTCAACGATTCTCTAGCTTCAACCCGATTCTGCAGCACTTTATTGTCTCTAGTCTGCAATTCAATTATAGGCGGCACATGATTGAAGCTATAACGACGCAGATCAAGCCTGTCACATTGAAATACTGATGTAGAGCGGCATTTCTGGATCATTATTCTATCTTCCGTGCGATCGAAGCCGTTAAGTGCAACATTCCGAAGACTGGATGGTGTGGGCCCCGAGGCGGCGCAAAGCCCAGTAATAGATTCTAACCTCTCCTCCATCTTCTGGCCGAACGCTCCTTTCAAAATGTCGACGTCCGGGACGACCACACAATCAGGTCGCAACAACATGGGATGATATGAGACAACATCTTCCGGGTCGAGTAGTTCAGGCAGGCTGTCATCATGGATGAAAGCTACATTACGGGAATAGCTCCAAAGCTCCTCTAGGCCGGCGGATGATTTCCATCCTTTAAGGCAATTTGCTAGTGTTTGCATGCGAGGCGATACAGGTCGTGACGCGCTGCTGGAAGTTGGGGTCAAAGAAATTTCCTTCCATCTTCCAAAACCAGCAAAACCCGGCATCTTTCAAATCATCGTCAAACGCGGCTGTCCAACCTTCTATGAACGTATCTGGAAGGTAGCCAGACCTGGCTGCCTCAAAAATGTTCTCCTGGATAGTAAACCATGAAACACAGAGATAGAAAAACCGCTTCTGCTCAATCTCATTAAGTGTGGTAGGATCTTTCCTTCCACGAGCATATAAATCTGCCACATCTGACGCCGCTAGAAACTTGTAAAACTCCAATGCTTGATTTTGAACGCCCGTCCACAAGACCAAACGGTTAGCGGATCGACTTTCATTCGCCTGGGCTCCAGCAACACGCAATTGCCGGAGTGCAAAGAGTAATGTCACCACGACTGCGATGTTGCCTAACGTCGATGCTAGATTGGCGATGTCCTGGAGATTCATTTCGTTTAGATGGATAGCATGAAGCTTGGTGACAGGCAAGTGCTTGATGTGTTGAAACAACCTTTACAATTCCAACGTGGTACGTGACAACCCCGACTTGCGTCTCTCCACGTAAGTGACTGTGATCCAGTTGATAACGATGTAGAACTGTAGATCCGCTCGCAGATTCAAGCCGTAGGGAAGGCGGGAACGACCACTGGATACGAACAGGACTACAAATGTGGCGCCGAATCGCCGAAGAGGCCAGCAAACTGGTCAACCGTGAACCGGGACGCTACTTCTGGCGCTGCCTGATCCGTCCGAAGTATGCGCACTACACCACCCGCTTTCAGGAGCGCCGGCTCAGGGCCTGCTGGCCGCTCATCCAACCCGGGTCTGGGAACGCCGCCAGCGTGGACCGCAGCTCCGGCGGAGCCACGGCTGCGCAATCGCGCACATTGCCGACTCCCGCTCCCAGCCGGCCAACCGCACCTTCCAGGATAGACGCCTCGGAACCGCTGGACGTGCCGGAAAAAAAAGGCCGGTAAGGCTGAGGCCGCCAATAACGCCCTCGCCCAAGTCAGCGGCAGGTGGGCTTTGCTAACAGGAGCGAGCTTCTCAGCCTGGGAGGAAAAGGAACGGAGGAGATCGGACTCGCCAAAGGGAAGGTCGTGGTGGCCTGCGAGATCTAGGCGACCAAGTTCGTACTGCACGAAATGTCCAACGTCTTGAAATGCAAAGAGGCGGGTTTTGCCCGATCCATCCCGGTTAGCAACGACAAGGAACGGCGATCGCGGCTCCCAGCCCTGGTGGTCGCGCAGCGCGTTCCCAAAATCCTCAGTCAAAATGAGTTCTTCACCCCTTGGTGAGGCGCTCCTACAGCTTGGCGTACCGGCCTGGAGGCAGCTCTGTGGCGAAGGCGTGACTACGGGCGGGAAGGCCGAGCTCACTCCGGTCTGAGAGATGTCCGCTGAGACCCGGAACGCCGCGATGAACGCGACGTGGACGATGGTCTCCGGTAACAAAACGCGTGCCCGGGCTTAGGTCGTGTCTTCAAGAAAAGGTTTTGAGCCAATCGAAGATGGCGGCGAGTTGGACGAACGCGAGAAAGTGGAGGGAAAGCTTCTCGTAGCGGGTGCCGACGCGTCGCTGGCGTTTGATGCGCTGGAAGAAGTTCTCCACGCGATGGCGGAACCGGTAATAGCCGCGATGCCAGCGGGCCGGGTTCTCGCAGTATTTCAGGTTGGGGATGCACGGATATTCTCCGGCGTCCCAGATCCGGTCCCGGAACGCCGTCGAGTCATAGCCCTTGTCGGCCACCAACCGGTGTCCAGATGGGATCTCGATTCGGTCCGCGCACCGGATGTCGCCCTGTTTGCCGGAGTCCAGAAGGAGTTGGAGCGCGCGGCCCTTGGAGTCCACCAGTGCGGTCACCTTGGTGTTGAGTCCCCCTCGGGTTGGCCGAATGGCCTGCCGGGTCTGGCAACCGTGAGGCTTGGTGGCGTCCAGATGGGTCTTCAAGCGGGTGGCGTCGAGATGCACCAAAGCCCCCTCGGGGATCTCCGAGACCAACTCAGCCGTCCCGAGCCAAGTGTAGCTCCGCCCGTTCTGAAGCAGAATGGCGGAATGGAAGTCTACCATTGGGTCAATTCGAACGGATTCAACCAACTGGAGGCAGTGGGCATCATCGCCAGCCTCACCTACACTGGAGTTGGCTTTCACCAGGACGACCGCTCCCGCCGGATCGAAAACCTGCTCACGCTGACGGAAAGTCATCGGGGCGGTCTGGAAGTAGATGCTGCAGATGCTGCAGGCCCTGAAGCTCCGCCTCATCCTGGACACCAACGCCAAACTGGAGCAGGAACCGGGCCCCCACGAGAGGAGATCTTCGCAACGCTGGTAGACCAGCACTTGGGCATCACGTTCCAAGCCCTGCGGTCAGGAACGCTGGTCAACCTCGAAGGCGGAACCGCGATGTCGCGGAATTCTTCGCGCTGCCGATACCGAGGTTGGTCTCGAACCAGTTGAAGCCCGTCCACGACATTGCAATTGTCGTCTACGTGGAATCATGCCGGAAGGGGAGGTAGCTTCTGCACCTTCACCAGCCAATGCGACTGCGCCTCCATGACGTTCAATAATTCGCACGGCTTTGCGTCAAAGTCTGCTTCAGGCGCTCCACCCATTCCGCGGGAGCTGCCAAGACAGCGTGGTGTCCCCAGCTCAGTATCCAACGCTCCACCTCCTCGAAACTTCCCAGCGTCAGCGTCAGCTCAACCCTGCCCCCAGCTAGGTCGCGGGTCTCCTGAGAGGGATGCCAGCGACGCTCGCGGACAAGTTGTGAAGCGAAATGATCGAACACGATGATGACCCGCTTTGCCTCCGCACCAGAGTAGATCCCAAAACTATTCTTCAGGTGCTCGGCGGCCGAGAACCCCTTCGGTTTTACGAACGTTTTCGTGCTTACCCGCAGATTTCTCAACCTGCCTGGAACAAATCGGCGAAGCGCCTGGCGATCCAAATCGAAGGCAAACAGATACCATTGATGGTCTACCAGCACGAGTTCGTAAGGGCATACCCGCCGGGCGCCGAATTCCTTCTGGTTGAGGCCCCGATAATCGAAGGCGGCTTCCCGACGCTGACGGATGGCGAGAGTGAGCTCCTGCAATATCTCCGGCGGAACCGATTGGACCTCAATGCCTTTGAATGATATCGCGCCCTTCAACTCGGACCACTGCACCGACAGTTCTCCGCTGAGTCCGGCAGTAAACTTCCGAAAGGCGGCCCGCAATGGCGCCTCGAATGGCGTGCCGACATAGGATTCCAGCGCCTTTTCACCCACGAAAATCGCGAAGAGCTCCCCCTCGGTGAGCTTCAGGAGAGGGAAGCTCTCCACCACCTTCGAGAACCGGAATCCGTAGCGACGGGCGTCGTATTCGATGGGCAGTTCCATCGTATCCCGCATAAAGTCCAAATCACGCTGGATCGTCTTTTGGGTGACAGAAAGCTCTTCCGCCAAAACCCGCTTGTTGGGGAAGTCGCCGGAACGGATGCGCTCAAAGATCCGATGGATGCGGTGCAACGTGACCCGGTTGAGGTCGCGCTCCGTGCGTGAAGTTTTTTTTGCCATGTGACCGTAGGTGTCCCACCCCGCCTGCTAAGGTTCTCCCCAAGGTGAACGCCTGCTGGCCGGTGGTCAGGCTGAAATCTTCGAAGGAGAACGGGGGCGCTTGCGAGAGGCAAGCGGACCACGCCGACCTTTCGGAGGCTTCACGAGGGCGGCATTGAGGCGGCTAGCAAGCAACAGAAAACAAAATTGAGCAATTGTATGGCAAATCCCAACGACAGAACAGTTTACCGCCGTGATGACGGCCAATGGGTCAACAAGCTGAACAACTCTAACAGGGCGTCCAGTATCCACGATACTCAAGCGGACGCCAACGAGGCGGCGGCCACGATGCTGCGCAATGCCGGAGGGGGCGAACGCACCACGATGGGACGTGATGGACGGATCGTGAGCAAAGACACCATCGCACCAGGGCACGAAAGCCGAACCCGGGATCGCGAACACTGAACGGAGGACGACACGACACGAGAATACGCTTATGAAGTTCACCAATCAGGAACTTGACGGAATCTACCAACGGTCCAGCGGGTATTGCCATTTGTGCCACCGGAAGCTCGCGCGGCGCAATTACGGCGTGAACGGAGCCCGCGGAGCATGGCATGTGGAGCATTCTCGTCCGCGCGCAAAGGGGGGCACCGACCACCTCAACAACCTGTTCGCTGCCTGCGTCGGGTGCAACTGTTCGAAGCGGGCTGTTACTACTCGAACCGCGCGGCGTTGGAACGGAAAGACGCGAGCACCATTAAACCCGACACGACGTAAGCAGGCCAAGTTCTCGAATGGATTGGCGGGAGCTGTGGTCGGAGGGTTGGCGGGAGCGGTTGTGGCCGGGCCGGTTGGGGCGGTATTCGGAGCGGTCACGGGCGCCGGCATCGGATCTTCCAGGAATCCCGACCACGGCTGACTGGCGCGCCAAAGTGCGAATGGACCTTCCTTGAAGCACCCCGACAAGAGAGGAGAAATCCAGGATATACCCCCCTTAACGATCTCTTATCCTACTCAACAACCAAGCACGCCATGCAGTCTGAAACCATCATCGCAGTGCTCCTGTCCGCAGCAAGGTTCTTGAAAGAGCCGCTCCAAGACGCAGCAGTTCTACCACTAACGGAGGCATATGAAGCGACCAAAGGTTACCTCAAAAAGAAATTTGGAGATGGTTCCGAAGCCGCCAAGGCTTTGGAAAGTGCTGTCGCGAAGCCAGATTCGGACCCAAGAAAAGCGGTATTGCTGGAAGAATCCGCCATCACGGATTTGTCCGGCGACACCGAACTGCTCCGACTCATCCGGGACTTGAAGGCGTTGCTGCCCAAGACAACTGGAGCCGTTCGACAAACGCTCCGGGTCAGTGGACGGGGCCACAGAGTCGAGGTGGCTGGGCGTGACATCATCAAAACGGAAAGGCACATCCAACGGAACATCATCAGGCCGGACGAACGGCATATCTCGGCTGAGCAGCTGAACAAATTGAAACCGCTCATCGAGGAGTTGGCCTATCGGCTCGCCGGAGAAGACGGCAAGCCGAAATTCTCGTCGGTGTATAGCCGGCTTCAACGAACTTACGGAGTCCCCTCGTATCTCCTCATTCCGCGCGAGAAAGGAGACGACGCCGTTGCCTTGTTGAAACAGCAACGCGCGATCAACCGGCCGCGTTTGCGCCGCCGTGATCCACAAGGCTACGCGAATGATTTTTTTCGCATAATTCACACATGCCGCCAAAGGCTCGGTTGGAGTAGTTCAGAGTTGTATCAGTTCGCCTTCGAAAGCATTCCGCTAAGAAAGCCGATTACCACCTTGAAACAACTCGGACCGATCCAACTGAAGTCCCTTTCCGAACGCGTCAAAGCCAGGCTCGACCGGTCCGGTTCATGACTGAGTGTTGGCGTTACTGCGCATCTTTCGTGACCGCCGCGGATAGCTGAGCAATCGCCGACGATGCCAATGCCGTCCTGTGAGGCGATAACGCCTGATTGCGACCGCCGGTTGGAGAGGACGTGGCCCACAACATTGCTGGCTTCGGGATTGTCAAAAATGGGTTCTCGGCATCGCTGGCCGCGGACAACAAAGAAAGCCCGCTCCAAAGGAGCGGGCCATGTTAAGCGGCGAGGTAGCCAAGCTCCCGCAGTGAACAGTGTCGATGAGGTGTGATGATGACATGGTCGAGCACCTCAATTCTGAGGAGCAGGCCACCGCGGACGAGGTCGCGGGTAACGCGAATGTCCGCTTCGCTTGGTGTCGGGTCGCCCGCCGGGTGATTGTGCATCAGGATCACCGCATGAGCGGCTGCCACGATGGCAGGTCGGAACACCTCGCGGGCGTGGACCAGCACCTGGTCGAGGATGCCTGTCGCCACCACCTGGTGACCCTTGACGTGCTTTCGGGTAGTGAGCAGCAGAACAACGAAGGATTCCTTGTCGGGATCGTAGCTCGGCAAAGTGCTGATGCATCGCCGCCAGTAGTCGGCGGCGTGCCCCGGCGATTCGCATTTGAGTAGGTGTTCCGGTAGGGGGCACTCCCGCAGTGCCACCACCTTGAATTCTTGGGGTGGTCTTTTCTTTCTGGCTGGTCGCACTGCGACCTTGAACAACTCGGGCTCTTCCATGATGTCTCTCGACGGCCGTCCGCCTGCTAGTAACAGGTAGCTCTGGGTGTGAGTCTCTCCGCCGGGAGCGTGGACGGCCTTTTG
>JAIYBC010000018.1 GCA_027488845.1 Verrucomicrobiales bacterium | reverse complement strand
CTTCCCTGCCAGAACAGGTCGCCGTCGTCGGAGTTGGCGAGCGAGCTGGTCTGCAGCAGCGAGGCCGCGCCGGCGCCGCTGGTCGCGACGAACACGTCCATGATGATCGTGTACTGGTTGACCCGGGTGCCGCCGCCGTTCGGGGCGATGCCGTGGGTCATGACGTAGCCGATGCGGCGGTCCAGGGTGCCCGGGACGCGCATCACGAGGGCGTCGCCGCCCGGAAGGGCCGGCAGGCCGAACGAGCTGGCCGAGCCGAACGCGGTCTTGTCCTCGGCGGTCCCGGAGGGTCCGTCGAAGGTGGGATCGAAATAGCTCAGGGCGGTGCCGACCGTCGCGGCCAGGTTGCCGGAGTCGAAGTCCCACTGGCCGGCCACCGTGGTGGAGGATCCGCCCGTGGTGATGATCTTGAAGCCCCAGCTGTTGGTGCGCCGGACCGAGGCGGAATCCGCGTAGGTCAGCTGCACCGCGTTGTCCACCGTGGTGCGGGTGGAGTTCGGGTTGTAGGTCAGGCTGACCTTGTCGCCCGTCTTGACCAGCGACTGCGGCGTGACGGTGGTGCCGTTGAGAGACAGGCCCACGCCCGAGGTCGCGACGGTGGAGGTGCCGTCGATGATCACCGCGGTGATCGGGGTCGAGGCGGAGACGCCCTCGGAGCCCGGGGACGGCGTGACCTCACCCACGTACGGGGAGAAGGGCGCGGTGCTGGCCGAGTCGACGTAGGATTCGATGGCGCGGGAGTCGGCCGGGTCGTTGACGAGGATGCGCTCGCCACCGGCGGTGACGGTGTACCACTGGAGGTTGGCGCCACGGGCGGTCTGCCAGTAGACGAGGCGGAACGGGTAGATGCCTGCGACCGGGGCGTTCACGGCCCACTGGTTCTCGTTGCGCTGGTTGGACTGGAACGGACGCGAGTTGCGCTCGTACTCGCCGACCTTCGTCGCGAAGAAGTCGCGCGGGTTCGCGCCGACGTACACGGCGTAGGAGTCGTCGTCGTTCACGTCGGTGCGGTCCGCCGACACGCTGGTGCCGAACACGGTCACGCCGGCGGGGAGCTTCAGGAAGCCCACGACCTCCACGGCGAAGTTGTTGTAGCCGCCCGCGGTTCCCGGGATGCCGGGGAAGGGAGCCGGCGGGAACGAGGTCAGCAGGTTGCCGTCGATGTCGGTCACGTCGACCGTGTTGCCGGTGCCATCGGGGTCGTTGACGAAGTTGATGGTGTCGACCGAATAGGCGCCGACGGGCCGGGTCAGGGAACCGGCGATCGCCTCGTTCGGGACCAGGACGCCGTTGGTGTCGGTGAGCGTGCCGTTGACCTGGCGCAGCGCGCGGACGGAGTTGTTCGCCAGGAGCGGCTCGGCCGGTCCCTGGAGGCTGCGGAGGACGAATCCTCGCGTGGTGGATCCCGTGGCCGGCAATGAGGCCGTGGTCGGGAGTGTGTTGGTGGTGATGGCGGCTTCAGCTACCGAGAAGGCAAGCAAGCCGGCCAACGGAACGAATGTTCGTTGGAGGTTCATAGGTGGGACTCTGACTGAACATAACCTCTATCCCTGCGCGAGGTCCGAGTCCAGCACAGGCCTGTCGCCGGCACCGGATTGTGATGCGAATCAGATCGGGCCCGGCATCCAGATGCCAATCCGCCCGGAGAATCGACCGAGCGCATCTTGGACGTCTGCGCGGCGGTTGGGCGCCTTGGAAGGCTCCGACCGACGGCGTGGCCGCGGTTCAGCCGATGAGGTCCCGCACCACCCGGGTCTCCTCCACGCCGGTGAGGCGCTGATCCAGGCCCTGGTAGCGGTAGGTGAAGCGCCGGTGGTCACGACCCAGCAGATGCAGCACGGTGGCGTGGAAATCCCGGATGTGGACGGGGTTCTCGACGATGTTGTAGGCGAACTCGTCGGTGGCGCCGTAGACCGTTCCGCCCTTGGAGCCGCCGCCCGCCATCCACATGGAGAAGCAGCGCGGATGGTGGTCGCGTCCGTAGTTCTCCCGCGAAAGCCCGCCCTGGCTGTAGATGGTGCGTCCGAACTCGCCGCCCCAGATGATCAGGGTCTCGTCGAAGAGCCCCCGCCGCTTCAGGTCCTGGATCAGGCCGTAGCAGGCCTGGTCGACGTCCTTGCACTGGGACGGCATGCGTCCGGCGACGTTGCCGTGGTGGTCCCAGTTGTTGTGGTAGACCTGCACGAATCGGACGCCGCGTTCGACCAACCGCCGGGCAAGCAGCGCGGTGTGGGCGAAGGAGCCCGGCTTGCGGGCCTGTTCGCCATAGAGTTCGTAGGTCGAGTCGGGTTCGCCGGAGACGGCGGTCAGTTCCGGCACGCTCGCCTGCATGCGGAAGGCCATCTCGAACTGCTGGATCCGGGTGTGGGTCTCGGGATCCCCGATCTCGCGGTGGGTGATCTCGTTCAGCCGGTTCAACCCGTCGAGTTGCGCCCGGCGCAGGGATTCCGGCACGCCGGGAGGGTTGTTGATGAACAGGATCGGGTCGCCTCCGCTGCGGAAGGAGACGCCGGCATGCTCGCCGGGAAGGTAGCCGCTGGACCAGAGCCGCGCCGAGATGGCCTGGATCTGCTCCTTGTTGGTCGGCTCCGCCACCAGCACCACGAACGCCGGCAGGTTCTCGTTCAGCGAGCCCAGCCCGTAGCTGACCCACGATCCCATGCAGGGCCGCCCGGTCACCTGGTTGCCGGTCTGCATCGCCGAGATCGCCGGCTCGTGGTTGATCGCCTCCGTGTGCATCGAACGGATCAGGCAGATGTCGTCCACCACCTTCGACGTCCACGGCAGGAGCTCCGTGTTCATCCACAGCCCGTTCGAACCGACCTGCGAGAAGCGGAACCTGGACGGCGCGATCGGGAACCGCGACTGGCCCGAGGTCATCGTGGTCAACCGCTGGCCGTTCCGCACGGACTCCGGCAGGTCCTTGTCGTACCAGTCCGCCATCTTCGGCTTGTGGTCCCAGAGGTCCATCTGGGAAGGCCCGCCCACCATGTGGAGGTAGATGATGTGCTTGGCCTTGGCCGGGAAGTGGGAGGCGTGCCGTGCCGAGGCCTCGGCGCCCTCGCCCAGCAGGCGACCGGCGGTTCCGCCCAGCAGGTGTGCCAGAGCCGCATGGCCCACCACGTTGCGGCCGCGGGCGAAGAACTGCCGGCGGCTCTCGAGCAGCTTGAAGTCGGGAAGCAGGTTCATGTTCGGTTCGTCGGAGGTCCAGGTCGTCGTCCGGTCACTTGTTCAGGGCCTCGTCGAGGTTGAGCATCTGGTTGGCGACGAGCGTCAGCGCCGCCCAGCGTGCCGTTGGAAGGGCCGGATCGGGCCGGGATTCGCCGACGGACAGGAGCTTCCGGGCCTCTTCCGGGTTGGCGGAATAGAAGGCCTCGAGTTCGCCGAATCCGGCGGAGACCACCGTGCGTTCCTCCGGGCGCAACGGCCGGGCGAGCACCCGCGTTGAAAGCGCGTCGAGCACCCGGTCGGCATCGGATCCACCGAGACGCAGGCCGAGGGCGGCCAGGTGGCGTGCGGCCTCGACCAGCTGCGGGTCGTTGAGGGTGGCCAACGCCTGGAGCGGTGTGTTGGTGCGTTCGCGCCGGACCGTGCAGGTCTCGCGGCTCGGGGCGTTGAAGACCTCCATCGAGGCCGGAGGCGAGGCCCGCTTCCAGAACGTGTACATCGACCTGCGGTACAGCGCCTCCCCGGTCTCCCGCTGGTAGCGCTTGGTGTTGCTCTCCGGCATGGCCACCGCCTCCCACACCCCGTCGGGCTGGTACGGCTTCACGCTCGGCCCCCCGACGCGACGCACCAGCAGCCCCGCCGCCGCCAACGCCTGGTCGCGCACCATCTCGGCGTCCATGCGGAACCGCGGTCCACGGCTCAAGAGCCGGTTGCCCGGATCCTTCTCCAGCTTCTCCGGCGTCGATGCGGCGGATTGCCGATACGCCGAGGACATCACCATCTGCTTGAAGAGCCGCTTCACGTCCCAGCCGTGCTCCATGAAGTCCACGGCCAGCCAGTCCAGCAGCTCCGGATCCGTGGGCGCCTCGCCCATGATGCCGAAGTCCTCCGCCGTGCGGACGATTCCCACGCCGAAGACCTCCGACCAGAACCGGTTCACCGTCACCCGCGCGGTGAGCGGGTTCTCCGGCGAGACCAGCCATCGGGCCAGGCCGAGACGGTTGCCCGGCGCCCCGGCGGGCAGCGGGTTCAACGCGGTGAACACCGCCGCCTTCACCGTGTCCCGCTTCTGGTCGTACTGCCCCCGGAACAACACCTGCGCCATCGGCTCGGAATCGGACTTCTCGATCTGCACGTGGCTGACCGGGTTCCGCGAACGGATCTCGTCCCGCTCCCGCTCCAAGCGCACCAGCGCCGTCCGCGCCTCCTGGAAGGGCACGAACCCGGCGAGGAAATCGTCGAACAAGGCCTTCCGTTCCTCGGGCTTCCACGAGGCCAACGGGGTCGAGAGCATCGTCCGCAGGTTCTCCAGCGCGGCCAGCGCACGGACTTCCTGCCCGGACAACGCCCGGTCGTAGAGCCGCACCTCCTGGAGGCCGCCACCACGGAAGTGGTCCGACTGGCTCCGCCGCGCCAGGGTGAACGGAA
Organism: Verrucomicrobiales bacterium; assembly: GCA_027488845.1. Taxonomy (GTDB): domain Bacteria; phylum Verrucomicrobiota; class Verrucomicrobiia; order Limisphaerales; family UBA9464; genus SXXZ01. The sequence continues at coordinate 6,194 of JAIYBC010000018.1, read as the reverse complement.
CCGTCGTCCGGATCGTCCCGCGGACCCGGTCCGGTCCCGCTTCCAGTTCCATCGACGTGCCGTCCACGTACACGCGGACGCCGTCCGCCCGCCCCGTCCCGTCGCAGGTCACCAGCACGTGCTGCCAGGCTCCCTTCTTCGCCGGACGCTGCTTCGTCCGGACCTTCATCGCGTTGCCCGGCCATTCGTTGACGAAGTGGGCTCCGAAGGCGCCGTTCTCGTACCAGAGGTCCCATCCGCGGAAGGCCTTCGAGGTGTCCATCCGGGCCATCAGCGAGCCCGTGTCCTTGTAGTCCTTCGGGACGAAGACCCAGCCGCCGAACGAGAACGGTCGGCCCAGGTCGAAGTCGCCCGCCCCGTTGATCTCCACCGACGCGCCGTCGTCGAACGTCGGACCCACCCGGGTCCGGCCGGCGGCGTTCCACGCGGCCTTCCCGGTGAGGTCCCAGCGGCCTTCCCGGCCCGCCACCACGCCGGAAACCTGCGTCCCCTGGCCCTCCTCCAGCGGAAGCCGGGCCTGCAAACCCTCTCTCAGCCCCGCCTCGATGGCCGCCGGATCGAGTTCCGCGACCCAGGAGAGGAACGCGGGCTCAGCCTCGGTCCGACGCCGATCCACCATGGTCTTCGCGGCTTCGATCTGTTTGGGAAGGGCCTCCCAACGCACCTTCTCCGACGGGTCCTTCACCACCACGACGCTGGGGTTGGAGTCCTTCACGTTCCCGTCGAAGCCCGGCTGGCGGGTGTTCCGGAAGAACGCCGCCATCGAGTAGAAGTCCCGCTGCGAAATCGGGTCGAACTTGTGGTCGTGGCAGGCGGAGCAGTTGGCGGTCAGGCCCAGCCACACCCAGGAGGTCGTCGTGACCCGGTCGTTCGCGTAGTTGGCGAGGTTCTCCTCCTCGATGGTTCCACCCTCGTTGGTGGTCATGTTGCACCGGTGGAAACCGGTCGCGATCCGCTGTTCCTCGGTCGCATCGGGCAGCAGGTCGCCCGCGATCTGGTCGACCGTGAACCGGTCGAACGGCTGGTTGCGGTTGAAGGCGTCCACCACCCAGTCCCGGTAGGGCCACATCTCCCGGTAGTTGTCGAAATGCAGCCCGTGCGTGTCGGCGTACCGCGCCGCATCCAGCCAATACCGCCCCCGATGCTCGCCCCACGCCGGCGAATCCAACAGCCGGTCCACCAGACGCCCATAGGCGTCGGCCCGCGAATCCGAGACGAACGACTCCACCAGCGACGGCTCCGGCGGAAGCCCGGTGAGGTCGAACGCCACCCGGCGCGCCAACGTCCTCCGGTCGGCTTCCGGTGCCGGCTTCAGTCCCTTCGATTCCAAGGCCGCGAGCACGAAGGCGTCCAAGGGCGTCCGCACCCACGTCGCGTCCCCGACCGCCGGCAGCGGCGCCTTCTCCGGTTTCAGGAACGACCAGTGCGGCTGCCATGGCGCACCCTCGCGGATCCAGCGCTGGACCAGTTCCTTCTGCGCCGGCTTCAGCTCCTTGTGGGAGTCGGGCGGCGGCATGAGGTCGTCGGCGTCGGTCGTGATCAGCCGCTGCCACAACGGGCTCTTCTCCGGGTCGCCGGGCACCACCGCCGGACCGCGCTTCGCCGTCCCCGCGAAGAAGCCCTCCTTGGTGTCCAGCCGCAGCCCGGCCTTGCGCGTGCCGGGATCCGGCCCATGGCAGTGGAAACAGGCGTCGGAAAGGATCGGGCGGATGTCGCGGTTGAACCGCACCGCCTCGCCGCGGCCCGAAGGTGCGGAGCCCAGGGCGAGCAGCACGGCCAAGGCCACGGGCCAGCGGAGTCGGACGGAGGTCGGATTCGTGGACGGAACCTTCATGGGGACGGGACGGACAATACCCCGCCGACGTCCGCGGAACAGCCGGGATTCGACGCCGATTCGGATCCTTTCCGGTCAAGAATTGCGGAAGGGGGACACGGATTCCGCGGATTCCCGATCTCCCGCCGGTTGCCGCAGCGGCCAAGCCGCGGTCCGGGATCCATTGCCGATCCCGAACCCTGAAATGGACGCCATGCCAATCCGCTGAGGCGCCAAGGTGACGACGGCCCCAAAGCGGAACCGACGGCCGCCGTTCGGTGTCCTGTCTTCCCGCTGGAAATCCGCAGCCTCCTGCTGGCCCGTTTGCGGCTTCGCGGCCCCGCGTGCCGGTCCCCTCTGCAGGCTTGGCCCGGATCCCTGTCGGGGCCACGGTCGTGTCTCCGCTTGCGTCGACCGGGCGCTTGACCACACTCCGCGCGCGCCGTTCTCGGACGGCGGTTGGTTGCTGAACGATGAACGCGATTCTTGCCCTCGAAGACGGCTCGGTGTTCCGCGGACGCGGCTTCGGTGCCCGTGCTTCCGCCGCCGGTGAGGTGTGCTTCAACACCTCGATGACCGGCTACCAGGAGATCCTCACCGACCCGTCCTACAAGGGACAGATCGTGACGATGACCTACCCGCTCATCGGCAACTACGGCGTCAACGACCAGGACGTCGAGTCCTGGCGCGCCCACTGTGCCGGATTCGTCATCCGCGAGCTGAGCCCGATCGTGAGCAATTGGCGCGCGGACCACACCCTTTCCCAGTACCTCGAGAAGTACGGCATCCCCGGCATCCAGGGCATCGACACCCGCGCGTTGACCAAGAAGCTCCGCGTCCGGGGCGCCTTGGCCGGCTTCCTCTCCACGGAGGACATCGGCGACGCCGAGGCCGTCGAACGAGCCCGCGGTTGGGGCGGCATGGCCGGCAGGAACTACGTCGTCGAGGTCACCCACAAGGAGGCCTTCGCCTGGGATCCGGACGATTCCCAGTCCGCCGCCTTCGCCCTCACCCAGCGCAACGGCGAGACGAACGCCCGCAACATCCGCAACCCGCTTCCGCCGGCGGACATCCCCATCGTCGCCTACGACTTCGGGATGAAGTACAACATCCTCCGCCGCCTGCGCCAGAAGGGCTTCAAGGTCACGGTCGTCCCCGCGGAGACCTCCGCCGCCGACGTGATGAAGCACAAGCCGGCCGGTGTTTTCCTCAGCAACGGTCCCGGTGATCCCGCGACCCTCGGCGGCATCGTCCGCGAGGTGAAGACGCTGGTGGACTCCGGCATCCCCATCTTCGGCATATGCCTCGGCCACCAGATCCTCGGCCAGGCGTTCGGAGGGAAGACCTTCAAGCTGAAGTTCGGCCACCGCGGCGGGAACCAGCCGGTGAAGGACTTCGAGACCGGCAAGGTGGAGATCACCTCGCAGAACCACGGGTTCGCCGTGGACGCCGCCTCGCTGCCGTCGGACGTGGCGGTCAACCGCATCAACCTGAACGACCAGACGGTCGAAGGCCTGCGCCACAAGACGAAGCCCATCTTCTGCGTGCAGTACCATCCGGAGGCGGCCCCGGGTCCGCATGACTCTACCCCGCTCTTCGACGAGTTCCGCCAGGTGATCCTCGCCAAGGGCTGAGTCCCGCGGCGGCCGGACACCGATCCCCAACACCGAGCCCCCGGCATCCCCGGGGGCTTTTGGTTTTCCGGCAGGGCCGGCTCCGGCCGTCTTGTCCGCCACCGCGCCACCTTGCCCCTCGCGACCCCAAAAGGTAGGGTCCAGCCGTGAAACGAGCGCATGCGGATCCGGACGATTCCGGAACGTCTCCGGCAACGCCGGTGCCTCCCGGACTCGTTGAACGGACGGTCGCCCTGATCCGGGAGCATCCCGAGTGCTTCTGGTTCCGGCATCCCGAGGCGCGCATCGACACCCCGGCGGACATCCGGCTCGTGATCGAGCGGCTGCGGGAATACGGCGGCCGGCGGGCGTGGCGCGCGGCCCAGGAACTCCACCAATGCCTCTCACCCCGCTGCAATCGGACGTCCTAGCCATCCTGGCCGGAAACCGGAGCGAGGAGAGCCATTTCGCCGGGGGCGTCGTCCTGAATGCGGCCGAGGATTCGGTCCGCTATTCCAACGATTTCGACATCTTCCACGAATTGGCCGAGGAGGTGTCGCGGGCCAGCGACGCCGATGTGGCCGACCTGAGGGCGGCAGGCCTGGAGGTGACCGCCTTGGGTCGTCCCGGGGACTGGGAGAGGGACGTCACCTTCCGCAAGGCCCGGGTCTCCCGGGGTGATGCCAGCGTGGAGATCGATTGGGCGGCCGATTCCGCCTTCCGTTTCTTCCCCATCGAACGGGATGCTCGGCTCGGATGGCGCCTCCACCTGTTCGACATCGCGACCAACAAGGCACTGGCCCTTTCCGCGCGGACGGAGACACGGGACTACGTGGACATTCTGCAACTCCACGCCATCTATCCGCTGGCCGCCATTTGCTGGGCCGCATGTGGCAAGGATCCGGGATTCAGCCCGCTTTCCCTTCTCAGGATGATGCGGCGCTTCGCCCGGATCGATCCCGCCAAGCTGGAGGAGATCCAGGCCCGGTCCCTCGATCCGCGTTCCTTGAAGGCCCGATGGATCGAAATCGGCGACGAGGCTGAGGCGCAGATGATCCAATTGGCCGATGCGCAGCCGAATCTGCCGATCGGGGTGGCCTTTGTGGACAACCACGGAAAGCCCGGGTGGATCGGAGATGATCCCAGCCTGCGCCTCCACGCGCCCTCCGTACGCGGATGCTGGCCCACCGTGCACGGTTCGGAACCGTAGCGGACGACTCCGTTGCCGGCCGGGCGGTCCGAAAATGGAGGCGCTCAATCCAGTCGCCTCGGCGGGCGATCTCGAGGGCCAATCCCGAATCCGTTTCCCAACGGCCCAGCCCGGCGCCAAACTCCACTCCGCCATGCCCCGCCGGTTTCTTTGCCGACCGCTTTTCCGGCTCCTCGGCGCCGGCGTCCTCTTCGGACTCCTGACGCTTCCAGGGGACCTCCCGGCCGCCGCCGCCGAACCGTCCCTCCGCATCGACCGGCTCTTCGGACCCGAGGTGCCGACCGGGAACTACAAGCACCCGGCGTCGTTCACCGAGTTGTCCGACGGATCGATCTATGTCGTCTTCTTCAGCGGCAAGGGCGAGTACCACGACAACGCCGCGGCGGTGTTCGGCTCCAGGATCCCCAAGGGTGGAGGCCGGCCGTCGAAGCCCGTCGCCATCGCCAACAACCCCTTCCATTCCCTGGGCAACGCCGTGGTCTGGGAGGCGCCGGACCGCACCGTTTGGCTGTTCTACGTCACCCGCTACGGCGAGGTCTGGGCCGATTCCCGCATCACCGCGAAGATCTCCCGCGACGGCGCCCGCACCTGGTCCGAGCCGTTCCAGGTCACCTTCGAGGCCGGTACCATGGTCCGCAGCCGTCCGGTCGTCCTCGCCGACGGCTCCTGGATCCTGCCGGCCTACAGCGAGACCGGGCGCGATCCCGAGGTGGACGACGGAACCAACACCTCGCTCTTCCTCCGGTTCGACCCCAAGAAGGGCGTCTGGACGGAGAGCAACCGCGTCGGATCGCGTCTCGGCAACATCCAGCCCGCCGCGGCCGTCGTCGACGGCGACCATCTCGTGGCGTTCTGCCGTCGCGGCGGCGACTACAACGGCCGACCCGACGGCTGGATGGTCCGGACCGAGTCGCGGGATGGCGGACGCACCTGGTCGCCGGGGAGGGATTCGGGGTTCCCCAACCCCAACGCCGCCGTGGACTTCCTGCGACTCGCGAACGGCCACCACCTGTTGGTCTACAACCACAGCTTCACCAATCGCACGCCGCTGACCGTGGCCCTCTCCACCGACGGCGCCCGGACCTTCCCGCACGCCCGCAATCTCCTCGACGCTCCCGACGGCGACTACGGCTACCCCACCGCGCTGCAGACCCGCGACGGCCGCCTCCATGTCCTGTTCACCTCCGACGAACGCACCGTCGTGCGCCACGCCGTCTTCCCCGAGGATTGGATCCGGACCGGAAAGGGCTCCGTGCCCGCCCCCGCCGGGAAGCCCTGATCCGGATCCGTCCGCCGGGACGGGTGGAAGCCGGTGGGCACGCGGAGGCGCGGAGACCGCGGAGCAGGGAACGCCGGTTCCGTCGGACAAGTCGGAGCCGACGTCTCGTTCCTCCACGAGCTTCCGGTGCCGAAGTCCCCTTCCCTTGGCGGCTTCGCGCCTACCAATGAACTGAACCCGAGATGTCAGCCTTTTGGGGCATTTCCTTCAGGTCGCCGGGATGGGGTCGGGATCCTTCACGAGGCTGAAGCCGAGCTTTCGACTTAGAGCCATGAGCCG
>JAIYBC010000030.1 GCA_027488845.1 Verrucomicrobiales bacterium | reverse complement strand
CGGCGGCTGTGGTTCCTGGAATCGGGCGAGTACTACACGCTGAAGGACATCCGACGAACGCCGATGGAGATGGAGTTGGCAAGGGCACCCCAGCCGACGTCGGCCTGAACTGACAGGAGATCCCTGACGCAGACAGGGAAACCTCCCAAAAGCGCACCGAAACCGGGCTGCAACGACCCGGGTACGTCAGAGGTGCGCCTGCGGCGGCCCTTTGCTGGCCGATACCGCCGATATCGAAGCGAGCGGGCTGCAAAACCGCCGCCAAATGGCGCTGACGACCGATCCCAACCGCAGAAGACAGCGCTGCTGGCGATCAGCCGGCCTATAAGTCAGCTGAGCCAACCACGCCCACCCGCCTACCCAGCCAGCCCCTCCCCAAACGGTAGTCTAGGGACGTGTCCCTAAGGCTGAAACGTGGATGGCGTGGGCGCCAAATTCGAGTAGGGGCGAGGATCGGGGGCTGCCACGGGCCTGCAGGATCCGGGCCTCGACGGAGTCTGGCGTCCGGTTGGCCGGAGCGGAGGAGACCCGCTGCCGGTCTGTCCACACCACCCAGTCCAGACGCAGGAAGCCGGCCCGCCGGATCCAGTGCTGGAGATGGGAGAGGCTCACGCCGAAGCGCTGGGCGACGCTCCGTGCCAAGGCGCCACCATAGACCGGGGAATCCATCTTCCGTCGGCGGGAAGCGGAGCGCTTTTCGTTCCCTCATCTGGCCACTCCATTCATCCGCGAAGCATCCGCCGACTAAACGGCGGGTTGGTCTCCGCTACGGCCTCACTCGCTTGGCTCGTCCTGCGCTGCGCCCAACCCGCCGGAATGCCTTCTCCACAACCCTTCCTCTGACCTACTCCCCCTGTCACCTGAGTGACCAACTCTCCCTGTCACTTGCCCTTAAAGCACTTCAAACGATCAGCGCATCGCCGTCTCAGCGTGTCACCCTTTCACCGCTTCAACTTCGCTCCTTCCGCCAAGCTGTTCCATCGACGCTGCATCTCACTCGGCGGGACGGGCTCGTTTTCCGCGAAGACCATCCATTCATGGCCGAAGGGGTCGAGCAGCTTGGCGCAGCGGTGACCGTAGAATTCATCCTTCGGTGGGCGCTGCACCAACGCCCCGGAGGCCGAGGCTTGTCGGACCACAGCGTCGACGTCTGTCACATGCAGGCACAAGCGGATCGCAGGTGCGGCCTCCTTCGGAGCCAACGCCGGACCCTCGGCCAGCATCACGAGCCCTCCCAGGATCTCCAACTCGAGGTGGGCGACGCGGCCGCCGACGGGATCGGTGAGCCGGAACCGCTCCACGGCCCCGAAGGCGCGGGCGTAGAACGCGACCGCCACGCCGGCGTCGGGCACGGTCAATACCGCTGAAAGGGGCGGGTATATCGGGGGCAGGTCGGGATTCATGGCTTGCGATCCGCCGGGGGTTCTTCGAACAGGTAGCGGAAGTCGTCGACCGTGAGGCTCTGCGAAAAACGCTCCTCTCCCAGGATGTCCTCCGCCACCGCCTTCTTCTGTTGTTGGAGTGCCCGGATCTTTTCCTCGATGGAACCTTGGGTGATCAGGCGGTAGGCGATGACCTTCTGGGTCTGGCCGATCCGGTGGGTCCGGTCGATCGCCTGGGCTTCGACCGCCGGATTCCACCAGGGATCATAGAGGATCACGTAGCTGGCCGCCGTCAGGTTGAGGCCGAATCCGCCGGCCTTGATGGAGATGAGGAAGACGGCACCGCCGACATGGGATTGGAAGCCGCTGACCGGCGCGCTGCGGTCCTCGGTGTGGCCGGCGATGTAGAATGTGGTCCAGCCGCGCGCCGTGATCTCCTCGCGCAGCAGGTCGAGCATCGAGACGAACTGGGAGAAGATCAGCACCTTCTGACCCTCCTCGATCAGGGGCTCGAGCAGGTCGAACAGCGCGTCCATCTTGGCGCTTTCCGCCTTCCGCTGCGTGTCGTCGACGAGGGCGGGATGACAGCAGATCTGGCGCAGCCGCAGGAGGGAGGTCAGGAAATGGAACCGGAACTGGTCGAGGTCGGTCTTGGTCTGGACCTTCAGCAGGAGGGCCCGCGCCTTCTTGAACTCGGCGTCGTAGAGGTGCTTCTGCACGCCTTCCATCTCGCAGGAGAGGTCCTCCTCCACCCGGTCCGGGAGGTCCTGGGCCACCTGCGACTTCGTGCGGCGCAGCAGGAACGGCCTCACCCGGGCCGCGAGACGGCGCCGGGCCAGGGGGTCCTCGGCGGAACCGAAGGAACGCTGGAACTGGGCGCGGTTGCCCAGCACGCCCGGCATGGCGAAGGCGAGGATGCTCCAAAGGTCGAGCAGACGGTTCTCGATGGGCGTGCCCGTGAGGGCCAGTCGGTGGTCGGCGTTCAGGCGCCGGGCACCCTGGGCCGTCTGGGATTCCGGGTTCTTGATGGCCTGGGCTTCGTCGAGCACCACCGCGTTCCATTGGACCGCCTCGAGGGGTTCCTGAAGACGCCGCAACTGGGCGTAGTTCACCACCAGCACGTCGGCCACCTTCATCGCCGTCTCCAAGGACACCGCGGAGTCCCCACGCCAGACGTGGCTCCGCCATTTCGGCAGGAAGCGTCCCAGCTCGGACTGCCAGTTCGGCGCCACGCTCTTGGGGCAGACGATGAGGAATCGCGCACGGCCACCGGAGGGCATCCGGCCGCGGAGCCAGGACATCCAGGTGAGCGTCTGCAGGGTCTTGCCCAGGCCCATGTCGTCCGCCAGCACCCCGCCGAAGCGGTTCTCGGACAGGTAGGCGAGGAAGTGGAAGCCCTCGACCTGATAGGGGCGCAGCCGCGCTTGGATCTCCGCCGGCACGGGCGGGGTGACGCTGGCCTGGATCTCGCCGGCCCGACGGCGGATCTCCTCCGCCTGGCGTTCGGGAAGGAACCGTGTCGTCGTGTCGTCCGCGAGTTGGAGGGCGTGGAGGCGTTGCTTCTCGCCGGTGAAATCCCGGGCGTCCAAGCCGATCCGGGCCAACTGCTGCTCGTCCTCCTCCGAGAGGGAATACTCGAGCCGTTTCCAACCCTTTTCCCCGAGCCGCACATAGCCGCCACGGGCGTTCAACAGCAGGCGCAACTCCTCCGGCGACAGCTCCAGCGAACCGACATCCACCTCGATGGCGAGGTCGAACCAGTCCGTGCCGGCCGGTTCCAGCTTGAGCCCGAACGCGGCCTTCACCGGGTCCTCGAGCAGCGTGCGCAGGGCGGGATCCAGTTCCAGCCGGATCGATTGAGGCAGGGACCTGGCCCACTGCACGAACTGCTCCGGGAAGGTCTTTGTCAGGCGCAGGCTCATGTCCAGGCCCAGCGGATGCCTTTTGGCACCGAGCCGGGCGAGATGCTCCGGGGCGCCTTCGAGCCGTTCGCGATGGACGACCAGGACGCGTTTGCCGGGAGCGACCAGCTTTCCGACGGGCGACCAGGTGCCGAGACTGTACCGCTCCACCACGGCGCCGTCCGGGGCCTTCGCCAGGAGGGAAAACAGCGCCGTGTCCTCCGTCTCGGGCGAGTCCCCGATCCGTGCCCAGATGACCGGTTGGAGGTGGACATCACACACCCGTTCCCGAAGCCGCTCGGGCAGCTCCGTCTTGAGGCGACCGATGAGCCTGAGACCGGCATGGCTCTCCACGGCGTCCGCGGGAACCAACGTCGGCTGGAAGGGGCTGAAACCCGACGGGATCGGGGCGGCCCGCCAGATCTCGGTGGTGGTGACGACCCAGCATGCCGTTCCGGACAACTGCCTCAGCACTTCGCCGGGAGGCTGTCCATCCGGCCGGACCAGCTCGAAGCGGTAGTCGTCGTGCTCCGCGGACGGCGCCGTCAACTTCCACTGAAGCCGTCCTTCGGGGCGCAGGAACGGAACGCCCGAAGAGGTCACGATCCGGCTCTCCAAACCGCTTCGGGCGAGGAGTGCGGGCAGGGATTGGAGCAGGGCCTCCTCGGGCTCGCGGTTGAATCCGGAGGCGATGTTCATCCCCAGCCTCCGGGCGACCTGCTCCCAAAGGAGCTCGGCGTCGGGCACCACCGGGAACGGCTTCTCGAGGTAGGTCAACGCGAGGTCGCGCAGCGCCCCCTTCCTCAGGGGCTTCCAGCTCTCGGATCCCTCTTCCCTGCGTTCCAGGATCGCCTCCCCGGGCTTCAGCTGGATCCGGAAATCCACGGCGGGCTGCGGCTCCGCGTGCGCATCGGGCTCGCCCTCCAACCTCAGTTCCGCGGTCTCCAGCTTCCGGATCCACTCGTTGACCGCCCGCTGCCTCCAATGGCGGGTGAGCGTTTCCGAGGGAGGCGCGACACGCGCGACCGCCGACATGAACTCCGGCAGGCGCAGTTGGCGTCCCGCCGCCTCGTGGGAGAGGCCGTGCCAGAACTCCAGGATCGAGTCCGGATACTCGGGCCACGCCTGCACGGTCTCGAACATCGACATGTACTGTTCCCGACCGTTCTCGGCGAGCTGGGAGAGTTCGAGCAGGTTGATCGACCTCACGCGTCGCGCGGCCTCGAAAAGGCCGAACACCTCGCCCAGGAACGACTCCTCCTTCTGGCTGGGTGGACGTCCCAATCCCCGGGTCACGGCGTCCCGGAGAATCGCGAGGTGGGGGACCGGCTTCGGCTTCGGAACGGGGGCCGTCTTGGGGACGGGCCTGGCCGCCGATTTCGGACTGAAGGCGATGAGGGCGTGGGCCAGTGCGGCGCAGTGCACGCACCCGGCCGCCGACTTGCAGTCGCAGTACCCCTCGAAGCCGAACTCCTCCATCGCGAGGGTCACCTCACAGGGGCCTCTGTCCTGGACCGTGCCGATGAAGGACCATTGGAAGCCCTCCATCTTCCTCCGGAGATGGCGCACCATCCCCGAAAGGGCCATCGAACGGGCCTTCGCCTCGATCCCCTTGGGGAAGTCCGACAGGTAGTCCAGCAGGTGATCCCGCTCTTCGGTCGTGAGTTCGATCATCGAAGGCGGAATCCCGCGGCCGGGCTCAGCGGTACTCCTGGATCGTCTTCACCTCGTAGCCGTGCCGCTGCAGGGCGGCGATGCCGAGGGCCGCGGCCTTGGCGCCGCTGATGGTGGTCATGATCGGGGTGCCGGTCATGACCGCCGTGGTCCGGATCTTCACCTCGTCCTCGCGCGGCGCCGCGCCGCTGGGGGTGTTGATCACGAGCTGGATCTCCTTGTTCTTGAGCAGGTCGACGATGTTCGGCCGGCCTTCGAGCACCTTCAGCACGCGTTGGACGCGCAGCCCGGCCGCCTCGAGCACGGTGGCCGTGCCGTTGGTGGCCACGAGCTCGAAGCCGAGGTCCACGTAGCCCTGGGCCAGCGGCACGAGATCCTTCTTGTGCGCGTCCGCCACCGAGATGAACACCCGACCCTTCAGCGGCAGCGGCGAGTTGGCCGCCATCTGCGCCTTGGCGTAGGCGATGCCCAGGTCCGCATCCAGGCCCATGACCTCGCCGGTCGAACGCATCTCGGGCGAGAGGACGATGTCCTGTCCGAGGAACTTGTTGAACGGGAACACCGACTCCTTCACCGCCCAGTAGTCGGGCCAGACCTCGGCGGTGAAGCCGAGTTCCTTGAGGGTCTTCCCGGCCATGACCTTGGCGGCGAGCTTCGCCAGCGGGGCCCGGATGGCCTTGCTGACGAACGGCACGGTGCGGGACGCGCGGGGATTGACCTCCAGCACGTAGACGGTGTCGCCCTTCACCGCGTACTGCACGTTCATGAGTCCGCACACACGCAGTTCCTTGGCCATGGCGTGCGTGTAGCGGCGGATGGTCTCGACGACCTCCTTCGACAACGTGTGCGGGGGCAACACCATCGCGGCGTCGCCCGAGTGGACGCCGGCGAACTCGATGTGCTCGAGCATGCCGCCGATGACGATCGTCGCGTCGTCGGGGTTCGCGAAGTGGCCGACGTCGGCGATGCAGTCGACGTCCACCTCGGTGGCGTCTTCCAGGAACTTGTCCACCAGCACCGGCCGTTCCGGGGAGGCCTCGACGGCGAAGCGCATGTAGTGGGTCAGCTCGGCGTCGGAATAGACGATCTGCATCGCGCGGCCGCCGAGCACGAAGCTCGGGCGGACGAGCACCGGGTAGCCGAGCCGCTGGCTCGCCTGGAGCGCCTCCTCGGCGTTCGTCGCCAGGCCGTTGGGCGGCTGCGGGATCTCCAGCTTGTTCAGCATCGCGGCGAACAGCTTGCGGTCCTCGGCGATCTCGATGCTCTCCGGCGAGGTGCCGATGATGTTCACCCCGTTCCTCTTCAGCCCGAGGGCCAGGTTCAGCGGGGTCTGTCCACCGAACTGGGCGATCGCCCCGGTGCAGCCCTCGCGTTCGTAGATGTGGAGGACGTCCTCCAGGGTCAGGGGCTCGAAGAACAGCTTGTCGCTCGTGTCGTAGTCGGTCGAGACGGTCTCCGGGTTGGAGTTGACCATGATCGTCTCGAAGCCGTCCTCCTTGAGGGCGAACGCCGCGTGCACGCAGCAGTAGTCGAACTCGATGCCCTGGCCGATGCGGTTGGGGCCGCCGCCGAGGATCATGATCTTCCTCTTCGGCGTCTTGGTGACCTCGTCGTCGCCGCGGTCGTAGGTCGAGTAGTAGTACGGCGTGTACGCCTCGAATTCCGCGGCGCAGGTGTCCACCAGGCGGTAGCTCGGGACGAGGCCGATCGACTTGCGCTCGGCGCGGACGGCGTCCTCGGTGCGGCCGGTGAGATGGGCGATCTGGCGGTCGGAGAATCCGAGGGTCTTGGCCTGGACGAGGAGTTCGGCGTTCATGGTTTCGGTCTGCGTCGCGAAAAGTCCGCACAGGTAACCGGACCCATCCCCCCGTGTCGAGTGCCGGTACGGGTCCCGAGGCGACCGCCACGGCGTCGCCTTCGGGCCCAAGGGGACCCTTGCATCGGGTAGCCAAGACCGGTGAGGGCGGACGGGGAAACCGCGGAAGACGGGTCGCCAAGGATGGGCTCCAAAGCCTCGTGCACATCACGAAGCCGGTTGCCGGTCCCGTTCGCGGGAGGGTTTCCGAGGATGCCTAGCGGTACAGGCCGGCCTGGGTCAGCAGCAACGCATAGGCGGAACGCGCCGCGCTGTCGGCCGGACGCTTCTCCTTGGCCGCCCAATCGAGCAAGGCCTTGAGTTCGACCTCGATCCGAACCGCGGTGATCCCCTTCTGCGTCAATTCGCGTTCCAGCTTCATCGCCTTTGCCAGCCATTCCTCATGGGTCTTTGGAAAAACCTCGGGATCGGGGATCAGGGACAGCATGAGGGACCACTGCTCCGGTCGATACCAGGCGATGCCGAAGACTCCTGAATCGGGGTTGGACATGGATGAATCGGTTCACTGAACGCGTTCCGACCCTGCTCGGTTTCCTGGATCGACTCAAGCGCACCGATGCCGCGGACGCGCTTCCAACCCCGTGCATCCCGCGACGGGATCCGGTACCGCGTTTGGACGCCCTGTAAGTTCCGGACGGGAATCCGCGACTCAACCGGCGATGAATGTTCCGAACACGACCGGTATGTCCCGGGAATCCCTCGACGGGATACGCCGCCTCACCAACGCCGGCACAACAAGGCTGAGCCTGGTCCTCGACAGTTCCCGCGGCGCACGGTCCGCCGCGTCGAAGCCGACGGTCCAGGTCGACGGAGGTGCCCGATGAACTGCAGGACCCATCGCCGTGTCGCCCGCGTGTTCGCCTTCGTCGCCGCCGGCATCCTCCTCCAGACGCTCTACTTCAAGTTCACCGGCGCGCCCGAATCCAAGTACATCTTCACCCGGCTGGGCGTGGAGCCATGGGGTCGGATCGCCACGGGACTGCTCGAACTGGTCGCCGCGGCGCTCCTGGTCGTTCCCAGGACCTCCCCGATCGGAGGGCTCTTTGCGGCGGGCCTGATGGGCGGGGCCGTGATGAGCCACCTCACCCGGCTCGGGATCGTGGTCCAGGACGACGGCGGGCTGCTGTTCGCGCTCGCGCTCACCGTGCTGGCCTCGGGACTCGTCGTGGCCTGGTTGGAACGGCATCGGTTGCCTTGGGTCGGATCCCGGCTTCCGGGCGCATCCGCCTGTTCCATCGGACCGACCGCCGACAGGCCTGCATGAAGGCCCGCGTCGTCGCCGAATCGTCCTTGGGCGAAGGCTCCTTTTCATGGCCCGAAATCCACGGAACTCCTGTAAGGATGGACCGGATGGCCCCGACCCAATCCCGATGACGCACAACGCGAACAACGGCCCGGCCGCGGAAGACGCCGGGCCCGCGGGCCGACGACGTCTGCTCGCCGCCGCACTCGGCTTCCTCCAGCAGGGGCTCGACCTGCTCGAATTGGTGGGGCCGGAGTCCTACGCACGGCCGCATCCGGCGGTCTATGACGCCAGCATCGGCGGACACTACCGGCATGGATTGGACCACTTCGTCAGCGTGCTCCGTGCGGCGGAGACCGGGATCGTGGACTACGACGACCGGGACCGGGATCCGCGGGTGGAACGGCACCTGGATATCGCCCGGGACTCCACCAGGGCCGTGCGGTCCGAGCTCCAACGCTGGGACGCCTCGCTCCTTGAACACGCCGTCGGGGTCCGATGCAGCGTCAGCGACTGCAATCCGGAGTCGCCGACGACCCGGTCCACCCTGGGACGGGAACTGGCCTACGCGATCACGCATGGGATCCACCACTACGCCATGATCGGCGTCATCGCGCGCCTCGAGGACCGTCCGGTGCCCGCGGGCTTCGGCATCGCGCCCTCAACCACCCTCCATCGTCGCGCCCTCGCCGGATGACCGCATTCCTGGACTCGTGGGTTCGGGAGCTGGCCGGCGGCATCGGCCTGGCGGCGGGCACGCTCCTCCAGGAGGACCTCTCCGTGTTGACCGGGATCCTGCTCGCCCGCGAAGGCAAGCTCTCCTGGACCGCAGCGTTCGCCGGCTGCGCCCTTGGGATCTGGATCGGTGACGCCCTGCTCTACCTCTTGGCCCGACGGTACGGGAAGTCCCTGCTGCAAAACCGTTGGGTGGCCCGCCGCATCGGCCCGGATGCCGTCCGGCGGGGCGAGGAATGGTTCCGCGTCCACGGACCCTGGATCCTCGTGGGCGCGCGCTTCGTCCCGGGCACCCGCCTTCCGACCTTCCTCGCCGCGGGTTTCCTCGGCTGTCCGCCCGGACGCTTCCTCGCCGTGACCGGAACCACGGTGGCGGTCTGGACGGCGGTGCTGTTCCTCCTGATCGGAGGCGGCGGCACCGGCGGAGGGCTTCCACGATGGACGCCCGCGCTCGGGCTGCTGCTGATCGTCGGCCCCTGGATCCTGGGCTCCGGTCCGGGTCGCCGATGGCTCCGCAGGATGGCGGACCGGGTAGGCCGTTGGATCCAATGGGAGTTCTGGCCTTCCTGGCTGTTCTACCTGCCGGTGGCGTTCCAGTACCTCCGCTTGGCCTGGCGCCACGGGGGCCTCCGCATCCCGGCGCTCGCGAATCCGGGGATCGAACTGGGCGGCCTCGTCGGCGAATCGAAATTCGAGACGCTCGAAGTCCTCCAAGGCTCCCATCCCGACTTCACCGCCCGCTCCTGGAAACTCCCTTGCGGTCCCGCAGACGGAAGGTGGGAGAAACTGAGGACGCTGTTGGACTCGGGCGACCCCGGCTTCCCGTTCGTGTTGAAGCCGGACATCGGCCAACGCGGCGCCGGATTCCGCATCGTCCGCACCCGCGACGAAGCCCGCGGATACCTGGAACAAACCCAGGCCGCCCTGGTGGTCCAGGAATACCTGCCCGGGCCGCTGGAAGCCGGGATCTTCTACCATCGCCTGCCAGGCGAGGAACGCGGACGGATCTTCGCGATCACGGAGAAGGTCTTCCCGGTGCTGGTCGGCGACGGACGGACGACGCTGCGCGGACTGATCGCCGCGGATCCACGGGCCCGCTTCCTCCAGGAGATCCATCTCCGGCGCCACTCGGCGCGGCTCGACGCCATCCCCTCCGCCGGCGAGGTCGTCCGCCTCGTCGAGGCCGGCAACCACGCGCAGGGGTGCCTCTTCCTCGACGGCTCCCGCCTCGCGACCCCGGCCCTGCTGGACCGGATCGAGGCGCTCTCGAGGTCCGTGCCTGGATTCCATGTGGGACGCTACGACGTGCGCTATTCCGATCCGGCCGCCTTCGGTGAAGGGCGCGGCTTCCGGATCGTCGAGCTCAACGGGGCCGCCGCCGAGGCCACCTCGGTGTACGATCCGTCGAAGAGCCTCCTGGACGCCTACCGCACGCTCTTCCGGCAGTGGGAGATCGTCTTCGAGGCCGGGGCCGCGCAACGGCGCCTCGGCGTCCGCGTGCCCGGCTACCGCGAATTCTGGAGCGCCTGGGCGCGGTGCCGTGAGAGCCTCTCAGGCATCCCCGTCTCCGACTGACCATGTGCACCGTCACGTTCCTTCCCGGCAGGAATGGCTTCCGGCTGGCCATGAACCGCGACGAGTTGCGCACGCGCGTCCGGGCCCTGCCCGCGGCGCTGCATCTCCGTGACGGACTCGGCCTGCTCCAGCCCCGCGAGCCGGGGGGAGGCACGTGGATCTCCGCCAATCCCCACGGCGCGGTGCTCACCCTGCTGAACGCCTATGCCGTCGCCTACGTCCCGCCGCGGCCACGTGCGTCTCGCGGGACCGTGATCCCGTCGATCGACACGCTGGCCGACGCGGCCGCTGTGGACGCGCGGCTGCGGCAGGACTCCCAGCGCGCGCTGCCGCCGTTCCGGCTGGTGGGCTTCTTCGCCCGCAACGGCGAGGTCATGGAATGGCTTTGGGACGGCCACGGCCTGAGGGCGCACGCACATCCTTGGCAGCCCGGACAATGGAGTTCTTCGGCCTTCGACGAGAAGCGGGCCGGCGTGGAGAGGAGGATCCTCTTCGAGTCCGCCCTTCCGGGGTTGCTCGCGGATCCAGAGACCCCGCTGTCTCCCCTTCACCGGGGGCACCTTCCGGAACGCGGCCCGTGGTCGGTGTGCATGCATCGGGAGGACGCGCGGACGGTGAGCCTGACCGAGGTCCGCGTCGACGCTGAGACCGTCCGGATGACCTACGTCGATGGTCCCCCGTGCCGGACAGCGTCCGGTGCGGAACTCGTCCTCACGCGCGAACGCTGAACTTCCTTGGGGATCACGCGGAGGCGCGGAGCCCGCGGAGTCGAACCGGCCGAATGCGGGGCCTCGTTTCCCACCGGGAACAACTCCGTGGCCAACTTGCGGGAGTTTCCAGTTTTCAGCGGCTGCGGCCACGGACAGCGGAAACTCAACGTCCGGTCCTGGGACAGAAGCGGCTGAAGACCGCACGCAGGTCGTCGGCGCGGAAGGGCTTCGAGAGGTAGTCGTCCATGCCGGCCTCGAGGCACCGTTCCCGGTCGCCGGCCATGGCGTTCGCGGTGAGCGCCACGATCGGGATGCGTTTCCCGCCGGCTTCCCGCTCCCGGATGGTTCGGGTCGCCTCGAACCCGTCCATCTCGGGCATCAGGCAGTCCATGAGGATCATCGCGTACGGGACCTGTGAGGACATCTGGACCGCCTCGATGCCGTTGGCGGCGACGTCCACGCGGCAGCCCATCTTCTCGAGCAGTCGGATGGCGAGCTTCTGGTTGATGGCGTTGTCTTCGGCGAGCAGGACCCGCGTGGCGACGGTCCTTGCGGGTGTGGGTTCCTGGGCCGGTTGGATTCCGGAGGGCGCCGGGGCCTCGACGGCGGTTGCCGGTTCCGAGAATTCGTCGGCGCCGACGCCTTCGAGGAGGACGGGAACGAGGACCGAGGGCCGGACCAGCGGCTTCGGCACCGTGGCGTCGACCAGGGGCTTCAGTTCCGAACGGTCCCGCATGGCGCCGGAAGACAGGCGGATGATCCTCGGACAGGCCTTGCCGACCGACTCACGAAGGCCCCGGACAAACGCCGCCTCGGAGCCGTCGGACTTCTCGGCGTCGAGCAGCAGGACCGCGGTGAAGGGGATCCGACCCGGATCGCGCCGGTTGAGCGCGGCCAGGGCGGCGGAAGCGTCCCCGGCGACCTCGTGGTCGATCCGCCAGTACCGGAGCAGGCGGAGCAGCGACTCCCGATGGACGCCGGGCGGGACCATGAGGAGGACGCGCGCGACGGGCAGGTCGGCCCCGGCAGCGGGTCCGGTGACGGCGGCGGCGTCCGACGCGGGAAGCGTGAACCAGAAGGTCGATCCGCGTCCCTCGACGCTCGTGACGCCGACCTCGCCGCCCATCATGGAGATGAGCTGCCGGCAGATCGCGAGACCGAGGCCGGTGCCGCCGAACCGTCGGGTCGTGGAGGTGTCGGCCTGCATGAACTTCTGGAAGAGCAGGCCGATCTTGGATTCCGGGATCCCGATGCCGGTGTCGCGGACCTCGACGCGGAACCGCGGCGGTGAACCGAGGTCGCCCGGGACCCGGAAGGCGGCGACGACGACCTCGCCACGCTGGGTGAACTTGATCGCGTTGCCGATGAGGTTGAAGAGCACCTGGCGGACGCGGCCGGGATCCGCGGTGAGGTTGAGCGGAACCGGGTCGGCCAGCAGTCCCAGCTCGATCCCCTTCCCCGCCGCCTGCGCGGCCATGAGCTCGACCACCTCGGCACACCCGGACCGGAGGTCACACGGGACCATCTCGAGGGTGAGCTTGCCGGCCTCGATCTTGGAGTAGTCGAGGATGTCGTTGATGAGCGAAAGCAGCGTCTCGCCGCTGCGGCGGATCGTCTCGCAGTAGTCGCGCTGTTCCTGGGAGAGGTCGGTGTCGAGCAGCAGGTTGGTGAAGCCCACGATGCCGTTCATCGGGGTGCGGATCTCATGGCTCATCGACGCCAGGAACTCGCTCTTCGCGGCGCTCGCCAGCTGGCCCTGCATCGCGAGCTGGTTGGCACGGCCGGTGGCCTCCTCCAGCTGCATCAACGCCTCCTGCATCGACTGCTCCGCCTGGCGTCGTCCGGTGATGTTGCGGGCGATCCCGAGCACCTCGTCCGCCGACACCCGCACGACGCGGGTCTCGAACCACATGGACCCACCGGGCAGGTCGAGCTGGTACTCGATCTGGCGGCTCTGCCCATCGGTCAGGGTCTGCGAGACGGCCTCCATGCATCGGTCGGACACATCCGGTGGCAGGACCTCATGGAGCGTCCGACCCAGCATCGTTTCCGGGTCCACGGGCATCAGCTCCGGGTCGCCGGCGTGGCACTCGAGATAGCGTCCCGCGGAATCCACGCGGAAGAGCAGGTCCGGAATCGCGGCCAGGAGGGCCCGGTTCCGTTCCACGGTCTCATGCAGGATGAGTTCGCCGCACTTCCGCGCGGTGACCTCCTGGAAGCTGCCGTAGAGACGGGTCGCCCGGTCCGCCTCGCGTCGCACATGTCCGGCCGCCCGGACCCACACCTGACGTCCCCGTGCGGTGAGCAACTCGAGTTCGAGGTCCCACGGGGTCCCGTCACGGATCCCCTTCCCGACCGCCTCGCGGATGAGACTGCGGCTCGGGGACGTGTAGAAGGCGATCGCCGACTCCAGCGTCGGCACGAAGTCGTCCGGGACCTCGTGGATGCGGCGGGTCTGCTCCGACCAGTAGAGATCCCCGGAATCCAGGTCGTAGGACCAGACGCCGACACCGGCGGAACGCCCGACGGCGTCCAGCAATTCGGCGGGGTCGTGCAGCGGGACGGGCATGGCGGGACGGCTTCGGCCGCCGTTCGGATCCGGTCCGGGCATGCTGTCCCGTCCGTGGAACTTCCGTTCCGCTTCGTCGATGTTTCCGCGGCTTTCCAGCACGGTTCGATGGGGCCCCGACGACCTGTACCCCGTGTTGGGGCCGTCGGCGTCGGGCGGTTCTGACCTTCCATCGGGACGTGGGACGCTCCACTTGAGCCGGTTCGATCCACGGCTTCCTTCCACGGCTCCCTCCGGCTTCACTGGCGGGGATCCAACCGGCCATGAGGCGAAACCCGCGCACACCCAAGTCCCTGGATGGGACCCCGATTCTTGCGGCACTGCTGCTCGCCGCGGCGACGGTCACCCAAGCCTCCGAGCCGCTCGCCGAGCCCCGTTGGTCACCCAACGAACGCCTGCAGCGCGAGCGTCTCTCCGCCGTGCAGGCCTCGGTCGATTCGTTGGCCGCCCGCCGCCATGAGGTCCGCCGCACCGACGGGCTGCTCGACCTCCGGTGCAACTTCCACGCCCACGCCGGCGACTCCACCCACACCGGCGGCACCCCCGAGGAGATCCTGCGTGCCGCGAAGGCGGTCGGCGTCGACGTCCTCTTCCTCTCCGACCACTTCCGTCCGCCGCGCGACTTCATGGACGGGTGGCGCGGCCTCCGCGAAGGCGTCCTGTTCATCCCCGGCTCGGAATGCCGCGGATTCCTCGTGAGCCCGGAACGGTCCGTCTTCCAGTCCATGCAGGAGCCGATCCCGAAGTTCGTCGGCACCGTGAACCAGGGCGACGGGCTGATCTTCCTCTCGCACATCGAGGAGCGTCCGGACCACCCGATGGACGGCCTCACCGGGCTGGAGATCTACAACCGGCACTACGACGCCAAGCGGGACTTCACCGGGATCCTGAAGCTGGTGCTCCGCCTGACGGACCCGGACCAGGTGGTGGAGCTCTCCGACCTGCTCCAGCGGTATCCCGACGCGTGTCTCGCGGGCCAGGCGGCCTATCCGCAGGCGTACCTGGAGAAGTGGGACGCCGCGACCGCCACCGGCAGGTTCACCGGGGTCGCCGCCAACGACTGCCACCACAACCAGGTGTTCCTGGTGAAGAAGCTGGACGACGACACGGCGTTGATCGGGACGGTCGTGGACAAGGACGAGGACATGCGGAAGGTGAAGGCGCTGCTGCGGCCGGCGTTGCGGCGGCTGCTGGAAGGGCACCGGCCCGGGGATGTCGTGGTCCGGCTCGACTTCGACCCCTATGAACGTTCCCTGAGGAACGTGAGCACCCATGTCCTCGCCGCGGAGAAGACCGAACCCGCGCTGCGCACCGCGGTGAAGGCGGGGCGGGTGTACGTGAGCCACGACTGGATGGCCGATCCGACGGGCTTCGACTTCGGCGGCACGGACGGACTGCGGATGGGCGACGAACGGCCGTGGACCGCCGGGACCGTGTTGAAGGTGGAATCGCCTCTGCCGGCAAAAATCCGCCTGATGCGGGACGGCCGCCAGGTGGCGCTGGACGAGGGTCACTCGCTGCGGCACGAGACGACTGGACCCGGCGTTTACCGGGTCGAACTGTGGTTCGACCTCGGTGGCGAACTGCGTCCGTGGCTCTATTCCAACCCGGTGTACCTGCGTTCGGCCAAAGGCAACTGACGACGGCACTGCGTCCTTGTCCTCCTTTCCTCCGGGGCGGTCCGGAGGAGTTTCAAGTTTCCAGTTTTCAGTTTTCAGCGGGGAACAGCCGAATCGGCGGCGATCGTCCGCAGCTTGGCAGCCGCGGCTACGGACAACGGACCCAGCACGGATCAGCGGACGAAGAGGCTCGAGAGGCGGGTGAGGACGGGGCCGGGGACGAGGATCGGGGTGAAGTCCCCGGCCGGAACCGCGACATCGCCGGCGGGCTCGCCGTTGAGCGTCAGTTCGAACCGCCCCTCAACGCGCCGCAGCTCGAGCCGGTTCCAATCCTTGGAACGCGCCTTCGGCATCGGCGGCAGCGCGCTCGGCTCACCGCCCGCGACGGACAGGGAAACCGGCGGGACCTTGGAGGCCGGCTCCGCGTCCCACTTCCAGTCGAACACCATCCGGGTGGCACCGGAGCACACCGGGCCGCGGAGCACCGCGGAGGAAGCGGATTTCGCCGCGGAGCGCAGGGTCCAGTCCTCGGCCGCCCAGACCGCCTCGGCGCCCGGGGAAGGCGTCCAGCCGCGGAGCCCGCGTCCGTCGTAGAGCGAACGCCAGTGCTCGGCTTCCGGGGCGGAATCGGCGGGGCCGGCGCCGGTGGAGGGCAGCTCTCGGATCCGCAGGTGGCGCCAGTCGACCTGTCCCCCCTCGGATTCCAGGGCGATGTAGCCCTTGCGCCACGTGCAGCCGGTGCCGCCGGAGACCTCGGCGCCGTTCACGGAAAGCCGGAGCACGCCGTTGGTCGCGACGATGCGGTAGCGGTTCCACTCGGGCGCGCCGTGGCTCCTCATCTCCTTGGGGAAACTGCGGTCGCCGTTGCTCGGGGAGAACGGCTTCATCCGCGAGCCGTGGATCGGGAAGACGTCGCCGTGGGTGGTGAACCAGTCGGACTTCCCGTAGCCGTGGTCGAGGACCTGGACCTCGATGGCTCGGAGGAAGGGCTGGCCGACGGCGGGCATCGGACCGGCCCAGATGAACACACCCGCGTTGCCACCCGCCTTGAGGTGGCGCCATTCCAGCTCGAGCTCGAAGTTCTCGTACTGCCGCACGGTCCGGAGCGCGCCCGTCGGGATCCCGTCGCAGTGGATCATGCCATCGCGCACCGTGAACGTCTCCGGCGCGCAGTTCACGTTCACCCAACCGGAGAGGTCCCGGCCGTTGAAGAGGGGCGCGAAACCGTCGTCGGCCCCGGCGCCGTGGAGGGCCAGCATCGAGACGGAGGCCGCCAGTCCGTTGAGGAAGGTCCGCAGGCGCAGGGGGATCATGCCCACATCGTGGCGCGGCGGACGGACGAAGGGAAGCCGGCTCCCCGGGGAACCGGCCCCGAACTCACTCGCCGTGGCTCCAGATGTCGCCCGACCCGCGGCGCGGCGGCTCGGGATCCCCGGAGCCGGCGGCCGGCTCGTCGTCGAGCAACGCCGGCGCGATGGCCTTCCACGCGGTGATGTCCCGCGCCACCACGTAGAACCCGCCTCCACGGTCGCGGCTGGCCTGACGCCAGGCGGTCAGCTGGATGACGTGCGTGAAGCCGCGGTCGTCGCGGACCATCAGCTCCAGGATGCGGTCGCCGAGGCCGGGTCCCTCGCCGGCGAGCAGGCGCAGCAGCTTCGGACGGTCGTGCGGCGCGATGCGGCCGTAGATCGATTCGCCGGCGAAGTCCTCGATGCGCCCGCCGAACGCGGACTCCGCGGCGCGGTTCATCTCGCAGAAGCGTCCGTCGCGGGTGAGCACGAACACCAGGTCGGAGACCGTGTCGAGCAGCTCGCGGTGGCGGGCACGCAGGGTGGTTTCAGTGAGTGCGTGGCGACGCAGGCGGTGCTGCTGGTCCCGGACACGGCGACGGAGCCCGATGGACCATCCGAGCATCAGGATGAACAGCGCGCCGAAGAGGGCGGCCAAAGGCCAGGGCACCATCGTCGGTTCCCCACCGACCGACAACCCAGCCACGGAATTCGTGGTGAACAACATGAAGAATTCGGAAGGACCGGCTCCCCTTGTAGATCCGCTCCCATCCCCGATGGAAACCATCGGCAGAAGCCGTCGAGCCCTTGAGATGCCGGAGATGGCGCCGGGCGTCGGACGAGCGATTCCCACCGCTTCAACCCTCCGGCTCTTCAACCCACCACCACCCCATCAGTATCCCGCCGCGGTCCCGTCCTTGCGGCTCTCGGTGGCACCGATCCAGACGCGGTTGGTGCGGTCCCACATCACCGCCTGGTAGCCGCCATAGGACCCGATGGACGCGGCGCCGAGGCGGTGGCCGAGCTTCTGGAGATCCCGCACCGATTCCGACGGGAATCCGGCCTCGAGGCTCACCGTCCCGCCGTCGGACATGACGGAACCGTCCGGCTCGCTGGACCCGGTGTGGTAGATCCGCGGCGCGTCGCCCGCCTCCTGCAGGTTCATGCCGAAGTCGATCCAGTTCACCAGCACCTGCACGTGTCCCTGCGGCTGCATGTCGCCGCCCATGACGCCGAAGGCCATGACCGGCTCGCCGTCGCGGGTGACGAACGCCGGGATGATCGTGTGGAACGGACGCTTCCGCGGCGCGTAGGAGTTGGGGCGGCCCGGGTTCAGGTCGAAGGCCTCGCCTCGGTCGTGCAGGCCGAAGCCGAGTCCGGGAGGGACCATGCCGCTGCCCATGCCGCGGTAGTTGCTCTGGATGAGCGAGACCATCATCCCCGAGGAGTCCGCGGTGCAGAGGTAGATGGTGTCCCCGGCACGCAGCGCCGGGACCCCGGGATCGTGGCGACGTGCGGCGACGTCGGGTCGCACGAGCTTCCAGCGGCTTTCCGCGTACTCCTTCGAGTTCAGCTCGGCGATCGGCGTTGGGTGGAAGGCGGGATCCGCGTAGAGGCGGGCGCGGTCCTCGAAGGCCAGCTTCTTGGCCTCGACGAAGGTGTGGATCCAGGCGGTGGAGCCGAATCCCATCGACCGCACGTCGCGGCCCTCGAGCAGGTTCAACGTCTGGAGCACGGCGAGACCCTGGCCATTCGGCGGGAGTTCCCAGACGTCCCATCCGCGGTAGTTCGTGGAGATCGGGTCCACCCACTCGGGGGCGTTCGATGCGAAATCCTCCTCGGTCAACGCGCCGCCCTGTTCGCGGAGGAACCGCACGACGGTGGCGGCGACCTCGCCGCGGTAGAACGCGTCGCGTCCACCGGAGGCGATCCGACCCAGGGTCCTGGCGAGGCCGGGGTTGCGGAAGCGCTCGCCCTTGGCCGGGGCGCGTCCGCCGGGCGCCCAGAGTTCCTTCACGTTGGGGTACTTCGCGAGGATGGCCACGTTCCGCGCCCACGCCTCCGCGATCACCTCGCTCAACGGGAAGCCGTCCTGCGCGTAGCGGATCGCCGGGGCGAGGTTCGTGGACATCGGCACGCGGCCGAACCGGCCATGGAGCGCGAACCATCCGTCCACCGCGCCCGGCACGGTCACCGGCAGCGGCCCGTAGGACGGCATGTTGGTGACACCGCGGGCGCGGAGGTCCGCCAACGTCAGTCCGGCCGCCGATCGGCCGCTGGCGTTGAGCCCGTGCAGGCGGCCCGTGGCCGGGTCCCAGACGATGGCGAACAGGTCGCCGCCGATGCCACAGCCGGTCGGCTCCATGAGGCCGAGGCAGGCGTTCGCGGCGATCGCGGCGTCCACGGCGGAGCCGCCCGCCTTGAGGACATCCAGGGCCGCCTGCGTCGCCAGGGGATGGCTGGTGCAGGCCATGGCGTTGGGGGCGATGGTCTCGGACCGCGTCGCGAAGGCGCGGTTCACCGGCCGCTGCGTGGCTTCGGCGGCGGGCAGCACGAGCAGGATCGCGAGCGCCGCGAGGGACCGGTGGAGGACGTCGGGGAGGTTCATGGGTTGGCGGAGCCGGCCGACTCGAGAACCCGGCGGAGGGCCTCGGACAATGCCGTGGGACCAAACGGCTTCTGGACGAAGCCGGCAAGACCCTTGCCGGCGAAGCGGCTCACCGCGTCCTCCTCCGTGAAGCCGCTCATCAACACCACCGGGACGTCGGCACGGATCCCGCGCATCAGGCGGAAGGTCTCCTCGCCGCCGAGGTGCGGCATGGTGAGGTCGAGCAGGACGACGCGGAACCTCCCGGGGTTCCCACGCAGGATCTCGACCGCCTCGCGCGGATCGCCGCTCAGCACGGCGGCCATGCCGAGCCTCTCCAGCATCCGGGCCACCAGCGTGAGGATGGTCTCGTCGTCGTCCACCACCAGGACCTCGCCGTCCCCGCGCCACCGGGGCGCCGGGGCGGGACGTGTCTCGAGCGGGCTCGCGGCGCCGTCGGCCACCGGGAAGAGCAGCTTGAACGACGTCCCCCGACCCGGCTCGCTGTACACCTTGATCGCGCCGCGGTGGCCGCGGACGATCCCCAGCACCGCCGCCAAACCGAGTCCACGTCCGGTGAACTTGGTGGTGAAGAACGGGTCGAAGATGCGGGCGATCGTCTCGGCGTCCATGCCGCATCCGGTGTCGCTGACCTCCACCGACACGTAGTCCCCGGGCCTCGCGTCGGGCGTGTAGGTCACCGTGGCCAGATAGGCGGCATCCACGCGCACGGCCCCGGTGCTGATGACGATGACGCCGCTGCGGTCGCCGATGGCCTCGGACGCGTTGATGACCAGGTTCATCAACACCTGGCGGATCTGGGTGACGTCGGCCTCGATGGACGGGAGCTGACGGGAAAGCTTCTGGCGCAGGACCACGCCCTTGCCGATGGAGATGCCGAGCAGGTGGGCGATGTCCTCGATGAGCGTGTTGAGGTCGAGATGCTGGATGACGAAACGGCCGCGTCCGGAATAGGCCAGCATCTGGCGGCACAGATGGGCGGCGCGCTCCGCGGACTGTTCGACCTCGGCGAGGTAGTCGAGGGCGGGCGAGGAACCGGGCAGGGAAAGGCGGGCGAGGCTCGCGTTGCCGAGGATCCCGGTGAGCAGGTTGTTGAAGTCGTGGGCGATGCCCCCCGCCAACACGCCGAGGCTCTCGAGCTTCTGCGTCTCCTGGATCTTCCTCTCCAGCGCGGCCCGCTCCTCGGCGGCGACCCGGGTCAGGGTGACGTCGAGATGCGTGCCCGCGGCACGGAGGGCCCGTCCGTCCGCGGAACGCTCCACGATGCGTCCGCGAGAGGCGACCCAGGTCCATCCGCCGGCGGCGTTCCTCAGGCGGTGGACGGATTCGTAGAGAGGCGCGCTTCCCTGCTCGAAGTGGGCACGCATGGCGGCGCGGACCGACGCCAGGTCGTCGGGATGGATCCGTTCCTCCCACGCGGCCATCGTGTGGACGAACCGGGCCGGATCGAGTCCCAGCATGGTGATCCAGCGGTTGCTGTAGCAGACGTGTCCACCCACGAGGTCGATGTGCCAGAAGCCGAGGTCGCCTCCCTCGAGGGCGAGTTGCAGCAGGCGCTCGTTCTCCCGGAGCGCCTCCTCCGCGTGCTTCTGTTCGGTGATGTCGAACATGACCCCGAGACGGCGCATGGCACCGTCGGATTCCCGGACCGGCGTCACCAGGTTGCGCAGCCACACCGTGTGCCCGTCGGCGTGGACCATCCGGAAGTCGAGCGTCTGGTCGCGGTCCGACGGAAGGGGATCCCGGAGGATGGCGAGGACCTTGTCGCGGTCGGCGGGATGGAGCAGCGCGGCCCACTGCTGCGAGTCGCCGATCCAGCGCGAAACCGGATGGCCGAGGATGCGTTCCGCCTGGGGGCTCACGTAGGTGATCCCGCCTTCGGTGGAGGAGTCCCAGACGATGCCGTCGATGGAGTCGAGCAGGCTTTGGTAGCGTCGGTGCACGGCGTCGAGCGCCTCCCGGCTGCGGACCCGTTCGGTGACGTCCTGGAGGAGCAGGGCCACCCTTTGTGGCTGGGGTTGGAAGGCGGAGATCTCGAGAAGGCGGCCGAAGGCGGCCTGGGTGGAGTCCGGATGGAACGGTTCACCGGTCCCAGCGACGGCGCCCACGGGTTCACGCAGGGGATCGACGGCCGCCGCGAAGGCCTCGCTGCCGAGCCGGCCGACGATCGCGGAGGCGGACTTGCCGGTCAGGGTCTCGAAGGCCCGGTTCACCTCGACGAACCGGCAGTCGACAACCCCGCCGGGGCCGTCGACGGGCTCCACGAGCGCGAACGCGGCGCTCATGTTCTCGAAGAGGCGTCGGAAGCGCTGTTCGCTGGCCTCGAGACGGACGCGGGCCTCGCGGCGTTGGGCGACCATTCCGTTGAAGGCCCGTGCGGTCTCGGCGAGTTCGAGCGGGCCGACTTCGGCAATCGGCGCCCCCTCCGTCCCGGCGGCCAGTTCGCGGGCGGCCCCGGCCAGGGCGTGGGCCGGGCCGGCGATCCTTCCGGCCAGCCAACGTGAGGCGCCCACCGCGACCACGCCGCTCAGCCCCAACAGGAAAAGGCTCCCCCGGATCCGCTCCCAGAGGCGCGCATCCACATCCTCCTTGAGCACCGACGCCCGCAGCAGCCAGTCCGTGCCCCCGATCCGTGCCGCGGAATAGAGCCGCGGACGCAGGTCGAATCCCGGCGCCTCGCCGTCCGACTCACCGGCGTCGACGCGCCTGGCGAATCGGGCGTAGTCGGGGAAGTTCGTACCCAGAAACAGGTCCGGCAGGAGCGAATGCAGGGCCACGTTCCCCGCGGGGTCGAGCACCATGATCACCACGTTGTTCGTGGGCCAGCTCCGCTCCAGGCGGTCCGTCAGCTCGGTCTGCGGATCCGCGAGCAGCACCAGCGTCCCCTTCACCGGCCCGCCCCCGGGCCGGAAGGGCACCGACATCGGCACCCGCCATTCACCGGGTCCGGCCCGCTGGATTCCCCAGACCTCGAACGAATCCCGACGTTGGATCACGGGTACCCAGGGCGGGACCTCGCCCGGAACCAGGTTGGTGTCCGAGGACGACACCAGCCGGCCTTCAGGGTCGATCCAGCTCAGGGTCTGGTCCCCGGCGCGCAGGCGGCAGAACGCGGTGGCCAAGCTCTGGAAGCTCCTCGAGGAGGGACCATTCGTGGTTCCCGAGGTCGCCATCACCTCCAACGCCCGCTGCGTCTCCTCGGCGTAGGATTCGAGCTGGCTCCGGGAGACGTCGCGCCAGGTCCGGACGATCTCCCGCAGGGCCGCAAGGTCCCTTTGGTAGGATTGGAAGATCTGGAACCCGCTGAGGAATCCCAACGGCACGCAGGACACCAACGAAACCAACAGGACCAGTCGCAGGATCGAAGATCGGCTGGAGGCGGAATTCATTGATGGGTCCGGGGAGGCTTGGGGGGATCCTATGCGGGATCAAAGCGGGTTCCGAGAGGAAGAATCGATCACCCGGATTTTCCCTCCCGCGTAACCCGGCCCCCCACCGCCGGGTCAATGGCGTGCGCGCGCATGAAACCCTCCCTCCTTCTCCCCCGGATCGCCGCCTTCGCCCTGGCGCTGCCCGAACTGGCCGCCGCCACCCCGAACTGGCCCTCATGGCGCGGACCGCTCGGCAATGGCGTCGCGCCCGACGCGGAACCGCCCGTCACCTGGTCCGAGTCGACCAACGTGGCCTGGAAGGTGTCCGTCCCCGGTCGCGGCTCCTCCACCCCGGTCGTCTGGGGTGACCAGGTGTTCCTCCTCACCGCCGTCGCCGACACCTCCGCCGAAGTCCCGGCCAAGTCCAACGACAACCCGCCACCCACGCCGCCTCCGGCCGAACCCGGCGGCAACGTCGAAGGCCGCCCGCGTCGCCGCGGCCCTGGTGGACCCGGCGGTCCCGGCGGTCCTGGCGGCGGCATGGTCGATCGCCCGACTTCCGCCCAGAAGTTCACCGTGCTGTCCTACGACCGGACCACCGGCCGCAAGCGCTGGGAACAGGTCGCACGCGTCCAGGTGCCGCATGAGGGACACCACAAGGACCACGGCTTCGCCTCCGCCTCCCCGGTCACCGACGGCACCCATCTCATCGTCTCCTTCGGCTCGTTCGGCCTCTACGGCTACGACATGGAAGGGAAGAAGCTGTGGGAAAAGGACCTTGGCGACATGCGCACCCGCAACAGCTTCGGCGAGGGCAGCTCCCCGGCGCTGGACGGCAACACGGTCGTGATCCTGTGGGACCACGAGGGCGACGACTTCATCGCCGCCTTCGACAAGCGCGACGGACGGGAACTCTGGCGCCAGAAGCGGGACGAACCCACGGGCTGGTGCACACCGCTGATCGTGACCCATGGCGGCAGGAAGCAGGTGGTGGTCAACGGCACCAACCGGGCCCGTGGCTACGACCTCGCGACCGGCGAACCGCTCTGGGAGGTCGCCGGCCAGACGGTCAACGCCATCCCCTCGGCCGTGGCCGACGCGGAGAAGGTCTACCTCATGAGCGGCTACCGCGGGTCGAGCCTCCAGGCGATCCGGCTGGGTCGCACGGGCGACCTCACGGGCACCGACGCCCTGGCTTGGACCCACGCCAAGAGCACCCCGTACGTGCCGTCGCCGCTGCTGTACGGCGACACCCTGTACTTCTGGTCGGGCAACACCGCGATGCTCTCGGCCTTCGACACCGGGTCGGGCAAGGCGCGCTTCGAGGCGGAACGGATCAACGGCCTGAACGGCGTGTACGCCTCCCCGATCGGGTCCGCCGACCGCGTGTACCTCGTGGGACGCGACGGCACCACGGTCGTCGCCAAACGCGGTCCCACGCTGGAGATCCTCGCCTCCAACCGCCTGGACGACGGCTTCGACGCCTCCCCCGCCGCGGTCGGCAGGCAGCTGTTCCTCCGCGGACGCGAGAACCTGTACTGCATCGCCGGGAGGTAGTCCGGCCTCCCATCCCGGAGCACGCCCGCGTCGGAGTCCTTTCCATCCGACGCGGGCGAGGACAGGCTTCCCGCACTCCCATGAAGCGCCTGCTCCTTCCCGTCCTCCTCGTTGTGCTCGGATTCCCGGCCGGATGCGCCGGCCCCGGCGAATCCGGGTCCAGGGCCGGATCCAAGGCCCTGTTCAACGGACGGAACCTCTCCGGCTGGGTCGTGATGCACGGCGGCGAATGGACCGTGGAGAACGGCGAGTTGGTCGCCCGCAACGGCGTCGCCTGGACCACCAACCCCGCGAAGTCCGGTTCCTGGCTCCGCACGGAGAAGGAGTACGGCGACTTCGTCCTGGAGCTGGAGTACCAGGTGAACACCAAGGGCAACAGCGGGGTGTTCCTGCGTTCCGGCACCGAGCGGAACCCGGCGTTCACCGGCCACGAGATGCAGATCCTCGACGACGCCGGCCTCACCGAACCCAAGAAGTGGAGCACCGGCGCGCTCTACGACGTCGTCGCCGCAACGCGCCTCGCATCGAAGCCCGCCGGCGAATGGAACACCGTCCGGATCGAGGCGCGTGGCCCCAGGGTGCTCATCGACCTCAACGGCGTCCGCATCATCGACCACGAGCCGGTGCGCTCGCTCCGCGGGTATCTCGGACTGCAGAACCACGACGACAAGGCCGTGACCCGCTTCCGCAACGTCCGGATCACGGAACTCTGAACCGTGGCCATGACCGCCAGGTCATGGATTCACGGTTCCGGATTCCGGATTTCTGGTTCCGGCTCGGGGGAGAGACACGGGTTTCACGGATCCCGAACGCTCCCTGCTCCCTGCTCATGGCTGCCCGCCCCGCTCAGGCGACCGCGCGGCGGGCGCCGAGGGCGGCGATCATGCCTTCGAACACCCGCAGGCCGTCCTCGGATCCGAGGACCGATTCCGCGGCGCGGTCCGGATGCGGCATCAGGCCCGCCACGTTGAAGCGCTCGTTGGCGATGCCGGCGATGTTCAACAGGGAGCCGTTCGGGTTGGCCGACTCCGTGGTCGCGCCCGAGGCGTCACAGTACTGCCACAGGATCTGACCCCGCGACTGCAGGCCCGCGAGGGTCTCGGCGTCCGCGAAGTAGCAGCCTTCGCCGTGGGCGATCGGCATGAGGGAAGGACGGTCCTTCGGCAGCGCCGAGGTGAACGGCGTGGCCGGGTTCACCGTCTTCAGGAAGACCTGTTCGCAGTGGAACCGCAGGTCGCGGTTCCGGATGAGCGCGCCCGGCAGCAGGCCGGCCTCGCAGAGGATCTGGAAGCCGTTGCAGATGCCCAGCACGAGGCCGCCGTCGTCGGCGAACCGCTTCACCGCCTGCATCACCGGGCTGAAGCGCGCGATCGCGCCGCACCGGAGGTAGTCGCCGTACGAGAAGCCGCCCGGCACCACCACGGCGTCGACGTCGCCCAGCGACGTCTCCTTGTGCCACACGAATCGGCCCTGCGCACCGGCGACCCGGACGGCATGGAGGCAGTCCTGGTCGCAGTTCGAGGCGGGGAACTGGAGGATGGCGAAGCGCATCGCGTCGTCGTTGGGAATGGCGTTTCGGTGGAGCGGGTCAGTCGACGATCTCGAGGCGGTAGTCCTCGATCACCGGATTGCTCAGGAAACGGCGGGCCGCGTCGTCGAGCGCCTGGGTGGCCGCCGCCTTGTCGGTGCCGGGGGCCAGGTCGATCTCGAGGTACTTGCCGACATGGACGCCGGTGACGCCGGCATGGCCCATGTGTTCGAGGGCGTTCTGGACGGTCTTTCCCTGCGGATCGAGGACCGCCTTCTTCGGGGTGATGATGATCTTGGCCTTCATTCGGACGCGGAGGATCCCGGAAACCGGGAAGCCGGACACTGGAACAGCCGTCCCGTCGGGTGAAGGAGAAATGTCCGCCGCCGCCGGAGGAAGGGGGTTGGCCACGAAGTCACGAAGACACGGAGGGACTCCGGACAGGGGGCCATGGTCGCGGACGACGTGGCTGTCGGCGGAGCCCCCGGAGCAAAGCCCGAAGCGCCGTCTCGTCGGTCCGCGTCCATCCGGGACATCCGTGGATGAATCCGGGACACGGAATCCCCGGATCCGAACGGCTCTGCGGAATCGGGGACTCGGTCCTCGGCTCAAGGGAGAGTCGGGATCGCGTAGGGAACGCCCACGGCAGGACGGCGGGAGGCACTTGACGACCCGGTACATCCCGGAAAGCGATCCGAACCCTCCGATGGCACCGCTCAATTCGCGGCCGGCTCGGACGCGGTGACGGGCGGTTTCCAGTCGCGGTTCGCGCCGTCGGCCGTGATCAGCCGGCACTTCCCGATCTCCTTCAGGGCTTCCTCCTCGGTCACGACCTTCGGCAGGACATGGCCCACGAAAACCCCCGGCAACATCGTCAGGCGAACGTAGTGGACCCGGTTCTGGAGAACGGTCAGGGACGCCTTGTCGGCCCATTCGGTCGTGCATTTCAACTCGTAGGATCCCGGCGGACGGTCCGCGAAGAAGAAGCTGCCCGGCTGCGCCTTGGCCAAGGGTTGCCCGTCGATGTGGACCACCGGTTGGACCGCGCTGCCGAAAACCTTGCTGGGGCGGTAGAACCAGATCCGCGACTTCCCCTCCGCCGGCGGCGGGACGGTTGGCCGATAGGTCTGGAAGTCAGGACCGGTTGCGCAGCCCGCCAGTCCGGCGAGAAGCCCAGCGATCAATGGAAGCGAAACGGGCCTGGAATTCTTCATGGTGTGGATTCAGGTCGGATCCCCACGGGTGTCCTAAATCCTTTACGGTCGTGCAATCCCACATTGGCGGTCCTTCGGACCGTGGTCGTCGGATTGCTGGGGCGCTCGAAGCCAGGCTCCTTCGCGTGCCGCTCCCTCCTGCATCGTTGCCTTGGATTCTCGTTGCCTTGGATTCGGAACCCGCCCTCCGGGTTTGCATGGAGGCGGAAGCCGCGGATGATCCCGGGCGCACCATGTTCCGCCGTCCCGCATCCGGACCCGCCCTGCCGTCCTGCCGTCCTGGGCGGGGGTCCGCGTCGCTGCGGTCCCTGGCCGCGGCGGTCGGGCTGCTGATGGCGACAGGGCTGGCACCGTCCCCCGCGGAAGGCGCCCTGCCGATCCCCACGAACCGCATCCGTACCGACAATTGGTGGTCGTTCCGTCCGGTGGTCGCCCCGCCGCTTCCGGAAGGACCGGAGCGACATCCGGTGGACCGCTTCCTCGGGGCCGAACAACGGCGGCTCGGGATCCGACCGGCTCCGCCGGCGACGAAGGCCGTCCTGCTCCGCCGGGTGACCTTGGACCTCACCGGGATCCCGCCGACGCCGGAGGAGCAGGCGGCGTTCGAGGCCGACACCGCCGAGGGCGCCTACGAGCGGCTCGTGGACCGGCTCCTCGCCGACGAACAGCATGCCGTCCGCTACGCACGCCACTGGCTGGACGTCCTGCGCTACGCGGACGCCGACGAACGCATGACGGCCGCGCCGGGGATCCACCTCTGGCGGGACTGGGTGGTGCAGGCGCTCCACGACGACCTGCCCTACGACCAGTTCGTGCAGGTGCAGTTGACCGGAAGGCGTTCCTCGGAGCGCTCGCAGATCTCGGCCACGGGACACCGGTTCCGTCCCGAACCCCGGCCCGGCGACGAATTCGCGCTCGGCTTCCTCGCGCGCGGCACCGGCGAGGACCCGCAGGACCTCGCGATCTCCGCGGTGGACACCGTGTCGTCGGCCTTCCTCGGGATGACCGTCTCCTGCGCGAAGTGCCACGACCACATGTTCGACCCGGTCTCGCAGCGCGAATACTACGCGATGAAGGCGCTGTTCGACCCGCTGGTGCTGCGGAAGGTGACGCTGACCCCGGCCGCGGACCTGTTGGCGGCGGGACGCATCCAGGCCGAGATCCGGCGTCGGAAGGCCCCGGCCGAACAGGAGCTCGAGGCGTTCCTGAAGCCGTTCCGCGACCGCCTGTACGAGGACCGGCTCCGGATGCTGCCCGCCGACGTCCAGGCGGTCGTGCGGAAGCCCGAGCGCGAACGGTCCGTCGCCGAGCAGAAGGTCGCCGACGACTACTTCCCGATCCTGCGCATCGACGGCGACAAGGTCTCGGAGGTCATGACGCCCGAGGAACGCCGTCGTCAGGACGAGTTGCGTCGGAAGGTCGAGAAGGCCGCCGAAGGGGTCCCGGCCGCGCCGGCGCTTCCCGTCTTCCACACCGTCGAGGTCGACCGCGTCCGCGAACGGGAGAAGTCCTTCGTCCTCACGAGCGGCGACCCCACGCGGCCGCAGCGGTCCAAGGAGGTGCAACCCGGCTGGCCGTTCGGCACGGGGGAGCCCGACCTGCGCGACGGCCGGATCGAGGCCTTCACCGACTGGCTCACCGCGCCGGGGAACCCGCTCTTCGCGCGGGTCGCCGTGAACCGGCTCTGGCAATGGCACTTCGGCGAGGGCCTGCACCGGAACGTCGGCGACTTCGGCGGGGCCGGTGGCCTGCCGACCCAGCCGGCGCTGCTGGACTGGCTCGCCTCGGAGTTCGTGCGCTCCGGCTTCCGAATGAAGGCCCTCCACCGCCTGATCGTGACCTCCGAGGCCTACCGCCGCGCCTCCCACGACGACGCCACGGACGCCGTGAACCGGCGGGTCGACCCGGAGAACATGGCGCTGGGACGCTTCCCGTTGAGGCGCCTCGAGGCGGAGCCGATCTGGGACGCGTTGCACGCCGCCGCCGGGAACCTCGACACGAAGGTCGGCGGGCCGTCCTTCGAGCCGCCGAACACCCCGAAGGCCGAACCGGTCCGGCGGGGCGCGTTCATGGTCCGCGGCTACTCCCCGAGCCGGGACGTGACGCCGGCCTTCCTCCAGGCCTTCGACGTGGACGACGGACGGGTGCCGTGCCCGATGCGGACACGCACGGTGACGGCGCCGCAGGCGTTGTTCCTGATGAACAGCGCGGTCGTGGAGCGGGCGGCCCGCGGGATGGGTGAACGGCTTTCCAAGGCGTTCCCGGGCGAGCCGGCCCGCGCGGTGGACGACGCGTTCCGCCGGGTGCTCGGCCGGCCGCCGACCGACCGCGAGCGCACGGAAGCCCTGGAACTGGTGGGGAACGACCCCGCGCAGTTCCCACGGCTCGCCTGGCTGCTCTTCAACCTCGACGAATTCCTCTATGTCCCCTGATCCGCGAAACGCCTGCGGCCGCGGCGAAGCCGGTTCGTCCCGGCGGGAATTCCTGCACCGCATGGGCGGCGGCTTCCTGGGCCTGGCGCTCGGCGGCGTCTGGGCCGAGGCCGGCGAACTCGGCGACGTCGCGACCGGTTCCCACCACCGCCCCAGGGCCCGCTCCGTCATCTTCCTCTTCATGTGCGGCGGAGTGAGCCACATCGACACCTTCGACCCGAAGGACAACCGGTGGGCCGGCACGCTGATCGACGCGATCGGCTTCGGCGACAACCTCGCGGAGATGAAGCGGCCGGTGATCCCGTGCCTGCGGACCTTCACCCGACACGGGAAGTCGGGGATCCCCGTGTCGGACTGGTTCCCGCACGTCGGGAGCCGCATCGACGACATCGCCGTCGTGCGCTCGATGTGGTGCCACGAGGGCAACCACTTCCCCGCGGTGATCGAGACCACCACCGGCCAGCGGGGACGCGCGTTCGACCACCCGACCTTCGGCGCCTGGATTTCGCACGCCCTGGGCAGCGCGAACCGGAACCTGCCGACCTTCGTGAACCTCGGACGCCCGTCGTCGCCGGTGCAGCTGACGGGCGGCTACCTCGGCGCGGCCCATGCGGCGACGCCGTTCCAGTCCGGCGACGTGCCGATCCCGAACCTGCTCCCGCCGAAGGGCGGCACCGCCGCGGAACGCGACCGCCTGATGGAACGCCTCGAGGCGATGAACCGCGACTTCCGCGAGCGCCACGCCGCGCACACGGACATCCGCGCGCGGGCCCGCGCCTACGAGCTCGCCGCCAGCATGCAGCTCTCGGCGCCCGAGACCGTCGACCTTTCCGGCGAACCCGAGTCGGTGAAGGCGCTGTACGGCGTCGGCGAGAAGGAGACCGACGAGTTCGGACGCCAGCTGCTGCGGGCGCGGCGCCTGGCCGAACGCGGTGTGCGGTTCATCCAGGTCTGCCATGCCGGCGGCGGCAACGGCGGCTGGGACGCCCACGGCGACATGAAGTCGCACGGACCCCTGTGCCGGGCCACCGACAAGCCCATCGCCGGCCTGCTCGCCGACCTGAAGCAGCGGGGCATGCTCGACGAGACCCTCGTGGTTTGGACCAGCGAGTTCGGGAGGACGCCCTGGTCCCAGAACACCACGGGCCGCGACCACAATCCCAAGGGCTACACCTCCTGGCTCGCCGGCGGCGGCATCCGGGGCGGAATCGTCCACGGCGCCACCGACGACGTCGGCTACAAGGCCGTCGAGTCGCCCCACTACTACAGCGACCTCCACGCGACGATCCTCCATCAGCTCGGCCTGGACCCGCGGAAGATGGAGGTCCGGACGCTCGGACGGACCTTCAAGCTGGTGGAGGACGGCGATCCGATCCGTCCGATCCTCGCCTGAGCCACCGGGTGGTGAAGGAGGGGGATTCCTGATTCGCGATTCGTGATTCTTGGGCCTGGCCCCCTCGATCCGGGAAGCGCCCAGCGGGGGATCGGAGAAATCAGATCCGGAGTCGGATGACGATCCGGATGGAGATCCGGGCTCCCCGCCACCGGCCCTTTAGGTGGAATCCGTGTCGCCCGTTCGCTTCCAAGCGCCCCGGTCGCCCATCGGCGCGGTACGAATCCGGATCCAGGCTGGAGGGCGCACGCTTTGACATCCAATGACATCTATTCCAGCGTCCCACGCCATGAACATCGCCCTGACGCCCCATTTCGAGGAGATGATCGAACGCCTTGTCGCCAGCGGTCGGTACAACAACTCCAGCGAGGTGGTCCGGGCGGCGTTGAGGATCCTGGATGCGGAGGAGCGTACGCTCTCCGGGGCGATCTATCCTCCCGGTTCGTTGCGTCACCTCTACTCCCGCGAGGAAAACCAGGCCGAACGTCGGACCGCGAAGGCGTCTACCCTGAAGGTGGAGGCCGAATGAAGTCCTGGGAGATTTGGACCTGCGATTTCGGCGAAGCCGGACCGCACCCGGCGGTGGTGGTCAGCCATCCGGACCGCGTGGAGCGGGCACCGCTTGTGAACGTCCTCATCGGTTCCAGCCAACGCGCCAGCCGTCCCGCGCGGGACAACGAGGTCCTCCTGAACGGCGCGGACGGCCTCGACTGGGAAACGTTGGTGAAGTGCGACCTCCTCTATCTGGTCGAGAAGGGAACCCTTTACCGGCGCCGGGGCCTGGTGACCCCGTCGCGCCGACACGCGATCGTCCAGCGGATCAACGCCTGCATGGGATTCACCTTGGCCTGAAGAGCCAAGGCGGTTCCCTGCTTCCGGCGCATTGCACCCCGCTTTCCAAGCCCGTCGTTCCGTGTAGGCTTCGCACATGCCCTCCACGACGCCGAATCCCGTTCGCCGATCCGCCTTCCGCGGACCGGGGCGGTCCTGGGGCTTCGCACTGCTGCTGGCGGCGCTGGGTTCCACGGGCGTTGTCGAAACCGCGCATGCGGAATCTCCACGCGTCGGCGGAACCAACGCGGTCCATTGGGCCTACCGCCCGCTGGCCGGGCCTTCCGTGCCGGAGGGAACCACCGGGACCAGCGGAGCCGTCGGCGCCAATCCGATCGACCGCTTCCTCGCCGCACGGCTGCGACGGGAAGGTCTCTCCCCTTCGCCGGCGGCGGACCGGACGACCCTGCTGCGTCGGGTGACCTTCGACCTGACCGGGCTTCCACCGACTCCGGATGAGGCGGAGACCTTCCTGAAGGACACCGCGCCGGACGCCTACGAACGCCTCGTGGACCGCCTGCTCGCGTCGCCGCGCCACGGGGAGCGTTGGGCGCGCCACTGGCTGGATGTCGTCCACTACGGCGAGACCCACGGCTACGACAAGGACCAGCCGCGCCCGAACGCCTGGCCGTACCGCGACTACGTCATCCGCGCGCTCAACGCCGACAGGCCCTACGGCCGGTTCATCCGGGAGCAGGTCGCCGGCGACGTCCTGTGGCCGGACACCGAGGACGGCATCGCCGCGACGGGCTTCATCGCCGCGGGCCCGTGGGACCTCATCGGCCATGCCGAGGTGCCGGAGACGAAGACCGACGGGAAGATCGCCCGGATGATGGACCGGGACGACATGGTCTCGACGGTGATGAACACCTTCGCGAGCACGACGATCCAGTGTGCCCGCTGCCACGACCACAAGTTCGACCCGGTTCCCGCGGAGGACTACTACCGGTTGACCGCCGTGTTCGCCGCGCTGGACCGGGCGGACCGGAGGTTCGACACCGACCCGGCCGTCGCCGTGCGCCGCAAGGAACTCGAGGCGCGCAAGGCCGCCCTGAAGCGGGAGAAGGAATCGGCCGAGGCCGAGGTGTTGAAGCGGGGTGGGCGTCGCCTGATGCTGCTGGAACGGCGCATCGCCGCGGCGGGACAGGCCGACGGCAAGGAACCGGCCCGGCCGGAGTTCGGCTGGCATTCCGCGATCGAGCCGAAGGCCGACGTGGCGCATTGGGTCCAGGTGGACCTCGGCACACCGGTGGAGATCCGCTCGGTGTCGCTCGCGGGGTGCCGGGACGACTTCGCCGGCATCGGCGACGGATTCGGCTTCCCCCGGCGATACCGGCTGGAGGCCTCGGACGACCCGGAGTTCCGCACGGGCGTCACGGTGCTGGAGGACCGGACGGCGGAAGACGTCCCGAATCCGGGCGTGACGCCGAGGACCGTGACGGTGGGCGGAGTCCGAGCGCGGCACGTGCGGTTCACGGCGACGCGGTTGGCGACCCGGTCCAACGATTTCATCGCCGCCTTGGCGGAACTCGAGGTTCTCGACGCGTCCGGGTCCAACCGCGCGCTGGGTGCCGCGGTGTCCGCGAGCCAGAGCATCGAGGCGGGGCCGCGCTGGGGCCGGGACAACCTGACCGACGGATGGTTCCCGGGACGGACCCAGGCGGCCTCCGGCGACGCGCTGGCGGCGTTGCGCCGTGACCGCGACACCCTGCGGGCGGAAGCGGGCGGCGGGGAATGGAGGACGCGGCTGGAGAAGGTCGAAGGCGAGCTGGCGGCGGTGTCGAAGGCGCTGGGCGCGCTGCCACCGACCCGGACCGTTTACGCCGGCACCGTGCACCACGGCGGCGGGGCGTTTCGGGGAACCGGTCCCGACGGCGGCAAACCAAGGCCGATCACCGTGCTCGCACGCGGGGACGTCCGGAAGCCCGGCAAGCCGGTCGGACCTGCGATGCCGCGGCACCTGGGCGGACCGCCGGTCCCGGAGGTGGCGCCGGAGCTTCCGGAAGGCGCACGCCGGGTCGCGCTGGCTGAATGGCTGACCGATCCCTCGAATGGCATCGTCTGGCGATCGATCGTCAACCGCGTGTGGCAGCACCACTTCGGACGCGGACTCGTGGAGACGTCGAACGACTTCGGGCGGATGGGGGCCACGCCGTCGCATCCCGAGCTGTTGGAGTGGCTTGCCGTCTGGTTCCGCGACCACGGGCAGTCGCTGAAGTCGCTGCATCGCCTGATCGTGACCAGCGCCACCTATCGGCAGGTCTCGACGGTGTCGGATCCGGAGGGGAACCCCGCGGTCGTGAAGGACGCCGACAACCGCCTGCTCTGGCGGATGAACCGCCGGAAGCTGGAGGCGGAGGCCGTGCGCGATTCCCTGCTCGCGGCCTCGGGCCGTCTCGACCTCGCGATGGGCGGACCGAGCTTCCAGGACTTCGTCGTCGAGCGGCCGGAGCATTCGCCGCACTACGAGTACCGCCTGCACGATCCGGAGGACCCGAAGTCGCATCGCCGCTCCGTGTACCGCTTCCTCGTGCGTTCCCAGCCGCAGCCGCTGATGACCGCGCTCGACTGCGCGGACCCGTCGATCTCGGTGGACCGCCGGAACGAGACCCTGAACGCGCTCCAGGCGCTCGCGTTGATGAACAACCGCCTGGGGGTGACCCTGGCCCGACACTTCGCCGCACGGCTCGAGCGGGAAGCCCCGAGCGGGAACGTGGAGCGGATCCGGCTCGGCTTCCGGCTGGCCTTGGGACGCGCGCCCTCCCCGGAGGAACTGGAAACGTTGGCCGACCACGCCCAACGCCATGGACTCCCCAGCGCCTGCCGCCTGCTGTTCAACCTGAACGAGTTCGTGTTCGTGGACTGAGGGAGTGAGGTGGCTTCGGGCGTCCGGCGTCCGGCGTCAGGAATCCCGAAACCGGTAGCCCAAGGCACGTCACCCTTCGCATTCAGGGCAGCAGCGCCCCGACGACGGCGGCGCCGATGCGGTTGGTGCCGCGGAGGTCGGCGTTCACCGCGTTGGAGGGATTCCCGGGGGGAACCGAAGGCACGGACGGCGCGTCGCTCCATGCGAAGTCCGCGATCGCCACCCCGGCGTATCCGAGAAGCGGACTTCCCGGCGCCGGACGGAAGTCGCCTGCGGCCACGTTCACGAGCCGGGGTTCGGCGCCGTTGAAGACATTGCCGGCCAGAACCGACTCCGGGGTGCAGGTGCCGTCGTGGCAGGCATTCGCGGGATCGTCGCTGAGTCCGGTGTTGAATCCCGGGACACCGTTCCAGAACACGTTGCCGCGGACCATGAGTCCTTCGTCGGCGCGGGTGTTCGCCGGCAGGTTCGACTCCGGAGGCGTGGGTGCCGGGTTCGCGAACTGGATGAACTGGTCCGCGTTGGTGAAGCCGACCGGGTTGTAGACCAGGTTGTTGACGAAGGTGACGTTGCGGTTGGGGATGAAGTTCCCGCCATCGCCGGTCGTACCCCAGCCGCCGAGGGTCAGCAGCGGCTGGCAGTCGTTCGTGGCGCCGCCGTCGCAGCTGCGTCCGCCGAACACGAACTCCACCGTGTGGCTGCGCTGTCCGACGCGGACCAGGGTGTTGTGGGCCATGAGGATGTTGTAGCCGCCGTTCACGCCGAGCCCGGCGCCCTCGCAGTCGTGGATGAGGTTGTTCACCACCTTGATGTCGTAGGCCTCGTAGTGGATCCACGGCGGCACCATGAACTGGAGTCCGCTGCCCTGCCCCGCGGTGAAGCCGCCCGTGCCGCAACCCCAGATCTCGTTGCCCTCGACACGCCAGTAGGCGCTGCCGCCCTTCAGGTAGGCGCCCCAGTCGCCGCTGTTGTGGATCCTGCAGCGCACGATGTGGCCCCACTGCGCGCCGACCACGTCGATGCAGTTGTCGCCGGCGTCGGAGATGTCGCTGTCCTCGATGTACACGTGCTGGCTCTGGTTCACCTTCACCGTCTCGTCCTGGCCCTCGCTGCGGACGGAGCTGATCCGCATCCGCCGCACCAGCACGTGGTGGCACCTCTCGAACTGCAGGCCGTCGCCGCCGTTCACCGCGATCCGGAGGTCCTGCAGGTAGACGTGTGCGCATTGGAAGAACTGGAGGCTGCCCTGGTCGCCCGCCGCGGTCTGGAGGAAGGAGACCGTCCCGGGGCCGTCGGCGGGCTCGACGAGGATGGGGAACTCCTGGGTGCCGCGACGGTCCTCGATGTAGGCGCCGAAGTAGGTCCCTGGCAGCAGACGGATCCGGGTCGCGTTGGTCTGGGTCCCCTCGGGAAGCCGGCGGAACACGGTCAGGATGCCGCGCACAGCGGTCGAACGCGTCCGGCCGTCGTTCTCGTTGTCCCCGTTCACCGGGTCCACGTAGAGGTCGGTCCACAGCGGGTTGCCGATGTCGTAGGACGGTCCGACCGGCGGATCCGTCGGCGTCGACCCCACCGATCGGAGACGGAAGAACCGGGCGACTTCCGCAGGACGCAGGTCGGTCGCGACGATGTCGGAACCGTTCGTCGCGGTGAGGAAGCCGTCGGCGCTGGCGGCCGTCCAGACCGGCGGAAGAAGGGACGCCGCGGTCTCCAGCCGGAAGCCCGGCGCGGTCCAGGCCAACTCGACACGTCCATCGCCACCCCGACGGGCGTCGAGGCGGGGCTGGGTCTGTCCGTTGGCGGCGACGGCGGACAACAGGAGAAGGCCGGCGACCAGGGCCTTGCGGACGATGCATGTCGGATTCATGGCGTGACGTGTCTTTCGTTCGGGCGGTCGCTTCCGGGCTATCGGCCGGATCCGCCTCCCCTCTGAGCCCTGCCGATGCGGCGGCCCACACCTCTTCCTCCGCTGACCGGGCGCGGATCTTTCATGCCTTCTTCGGTGACGGGTGGAATTGGGGAGGTTGAAAGGTTGAAAGGTTGAAAGGTTGAAAGGTTGAAAGGTTGAAAGGTTGAAGGGGTTGGGGGATGGGGGTGAGGAGGCACCA
Source organism: Verrucomicrobiales bacterium (assembly GCA_027488845.1). Lineage (GTDB taxonomy): Bacteria > Verrucomicrobiota > Verrucomicrobiia > Limisphaerales > UBA9464 > SXXZ01. The sequence continues at coordinate 192,047 of JAIYBC010000030.1, read as the reverse complement.
AGAACCCAGGTTTCCAGGCGAATTGCTGTTGCCCGGTTGCAGCCATCGGCCTAGGGCTGGGGTTCGCATGGGCACCCGATTCCTCCGGCTCCGGTCGTACCCGTTCCGGCTGTTCGCCGTACTGTTCCTCGCCGCCTTTCAGGCTGCTTCGACGTCCGGCGACCCCGCGATCCCACCCGCGCTTCAACCGTGGATCGACTGGGCGACCTGGGAGAACCCGCACCGGAACTGCCCCACGCCGTACTCCGATCCGAAGGCGCATCGCTGCTTCTGGCCGGGACGCCTCCAGCTGACGGTCGATGCCGCCGGAGGGCGGTTCGAGATGGAGGTCACGGCATTCCATGCGACGTGGATCCCGCTTCCCGGAAGCGCCGAGATGTGGCCGCAAGGCGTGGCCGCGGACGGCACGCCGTTGCCCGTCGTGGAACACGGAGGCGCCCCATCGTTGCGGATGGGAACAGGCACGCATCGGCTCACGGGACGGTTCGCCTGGACCGCCCTGCCCCAGAACCTTCGGGTTCCCCAAGCCGTCGGACTGCTCTCGCTGAACCTCGGTGGTCAACCCGTCGAGACGCCGGCGTGGGATCCCGAGGGACTGCTCTGGTTCCGGCGCGAGGCCGGCACGGAGGCCCGCGAGAAGGACTTCCTCTCGCTCAAGCTCGCCGCGGCGCTCGAGGACGGCATCCCGATGTGGTGGCAGCAGGAGATCGAGTTGACCGTCTCCGGACGGAGCCGTGAGGAGGATCTCGGCGTGCTGTTGCCGGAGGGCTGGAAACTGGCCTCGGTCGAGGGAGCACTGCCCGTGGCGGTGGACTCCGCCGGACGCTTCAAGGTCCAGGCGCGGCCCGGCAAATGGATCCTCGTGGCCCACGCCTTCCGCCTCGACAACCCGAAGGCGCTGCGGTTCGCGGAGAAGCCGTCCGGTGCCCCGGAACAGTTCGTCGCCTTCCGCTCGAAGCCGGACTTCCGTGTGCTCGAGCTGGTCGGTGCGCCGTCGGTGGACGTCTCGCAGGTCGCCTTCCCCGACCGCTGGCGCCAGCTGCCGGTGTACCGCTGGGACCTCGGCAGCCCGTTGCAGCTCGGCGAACGACTCCGCGGCATGGGCGACCAGAAACCCGGCGGCCTGGCGATCGTCCGCGAGCTGTGGCTCGACGAGGACGGCCGCGGACTGACCTTCCGCGACCAGCTCACCGGGAAGATGCAGCAGGTCTGGCGCCTCGACGCGGCCGAGGGACAGGAGCTGGGTTCCGTGGAATCCGGCGGCCAGGGCCTGCTGGTCACCTTCAATCCGGTCGACCGCACCCCGGGCGTCGAGCTGCGTTCCCGGGAACTCGACATCAAGGCCAGCGGACGCATGGGGCCGCCGGAAAGCCTGTCGGCCAGCGGGTGGAAGGCCGACGCGGAATCGGTGGACGTCACGTTGCACCTGCCTCCCGGCTGGCGGCTTTTCGCGCTCTTCGGTGCCGATTGGGTGCAGGGCGACTGGCTCACCGCGTGGACCCTGCTCGACCTGTTCCTGCTCCTGGTGTTCGCCCTCGCGGTGCACCGTCTGCGGGGTTGGAAGGCCGCCGTGCTCGCCTTCCTCGCCTTCGGCCTCGCCTACCACGAACCCCGCGCACCGAAGTTCCTCTGGCTCGTCCTGCTCGTCCCCATGGCGCTCATGGACGTCCTCGCCGAAGGGCGCGCCCGGCGGTTCGCACAGGCCGGCTTCGCGCTCGCCTTCGGCGCCCTGCTCTTCGCCCTGCTTCCCTTCATCGGCCGCCAGGCCGAGCTCGCACTGTATCCTCAGCTCGAGGTCGACCAGGCCTTCCAGTTCCGCACGCCACTCGCGGAGATGGGGCAGCAGGTGCAGGTGACATCGCAACGGCCGATGAAGGAATTGATGGTCCGTTACGGGGTCGTGAAGGAAGGCGCGGCCCCGCCGCCCGCGTCGAATGCCGCAGCGGAGGACTTCCAGGCCAACCGTCTCCAGTCGATGAACCTCCAGTACGACTCCAAGGCCCGGATCCAGACCGGCCCCGGAATCCCGGAATGGGAATGGCGCGCGGTCCGGTTCGGATGGCGCGGCCCCGTGGCCGCCGGACAGAAGGTCCGTCCGGTGCTCATCCCGCTCGGCTTGGAACGCCTGCTCACGGTCTTGCGGATGACGTTGCTGATCGCCGTGGCGGTCGTGCTCGTCCGCGGCCGCAAGACGACCACGAAACCCAAGGCTCCGTCCGAAGATCCGTCCTCCGGGATGGCATCGGCAACCGGCGCGGCCGCCGCACTGATCCTCTTCGCCACGGCCTTTCCCGATGAAACCCAAGCCGCGGAGACCAACGCCGTCGCGGCCCGCGGGGAGGCCGCGTTCCCGGACGAATCGCTGCTGCGGACGCTGCGCGACCGGTTGTCCGAACCTCCGGACGCCTTCCCCAACGCCGCCTCCATCCCGTCGGCCGTGCTCCGCATCGCCGACCGGAAGGTCACGCTCGAGGCCGAGGTCCACGCGGCGGTGCGGACGGCCGTTCCATTGCCGGGTCGGCTCCCGACCTGGTCGCCGGTCTCGGTCGTGGTGGACGGCCAGCCTGCCGCCGCATTGCGTCGCGACGACGGCTACCTGTGGTTGGTCCTCGACGCCGGCGTCCATCAGGTCCGTGTGGAAGGCTCCCTCGCCGGCGTGGGCGAATGGCAATGGACCTACCGGCTGCGGCCGCGCCATGTGCGCATCGAGGCGCCGGGCTGGACCCAGGCCGGCGTACGGCCCGACGGCGTCCCCGAGCCGCAGGTCTTCCTCGCGCCGGAACGCAAGGCCGTCGGCGATCAGGCCCGCTATGAACAGCAGGAACTCGACTCCGTGGTCCAGGTCGACCGCACGCTTGAGATCGGCCTGCAATGGCAGGTGCGGACCGAGGTGCGACGGCTCTCCAGGACCGGACGGGCGGTGTCGCTGCGCATTCCGCTGCTTCCCGGCGAGAACGTCCTCTCGGCAGGCCGCATCGCCGCGGATGGGTTCGTCGAGGTCCGGCTCGGGGCCCAGGAGACGGTCGCCACCTGGGAGAGCAGCCTCGCGATCACCAACACCCTCCCGCTCGCGAGCCGTGCCTCCGACACCTGGGTCGAACGTTGGCGGCTGGTCGCCTCGCCGGTGTGGAACGTCGCGTTGGCCGGGCTTCCTCCCGTGTTCGAGGCCGGCAACGCCGAGCTGATCCCGGTCTGGCAGCCGTGGCCGGGCGAGTCGGTGACCCTCTCGCTCCGCCGTCCGGAGGCGATCCCGGGAAACACGGTCACGATCCACCGGATCCAGCACTCGGTCTCCCTGGGACAACGCCAGCGCACCTCGGAGCTGGAACTCGGCGTGCGTTCCAGCCTCGGCGAGGACTTCCTCCTGGAACTGCCCACCGCGGCGGAGATCACCCGGTTGACCCAGGACGGGAAGGAGATCCCGGTCCGTCGCGACGCAGGCCGCCTCATCATCCCGCTGCATCCGGGCGTCCAGGCCCTCGGCGTTTCCTGGCGGGAGGCACAGGCGCTCACCTTCCGCGCCCACGCACCGGTCGTGCGCCTGCCCGCGGAGAGCGCGAACGTCCTGACCCGGATCGATCTCGGCGCGGACCGTTGGATCCTCTGGACCGACGGACCCAGGCGCGGTCCGGCCGTGCGCTTCTGGGGCATCCTGCTGTCCTCGCTGATGGCGGCCGCGGCGCTGGGACGCATCCCGAAGTCACCGCTCCGCACCGCCGAATGGATGCTGCTCGTGATCGGCCTCACCCAGACGCATCTGGCCGCGGGCGCGGCCGTGGTCGCCTGGTTCTTCCTCCTGCGTTGGCGGTCCGGCCCGTCGTTCCAAGCGCTGCCGTCCCTCGCCTACAACGCGCTGCAACTGCTGCTCGTCACCCTCACCGTGGCGGTGCTGGTCATCCTGGTGGTGGTCGTCGGAGAAGGCCTGCTCGGAAGCCCGAAGATGTTCCTCCGCGGCAACGGCTCGTACGGCACGCACCTCGAGTGGTTCCAACCGCGCAGCGGAAACGTCCTCCCGGAATGCTCCGCAGTCTCGGTGTCCATCTGGTGGTACCGCTTCCTGATGCTGCTCTGGGCCCTGTGGCTCGCCTCCGGCCTGCTCCGCTGGCTCGCCTCGGGCTGGAAGGCCTTCGCCGAAGGCGGACTGTTCCGTTCCTTCCCGGTCCGCGCGCCGCGGAAGGAAGCGGTCGTTCCTACGGCCGCCCCCACCCAGACCCCAGGACCCACGCCGCCTCCGGTGCCGGGTGCGAGTGGAGCTGGGGAGGGGTTGAAGAGGTGACCGGTTGAAAGGTTGAAAGGTTGAAAGGTTGAAAGGTTGAAAGGTTGAAGGGGTGAAGGGGTAAGGGCGCTGCCGCACGCTCCCTGCGGCGTTCCCTGCTCCCTGCTCCCTGCTCCGGGCTTCCGGCGGCTCAGCCGACGGCGAGTTGGCCGCAGCCGGCGGCGATGTCGATGCCGCGGCGTTGGCGGACGGTGCTGGGGATGCCGGCGGCCTTCAGGGTGTCCTGGAACCGCCGCGCCCCTTCCGCACCGCCAGGACGTCCGTCGTAGCCGCCGGTCGGGTTCAGCGGAATCAAGTTCACCTGGGCCGGGATACCGCGGAGCAGCGCCGCCACGGCCCGGGCGTCCTCGACACGGTCGTTGCGGCAGTCGATCAGGGTCCACTCGAAGAAGATCCGGCGGCCGGTGATCGCCGTGTACTCACGGCAGGCGTCCATCAGCTCGTCCAACGGCCAGCGACGCGCCGCGGGCACGAGCGTGGCGCGTTCCTCCTGGGTGGCGCCGTGGAGCGAGACGGCGAGGCTCACCGGACGTCCCTCGCGGGCCAGCCGTCGGATTCCCGGGACGACGCCGACGGTGGACACCGTCAGGCGTTCACCGGCCATCGCCAGACCGGAAGGTTCACGGAGGATGTCCACGGCCTGCATCACCGCGTCGTAGTTGTGCAGGGGCTCTCCCATGCCCATGAACACGATGTTCCGCAGGCGTTCGTGGCGGTGGTACGCGGACGGATGCTCCGGTTTCGCCAGCGCCGGCGCTGGCGTCGGCGCGCCTTCGGAGGACGGAGCCGTCTCGCGCAGCACCGCGTCCACGTGCAGCGCCTGCGCCACGATCTCCGCGGCGGAGAGATGCCGCACGTAGCCCATCTGGCCCGTCGCACAGAACGTGCATCCCATGGCGCAGCCGACCTGCGAGCTGACACAGGCGGTCGTGCGCCCGTGGTAACGCATCAGGACGGTCTCCACGAGACGGCCGTCGGCGAGGGCGAGCAGGTACTTCCGGGTGAAGCCGTCCGAGGAATGCGTTTCCTTGGCGACCGTCGGACGGTCCTGCGCCAGCTCTTCGTCGACGCGTTGGAGGAAGCGCGGCGGCATCCGATCGCGCGGCGTGAAGGTGGTTCTGCCCTTCTGGTGGATCTCATGCCACAACGTCAGCGCGTGGAGCCGGGCGAAGCCGCGTTCCACGGCCCATGCGGCCAACTGCTCGCGGGTCAGGCCCAGGAGATGGGGCCGGGCCGCGGGCGCCGCGGGCGACAGAGGGGTGTTGGAATCGGAGATCATCAAACCCGCGGGGACAACCGACGGACGGTTCCGGTCCGGGATGTCCCGCGAAGGACACCGCAGAAATACCTTCATGGCGTTCACCAGGCAACCGGTGCCCTCGAGCCAGTCCACGAAGGGAATCCATCCGCAGATGACGCCGATTTCCGCGGATGGAGAAACGCACACACGACCGACGGCAGGCTCAGACCACGGTTCAGGTCAGCACCCGGTACGGGCCCACGCCCGCAAAAAACCCCGGTTCCTGTCGCCCATGCCAGAACCCGTCCCCATCTGCGTTCCTCTGCGACATCTGCGGATCCACGTCCGGTGGCCGCAGGGATTCAGGCCAGCAATCCGTGGACGACTTCGCCCGCGACGTCGGTGAGACGGAAGTCACGGCCGGCATAGCGGTAGGTGAGGCGTTCGTGGTCGAAGCCCATCAGGTGGAGCATCGTGGCGTGGAGGTCGTGGACATGGACCGGCTTCTCGACCGCGCGGAACCCGAACTCGTCGGTGGCTCCATAGGCCTGGCCGCCCTTCACGCCGCCGCCGGCCAGCCAGACGCTGAAGCCATGGTGGTTGTGGTCGCGGCCCTTGCCGTTGCCCGGCGTGCCCGGGGCCGGCATCTCGACCGCGGGCGTCCGGCCGAACTCACCGCCGCAGACGACCAGCGTATCCTCGAGCAATCCGAGCCGCTTCAGGTCGGTCAACAGCGCCCCGATGCCCTGGTCGACCTCGCGGGCCAGGTTCCGGTGGGCGTCGGCGATCAAGTCATGGCTGTCCCACGGCTGGACGTCGCCGTGGTAGCACTGCACCACCCGCACGCCGCGTTCGACGAGGCGTCGGGCGATGAGCAGCTGACGGGACTGCACGGAGTTGCCGTACATCGCGCGGACGGACTCGGGCTCGCGGGAGACGTCGAAGGCGTCCGTCGCCTGCATCTGCATGCGGAAGGCCAGCTCGAAGGACTGGATGCGGGCCTCGAGCTGGGGATCGTCGCCGCGGAGGCGCCGGTGCTCGGCGTTGAGTTCCGCGAGCAGGTCGAGCTGTCGCCGCTGTTCGGAAGGACCGAGCCGGGCGTTGCGGATGTTCTCGACGAGTTCCTCGGGCTTGGTCTTCCGCGTGTCGATGTGCGTGCCCTGGTAGATGCCGGGGAGGAAGGCGGAGCGCCAGTTGGAGACGTCCGAGACCGGGAGTCCGGGACAGAGCGCGATGAACCCGGGGAGGTTCTCGTTCTCGGTGCCGAGACCATAGGTGAGCCATGCGCCGTAGCTGGGCCGCGACAGGCGTTCGTCGCCGCAGTTCATGAGGCGCATGGACTGCTCGTGGTTCGGCGTGTTGGCGTGCATCGAGCGGACGACGCAGAGGTCGTCGGCGTGGCGCGCGGTGTGGGGAAAGATCTCGCTGATCTCGAGGCCGCTCCCGCCATGGCGGCCGAAGGCGAACGGCGACGGCAGGGCGGCGCCAAGCGGTCGTTCGGTGGTGAGGTTGCCACCGGGGAGGATCTTCCCGGTCCACTTCGCGAGGGCGGGCTTGGGGTCGAAGGTGTCGACCTGGGACGGACCGCCATTCAGGTAGATGTGGATGATGCGCCGGGCCCGCGGACGGAAGTGGGGCGGCCGGGCCGCGAGCGGCGAGGTGGCGGCAGCGGTCGGCGTGGACGCGTCGCCCAGCAGGCGCGAGGCGCCGAGCACGCCATAGAAGCCGAGCACTCCGAGTCCCGTGCCCATGCCGCGGAGAAGCTCGCGGCGCGTGAGGCAGCGTTGTGGAAGCGGAGGTCCCGGATTCATGCGGTCAGGCGAGTCCGATCGGGTCCCCCACGCGCACCGTGCCCGCCTCGACCACATGGGCCAGCAGGCCACGCAGTCGCACGCGTCTTCCCTCGGGCGAGTTCACGAAGGCGAGGGCCTCCTTGCCGAAACGGGCGGCGAACTTGGAACAGCCCGCATGACGCTCGGGACTGATCTCGAGCACGGCCGTCCCGACCCGAAGCCGGGTGCCGGCAGGCAGGCGGTCCTCGGAGAGGTCGAAGTCGACCAGCAGGTTGTCGCCGGTGAGCGGCCAGCGTTCGCGCGGACCCGCGACCAATCCGGTCACGCGGACGTTCATCACGGTGAGCTGGCGCTTCGGCGGCTCCGCTCCGGCGGAAGGCTTGGCGGCCCAGCGGTCCCCGGGAAGCGGCCGGTTCGGCGCCAGCTCCACGGCATCGACCGGCTGCCGCTCATCCACGCCGGGACGGGCGACGATCAGGGCCACGGTGCCGGCGTCGCGCGGAGACGCACGGAGGGAATCCAACGCCGCATCCAGTTCCGCACGGGTCCTGTGAATCACCTCGCTCATGGGGAAAAGGTCCACGTTCAATCCAGGAAAACCAGTTCGTTGGTGGCGAGCACGGCCTGGATCAGCTGCTCCCACCGGTAGTCGTCGACCTGGTCGGTGTCGGTCCCGCCGAGGAACCGCAGCGCCGCGGCGGATTCGGAACCGGACGGGGGCCGACCGAGCACGCGGCGGAAGACGGCCTCGACCCGGCGGACCGGATCCCGTTCCCCGGCGACCGAGGGGAGCGACGCGAGGGCGCGGACCTGTTCGTGGACGAACGGCGAGTTCATCAGGAACAGCGCCTGCTGGGGCACGGTGGTGCGGGGACGCCTCTCCACGCACTGGTCCGGCACGGCGAAGTCGAAGGAACGGAACAGGCCCGGGAGATTCTGGCGGTCCACCAATCCATAGACCGTGCGCCGACGGTTGGCGGGATCGGAAGCGACATCCACGGGACGTCCACCGCGTGCGGGATCGAGACGGCCGGAGACGTGGAGCAGGGTGTCGCGCATCGCCTCGAGGTCGAGGCGACGCCGCGGATGATGCCAGAGCAGACGGTTCTCCGGATCCACAGAGCGGGCGAGCCGATGCGACGGCGACACGGGGTCTTCGCCCGACTGGCGGAACGCGGCGCTGCGGAGAAGCACGCGATGGAGGCGCTTCACGCTCCAGCCCGACCGGATGAAGTCCGCGGCGAGCCAGTCGAGCAGCTCGGGATGGGTGGGTGGTTCGCTGCGTGCGCCGAAGTCCGCGGGGGTCGCCACGAGCGGTTCGCCGAAGTGTTCCATCCAGACGCGGTTGACGAGGACCCGCGCGGTGAGGGGATTGGTCGGGCTGGCGATGGCGGCGGCGAGCTCGAGGCGTCCGCTGCCGGCGCCGAACGGCCGCACCTCGCCGCCCGTCAGCAAACGCAGGAAGGAACGCGGGACCGGATCTCCCGGACGTGCGGGGCTGCCGCGGACGAAGATCCGGGGCTGGATCGGCTCGGGCAGGTCGCGGAGCACCATGGCGCGCGCCGGAGGACGGTTCGTCGCGTGGGCGGCGATCTTGTCGAGGTTCTGGACGAGACCGCCCCAACGGTCCTTCTCGGGCCGCGACATGTGGTCGGGCGTGTCCCGGCGGGCGAACCCGACGGGGCTGTCCTTCCCGGTGACGATTCCCACCAGCTCACGGGATTCCGCCGTCGAGGGCGAGGCGTTCGTGGCTTCCGAAGCCTTCCATTCGCGGACGAGCAGTTCGCCGTACGCCCGTGCGACATCGGCGCGGTTCGTCACGCCGCGTCCGGCGAGGAAGCCGACGACGAGCGGATTCCATCCACGGTCGCTTCCCAGGCGCGGACGCAGATCCACAGCGGCGATGGGGAACACGACTTCGGGCAGCGCCATCAGCCGCGCCCAAGGACCGAAGACGCGGTCGGTCTCCACCGCACGGCGCGCGACGAAGCGGCGGGTTCGGAGCATCAACGTCGGCCGGAAGTCCTCGGGGGTGAGCGAAAGGCCGAACTGAGCGGTTTCGGTGAGGTCGGGCGGCGTGGTGACCGCGCGGACGAGGTACTCGCCGATGCGGCCACGAAGGATTCCCGTGAGACGGACGAACTCGGCGTCGACGTGGTCCTCGAGTTCCTTGCGCGCCTTCTCCATCCGCTGCTCGAACTCGGGTCCGCCGGGAACCGAGGCGGGATCCTCGATGAGCGGCGGCGGCGCGGGGCGTTCCGAGGAGGCGAAGACGCCGTAGAGGCTGTAGTAGTCCGCCTGGGGGACGGCGTCGTACTTGTGGTCATGGCACCGGGCGCACGAGACCGTGAGGCCGAGGAAACCCCGGGTGACCGTGTCGATCTGGTCGTCGATCTGGTCGTGCGGGTTGTTGTCGAAGAGGCGGCCCAGCGTGAGGAAACCCATCGCCGCCAACCGCCACGACGGCACCGGCGGGGATTCGAGGTCGGCGGCAAGCTGGTCCCGGATGAAGCGGTCGAAAGGCAGGTCCTCGTTGAAGGCGCGGACGACGTAGTCGCGATAGGTGTAGGCGAACGGACGGATGGCGTCCGTGCCGTACTGGAGGACGAGGTCCTTGGTGTCGGCGTAGCGCGCGACGTCGAGCCAATGGCGACCCCAGCGTTCGCCGTAGCGCGGGTCGGCGAGCAGCCGGTCGATCTCCCGTTCCACCGCCTGGTCCTCCGAGAGTTTCCAAGCCCCGGCGAAACGGGCGTGGTCGGCATCGGACGGCGGCAATCCGATCAGGGCGTAATGGAGCCGGCGCAGCACCACCGAAGCCGGTGCGACCGGTGACGGAACGAGACCCTTCGCCGCAAGGCTCCGACGCAGGAAGGCGTCGACCGGCCCACCGGCGGCCGATGGAGCCGCGGAGTCCGAAGGAACGGTAGGGTTTCCCAGGGGAAGAAAAGCCCAATGGCGCCGGGCTTCCGTCTCCGACTGGGGGCGCACCGCCGCCACCACCGGGCACGCCAAAAGCCACCCGGCGGCGAGAAGACGCAGGATGGCGGCCGCGGGGCTGCCAGGGGTGGAGGCCGGGATCATGGGGAGGCACGGATGTTCCGCACACACGACGGGGGTGCAACGGGAAGTTGGCCGGGAACGGGAATCACTCCGCCGGGTGGCCACGTCATTGACCTTCCTTCAGCGGAGGCGTACCGAATCCAAGGCACCCCGAATCCCACCTTCCATGAATGCACGACGCTCCGGCTTCACGCTGATCGAACTCCTCGTGGTGATCGCCATCATCGCCATCCTCGCCGGCATGATCCTGCCGGCGCTGTCGAAGGCGAAGCGCCAGGCGGTCCGCACGCAGTGCATGAGCAACGAGCGTCAGTGGGGCGTGGCTCTGGCCCTGTACACCTCCGACAACCGGGACCTATTCCCGGACAACAGCGACGGGTTCCACCTGAGTTGGATGGGAACCAACATGATGAAGTTCTGGACCGACTACCTCACGCGTTCGACCAAGCCGAATGCGCGGGGAGAAAAGAAGGGCGCGAACCACATCCTGTTCTGTCCGACCGACGACTGGCATCGCTCGGTGGACTCCGACCGGTTCGGGACGACCGGGCCGGAGACGTCGCCGATCCTGACGGGATACTTCTACCTGCCGGGACGTCGTGCGGGCTCGGTGGACAGCTTCGCACGGAGCTACGGCACGTCGGACTGGTTCTACCGTCAGCGTCCGGGTGGGGAGTTCAGCGGAGCGCCGGTCCTGATCGACCGTCTGCAGGGGTTCGGTCCGGCGTCGGCGACCAACGTGTTGGACGGGCGCCTGAACTGGATGACCACCTTCAACGGGAAGCCGGTGCCGACCACGGTCCATCGGATCGCCCGCAACGCACCGGAAGGGGGCAACTTCCTCTTCGAGGACGGCCACGCCGAGTGGTTTGCCGGGCGCCGCGTCCTGATCGGGGCCGGCGGCGGCGACATCGGCGACTGGAAGTGCTACTTCAAGGTCGGGATCCAGTGAGCGTCGGGGGCAGACGGGGCCGGCGTGGACCCGCCAGGGGAACGAAGAAGGGCGGACCTTGGAAGGTCCGCCCTTTTCCCTGTGGCTCCGAAGGGAGGCCGGGGCTACTGCCCGCAGCACTTCTTGTACTTCTTCCCGCTGCCGCACGGACACGGGTCGTTGCGACCCACCCGCGGGGTGGCCCGGGCCGGACGGGCCTTGGTCAGGGCCTCGTTGGCCTCGCTGACCAGGTCGGCGCCGCCTTGGGCGGGGTCCTGGAACGGGGCCGCGCTCTGGTGCACGGTCGCCTGCGGGAGGTTGTGCAGGAACTGCTCGAAGGCCATGAGGCTCGACGCGCTGCGGAAGATGTTGTGACAGATCTCCGTCTTGATGTTGACCATCAGCTCGTCGAAGAGCTTGAAGGCTTCGGCCTTGTACTCGATCAGCGGATCCCGCTGGCCGTAGGCACGGAGGCCGATCGAGTTGCGGAGGGAATCCATCCCGTAGAGATGCTCCTGCCAGAGGCGGTCGATCGCATCGAGGATGGTGTAGCGCTCGATGTTGGCCAAGGCATCGGCCTTCTCGAAGCTGATCTTCAGCTCGTAGGCCTCACGGACCGAGCGGGACAGGAAGTTCAATGCCGAGAACTGCGCCTCGCTCAGCCCGTCGAACAGGGACCCGGCCACCGGTAGCGTCTTGCCGTCGCGGGCCGCCTTCACGATCTCCTCCTCGGGCAGGCCCAACGGGAAGTTCAGGTTCACCCAGTCGGCCAGGCCGCGGACGTTCCACTCGGCCACGTCGGCATCCCGGCGGGTGAACTGCTCGACCTTCTGGAGGACGACCTCCTCCATGATGTCCATGAGCCGGTCGCGGACGTCGTCGGAATGGATGATCTCGTTGCGGAAGCCGTACACGACCTCGCGCTGCTTGTTCATCACGTCGTCGTACTCGAGCGTGCGCTTGCGCTGCTGGTAGTGGTGGCCTTCGACCCGCTTCTGGGCGGTCTCGATCGAGCGGTTGAGCAACGGGTGCTCCAGCTCCTGGCCCTCCTCGAGGCCCATCCGTTCCATGACCTTGGTGATGCGCTCCGAACCGAAGAGACGCATGAGGTCGTCCTCGAGCGAGATGAAGAAGTGGGAGGAACCGGGATCGCCCTGACGGGAGCAGCGGCCGCGGAGCTGTCGGTCGATGCGGCGCGACTCGTGGCGCTCGGTGCCGAGGACGTGGAGGCCGCCGATCTCGGAGACCCCGGGGCCCAGTTTGATGTCGGTGCCGCGGCCGGCCATGTTGGTGGCGATGGTGACGGCGCCCTTCTGGCCCGCGCGGGTCACGATCTCGGCCTCCTGCTCGTGGTACTTCGCGTTGAGCACCGCGTGGACGATGCCTTCCTTCTTCAGCTGGCGGCTGAGCGCCTCGCTGCTCTCGACGGAGATGGTGCCGACGAGGATCGGGCGGCCCTCGGCGTGCAGCTTGCGGATCTCCTGGACCACGGCGTTGAACTTCTCGCGACGGGTCTTGTAGACGGTGTCGTTGGAGTCCTTCCGGATGTTGGGCCGGTTCGTCGGGATGGTGAGGACGCCGAGCTTGTAGATGTCGAAGAACTCCTGGGCCTCGGTCTCCGCGGTGCCGGTCATGCCGGCCAGCTTGGTGTAGAGACGGAAGTAGTTCTGGATCGTGATCGTGGCGAGGGTCTGCGTCTCGCGCTCGATCTGGACGCCTTCCTTGGCCTCCACGGCCTGGTGCAATCCCTCGGACCAACGGCGCCCGGTCATCAGGCGGCCGGTGTGCTCGTCGACGATGATGACCTTGTTGTCCTGCACCACGTACTGGACGTCGCGCTCATAGAGGCAGTAGGCCTTGAGCAGCTGGCTGAGCGCGTGGATGACACCGGCCTTCTCCTCGAATTCGGCCTGCAGCTTGGCCTTGGCCTCGAGCCGGGCCTTGGGATCGGCCTCGGTCGAGGTGTCGATCTGGTGGTACAGGGTCGGAAGGTCGGGAAGGACGAAGGCGTCGGGATCGCTCGGGCGGATGTAGGAGCGCCCCTTCTCGGTCAGGTCCGCCTCGTGGGACTTCTCCTCGATGGCGAAGAACAGCTCCTCCTTCTGGGCGTAGAGTTCCTTCTTGGACTGGTCGGTCAGCAGCATCGCCTCGTATTTCAACACGAGCTGCTGGTTGCGGGGTTCCTCGAAGAGCCGCATGAGGCCCTCGGAACGCGGTTGGCCGAGCTTCACCCGGTACAGCAGCATGCCGATCTGCTGTTCCAGTTCCGCGGCGTTCTTCGGGGCGGCACCGCCGTCGGGCCGCAACTGGGCGATCAGACCCTCGGCCTCACGGAGGAGTCGGTTGCAGAGATCGGACTGGGCGCGCACCAACCGCTCCACGTCGGGACGGAACTCGACGAACTTCTGGTCCATCGAAACCACCGCGGGACCGGAGATGATCAGCGGCGTCCGCGCCTCGTCGATCAGGATCGAGTCCACCTCGTCCACGATGGCGAAGTAGTGGCCCCGCTGGACCTGCTCTTCCTTGCGGGTGGCCATGCCGTTGTCGCGAAGGTAGTCGAACCCGAACTCCGCGTTGGTGCCGTAGGTGATGTCGCACTGGTACATCGCGCGACGGACCGCGGGCGGCTGGTCGTGGAGGATGCATCCGACCGTGAGACCCAGGTAACGGTAGAGGTGCCCCATCCAGTCGGAGTCACGGGCGGCCAGGTAGTCGTTGACCGTCACGACATGCACCCCGCGGCCGCTGAGGGCGTTCAGGTACACCGGAAGCGTTCCAACGAGCGTCTTGCCCTCGCCGGTCGCCATCTCCGCGATACGGCCGGAATGCAGGGCCAAGCCGCCGATCAACTGGACGTCGAAGTGGACCATCTCCCAGCGAAGTCGGTGTCCACGGACTTCGGCCTCGGTGCCGCAGAGTCGCCGGGCGGCGTTCTTCACGACGGCGAACGCCTCGGGGGCGATGGCCTCCAGTTCACGGTGGAGCTCGGCGGCGTCGGTGATCCCGGCGAGGCGCGCCTTCCAGGCGGCGGTCTTCTCCCGGAGCACCGATTCCGGCTGGCCTTGAAGCTCCAGCTCGATCTGGTTGATCCGCGCGACCAAGGGACGGAGGCGCTTGACCTCACGGTCGTTCCGGGAGCCGAAAATTTTGCGGAAAATCAAACCGATCATGCGTACAGCGTTTTGAAGGCGGCGCGCAAGCTAGGGAACCCCCGGGGGGGCGTCAAAGGCTTTGACCGGGCACCTGACGGGATCAGGCGCCGGCTAGCAGTCCCAAAAGGGCCAACTGGAGCAACACCGCCGCGACCAGCATGGACCACAGCACACGCTCGGGACCGTGAAGGCCGGGTTGATGGGCGGGCGCGAGCCGGAACTCCAAGGTGACGGACCCCAACCCGATGCGGTCCCCGGAACGGAGGACGGCATCGCGAACAGGCTTGGAATCGATGGAGACAGCGCCCTCACCCATTGCCGTCAGATGCAGGCGTCCATCTTCGGCGCAGCCGATCCGCGCATGGGAATCCCAGACCCCGGGCTCGGGCAGGCAAAGTCCGGAGGAAGGGGACCTGCCGATGGTCAACGGAGGGTGGGCAGAAACCGACTCCCCCTTGCGGTTCCCGGAGAGAAGCCGCAGCTCGATCATCAGAAGCTCTTGCGGGGAACGTGGATCCGGTCGCCAGGGAACAGCGGGAGGTCGAGGTTCGCCTTCCGGACGGCAGCTTTGCAATCGACGGTGAGCTGTTGCCCATTGAGCCGGGTAACTTGCACCTCGGTGCGGTCCGCCCATTCGGTGAAGCCGCCGGCGCGGTTGATCGCCTTCAGAACCGTCATGCCGCCCTCGAACTGGAAGGAACCGGTGTTGCGGACGTCCCCACCGACGGAGACCGACCGACCGAAGACCTGAACGGTCACCGTGAGTCGACCGGGACGAAACACCTGCTTCTTCTCGGTGAAGATCTGGGTGATCTCCTGAGCGATCTCCTCGGTCCTGCGACCGGCAACTTGGATGCGCTCACCCATGTGGATGGTGATCGTACCGCTCTCGGGCACGGTGGTCTCGGTGGGCGGGATGGGCGCCGGAGCGTCCATCACCACCCGGATCTGATCCCCCACGTAGACCTTGTCGATGCTGATGAGATTGGTCGGAGCCGCCGCGGTCGCGTTTGTGCGGGAACCGGAGACGGGCGTCTCGCAACCGGTCGCCAGGAACAAGGCGGACACGGCTCCGAGAACACGGAGGAGACAAACGGAACGGCTGCTCATTTCGGGAACTCTGTGGGGTGGGCTCTCGACGGCCAATCAGTATTTCTTCTCGGAGTCCGCAGCAGGCTTCTTCGCCTCGCCACGCTTGGAGGACTTGGCCTCGGAGGACGGCTTGCTGTCCTCGTTCTTCGAGTAGTAGTCGTAGTAGTAGCCGCTGTAGTAGTAGTAGTAGCTGTCCTGGCTGATGTTGATGTTGTTCAGCACGACACCCAGCAGACGTCCGCCCACCTTCTCGACCATCTGCTTGGCGCGGATGGTCATCTGCTGCGGGTACTTGCGGTACTGCACGACGAGGAATGCCATGTCGACCTCGCTCGCCAGAATCGAGGCGTCGCTGACGCCCATGATCGGAGGCGAATCGAAGAACACGAAGTCGTAGCGGCTCTTGGCCTCGGCGATGAACTCCTTCATGCGGGCCGAGTTCAGGATGCCGATCGAGCTGCTCGGAAGCTTGCCGGAAGGCAGGAAGTCCAGGGACGGAACCGGAGTCGTCTGGATGACCTCCTCGAGCTTGTTCTGACCCAGCAGGTAGTTGGTCAAGCCCAGGTTGTTGGCGACGTTGAGGATCTTGTGGAGGCTCGGGCGACGAAGGTCGGAATCGACGATCAGAACACGGCTTCCGTTCTGTGCAAATACGGTCGCCAGGTTGAAGATCGTGGTGGACTTGCCTTCGCCAGCGCCACCGGAGACGACCGTGGCCGTGCGCCAGTTCGGATCCTTGCGCGAGAAAAGCAGGTTTGTTCGCAGCACTCGATAGGCTTCCGCATGCGGACTGTCCGGGCCCTCCGACATGAGGCTTCCGACGTTCTGCGGGATGACGCCCAGAACCGGCGCCTGCAAAGCCTGCTCGACGTCATCGATGGTCTTCACGGACGTATCCAAGTACTCGATGAAGAACGCGAGACCCACGCCCAAGACGAGTCCGAACACCACACCGGCGGCGATGTTGACGACCTTCTTCGGCTTGACCGGGTTGGTGCCCGGAAGGGCCTCATTGATGACTTCGACGGGGGAATTGTTTCCGAGATCGCGGTCGATGTCTTCTTGGGCGACACGGATCTTGATGCCGTCACGAATCTTTCTGGCGCTTTCGAACTCGTTCTTGGCCACGATGTAAGGCCGGAACCGCTGGGCATCCTGCGAATTCTTGGCGATCGCATCGCTGAGGAAGGTCTTCTGGTTCTCCATGGCCGCCTTGTCGGCTTCCAAGGTGGACTTCATGCCGTCCAGGATACCGCGGATCGTGGACTCCAACTGCTCCTCGAGTTTGGTAACCTGGATGTTCCACTTCAGCACCTCGGGATGGTCGGCACCGAAATCCGGGTTCAGGCTGGCTTTCTGACGGACAGCGTAGTTCAGCTGACCGATCAGCGTGTTGAGCTCCGTCGTGGAGTTGGCGACCACGAGGGCGTTCCTCAGGCTGTCGCCCTTGAGTTGCGCCAACTGTTCCAGCAGGCGGCTATTGCGGGTGACTCGGGTCTGGTATTCTTGGATCACCGACTGAAGGCGCATGACCTCCTGGGCGGACAAGCCTTGGACCTGGCCGGATTCCGCGATTTCTTCGGGAACCTTCAGGTCGATACGGAGCTTGTCGACCAACTCGCGGGCCTTGGCCACGTCCATCTCGTAACCCGCCAACTTGTTGGTCAACGCCACCCACGCCTGATCGCTGCGACCCGACCGTCCCTCGGTGCGGTACTTGCGGTAGACGTCGGCGATCTTGTTGGCGACCTGGGCCGCCAGTTCACGGTCCTCGTTGAACGCGGTGATCTCGATGATGGCCGTGTTCTTGTACTGGGTGATGTCCAGCTCCCGGGACAAGGCCTCGTAGGCGTCCAAGATCGGGATCTCGGTGTTCAGCTTTTCACGCTGGGCATAACGCTGACCCAGCTTCAGTTCGCGGATCACCTGGTAAAGGATCTTGGGCGAACGGATGACCTGGAACTCGGTCTGGAGGAAGTACTGGTCGAAAGCCGGGTTCATCGACGCGCCGCCTGAGAGCAGCTGCGTCAACGGCGAGTCCTTTTCCACCTTCATCCGCGCGGTCGACGCGAACGTCTCCGGCTGGAAATGGGTGATCACCGTGACCGTGATGACCACCAGAAGGAACACGGCCAAGATCACTGCCTTGCGGATACGGATGATCCGCCAGTAATCCAGGAAGTGCAGCTTCGAGTCGCTGACCTGGGGTGCTTTCGTGACTTCCATGGGCAAAAAAAAGGAGGCTAGAATGGTTGTTCCAGCCTCCTACAACAGAGTTGGATGACCTCAGTAGGTGAAGTTCACACCGAGGTACACGCGGTTGCGGGAGAACACGCGCAGATCTCCGGCGAAGTCGAGGTCGGAATCGACGCGATCGTGGGCGTAGCCGACGCGACCAACGAGATTCTCGGTGATCCGATAGGCGAGGTTCGCATCCACGGAGGCGTAGCTGTCGGCGGCTCCGTCGACCTTGGTGGCCGGAATCGGATTGCCGAAGGCGTCGGAGGTGATCGTTCCACCGCCAATGAAGGTGCCCATCTGGTAGATACCGGAGACGCTGGCCACCAACTTCTGGGTGAAGGAGTGCTGTACCGTCAGGCGGGCGGTGGTCGCCGCGCTGCCGCGAATCGGATCGTTCGCAGCGGCACCACCGAGCAGTCCGGTGATGTTGACGTCGGTCACGTTGACCTGGTGGCGGATACCGCCGGTCACCGAGGAGTTCTCGGCAAAGTTCCAAGTCAGCATGCCGTCGATGTAGGGGGCGACGCCGTCCTGCTCGACCGTTCCAACGATGTCTTCGAAGTCGTTGACCTGGATACCGGCGCGGAGCGAGGCCTTCAGGTTCGGGGAGAAGTCGTGATCGATCGTAGCGGCGATGAAGTGGCTGGTGTAATCGCGGACGATACCGACATTCGCGCCACTGCCGTCGAAGTCCACCACGCCGTACTGGTAGAACACACCGACGGAAGTCGTCGGGGTCAACAGGTAGCGGAGGTTGAGCGACGGGTAGTACTCGACGCGGTCCAAGGAAGACTTGAACTGGGGATCGTCGAAACGGAAGAGGTTGTTACGGACGCTCAGGACCGAGCTCCAGCGCTCGCTGAGCTGCGAGGTCCAATCGGCGCCGACGATATTGCGGAAGTTGGTGCCTTCAGCGCGGAGCAGCTGGGCGACACCACCACCGAGCGCACCCAACTGCTGCGGCTCTTGGGCCTGGGCGAAGTTGTCGTAAACGGCCAACTGGTTGTTCGCGTTGAACTGGTGGGTCAGACGGGCATCCACCAGATGGTTGTGATCGATGTTCTTCTCGCGATCCGCGAAGTACCGGAGGAGGTAGTCATACGAGAAGCTCAGCGTGGTCTGACCATCGTTGATCGGATGGTTGATGCTGAACCCAGGAGTGACCTCGAACCCGAAGCTGTCCTGCTTCGGGATGTCAGAGCGGGTGTAAACGTTGTCGTTGTAGAAACCAGACAGGCCCGCGCGGAGGACCCAAGGCTTACCTTCCTGCGCTTGGGCGGCGGTGGATAGGGCAATGCCGGCAGCACCCAAGGTCAGGAAACTCGCGGCGGGGATGAGGTTTTTCATACGAAATCCGTTGGTGACAGCTCTGTTGGCGATTGTCGCGGTGCTCGATTGGCTCGACAGTTCTAAAAAATGTGAGGGCTCGGTGTCAATCAGTTTCCCTGCAAGTTCCTCACAGACACAAGCCTGATCTGCCTTCCGACGCCTGGAGCTTGGAGACGTTCAAAGTCCTTCTCGGCCAGCGGGAGACGTTGGAGACACCGGGAAGGTTTCGATCCATTTCAGGCCCGGAAAGTCTCTTTCCAGCACCTCGCGCGGGACGGTTTCGCCCCAACGCGTGAGTGCGAAGACCTCGACAGGTTCACCCTCGCCGAGGCCCAGTCCCAGCCGCTGACGCCGGAACCTTCCCCTCAACGCCGCCTCCCAGCCGGCCAAGTCCGCCGGAGGTTCCATCTCGTGCCGTCCCACCCACGGAAGCCATTCCCGGATCTGGCTTTGGTGGCACCAGGACTGCCTCACGATCTGGTCGAACACGTCCGAAACCCCGATCGCGAAATCGGGTCCACGACCTCCCCCGGCACCCATGTAGCCGTCGTAGGTGTTCAGGATCACGGGTGTCTTGACCCATTTGGACCGCGTTTCGTCCTCCGTCGGGTACTCGTCCAGGTAGGCGTGCGGCACGTTGACCATGTAGGCGATCCGCCGCACGGCTTCGGCCACGGTGATGTGGTCCGGGTGGACGCCCGCACGGGGATCCTCCGGCAGGGGCGGACAGAACAGGTAGTCGGGTTCGAAGTCCCGGATGGCCTTCCAAAGGGCCGCCAGCAGGTCGGTGCTCAACAAGCGGGCCTCGCCGAAGGGGCGTCCATCCGGTCGGCTCAATCTCTCGAACTCGTATCCGCCGATCTCCGCCGCCGCGGCCTGCTCGGAGAGCCGGACCCGTGCCGTCTCCTCGCGGGTTCGGAAGTGGTGTCCCGATCGACCGTCGGTGCAGACCAGGACCTTCGCCCGAAACCCGGGTCCGGCCACCCGACGGAACCGCTCGAAGGTGCCGGCGGCGACGAACTCGAAGTCGTCGAAATGGGCATGGACGCAAAGGATGCGCATGGGGAATCGGGGAATCGGACGGATCGGTTGGTGGGCGGTGAGGGATTCGAACCCCCGACCAAATGCGTGTAAAGCATCTGCGCTAACCACTGCGCCAACCGCCCCCGGACCGGAGGGAAACCGTAGCTCAGCCCCGCGGGGCTTTTCAATCGGTCAATGCCGCAGCGACCGTTCGGGCGACACGCCGAGGGTTGGCGCAGAACGCCGTCGCGGGTACGATGGCTCCCATGAAGACCGCTGCGCTCGCCTCCGGTTCCGGGATCCCCGCCGTCGGGGATCCCTCGAACCTGGTGGTCCAACTCGGCCTTCCAGCCGGGCCGGACGAGGCGTCCGGAAGCGGAGTCGAACGGGTTGCGTGGAATGATCTCGCCGGTTTCCGCGACACCCTGGTCTGCGGTCTCGAATGGCCGGCGATCCTCCGCGCCGCGGAACTCGCCCGCCTGGGCCACCACCGGGAACTGCTGGAACTCGACCGCGCTTTCGGACGCGGACTGCCTTCCCATCTCGCCCAGGCTTCATGCTGCGTTGGACGACGCCAACTCGCACGTCTGCGCTCCCTGCGCGACCAACGCACCATCCAACGCTACCTCGACGCCATCGAGGCCGGGGAAGCGAAGGGCTGGAACCCCATCGTCTACGGGGTGGTTCTCGCGGTGTTCGGGATCCCTTTCCGCCAGGGAATCCTCCACTACGCCACGGCCGTGCTGAGTTCCCACTTCGGCGCGGTTCCGGGCGGGAACTCCACCGCCGCAGGCCGTCTGGACACCCTGCTGGCACCTCTTCCCCAAGCCGCCAACGCACTGCTGGGACCGGGTTCGGCGTCCTTGATCGCGAAGTGAGCGAGCCGGGGATCCCACGAATCCCCTTTCCCGCGGAGCCACTCCCGGCTTTCCTCCGCCCCTCATTATGCTCAAGGCCGGTATCGTCGGTTTGCCCAACGTCGGGAAATCCACCCTGTTCAACGCCGTCACCCGAACCCGGAAGGCGCAGGCGGCGAACTACCCGTTCTGCACCATCGACCCGAACGTCGGCATCGTCACGGTCCCGGACGACCGCCTCCAGGTCCTCCAGAAGATCGCGAAGACCTCCGTGGTGATCCCGGCGGCGATCGAGTTCGTCGACATCGCCGGCCTCGTGAAGGGCGCCTCGGCGGGTGAAGGGCTCGGGAACAAGTTCCTCAGCCACATCCGCGAGGTCGACGCCATCGTCCAGGTCGTCCGCTGCTTCGAGGACGCCGACATCCACCACGTGGCGGGCACCGTGGATCCGGTGCGCGACATCGAGACCATCAACACCGAACTCGTCCTCGCCGACCTCGAGTCGGTGAACAAGCGCCTGGACAAGGTCGCCAAGGACGCCAAGCGGGGTGACAAGGACGCCCAGGCGGAGCAGGCGGTGTTGCTGAAGCTCAAGCCGCACCTCGACGCCGGCAAACCCGCGCTGACCTGCGAGCTCTCCAAGGAGGACCTCGTCCTGTCCCGCACCTTCTGGCTGCTGACCGACAAGCCGACGATCTTCGCCTGCAACGTGAAGGAAGGGGACCTGGCCACCGCCGATTCCAATCCGTACGTGGTCGCGGTCCGCGAATACGCCAAGGCCCATCTCGGCTGCGAGACGGCCATCATCAGCGCCCAGATCGAGAGCGACCTGGTGGATCTCAGCGACGAGGAGGCCAAGGCGTTCCTCGCCGAGATGGGCGTGAAGGAATCCGGCGTCGGTTCCCTGATCCGCGCCACCTACCACCTGCTCGGCCTGCGGACCTATTTCACGGCGGGCGAGAAGGAGGTCCGCGCCTGGACCATCCACAAGGGCGACACCGCCCCGAAGGCGGCCGGGGTCATCCACAGCGACTTCGAGCGCGGCTTCATCAAGGCCGAGACCGTGGCCTATGCGGACCTGGTCTCGTGCGGTTCCGTGGCCGTGGCCCGCGAGAAGGGCTTGTACCGCATGGAAGGCAAGGAATACGTCGTGGCCGACGGCGACGTCCTCCTCTTCAAGTTCAACGTCTGAGTTGGAACGCAGTCCAGGACGAGCATGACGGGCGGCCCGGATTTCCTCCGCGGCCGCCCGTCCCGCTTTTGGGCGCCCTACCCCGGGGCACCCCATCCGGAGCGGCTCAGGCCCCCACGACCTTCGACAGGAGCGTGTTCATGCGCTGGAGCATCGCACGGGGATCCTCCAGGCGGCCGGAGGCGAGGCGGGCCTGGTCGAACAGCTGCTCGGCCACCAGGCCGGCCAGCGTGGCGTCGCTCTGGCGCAGCTGGTTCAGCTTCACCACCACCGGGTGGCGCGGGTTGATCTCGAGGTCCGGGGCGGAATCCATGCCGGCCGCCGACGGATCCTTCCCCATCATCTTCAGCGTCCGCCGCATGGTGCCGGTCATGAACTTGTCGCTCTCGACCGCCACCACCGGGCTGTCCACCAGCCGCTTCGACGACCGCACGGCGTTCACCCCTTCGCCCAAAGTCGCCTTCAGCCATCCCGACAGCGTGTTGGCGTCGTCGTCGCTCAGGGCGCCGTCCTTGTTGGCGTTCTCCAGGTCCAGCTCGGCCTTCTCGGCCGCGGTGATTTCCTTGCCCTCGAACTCGCGCAGGCGGTCCATCACGAACTCGTCGATCGGATCGTCCACGAACAGCACCTCGAACTTGCGCTCGCGGAACACCTCGAAGTACGGGCTCGCCTCCGCCGACGCACGGTCCTTGGCGAGGAGGTAGTAGATCTCCTTCTGCCCCTCGGGCATGCGCTTCACGTAGTCCGCGAGCGAGGTCTTCTTCCCGGCCTCCGTCGCGGAGGACTCGTAACGCAGCAGCTTGCCCAGGGCGGCCTGGTTCTCCCAGTCGCTGAGCACGCCTTCCTTGAGGAAACGATGGTACTCCGCATGGAACTTCCCGTAGGCCTCGGCGTCCTTCTCCGCCTCCTCCGACAGGTGCTTCAGGAAGCGGTTGGTGAGGGCCTTGCTCAGCTTCCGCATGAGGTCGGAATCCTGCATCCGCTCACGGGACACGTTCAGCGGCAGGTCCTCGCTGTCGACCACGCCGCGGACGAACCGAAGCCACTCGGGGAGCAGTCCGCGGGGCTTGGAATCGATGAGCACCTTGCGGCAGTACAGGTGGACGTCGGACTCCTGTCGCACCATGCCCGGCATCTCCAGGCTGCGCGACGGCACATACAGCAGCGCCTGGATCGCGATCGGGGCGTCGGCGGTGAAATGCAGGCGGTAGAGCGGCGCCTCGGAGTCGTGGGCGAGGTACTCGTAGAACTCGGTGTACTCCTCTTCCTTCACCTCGTTCCTGGAGCGGGCCCAGATGGCCTGGACGGTGTTGACCCGCGTGCCGTTGAGCTCGAGGGGGAAGGCGACGAAGTTCGAATACCGCTTGATGATCCGCTCGAGCGTGGGGCCCTTGGCGAAGTCCTTCGCGTCCTCCTTGAGGGTGAGGACGATCCGCGTGCCGGGAGTGGCCTCGGGCGCCGGTTCCAGGGTGAAACCGCCGCCCCCTTCGCTGGTCCAACGCCAGCCATCGCCGGCCTCACGCTGGGACCGGCTGTAAACGTCCACCCGCTGCGCCGCCATGAAGGCCGAGTAGAAGCCCACGCCGAACTGGCCGATGAGGCGCGTGTCCGGCTTCTGCTGCTCGGCCAAGGCCTTGAGGAAGGCCTTGGTCCCGGAATGCGCGATGGTGCCCAGGTTCTTCACCAACTCGTCCCGGGTCATGCCGATGCCCGTGTCGGCGATGGTCAACGTGCCCGCGGACTCGTCGGTCGTCACGGTGATCGAAGGGGAGGCCTCGCCCCCCGCGACCTCGCCGCTGGTGCGGAGGAAGCGGATCTTCTCGCACGCGTCGGCCGCGTTGGAGACGAGTTCGCGGACGAAGACCTCGCGGTCGGTGTAGAGCGAGTGGATGACGATGCTGAGAAGCTGTTGGATCTCGGCTTGGAAGGAATGCTGTTCCGGCTGGCTCATGTTTCGACGGTTCGGATCGCGGTTTCGGATTCGTTGCCACCCCGGCGGCCGGTGGGCCCTGACCGGAGCGGAACGGCATTTCTAGTCGCCCAACCGCATCCGCTGTCAAGGCCCCCGAAGGTCCACCTTCGCATTGTTGCCGGTCGCGGACTCAATCCCCGCCGGAATCCGCCGATGGGTCAGGTGTCGGCCCATGCCCAAACGCGCGACCAACTCGATCCCGACCCCAGGATCCGAACGGACGTCCTTCCGTGGGACCATCGCACTCGCCTGGTTTGCCGGCTGGTTCCTGGCGATCGGCGTTCCGATGACGCTGCTCGCGGCGAAGCATTGGAGCCCGCTGCCCCAACCGGAACACAGGACCGGCCCTCGTCCCGTTTCCGGCGCCCGGTGGACCGCGGTCCACGTTCTGGTCTCGGAATGCGGCTGCTCACGGCGCCTCGCCAAGCACCTCGCCCGCAGGGGCCCCTCGGACGCCGTCGTCGAGTCGGTGCTGCTCGTCGAACCGGATCCCGCCGTGGAGTCGTCTCTCACCGGGGCCGGCTGGACGGTCCGGGTGACAACCCCGGAAGAGGCCTCCAGGGAAACGGGGGCCGAAGGTGGTCCGTTCCTCTTCGTCTTCGGTCCGGACGGTTCGCCCGGCTACGCGGGCGGCCACGGTCCCCGCCCCGGCGCACCGGATGCCTGGCGGGACGCCGACCTCATCGCCGACGTCGTCGCAGGACGGCGTCCAGAGGCCCTCCCCGTCTACGGCTGCGGGGTCTCCACCCGTTTCTCGGCAACGCGTCGACTCACCACCCTCGGATCCCCTTCGAAATCCCCACGATGAACAACCACCTGAAGCAAACGCTACGACGGAGCCAGCGCTTCGCGCTCCTCATCCTTGCCGCCCACGTTCCCATCGCCGTCCTCGTGGCATGGCTTCGCGGACAGGGCATGACCTTCGCCGCGGTGCTGTCCCTAGCCATCCTCGCGGGTCCGGTCGGCACCTTCCTCCTCCGCCCCGGGGCCATCGTCGTCTCCCACGCCATCGCCGCGGCCTCGATGTGCTTCAGCGGACTGCTGATCCATCTCGCGGGCGGCATGATCGAGGCCCATTTCCACGTCTTCGTGGCCCTGGCCGCGCTCACCGCCTTCGGCAACCCCTGGGTGACCGTCACCGCCGCGGCCACCATCGCGGTCCACCATGTCGCCTTCTTCCTCCTGCTTCCACGCAGCGTGTTCAACTACGACGCGTCGTTCGGCATCGTCCTGCTCCATGCCGCGTTCGTCGTGCTCGAGACCCTGCTGTGCGTCCCGATCGCGCTGCGTTTCGGCCGGGCCCTCCGCACCGAGGCCGTCATCCGCGAACGCCTCGACGCCACCTCCGAGGCGCTCGTCGCCGGAACGGGCCAGCTCTCCGTGACAGGCCAACGCATCTCCGAGGGCGCCAGCAACCAGGCCGCGTCGCTCGAGGAGACCAGCGCGTCCCTCGAGGAGATCTCCAGCATGATCCGCCGCACGACCGACCACGTGGAGGAGGTCCGCCTCCTGACCGGACGGACCCGGCAGGACGCCGACGAGGGCTCCCGCGAACTCGGCACGATGAAGTCGGCGATGGCCGAGCTCGAATCCAGCGGCGCCCGGATCGCCTCCATCACCAAGGCGATCGACGAGATCGCCTTCCAGACCAACATCCTCGCCTTGAACGCCGCGGTCGAAGCCGCCCGGGCCGGCGAGGCCGGCGCGGGATTCGCCGTGGTCGCCGACGAGGTCCGGAACCTCGCACAACGCAGCGCCCAGGCCGCCCGCGAGACCTCCACCACGGTCTCCCAGAACCTCGAGCGAGCGAAATCCACGACCGTCCTCGTCTCCCGCGTGACCGAACGTCTCGCCGGCATCCTGGAGAACGCGAAGGTGCTCGACGAACGGATCTCGGAGATCGCGAGGGCGGCCAAGGAGGAGGCCTCGGGCATCTCCCAGATCGCGGGCGCGGTGACCCAGATCGAGAACATCACCCAGGGCAACGCCGCCTCCGCCGAGGAAAGCGCCGCGGCCCTGCAGCAGATCCAACGGGAAGCCGAGGTGCTCCGTCAGGCGATCGTCGAGATCCGCGGCGCCTCCGCTTCGAGGTCCGCGGATCCCGTCGCATCGTCACCGGCCTGACCCGGCCCGCCGCACCGTCACCACACGCGGGCCCACACCACCTTCAGGTAGCGGCTCTCCGGACAGTTGGACATCACCGGGTGGTCCTCACCGGGGCCGGTGTGGTCGAGGATCTGCAGCTTCCTGCGCGTCCGTGCCGCCATGCGCACCACGATGTCCTCGAACTCCTCCACCGAGATCATCCCGGAACAGGAACAGGTGACCAGCAGGCCACCCGGACGGGTCAGCATCATTCCGAGTCCGTTGAGGTCCTCGTAGCGCTGGCGTCCCTCCGCGGCGTCCTCGTCGTCCCGGCTGTGGATCAGCTTGGGCGGGTCGAGCACCACCACGTCCCACTGCAGCCCGTTGTCGCGCATCTGACGCGCATAGCTGAAGGCGTCGCAATGGGTCCAGTTGACCCGGACCTGGTTGAGGTTCCCGTTGCGCTTGGACATGGCGATCGCCGCCTCGTCGAGATCCACGCCGGTGGCCTCGGCCGCCCCGCCGAGGAGCATTGCGGAGATCGAGAAGCCGCCCGAATAGCAGCAGAGGTCGAGGACGCGCTGGCCCTGGGTGTACCGCGAGAGCTTCAGACGGTTGTCTCGCTGGTCGCAGAAGAACCCGGTCTTGTGCCCCTCGGCGAAGTCCACCTCGTAGCGGATGCCGTGCTCCTTGATCTTCACGGCCCGAACCGGGTCGGACTTCGCCAGGTTCGCGGAGATCCCCTCGTTCTTCGACACGGCGTCGTCGATCTCGAACACCACCCGCTTGGTGCCCAGCAGCTCGTGCATCCGCGCGATCCAAGGCCCGATCCGCTGGAAGATCCCGAGGCTGTGGACCTGGATGCTGAGCACGTCCGCGAACTTGTCCACGACGAGCCCCCCGAGTCCGTCGGCGTCCGAATGGACCACGCGGAAGGCGTCGGTCACCGCGGGCAGACCCAGGAATTCGGTCCGGTGGCGGACGGCGCGCTCCACCAACTCGCCCAGGAGGGTCTCGGGAACGAACTGCTCCCCGGTGTGGAAGAGACGGAGCGGCACCCGCGAACGCGGGTTCCAGAGTCCGTTGCCGGCCGGCGCGCCGGTCTTGTCGTACACGTTCACCCAGTCGCCCGGCTTCGCCCCGGCCGAGGCGTCGCGGATCATCGCCGGGAACACCGACGGATGCGCCGTGTGGTACTTGAGCCACACCCAGGGCGTCTGCCAGCGCGAGGTGTCCAAGGCCGGCCCGGGCGCGGCGGACGGAGGCGGGCCGTCGGAGCGGCGCGGACGGAACGGCGGGCCGGAAGGACCCGAGGGCCGGTACGGACGTTGGGGCGGGCGGTCGAACGCTGACATGTCGGCCTAGGGATAGGGGTTTCCGGGCCCGCCGCCAAGACATGGCACCGACGGAAGCCGCCGGCACGGGAGGGAGTCCGGGTCCAAGCCACGAAACCGAAGGCGGCCGCTCGCCGCTCGCGTTCCGGCCCGCGGAGGTTAGCCTCCACCCGCGATGGCGACGACGGTTCAACGGAAGACGCGGGTTCTGGTCGGCATGAGCGGCGGGGTGGACTCCTCCGCCACGGCCGCGCTCCTGCTCGAACAGGGCCACGATGTCGTCGGGGTGACCCTCAAGCTCTGGCCCCAGGACTGCGTGAACCGCGCCGAGGACAAGTGCTGCGGACCGCAGGCGGTCATGGACGCCCGCAGCGTCTCGGCCAAGCTCGGCATCCCGTACTACCTCGTCGACGAGTCGGCGGAGTTCCAGCAGCAGGTCATCCGCTATTTCGCCGACGAGTACCGCGCCGGCCGCACCCCGAATCCGTGCGTGATGTGCAACCAGCACCTCAAGTTCGGCACCCTCATCGACCGCGCCAAACGCCTCGGCTGCGACCGGATCGCCACCGGCCACTTCGCCCGGGTCGAGACCACGCCCGAGGGACGCACCCTGCTCCGGCGCGGACGCGACCTCCGCAAGGACCAGAGCTACTTCCTCTTCTCGCTCCGGCAGCACCAGCTGGAACGCGTCCTCTTCCCGCTCGGCGAGAAGACCAAGGCCGACACCCGGGACGTCGCCCGGGAATGCGGCCTGCGTACCGCCGACAAGGAGGAGTCGATGGAGATCTGCTTCGTGCCGGACAACGACTACGGGAAGTTCCTGGAGCAGT
The DNA here is from genome assembly GCA_027488845.1 of Verrucomicrobiales bacterium. Classification (GTDB taxonomy): domain Bacteria; phylum Verrucomicrobiota; class Verrucomicrobiia; order Limisphaerales; family UBA9464; genus SXXZ01. The sequence continues at coordinate 163,637 of JAIYBC010000030.1, read as the reverse complement.
CGAAGCTGGTCGAACGGCACGCCGGCGACATCGTGGACACGGACGGCAAGGTCCTGGGCCGGCACGACGGCATCGAGTTCTACACCATCGGACAGCGACGCGGCCTCGGCATCTCGTCGCCGCGTCCCCTCTACGTGCTGGAGCTCGACCCGGCGACGAACCGCGTCGTCGTCGGCGAGGAGGATCGGCTTTCCAGGGCCGCGTTCACGGTCGATTCCTGCAACTGGATCCCGTGGGATCTGCCGCCCGGCGACTTCGATTGCACGGCGAAGATCCGCTACAACCATCCCGGTGCCGCCGCGACCGTGTCGCCCCGGCCCGACGGAACGGCGACGGTCCGGATGCATGAGCCGGCACGTGCGGTGACGCCGGGACAGGCCTGCGTGTTCTACCAGGACGACCTCGTACTGGGCGGCGGTTGGATCCGGCGTTGAAGTCGAGCCGGACGGGCTCCGTCGGCGACGCGGCTCCAGGGCGCCATCGCCTCGTCGCCGAAATACGCCTCCGGAATCTCCGGGTATCGGACTTCCGCGGCAACGCTTCCCGGCCCCGTGTGGTGGGCTCAGCGGGTGGGAACGGAGCGGACGCGATAGAAGACGCGGTCCGTGGACGGCAAGGGCACGCGCAGTTCCCGGGTCTTCAGCGGTTCCGAGACCGCGGTCCAAACGGACGCGGCGGGTGAATCCGCCCATTCGACCACATGCAGTTGGGCGGCACGGATGTCGCCGGTGAGGTCGTCCACGAGGTTCGCGTCCGAGGCATCCCACCTCAGGACGAGGTTGGCGCCTTCGCGGGACACCGAGCGGATCTTGGGTTTGGGATGGTACCCGACCACTCCGCGGAGCGGGAAGTTGAGGATGCCGAGGGGCGTCCACGGTTCCGGACCCCAGACGGCGAAGACGAAGTCGCCGCTGCCCCAACTGGTCCGGAAACGCACGAACCGCGTGCCGTCGTCCTCGATCAGGTAGCCATAGGCCAGCATGCCGTGGATGTCCGGATTGACCCGGGACTGGCCACCGAGGGTCCGCGAGAGCTGCGAGGTGGGCTGGAGGTACAGCAACACCGGGTAGCCCGCGTCGATCTCGGACTTGAGGTCCTCGAAGGTGAAGCCGCGCCCCCCCGTCACCACCGGGTTGAAATCCGCCAACTGGCAGAACGCCTCGCCGTCGTAGCCACGGAAACGGGTCCAGTCGATCAGGCCCGAGGGGATGTCGGAACGCTTGGGGATCGACGGCTCGAATCCCGGACGCGCGTCGCGCCGGGCTCCGGAACCGTTCCAGAAGACGAAGGAGTACCCGTCGATGTTGCCACGGCATTCGCCGTTGAGGTCGGTCCACTTCTTCTGGTTCAGCCCGATGAAGTCGCCGATGCAGTCGGCCGTGTGTTCGGCGCGACCCGCGGTGACGTAGGGATCCTCCGCGACGCTCTCGTAGGCGACGTAGTAGTCGTCGACATGACCGGGCCGGTTGGAGGGGCGTCCGTCGACGCCGGCGGCGGAGGCCCACAGCGAGCGGATCCCGGAGTGGCCCGCGCTGCGACGGCTGTCCAGCGGCGCAACCCCACCCGACGTGGGCCCGGTGTAGAAGTCGGGAAAACCGTTGCGGTCCCAGAAGCCGAACAGGTTCCCGGTCGCCGTGCCGAAGCAGCCGTAGTCCCATTCGTAGTCGGGGACGTCGGCGATGTGGACGCTTTCCAAGGCGGCGCTGCCGGAGAAGGCCAACCCGACCGCGAGCAGGACCGAGGGAAGGAAGGGTCGACGGGTCATCCTCATGGACGGACACCACCCTCCGCAACCGGACGCCGCTGTCCAGCGAAGGATGCAACCGGCCGGCGGAATCCGGCGAAGGCGGCTTGCGCGGGTGGCGGCAGCCGCCTTCACTCCCGCCCTCCCGGCCCATCCGGGAATCCACCGTGAAGTCCCGCTCGCCGGCGAAGACCGGCTACTACGTGCTCGAAGGGATCAACTCCTTCGCCACGGCCTACTATTTCAACTACCTGATGTTCCTGCTCCAGCGGGACCACGGGTTCACCAACCTGCACACGCTTGGGATCGGGGCGATCCATGGGTTCCTGTACGTCGGCGCCTCCTGGTTCGCGGGCCGGTTCGGGCAACGCCACGGGTACTTCACCAGCCTGCGCATCGGCTTCGGGGGCATGGCGGCGGGAATCGCCCTGGGCTGGCTCGTGCCGTCGGCCGCAGCCCAGGTCGCGGCGATGCTGGTGTGGACGGTGACCATGTGTTTCACCTGGCCGATGCTCGAGGCCCTGGTCGCGGAGCATGAGCCCCACGACCGACTGCCGCAGCGGATCGGACTCTACAACGTCACCTGGGCCGGAGCCGGCACCGCCGGATACTTCCTCGGCGGCTCGATCTTCGAACGCCTCGGAGCCTCCAGCCTGTATTGGCTGCCCATCCTCCTGCACCTCTTGCTGTTCGCCGCCACCTTCGTGCTCGAACGACGCCATGACCGTTGGCTGGCCACCGCGCCTCCCGCCGAGACCTGGCATCCGGATCCCGAGGTGCAGTCCCGCAAGCCGAGGTTCTTCCAGCAGTTGGCCTGGATCGGAAACCCGTTTGCCTACATGGCGATGAACACGCTGCTCGCGGTGGTGCCCGGCATCGCCGCCAACGCCGGTCTTTCCATCGAACAGGCAGGCCAGCTCATGGCCGTCTGGTACGGCGTCCGCACCGCCACCTTCCTGCTGCTGTGGCATTGGCACGGATGGCACTACCGCTTCGGCTGGTTCCTCGGCGCCATGGTCCTGCTGATCGCCGGCTTCATCGCCATCATGACGACCCGGCAGCTCTGGATCCTGGTCCTGGGCCAGGTCGCGTTCGGATGGGCCACCGGGCTGCTGTACTACTCCTCCCTGTTCTATGCCCTCGACGGCAGCGAGACCAAGGGCGAGCACGGCGGGATACACGAGGCGTTCATCGGACTGGGCATCGGCGCCGGTCCCGCGGTCAGCACCGCCGCGTTGTGGTTCAGCGGCAGCACCTTCGCCCCCGCCGTGGCGGTTTCCGGGGCCCTGCTCATCGGACTGGCCGGATCCGTGGCGGTGTGGAAACGGGGTCGGGCCGGATCCTCGCCTTCGGTCGAAGCCTGAATCGCTTCCCTTCGTCGAACGCCCGGCCCGGACGGCGGTCCATCCGAACGATTCCGGAATTTGGGACGTAACAATCCGGGCCCAACCGGGTTTCCATCCCTGCCAAACCATGAGATTCCCTCAGCGCCTCCCCCGCAGCCAAGGCTTCACGCTCATCGAGCTGCTCGTGGTGATCGCCATCATCGGCATCCTCACCAGCATGCTCCTGCCGTCCCTTGCCGCCGCCAAGGGCTCCGCCAAGCGCATCGCCTGCCTGAACCAGGAGAAGCAGATCGCCCTCGCGCTGCACATGTATGCGGGCGAGTCCCAGGGACACTTCCCTCCCCGCATCCAGACCAACCGCTGGTGCACCACGCTGCGGCCCTACTACCAGGACCTGAAGCTGCTCAAGTGCCCGACCGATTCCGGCGCCAAGGGCACCACCAACGTCGCCGACGTGGGCGACCGCGTGGCCGAGACCGCTCCCCGCACCTACGTGATCAACGGCTTCAACGACTTCTACCGCCACATCGTCGGCAACGCCCAGATGGCCGACTTCCGCCGGCGCGGCAACGGCGAGATCATCATCCGCGAAGGCGACATCGTCGAACCCTCCGCCACCATCGCCTTCGGCGAACGGGATTCCTCGGCACAGCTCCAATACCACATGGACTACGACGCCCTCGACGACCTGAACGGCCTGAACCAGAGCCTGCACGGCAACTCGACCAAGACCGGCCGCGGCGGCGGGTCGAACTACGCGATGGTCGATGGCCACGTCGAGTTCCTCCGCTACGGCAGGTCCTTCAACCCCATCAACCAGTGGGCCGTCACTCCCGCAGAGCGGAACCTGGCCGTCACCACCCCCTGAGGCCACCCCATGAACCGTCGCACCGCCATCCTGCTCGGCGTCACCGCCGCCCTCGGACTCGCCTACGTGGCCTTCTACACCGACTGGATCTCCCCTGAGCCGATCCAGATCGCCTCCCAGGTACGTCCCGTGATCCAGCAGCCACGCTTCGGCCGCAGGAGCTCGAAGTCGGTGCCGGGAAATCCCTTCACCACGGATGCCCGGGGCAATGTCCCGACGCCGGCCAACGGCGAACTTCCCGCCGCCGAGACCCGCAGGCCGCTGCCTCCCTCCGGTCCTCCCGATGCACCCGCGAACTCCGGTGTGGTGGAGCCCGCCAACGGGGTCGCCCATGTGACCTTCAGCCTCGACGACCGCTATGCGCTCACCTCCCTCCGCGTGATGGAACTGGACGCGGACGGCAGCCGTGGACGCATCATCTGGGACCTGAAGGGGAAGAGCCGTCCCCTCAACGGCCTGATCTACGGCCGCAATCCGACCGGCATGGTTCCGACCACGCCCGACGCCATCGCGGCCTCCCTCGAACCCGGGACGCTCTATCGACTGGAGGTCGCCGCCGGCCGACGGAAGGGCACCAACGTGTTCCAGACCGTGGTCCGCCCGCCGCCGACAGAATAGGAGGCACCGCTTTTCCCCCGTTTCCAACGCCCTACGTACATTCACGTATGGCTGTGTCCAGGGCCGCGCAGTCACGCTGTCGGCAGTGAACGCCCCGACCGCCCGCTTCATCGCCCAGCTCCTGGCCGTCCTCTTGGGCGGAATCGCCGCCGCAACCGCCGCCAACCCAACCTGGCTCGGACGTCCCATGGTCCGCCTGCTCGCGGAAGGCGATCCGATCCCCGGCGTTCCGGGAGCCACCTTCCGCAACTTCAAGTACTTCACCCTGCGCGATGGGACGTTGAACGTCGTCGGCGGACCCGACGGCGCCACCCACGGCCTGTTCCGTTGGAAGAACGGCACCCTGGAGAAGGTGCTCTACCGGGGCACGCCGGTCCCCGGCGGGACGATCGACACCGTGCAGTTCGTGACCGAGGAGACCGAAGGCGCCCTCAACTTCGCCGCCCTGGTCAACGGCGGCGGGCCCTTCTCGGAACCGGCCTTCTTCGAGCTCCGTGGAACGACCATCACCCGGCTGTTCGACGCGAACACACCCGTCGACGGCATCACCCTCGGTGCGCTGGCCTATCCGGTCCGCGCCGGGCACCAGGTCGTCGGCAACAGCGCGTTCACCGAGGGCGGCGTCCTGAAGAACGGCATCCTCAAGTGGGACGGCGCCCACCTGACCAAGGTCATCGCCAGCGGCGACGACCTTCCGGGAGCCCTGGGCGCCTTCACCGGCCAACCCGGTTACTTCCAGATCGATTTCGACGGCGTCGACGTCGCGTTCGTGGCCACCGACCACCCCCAGGGACGCGGCACCAACGGCGTGTACCGCACCTTCAACGGCGGGCCTCTGCAGAAGCTGGTCGACGGCACCGACCTCCTGCGCGGAAGGACCTACCATTCCCGCTTCTCGGATTTCCCTTCGGTCGCCATCGACGGCACGAACTCCGTGGTGATGCGCACCGGGGCCTTCGTCACCCGCGCCGGCAACAACCGCTACCACGCGTCCCTGACCATGTCCTGGGCTGGATTCTCCGGCGGGGTCTGGGACCCGCCGCTGGGACTGCTCGGGCTCGGCGACCCCATCCTGTTCGAAGGCTTCGACGGAACCCTGGACGGACAACCCGTCACCACCCCGGAGTGGGTGGACGGCCATGGCGACGACGTCGCGTATCTCATCCGGATCAATGCCGCGACCCCCTACTACGCGATCTACGGCGTCCTTGGCGGAGGCGCCACCCCGCCCCCGGCCCCGGTGTTGACCGTGCCGTCCTTGGCCGGCGGGACCGTCTCCTTCCGCTTCCCCACCACGGCCGGCACGAACTACCGCGTCGAGTTCCAAGGGACCCTTGGCGGTGCCTGGACCCTGCGTGAGACCCTCGCCGGAACCGGTTCCGACCTCACCTTCTCCGAACCCGTCGCCTCCGGCGGCTTCTTCCGCGTCGTCGTCCGGAACTGACTGACCGATTCCTGATTCCTCTTTCCTGATCCATGATTCCAGGGAGTTCCGACTCCGTTGCCCAAGGCTCCCGGCTCTTCGCTCCCGGCTGTTTGGGACCTGCGGCCGGTTGTCCCGCTCCGGGGCACGAAACTTCCCGGCTCCCGGCTTGTCGTCGAATTCGCCCTGCGTAGGCTTCGTCCCAGTTCCACCTCACCTCGAAGCACGCACCCATCATGTCCACCGAATCCAAGATCCCCCAGGTGCCCGGCTCCAGCCGGCGCGATTTCCTCAAGCGCACCGCGGCCGCCGGCGGCATCGCCGGCATCCTGGCCAACCAGGCCGCCGAGGCGAAGACCCTGACCAAGCTCGCCGCGCCCTACGCCGGCCGCGTCATCGGCGCGAACGACCGCATCGTCCTCGGCTTCGTCGGCGTCGGCGGCCAGGGCTCCGGCGCCCACGTCGGCCTGAACCTCGAGCACTACAAGGAGAACAACGTCGCCCTCGCCGCGATCTGCGACGTCTCCAAGCACCGCGTCGACGCCAACGTCGCCAAGGTCCAGGAGAAGACCGGCACCAAGCCCGAGGGCTACGCCGACTTCCGCCGCGTGCTCGAGCGCAAGGACATCGACGTGATCTTCTGCGCCACGGTCGACCACTGGCACGCCAAGGTCAGCTGCGAGGCCATGGATTCCGGCAAGCATGTGTACGTCGAGAAGCCGATGACCCGGTACCTCGCCGAGGCGTTCGAGATCCATGACGCCTGCAAGCGCACCGGGAAGCTGCTCCAGGTCGGTTCCCAGGGCTGCTCGGACCGCAAGTGGCACAAGGCCGCAGAATGGATCCGCGCCGGCAAGATCGGCCCGATCGTCATGAGCCAGGGCAGCTACATGCGCAACAACCCGCATGGCGAGTGGAACTACACCATCGCCCCCTGGGCCAAGCCCGACGACATCAACTGGAAGATGTGGATGGGCGAGCAGATCAAGACCGGCGAGGGCTTCAATCCCGACCACTACTTCCGCTGGCGCAAGTACTACCCGTACTGCTCGGGCCTGTTGGGCGACCTGTTCCCCCACAAGCTCCATCCGTACATGCTCGCCACCGGCAACCCCGAGTTCCCGGTCCGTGTCGCCGCCGTCGGCAGCAAGGCCTTCAAGACCGACCTCAACCAGGAGGGTCGCAAGCCCGAACAGGCCACGAAGTACGTGCGCGACGTGGAGGAGATCATCCAGCTGATCGCCGAGTTCCCGAGCGGCTACGTGATGCACATCACCTCCAGCACGGTGAACGAGGTCGGTTCCTCGGAGATGATCCGCGGCCACAAGGCCACCCTCACCATGGGCGGCAACAAGGTGCAGCTGAACCCCGAGCGTCCCTTCGCCGAGGACATCGAGCCGCAGACCAGCGAGGCGTTCCCCGGCGAGAGCGTCGCGGCCCACCACAAGAACTTCTACGAGTCCATCCGCGCCAACAAGCAGCCCAACGCCGGCATCGACCTCGCCACCAAGGTCCAGACCGTCATCTCGCTCGCCGAGATGTCCGACCGCCTCGGCGTCATGTGCTACTTCGACGCGAAGACCCGCAAGGTCACCGACAAGGGCGGACGCGACCTCAAGCCGCTCACCTACGGCTGGGACAAGAACTCCTGATCCGGAGTCCCCTCCACCCGGGCCGCGGCGTTCCACGCCGCGGCCTTTTCGTTTCAGGGATCCCAGCGGACGAACGAACCGGGGAAGCCGGGTAGAACGCAGCCTCGGTTCCGGTCCCCTTCCGTGGGATCGATGCCCCGCCTCCGCGTGCCGATTCCCGGACGCCGGCGGATCAGGGCTCCCGAAGAACCTCGCCGAACACGCAGACCTCGTTCTTGTTGGCGCAGAGGTGCAGCAGGTGGAACCGCGCGGCCATCGGCGGCATCTCGTGCTTGAGCCGGTCCAGGACCGCATACTCGCCGTCGCCCTTGAACTTGATGGTCACCACGAATCGCCGGCAACGCCGTGCGCGGACCCAGTCCAGAACCAGGTCGATGCTCCGCTCCGGCGCCGCGATGACGTCGCACAGAAGCCAGTCGACCGCCGTCTCGGGCACGAAGCGGAAGGCGTCGCCCTGGACGAACCCGACCCGCGGATGGCGCATCAGGTCGTCGCGCAGCGGCGACCGGTCCACCGCGGTCACCCGCGCGCCGCGCGTCGCCGGCACATAGGTCCAGGAGCCCGGCGACGCACCGAGGTCCACACAGGTCTCGCCGGCGGCGATGCGGAGGCCCAACCGCGCCTCGGATTCGACGAGCTTGGCGAAGGCGCGGCTCGGGGCCTCCTTGTCCACCGCCACCGGCACCTCTCCCCGCGGGAACGGCGAGACAAGGCCCGACAACCCGGAAGGCCCCGGCGCCGGGACGACCGAGACGAAGCCGGAGTCCGGTGAGGTCAGCAGCAGTTGGACGAAGGACTCGTCGGACGGGAACGGCGGGGTTTCGGGTTCGTCCATCGGGTTCGCTGTCGGCATACCGGCCTCAGGTCTCCGCCCGGACAGTCCGCGGAGCAACGAGCGGCGGCGTTTCCGCAGCTGCTCCACCACCGCCTCGCGGATCAGCTCGCACCGGTGCGCACCGGCGTCCGATCCGACGGGCCCATAGCGGGCGACGACGTGGAGCCTCCAGGGCCCGTCCAGCGGAAGCCCGCCGATCAGCCGCGTCGTCAACGTTTCCGCGGCACCACGGATCGACGTCACCGGAAAGGGCGTCGCATCCGGAAGACACTGACGGGCGAACACGACCGGACCACGGAATCCCCCGGGCATTCCCTTGGCCACGAGCAGGCCTTCCCCGATCGGCTCCAGGTGGGCCGAGGGACAGGCACGGAGCAGTTCCTCGCCGAGGAACCGCTCCATGCCCGGGGCGCTGAGGAAGAGATGCATCGAAAGGTGCGGATCCGGAACGATCCCGAGGGGAACGGAAGCCCGCCCGTCGTGTCGGGGATTTCAACCCGACACGACGGACGCATCCGGCCGGCCGTTCCCAGGCGGACGGCCCGGGCCTACTTCGTCCGCAGGTACGCGTGGATGTCCGCGAGGTCCTGGGGCTGCACGCCGAGCTGGTCGGCGCTCATCATCAGGGAGCGCCCAAGCCCGCCACGGGAGGCGATGCGGTTGCGCGGGACCGTCTGGATCACGCCGGCCGCGCTCTGGACGACGACGGGGTCGCCGTCGCTGATGACGATGCCGTGGATCTCCACCTCGTCCTTCAGCTTCAACGCGGTTCCGTTGAAACCGTGGGCGATGTCCGCCGAGGGGTTGATCACGGAGTTGAAGAACACCTCCGCGGTCTGACGCCGGGTCCAGCCCGAGAGGTTCGGGGCGTACTCGACCCCGTCGTCCCCGGCCCGATGGCAGCTGGTGCAGAACGTCGAGAACCGGTCCTTGCCGCGCTGGACGTCGCCGGTGAGGCGGGCGACCTCGGCCACGGTGTACTTCGCCGGTTCCGCGGCGGGGATGGTCGCGGAGATCAGCTCGACGGACTCCGGGTCGTAGAGCTTCCGGGACTTCAGTTCCGGTCCGAGGCCGTGGGCCTTCCAGACGTTGTCCTTGCGGTTGATCAGCCACCACATGGCGTCGGCCTTCACCGCGCCGTCGGCCGTGGCCGCGATCTCCACCATGGCCTTCGCCGCACCGGCGGACTCGTTGTAGCCGATGGCGGTGAGCGCGTCGCGGCGGTCACGCAGGCCGAGCGAGGGGGAAAGGGCGCGCTTCTTGAAGTCGTCGACCGACTGCGGCGGATGCAGGCGCCAAGCGATCGAGGAGAAGCCCGGTCCCCACTTCAGCGGATCCGGGTCGTTGAGCACGGGCTTCACCAGGTCGTACACCGCGGACTCCTTGCCCGCGGCCGCGGCACCCCAGGCCTCGAGCAGGGTTCGGTCCGATCCGTCGATGGTCCGGGCGACCGCGAGCAGCACCTCGCGGCTCTGTTCCAGAGGCAGGTCGCGCATCGCCAACACGGCCTCGCGACGCACTCCGGGAGAAGGGTCCGAAGCGAGCTTCAAGGCCGCCGCGCGCAGGAACTCCGGCGTGCCCGGCAGCTTCTCGGGCTTGCGGCCTCCGTCCACGGTTCCCTGCTCCGCCACGCGACGCAGCGCCCGGAACGCCACGATGCGGGTCTGGGCGTCCGGCGAATCCAGCAGCGCCGCCGTCTCACGGGCACCCTTGCCGCCGTCCCTCGCCAACAGCCACACCGCGCGCGCCCGGACATACGGATTCTCGTCCTTCAGCAGCTTCGACAGGGACTTCGTCGCCTTGGCCCCCTGCTGCGCCAACGCCGCCTGCGCGGCGCCCCGCACGTTGACCGCCGGGCTCCGCAGGCCGGCGATGGCACCGTCGATGCCGGCGTAGTCGACCTTCGGGACCTTCGGCTTGAAGCCCTTCGGGGCGATCCGATAGATCGAACCCGAGGTGGTTTCGTCCCAGTCCGCATGGCCACCGACCCGCGCGTCGAACCAGTCGGTCACATAGACCGCACCGTCCGGTCCAACCGAGACGTCGCTCGGGCGGAACATCGTCTTCATGTCCTTCTTCTCGTTGCGGCCGCCCTGGAAGTCGGTCCCGGCGAACTGCCCTTCCGGATTGGTGGTGAGGAAGTCGAACCGCTCGAGCCGGAACCCGGCGCCCTCCGGCTGCGGCAGGTAGCCGAACACGACGTTGCGGCCCGGCTCACAGCTCAGCAGCAGGCCGCGGTACTTCGCACCGAGCGCGCCGTCCTCGTAGAAGGCGATGCCGGTCGGCGATCCGCCGCCGTAAACGTCGCCCGGAGGCATCGTGCCCGGATCCTCCTGCCGCCACTCCGCCACCGGCACCGACTGGCCCGGACGCCGGTCCGCGTTCCACGAACGCTTGCCGTCGAAGGAGGAGAATCCCGCGTTCCCGTACTCGAGCAGGAACGCCGTGCGACACGCCGGGGGATCGTCGTTGTCGTTCTGGAACACGTCGCCGAACGAACTCACCGTCTGCTCGTAGCTGTTCCGGAAGTTGTGGCCGATGATCCGGACCCGGGTCCCGTCGGGATTCATCCGCGCCGCGAATCCACCCACCCACACATGGCCGTCGTCGCTCAGCTGGCCCGCGATCTCCGTCGGACGCCATCCCAGGTCGCCCTTGCCGCCGCCGTAGGTCGGATCGTAGGAGCTGCCCACGCGGAACGTCTTTCCGGACCGGTCCGTGAACAGGGCCCCGCAGTTGCCCGCGTTCCAGTACCACTGGCCGTCGGGCCCCACGGAGACGCTGTGGACGGTGTGGTCGTGCACCCGGCCGTTGAAGCCCGTCAGCAGGACCTCCTTCTTGTCCACCGCCGGGTCGAACTTCCGGTCCCGGTTCACGTCGGTGTACACGATGATGTCCGGCGCCATCGACACCACCACGCGGTTGTCGATCACCGCGATGCCCATCGGGGCCCGCAATCCGGGCTCCTGCACGAAGACGTCGGTGCGGTCCGCCCGGCCGTCGCCGTCGGTGTCCTCGAGGATCACGATGCGGTCGCCGGCGGGTTGCCGGTTGTAGTGGCCGCGGTAGTTGACTCCCTCGGCGACCCAGATCCGGCCGTCTTGGTCGAAGTCGAGGTTGGTCGGGTTCCTGAGCTGGGGGGTCGAGGCCCAGAGGGTGACCTCCAGGTTGGGATCGGAGAGGTGGAAGAGGTCCTGCGGAACGGAGTTGTCCGCGGCTCCCAGGCGGCAGGCGAGGGCCAACGCGAGCGCGATTCGATAGGCGGGCTTCATGGAGTCTCCGCACAGCATGGGTGGTCTCCCGCGAAGATTCCAGAAAGGAGACGCGACACGCGATCCGTCGGAAGGCGGAAGGCGGAAGGCGAATCCACGCGGACACGGAATCCGGGATCAGGTCAGGCCCCGGCGAACTGGGGATGCGCGGCCAGCCCGGCGGCCGACTCCGGGGAGAGCGGCGCCTGACGGTAGGCGGGAAGCAGAAGCGGCTCAGCGCTGGTCGAACGCGACGCGCGCCCCAGCCAGGCGGAGTCCAGGGGCCGACCCACCAGCTCGGGGACGTTCGCCGCGAGGGTCGTCTCCTCCTTCTCCCCGGTGGCCTCGCCGGCACCAACCCAGAACCCGGCCCGCAACAGCGTCACGCGGAGCAGCGTCGCCCTGGAATACGTGGCCAGCGCGCAGGGCCGGGCCGGATCCAGGCGCGCATGGATCGCGCGGAAGAGCGGGAGCGTCCACATGGCCGCGTTCCTCGCCGGGGAATAGGCGTCGTAGAAGACCGCATCCGGCGCCGGCAGCACCGCGGGCCCGGTCACGAACGACGGGAAGTCCGACACGTGCACCTCCCAGACGACCCGGAGTTCCCCGTGCCGGAACCGCACGGAGCCGCGCTCGGCCAGCGCCTCGTACTCGGCTTCGAATCCGACCGGGTAGCCCAGTTCGACGGCATGTTCCCGCGCGAAACGCAACGGCGCGAGGGTGTGGTCGAAGCTCACCACGCGCAGTTCGCCTCCGACGGACGCGAGATGGCGCAACGCGGTGACCACGTTGGCCGCGCTGCCCAGCCCGACGTCCCAAAGAACGAAGCCACGCCCCGCCGCGGCCGCCGCGGCGACCCGTTCGACGAGGCGCAGCTGGCGGATGTACAACGCCTCGGCCTCGGCCACCGGGCCGATGACGGGATGGAACGTCTCGCCTTCCGCGACCGAGCGGATGCTCCGGGTGCCGTTGGCGAGCCCGACCAGTTCGTAGGCCGGGCCGGAGGGGGAGGAGGCGCTCATGCCGGACCGTCCGCCTCCGTCGTCTCCGCGCCACCCGCCACACGGCCGGTGTCGGTGCAGATCCCGCGCCGCGAAGCCTCGACGAACCCGATCAACGCGAGGCATGCCGGGCTGTCGAAGAGGGCGCGCGCCGACTCGACGAGTTCACGCCGGCGGCCCGGGCTGCGGAAGAGGTGGTGGTAGAGCCGTCGGAGCGCGAGGCGTTCGGCGGAGCCGAAACCGGCTCGCCGCAACCCGACGACGTTGAGCCCGCACATCCCGTTGTCGCCGCGGGCGACCGCGAACGGCGGCAGGTCCTTCGAGATCGCCGAGCCGCCCTGCATCATCGCCAGACGGCCGATCCGGCAGAACTGGTGGACCAGGCAGTTGCCGGAGATGAACGCGCGGTCGGCGAGGGTGACATGGCCCGCGAGCAGGGCGCCGTTCGCGAGGATGTTGTGGTCCCCGATGTGGCAGTTGTGGCCGACATGCGAGCCGGCCATGAGGAAGTTCCCGCTGCCGACCACGGTGTCCTCGTCCAGGCGGTTCGAACGGTGGACGGTCACATGCTCGCGGAAGACGTTGTCGTCGCCGATCCGCAGCCGCGTCGGCTGGCCGGCGTACTTGAAGTCCTGCGGTGCGTCGCCGATCACCGCCCCGGCGTGGATCCGGTTCCGCGCACCGAGCACGGTGTGGCCGGTGACATGGGCGCCAGGGCCGACCACGCAGCCGGGGCCGAGGACGACCTCGGCGTCGATGACGGCATGGGGGCCGACGGAGCAGCCGTCGCCGAGGACCGCCGTGGCGGCGACCACGGCCGTGGGATGGATGTGGAGGGGCATCGCGGGATCGCCAACGAAGCGGTACGGACCGGTCAGAGCAGCACGCCGACGACGCAGGCGGTCAGGTAGCAGGCCATGAGGCCGCCGAACATGGCCTTGAGGCCGATCTGGGCGAGGTCGTTGCGTCGGGAGGGCACCAGCGCGCCGATGCCGCCGATCTGGATGGCGACACTGCCGAAGTTGGCGAAGCCGCAGAGCGCGTAGGTGGCGAGGACGTAGCTGCGTTCGGAAATCTGGGCCTTCTGGTTCGCCAACGAGATGTAGCCGATGAACTCCGTCAGGACCACGCGCTCCCCAAGGATCTGCCCGACCGCGAGGCAGTCCTTCACCGGAACACCCATCGCGAAGGCGAACGGGGCGTTGGCGTAGCCCAGGATCGTCTGGAGCGGCTTCTCGGTCTGCCAGCCGACATGGCCGACGCCCCAGGAGATGAGCCAGTTGGCGGCGGCGACGAACGAGGTGAAGGCGAGCAGCATCGCGGCGACGTTGATGGCCAGCTTCATGCCGTCGCCGGCGCCGACGCACAGGGCGTCGATGCCGTTGATCGTCTCGCGCTCGATCTTGGCCGTGGTGCCGCCGGCGGTCTCGCTGACCTCGGTCTCCGGGATCAGCACCTTCGAGATCATCAATGCCGCCGGGGCGCTCATGACGCTGGCGGTGAGCAGGTGGCCGGCGTCGATCCTCAGGACGCCCGAATAGACCGCCATGACACCGCCGGCGATGGTGGCAAAACCGCCGACCATCATGCACATCAGCTCGGAACGGGTCATCCGGGCGAGGTAGGGCTTGATGACGAGCGGGGCCTCGGTCTGTCCCATGAAGATGTTGGCGGCGGCGGCGAGGGTCTCGGATCCGCTGGTTCCCATGAGCCGGCGCATGCACCAGGCCATGGCTTGGACGACCCGCTGAAGGATGCCGTAGTGGTAGAGGAACGAGGAAACCGAACTGATCAGCACGATGGTTCCGGTCACGACGATCGCGAGCAGGAAGCCGTTGCCCTCGCCGAAGCCCTTGACCAGCACCTCCTCCTTGGCGAGGGGACCGAACACCAGCTGGTTGCCCTCGTTGGCGAAGCCGATGAAGCGGTTCACCGCTTCCTGACAGGAATTGAAGATCCGTGCGCCGACACCGGTACGGAGGATGAACCAACCGAAGAAGAACTGGAGCCCGACCCCCCAGGCGACGGTGCGCCAAGGGAACCGTCGACGGTGCTCGGAGAGGACCCAGGCGACGCCGATGATGGCGAGGATTCCGAGGAAACTGACCAAATTGAGCATCTGGGGCCGGACGTTGTCCGCTCGGCCCGGCTGCGACAAGCCGCCATTGGGGCAGACGTGTCACGATAACCCCTTCGCATTTGGAATCAGCTCTCCACGGCTCGCGGGCGTTCTGTGCCCAGTTGCCGGGGTCGCGCGGGGTTCCCCAAGGTGGCCGGATGCTCGCGCAGATCCTCTCCGCCACCGTCCAGGGCATCGACGCCTCACCCATCGAGGTCGAGGTCGACTCGGGCTATGGCAACCAGAACATCGTCATCGTCGGGCTGCCCGACGCCGCGGTGAAGGAGTCGCGGGACCGTGTCTTCACCGCGCTCGTCAACAGCAGCTTCCGATGTCCGTTGGGACGCACCACGGTGAACCTCGCGCCGGCCGACACGCGGAAGGAGGGCCCCAGCTTCGACCTCCCCATCGCCCTGGGCATCCTCGTCTCCAGCGAGCAGATGGAGTCGTCCGTGCTCGACCGCTACCTGATCGTGGGCGAACTCGCCCTCACCGGGGCCGTGCGGCCGGTCAAGGGCGCCCTCGCCATCGCCGTCTGCGCCAAGGCCGGCGGCTGCAAGGGCGTGCTGGTGCCCGCCGACAACGCCGCCGAGGCCGCCGTGGTGGAAGGGCTCGAGGTGATCCCCGTGCGCAACCTCCGCGAGGCCGCGCTGTTCCTCGAGGGAACCGAGGCCATCGAGCCGGTCCGCGTCGACACCGCCGCGCTGTTCCGACAGGCGCCCGACGAGGATCTCGACCTGGCCGACGTCAAGGGTCAGGAATCCGTCAAACGCGCCCTCGAGATCGCGGCGGCCGGCGGCCACAACCTCTTGCTCATCGGCCCGCCCGGCACCGGCAAGTCGATGCTCGCCAAGCGCCTTCCTTCCATCCTGCCGCCCCTCACCCTCCCGGAAGCGCTGGAGACCACCCAGATCCACAGCATCGTCGGCCTCCTCGCCGCCGGCCAGGCCTTGGTCACACGACGGCCCTTCCGCTCACCCCACCACACCGCCAGCGACGCCGGCCTGCTCGGCGGCAACGTCCATCCGACTCCCGGGGAGATCTCCATCGCCCATCACGGCGTCCTGTTCCTCGACGAACTGCCCGAGTTCAAGCGCAGCGTCCTGGAAACCATGCGGCAGCCGCTGGAGGAAGGGCGCGTCACCATCAGCCGCGCCGCCGGCACCATGACGTTTCCCTCCCAGTTCATGCTCGTCGCCGCCATGAACCCGACGCCGGACGGCAAGATGCCCCATGAATCCCGGTCCTCGCCACGCGAGATCCAGGCCTACCTCGGCCGCGTCTCCGGTCCGCTGCTCGACCGCATCGACCTGCATGTGGAAGTGCCCGCGGTGAAGTTCGCCGACATGAGCCGCGCCGCGCCGGGCGAGCCCAGCCGCACGGTGCGGGAACGGGTGATCGCCGCCCGGGAGATCCAGCTGCGGCGTTTCCGGGGCCGCCGGCTCCTCGCCAACGCCCGCATGGGACCCCGTGAACTCAAGGAGTTCGTCGAGCTCGACGAGGCGACCCACACGCTGCTCAAGCACGCCATGACCGACCTGAACCTCTCGGCCCGCGCCTACGACCGCATCCTCAAGGTCGCCCGGACCATCGCCGACCTCGAAGGCCGGGAAGGCGTCGTCCAGGAACACGTGTTCGAAGCCATCCAATACCGGACCCTCGACCGGCAGATCTGGGGGTGAGCGGCATTCGGGATTCCGGACTCCTGGTTTCCGATTCTGCGGAACCGACCTCACGCAAAGCCGCCAAGGGAATCGGGGCTCTCGACCGGCTCGCTCCCGGCTCCAGCCTCCCTGATTCCTGCCCCGCCTTTCGCCGGTCGACTTGGAGAACGATTCGGGATCCGGAATCCCGGAAAATCCGGAATCAAGAATCGGCGAATCTCGAATGGAATCACCGTTTCTGATCCGGGAAGACCTTCCTCGATTCCGCCGTCTCCAGTTGCCCGCGGGTCACGCCGAGCTGGTTCTGGAGCTGGAATTCCCGCCAGAGCTGGTCGCCGGCGATCTCGCCGCGGAACAACGCCCGGTAGCGCGTCAGCACCGCCTCCACCTCGGACGCCCCCTCGTTCACGAACTCGATCCGGAAGGCCCGGACGCCCAGTTCCAGGAAGCGTCCGAGGTACTCCGCACCGGTCTGGGCGCGCGCGTTGAACACGGTGTTGCGGCATCCGCTGTCGGCCTTCAGCGGATGCTCCATGCCGACCCGGTCCCGCAAGGACACCCGGTGCGTCTCGCAGGGACGGCCGCAGTCGGTGAAGTCCTTCCCCTTGGACAGGAACGCGCAGAACACGCAGTGCTCCATGTGGAACATCGGCATGTGCTGGTGCAGCGTCAGCTCGAACCACGCCGGCGGCGCCGCCCGCAACAGGCTGGCGACCTGCTCCACGTTCAGGTCGTAGCTGATGTTCACCCGCTCCAGTCCGTGGCGGACGACGAAATGCTCCGCCGTGAGCGGATTGGCCACGTTCAGGGAGAAGTCCCCGCGACGGCGCTGTCCGCCGAAGAACCGCAGGTGTTCGACATTCCGGACCAGGTAGCCGTCCGCGCCGCTCTCGAGCACCTGGCGCAGGATCCAGTCTTCGCCCGGCTTCGAGATGCGCGGCGGGGCCACGAAGATTTCCGGACGCCGTCCGTCCACGCCGACCCGACATCCGTGGGCACTGTGGAAGGTGGCCACCGCCTCGCGGTAGCGCTTCGGATCCTCGAAGTCGCAGTAGACCGAGGTGATGCCGCAACGCAGTGCGGCCTCCAGCTGCGCCGGGTTGCGCACCAGCACGATCATCTCGGGTGCGACCGAGGAGACATTTCCCGGAAGCGCGGTCTCGACCGCGGTGGAGATCGTGCCCTCGTTCAGGGTCCAACGGCGGGGCGACGCCCGAAGGGCCTCCAAACGTCCGGCCAGATCGCGGCGCAGTCGGTTCAGTTCGCTGACCGGCAGGATGACCTCCCCTTCGAGCCGGTTGTCGAGGCGGCCGAGTCGGAAGGGCGTTCCACCCAGGCGACCGAGCTGTTCGCGCAACCCCTCGGTGGATAGCGGACGCTTCTGCGCCACCGCCAACGGCAGTTCCGAAGCCACCTCCACCACATGCCCTTGGAGGTCGCGGGCGACCAGCGTCAACGGCGCGCCCGCGTGGCCGTGGACCTCCATGTCCACGGGCTGCTGATGCCGGATCGCATCGCCCTCGAACGTCTTCCGCAGCTCGCGGCTGAGCTCCGGATCATCCGTCTTCCAGATGCGGTCGCCCGGCCGGATGCGGCTGAAGTCCACCGCGCCCCGGCCGAATTCCAGCTCGACCAACCCTTCCCGCGTCGGCCGCACGGTGAACACCCGGCCGCCCTCCTCGGGCAGGTCGGGCCGACCGGCGTCGAAGCCCACGCCATCGCCCGGCTTCACCGGCGCCTCGGGACGGACGCGCACCGCCTCGCGTCCCACGGCCTCCACGACGCCCACCAGCACGCCCCGCTTCTTCCCGAAACGGGCATGCGCCAGTTCCTGGTTCTGGATCCCACGGAACCATCCCGTGTAGAGGCCCCGGCTGAACGCCATCTCCAACTCGTACTTCTGGTTTCCGATCCGCGATTCGGAATCCGGGGAGGCCGACCTGAGCGCGTCCAAGGCCTTCCGGTACACGCGCGTGATGCTGGCCACGTACTCCGGCGACTTGAGCCGACCCTCGATCTTCAGCGAGGAAACTCCGGCCGCCACCAGCTCCGGGATCACCTCGAGTCCGGCCAGGTCCTGGGGCGAAAGGAGGTAGCGGCGGTCGCCGAGGTCGACCGTCTTGCCGTCCGACACCAGCTCATACGGCATCCGGCACGCCTGCGCGCATTCGCCGCGGTTGGCGCTGCGTCCGCCGAGGGCCTCGCTGGTCAGGCACTGACCCGAATAGGCGACGCACAGCGCCCCGTGCACGAACACCTCCAACGGCAGGTTGCGGTCGACGGCCGGAGTACCGTCGGCGGCCGGAGCGGACAGGGCCGTCCGGATGGCCCGGATCTCCTTGATGGAATTCTCCCGGGCCAAGACGACGAGGTCGCAACCCAGTTCCCGCGCGAAGTCCACGCCGGTCGGATGCGTGATCGTCATCTGTGTGGACCCGTGGATCGGGAAGTCCGGCGACAATCTCCGGATCAGGCGGCAGATGCCGATGTCCTGGACGATCGCGGCGTCCACGCCGGCGGCGATGATGGACCGCAGGTAGTCGGCCGCGGCGGGAAGTTCGTCGGTGAAGACGAGCGTGTTGAAGGTGACGTAGCCACGCACCCCGCGCCGGTGCAGGAACTCCATCAACGCCGGCAGGTCGGCCTCGGTGAAGTTCCGGGCCCGCATTCGGGCGTTGAACCGGTCGAGGCCGAAGTAGATCGCATCGGCGCCGTTCTCGACCGCGGCGCGCGCACACTCCCAGTCGCCGGCCGGAGCCAGCAGTTCCGGCAACGCCATCGGGGCGGTCGGTGCCGTGGGGACGGTTTCGGACTTGGACTCGGTCGCGCTCAACGTCCGGATCATGCACGCATTCCTTCCGGAGTTCAGGCCTGAATCTGCAACCGTCCGCTCCGCCGCCCGAGGGCATTCATGGTTCCCGATCGGGGATTCCCGATTTCCCACAGGCAGCCGCGGCGGCCAGGCTGTGGACTCCACCTCCTTTCCCGATCCCGGAACCGAAAAGGGCGACCGACGACCGGTGTGCGGTTCGGCCAGCAACAGCCAACCTTTTCCCTGCACCGGCGGCTTGGCCGCCTTGGCGTGCCGGTCCCTTCCTGATCGTTCCGCTAGAAGGTCATCGTGGCCTCGAAGTAGGCGTAAGTGGTGTCGCCGTTCCGGGCGGCATTCGGTGCCAGACGCAGGAAGTCGCCGCGGAGGAACCACGTGACACCGGTGTCGAACCGCAGGTTCCCGGGCAAGGCCTCCCAACGCAGACGAAGCTCGAGTTGCCGTCCCGCGTCCACCCCGGCTTTTCCCGACGCGTCCCGGACACCCGCGGCCGTGAAGGCGTCGACGGCGGAGTCCAACCAGACCTGCCGAAATGCCCCCGAGGCCTCAAGGCCCTTCCGGGGACGCACGCCGAGCGAGACCCCCGGCGAACGCAGGTTGGCCCGCGCGATGGCCCCATAGATCCCGGTCGGACCGTACTCCCAACGGCGTGCCCCGAAGAGGGTGTCAAAACGCTGATTGCGCCCGTCCGACGCGGACCCGTCGCCCGAAGCCTGGTCGTAGGCGACCTCGAACCTCGGTGTCCACGGCACATCGATCGTGTACCCGGCCGATCCATGGAGTAAGTAGGCGGTGTGGTCGAGTTCCGGAAGATTCCCGATCCCGGACTTGGAGGTGCCCCGCTGCAGCGCCGATTCGATCTCGAGGTCGAACTTCCCCACGCCAGGCCGACGGAAGGTCCGGAAACCCGGGGTGTGCAGACGCCGACCGCGACTCGTCGGATCATTCTCCTCCAGCAAGGTGTACCAGTAGACCTCGGCACGGAGATCCGCGGCCAGTTTGCGAGAGGTCGCATGCATCCCGAGGAATTGCCGGTCGAGATCCTGCGTGTCCGCGACGATCTCGTTGTCGAGCAGCGAGGTCGCGTCGTCCGGGAGCCTCTGGACCGGCAGGAACCAGAATGCCCGCACGGAATCACCCCGGTTGCCGGACCAGAGCCAGTCCGCTCCGGTGAACGCGTTGATGGTGTTGCGGAAGGCGTTGCGGGCCACCAACCGGCGATTCCCCAGATCCAAGGTCTCGCGCCCCAGCTTCAACGTATTGGTCCCACCCGGGACCAGGTCGCCGGCTTCCCAGCGGACGTGCGCCTGAAGCACCTCCAAGGGATTGACCATGGTGTTGTCGATCGGGGAGCCGACGTCGGTGAGATACTCCCGGGCGTCGAGGATCTCGGTGAACAGCCCGACCGGGTGCGTGTTGAGTTCGGCGGTGAGGCTGGTGCGCAACGCCAAGGCCTGATCCCCACCCTGGCGTCCGGCCCGGAACTGCCCGTCGAGGGTTTCATAACGGGTCCGCTGTTCCCCCGCCACCCTCAGCCACTCCGGCAAGCCCAAGGTCTCCCCCAGTCTCCATGGACCCGCGGTCAATGGCAGGGAAGCCAGTCCGAGGACAGGGAGCAGGTTCCGCAGACGTCGAATCGAAGGGCTCATGCGCCTCCGGGAACATCCCCGGGAACCCGACCCCGCTTCAAGGAACCGATCCAATCACCACGGCCCAAAATCGAGCACTCCACGCCCACACCATGGATCCCTTGGCCTCAGAAGGGGGCAACCCGTGCCCATCGGCAGCTTGGCAAGGAGGTGAGCGGCTTGCTAACACCCTCCATGCTCCAGTTTCCCCGCTGGTTCCGAGCGCTGGGTGTCGCCCTCGCCTTCAACGCCATCTCCCCCGTCTCGGGCCAAAGCCTGACCCCGTTCCGGGCTCCGGACGTCTGGCAACGGTTCACCAGCCGGTCCTTCGCACAAGGTCCCAGTCGGTTCGTCCCGGATGGCTCCGGTGGCATGATGTTCTGGTTCCAGCAATTGGACCGGGCCAACGGCCAGTTGACCGGCGCCCCGATCCTCCTGCGCGGGGACGGTTCGGTGAACCCGGAATTCCGCCCGGGAGCCCTGGCCTACAGCGTGGGCGCGGTGGCCCGGACCCAGGACGGCAAGTGGCTCGTGGCGTACTCCGCCACCGGTGCCGAGGTGGTCGTCCGCCTCAACGCCGATGGATCCCGGGACACCGGCTTCGAGGCGAAGGGCTTCACCCAGGGCATCCGCTTCCTCACCCCGCTGCCCAACGGGGACATCCTGGTGGCGGTTTCCGGCAACCAGATCGGCAATCCGCATCCCTCCGCCATCGAAACCCCGACGGCCACGGTCGTGAAGCTCTACGCCAACGGCCAGGTCGATCCGTTCTTCAACCGTCCCGTCCTCCTCGCCAACGGCCTGAACTTCATCTTCGCCCCTCCCTTGGTCGACCCGCAGGGCCGCTTCTACCTCGGCGGGACCTTCATCACCGCCGGCGCCGACCCCCGGTACAATCTCGCCCGCTACCTTCCCAACGGCGTGCTCGACACCTCCTTCGCCGGAAGCCGCTCGCTGTCCACCACCCTCGGTGGTGTCGTCCGCGGCATCGGTTTCCAGTCCGACGGCAAACTCGTCGTCGTCGGCAACATGCTGATGCCGGCGACCCTCCCGCCGACGGTGCCTTCCACGCAACGCACCACCAACCGCTTCGTCGCCCTGCGCTTCGACTCGGACGGACGGGTCGATCCGTCCTTCCAGCTCACCCTCCGGACCCAGCTCTCCGACATCCCCGCGCCGGACTACCCGCGCATGCTGCTGATCCAGCCCGATGACCGGCTCGTGGTCGCCCAGGACGGGCTGCGTCGCCTGAACGCCAATGGAACCCCCGATCCGACCTTCTACGCGGTCCGCTCCGCTCCGGTGTTCTGGGTCGGGGCCTTGGCCGACGGACGGATCGTCATGCCGGGCGGATTGCCCGAACAGGGGGTCACGATCGTGAACTCCAATGGCGTGCCGGACCGCTCCTTCGCCGTCCAAGGCTTCGGGACTTCCGTCGACACCTCCTTCGCGCTCCTGCCCGGCGGCCGTGTGGCCCTCGCCGGCAACTTCAACCGGGTCGGAGCCCTGCCGGCGGACGGATTGCTCCTCCTGGAGGCCGATGGAACCCCGGCCGCCCAACAGCCCGGTCTCGATGCCGTGGCTCCGGACGCATTCCCGGAGGTCCTCGAAAACGCACTCGAGATCACGGGCACTCCGTCCACCGGACTCTACTTTTCCGGACGTCTCCACGGCGTCGATCCTCTTGCTCCGCCCGTCTTCGACGGTGTGCGGCGGTTCACGACAAACGGCCTGCCCGACACCACGTTCACCCCGCCGGAGCACTTCGTTGCCCAGATCTATCCGGCGCGGGACGGCTCCCTCTGGTACGCCGGAACGGACGCCCAAGGCGGCGTCGACTCCGTGCCCTTCGGGTTCAACGCACCGCTCGACACCCAACTCTGGCTCACCCGCCGCAGCCGGGACGGCTCCATCGCCCCCGGATTCCAGATCCGTGGACGCGAAGAGGCTTCCTCCCTGTTCCATCTGGATCGCAATGCCCTGCGGATCCAGCTCGGATCGGTCCATATCCTTGCCGACGGCTCCGACGGCTCAGCCTACATCGAGATCGTCGGCATCGACGGGGAGACGTCCTTGGCCAAGATCCGGCCGGACGGTTCCGATGATCCGGATTTCCAACCGCCGTCGATCCCGGCCAACATGGGAGGGGAGTTCTTCGACACCCTTTCGGACCCGACGATCGGGCCATCGGTGACCTACAACGTCGTCAGCTACGACAGCCAATTCGAAACCGCCGTGGAATTGTCCGACGGCTCGGTCCTGGTGGGCGGCAGCTTCAGCACCCTCCCCGGCGGCGGTCCCAGCCAGCTGGCGCTGATTTCCCCCAACGGCCAGGTGAATGCCGGCTTCCAGCACCAGGGCTTCCGGAACTTCCAACCGTTCGGGATCCCGTCGGTGCTGGCGCTCGCCCGTGACGCCCTCGACCGCATCTACGTGGCCGGCAACTTCGACCGCTACGGCACCAACGAGGTCCACGGCCTGATCCGCATCGACCGCAACGGCCGGCTCGACCGCAGCTTCAACAGCCCCATCGCCTTGGTCGACTACCCGTCGCCCCGTGCGAAGCTCGTGTTGAACGGATCCCAGCTCTGGGCCGGAGGCAGCTTCCGGGCCTTGGATGAGGCCTTCCCGCGGCCGCTTTGGAAGATCGACCTGGGAACGCTTCCCGCGCTTCCACCCCTCCGTCCGGTCACCCTCGGCGGACAACTCGGCTTCGAATGGCCCGCCACCGCCGGCAACGTCGTCGTGGAACGGATCGACGACCTCACCTCCCCCACCGGATGGCTCCCCGCCAACGGAACCCTCACGGAAATCAACGGTACACGCCGGTTCATGGTCGCCGCTTCTGGCAATGCCTCCTATTTCCGCGTCCGACTGGTAACCGAATGAGGCCCAGGCATCGGTTCCGTGCCACCAGTCACATGGAAGTCACTCAGCACCGGTGGACTCCGATGGCAACCCGCCCTACTCTGAGCCCGGTCGACATTCAAAGGACGAGTCGGGGCTTGACCCTCTGGGCAAGGTCCGACTATCCAATGGCTGTTCTCCCGATACCACAGGTCAGGCCCCTAGGGCTTGGTCTCTCAATTTTTCACTTTTGCTCCTGAGTGGGAGCAAGGCCGGCGGGCTTTGGCGGTGTAATCCGTGTGTCACCCCAAAGCCCGCCGTTTCCTTTTCCGAGGACGTCTTTCCCAGTCCAACCCGTCGGAACACTCCACCTTCCGAGTTCGCAAGCCACTGATTGGAAGCATCTTCCAACTGCGGATATCCACAGCTTGGCCTGGTGACTACAGGGTACCGGAAAGAGCCCTGGAAAGGGCCGGCAGCCCCCGGGCCGTAGGCCTTCAAACCGAAGAAGTTCGGAAGACCGCGCCGGGGAGGTTGAGCGACGGAAACCCTCCCAAAAAGGCCTATACCGGGGTCACTCGCACGAGAAGGCGTCACGAACCGGTGCCGTCCGATGAGAATTCGGGATTCGAGATTCCTGATTCCCGATTTGCCCCTGTCCCGGCGCTCCGCACTCCGCCGCTGGGATGAAGTTTGGCCACAGAGACACGGAGGACACGGAGTGGGTTGCTCCTTGTCCGTTGTCCGTCGCCTGTAGCCGCGGCTGCCAAACCGCGGTCCCCACTCCCTGCTTCCGCACTGGGATGAAGACCGGCCACAGAGACACCGAGGCCACGAAGGGGTATGTTCGTTTTCCTGAATCCCGCTCCCTGCTCCCTGCTCAAAGCTCCCTGCTTCCGCTCACCCTTCCCCAAACTGGATCGCATGGAGTCGGGCATAGGCTCCGTTCCGGGCCAGCAGCCCGGCATGCGTTCCCTGCTCGACGATCCGTCCGCCATCCATCACCACGATCATGTCCGCCTTCTGGATGGTCGAAAGCCGGTGCGCGATGCACAGCGTGGTCCGGCCCTGCATCAGGACCTCCAACTCCGCCTGCACCAGACGCTCGGATTCGCTGTCCAACGCGCTGGTGGCTTCGTCGAGGACAAGGATCGGCGCGTTCCGCAGCAGCGCCCGGGCGATGGCGATGCGTTGGCGTTGTCCGCCGGAAAGTCCCGCACCCCGTTCGCCCACCACCGCATCGTACCCGCCGGGACGGGCCAGGATGAACTCGTGCGCGTTCGCATGCCGCGCCGCCTGCTCCACCTCGGCATCGGTCGCATCCAGCCGGCCCATCCGGATGTTCGCCCGGATGGTGTCGTTGAAAAGCAGGGTCTCCTGCGTGACGATCGCCATATGGGACCTCAGGTCTCCGGTTCCCACCGCACGCAGGTCGGTGCCACCGATGCGGATCGAACCGGTGGCCGGATCGTGGAACCGCAACAGGAGATTGGTCACCGTGGTCTTCCCCGAACCACTCATGCCCACCAGCGCCACCAAGGAACCCGGCCTCATCACCAGGTTGAACCCACGGACCACGGTCTTCTCACCGTAGGCGAAGGAGACGTCCTCGAAGACGATCTCGGCTCCGTGCGCCTGGAATGGGCGCGGCACCGCCGGCTCAGGGATGCCCGGGACGGTCTCCAGGATCGGGAACAACCGTTCCCCGGCGACCCGTCCCTGCTCCAGTTGGCTCCAAAGCCGCGAGAGGTTCTTCACCGGCTGGTAGAGCGCGAACAGCGAGCCCACGAACGAGGTGAAGTCGCCGGCCGACGGTCTCTGCTCGGCGGAAAGGCCCACCACGTGGAAGAGCATCAGACACACGCCGATCGAACCGACCGTCTCGATCATCGGCCCCGGCAACTCGCTGTTGCGCAGGAAGCGCATGTACTGGGAGGTGATGCGCTTCGAGGTGGACGCGAACCGTCCCGCCATCAACGCCTCCAGGTTGAACGCCTTCACCACCCGGATCCCGGTGAAGTTCTCCTGCAACTGGTCGGTCAGCTCGGCCGTGTGCAGCTGGGCCGCCTTCCAGGACCGACGCACCTTCCGCCCGTAGACCACCACCGGCACCACCACCAGGGGGAACACCACCAGCGCCACCGCCGTCAGGCGCGGCTGCATGAAGGCCAGCAGCAGCACGATGCCCACGATCGTGGCGGGATCCCGGGCCACCGTGGAGAATCCCTGTCCGATGCACCCCTGGATGGCTTGGGTCTCGTTCATCAGACGCGACTGCAGGTCGCCGGTCCGTGCGGATCCGAAGTAGTCCAGGGAGAGACGCTGCAGGTGTTCGAAGATCCGGACCCGGAGGTCGTGTACCGTGGCGGAACCGACCCAGGTCATGCAATAGACGCACAGGAACGCCCCGGCTCCGCGGAGCATCATGGCGATCGGGACCCCGGCGATGATCCAGCCCAGCGCGGGCGAGTCCGCGCCGATGCGCACGCGGGCGTAGAGTTGGAGGATCGGATCGCGGACGATCTCGGGGATCTTGGCGAGGGACTCCTCGAGGGAACGCGCCCCGGCGGTCGGGAAGACCGCGTCGAACACCAGCTTGACCGCCATCATGAGCAGTCCGCTGCCCAGGGCATAGAGAAGCCCGGCACCGACACCGGCCATCAAACGGCTGCGGTGGGTGCGGACAAACGGCCACAACTGCCGGAGGAAAACGCCCATGATCGAAGAAACCCAACGCTGCCAGCGCCACTCAAGCCGCGAAAGCGTCGAAATGGATCGTCCCCGAATCGCCGGGACCGACGCAGGCCCTGGAAACGAAAAAGGGACGAAGCCGGCCGCTCAACGGCCGCGCTTCGTCCCTTTTCCCGAACCCTATGTCCCGACGCCGCTCTTTTCTCCCTGCTCCCTGCTCCCCAAGGGCTGAAGACCAGCCACAGAGACACCGAGGACGCGGAGGGGGATGTTCGTTGTTCCTTGTCCGTTGTCCGTCGTCCGTTGCCTGTAGCCGCAGCTGCCAAGCGGTCCCCACTCCCTGCTCTATGCTCCCTGCTCGTGCCGCCGCTCCCTGCTCCCGGCTCAGATCTCCCGGCTCAATCTTGCTCCCTGCTCGTGCCGCGGGCCCTCAGCCCTTCTTCCTCACCTCATCCACCCAGTCCTGATTTCCGAGGTACCAGGCCACGGTCTCGCGGATGCCGGTCTCGAAGGTGTGCGCCGGCACCCAACCCAGCTCCTTCTGGATCTTCGACGCGTCGATCGCGTAGCGACGGTCGTGGCCCGGACGGTCCTTCACGTAGGTGATCAACCCCCGCGAGTTCCCGCCCAGCTCCGGCTTCATCTCGTCCACCAGGTCGCAGATCAACTCCACGATCCGGATGTTCGCCCATTCGTTGTGCCCGCCGATGTTGTAGGTCTCCCCCAGCCGGCCCCGGCCCAACACCTGCCACAACGCCTCCGCGTGGTCTCCCACGTACAGCCAATCCCGCACGTTGAGTCCGTCCCCGTAGACCGGGATCGGCTTCCGCCCCAGCACGTTCTGGATCACCACCGGGATCAGCTTCTCCGGGAACTGGTTCGGACCGTAGTTGTTCGAGCAGTTCGTCGTCACCACCGGCAGACCGTACGTGTGGTGGTAGGCCCTCACCAACAGGTCGCTCGACGCCTTGCTTGCCGAGTACGGCGAGTTCGGCGCGTAGGGCGTCTCTTCCGTGAAGTACCCTTCCGCCCCCAGCGACCCATACACCTCGTCCGTCGACACGTGATGGAACCGCTTCCCCTCGAACGCCCCGCCCCACGTGTCCCGACAGGCCTCCAACAGGTGGAAGGTCCCCACGATGTTCGTGTGGATGAAGTCCCCGGGACCGCTGATCGAGCGGTCCACGTGCGATTCCGCCGCCAGGTGCATCACATGGGTGATCCCATGTTGCCGCACCACCCGCAGCACCTCGGCCTTGTCCCGAAGGTCCACCCTCTCGAAGACGTACTTCGGATGGCTTTCGACCCCGCGCAGGTTCGCCGGGTGACCCGCGTAGGTCAGGCAGTCCAGGTTGACCAGCTTCGCCACCGACGCCTCGTCGATGACCCGCGCGATCAGGTTCGATCCGATGAATCCGGCTCCGCCGGTGACAAGGAGGTGCATTTGAGAATTGTGAGCAGGGAGCAGGGAGCAGGGAGCAGGGAGCACCGAGCAGGGAGCACCGAGCAGGGAGCACCGAGCAGGGAGCTTAGAGCGGGGAGCCGATTGAAGGGCGCCTTGAATCCGGAGATAGAATATTCCTCTTCCTGCCCTTGGCTCTCTGCTCTGGGCTCCCCGCTCCTTGCTCGGCGCTCCCTGCTCCCTTAGGCCACCCAATTCCTCAGGGCGTGTTCCAGGGCTTCCTCGACCGGGCGGATCTTCACGCCGGCGCGGAGCAGTTTCGTGGCGTCCATCACGCAGTTCGAACGTGGGGTCTTCGCCGCGACCCGGTAGAACTCCTCGTCGCTCGCCCAGTACTCGAACTGCCTCGGCGGCCGCAGGATCCCTTCGATCCGTTCCACCACCCGTCGCGTCGTCACCCAGCCTGGGTTGGTCACGTTGTAGACCCCCGCCGGCGCACCCATCAGCCAAAGGTCCAGGCAGGCCTTCGCGAAGTCGGAGCGATGCGAGATCGAGTTCAGGTTGTCGTAGACCTTCGCATACCGCTGGACCTTGCTCAGGTAGTTGCGCGCACCGTCGAACTCGTCGAACGGGATCCGAAGCCGCCACACGTACGAAGTCCCGATGCCGGCGATCGCCTCCTCACCGAGGGCCTTGGTCCCGGAGTAGAAGCTGCACGGTCCATCACGGAAGCTGAAGTTCGGCGCGTCCTCCTCCGTAAAGCCCTGGATCCGCTCCGGATGCGCCTCCGCCAACGCCCGCATCTCCGGCCGGGTCATGTCCTTCTCGACCCGCAGCGTGCCGTCCTCGCCCAGGATCTTCGCACCCGAGTAGATGCACCCCGACGAGACATGTCCCCAGGGCACCCCGGCGGCGGCGCAGGCATGGGCAATCGTCTGCGGCAACAGGGTGTTGCCGACCAAGGTGTCCGCCTTCGCCGATTCGCAGGTATCCACGTTCGGCTTCCCCGTGTAGCCGGCGCAGTTGATCACGAACGTCGGATTCGACTCCCGCAACAGCCCGAGCAGCACCCCGAACCGCGCATAGTCCAACTCCGCCCGCGTCAGGTTGCGGAACGCCAAGCCACGGCCCACCAACTCACGTTGGAAAGCTTCACCGACATATCCGGTGCCACCGAGCAGAAGGATCATTGGAATACAGGTTTCGGGAGTCCGGCGTCGGGCGTCGGGATGCGGCTGCATCAGCACCTCAAGCCCGAAGCCTGACGCCCAAAGCCGTCTTTCCTTAAGCTCCCTGCTCCTTCACAACCCCGTCAAGGTAATCGCGGTACTCGCACTTCGGAAGGCGTTCCACCAGCGCGGCCAGCGCCTCGAGGCTCAGGAAGCCGCGACGATAGGCCGCCTCCTCCGGACAGCCCACCTTGATCCCCTGCCGCTTCTCGATCGTCTGAACGTACGCGCTCGCCTCATGCAGGCTCGTGCTCGTGCCCGCGTCCAGCCATGCGAATCCCCGGGCCAGCTTCTCGACCCTCAGGCTCCCCCGACGCAGGTACTCCACGTTGACGTCGGTGATCTCCAGCTCGCCCCGCGCGCTCGGCTTCAGGTCGCGCGCGATCTGGACCACCTGGTTGTCGTACAGGTACAGCCCCGGCACCGCGTAGTTGCTCTTCGGCGCCTCCGGCTTCTCCTCGATCGACAAGGCCTTCCCCTGCGCGTCGAACTCCACCACACCGTACCGCTCCGGATCGTTCACATGGTACCCGAAGATCGTCGCCCCGGTGGTGAAGGTGTCGAAGGCCTTCTGGAACGAGTCCCCGCCGTAGAAGATGTTGTCCCCCAGGATCAGCGTCACCGGGTCCGACCCCACGAAGTCCGCCGCGATCCGGAACGCCTGCGCGATCCCCTCCGGCTTCACCTGCTCCCGGTACTCGATCCGCAGACCCCAGTCCGCGCCATCGCCCAACAGCTGCCGGAACCGCGGCAGATCCTGCGGCGTCGAAATCAGGCAGATCTCACGGATCCCGCCATCGATCAACGTCGTCAGCGGGTAGTACACCATCGGCTTGTCGTACACCGGCTGCAGTTGCTTCGACGCCACCCGCGTCAACGGATACAGGCGCGAACCCGCGCCCCCGGCCAAGATGATGCCTTTCATGTCGATTCGATATCGGTCACCGCCACGGAAACTTCAGGAGGAGGCGTCGGGCTTCAGGCTTCGGGCGTCGGGGACACTGCCGATCTTCTCCGGCATCCGCTCTCCCGAATGGGGTGGAGATTGGCCACCGAGACGCGGAGGACACGGAGGGGGATGTTTGTGGTCCGTAGTCCGTTGCTCCCGACGCCCGACGCCTGATGCCTTTCTCCGTCGCTCCCCGCTCCCTTCCCCCGAAGCCCGAAGCCCGACGCCCAACCCCGCTCTCCGCTCCCTACCCCTTCCTCCTGCACCATGCCTCGTGGATCTCCACGAAGGTCTGGCGCAGGCTCTTGGTGATGTCCCAGCCCGGGTAGTGGGCCTTCAGCTTGTCCAGGTTCGAGATGTAGCAGATGTGGTCGCCCTGGCGGTTCTGGTCCACGTACTCGTGCTTCATCTCCTTCCCCGAGATCTCCGAGATCAGTCGGAACGCCTCGAGGATCGACACCGAGTTCGCACGGCCGCCACCCAGGTTGTACACCTCGCCCTTCCGCGGCGCGTCGATGAACCGCTTCATGAACGCCACCACGTCGTGGCTGTGGATGTTGTCCCGCACCTGCTTGCCCTTGTACCCGAACACCCGATAGGTGCGCCCTTCCAGGTTGCACTTGATCAGGTAGCTCAGGAAGCCGTGCAGCTCGACCCCGCTGTGGTTCGGACCGGTCAGGCACCCGCCCCGCAAGCAGCACGTGCCCATCCCGAAGTAACGGCCGTACTCCTGCACCATGACGTCCGCCGCCACCTTGGACGCCCCGAACAGCGAATGCTTGCTCTGGTCGATCCGGAAGGTTTCCCGGATGCCGTCGTCGTAGGCCGCATCCGCGTAGTCCCAGCGCGTCTCCAGTTCCTTCAGCGCGATCTCGTTCGGCGCGTCGCCGTAGACCTTGTTCGTGCTCATGTGCACGAACGGCGACTCCGCACACGCCAGCCGCGTCGCCTCCAGCAGGTTCAACGTGCCCACCGCATTGACGTCGAAGTCGTCGAACGGACGGCTCGCCGCCAGGTCATGGCTCGGTTGCGCGGCCGTGTGCACCACCGCATCCGGCTTCACCGTCTTCAGCAGCTCCACCACCGCCGCTCGGTTGCGGATGTCCACCTCATGATGCTGGAACGCCGGATGGGTTTCCTTCAGCCGCTGGAGGTTCCAACGCGTGTCACCCTGCGGACCGAAGAAGTCCGCACGCATGTTGTTGTCCACGCCATGGACCGCCCAGCCGTCCGCCGAGAAGCCCGCCACCACCTCCGACCCAATCAGGCCGGACGAACCCGTTACCAAGAGTGTTTTCACTGGATCGCGGAGCGCATCCGTGTTCATCCATTCAAACTGGCCACAGAGACACGGAGGACACAGAGGGTCGTCCGTTGCCTCGTCGCCAGTTGTCCGTTGCTCCCGACGCCTGAAGCCCGACGCCCGACGCCATCATCCCTGTCACTCCTTCACCGGCGTGAGGCAAGACCACACCGCACACAGGATCACGAAGGTGAAATGGATCGAGTAGATCTGAAACGGCGGATCGAACCGCGCATGCAGCATCAGGCCGCCCAAGGCCGTGATCCAAAGCAGATGGAACGTACGGCCGGTCGGGATCCCCGAGGAGAGCTGACCGCAAAGCGGTACCAACAACAGGGCCGACAAGATCAACCCCATGCCCACCCAACCGAACGTGATCCGCGTCTCAAGGTAGTCGTCGTGGGCATAGGCCTCCCAACGCTGGTTGGGGTTGGCCCGGTAGAGGGTGTAGATCTTGGGGAAGGTCTCCGCACCGCTGCCGAACGGGGCGAACTCCGCCACCATCCGCGGTCCATTGGCATAGAGATCCTCCCGCCCGCTCATCTTGTCGTCCCCCATCGTCGCGAATCGCTGGGCCAACTGCGCTCCGCCCAGGTACCAGCCCACGGACATCAGCAGGATAGTCACTCCAACGAGGCTCCATTTCACGGCGCTCTTCAGTCGGCCCGAGAACCAAAGCACCAGCGCGCTGACCGCAAGCAGTACGATCTCGATGAAGAGACCTCCCCGGCTGGAGGTCATGAAAGGCCCAATCAGGATGATGCCCAACAGCGGCAGGATCACCACGTGCGGACCACTGCCAGAGCGGGCTGCGGCCCCCTGAACCCAGAGAAAGCGCCGTCTCAACGCCCACCAGAAAGCAATGCCGATGGGCCAAACGAGATTGAGGTAATCGCTCGCCGTTCCTCGGTACGGAAACGGTCCGAAAGTCACTTCAGACCGGTTCGTATGCTCCAAGATCCAGAGCAGTTTCCGCGTGCCTTCGAGCCGTTGGAGGATCCCCACCAACGACAACGCCGCCGTGCTCAGCACCAGGGTCCAAAGCAGACGCGCGAGACGGTCCGAAGGAACCGCGCCCTGGATCCGTTCCACCGTCGAAAGCCGACGCTCCCGCCGGCTCATTCCCAAGACCCAGTCCCGCGCCGACCAGAACGCGCACGCCATCGCCAGGTACTTCCAAAAAGCCCACAGCGTCGTCGCCCCATCGTAACTCGATGGCAGCCACTCCACGGGCTCGAGGTACTCGATGTCGATCCCCGTGGCCACTACCTGACCCGGCAGATAGGTGTAATCGATCTTTGCGCGGGCATTCAGGGCAGAGACCAACACATAGGCGAGGACGACCACGGTCAGGATCGCCAAGGCCCGAACCGGCCACTTCCGGCCGATGCCGTCGTTCCACCGAGCGGGTTCGAAATCGACCTTCCAACGGACCAGCCCTTTGAAAACCAAGAGGACCCCCATCCCGTAGCCGATCCCATTCAGGGTCCAAATCGACCAACCTTGGGTCGCCCCAAACGCCCAAGGCGCGAAGACCACCGCAACCAACAGCAGAAAACCCGTCGCCTGATCGGCCCATCGATACGGTTTGGGGGTCATCGTGGAAGAAGGGAGTAGGGAACGGCGTCAGGCGTCAGGCGTCGGGTAGGGAGCGGGGAGCCTGAGAACGGCATCAGGCTAAGGGCGTCGGGCGTCGGGCTTCAGGCGTCGGGAGCAACGGACTACGGACTACAAACAACTCCCTCCGTGCCCTCCGTGTCTCCGTGGCCAATCTTCAGATCCTGACGCCTGACGCCAAACACCTCGCTTTCCTATCCGAAATCTTCCGGGCTCACCGAATCCCAATGTTTCAACGAGGCCTCGAAGTCGTACCGGAACTCGAATCCGGCTTCGGTCAGGAACTGCGGCACGATGTGGGTCGACGTCGCCACTTTTCGGACCCGGGCCGGATGAATGGCACTCTTTCCCGCCGTCAGGACCTGCACCAGACCTGCCGCGGCTGTCAGCAGCGGCAACGGAATTGCCAAGGTCGGCGCCGACTTGCCCAAGAACCGCTTCACGACATCCACCAAATCGCCCAACGGAAGGGTCTCCCGCTCGACGTAGTTGTACACCAACACCGGTTCGGAGCGCCCCATCGCGAACTCGAAGCTGTCCAGCAGGCCCTCGATGTAGCCGTAGCTCTTCCGCAGATCACGGCCGCCCGGGAAGACGAAGTACCCCCGCTTCACCGCCCGAATCATCCGCAGGATATTCCCCGGATCCCCCGGTCCATAGATGACCCCGGGCCGGCACAGCACGAGACGACGCGCCGGATCCGCCCCCTGCCAGGTCCTCTGCATCCACTCCGCCGTCAGCTTGCTGATGCCGTAGGCCGTGGTCGGCGTGGTCGGACTGGACTCCGTGGTAGGACCCGATGTCGGTCCGTAGGTCGCGATGCTGCTGGTGAAGAGCATCCGGGAACACCCGACGGACTCGGCGTAATCGACCGCATGGCGGGCGCCAGGAAGGTTGGTCTCGAAGTAGGCCAGCCGCGGATGCCCCGGCTCTCGATGAACCGCCGCGAAATTGAAGATCCACTCCGGCTTCAGCGCCGGCAGCTGAGACGCCCACGGCTTCCGGACGTCGAAGGGCACGAACTCGACGCCCGGTGGCAGCGGTTCCGTCCCGGGCTTGAGATCCGCCGCAACAATCCGCCCGAAGCGTTTCGTGGCCGCCAACCGCTTCGCCCAACGGGATCCGATGTATCCGGATCCTCCCAGAATGAGACAGATAGACATGGTGAGGAAGCAGGGAGCAGGGAGCCAAGATCAGGGAAGGACGGGCGTCGGGCGTCAGGCTTCAGGATAGACGGAGTAGACGCGCTGGTGACAGCGCAAGACGAACTTCTGGGAGGCAGGGAGCAGGGAGGAACCCGCATCGGGTTTCAGGCTGGGTCTTGCTCCCTGCTCTTCGCTCCCTATTTCCCCTTCAACGGCGGAAGCTGATCCCGATATCGCACCATCATCGCCACCAAACGGAAGGCCTTCCAATAGCGGGGCACATATCGGCTAGGCGAAGACAGACAGCGGATGAGCCAGCCGAGGAAAAGTCGATCGGCCCAC
Organism: Verrucomicrobiales bacterium; assembly: GCA_027488845.1. Taxonomy (GTDB): domain Bacteria; phylum Verrucomicrobiota; class Verrucomicrobiia; order Limisphaerales; family UBA9464; genus SXXZ01. Next base: position 129,133 of record JAIYBC010000030.1, on the reverse strand, counting down.
ATCGGAATCCGAACCTGATCTCCGCTGAGAAATCCAATGGCCGCTCCGATGCAATGAATGCCAGGCCGATAACTCAATCGGTCCCGAAGGTACAACCCAAGTCGTTCTTGGGTTCCGCCCCCCAAGGCTAGGATGACCTGTTGGGGACGTCGCGACTCCAGCCACGAAAGAAGCACAGAATCCTCGATGGGGCCCTTGGGATACATGGGAGCCAAGTAGCAGTCCTCCGCGGTGTGCTTCAAACCCGAGGATTGGAGCCATGCGAGGTTTCGATCCCGGGCCGCTGAACCTGGCATCACCCAAGCCACCGATCCCGAGTCACGCAACGACGGCACCCTCAACATCCGCTCCAGATACTCCAAACCCGAAACCCGCTCGATCCGCTCCCCTTTCAGGAGACGCCACATCAGGATCATCAACCCGCTGTCCGTGATGGCCATGTCGGATCGCAGCAAGGCCTCCCTCTGCTCCGGACTCCGATCCAACTCGATGAGCACCGGCGCCGAAGGCACAACCACCAAGCCGCCAGAAAGCCCACGCGAGACGGCTTCCTCTGCGGTGCCATTGAAAAACGGGATTCCGAGAATGACAGGGTTTTGGATCATTGAGTTCGGCAACTCCCATTTCCCCTCAGGCTCGGGCGAACAGATGGTCTGCTTGAACCAAGCGTCCCTCTGCGAACTGTTCATTGGCACGACGGACAGGCTTGAAGCCTTCAGCCGCCAGAAACGCAGCTACTTCGGGAAAAAGCGCCTGTCCCGTGTAGAGCGGTATCTCCGAACACTCGGCGTAGACGAACGCACAGTTTTTGAGCGCCTTCTTCGCCCCCTTCAAGACCGAGAGCTCAAAACCCTGCACATCCAACTTCAACAACGCTTTGCGGGCGGGACCCCAGACATCCTGAAGTTCGTCCAAGGTCGCCACCCGAACCTGCAAGGTTCCAATCTCGTCGGTGCTCGGGAAGAGCTTCGACTGCATCTCACCAATTGGCAGCAGCGAGGAGCTGTCAGCACGACGGCTTAAATGGATCTCAGCCAAACCCGCGGACTCACCGAGCGCCATCTCATGCAGGGTCACATTCGAGTCCCCGGCAAAAACCGTTCTGTATACAGAACCTTCGGACGGCAACGGTTCGAAACCATGAATCGGAATGGTGGGATGTTCCATCCGAGTCATCAGTGAGAACTGTCCCCGGTTGGCCCCGGCATCGATCAGACGATCCATGCGGAGCGAGGCAATCACCTCGCGATGCTCGATTGAAGGAGCCACCCGGAGTGAAAGAGCCTTCCAACAACCCGGATGGGTGGCTGCAAACCAAGCCTTGGCAAGACGCAGGCGGAAAAGTTCGGTCATGAGGAAAAGGAGAAAGAGGAATGAGCGAAGAGCAGGGAGCAGGGGAGCAAAGAGCTGGGAGGGAGTGGTGCGCCGGGATTCAGGCCCCAAGCTCCGAGCTACCTGCTCACCTCTTCTCGAGAACCACGTAGGCGAAGCTGGTCAGAAGAGGAATCGGGTGACGCTGAAACCAAGCGGCAATCGCACGGTGAATGCGCTCCAAGGGCGGCACTCGCTTGTAGTATCCCGGGTGACCAAAGAAGCCGATGTACTGCCGAACCGCAAAGCCCACCGACTCCAAGCGGCGAAACTGCCCGGCAATCGGACCGCGGCACCATTGGTAATAAGCAGGGAACTTGGCGTTCCGACCCGACTTCTCCCGGCCTCGTTGAATGATGTTGAGCAACCAATAGGTTAGGCGCTCGGGCAGAAGGATGTTCACCACGAAAGGCGGTGAATAAAGTGTGGGGAAGAAGTGAAATGCGGTTCCGCCCACTCGAAGCAACCGACACATGTTGCGATGGAACATCGGGGCATCCGCGACGTGTTCCGCCAACATCTTGCTGAAGACCAGATCGTAGGTTCCTTCCTCACCGGTCAACGGCTGGCTGACATCGAGCACGCGGGTCCGATAGCCGGCAGGCGCCTTCGCCAATTCTTCGGCAGAAATGTCGACGATGACATAATCCAGACCATGACGACGGACAAAATCCTGGTCCAGTGCCGGATTTGCCCCACCACCAATTTCACAAATCGTCCGACACCTCTTACTCTCCACCAAACGCTCAAGGAAACCCTTGTATCCATCCCACGCCTCGTCGGTGAGGCGATATTCGATCACGTTGTCAGTATTCATTTCCAGTCCACGCCTTTCGCCGAGAGCTCTTTCGGTTTCGATCGAACGGAATACATCACTTTGTGCAAGAAATTGGAAATATCGCTAAAATACACCAAGTGGTTCCACCGACGGGAATACCAAGTGCTCTTTGCGACATAGTTCCAAAAGTTCCTCTTGAGGTAGAACCGGTCGTCAACAAAGGATTTGAAGTCACCATGAAATTGACAGTCCTGACGGGACGGCATCAGTCCTGCCTTTTGGGCGAACATCAAATGTTCCACCCGCTCCATCGGCATTTTCATCAGTTCACAGATGAGCTGGTCATTCAACCACAAGTCGTCACAGGCAGAAACCCACCCGAGGGGAAGTTCTATTCCCTCGATCATTGGCCCATTTCGGGTTAGCCCAAATGTGCCATCGACCAATGCGATCGGTTTAGGCAGGCGTCGACATACCTCTGTGATGATTTCATCAAACGCCACGTGAAAATGAAGCCGGAATACGTCTTGGACAATTCCCCACTGGTTCTTGACCGCATTACTGATGGTCGTCATCGCGTGAACCTTCGGGACTGGCAGAGTTATGAAGCTATCAAATTCTTCATAAATCGGCCGCGGGATGTTCACCGCAAACCGACCACGTCGAGCATCAATATCCAAGGTAAGACTCGGCCATTTACTCACATTGACCACCTCCACTCCGTAACGGGCAGTAAACTCTTCTAGCCGGTAGTTCCGAAACGTCTCCTCCATGGAGAACGCATTATAGCCGCCATCGCCTTCTCCAATGGTGATTCTCGAGCATCCGGCGTCTTTCAAAACGCGGATCAAGGCTTCAATCAATTCCCGAGTTGTGGTCACACCCGGTTTGAAGAACGGATAGGTAAAGTTCGGCTTGAGGAATACCCGATCCGGGCGGTTCTTCAAATAACCCACGTCGGAAAGAACCGTTCTTATGTCGCTTTCAAGATCACCAGATTGCCGACGAATAGCAAAATTCTTTGTCATGGCATTTTGTCTCCCGGCTTAGTGATTTGAGAATACACCTCCAAAAGCTGCCGCGTAGCAGACTCCGGACTAAACTTGGCTTGGGAAAGAGTGGCAGCCTGTTCTCCCATTCGCCGTGCTTCAGTCCGATTCGATAAGACATCCATGAGAACTCTTGTGCAATCATCCGGGTCCGGGCGACAGAGCACTCCAGCGCGATTTGAAACGATCTCGGGATTTATATAGACTTGGTCGGAGATTAACACGGGCCTACCAGCCTGCATCGCTTCAACAATAACAATGCCGAAGTTTTCATTAAGCGATGGGAGCGCAAAAAGATCGCATGCCTGAAAAGCAGCCGCTTTTTCAGATCCAGATACAAATCCAACTTCGCGTGTGATCCCCGAAAGCCCCAATACCTCAATCCTCTGACGGATGTCTTCAACAAACCCCTTCTCACCACTACCGGCAAGGACAAACCAAAGATCCCGATGGGACCGTCGAGCCGCTGCAAGAGCCGGGAGTAGGAATTCCAGTCCCTTTTTGTAGTCGATCCGCGACAGAAATAGAACTACAAATGCGTTCGAAGGTATCCCATGCTTTGATCGAAATTCCGCTCCTGCGTTGGGCTCACAGTGCAATCTGGGCACCGGTAGCGGAACGACAAACCTGCGTGGATTCGCGCCATAGGTCTCGATCAAGTCGGCCTCACGTTGCGAGGTACACATGACCCCGGCACACCCAGCCAAAACCGGTCGAAGAAAAACAGGCCCCAAAAGCCGCTTCAACGTACCCCGCTTCGAGAGATCGAATGGGTCAAGCGAACCGTGCGGACGTAACAGATAGGGTTTCCCTAGTCGCCGGCAGGCTTGGGCGGCACGTATTGTAACAAAGGAAAACACCGCGTGAAGCTCGACCAAGTCGAACCTAGGTATTTCAGAAGTCAACCGCCCCAGAAGATTCTCGCCGTTGTACCATCTCGCCGGGGCCCTTCGCCGCATGAATTGGCAAGGCACTGCATGATAGCTACTTCTGAGATATTCGAGATCATCCTGAGGGCCTCGCGTTGCTACCACTAGAACAGCCTGCCCAGACTCCACTAAGTGTTTACACACATTTAAACCAGCGTGAACAGCTCCCCCAAGCCTGTTATCGAGACTATGCAGAGTGTGGAGAGAACTAAACTTATTCGAACTCAGCAACATCATCTAATAAATTGGAATTGTTACAGCGTTCAGAGTTTAAGACTGAGAAGACGCGATCTCAACCTACTCCTTTCTGGCTACCAAGAAGATTTGCCGAGGCTTATAACCACATCGCTTTAGTATTGCATCAATCCCTTGAAGGAAACAAAGCGGCAGAATTGAAGTAACCCCATTAATCCCAAAACTTAGAATTTTCAGGAATGGATTACTTCTTCGTTGTAGCCGGTAAGCCAAGGGAGATAGCAGATCCCAGATGCAGTCGCACTCGACGCACTTGGATATCTTCAGCCCCTCGGAACGGACAATTTCCACTAGCGAACTTTGGGAAAAGAAAAAGAAATGATTCAAATCCTCACCAGGCAACTCATTAATTGGAACTGCCAATATCGCAATACCACCAGGCTTTAAGACAGTCAAAAGATCGCGCAGTGCGATTTCAGGCTTGGAGATATGTTCAAGTACATGACTCGAGATCACAACGTCAAATTTGCACGGCCAAGAAGATGCAATCGTCTTTTCTTCATTAAATACCCGCAAATCCATGTCGACAAAACCTTGCTTCCGTCCGAATTGCGTAACCTCCTGTACAACTTCTGTAGAAAGTTCAAGACCAGCCAAGTGACAGGACTTATCAAAAGAGAACAACATAAGCCCAAGTCCAAAGCCTTGGTCGAATACCGACAGGCTAGCTCTTGAATTCAGACGAAACTCCTGAATCAGTCCCCGAAACCTTTTAAGTTTACCCTGCGAGCTGTAGTTCCATGTCTTCCGAAACCGGCTTCTCCAATGCCGGGAATATTCGTCTCTATTTCTAATTAAGTCACTATCAGAAGAAGACTCTTGCATTTGTGGGCTTATACAGGTTGAAACTTTGCTCGCGACTCTATTCTTTTACCACGAACTGTACTACTTCTCCAAAATTCAGCACTTAAGATATTAATCACCCCATGGAAAGGATACTCGCATACCTATATCATGAATCGAATCATCTATAGCTTTGGACGTACAGCCAATTTTTGGTAACGTAGAGGAACGTTGGAGCCAGGCAGAGCCGAATCTCGATTGTTTATTTTTCGGAAAATTGTGCTAAAAATGAACCGTATCGGAAAGATCCGAAACAGATCAAATCCAAACGCTTCGAGGTACCCAGTTGGCCGCCTCAAGTCAGATTTACCAAAATGAAACTTTGAACGCTCAAATATCTCATCAAACATTCTGGCATCTCGAGACTTAGCGGAAGGCTGAATACGATTCACGGATAGCGGGAAATCGATCAGTTTTGTACGTACACCAGCTTTCAGGCATCGAATCCAGAAATCATAATCTAGAGAGAAATGAAGCGATTCATCGAGATAGGCCACTTTCTCCCAAACCGAACGTTTTATAAATACTGACGGTTGCGCCAAAAATGAATATGCTTTTGATAGATCACCTAGCATCAAGCGCCTTGGTGCGGACCAAAATGAAAATTCCGTAGCGTCCTCGTTGCACCAAAACGCTGATCCTACAAGCATCTCAAGATCTGGATTGCTCCTAAAGGAATCTTCGACAGCCTTCAACGCTCCAGCGACAAGAAAGTCATCACTATTTAGCCAACATATGACTTCACCAGTTGCCCGTTGAACACCTTCGTTGACTGCTTGAGCTTGTCCACCATCCGGCCCCGAACGCCACCAACTAATTCTGTCTTCATATTCCTTAATAACCGACACGCTGTCATCCTTGGATCCACCGTCCATGATCAGAATTTCAGAACAACTCTCTTGTTGAAGAACCGACTCCAGCGCTTCACGAAGAAAACGACCTTGCTGATAGCTTGGAATAACAACTGAGAACATTGGCTTTTGGGGATGCGGCATATTTGTATATCGATACCCTCTCAGTTATGCCTTAGGCGGCGATACTGTTCTAGGAAACACCGCGTTTCGTGTACAAGCTACTGAGACAATCTTGAAAAGTTGATGGAAGACCCAATTTGGCTTTTCTGGAACATGTGAAACACCACATTCCTCAAAATACTTGACCCGATGTTTTTCACTGATTTGTCCCGGCGTAACCGCAAATGCGGCAAGGGGAGAGCGTACTGTATACAGCTTTTCGTACTCCGCAAATCGACGCCACAATTTGTAGTCACAAGCAAAGCCTTTCCCCCTTCCTTGTCCTTTCAGAATCGCTGACCCCGAAGATCGATTCCAAAGATCGCGAGTCCAGAACGTTGATTCCTGCTGAATCAAGGGCAAGTGGCAACCATTGTGAAATCCTTTCCTGATGATCGACTGATGATAAATCGGAGTATAGCTACAACTTTCCACCTGTTTCGCACTGTAAAGAGTGCAAGGAACCCCGGTTAGCCATTGAATCCTCCTGTTGGTTCGAAACGTTTCTTCCACAACGGAACCAGTCCAAGGAAAATACAAGTCACCCGCATTCAGCCAACATTGAATATCACCGACGGCTCGTGAAAAGCCATTTTGAATCGCGTCATACATTCCTTCATCTTTGCCTGTGACGAACCGAATCGAGTTCTGTCTCAATTCATTTATATAATCAATCGTCCCGTCAGTACTTCCACCATCAATAATTACATGCTCCAGTTCAACATTCATCTCCTGAATACTTCGGATGGTCCGCTTAAGGGAATCTAACGCATTGAATGTTGGCGTAATAACAGAGATCATGAACTTCTATTGCTTTAGAAACTCTTGGAGGGATATCCTCGGATAAACTTCTAGCTTCCCACCTTCTGTGGCGTTCACAACTCTTCGTCCGAATGCCGCATAGTTTAAGAGCGCAAGTCGATAGGAGGCTTCGCTCTCTTCAAGATCGGGCAGTTGCCATTTAATTCCTGGACCAAAGTAGTTGGGATCAAAGTGACTCTTATCTTGTTCTTGAGAGGTAACTGTTTTATTTGGGCTGCCTTTGACTGCAAAGTTGTGATCGCATCCTACCAAAGCGACTTCAGTGAATCCGAGATGGAATGCCAACTGCAAAGCTACATATGTAACTGTTGCCCCTTCTGCAACTGATCCAGATGTATCTCTAGCAAATTTTCTGGACCGAACCACGTGAAGAAACCTAATATTCTCCCTATACTGAATCACATCCTTTCCGACACTGGAGATATATAGCGGTATTGAGGTTGAGTTGAAAAACGACTGGTTTTGTTCGATTACCAGTCGATTCACCGCAACAATAATATCAGGCCGAAATAAAGTTCGTTCAAACAGAAGATTAACCTTATTTAGCCCAATGCAGAACACACCGCAAAGTTGATTGAAGTCTACTAGGTTTAACGAAGGCCCATTACAAAGAATTACAGCCTTTTTGCCATAATACTTATCCTTCTCTAGTAGCATCATTCTTCTGCTTCCCCGACCGACTCGGGATATATTCCACCTAAATCTGTCCAAGGCTGATGACCAAAGGTGGATTTGGTCACCGAAAGCAGACCGAATTGGATCGATATCTGGCCTCAGGCATTTTATTTTTTGGATGTCGCTTTCCTCAATCATCTTAAATCGCAGGACTTTATTTGTTTTCCGTTTCCGGCATTGACCATGCTTCAAGAGACAGAAGAATCAGAGCCGGCATGAAATAGACATATAGAACTGAAAACATCGATTCAATCACTGAGAATAGGAGAATCGCATAGAACATCGCCATGTACTTGATTGCAACTTGATTGTTTTTAAGGCATTTGCTAATACGTTGGTGAAGTAGCGCCAGATGTAGATTTAGTACACCAACACCAATTAGCCCAAATGAAAAATATGTATTCATTATTGCATTGTGGCTGTGCGCAGATTCTGGGGCCCCGGGAACTACACCGGTCGAATGAATATATCCGGACACTCCAGCACCATATTCACCAATCGGATTGAAGGTGATGAATTGAATACCTTGGGCACTGATATATTCTAGGGCTATTGACCAGACGTCTGTCCTACCTGACAGAGCCATCGTACTTTCTGTTGATTTTCGAAAGAGAAAATCTCCACCGATGTCAGACAGCAGGCTAATGACAACGTACTCCACAAGCGGCACAAACAATGGGACTATGTTGATAGTGAATATTAAAATGTATCCAATGACTTTATCGGTTATCGCGTAAAAACTACTTGCACCCTTTAAGAATACCTTCCGAATTCCGAACGATGCTAAAAAGATAGCAATTATCGCAAGAATAGTTGCGCCGCTTCGAGTATCTGTAATTACAATTCCCGCGGCGGAGATAATTCCTAGAATAGTTAAAACTAATCTTTCACCTCTCGACGCTTTTTCAAACCAACAGGAAATTGAATATACAGCGCCTAGAGTACAACAAATTCCGCCTGAAATAATCCCCCGAAATCCAACAAGTAGTTCACGTGCCCCTCCGGACATTACTGACTCTGAATGCCCACCATAAATCTCAAGAGTACTTTGCCCTACAAATCCAAGTTTTGTTAGCACCACAGAGATTGAGGACCAAATCAATAATCCGAGTCCGATTGAGGAATGTCTTTTAAGAAATGCAAAAGATACAGTCCTTTGAGTGCAAATAAATACTGCTAAGCCTAGAAGCAAGATTAGAAATGCGGTCAGAACTTTTGAACCCTCTAGACCGGAGTCATTATCAAACGTATTGACCAAGAAAACGCTTACTGTATTTATTAGAAGAATATACACAGTCCATATTGAACGGGGCGCTTTCCGTTTTCCCCCATAGAAGAGATCAACGACTCCGCAGGCAACGATTACTCCAAGTATTGCTAATTGAATTATCCGCCTTTCTGATCCATAGGCAAGAAGTAGACCTATAGAAGTCGGAAATATGAGTATTACTAACATTGTAACTTTTAGAATACCATTCCCCACACAACTAGACTTAGGTAAACAAGAGCCACTATAATCGCCGGACCAAAGGTTTTAAGATCAAAATCTACTACCGAAAGCCTGAAGGCCCGCCGAGATAGCGAAGAGCTAATTGCTGAATAGATTAGAAGGTTTGCCAGAAGGGCAGAAAGACAGACACCAAGAATTCCAAATTTTGGAAACAAAACGAATGCTGTGATCGAGTAAAATAATCCTGCCACTCCGTTTACAATGTGCCACACGATTCTATCAGTAACACTATATAGCTGGAGATGCATGGCACCATAACGCTCGCATATTATCGATATGCCTAATAGTGTCCAGACCCCGTTGGTTGGAAATGGCGTTTTACTCTCTAGGCGTTCTAAGATTGCTGGGCCGAAAATCCCGCCAAGTGCCCAAGGAACCACAAAAGCCAAGAGGGAGAGCTTCATTGATTGACTAGCTTTTTGAACTAATTCGGGTACCGCTCCCCTGGCCCAGTCTACAGCAAACTCTGGAATTTTACTATAAAACGGGGCTTGCGATGCCTGCGATATTACTTGAAGTAGACGTACAGCTAGCAAATAGTTTGCGATTCCAACCGTGTCGTTTCCTTGCGCGTAGATGAGTCCTGTACCTTGAACGACTAAGTACGAGAAAAGCACTCCTAAACCACTTCTCCAGGCTCTTAACCAAATGTGATTAAAGATTTGTGGATCATATAGCTTTGGAGGGATATTGACTATTACATCTCTGATTTCCTTTCTCCCTACCCACCGATTGACCACCCCTCCAACGACACACCACACTTGATTTACAAGAATAAATACTTCAAAAGAACATTTAAACCTAATTGCAATATAGCTTGAAATTATCCCAGCACCTCCCACCAACGACTCCCACTTTCTCAATTTTGTTACTTTTTGTAGCCCTAAGGTGGCGGCAGAGTACATCCCACACCTGAATGCAATTGTCGTCGAAATTGTTACGCAGAAAAATAAGAACCAAAGAACCACCTCTGTCGGAAGAGGGGTTATCCAAAAGTATTCGCTAGATTCCAACTTTATTGCACTAATTCTTTTTGACACCGCCGGAATTCCGAGCAGCATTATCAATATAACTAGGATTGTGGAGGTGACATTATATACTGACTGCATCGTCCCGAAAATTCTTGTCAACAGGTTAACGTTGGGCTGCGATTTGTATTCACCTGTTTTCGTTTTGCCATCAAGATCCTCTACACCACTGTATCCGTAAGATATGGCTCGAACAAAAGACTGACCGAAACCAGATTCAGCTAACACCTGAATCCCAAATATAAGTCCAAGAACCTGCCAATATGCAACCTGAGCCGTTGTATATGTCTTTAGCACCCAGGGGAAAAGAATAAACATTCCCAATGAGCGAGTAGCAAAACTTGCCCAAGTAGTAGCTGTAGGCGAGTTCCAAACTGCACCAAAGTTGATCCTCGGGACCCTCACTTTACTTCAATAAGAAATCCATAGACCAGATCAATCGCCCTCTGGGAAGTTCGATTTACTGCCTCGACCGTGTTACTGGCATTATGGGATCCGAATAGGACTCTATATTCGAAGGAACGGAGCGCAGAAGTTGCTGGTAACGGTTCCATCTCCATTACTTCTAGTGCAGCAGAGTGGACGTGACCACTGGAGAGTGCCTTGGCCAAATCACCCTCGCTGATGAGCGGTCCCCGGGAGACGTTGACGATCCGGACGCCCGGTTTCATGGCGGACAAACTGGAAGCATTGATCAAGTGACGGTTGGCTGGTGTGAGCGCACAGGTGAGAACCACGAAGTCGGCCTCGGCGAGGCGGTCGGGCCAGTTTGCCGATTGGACCGCTTCCAAGCCGGCGGCGGGGGTGAAGTAGGGGTCGTAGGCGACCACGTTCATCTCGCAGCCCAAGAGGCGCTTGGCAGTGTTTCGGCCGATGTCCCCGAACCCGACCAATGCGACGTTCAGTCCGGTCAGGGATTGTCCGGCGGGCTTGATCCATTGGCCGGCCTTCACCGCGCGATCGATGGCGAAGGTCTCACGCGCGAGGGCGACGACGTAGCCGATCGCGATGTCGGCGACTTCCTTGCCGAACATGCCCGGGGTGTTGCTGATGGGGATTCCGAGGTCCTTGCATGCGGCGAAGTCGACGTTGTCCACGCCGACGCCCCACTTCACGGCGGCCTTGAGTTTCCCGGCCTTGCCGGCGGTGAAGACCTTCCGGGTGGCGGGATCGTCGCCGATGATCCAGCCATCGAATTGGGGAACCAACTCGATCAGTTCAGGCTCGCTGAGGATCTGGGTGACATTGGGCGTGGTGATCTCGATGCCGCGTCGTTCAAACTCGGCGCGGAACCGATCGATCGCCCGCAGCATGGGCGGGCAGGTGATGAGGACTTTGAAGGCCATGGTTGGTATTCGGGTGGAAAGGGGGTTCAACGGACGAGGACCGGTCGGGAGGCGATCAGTTCGGCCAGATCCCAGCCTTCCTGATCATCGATGTCGGCGGACTCCATGCGCGGGGTCTCAAAGAGTACCGGTTTGCGGCCGATGCGGGCGTTGGTGGTGGAGAAGCTCTCCCGGGTGAACAAGTAGAGATTCGAGTTCTCCTCGTACCAAGGTTCGAGGTCCTGGGTCCGGATGAGGTTGTTCGGGTCGTGATTGATGGCCGAGCAGTCGCCCCGATAGAAGCGGGTTTGGAACTTGTTGACCGTGAAGAGCGAATCCTTGCCGGCGGCCCGGGCCCGATCGAAGGCCCATAAAGCCCGCACAACGGTGGTCGAACTCAGAAGCGGGTTCGTCGTGTGGGTCATGAGGTAGGTCGCGGACGGAATGGCCTCGATGTCGTCGGCCAAGACCTTGTTCATGCTGACGAAATCGCCGCAGATCTCGGGCTTGCGGTCCCGGATCAGGATGCGGTCGGTGTCCACCAATCCGTTGTCGGCGAGGATGGCCCGGGCGTCGGTGTTGATGACGACCTTCTCGATCTCCGGGATCTCCAAGAGGGTGTCGAGGATCCACCGGAAGAGCGGCTTGCCGGCGAAGTTGCGGAAGTTCTTCCCCTTCACTCGGGCGCTATGGGCCTTCATGGGGAGGAGTGCGACGAGTTGGTGCATATGAGAGAGGTGTCGGGTGACAGGCGTCGGGCGTCAGGGAGCAGGGAGTCTAGAGCATAGAGCTTGGAGCTCGGTACGGAGGACTTTGGGAGTTTCTGCGTCTTCTCGGCTCCCGAAGCCCGATGCCTGAAACCTGAAGCCCTCTTCGAGGCCTAAGCCTCGAAGGCCGCGTTAGCGCGGATAAAAGTACTTCTCCTTGGACTTCCGGCTGAGCTGGCGGTGGATGTGGTTGCCGCGCCAGGTGCCGTAGAATTGGCAGAAGCGGAAGAAGAGAATTTCCCCGGCGTATCGCAGGAAGCGTTTCTGACCCAGGGCACGGGCCCAATCGCCGAAGACGCCGGCCACGAAGTAGCGGACGGCGTCGGAGGCGTGGACGTGAACCTCCGGCATGATCTTCTGGAGCGCGATGGCCTCGCGTTCGTACCGGATCTTCACCTTCCGCCAGGACTCGTGGTGGTAGTGGTACACGCTGGATCCGGGGACGTATCGGACCTTTCCACCCTCGGCAACAGCCCGTCGGGCGAAGTGCATGTCCTCCAAGCCGGTCAACGCTTCGTCGAAGCGGAGGCGCTCCCACAGATCACGACGGACCGCGGCGTTGGCATTGTTGCAGAAGAACTCGCTGGGAGGCGGCAGGTCGGCCTCGGGGAAATACTTCGCGAACAGCATGTGTTCGCTGAACTTGGTTTCCGGCCCACCCTCTTGGCGTCCGTAGGTGATTCCAGCCTCGCCGGCCTCGATGGGTGCCACCAACCGGGCCAGCCAGTCCGGTGAGGTCGGGACGCAGTGGCCGCTGATGAAGACCAGGTTCCGTCCTCGGGCGACTTCGCAGCCAACATTGAGGGAACGGCCGAAGGAGAAGTCGCTCTGCTGGATGTGGACGATGCGGCACCCGTGGTGCGAAGCGATCTCCAAGGTGCGGTCCTTGGAACCGGAATCCACGAGGATGACCTCCCGTTGGTCGGCGGGAACGGATTGCTCGCTGACCGCGAGCAGGACCTCGGGAAGATAGCGGGCTTCGTTGTAGGTGCGGATGACCAGACTCGCGAGCATACGGTCAGTCGTTCGGAACCGGATGGAGCCGGGCGGTGGAGCCGATGGGAATGAACTTGAGACGGTGGCGCCGCCTCTTCAGGCGATAGACCAACTCGATCTCCTCGCGCGGAACGCAGTTGTCCGGAAAGAGGTCCCAGTGGGTAGGAACGACCTCAGAGGCCCCGATTTCATCGGCGAACTGGAATGCCTCCCGGGGGGACATGTTGCCGACGATGTCGGCACGGGATCGGAAATAGTTGGATTCGTTGACGGGCAGGAAGGCCCAATCCGGGCGCCCCAACGCTTGAACGGCCTTGATGACCTTTTCCGAGGCGCCGGTGTCACCGGCGTGGTAGAGCAGGAGACCTTCGAAGCGGAGCCCGTAGCCGACACACTCGAAATCGCCTGCCGGAGTGACTCGCACCGTGGGATGGCAAGACGGAACAGAGTTGAGTTCCAGACCCGGAAGCACTTCGCCCCAAGAGTTGGGCGACGTCTGGATCCGGGTATGTGGGATGCCCAACGACTGCAGGATCGGATGGCACACTGTTGGAGCCACAAACCGAGCCCTCGGCGACGATTTGAACAAGGGCTTCAGCGTCTCCGGATCGCAATGGTCCAGATGGGCGTGGGTGATCAGGACGAGATCCACGTCCGTGGCCGCAGACGGCTCCAAGGGCGGGCGATGGAGCCGTCGGGCGCTGGGCCCGACAAGGGACTCCACCGAATTGCTGAGGTACGGATCGATCATCACGACGTGACAACCGAAGCGAATACGGTAGCCCGTCTGCCCCAGCGCGGTGACTTCGATGGAGTCGGTCATATCGGGGATGGAATCGGGGCGGGCGTGAGTCCAGACGGGCCGGACTCACGCAGCTGGGAAGCTCACGGCAAGACGGTGAGCCAAGAGAGATTGAAAGAAGGGGCGCAGGTTTGCGGCTCGAGCTGAGGACACAGTCCGCTTAGAACAGTATCGGACGGTGAAAGCGCAGTCCGCTGCACGCAAGGCACCTGGCCCCGGACCCAACGGAGCCCTGGATCAGACCGAACGCGGCACTTTTCCGGCGATCTGGTCCTGCAGGAGCTTCAGGTCGGCGTCCGTCATCAACTCAATCAGACCCTTGAAGGTGGTCTTCGGTTCCCAGCCGAGCTTCTGCTTGGCCTTGGAGTAGTCCCCGATCAGGAGGTCCACCTCGGCCGGGCGGTAGTAGCGCGGGTCGATCTCCACGTACTTCTTCCAATCGAGATCCAGACGGGCGAAAGCGACATCCAAGCATTCCCGGATGGTGTGGGTCTCGTTGGTGGCCACGACGTAGTCGTCGCCTTCCGGTTGCTGCAGCATGAGCCACATGGCCTCGACGTACTCCTTGGCGTAACCCCAGTCGCGCTTCGAATCGAGGTTGCCGAGGAAGAGCTTATCCTGGAGGCCCAGTTTGATGTGGGCCGCTGCGCGGGTGATCTTGCGGGTCACGAAGGTCTCACCGCGCCGCGGGCTCTCGTGATTGAAGAGGATGCCGTTGCTGGCGTGCATGCCGTAGCTTTCGCGGTAGTTCACGGTAACCCAGTAGGAATACACCTTGGCGCATCCATACGGACTGCGCGGGTAGAACGGCGTGGTTTCCTTCTGCGGCACTTCTTGGACGAGGCCGTACATCTCGCTGGAGCTGGCCTGATAGAACCGCGGCTTGATGCCGATCTCACGGATGGCTTCCAGAAGACGGACGGTGCCGGTGCCGGTGATGTCGGCGGTGTACTCGGGCGCGTCGAAACTGACCCGGACGTGGCTCTGCGCCGCGAGGTTGTAGACCTCGTCGGGCTGGATTTTGCCCAGAAGGCGCGCGAGGTTGGAACCGTCGCTGAGGTCCCCGTAGTGGAGATGCAGCTGGGTCTTCGGGTAGTGCGGGTCGCTGTAGATATTGTCGAGTCGCGACGTGTTGAACGTCGACGCGCGACGGATGATGCCATGGACTTCGTAGCCCTTCTCGAGGAGAAGCTCCGCGAGATAGGATCCATCTTGTCCGGTGATGCCAGTGACTAGTGCTTTTTTGCTCATGGTTTTATGGGATTCAGGCGTCGGGCGTCGGGCGTCGGGGAGACGGGACGGGGTCCGAGGGGCCGAGAAATGGGGATTTAGCAGCAGGGAGCTTGGGGCAGGGGGCAGGGAGCTATGCAATGGGACCTGTCGGCACAAAGCTCCGTGCTCTATGCTCTATGCTCAAAGGCTCCCTGCTTGAGCAGCGCCACATAGTCGGCAACCGCATCCGCCAGCGTAGTCGGTAGGTAGGGGATGCCGGCGGCGAGGGTGCGGGCCATGGTGGCTTGGGTGAAGTACTGGTACTTCCCGCGCAGGTCCTCGGGCATGGGGACGTAATCGATCTGCGGCTCCAAGCCCATGGCGGCGAAGGTGGCCTCGAGCAGTTCCCGGAAGGAATGGGCTCTGCCGGTACCCAGGTTGAAGAGCCCGGAGACTTCCGGTCGGGCGGCGAAGGCCAGCATCACTCGGACGACGTCCTTGACGTAGATGAAGTCCCGGAGCTGACCGCCATCAGCATAGCCCTCGCGGTGGGATTGGAAGAGCTTCACACGACCGCCGGCGCGGATCTGGTGGTAGCCGTGGAAAACCATCGAGGCCATGCGGCCCTTATGGGCCTCACCAGGACCGAAGACGTTGAAGAACTTGAAGCCGACACACTGACTCGGGCCTGCGATCCCCGCCGTCTTCTGGGCCTCGACCCACAGGTCGAAGTCGTGCTTGGACTTCCCGTAGAGATTGAGGGGCCGAAGGCGGTCCAGAGGGACTGTATCGTCGAAGCCATTCTCGCCGTCGCCATACGTCGCGGCGCTGGAAGCATAAAGGTAGCGCGCTCCGTTCTGCGCGCACCAGTTCCAGAGCCTTTGGGAATAGCGGAGGTTGTTGTCGGCGAGGTAATCCCAATTGGTCTCGGTCGTGGAGCTGCAGGCACCGAGATGGAAGATCACCGAAGGTCTGAGGACGCCCGCTTCCAAGGCCGCCAGGAACTGATGGTGATCCAGGAAGCGGACACCCGGCGCCACCTGGAGGTTCTCCGAGCGGGAATCGCGCAGCGGGTGATCGACGGCGATCAGGTCCGAGATCGCGTGCTGCGCCGCGAGCGCCTTGAGCAACTGGCCCCCAATGAAGCCGGCGGAACCGGTGACCACAATCGAGGCGTCGGGCGTCAGGTGTCGGGCGTCGGGCATAAGGCGGAAGGTGTCGGGCGTCGGGCGTCGGGTGTCAGGTCTTGATCAATGGGGACAACGCCGTGGCCGGCGTTGCTACTTCGTCGCCCGATGCCTGAAGCCCGTCGCCTGAAGCCTACCGTTCGAGTAGAGAACGGTGGATCTTGATCACGACCTTTCGGACGTCGGGAAACCGAGGGTCACGGCCCTTGGGACGGTGGGCATCGGATGGGAAAAAGACGGAGAAGCGGCCGGCTTCATTGGTCACGTGGCTGACCTTGGACTCTTCGGGAGCCTTCCAGAACTGGACGTCGTTGGCGAAGGGTCCGTCGGGTTGGAGGCTGGCGCGTTCGATCCAGTCGATCACCTCGGAACCCAAGATCGTGTATTGGATGTCGATGTGTTCCTCGTGGCTTTCAAAGCGGCACTCCGAGGAAGGCAGCGTTTCGTAGGTTTGGACCGAGGCATACCACTTCGGTCCGTCGATGTGGTAGGTACCAAGGGGAGTCTCGGGCGTGAGGCCCTTGAGCCACTCCAAGGAGCGGTTCCAGACACGGTGATGCCCGAGCAAGGGCATCCAAGTGCCGGGATCGGAGAGAGTGGCGTGGAGCATGATTTAGGTATTGGGCGTCAGGCGTCAGGCGTCAGGCGGAGGATACAAAAACGTTCTTGGGCGCTGGGGGCCCGTTGGGTTTTGTCGGGATCGGCTATCGGATTGAGGGGTGAGATCCGATCAGGGCGAATCGCAAGGTTACCGAGCGTTGAGGGTTTGGCAGGATGGAAGGAGGCTGGCGGTCTGCGTCTGCCAACTGTGTCGGCGACCGCCCTTGGCTGAGGAACGGTTTCTTCGAGATCAGATCTGCCGGGCTGCCATCAGTATTCCATCCAATCTGGCAGAAGGCGAAGCCAGAGGTAGCGAACGGGATTCGGTTCGATTCTTTCACATTGCCGCCGGATCACTCGCCGAACTCCGCACTCAACTGGAGATCTCGCGGGAACTTGGACTTGTTTCCGAGGAAACCCAGTCGTCTTTGGATCAGCAACTGGAAGTCCTCGCCGCCCAGATTGGGTCGCTGATCCGAAGCCGTTCCAAGTCCTTCCGCCGAGCCCCAGACGGCCCAAATCCGGCTCCCACCCTCACCCGAAGCCCGAAGCCTGACACCCAGAACCCATCTTGATTCTCGGATCCTCGCCATGGCAGGCGAGGCTGCTTGAAGCCTGACGCCCGACGCCTGACGCCTGAAGCCCTTGGCTCGGGTCCTTCAGGCCCGAGCCAAAAAATCCCGGTACGCCCCCGCGATTCCTTCTTCGAAGGGGACTTGGGGTTGCCAGCCGAGGGCGCGGAGGCGGGAGCTGTCCATGAGCTTGCGCGGGGTGCCGTCGGGTTTGGTGGAATCCCAGTGGATTTCGCCTCGATAGCCGATGACGCGGGCCACCGTCTCGGCGAGTTCGCGGATCGGCAGGTCGGTGCCGGAGCCGACGTTGATGAACTGTTCCTCGGAGTAGTTCCTCATGAGGAAGACCAAAGCCCGGCCCAGGTCGTCGGAATGGAGGAACTCGCGAAGCGGAGTGCCGGTGCCCCAACAGGTGACGCTGGGCGCCTGGGCGACCTTGGCCTCGTGGAACCGCCGGATCAGGGCCGGCAGGACGTGGGATCCAAGCGGATCGTAGTTGTCGCCCGGACCATAGAGGTTGGTCGGCATGGCGGAGATGAAGTCGCAGCCATGCTGACGGCGGTAGGCTTGGCAGAGCTTGATGCCGGCGATCTTGGCGATGGCATACCACTCGTTGGTCGGTTCCAACGGCCCGGTGAGGAGGTATTCCTCCTTCAGGGGCTGGGGAGCCAGTTTGGGGTAGATGCAGGAACTGCCGAGGAAGAGAAGCTTGCGCGCACCGAAGCGACGGGCGGCATCGATGACGTTGTTTTGGATGGCGAGATTCCGGAAGAGAAAGTCGCCGGGAAAATCGTTGTTGGCCTTGATGCCCCCGACCTTTGCCGCCGCCAGGAACACGAATTCCGGCCGTTCCACTTCGAAGAAGCGGTCCACCGCAGCGGTGTCGGCGAGATCGAGTTCCGCGGAGCGGCGACCCAACAGGTTGGTGAAACCTTGGCGTTGCAATTCCCGCCAGATGGCACTGCCAGCAAGGCCGTTGTGCCCGGCGACGTAAATCTTGGAGTGGGGGAGCATCGGAAAACGGGTTAGGATCAATTCACTGCGATGGCCCGCGAACGCTGGACCTCGAGTTCCAGCCATTGGGAGGCAAACCGCTCGAGGCGCTGGTAGGCCTCCTTCCAATCACCGGCCACCGGAGTGGAGAAGCGAACAAACTGTTTGGTGCCATCTCCGGGTTGGCGATCTACCAAAGCCTTGACCAAGGAGTTCATTCCACGGGTGCGTGCATTGCTGGCCTGATTAAGCTGGCTCCCAGAGGCCTGATCCCGCTTTGGCTGGAAACGAAAGCCCTCCTCCAACGGCTGTCCGCTGACCAAGGAACACCAGACCACCATTTCGACCGAGCGTTGGTCCGGAGTCCGAAAGACGCGGCATTCCAGCGCCAGTTTCTCCTGACCGAACGTCACCTCCATGAAGGGCGGCTCTCCCAGGGAGGTGAGTTGGAAACCGGCGCCCACCCAGCAGATCTCCGGCGTGTGCGCGAGCACACCCATCTGTTTCGAACCCTTCGCCGCCCAATCGGCGGCAAACACCGTAAACCGTTGCTGGTCGGGACCCTCGAACTGGCCATTCACCAGGTTGGTGGTCGCCAAAACCTCGATCGCCCGTTCGCCAATGGGGACGGCGGTGAACCGGTATCCCGGTACCGGGTCCCGGGTCTTCAGCACGTAGGACTTCTCCGGCGGTGTCACCCCCACATAGAACCACGCCCACGCCGCCACAATCGCGGCAGCGAACAACGCCGTCATCGACCAGATGGAGAGGGAGCGCATGGGGGAGCTGAGAGCGGGGAGCGGGGAAAAGGGTGTCGGGCTTCAGGTGTCGGGCTTCAGGCGTCGGGCTTCAGGCGTCGGGCGTCGGGCGTCGGGCGATTTGGGATCGGGGAACCACGCCTTGGCAGGCGTGGCTACTGGAAGCCTTCGGTCCGCCAAGCGGACCGACTCACAGAAACTTCTCCGCAATGGGGAGGACCTTTTCGACTTTGCCCTGAAGATGGGACATCTGAAGCAAACGATCGCGGCAGAAACGGTACTCCTCGTCGTCGATGGTCCCGGCCTTCCGATCCCCGTCCAGCGTCTCCAGGAGCAGGTCGATCCGGCCGCGGGTCTTGGTCAGTTTCGGGGCGAAGAAGAGCTGATAAACCCCACGGAGGACTTCGCGCAGCTCGGGCTCGGCCTCGAGGAAGTCCTTGCGATCACCGGGTTTCCAGACCTGCCGGATGGCATGGAGGGCCAGCAGTTGCCGGGTGCCGGTGCTGGCGCTGGCCTTCGAGATCTCCAGCAACTCGGCGATCTCGTCCAAGGTCAAGGCCCGCGGGGAAAGGTAGAGCAGACCGAAAATCTGCCCGATGGTGCGGGGACGTCCCACCAACTGGCTGAGGCGTCCCGCCGCCTCGATCAGTTCCAAACGGGTCTTGGAGAGGGGTTTGGACACAGGATGGTGAACCTTTTCCAAGGAGCGCAGACACTTCGTGCCGGTCAGTTCGCAAACGCGTTCCTCCAGCAACACGGATTGGGAACCGAACGGAACGTTCAGTTCGGATTGAACGAATACTTCGTCCAATCGCAGCCGGGCAACAGCAAACCTTCCGCCAATCTCATTTTATACCGGAAAAGGGTACAGGAAGGTGGAAAGGCGTCGGGCGTTGGGTGTCCGGCGTCGGGCATGCAGAATCCGCCACCCCCTTCCCTTCCTCCGCGCCTTGTTGCCCTTGGCAAAGGGTCCTGACGCCGGACGCCAGAATCCCGAAACCCTCCCCTTCACTGTCTCCGAAGTCGGTAGGAGCGGGCCGTTTCCGCGGCGGGCAGGAGCCATTCGGTTTCGCTGTTCCGGCCGGTGATCGCCGCCCCTTCGGCGGACCAGGTCTCGAGGTCGAGGCTCGACTCGAGCTGGTACTGGCGGGTACCCAAGGTGAACGCGCCCAAACGCACGAGCGGCTGGATCTGCAGTTGCCCATCCGGCGCCTCGGTCGGTGAGAGCAGCGGGGTGCCGAAAACCAATTCCAGACCGTCGGCCAGGCCGTCCCGATCGGTGTCGGCAACCCTCGGATCGCTGCCGATCCGGATTTCTTCCCGATCGTCGATGCCATCGCCATCGGTGTCCATGGGCTGCAACGCGACCACGGTGTGCGCGCCACCGGCGGAGAAGGCGATGGGACCCACGACACCGTCCGGAAGGGCCAGGCGGTTGGCGGAAGCGCCTCCCCAGGTGACGAGCGTGCCCTCCGTCAGTTGAACCACGGTGTGGTTATAGCCGGCCCGGATGGCCACAACGCCGGCAAGGCCTGAAGGGATGGCGGTCTGGCCTTCCTCGGAAGAACCCCAAACCCGGACCGTGCCATCCGCGAGGAGGACCACGGTGTGGGAATCGCCGGCGGCGACCGCGGCGACCCTCGGAAGGCCTGCCGGCACGGTGCATTGGCCACGGATGTTGTTGCCCCAGCAGACCACGGTGCCGTCGGCCTTCAAGGCCACGCCATGGCTCCAACCCGCAGCCACGGCGACGACGTCGGCGAGGCCGACCGGAACCTGGGTTTGGCCGAGGAAGTCCGCGCCCCAAGCCCGAACGCTTCCACCTTCCAGAAGAGCGATGCTGAAATCACCGCCGGCCGCGATTGCCCGGACCGGTGCGGCGAAGGAAGGAGGCGACGCCTGACCGGAGAGGTTGCGTCCCCAGCCTACGACTTGGCCATTTTCCAACAGGGCGAGCGAGTGGCTGCCACCGGCGGCAACGGAGACCACGGATGCCAGGTTGGCCGGCACGTTGGCCTGGCCTTCGACGTTGTTGCCCCAGGCGCGGACCGTGCCATCCGCCAGGCGGGCCAGGGTGTGCCAGGTACCGGCGGACAGATCCGACACACCGGAGAGCCCCATCGGAATCTCGATTTGGCCGAAGGTGTTCTCACCCCAGGCGCGGACCGTTCCCAGAACCGGCTCGCCGTCCAAGCCGGGAACCGGACGCACCGGGGTCACGACGCGGAACTGCTCGCCGGCACGCGTCAACGGCAGGTCGGCGGTCCAAGTGCCCGGCGAAGCGGGCGTGCGCTCCACCCGGTTGGTCCACTCGAGGCCGTCGGTGGAGCTCTCGATGCGATAAGGAGCCCCGCCGAGGGAGAACACCGACAAGCGGACGGAAAGCCCCAGTTCAAGGCGACCATCGGGACGCTGGCTGGGGTCCAAGGGCGGAAGTCCGTTGAGGATCTCCTCGAAGTCGCCCAGGCCGTCGCCATCGGTGTCGGTCACCAGGGGATCGATTCCCAATCGGGCTTCGATGCCGTCCTCGATGCCGTCGTCATCGGAATCCAAGGTCGAGAGGCCGGAACCGAGCTGGGTCTCCTGGGCCACGTCGAGGCCGTCGTCATCGGAATCGGGATTGGCCACGACCGCCAGCAGGTGGCGACCGCCGGCGGCGAAGGTGGCGATCGAGCGGGCCTGGGAGGGGACGTTGGTGACGGTCAGGCCGTCGCCGCCGCCGACACGCACCGAGCCATCGGCCCGGAGGGCGGCCCAGAAGCGTTCGCCCGCCGCCACGGCGAGCACGGGGCCGATGTCGGCCGGCACGTTCGCGGCACCGCTGGACCTCAGTCCGCCGTTGCGGAGCAGGGTCACATGGAAATCGGTCCCGGAGGCCACCGCGGCGGCGTTCTGCACGTCCGGTTGGGACGGGCTTCCGTTGACGACGAGCCGGCCCGAGGCGCGCAGGAGCGCGGACGACCGGTGTCCGGCGAAGACCTGGACACCCGACTGACCGGCGACCGATCCCTGTCCGCCGGTGGTGTCGCCCCAGAACCACGCCACGCCGGTGTCGTCCAGCGCCACCGTGTGAAGTGCACCCGCGGCGATGGCGACCAACCGCTTTCCGGCCATGCCTGCGGGCGGCGCGCATTGGCCCTGGGAATTGTCGCCCCAACAGAAGACCTGTCCGTCCGCCGTGAGGGCCACGGAGTGCAGGGCGCCCGCGGCGATCGAGACCACGCCGGTGAGGTTCGTCGGGACGGAGACCTGGCCCTCCACGTTGGAGCCCCAGGCGACCACTTCGCCGGAGCGACGCAGGGCGAGGGAATGTCCGAGTCCGGCGGCCACCTGGACCACGTCGTTCAAGCCCGGAGGCGGCGAACTCTGGCGGAGGGTGTCATCGCCCCAGGCGACCACCGTGCCCGAGCGACGGAACGCCGGCGGACGGTTGCTGGCGGCCAGCACCAGGACGTCGAGGGTGGCGCTTTCCTGGCGGTGCGTGCCGGAAGAGGCCGTCAGGCGGTAGGCGCCGGAGTCGGCGGCGGTGACCCGATGGACCACGAGCGTGGGATTGGTCTGGCCTCCGAGGGAGGTGGTTCCGCGGAACCACTGGAAGGCGGAGGCGGGCACGGCCGGCGAATTCGTCGAAATCACCACGGTCGGGGCGTTGGTGGTGCTTTCGCCGGTGTCGGGATCGGTGACGACCTCCCCGGGAATGACATTGGTGACGATCACCTGCGGCGCGGCCGGATGCAGGTCCACGGCGCGGAGCACCAGCGAGTCTCCGCTGAGCAGTTGGCGCCCCCTCGACTCGAGGCGGAACAGCGGGAAGCTGGCGGGATTGCGCGGATCGGTGCCGGCGGTCACTTCGTCTCCGTCGATCGCGCGGTCGCCGTCCGTGTCGGCGTTGAACGGATCCAGGCGGCGCCGGATCTCGTCCGCGTCCACCAGTCCGTCGCCGTCGGAATCGGCGCTCTGCTCGACCTCGGCGAGATCGGGGATGCCGTCCTCGTCCGAATCGGGCTGGACCGGATTCAGGCCCAGGCGGACCTCGATGCCGTCCTCCAGTCCGTCGGAATCGGAGTCGAAGCGGGCGGGGTCGGAACCGACGGTGCGTTCGAAGCTCTCGTCGAGACCATCGGCGTCGGGATCGGGCCGGGAGCGGATGGCGTAGGCGGCCTGGAAGCCGGCGGAGACCGCGACGATGTTGGTGGCGGGAGCGGGCGGCGTGACGGCGTTGGCGGGCTGGCCCCAGGCGACGACGCGGCCCGCGGCGGTGACCGCGAAGGACGACGCAGCGCCGGCACCGATGGCGATGGCGGGCGGCAGGGTGGCCGGCACCCGGGTCTGGCGTTGCGAGGCATCACCCCAGGCGACGACGCGACCGGTTCGGGTCAGGGCGAGGGTGTGGTTGCCACCGGCGGCGATGCGGGCGACGTCGGACAGCCCGGCGGGAACGGTGGATTGACCGGCGGCATTGCCACCCCAGCAGACGACGCGTCCTTCGGAGGTGAGGGCGACGGAATGGGAACCGCCGGCGGCGATGGCGAGGACCCGGGTCAATGACGGGGGTACCTCGCATTGTCCGGCGGAGTTGTCACCCCAGGCCACCACGGTGCCGTCGGCCAGCAGGGCAAGGGAATGGAAGTTGCCGGCGGCGACGGCCAGCACGCGTTGCAGGGCGAGGAACGGCGGCACGTTGGTCTGTCCGTACTGGTTGTTGCCCCAGGCGACGACCTGGCCGTTGGTGCGCACGGCGAGCGTGTGGACGGCGCCGGAGCCGACGGAGAGGATCGGACCGAGGTCCGACGGCGTGCTCAACTGGCCCGCGGTGTTGGTGCCCCAGCCCTGGAGTCGGCCATCGCTCAGGATGGCGTAGGCGTGGACGAATCCGGCGGAAACCTGGAAGGCGTCGGAAATGAGGCCGCTGGGCGCGCCGAGTTCCCGGCCCCAGCCGACCACCGAGCCGGCCGGCTGACGCAGGGCGCGGATCTCGCGGACACCGAGCACATCCCAACGCATGCCGCGGCCATTTTGGGCGCTGTCTTCCAAACGGGCTTCCAGCCGATACCGGCCGCCTTGGGACCGGTCCATGCCGAAGCGGACCAAGGTCGAATTGGTCTCACCGGCCAGGGGCAAACCGTCGCGGAACCACTGGAACGTGGTGAAATTGGTCGAGATCTCGGTGTTGGTGACGATGGTGGGTTCGCCGCCCGCCTCGGTGGCGTCGTTGGTCTCGAAGGTGATGTTCGTGAGGAGGTTGAAAGGCCTCAGGATCAGCGGGTTCAACCGAAGGAGATCGCCGGTGAGGATCTGTCGGTCGCGCTCACCCTCGGCGAACAACGGGTAGGACTTGTTGTCCCTCGGATTGGTTCCCGCCTGGAACTCCGCAAGGTCGTTGGCCCCGTCGGTATCGGTATCGACGACGAACGGATTGCTGCCGAACCGGATCTCGTCGATGTCCGGGAGTCCGTCCGCATCGGAATCCACCGCCGGCAACGATTTCGCCGCCGGTGCCGGTGTGGGATTCACGCCATACAGTGCGGTTGCGGTCAAAAGCCACGCCCAGAAGCCGAGGAGTCGAACGGGGGAAATTCGACGCCGATTGACGGATTTCATCGTGTTTAACGTTATTATTCGAACCAAGTCATCCCCCACCAGGAGAGCAGGGAGCACGGAGATCCCGGCGCGGGAGCAGATCCGTTGCCGCGGGGTCCTGCTGCCTGTGACATCCGTGTTAGGGAAATCCTGCAGGGTCGGCTTCAACATCAGCAAAGGGTTGCGAACAAGTTGTCGGCGGGGCGCGTTGACGGTGGGGAAGTCGGTTTCCATAGTGGACGTCCCATGAATTACGACCTTTCCGAGCTCCTGCAGGAGTGGGAATACAAGCCCGGCCAGGTGATTGCGCGGCGGTTCACGGCCAAGGACGGGGACAAGGTCCAGCTCCGGGTGGATCTCGGGATCCTCCAGATGAACGCGGAAGGGCGTCCCGACGGAAAGCGGCCGCTGGGCAAGGAATCGTGGTTCCACGTCTTCAAGAAGCGGGCCGAAGCCGCGACGGAGGACGGCGGAAAGCCGTTCCAGCTGGGAGCCGAGGACTGCGCCCGGTTGCAGCAGGAGGCCATCCAGTACCACCACCGCTACATCTGCTTCTTCCAGCTGCAGGACTTCGCGGGGGTGGAGCGGGACTGCATGCGGAACCTCGAGGTGTTCGAGTTCGTGGATTCCCATGCGGAAAGCGACGACCTGGCCTGGGGGTTGACCCAGTTCACCTCGCAGCTGCTGATGATGCGGACCCGGGCCCGTTGCGAGGCGCACCTGGCTGAGAAGCGCCATCGCGCCGCCCTGTCGGCGATCGAGGAAGGCCTGGCGGCCATCGAGGCCTTCTACCGGGAACAGGAACGCGAGGACCTGTTGGAACAGTCCGGCGAGGTCCAGTCGCTGCGCCATCGGCTGGAAGAGCTGCGGAAACAGCCGCCGGAAGACCCCTTGGAACGCCTGCGGTTGGATCTGGCCGAGGCGATCCGTCGGGAGGACTATGAGCGGGCCGCACAGGTCCGTGACCAACTGCGCAAACTTTCCCCCGAAACATGAGCCTCCAACAGAAGATCACCGACGCCCTCAAGTCCGCCATGCTGGCGAAGCAGGCGGAACGCACCACCGCGCTCCGTGCGCTGAAGTCGGCGCTCGGCTACACGCAGATCGAGAAGAAGGTGGATTCCCTGGACGACGCGGCGGTGATGGCCGTGATCCAGAAGGAGGCCAAGAAGCGGAAGGACTCGATCGAGGAGTTCGAGAAGGGCGGCCGTGCGGACCTGGCGGCGACGGAACGGGCCGAGTTGGCCGTGCTGTCGGAGTTCCTGCCCACGGCCCTGTCGACCGAGGAAGTGGAAGCGTTGGTGCGCGAAGCCATCGCGGAGGCCGGTGCCACCTCGAAGAAGGACATGGGCGCCGTCATGAAGCTGGCCACGGCCAAGGCGGCCGGACGGGCCGACGGCAAGGCGTTGAGCGGGCTGGTCTCGCGGCTTCTGCCGTGACCGGAACGGACACGCCGCACCGGGATCCGGACCGGCGTCGCGTCCCCATCGCATGATCGCCACCGCGGAGGAATTCATCCGGCGCCTCCGAAACGGGGCCGAGGCCGCGCGGTTGGATGGCGAAAGCGTCGGCCGCTTCCTCGAGCGCCTGGGTGAAGGCAACGCCTGGCTCATGTGCCTGATCCTCACCCTGCCCTTCATCCAGCCCCTGCCGACCGGGCCGATCGCCACCTTGGGCGGGCTGGCCTTCGCCGGCATCGGGATCCGGCTTCGCCGCGGCGAGGAGGCGCTTTGGCTGCCCGGGAAGCTGCGGGCCCTCCGTCCCGGTCCTAGGACCTGGAACGCCTTCTCCGGATTCGGCTGCTGGCTGTTGGGGACGCTCTCCCATGTGAGCCGGCCCGGCCGGTTGGTCGGACTCGTGGACCGGCTCGGTCATCGCGGCGCCGCCACCCTCGTCCTGGTCGGCGGACTGCTGGTCGCCGTGCCGTTCCTCGTCGTGCCCCTGCAGAACTCCCTGCCGGCCCTGATCATCTTCTTCACCTGCCTCGGCCGCCTGCAGCGGGACGGCGCGATGTACCTGCTCGCCCTGCTGAGCCTCGTGGTGACCCTGGTCTACTTCGCGTTGATCCTGTGGGGCCTCACCTTCGCGGCAGGCCGCGGCTGGGAATGGTTGGGAGCCTAGGAGCAGGGAGCAGGGAGCTTTTGAGCGAAGAGCTGGGAGCCTGATTCAGTGCAGAGATCGGGTCTTCCAAGCCCTGTGCTCTTTGCCCCTGCGCCGTTCCCCGCTCGATGCTTCAAGCTCTCCGCTCCCTGCTCAAAGGCTCCCTGCTCCCTGCTACTGGGCTCCCTGCTGTTCCTCAGCCCACGCTGACGACGACGTAGTTGCGCTTGCCCTTGCGGAGGAGCAGATGCTTCCCGAAGAGCAGGTCGGCGGACGTCACCATCCGCTGCACCTCGCCGATCTTGATGTTGTTCATGTAGGCGCCTCCGCCTTGGACATCCGTTCGGGCCTGGCCCTTGCTGCCGCTGAGGCCGGCGTGCACGAGCAGCTCGGTGATGGAAATGCCGGCTCCTTCGAGGCGGGCGGGTTCGAGGGGACGGGTGGGAACCTCGCCGAGCAACTCGCCGAAGGTGGCCTCGCCGATGCCGGCCAGGTCGCCGCCGAAGAGGATCTCGCTGGCGCGGATCGCCTCCTGGGTGGCGTGTTCGCCGTGGACGAGGTCGGTCACCGCCTTGGCCAGGGCCTTGTGGGCGGAACGGGCACCCGGATTCGCGGCCAGATCCTGTTCGAGGGCGGCGATCTCTTCCTGCGGGAGGAAGGTGAGCACCTTCAACAGCTTCACCACGTCCCGGTCGTCGCTCTGCACGAAGAACTGGTAGAAGCGGTACGGACTGGTGCGCTTGGGATCCAGCCAGACGGCACCGGAGGCGCTCTTGCCGTACTTGGTGCCATCGGCCTTGGTCAAAAGCGGCAGGGTCAGGCCCCAGACCGTCGCCCCGAGCTTGCGTCGGCACAGCTCGGAACCGGCGGTGATGTTGCCCCACTGGTCCGTGGCCCCGATCTGCAGCTCGCAGGAGAGCTCCTTCCGCAGGTGGTAGAAGTCATAGGCCTGGAGCAGCATGTAGCTGAACTCGGTGTAGCTGATGCCGTTGTCGCGGTCCTCCATGCGGGCCCGGACCGACTCCTTGGCCACCATCCAGTTCACGGTGAAGTGCTTGCCGACATCGCGCAGGAACTCGAGGTAGGAGATGGGCGAGAACCAGTCGAAGTTGTCGACGAGCCGGGCCGGGTTGCCCGGCGCCTCGAAATCGAGGAACCGCGCGAGCTGGCCCTTGATGGACGCGATGTTGTGCTGGAGGACCTCGGGTGTGAGCAGGTTGCGCTCGGCGGAGCGTCCGCTCGGATCGCCGATCATCCCGGTGGCCCCGCCGGCGAGGGCGATGGGGATGTGGCCGGCGAGCTGGAAGCGTCGCAGGCAGAAAAGCGGGACGAGATTGCCGACATGCAGGGTGTCCGCAGTCGGGTCGAAGCCGCAGTAGAGCGTGGTCGGACCCGTGGCCAGTCGGGCGGCAAGGGCTTCGGTGTCGGTGCAGTCGGCGAAAAGTCCACGCCAACGCAGTTCGTCCAGGATGTTCATCGGCGCGCCGAGTAGAGCGGAGACCAGCCAAGGCGCCAAGGCGCCATGGGGTGCCACAACAACCGTGGGCACTCCGGACGGACCCCAAAGCAGAAGCAGCTTGTTCGCATGCCCAACCGGACGCAGCGTCTTCGCATGCGGCTTCCCAAATGGTGGTTCCTGACGACCTTCGCCCTCGCCCTCAACGGCGACGACTCCCTCCGCCTCCGCGATGGCGCCACCACCGCGGACTTCGTCATCGCCACCGACGAGGTGCATCTCGCCGGAAAGGGCCTCGACCGCGTCCTGAAGCTGGACGCCCGTCGGCGTGCTTCCCACGCCATCCCCCAAGACGCGAAACTGCAGGTGGTGCTGTATCCCTCGACGGGACCGCGGACCCCGGATCGCCGCAGGATCCTCACGCGACGCGTCTCGGCGGAACTCCGCGAAGGGTCCGATGCCGCCGCGTTGTCGGAGGCCGTGGGAGCCGCCCGTTTCGAACGGCTGTCCTTCGCCCCGCGCAGGGTGGTCTTCCATGCGAAGGAATCGTCGGGACTGGCCTTGGCGGATCGTCTCCGCGGCCAGGATGCCGTCGTGCGCGCGGACGTCATCCTCGACCGGCTTCTCCACCGCAGGGCCGTGCCCAACGACCCCTTGTTCCCCCAGCAGTGGACCCTGCGCAACACGGGCCAGTCCGGCGGCACGGCCGGCGCGGACGCCAACCTCCTGCCGGCCTGGGATTCCGGCCGCGACGGAACGGGTGTGACCCTCTCCGTGGTGGACGACGGCGTGGAGACGACCCACCCCGACCTCGCCGACCGGATCGTGCCGAACTCCGGCTTCGACTACCGGGACAACGACGCGTCGCCGGAACCGGAGGGGGATGCCGGACCCAACGATGAAGGCAACCCGAAGGCGGACTCACACGGGACCGCCGTGGCCGGTGTCGCCGCGGCGACGGGCAACAACGGCGTCGGTGTGGCCGGCGCCGCCTACCGCGCACGCCTGGTGCCGATCCGGCTGATCGGTGGGAACGCCGGCGACGACCAGGAGGCCCAGGCGCTGGGCCACCGCCTGGACATCGTCCACGTGAGCAACAACTCGTGGGGCGCGGCGGACGACGGCAAGACCGTCAACGCCCCGGGGCCGCTGGCCGAGGCGGCGATCGACGCCGGGCTGAGGCAGGGCCGCGGTGGGCGCGGAACCATCTACGTGTGGTCGGCGGGCAACGGCGGCAACGCCTCCGACAACGCCAACAACGACGGCTATGCGAACGCCCCGGGCACGATCGCGGTCGGCGCGCTCAACGACCTGGGTCGCCGGGCCGACTACAGCGAGCCGGGCGCCTGCCTGGTGGTCTCGGCCCCTTCCGGCAACGACGGTGCCCGGAGTCCCGGTTCCCTCACCACCGACCTTCTCGGCGACCGCGGCTACAATCGCGCCGACGTCGCGACCGACCTGACCGACGTCGACTACACCTCGACCTTCAACGGCACCTCCTCCGCCGCCCCGCTGGTCTCGGGCGTGATCGCGCTGATGCTGCAGGCCAACCCGGAACTCGGTTGGCGCGACGTGCAGGAGATCCTGATCCGCTCCGCGGCCAAGACCGACCCCGCCAACCCGGGCTGGTTCACCAACGCGGCCGGTCTCCGCTTCAACCACGAATTCGGCGCCGGCCGCATCGACGCCGGCGAGGCGGTCCGGATGTCGGTCGGCTGGCCCCGGCTCGGCGCCCGGATCTCCGCTTCGGCCGCGAAGCTCACCGAAGACCTGGTTCCGATTCCCTCCGGCGGTGTGCTGGAACAGACCCTTCCGATCACGCAGGACCTGCGGGTGGAACATGCGACCCTGCAGGTCGAACTGTCCCATCCCAGCCGCGGCGAGCTGGCCATCGAACTCGTGTCCCCCTCGGGAACGGTCAGCCGGCTGTTCGAGCCGCACGCCGATCCCACGGCCGACCTCTCCCACCGCTTCGGCTCGACCTTCCAATGGGGTGAGAACGCCCGCGGCGTCTGGCGTCTGCGCATCCGGGGCACCGGCGCGGCGGACGGCACGTTGCGCACCTGCCGGCTGGAGACCTTCGGCACCGCCATCGCGAGCCAGCCGACCACCGTGCGCATCGCCGCCCTCGGCCAGGCCGCGGAAGGCTTCCGTATCCGGGTCGAAGGGGCCGCCGGCCAAAGGGCGAAGCTGCAGCGTTCGTCGGACCTGGGCACCTGGACCGACGTCGTCACCCAGGTCCTTTCGACAGGATCGACGGAACTGCTCGATACCGCTCCCGTTTCGGGGGCGCGCTTCTACCGCGTGGTCCCCGGCACGCCCTGAGCCATCCGGAGCCGGATCGGCATCCGGCCGGACCTCGCATGGAAAACAGGGGTCTCCCGACGGGCTGGACGGTGCCCATCGGGAGACGTTTCCCCAGCGCGTGAATCCTACTGGCGACGGCGGCGCCAGAGCGCGAATCCGGCCATGCCGAGGGCGCCAAGCGCCGCGTACTCGCCGGGTTCCGGGACCGCGGTGAACGTGCCGGTGGTGGCGAAGAGTCCCCGGTCGTTGACCGGGAAGAATCCGGTCAACACCAGGTCCAGCTGACCGGTGTTGCCGGTCAGCGCCATGATCTCGTTGAAGAAGGTCGGATCCGAACCCGGCGCCGTCAGGATCACCTGCCCCGTGCCCACCGCGGTGACGTCGTTCGAGTGTTCGACCTCGTCGTAGAGATAGACCGACGTCCCGGTCGCGACGGTGGTGCCGGCATGGCGGATGGTGAAGGGCACCGAGCTGCCGTCGGTGTCCGTGTACCTCTCGAATCCTGGGGTGCCGGGACCCGGGCTGGCGAAGCTGCTCAACTCGAGATCGCCAAAGGTGAAGGTGAGCTGGCTGATGTCGTGGGTATTGAAGTAGGCGAATCCGGACTGGGAGGTTCCCGTGCCGCCGCCGGTCTCGATGCTTCCCCACATGGAGGACAGCAGCACCCATGGATTGCCGGTGAGGTTCCCCGCCTGGAGATCCCCGGAGAAGTTGAACGTGGCGGCCCGGCCCGTTCCAGCGAGGAGCAGGACGGTGGCGGTGGCGGTGGCGATCCGGCGCAAGGCCGGGAAGGATTCAGTGAGACGTGCGTTCATGGCGGGAACGTTTTGAGCCAACCTCCGGCCATTCTCATCGGCATCCGCCTCCGTACATCTACGGGGTCTTGCCAACTCCGATCGAAAACCTCCAAGGCTGACATCGGTACATCGGCATCGGCCTGCGACGTTTGAACCCGATCTACAACCGTATTTTGTCCCGAAGCGGGAGCAGGGAGCAGGGAGCAAAGAACGGCGTCGGGCATCGGGCGCCGGGCGTTGGGGAAGCGCAGCTTGGCAGCCGCGGCTACGGACAACGGGCAACGGGCAAGGAACAACCGACATCCCCCTCTGCGCCCTCCGCGTCCCCGTGTCCAATCACCTCGGCAGCCGCTCCGGCATGTCGGCCACCGCGTAGACCATCGCCGCGAGGGCCGCGGAACAGCGGGCCAGGTCGTCGGGATCCACCGCGTCGACGGTGTCGGCCTCGGTGTGGTGGTAGCGGAAGTAGCGTCCGTCCGGCACATGGAGCGCCATGATCGGAACGCCCTTCTGCAGCAGGTGCGAGGTGTCGGCCTCGATGCCGGCGTTGTCCGCCTTGCCCGCGTCCAGGGCCGAACCGAGGAATTCATGCACCGGCCGCAGGAGGCCGCGGGCGGCATCGCTGCCGACGAAGCCGAAACCCACGGGACGGAACGTGCCGTTGTCGCTCTCGATCGCGAGGACGTGGCGGTCCAGCTCGTCGAGGTGCGCGTCACGGTAGGCGCGGCCGCCGCCGCCGGAGTTCTCCTCGCCGGTCCACAGCACGCAGCGGACGGTCCGACGCGGCCGCAGCCCGAGCTTCTTCATCAGCCGCAGCGCCTCCCAGGCGGCGACACACCCGCCGCCGTCGTCCTGCGCGCCCTGGCCCACGTCCCACGAATCGATGTGCCCGCCCACGACCACGATCTCCTCCGGATGCTCCCGGCCACGGATCTCGGCCACGACGTTCCGGCCGTCGGCCTCGGGCAGCGTCCGGGCGCCCAGGCTCAGGCGCAGGGTCACCTTCTGTCCCCGGGCGACGAAGCGTCCGATGCGGGAGGCGTCCTCGGACGCCAACGCGGCGTGGGGAATCCTGGCCACGTTGGTGTCGTAGCCCATGGCGCCGGTGTGGGGCGTGCGGAGGGAATAGTCGCCCACGCTGCGGACGAGGCTGGCGACGGCGCCCGCCTTCGCGGCTTCCGTGGCCCCGGCCCAGCGGTACCGGACCGTCTCGCCATAGCGGGTGAACGGGGCGTTGAAGAGGACGATGCGGCCGCGGGCCTCGGCGGCGCGGTTGGTGAGTTCGGTGAAGTTCGTCACCACGAGGACCTCGGCGGTGACACCCCCGGTCGGCGTGGCGATGGTTCCCCCGAGGCCCAACACCGGCAGCCGTTCCAGCCGGGGCGTGAGCATCTCGGCGGATTCCTCCCCGCGGACCCAGTGCGGGACCTTCACGGGCTCCCCGCGGACGTTCTCCAGGCCGTCGTCCTTCATCCGGGCCATGATCCAGTCGAGCGCGGACTCGAGGTTGGTCGAACCGGTCGGACGCGGGCCGAAGGTGTCGCACAGCTCGGCCAGGCGGTCCCAGGCGGCGTGGGAATTCGTCGCGGCGCGGACCAGCGATTCCATCGCCGCCCGCGTGTCGGCCGGAAGCGCGGCACCAGACCGGGTGGTCGCGGCGGCGGCCTCGGCAAGGGGTCGCCAACGGAAGTTCCTGAGCGCCCCGGAGGTGCTCCAGGTGGCCACGCCGAGGGGCTTGTTCAGCTCGATCTCGCCGACGCGCAGGGCGAGCTTGCGACCGCGCGGATCGAAATCGACCACCTTCTCCCGGTCGAGCCACACGGAGATGTTGGTGGAGGCGACCCGGAGCCGGACCCCGTACCAGCGTCCGCTCTCGAACCGGTGCAGGCTGGTCGTCTCGTTCTGGTTCGCCGACTCGCCGTCGATGTTGGACAAGCCGACCACGGAACCGCCCCAGCCACCCAGCACGAGGGTCAGGTGGGTGTCGTCCACCGGGAAGGTGAGACCGCAGAAGAAGTCGATGCCGAGCACCCGCCGAGCCTCGAGTTCGATCTCGTATCCGTTCGTCGGGAACGAGTTGGTCCAGGTGATGCCGGTGAGGATGCCCTGGTTCAGCACCAGTTGGCCGTCCTTCACCTCGACCTCGCCCGCGCCGCCGAAGGGAGTCGGGGTCCAGCCCTTCAACGAACCGCCGTCGAAGAGCGGCTTCCACTCCGCGCACATGCGGGTCGGCAGCAGGGCGGCCAGGAGGAATCCGAAGACGAGCAGGCGCGTCATGGACATCATCCTGACAGGGCCGGCGTCCCGGGACCAAGGGGGAAGCCGCGGATGCGTTCCGGATCCGGGTTGTCCCGGCGCCAACCGCCCCCTCTACTAGCGCCATGCACGTCGCCCGCCTCCTGCTCACGCTGGTCCTCGTCGCGGCCTCCCTGCCCCGGGCCTTGTCCGCGGACAACGACTACCAGCTCGGCCCCGACTCGCAGTACCGACCGGAGGTGCCTCACGGAACCGTCACGCGCCACGCCTTCGTCGCCGGTTCGGACAGCGTCTTCCCCGGCACGGTCCGCGACTACTGGGTGTATGTGCCGAAGCAGTACGACGGATCGAAGCCGGCCTGCCTGATGGTCTTCCAGGACGGCGGCGGCTACGTGTCCACCAACGGCCAATGGCGGGTGCCCGTGGTGTTCGACAACCTCATCGCCCGTGGCGAGATGCCGGTGACCCTCGGCGTCTTCGTCAACCCGGGCGTGGTGCCTTCCGTGCGCGGGACCAATGCGCTCCCACGCTTCAACCGGAGCCACGAGTACGACGGCCTCGGGGACCGCTACGCGCGTTTCCTCGCGGAGGAACTCCTTCCCGAGGTGCAGAAGTCGTACCTCATCACCCCCGACCCGAACGGCCGCGCCATCGGCGGCGCGTCGAGCGGTGCGATCGCGGCCTTCACCGCCGCCTGGGAGCGCCCCGACCTGTTCCGCCGCGTCTTCAGCACCATCGGAACCTACGTCGGCCTGCGGGGCGGCAACGACTACCCGACGCTCGTCCGCAAGTTCGAGCCGCGGCCGATCCGGGTGTTCCTGCAGGACGGCTACAACGACCAGAACATCTACGGCGGCAACTGGTGGATCGCGAACCAGGACATGTACAGCGCCCTGCAGTTCGCCGGCTACGAGGTGGAGAAGGTCTGGGGTACCGGCGGCCACGACGGCAAGCACGGCGGCAGCATCCTGCCCGACGCCCTCCGCTGGCTGTGGAAGGACCATCCCGCACCGGTCCGCGCCGGGTCCTCGGACCGGCAGCCCATCGCCAAGGACGTGCTCATCCCGGGCGAAGGCTGGCAGCTGATGGGACAGGGCTACGGATTCCCGGGCGGATTGGCCGTCGACGCGACGGGCGTCGTCCACTTCGCCGACTTCGAGAACAACCGCACCTACCGGGTCGGGACGGACGGGGCGGTGGCGCAGTCACGGGGCGCCTCGAACGGCGCCCAGTCGCTGGCGGTGCGCGCGGACGGAAGGATCGTCGCCACGCAACCGCAGGCGCGCCGCATCGCGCTGCAGACCGGCCCGGACACCGAGAGCATCCTCGCGGGCGACGGCGTCTCGAAGGACATCGTGGTGGCCCACTCGGGCATCGCGTACTTCACGGACCCGAGCACCCGTTCGGTGAAGTCCATGGACGCGTCGGGCAAGGTCACGGTGCTCGACACCGGCATCGAGTTCCCCAACGGGATCTGCCTTTCGCCCGACCAGGGGCTGCTCTACGTCTCGGACATGGTCGGGCAGTTCGTCTACAGCTTCCAGATCGGCCTCGACGGCACGCTGGCCGCGCGGCAGCCGTACTTCCACCTGCACCTCGAGGACGATCCGCGCGGGAGCGGCGCGGACGGGATGTGCGTGGACACGGACGGGCGACTCTACGTGGCGACGCCGATGGGCGTGCAGTATTGCGACCAGGCGGGACGGGTGAACGGGATCCTGTCGCGTCCGGAGCGCGACGGCTGGATCTCCGACGTCTGCCTCGGCGGCCGCAATCGGGACGAACTCTATGTGACGGCCGGCAACAAGCTCTGGAAGCGGCGGGTGAAGGTGAAGGGCGTCCTGCCGTTCGCGGAGCCACTCGTCCCGGCGCCGCCGCGGCTCTGAGGGCAGGGAGCAGGGAGCGGAGAGGGCGGCGGGCGTCAGGCGTCAGGCGTCAGGCGTCAGGCGTCAGGCGTCGGGCGTCAGGCGTCAGGCGTCAGGCGTCGGGCGTCAGGCGTCAGGCGTCAGGCGTCGGGCGTCAGGCGTCAGGCGTCAGGCGTCGGGCGTCGGGCTTCGGGAGGACTTCGGTTTCGGCTTCGTGGCCGTGGCGAGGGCGGCTTCGCCGACGGCCTTGCTGAGCCACTCGGACAGGAGGACCGGATCCTCCAACACGTCGGCCGGGACCTCGTGGTAGGACATCGGCTTCGTCCCGGGACCCATCGGCTGGAACGGCTTCATGCCGCGCGATTCGTAGGACGCCCGGGTCGCGTCGCCGGTGCGGAAGAAGACGGTGTCGTTGTCCACGACGCCGAAGAACTCCTCGTCCGCATAGAGCCCGAGGCCTCCGAACATCCGCTTGGCCCGGACGGGACGCACCCGTCCGAGCTGTTCCAACAGCCAGTCACGATAGGAGTCCCGGACGGCCATCGGGTGGGACTCCGGTTCAGGCCCTCAGGCGGACGAGCAGGTCCTTGCTCTCGACGGTTTCGCCGAGGGCGCAGAGCAGTTCCGCGACGACGCCGTCCGCCGGCGCGGTGACCGTGGTCTGCATCTTCATCGCCTCCATCATCAGCAGCTTGTCGCCCTTCGACACCTTCTGGCCGACGGAGACGGCGATGCTGGCCACGAGTCCGGGGATCGGCGCGCCGATCTGGAGCGGATCCGCGAGTTCGGCCTTGGGACGGGTCCGGGTCTGCGGCGTCACCTTCTTGTCCGTGATGAACGCCTCGCGGGTCATGCCGTTGAGCTCGAAGGTGACCGTGCGACGGCCGTCCTTGTCGGGCTCACCGACGGTCACGAGCCGGATCACGAGGGTCTTGCCGGACTCGATCTCCACGCTGATCTCCTCGCCGCGCCGGAGCCCGTAGAAGAAGGCCGCGGACGGGAGCACGCTGACATCGCTGAACTGGGCGAGGTGCTTGGCGAAGTCGGCGAACACCTGGGGGTACATCAGGTGCGAGTAGAGGTCGTCGTCGGTGGCCTCGCGGCGGAGCTTCTCCGCGAGTTCCTTGCGGAGCTTGTCGAGGTTCACCGGTTCGGCGCGGTTGCCGACCTTGCCGGCCTTGAAGGCGGCCTGGGCCTCCTTGAAGCGCTTCTCGCCGAGCACCACGCGCTGCACCGGCTCGGGGAAACCGCCCGAAGGCCAGCCGAGTCCGCCGGAGAGCATGTCGATGACGCTCTCGGGGAACGGCATGGAGCCGGGTTCCAGGTTCACGACGTCCTCGGCCCTGATGCCCTTGCTGAAGAGGAACAGCGCCATGTCGCCGACGACCTTGCTGGAAGGCGTGACCTTCACGATGTCGCCGAACAGCGCGTTCACGTCGGCGTACATGCGCGCGATCTCGGGCCAGCGGTGCGAGACGCCCATGCTGGCGGCCTGTTCCTTGAGGTTGGTGTACTGGCCGCCCGGCATCTCGTGCAGGTAGACCTCGGCGGAACCGGTCTTGGGCGCGGTGTCGAACGGCGCGTAGACCTCGCGGACCTTCTCCCAGTAGTCGGAGAACTCGTTGAGCGCCTGGAGGTCGAGGCGGGTGTCGCGCGGGGTGTTCTGCAGCGCGGCGGCCACCGAATTCAGGTTCGGCTGCGAGGTGCTGCCGCTCATCGAGGCGATCGCAAGGTCCACGACGTCCACGCCGGCGTCGCTCGCGCGCAGGATGCTCGCCGAGTTGACGCCGCTGGTGTCGTGGGTGTGGAAGTGGATCGGGATGCCGACCTCGTCCTTCAGCGCCTTGACCAGCTTCTGGGCGGCATACGGACGGCACAGGCCGGCCATGTCCTTGATCGCGAGCAGGTGCGCCCCCATGCGTTCCAGCTCCTTCGCCAGCTTCACGTAGTACTTCAGGGAGTACTTGTCGCGGCGGCCGTCGAGGATGTCGCCGGTGTAGCACACGGCCGCCTCGCACAGGGCGTGGGTGTCCTGCACGGCGTCCATGGCGACGCGCAGGTTCGGCAGGTAGTTGAGGGAGTCGAAGATGCGGAAGATGTCCATGCCCGAGGCCGCGGCGTGCTTCACGAAGCCGGCGACGACGTGGTCGGGGTAGTTGGAGTAGCCGACGGCGTTGGAGCCGCGGAAGAGCATCTGGAAGCAGATGTTCGGGACCCGTTCCCGGAGTTGGCGGAGGCGTTCCCAGGGGTCCTCGTTGAGGAACCGCATGGCGGTGTCGAAGGTCGCGCCGCCCCACATCTCCAGCGAGAAGAGGCCGGTCTTGGCGTCGCCCAGGCGCCGGGCCATGGCGTCGGCGCAGGCGAGCATGTCGTAGCTGCGGACACGCGTGGCCATGAGGGACTGGTGCGCGTCGCGGAAGGTGGTGTCGGTCACCAGCAGGCGTTTCTGGCGGAGGGTCCAGTCCGCGAACTTCGCCGGCCCGAGTTCCAGCAGGAGGTCGCGGGTGCCCTTGGGCAGGGGCGCGGCGATGTCGGCGCGCGGGACCGGGGCGGGCTCGAGGACCCGGGACGGCCTGTAGCCCTTGGCGTGGGGGTTGCCGTTGACGATGACGTTCCCGAGGAAGTTGAGGAGCTTGGTCGCGCGGTCCTTCCGGGTCTTGAAGGCGAACAGCTCGGGCGTGTTGTCGATGAGCGTCGTGGTGGCCTGGCCGGAGCGGAACTGGGCGTGGTTGATGACGTTCTCGAGGAACGGGATGTTGGTCTTCACCCCGCGGATGCGGAACTCCGAGAGCGCGCGGTCCATGCGGTTCATCGCGATCTCGTAGCTCTGGCCGGAGGCGATGACCTTCACGAGCATCGAGTCGTAGAAGGGCGTGATGACCGAACCGGAGTAGCCCATGCCGCCGTCGAGGCGGATCCCGAATCCGCCGGGCGAGCGGTAGGCGAGGATCTTGCCGTAGTCGGGGGTGAACTTGTTCTCCGGATCCTCGGTGGTGACGCGGCACTGGATCGCGTAGCCGTTGCGGGGGACCTGGTTCTGGACCGGCATCCCGACCTCCTTCGAGTGCAGGGCGTGTCCCTGGGCGATGAGGATCTGGGCGCGCACGAGGTCGAGGCCTGTGACGACCTCGGTGACGGTGTGCTCGACCTGGATGCGCGGGTTCATCTCGATGAAGAACCACTCGTGGCGGTCGAGGTCGTAGAGGAACTCGACGGTGCCGGCGTTGTCGTAGCGGATCTCGCGTGCGAGCCGTGCGGCGGAGTCGCAGAGCTCCTGGACGACGTGTTCCGGAAGGCCGAACGACGGGGCGACCTCGACGACCTTCTGGTGGCGGCGCTGGACGGAACAGTCGCGTTCGAAGAGGTGGATGACGTTGCCGTGCCGGTCGCCGAGCACCTGCACCTCGATGTGCTTGGCGCGGGGGATGTACTTCTCCAGGAAGACGGCCGGGTTGCCGAAGGCGCGTCCGGCCTCGCCCTGGGCCTCGTCGAGCAGGCCGGCCAGCTCGGATTCCTTGCGGACGACGCGCATGCCGCGGCCGCCGCCGCCGAAGGCCGCCTTGATGATGAGCGGGAAGCCGATGCCACGGGCCGCCTTCAGGGCCAGGTCGCGGTCGGCGATCGGCTCGTCGGTGCCGGGCAACGTGGGGACGCCGATCCGTTGCGCCACGGCGCGGGCGGCGGTCTTGTCGCCCATCATGTCGAGCAGCTCGGGGCTCGGACCGACGAAGGTGACTCCGGCGCGGGCGCAGGCGCGGGCGAACTCCGGGTTCTCGCTCAGGAAGCCGTAGCCGGGATGGATGGCGTCCACGCCCTTGGCCTTCGCGGTGGCCACGATGCTGTCGATGTCGAGGTACGCCGCCACCGGGCCCTTGCCCTGGCCGACCAGGTAGGACTCGTCCGCCTTGAAGCGGTGGATGCAGAAGCGGTCCTCCTGGGCGTAGACCGCCACGGTCTTCAGGTTCAGCTCGTTGGCCGCGCGGAAGATGCGGACGGCGATCTCGGAGCGGTTGGCCGCCATCAGCTTGCGGAACGGCCGGATCTCCGCGGCGGAGGAATCGATTTTGGAGCGGGACGACATAGGACGGGAGGCCGGACTATGGGGAAACGGCAGGCCGACGGCACACTGAAAGTTGTTGGAACGGCAGGCGGGGTGGACGGGGGTAAGGTTGAAAGGTTGAAAGGTTGAAAGGTTGAAAGGTTGAAAGGTTGAAGGGTTGAAGGGGTGGAGGGGGATTGGAGAAGGAGCCGGGCAACGGGCATTCCAAAAACCCGTTTGCACCTGTGGGGTCACCCGCCATAGTCGCGCGCGTTCGGGGAGCCGTTCCGTCACGGCTGAGAGTGGTGCCGCAGCACCTGACCCGCTGAACCTGATCCGGGTCATGCCGGCGAAGGGATAGACACCCTCCCCTCCCCCATCGTCCTGGATCGCGTTCGGTTCCGCGCCCGAAGCCGGGCTCCTTCCCGGCAGCGGACGCATCGCCATCCAAGACCATGACCGCCGATTCCCAGACCTCGTTCGAGCCCCACAGCCGCGACCAGCTTCCGCGTTCCAGCCGCGTGTACGTCGCCGGCAGCCTGCACCCCGACATCCGGGTGCCGATGCGCGAGATCGCCCAGTCGCCCACACGTCGCGTCGACGGCACGCTCGAGGAGAACGCGCCGGTGCGGGTCTATGACAACTCCGGTCCCTGGGGCGACCCCACCTTCACGGGCGTGTCCGAGCAGGGCCTTCCGCCGCTGCGCGCCGACTGGGTCCGCCGTCGCGGCGACGTCGAGGACTACGACGGCCGCGAGGTGAGGCCGCAGGACAACGGATACCTCTCCCGCCAGCATGCGGAGTACGCCAGCCAGGCCGAACGCAACCGCCTGGTCGAGTTCCCGGGCCTCAGTGGCCAGCGCCGCCGCCCGCTCCGCGCGTCCAAGGGCCATCCCGTGACCCAGCTCTGGTACGCACGCCAGGGAATCGTCACCCCGGAGATGGAGTTCATCGCCATCCGCGAGAACCTCGGCCGCGCCCGCATCGCCGAGCTGTCCGGGGACATCGTCCGCAACGACCTCGACAAGCAGCACGCCGGCTCGAGCCAGTCGCCGGACAGCCCCTACACGCCTTCGGTGTTCCGCCGGTTCCCCCAGCGGATCCCCTCGCAGATCACGCCGGAGTTCGTCCGCGCGGAGGTCGCGGCGGGCCGAGCGATCATCCCGGCCAACATCAACCACCCGGAACTCGAGCCGATGGTCATCGGCCGGAACTTCCTGGTGAAGATCAACGCCAACATCGGCAACAGCGCCGTCGCCTCGAGCATCGAGGAGGAGGTCGAGAAGATGCGTTGGTCCACGAAGTGGGGCGCCGACACCGTGATGGACCTCTCCACCGGCAAGAACATCCACGCCACCCGCGAATGGATCCTGCGCAACTCGCCGGTCCCGATCGGCACGGTGCCGATCTACCAGGCGCTGGAGAAGGTCGGCGGACGGGCGGAGGACCTCACCTGGGAGATCTACCGCGACACCCTCGTCGAGCAGGCCGAGCAGGGCGTCGACTACTTCACCATCCACGCGGGGGTGCTGCTGCGGTTCATCCCGCTGACGGCGCGGCGCATGACCGGGATCGTCTCCCGCGGCGGCTCGATCATGGCCAAGTGGTGCCTGGCCCACCACAAGGAGAACTTCCTCTACACCCATTGGGACGAGATCTGCGAGATCATGGCCGCGTACGACGTGTCGTTCTCGATCGGCGACGGCCTGCGTCCGGGCTCGGTGGCGGACGCCAACGACCAGGCCCAGTTCGGCGAGCTGAAGGTCCAGGGAGAACTGACCGAACGCGCCTGGAAGCACGGCGTGCAGGTGATGAACGAAGGCCCGGGCCATGTGCCGATGCACATGATCGAGGAGAACATGGCCAAGCAGCTCGAGTGGTGCCACGAGGCCCCGTTCTACACGCTCGGGCCGCTCACCACGGACATCGCGCCGGGCTACGACCACTTCACCAGCGGCATCGGGGCCGCGATGATCGGCTGGTACGGCTGCGCGATGCTCTGCTACGTGACGCCCAAGGAGCACCTGGGCCTGCCCAACAAGAAGGACGTCAAGGACGGCGTGATCACCTACAAGATCGCCGCGCACGCCGCGGACCTCGCGAAGGGGCACCCGGCTGCGCAGCTGCGGGACAACGCGCTCAGCAAGGCGCGCTTCGAATTCCGGTGGGAGGACCAGTTCAACCTCGGCCTCGACCCGATCACCGCCCGCGAGTTCCACGACGAGACCCTCCCGCAGGAAGGCGCCAAGGCCGCCCACTTCTGCAGCATGTGCGGCCCGCACTTCTGCTCGATGAAGATCACCGAGGACGTCCGCAAGTACGCGGCCGAACAGGGGATCGCGGAGGAGGAGGCCCTGGCGAAGGGCATGGCCGAGAAGTCGAAGGAGTTCGTGGAAAAGGGCGCCGAGGTCTACACGAAGGGTTGAACCGACGCCGGGAGCCGGACCGACCTCACGCAAATACGCCAAGACTCAAAGGGGCGCCGGATCCGGGATCGGGAAGGCGGTCACAGTCCGGTTCACGGTTCCTCTTCGGGACTCCGGCTGTTGTCTCCTCCCGCCCCAGCGGATTGGCTGATTGGCGTGCCAATCCCTTCCGCCTCGTTCTGTAGGGGAGCCCCTCCGAGGGGGATGCGGATCAATCCTTCGGCTTGGCCTTGTCGAAGGCGTCCGCGAGCGCGTTCCAGCTGCCGGCGGCGGGATTGAAGACGGGCCTGGAGCCGGCCCCGGGACGCGATCCGGGTCCGGGAGGACGCGGTCCCGCGGGCGCGTTCCTCGCCTCCTTCGGCGCCCCGATCTGCGGCGCCGCCTTCATCGACAAGGCGATCCGCTTCCGTGGCAGATCCACCTCGGTGACCGTCACGCGGACCTTCTGCCCGACCTTCACCACCTCGGCGGGATCCTTCACGAACCGGTCGGCGAGCTGGCTGACGTGCACCAAGCCGTCCTGGTGCACCCCGATGTCCACGAAGGCCCCGAAGGCGGTCACATTGGTGACGATGCCGGGCAGCTTCATTCCCGGCTTGAGGTCTTCCATCTTCTCCACGCCTTCCTGGAAGGAGAAGGCCTCGAACTGCTCGCGCGGATCCCGCCCCGGCCGGGCCAGCTCGTCGAGGATGTCCTTCAGCGTGGGAAGCCCGACGCCTTCGCTGACGTATTTCTCGGGCCGGACCTTGGCACGGAGGTTCGCGTCGCGGAGGAGGTCGTCCACGGAGCAGCCCACGTCGCGGGCGATGGCGTCCACGAGCGGGTAGCGCTCGGGGTGGACGGCGCTGCGGTCGAGCGGGTTGGCGGCGTCGCGGATGCGGAGGAACCCGGCGCACTGCTCGAAGGCCTTCGGTCCCAGGCGTTCCACCTGGAGCAGGTCCCTGCGGGAGCGGAAAGGACCGTTGGCGTTCCGGTAGGCCACGATGTTCGCCGCCAACGAGGGTCCGAGGCCGGACACGTAGCTCAACAGCTGCTTGCTCGCGGTGTTGATCTCGACGCCCACGCGGTTCACGCAGGACACCACGGTGTCGTCGAGGCCGCGCTGGAGCGCCGACGGCTCCACGTCGTGCTGGTACTGGCCCACGCCGATCGACTTGGGGTCGAGCTTCACCAGTTCGGCGAGCGGGTCCATGAGGCGGCGGCCGA
Organism: Verrucomicrobiales bacterium; assembly: GCA_027488845.1. Taxonomy (GTDB): domain Bacteria; phylum Verrucomicrobiota; class Verrucomicrobiia; order Limisphaerales; family UBA9464; genus SXXZ01. The sequence goes on along the minus strand of JAIYBC010000030.1, from coordinate 85,616 downwards.
TGCTGACCGCGCCGCGCACGGTGAGGTCGTGGTCGGGGAACTCCTCGCGGGCGACCTCGCTCGCCGAATAGATCGAGGCGCCGCTTTCGTTGACCATCACCACGGGGATCGACGACGGGAGCTTGAGGGAACGGATGAACTGCTCGGTCTCGCGGCTGGCGGTGCCGTTGCCGATGGCGACGGCCTCGACCGAGTGCTTCGCGACCAGCGCCCGGACGGTCTCGCCGGCCTCGCGGACCTGGGCGGCGCCGGCGGCGGTGGCGTGGAGGACGTCGTGGTGGAGCAGCCTGCCCTGGCGGTCGAGCACCACGGTCTTGCAGCCGGTGCGGAAGCCGGGATCGAGGGCGAGCACGTTGCGCTGGCCCAGGGCCGGGGCGAGCAGCAGTTCCCGGAGGTTGGCGGCGAAGACCCGGATGGCCTCCTCGTCGGCGCGCTTCTTCGTCTCCATGCGCAGCTCCGCCTCGATGGCGAACCCGACCAGACGCTTGTAGGCGTCCACCGCGGCCAACCGCACCTGCTCGGCGGCCGGGGTGTTGCGGGCCTTCACGAACGTCCCGGTGAGGATGGCGATCGCGTCGTCCTCGGGCGGCTGGATGCGGAGGAACAGGAACCCCTCCTCCTCGCCGCGGCGCATCGCGAGCAGGCGATGGCTGGGGACCTTCGAGACGGGCTCGGACCAGTCGAAGTAGTCCTTGAACTTCGCCCCCTCGGTCTCCTTGCCGGTGATCACCCGCGAACGGACCACGCCGGAGGCCCGGTACAGGTCCCGAAGGCGGGCCCGCACCGTGGCATCGTCGCTGAAGCGCTCGGCGAGGATGTCGCGCGCGCCGGCCAGGGCGGCGTTGAGGTCGGCCACCTGCCTGGCGGGATCGACGAACGGCATGGCGACCGCCAGCGGATCGACGGAGTCCTGTCCGCCGAAGATCAGGTCGGCCAGGGGTTCGAGCCCGGCCTCCTTCGCGATGGTGGCCCGGGTGCGGCGCTTGGGGCGGTAGGGGGCGTAGAGGTCCTCGAGGGAAGCCAGGGTTTCCGCGCCTCCGATGGACACCTTGAGGGCGTCGGAGAGCAGGTTGCGTTCGGCGAGGGACTTCAGGATCGCCTCGCGCCGCTGTTCGAGTTCGACGAGCTGGGCCATGCGGTCGCGGACGGCGGTGATGGCGACCTCGTCGAGGCTGCCGGTGGCCTCCTTACGGTACCGGGCGATGAAGGGGACCGTGGCGCCCTCGGCGAGCAGCCGTGCGGTGGCGGCGACCTTGGAGTCGGGGACCTGGAGTTCGGCGGCGATGCGGCCGATGAAGTGCTCGTGCATGAGAACGGGGGCGCGCTGTCTATCGGAAACCCGGAGCGGCGCAAGCGCCGGGTTGGACGGGGAGGCGCAGGGACGGCTTCGGGTGTCACCAGGGGCCATTCCTCGGCGAATCCGGGGGCTTGTCCGGAGACGACGGTCCACCGGATGGGTTCGACACGGATTGCACGGATTCCAACGGACTTGGGAAGCCGCCTCGTCTGTCTCCGGGTCCATCCGGGTTTCGAAGCCGGGAGGAATCGGTTGAGGCCGGATTCGGTCCTTCACCACAAGGCTGAGTTTGGGAGCCGGGATCGGTTCACGCAGGTCAGCCGGTGGCCTTTCGGACCGGGCACAGGGACTTTAAGGGTGTCGGGGAATCCCCCGCTCGGCGGCGGGCCATCCAGGCGATGTGGGCCACCAGGTACACGAAGAGGATCCATTCCCAAAGCGGAGTGGAATGGAAGCCGTCGCCGGGCCAGTGCTTCAACGCAGGGTTTGCACGGCACATCCGCTCCCATTCCGTCAGCTTCCAGAAGGCGGTTCCGGCGAGCAGGGCGAAGAGATGCGCAGGCCAGAGCGCCACGAAACGGAGGCCGTCACGGAACGCCCCAGTCGTGTCGAGCAGGAGGCCCAGACCCATCACCGGGATGGCCAGGATCGCGATCCGTGTGTGCACGGCGCCGTGCGTCATCCCGAATACGTTGCCGGTCCGGCTGTCGGGAATCCACACGGCCAGGAGCAGGAGCCCCATCGCCCCGAACAACGGCAGGCTTGCCATCCCGGACAAGCTCCAGGTTCCCCGCACACACCGGCGATGCCGCGCGCGGAGGAGATCCAGCATCAGGACGATCAAGGCCGTCATCCCCACCTGGTAGAACCGCCAGCCGGACGGATTGCGGTCCGCATCGGGAGATCCGAGGTAGGAGATGGTGCAGCGCTGGATCGAGTAGTGGTTGGCGGCGGGATACAGCCACCAGGCCGTCACCAACCCCAAGACCGCCAGCACGGCGAGGGACCCGCGGAATTTGGCGGAGCGGCTCAAGCCGGACTCACTCCTTCGCGGCGACGGCGCCTTCCTCGAACTTCGCGCCCCGGCGCAACCGGAACGGCACGCTGCGGACCACCTCCATCACCAAGCGGCTGGCCCGGTAGTCCTCCTGGGCCAGTGTCTCGGTGACCTGTTTCACGGCCGGGATGTCGTAGTACTCGAGTCCGCGGCCGAGGGCGTAGGCGAGCATCTTCTCGGTGAGATGCCGGACGAACAGGTGCTTCCTCGCGAGCAACGCCTGACGGAGCGCCACCGGTCCGTTGACCTCCTCGCCGGTCACCAGCTTGCCCGAGGCGTCCACCGCCTCCTCACCGATCTTCGTCCGCCAACGTCCGACGGGATCGTAGTTCTCGAGGGCGAATCCGAGCGGATCGAGGCGGTTGTGGCAGGCGGCGCAGTTGGGGTCCTTGCGGTGCTGTTCCAGACGTTGGCGGAAGGTGAGGCCGTCGCGTTTGGCGTCGTCGGGGGGCAGCGTGGCCACCAGCGGCGGGGGCGGCGGGGGCGGCGTGCCGAGCACTTCCTCGAGCAGCCATTTGCCGCGCAGGACGGGACTGGTCCGCCGGGGATAGCTGGTCTGGGTGAGCACCGCGGCCATGCCGGTGATGCCACCGCGATGGGAGTCGGCGAGGGCGACACGGACGAAGTTGGTCCCGGTGACACCCGGAAGTCCGTAGTGCTTGGCCAGCTCGCCGTTGACCCAGACGTAACGGGAGTCGAGCAGCTCGAGCAGGCTGGCGTCGGCGGCCAGCAGTCCGGCGAAGAACTCCACGGGCTCGGCGACCATGGCGTCGCGCAGCTTCGGGGTGAAATCGGGGAAGAGACCGGGATCCGGCGCGGCCACGGTGCCCAGCGTGCGGATGCCGAGCCATTGTCCGACGAACTGCTCCGAAAGGGTCTTGGCCTTCGGATCCGCGAGCATGCGCCGGACCTCGGATTCCAGGACCTCGGTCTTCAGCAGCCGGCCGGAGTCGGCGAGCGCGTCGAGACGGGCGTCGGGCATCGAGGACCAGAGGAAGTAGGAGAGCCGCGAAGCCAACGAATGGGCGTCGACCGGTCCCGGCGCGGCGCCCTCGGGGTCCGGCTCGATGCGGAAGAGGAACCGGGGCGAGACGAGGACGGCCTTGGCGGCGGCCTTGAAGGCGACTTCCTCGGAGGCACCGGCGGCACGGGTCTTCGCATGGATGCCCAGGAGGCGGTCGACGTCCTCGCGGGACGGGGGACGGCGCCAGGCGCGGCGGGCGAAGGCCTGGAGGTTGGCGCGGGTGGCGGACTTCGCGGAACGGAACACTCCCGGGACGACCGGAGTGAGCCGCTTCACGTCGGCCGCGGCGAGGACCTCATCGGCGGCCTCGAGGTACTTCTCGAGGAGGATGGGCGGGACGAAGAGGGTGTCGGCGTTGTTGTCGAATCCGCCGCCGCCGCCGCCGTCGGCGGGGAAATGGGCCGCCGGACGCAGGTCCACGCCGAGGAGGTCACGGACGGTGTTGTCGTACTCGGTGGCGCTCAGGCGTCGGACGACGGTGCGGCCGGGGTCGAGCGGAAAGGCGCCGGGATCGGGGTTGTCGAGCAGGCGGGAGAGGGACTCGGTGATCCGCAGGCGTTCCTCCTGGGTGGGCTGACGGGTGTTCTTGCCGTCGGGCGGCATCTGGCGTTCCTCGACCTGGCGCAGGGCGGTTTCCCAGAGCTTGGGATCGCGGTAGAGGGAGGCCGAGTTGGTGAACCGCGCGAGGTTGACGCCGCCCTTCGACTTCCGGTCGTTGTGGCAGTCGTTGCAGTACTGCTGGAGCAGCGGGTGGAGGTCCTTGGAGAAGTCGTCGGACCAACCCGCGCCGGTGGCGGCGAGGAAGACAAGGAGCAGCTGGAGGAACCGGGAGGGCATCATGGGCTGGCAGGCTGGCGGACGCAGGAGTCTGGACGCGGATTCACGCGGCCGCACCGGGAAATGCCGGCCGGAACGGAAGGCATTGGGGATTCGAGATCCGCGATTCCCGATTTTCGGCCGGCAGCCGCGGCCGCCAGGCTGCGGACTTGTCTTCATTCGCCGACTCCGGAGACGGAGACGGATCTCACACAAAACCGCCAAGGCGCCAAAAGGATCCCGGATCCAGAATCGAGAACACAAACCTCCTTCGATTTCCGGTTCCGCCACGGGATTCCAGCCGCCTTCTTTCTCTCCCTGCCAGCGGCTTGGCGGCTTCGCGTGCCGATCCCTTCCGCCTTGCTCCGCATTCCCGGGAGGAACGGAGGATTTGCCAGCGGCCGGCATCGCGGCAGGATCGCCGGCATGTCCATCCGTCTTCCATCCTGGATCCTGGCCGGTGGGATCCTTGTCGTCGCCGGCTGCGGGACCCCGACCACGTCCGGGACCGCCAACGCCACCACGAAGCCGTACCGCAGCGCGCCGACGGCGCTGGACCGGTACGTCGCCACGCCGGATCCCACCTACGCCTGGAAGACGGTGCTCACGACGAACCTGGGCAAGGCCACCGTGACGGTCATCGACATGACGTCGCAGACGTGGCTGACGACCAACGAGGTGAACCGGACGGCCTGGAGGCACTGGCTGACGGTGGTGCGGCCGAAGGGGGCGACGAACCGGACGGGGCTGCTGTTCATCACGGGCGGGGCGAACCGGGACGAGAAGCCGCCGAAGCCGAACGCGGAGCTGCTGCAGGTGGCGGTGGCCTCGGGGTCGGTGGTGGCGGAGCTGAAGATGGTGCCGAACCAGCCGTTGGTCTTCGGCAACGACGGCAAGGAGCGGGTCGAGGACGACCTGATCGCGTACACGTGGGACAAGTACCTGCGCACGGGCGACGAGCGGTGGCCGGCACGGCTGCCGATGACGAAGTCCGCGGTGCGCGCGATGGACACGGTGACCGCGTTCACCTCGGGTGCGGAGGGCGGTTCGGCGCCGGTGGAGAAGTTCGTGGTGGCCGGGGGATCGAAGCGGGGTTGGACGACCTGGACGACCGCGGCGGTGGACCGGCGTGTGGTCGCGATCTGTCCAATCGTGATCGACCTGCTGAACATCGAGCCGTCGTTCGTGCACCACCATTCGGCGTACGGATTCTATGCGCCGGCGGTGGGGAACTACGTCGAGCAGGGCATCATGAACTGGCAGGGCACTCCGGAATACGCCGCCCTGATGAAGATCGAGGAGCCGTTCGAGTACCGGGACCGACTCACGATGCCGAAGCTCATGCTCAACGCGTGCGGCGACCAGTTCTTCCTGCCGGACTCCTCGCAGTTCTACTTCGACCGGCTCGAGGGGCCGAAGTTCCTGCGCTACGTGCCGAACACGGACCATTCGATGCGCAACTCGGACGCCTACGAGACGATCGTGGCGTGGCAGCACGCGGTCCTGAACGGGACCCCGTTCCCGCGGTTCGGCTGGAAGGAAGAAGGACCGGCGACGCTGCGGGTGACGGTCCAGGACGCGCCGAAGGCGGCGAAGCTCTGGCAGGCCACGAATCCGAAGACGCGCGACTTCCGCCTGGAGACGTTGGGCGCGGTGTGGACCTCCACCGACCTGAAGCCCGACGCATCGGGAGCGTACGTCGGCACGGTGACCACGCCTTCGGAGGGTTGGACCGCCTACATGGTGGAGCTGACCTACGACCTCGGGGCGCCGGTGCCGCTGAAGCTCACGACCCCGGTCCGCGTGACCCCGGTCGCGCTGCCCCATGGACCCGGGAAGGTCGAGGTGAAGCCGAAGGGATTCCTCTCCGGCCGTGGCCGTTGAAGACCGGGGTGGGGTTGCACGGGAATTGACCCCATCCCGGCGGGAGGCAACTTTTCGGCGGTGATATCGGATCGTAACCTCGCCTCCACCGTTCCCTGCGCGCTCTGCGCCAACGACCGGGTGGAGCTCGTTGGCGAACTGGACCGGGACGGCCGCCCGTTGCGGGTGGTCCTTTGTCCGCGGTGCGGCCTGGTCTGGAACGATCCGAGGCCGGGTGCGGAGGAGTTGGCGGAGTACTACCGGGACGAGTACCGCCGCGACTACAAGCAGACCGTGGAACCGCTGCCGAAGCACACCCTGCGTGCGGCGCGGGTGGCCGCCGCGCGCTGCCGGGAAGTGGGTCGGCATCTCGGACCGGGGGCCCGGGTCCTGGACCTCGGCGCCGGCGGAGGCGAGGTGGTCTATGTGCTGCGCCGGCTCGGATTCGAGGCGCGGGGAATCGAACCCAACGAAGGCTATGCCCGCTTCGCCCGGGAGCGTCTGGGACTTCCGGTGGAGTCGGGGTTCTGGCAACAGGCCCCGGTGCCCGCGGGCTCCGAGGATGCGGTGACGCTTTTCCATGTGCTGGAGCACCTCGACGACCCGGTCGGGGCGTTGTCGCTGGTGCGCGGTTGGCTGCGGAAGGACGGGTTGCTCTGGATCGAGGTGCCCAACATCGCCGCGCGTTGCATCGCCCCGGCACATCGGTTCCACCGGGCCCACCTGTTCGGCTTCTCCCCGTCCACCTTGGCCGGCATCGGGAAACGCGCCGGCTTCCGTGTCGAACGGATCTTCACGTCGCCCGACGGCGGCAACGTCACCGGCGTCTTCCGGCGCTCCGAGACGGTTTCCACCGGACCTTTCGAGGATCCGGCGGCCGCCGGGGACGTACGCCGTGTGCTGAAGGGACACACGCCCCTGCGCCACCTCTTCACGATCGCTCCGTACCTGCGTCCCCTGCGGAAGGCCCTGCAGGCGGTGGGGGAATTCTCCGGCACCCGCGGGACACCGTCACCCCGGACCCTGCTGGAGCGGGCGCTGACACGCGAAGGACTCGCCACGGTCAAGGCCGGCGGAGTTTCGGGCGCCTGAGGCCCAGTCCGCCTGTCCGCTGGCCAACCGGTCGGCGGCCCGGGCACTCTCCTCCACCTCGTGACCGCACGTCCCCTCCAACTCCGGACGCTCCTGGTGCTCGGCCGTGCCTCGAACCTGCCCACGGTGTGGTCGAACGTGCTGGCCGCCTGGATCCTTGGTGGAGGAACCATCGGGCCACGCCTGTGGTTGGCGATGCTGGGCGCCACGCTGGCCTACATCGGCGGCATGTACCTGAACGACGCCTTCGACGCGGAGTTCGACCGCGAGTTCCGTCGGGAGCGCCCGATCCCGTCCGGCGCGGTTTCCGAGCAGTTGGTCTGGCGGGCCGGCGGTGCGATGCTGGCCGCCGGAACCTTCATCCTGGCGACCGGGGGATGGCTTTCCGCAGCGTGTTCCGTCGGGCTCGCGGTCTCGGTGGTCCTGTACGCCTGGATCCACAAGCGGGTCACCTTCTCGCCGGTGTTGATGGCGGCCTGCCGGTTCTTCCTGTTCCTCGCCGTGGCGGCGGGCGGACCGGACGGGGTCGGTGGCACGGTGCTGTGGACCGCCATCGCGCTCTCGGGCTGGATCGTGGGATTGAGCTACGTGGCCCGGAGGGAGAGCCGTCGCGGACCGGTGGCCTGGTGGCCTCTCATCGCGCTCGCCCTGCCCTGGGTGTTGGCCGCACTCGTCAACGACGGACCCTGGCTGCCGCGGAGTCTCGCCTGGTCGGTGGTGCTCGGCCTCTGGACGGCCTGGTGCCTGCGCCACACCTTCGGCGACGGACCCAGGAACATCGGACGGACGGTGTCCGGCCTGCTGGCGGCCATCTGCCTCACCGACCTGCTCGCCTTGGTCCCGGATCCGGGCCTCGCGCTGGTGTTCCTCGCCTTGTTTGCGCTGGCGCTGCTCGGACAACGGTTCGTCCCGGCGACCTGACCGTCCGCATCGGTCCGGGAACCGTCGCACCCTGGGGAATCCCCACGCAACGGATCGGCACGCCAAGCCCCGACGCCGCGGAGAAGGCGGAAGGAAGACGCCGGTCTCCCGTGACCGGTCCGGACACCGACACCTGATCTCGCCCTATCGGGCTTCAGATCCTTCTCCCAGCCCGCAGCCTGGCGGCCGCGGCCACGGAAAATCGTGAATCCCGAATCGGGAATCACGAATACCCTCGGGGCTCAGACCAACCGGCTGAGCTCGATGGTGGAACGGCGCAGCGACTCGGTCTCCGCGGACAGCTGGCCGGCGACATCCGCGGCATCCTTGGCGTTGGCGGCGTTGGTGGCGGTGACGCCCTGGATCCGGTTGACCGCGGAGTCGATGGTGGCGAGTCCGGCGCTCTGCTCCTGCGAGGCGGCCGCGATGCTGCGGACGACGTCGTCGACCTCGGCGATGCGGTTCAGGATCAGGTCGAGACGGGAGCGGACCTGTTTGCCGATGGCCATTCCCCGGTCGCCGCGTTCGAGGCTGCCGGCGATCGAACGGGAAGTCTCGCGGGCGGCCGCGGCGCTGCGTTGGGCGAGGTTGCGCACCTCCTCGGCCACCACGGCGAATCCAAGCCCCGCCTCGCCGGCGCGGGCGGCCTCCACGGCGGCGTTGAGGGCGAGGATGTTCGTCTGGAACGCGATCTCGTCGATGGTGCGGATGATCTTCGCGACCTCCTGGCCCGAGGAACGGATCTCCTCGAGGGCGACGGCGAGTTCCTTGAGTTCCCCGGCGCCCGAGGTCGCGGCGGACCGCGTCTCGGTGGTCAGCTGCTCCGCCTTGCGGGTCGCCTCGGCGTTGACCCGGAGCTGCGCCGCGAGCTCGGTGAGCGTCGCGCCGGTCTCCTCCACCGAAGCGGCCTGCTTCCCGGTGCCCTCGGCGGTGTCCGCGCTCCCCTGTCGGATGCGGTCGGCGGTGTCGCCCAGGCCGTCGGCACCCCGGTGGATGCGCTCGACCACCTCCTTGAGGGTCCGCGTGATGCGGCGTCCGAAGAGGTAGGCGATGCCAACGCCGACGAAGGCCACCGCGACGGACATCCAGAGGCTGTCCCGCAGCGCGAGGCGGAGCATCTCGATCGAGATGGCCTGGCTGCCCGAGAAGTCGGCGTCGGAGAACTCGCGGAGACGGTCGACGTCGGCACGCATCGCGGAGGCGTGCTTCACGAACTGGACGTGGTCCGAACGGCTGGCGCCGGCCGCCATGGCATCCGCCAACACCGGCTCGAAGGCCTTGCGCAACTCCTCGAGGGCCGGGGCGACCGCGGGTGCGGTGGATTTCGCCAAGGCGTCGAAGCCTTCATGGAAACGGGCGCGACCGACGAAGTTCAGGTCCCGGACCGAGGTCGAGTGCATCACCGTGAACACACCCCGCGACAGGAGACCCGCGGCCCTGGCGTCCACGGCGAAGAGGTTCGTCTGGTGCTTGCGGAAGACCCGGGAGAGCTCCTCACGGCCGGTCGCGAGTCGGACGGTGGCGCTCCCGATCTGCCGGGCCTGCCCGATCACGTTCGTGGTCAGGGCGGAGAAGTCGACCATCCGGGAGGCGAGTCCCTGCAGGACATCGCCGACCAGGCGGGTCGTGCCGTCTTCCTCGGACGCCGCCAAATGGCGCGGGTGGAGCGGGCGGTACTCCGTGTCGTTGAGGGCGGCGATGCTGTTCCGGAGGTCGCCGAGCGCGGAGAGGGTGGCCTGCTCCGCCTCTTCCTGCTCGGTGACGGTCCGGGCCAGGAACGCCGCAGCCACGCCCTTCTCGACGCGGTCGGCCTCGGCCGAGGCGAGGGACGCGCGGCGGTAGAAGGGCAGTCCGACCTGCTGCTGGTCGCCCAAGGATGCCGAAACGGTACTGAGGCGGAAGCCGACCCACACGCCGGCGACGACGAAGCCGGCGACGATGAGGAAGGCGAGAAGGAGCAGGCGTCGGAGCATGACGGGTCGGTGGAGGGGTGTTTCAGCGGGAGAGGGCCGTGCGCATCTTCTCGGCCTGCTCGATGCCCTCCTCCATCTCCTCCTTGATGTTCTGGAGGTTCTCGGCGGAGGGCTTGGCGGCCTGGTCCTCGGCGGCCTTCAGCACCAGCAGCGGATGCACGATGGTGTGGACCGGGTCGGTGAAGTGCTCGTTCTCCTCGGCCTTGAGGTCGATGCCCACCGCGTTGCCCGGCTTGTCGAAGTGCTTCAGGTCATGCCATTCGGATTCGATCTCGGCGAAGGACAGCTTCCGCATCTCCGGGATCGCGGCCACGACGGTGTCGACCAGCTTCTTGCCCGCCGGGAAACGCACCGCGTAGTCCTTCGCCAGCAAAACGCTGATCTCCAGCATCCGGTCGACCTTCTTGCGCACCTCCGCGGCGTCGACCTTCTTCGTCTGCGCCATCTCGAGCACGGAGCGCCCGAGGGTGCTGTACTCGCGGACACGGGCGTCGGTCTCGGGTGGGGCCGCGGCCTGCAGGGTGAAGCCGAGCATGAGGGCCCCGATGACGGCGGCCAAGGGAGGGAGGCGGTTCATGGCGGAAGGACGGATGCGGGTCGGAGTCATGGGGTGGGTCAGAACCGGAGGCTGATGCCGAGGAAGGGATTGTAGTCCGGCGCGGAGTCCGTGACCCCGAAGTTGCATCCGGCATCGAGCTGGATGTTCTCGGTGAGGCCGTAGGTGAGCCCCAGGTCGAAGAAGCCGACCCACGGGGCGCCGCGTTCGAAGGAGGTCACGGTGAAGAACTCCACGTAGCCCGCGAGCGCGCCGACGATGTCGTGGCCCACGGTGACGGAGTTGACCCACTCGAGGTGGTGTCCGGAGCGGCCGTCGTTGCGGAGGATGTCGGCCTGGGTCTGGAGTCCGAGCCCGAATCCGGCGGGCAGTTCCATGGCGAACGGCGCGATGACGCCACCCTCGAGCGAATTGTTGCCGAGTCCGCGCTTGGCGGTCGGGAACTTGAGGTAGGGCATCACCGCGAACGCGGTGGGTCCGCCGTCGTCACCCCAGAGGTTGACCTTGAGGCGGGTGGTGATGTCGCCGAATCCGCCGACGCGATCCACGGTGCCGGCGCCACGGTCGGTGGTGCGGGAGCGGACGTAGGGATCCAACACCACCTGGAGGTCCACGTGGTTGACCAGGCCGGCCTTCAGGTTGACGGAAGCGAAGGTGCCGGTCTCGTTGACCACCCCGCCGGGAACCGAGGTGTCGCGGTCGCGGCTGAAGGCGAAGACGTCGGACTCGATCTGGAAGTGGCCGGCGTCGACGGTGTAGGCGCTCTCGGTCTGGTCGGGACGGTCGGTGCTGAACTCCCGCATCGCCTCGCGGGGCACCGGGTTGAAGAGGTGGTATCCGGACTTGTCGACCCGGGGTGTCGGGTCTTCGGCCCGGACGCCCAGAAGGCAGCCCAAGGCCAGGATGGAAGTCGCGGGGAGGGAGAGGCGGTTCGGGGGTTGCATTCGGCGGTTCCCTTGAGGGATCCACACGAGCATCGGCAGCCCACCAAGGCCTCTTGAGCCGGGTTCAGCAATCTCCCGGCATCACCCTCCACTCCAGCCGGATCCGGAAACGTCCTGCCGCGTCACGTTCCGGATTTCCACGGTCGGTACGCCGCGGACCGCAGGCGGATCAGTACCGGCGGATCTTGATCTTGCGGAACCAGACGTCGTCGCCGTGGTCCTGGAGGACGATGTGCCCGCTGCCGTTCTTGGCGAAGCCGGGCATGTCCTTGAACTTCGAGGCGGCGATGAGCGCCTTCGTCTCCGGACCTCCCCAGGCGTACTCGACGACCTTCTTCTTGTTGAGCCAGTGCTCGACGCGGCCGCCCTTCACGACGATGCGGGCCTTGTTCCATTCGCCGACCGGCCGAAGGGCCTTCTCGGCGTTGCAGGCGATGAGGGCGTAGAGGGCCGCGGAACTGGTCTTGGGATTCTTGCCGTCTCCGTGCTTGGCGTCGTCGAGGACCTGGTACTCCGGGCCGGTCTCGTAGGAGGCGGCGTGGTCCTCGGTGACGCGGTACATCACGCCGCTGTTGGCGCCGGGGGCCACCTTCCAGTCGAAGCGCAGCTCGAAGTCGCCGTAGCTCTCCTTGGAGACGAGGTCGCCGCCGCCCTTGCCCGCCTCATGGCGCAGGGTGCCCGACTCGACGACCCAGCCCTTCTCCGGGAACTTCTCCGCCTTGAACCCGCGCCACTTCGACGTGTCCTTGCCGTCGAAGAGCACCTCCCACTTGCCGTCCTTGTAGGCCTTCTCGTCGTCCTCGTCGTCCTTGTCCGGGGCCTTCGCCTTGTCGGCGGCGACGGCGGTCATCACACCGGCGGCCAGCAGCGCGGCGAGGAGGGAGCGGCGGAGAAGGGGTTCCGGATTCATGGTGTTCTGGGACGAGGAAACGCGGCCCGGGATTCAGGGGCAAGCGGAGGATGACGTGGACGCGAACGGGGTCCCACGAACCGGTGGCATCCGCCAGGCGAAGACCGCGACCACCGCGACCACGAAGGCGAGGAGCCGGAACAGCGGCGCGTGGGAACCGAGCATCGCGTGGCATTGGGCGAGGGCCAGCGGGCCGAGGGCGGAGCCGACCACGGTCATCGCCTGGGCGGCGCCCTGGATGCGGCCGAGGTGGAGCCGGCCGTACTCGCGTCCCCAGAAGGCGAAGAACACGACGGTGAGCAGGCCGCCGGCGACACCCATCACCACGGCCTGGGCGTAGACCGCGGGACGGGAGTGGAGATGGGGCAGCGCCGCGAGGCCGGCGGCGAGCAGGGCCATGGACCCGGCGAGGAGGTGTCGGGCGGGACACCGGCCGGCGAGCCAGCCGCCGAGGAAGTTGCCGGCGAGCCCGGTCATGGCGGAGAGGATCAGGCATTGGACGAACACCTCCCGTCCGAAGCCGAGTTCGGCGAGGATCCGCTCGTTGAAGAGCCCGATGCCGGAGGCGACGAGCAGGTAGAGGGAGCTGGCGATGCCGACGATCCAGAAGGCGGGCGTGCCGAGGGCCTGCCGCAGGGTGAGGTCGTCACGGTTATCGGCCGGTTCCGGGGCGCCGCCTTCGTCGAGGCCGACCGAATCGGCGGAACGGCGGACCAGCGCGAAGGCCACGGGAGCGAGGAGGGCGACACCGACGCCGACGGCGAACCACGCCGGGCGCCAGCCGTCGCGTCGGACCAGGAACTCCACGGCGGGGAAGGCCGCCATGAACCCGATGCTCAGCAGCAGGGAGTAGGCGGCCATGGCCGAGGGAAGCCGCCGGCGGAACCATTGTCCCACGAGGGTGATGCTGGCGGCGGACAGGGCGCTTTGGCCGAGCCCGCGCGTCAGCAGCACCAGGACCGCGAGCACCGGTACGGAGCGGGCCGCACTCATGGCGGCGACCACGGCGCCGAGGGAGAGGGAAAGGAAGGTCAGGACCGACCGGGAACCGAAACGGTCCAAGGCGAGCCCGGCCGCCGGAGCGAAGAGGGCGCCGACGAGGGTCGCCCAGAGGTGGATCGAGGCGTAGGTGACGGCGTCGAGGTGCAGGTCCGCCAGCAGCGGTTCGGTGACGAGCCCGAGCCCCTGGGTGCGGCCGGGGAACGTGGCCACCATGGCGAGGGCGGCGACGACCACCTGGATCCATCCGAAGTAGAACCCGGTGCGGAACGGCGGCGCGTCGAGGCGCGTGGCATGGGCCATCATGGAGGCGAGGATAGCGTCGGCACCGGAGACAGCGACACGGAAGGCGGTCGGGGACGGGTGGGATCGGGGATTGAAGACACCTCCGCGGCCGCGAGGCCGCGGCTACCCGCAGGGAACCGCAGTTGCCACGGAAAGGGAAAGGGCCGGATCCGACCGATCGGATCCGGCCCTGTGCGGCGCGAGGCGAGGTGGGATCAGCGGTAGCTGATCACCAGGTTGGCACCCTCGACGCGGATGCCGGTGATCGTCAGGGAGGTCGCGCCCGACAGGCGGTAGAAGGCGGCTCCGGTCGGGACGGGCACGGTGGCGGTCTTGGCGGCGGTGTCGACCTGGGCGCCGGCGACGGGGGTGAAGGATCCGTTGAGCGTGGACGCGCCCTGGAGCACGACCTGCACCGGCGGCGTGGCCGTGGTGAAGGCGCGGATACCGCCGTTGGCGTTCACGAGCGTGCGGTCACCCGTCGTGGTGTCGACGGTGAACCACTCGACGTGGGCGCCGCCGGTCCGTTCGTACCAGACGAGCCGGAACCCGTAGACGCCGGCGGTGCGGACCACGACGTCGAACGTCTCGTTGGCGGGACCGCCGTTGTGGAAGGCGAGCGCCGGCGTGGAGGAGTTGGGGGCGATGGCGGTGGAGACCTTGTAGCCGTCGTCGCTGACCACCCCGAACCGGACGATTCCGGCCGGGAGGTCGAGGAAGGCGGTGGCCTCCATGGCCCAGTTCTCGGTGCCGCCCTCGTCGGACTGGCCCGGGATCGGGAGGTCGCCCTCGATCAGGCCGGCGTTGCCGCCGGCGAAGGCGTCCTGCGAGTAGTTGATCACGGCGTCCACGAGGTTGGTCTCATAGGCGCGCGGGATGGTGGAACCCGGGGCGAGCTGCGCCTCGGCGCGGGCCAGGCTGTTCTCGAGGGCCGCGCTGTCGGCCGGCGGTTGGACCACGCGGACGTTGAAGCCGCGGACGGATCCGGCGGAAGCCATGCGGGTGGCCGGATCCAGCTCGAGGTAGCGGAACGCGAAGCTCCAGTCGTTGGTCTGCGAGACCCCCTGGCTGTCGCTGAAGACCAGGCGCGCCTGTTGGAAGGCGCCGACCGCGGGAAGCGTCGGCAGGAGGTAGGTGACCGTCGCGCCCGTGGCCGAAGGCGTCACCGTCGCCGTCACCGCCGCGCCGTTGACCAGCAGGCGGACGGAGTTGGTGTCCACGGCGGTGTCGCGGTTCTGGACGACCGCGGTGAGCAGCGGCGTGGTGGTGGTGACCGTCCCGTTGTTGGCGGGCGACAGCGAGGAGACCGTGGCCCGCTGGGTGCCGGTGTCCGCGACCGGGACGAAAACCAGGTAGTTCTGGCGACGCTGCTGGCTGGAGTTGTCGGAACCGACCACGCGGAGGCGGAGGGTGGTGACGCCGTTGAGCCGGAGGACGGTCTTCTGGCCGGTGCCGTCCGTGAGCGGCGCGTTGCGGAACTCGAATCCGCTCAGCGTGGCGAGGAACGAGCCGAGGATCCGGGTGGTCTGGTCGGGCAGCGAACGGTCGGAGGTGACCTCCTCGAGCACGCTTTCACCGGCCTCCATGTTGATCAGGGCCTGACGGAGATAGACCTCGTAGCTGCCCGGCGCGAAGGTGCGGGTGTAGTTGTACCACTCGCCGTCCACGAAATCGCCCACGGCGTAGTCGTAGACCGAGGCCGCGGTGCCGCCGGCGGTGGTGTACTTGGAGCGCGCCGGATCGAGGGTGCGTTCCATGCGGACGGGATCCGACTGGCGCCACAGCGTGTCCCCGCCGCTGGGCGCGGTGCGGGTGTCGTTGAAGTCGACGCCCTGGAAGCCGGTCTGGTTGGCGTAGGAATCGCCCTGGGGTCCGGAGCCCTCGGTGATCGGCACCGGGTTGTCGATGAACTGGCCGCCGAAGTTGTAGTCCTCGGATTCGACCACCACGACGTTCGACGCGAAGGTGTCGAAGTCGAGCCGCTCGCGGGAGGTGAGGCCGCCGGCGTCGGTGGCCTCGAACACGGCGTTGTAGTTGCGGTTCGCCTCCAGTCCACCGAGGGAGACGGTGCGGGTGCTTCCCGTGCCGGTGACGTTGAGTCCGTTGGCCGTGGTGCGACGCGTGCCGTTCAGGACCACGGCGAGGCCGGCCGGATCCAAGGCGGCGTCGTCGGTCACCTTGAACGAGATGGTGGTGCTGGCGGGCAGGAAGTTGCCGAACTTCGTGGGGCTGATCTCGGAGATGATCGGGGCGACGTTGGCCGCGACGGGCGGGGCGGCGACGATGGCGTTGTCGAAGTAGGCCTTGTACGGGCTTTCCGGCGCGCCGGCATCGAAGGCCTGATAGAGGTACAGGGTGAAATAACCCGCGGTCAGGTAGGGCGCGGGCGGATCGTCGGTCCCGTCGGCGAGGACGTCCGCGGCCGACGTGTCGACCACGGACCGGCTCCAGATCACCGCGTTGTTGGCGTCCTTGTCCAGGATGCTGGCGTCGATGTGAACGCTGCCGTTCCGGACCGTCATGGCGAGGTTCAGGGTGATGTTGTCCTGCTTCAGGTTGGCGGGGGCGCCGTCCTCGGCCACGAAGTACTTGTTGATGCCCTTGGTGATCAGGACGTCGGTGGTGGACTTGGCCAATCCGTATCCGCCCAAGGTGCCGGGAGAACCGGAGGTCGGGATGAAGGCAAGGACCGCGAAGGAGTCCTGCGCTCCGCCCTCGATCACGTCGACACTGAAGCCAACGCGTTCACCCTCGGCCAACGTGAAGACCTTCGAGGTCTTCTGGCTGGCGCTGAAGATCGCCTGACCCGCCGGGGGCTGCGCGAAGCGGAACTGGCCGCCGGTCTCGGAAGGGATGCCGAAGCCGGGGACGAAGGTGAAGTCGGTCCAACCGGTCTTCGTGTTGTCGTTGAAGTCGTCCAGCACCGCGGTGTCGGTGACCAAGACCTCGGCGTTGTCGAAAACGGCAAGGTAGGGGGACTCCGGAGCGGCGGCGTCGAACGCCTGGTACAGGTAGAGGGTGAAGTAGCCGCTGGTGACATAGGGGGCCGCCGGATCGTCGGTGCCGTCGGCGAGGACGTCGGCCGCGGGGGTGTCCACCACCGTGCGTTCCCAGATCACGGCGTTGCTGGCGTCCTTGTCGAGGACCTTGGAGTTGATGAACACGCTGCCGCCGCGGACGGAGAGTCCCAGGACCAGGGTGATGTTGTTCTGCTTCAGGTTGGCGGGGGCGCCATCTTCCGCCACGAAGTACTTGTTGATGCCCTTGGTGATCAGGATGTCGGTGGTGGACTTGGCCAGGCCGTAGCCGCCCAGCGTCCCGGGAGAACCGGAGGTCGGAATGAAGGCGAGAACGGCAAACGAGTCCTGGCCGCCCCCCTGGACGACGTCGGTGCGGAACTCGATGCTCCGTCCCTCCTTCAGCTCAAAGCGTTCGGAAGTCTTCTGGCTGGCGCTGAAAATGGCCTGGCCCGCCGGGGGCTGCGCGAAGCGGAACTGGCCGCCGGTCTCGGAAGGGATGCCGAAGCCGGGGACGAAGGTGAAGTCGGTCCAGCCGGTCTTCGTGTTGTCGTTGAAGTTGTCCAGCACCGTGGCCTGGGCGCTGAAGCCAAGGAGGGCCGCGAGGAGGGCCCCGCCGCGGCGGAGCCAACCGGCGAACCGGTGTGGAGTGGAGATGCCTGAGGTGTGTCCGCTCATGGGTTTCCTTTCTTCCGAGGGGTGATCTTCCCGAGGAACCCCCCGGATCCGGAAAATGTCAACGGCGGGTGCGTCCACGGGACCCGTTCGCGCCGACGGTCTCCGCACTTCCCCTGAAAACTCCCGCCCACAGGCCGCGTAGTCTCCGCATGAATCCGAATCCGAACTCCCGTTCCCACCCAGGCGCGTTCACCCTCGTCGAGCTGCTGGTCACGATCGCCGTCCTCGGCATCCTCATGTCCCTGGCGCTGCCCGTGCTCGGCCGCGCCGTGGACCGCGCCGAGTCCGTCACCTGCGTCGGCAACCTCCGCCAATGGGGCCTCGCGACGGCCCTGTACGCTTCCGACGCCGGGGACGCACTGCCCTGGGACGGCGCGCCCAACGGCATCTCCACGACGCGGGCCTGGTACGCGGACCTGCCGCCGCTGATGGGGATGCGTCCCTATCACGAGGAAGGGGCCTGGAGGACCAACGCCGCCGCGCCGCTGGGAAACCCGCTGTGGTTCTGCCCGTCGAATCCCCGACGCAGCAACGGACACCTGCTCTTCCACTACTGCGTCAACCGCGGGCTCAACGGCCACGGGGACCGGACGGAGCCCACCCGCATCGGTTCCGTGCCCGAGCCTTCGCGGACGGTGTGGATGTTCGACAACGGCGGCCGGGCCGCGGCGGCGACGCGGTCCAACCTCCATCCGTCGGTCCATGGCGACGGCGCCAACGTGCTCTTCGTGGACGGCTCGGTTCGGCGGATTCCCCATCGTCCTTCATCCGGCGCCGGGGCCTCCGCGACGGGTCCCCTGGTCTGGACTCCATGAACCCGCTTCGAATTCCGGCGCCGGCGCCGGTTGCCCCGGGATGCGGGTCCCGTGATCCGACATAGAATCCAGTGGCCGACGACGGTCCCAGCCTTGAAACTGACACCCATGGACATCACGCAGACCGCCTTCGGCACCTGGAATGGCGGCCGGTTCATGAACTACGGCCAGCCGCTCGACCCGGACCGCTGGATCGCCTTGGTCCGCCAGGCCTGGGAACGGGGCGTGCGCACCTTCCTCACCGCCGACGTCTACGGCGGTGGCGAGGCGGATTCCCTCCTCGGACAGGCGTTGTCCGGGGTGCCGCGCGACAGTTACTGCCTCGTGGCCTGCATCGGACATGACTTCTACTCGGCGCGTCGGGACGGGGCGAAGGGCTTCCCTCGCTTCACGGATCCGCGTCTCCGCATCCGGTCGGAGTACGGATCGTACCTGCGCATGGCGACCGAGAAGTCCCTGGAACGCTGCGGGACGGACCGCTTCGACGTGGTGTTGCTGCACAATCCCGACCTGATCGGCTACACGGACGAGACGGTCTGGAAGGAACTGCACCGGCTGGCGGATGTCGGCCTGACGGAGCGGCTCGGGATCGCGCCGGGGCCGGCCAACGGGTTCACCCTCGACGTGATCCGGTGCTTCGAGCGCTACGGCGCGTTGATCGACTGGGCGATGGTCATCCTCGGGCCGTTCGAGCCCTGGCCCGGATCGCTGGTGTTGCCGGCGGCGCAGGCCCACGACATCCGGGTGCTGACGCGGGTGGTGGACTATGGCGGGATTTTCCACGGCGACATCCTCCCGGGTCACCGTTTCGGCCAGGGCGACCACCGGTCGTTCCGTCCGCCCGGATGGGTGGAGGCGGCCGTCGGGAAGCTGGAGCCGCTGCGTCCGATCGCACAGCGGCACGGCCTCACGCTGCTCCAGTTCGCCGCGGCCTGGTGCCTCGCGCAGCCGGCGGTGCGGTCCGTCATCCCGACCCTGATCCAGGAGGTCGGGGAAGGCACCCGCACGATCGAGTCCAAGGTGGACGAATTGGCGGCGGTGCGGACGGTGGCGTTCTCCGCGGAGGAGTTGGAGACGATCCGGGCCGTCGGCGACAACACCGGCTGCATGGCCCTGAAGGGCGCCAACAAGGTCCACGTGGGGGATCCCCTGCCCGACCAATGGAGCCTCGACGCCGAACTCGGCGCGGTCGCCGGACGCTGGCGCATCCGGCCCGAGGTCGACCTGGCCCAGACCCACTGAACCTTCCCGAGCCGTCCGCGAAGGAACCCCGATTTCCCAGAACACACAGCATCCCGACACCGCACACATCCAGAGTTATGGCCGAGAAACCCGCCGCCCCCACCAAGACCGAGACCAAGGCCGCCGTCCCCGCGACGACCGCAACCGCCGCGGTCGTCGAGTCGCCGAAGCCCAGCGCGGCCAAGCTCCGCGAACTGGAGACCGCCATCTCCACCATCACCAAGGCCTACGGGGAAGGCGCGATCATGCGGCTGGGCTCGCAGGTGATGCGTCCCATCGAGGTGATCCCCACCGGCGCGCTGGCGATCGACCTCGCCCTGGGCGTGGGTGGCGTGCCGCGCGGACGTGTGGTCGAGATCTACGGCCCGGAGTCGTCGGGCAAGACCACGCTGATGCTGCACCTCATCGCCAACGCCCAGAAGGCCGGGGGACTCGCGGCGTTCATCGACGCCGAGCACGCGTTGGATCCGGCCTACGCGAAGAAGCTGGGCGTGAACGTCGACGAACTGCTGGTCTCCCAGCCGGACTCCGGCGAGGAGGCCCTGACGATCTGCGAGACCCTGGCGCGGTCCGGCGCCCTGGACATCATCGTGGTCGACTCCGTGGCGGCGCTGGTGCCGAAGGCGGAACTCGAGGGTGAGATGGGCATGGCCACGATGGGCATGCAGGCGCGGCTGATGAGCCAGGCGTTGCGGAAGCTGACCGCGATCCTGAGCAAGGCCAAGACGACCTGCCTCTTCACCAACCAGATGCGCGAGAAGGTCGGCGTCATGTTCGGCAACCCCGAGACCACGCCGGGCGGCAAGGCGCTGAAGTTCTACGCCTCGGTGCGCATCGACATCCGGCGCAAGGACGCGATCAAGGACGGCACCGGCGCGACGATCGGCAACCACGTGAAGGTGAAGGTGGTGAAGAACAAGGTGGCGCCGCCGTTCACCGAGGCCGAGTTCGACATCCTGTTCAACCACGGCATCGACAAGGAGGGATCGCTCATCGACGTCGGCCTCGACACCGGCGCGCTCGAGAAGAAGGGCGCCTGGCTGCAGTTCAACGGCGAGTTGATCGGCCAAGGGAAGGAGGCGGCCCGCAAGACGTTGCTGGAGAAGCCGGAGCTGGCCCGCAAGGTCCAGGAGGCCTGTTTGGCCAAGCGCGCCGCCGCCGTCGCCGCGGCCGCCGCGAAGTAGTCTCAGCCTCCGCACGGACTCCGAACCCCGTTCCGACGCCGATGCCGCGTCCTCGCGCACCGGCGTCGGCGGGAGCGGGGTCAGTTCGGGTCGCCACGGCTCCCGAGCACCACGACCAGCGAATTGGCCATCGGCCGTTCGCCGCCTTCGCTGGGGTTGTTGGCGACCTGGCCCTGGACCCAAAGCGTCGAGGAACCGCCGCCGTCGAGGTTCAGCGCGTCGGTGCAGCCCAGTTCGTGGAAGATCCGGGCCATTTCGGCGAAGCTCATGCCCACGGAAACCGAAGGCTGCCGGCCATCCACCTGGAGCAGGAAGATGTCGTCCTGGTTCCATCCGATGGCCGTGCGCGGATGCCGGACCTCTCCGGCCTGGAGCTGGGTCGGCACCCCGCCCCGCAGGAGCGCGGGTCCGCCGCCCAAGGCGGTCTTCACGCCACGCAGGTCGGGCAATGTCGCGGTGTCGATCCGGACGCTGCCGCCGACGGGCGGAATCGAACGGGACGAGAGGGATTCAGGCAGATGGACCACGAGGTTGGTGGACGAGATCGGCGTTCCGCCTCCTTCCCGCACCGCGACCAACCGGAAACCCCGGACCTCGCCCACCGCGAGCGAGGCGGTGCCCTTCTCCGGGACGAGCACCAGATCGCGGCCCGGCATCGTGCGGGTCGCATCCCCGAACTCCGGTGTGTAGACCACCGGCCGGTCGCCGGGAGCCTCGTTCAGGCCGGAGGGTATCCGCGTCCCGTCGGGCCAGACGACCGCCATGAGGGAGATGACGTTGGTGCACTGGGGCGAGCCGTCCGGCGCGATCCAGAAGCAGGACTTCTCCGACGGCAGCGAGACGAGTGCGCCTTCGCAGATGCACAGTCCTTCCGGATCGCCGGCGAAGGCGCCGTCGCGGACGAAGTAGTCGCCATTGACCGCGGCCAAGGGGCGCCCCTGGGATTTCGGGACACCCGTCGCCTGGGCCGAAAGCGTGGCCAGTCCCAGCTGCGCTCCGCCACCCAGCCGGACATGGAACGACAGGTCCGTCCTGGAACGGCGGATCCGGACGCGTCGGACGGCCCATGGACCTTCGCTCCGGTTCTCCTGGCTGTAGCCAAAGGCGTCGCTCAGCCGCACCCGCGGCGGGTTGTTCGTGGTCTCCGCCCCACCACGGGTCGCAAAGGATAGGAGCAGGCCGATTGCGAGAAGGACTCCCGGCAGACGAAGACCGAAGGGTCCGGTTCGGAGGGAGCCGACCACGGGCCCGTGCAGAGGTGTCTGGAAACCGGACATCATGGGGATTTGGCCCCCGATCCCTTGGGTTCGGACAAAAGCGCGGCGAGACCCGAGGCGGTGCGACGCTCGTGTCCGTAGCACGGGCTGTTGAGGATCCGACCGCGGAGGATGAGTTCGGTCGAACCACCGCCATCGAGGTTCACCGCCTCGGTGCAGCCGATGCGCTGCAGGTAGGCGGCCAGTTCCGGAAGGGTCATGCCGACGGAGTGTCCGGGTTGGCGTCCGTCGACCGCCACCAGGAACAGGTGGGTTTCATTCCAGCCGAGGGCCGACCTTGGATGCCGTTCCCGGGCCTTGTTGACGCGGATGTCCAGCAACTCTCCCCGACGCACCAAGGCCGGACCACCGCCGATCGCGGTCCGGACACCCGCCAACTGCGGCTCGGTGGCGGTTGAAACCACGACGCGGACGCCGGGCCTGAGAAGAGACCGGAGTTCCTGCGACGGGGCGATCAGCAGTTCGGCAGGACCGGGCCCCGGCTTGCCGGACTCCATGCGACCTTGGACGACGCCTTCGAAACGACGTCCGGGTCCGAACTCCGGCCAGACGCTTCCGTTGGCCGGACGCACGACCCATCCACGGCGGGCATCCTCGCCAATCGCATCCCGGGCCGCCGACGTGTACACCACCGATTCGCCACCGTCGTAATCGGTGTTCAGCAGGAAGGACTCCGGAGCCGAATCGCCTGCCTGGACCGTGAATTGGCTGCGGACGGTCCCGATGTGGGGCGCACCGTCCGGGGTGATCCAGAAGCAGTCCCGCGCAACGGGTCCGCTGACCAGGACGCCCTCCTGGATGAGCAGACCGCGCGGGTCGCCGGGCAGGACCTCGTGCTCCGTCGCGTAGAAATCCCCGTTGATGGCGGCCAGCACCCGGCCGGCTTCGCGGGGGACGAGGTCCACCTGCTCGCTGAGGGTGTTGAGGCCGATGCGGTCGCCGAAGGCGAGCATCGGACGCAGCCGCAGCAAGGTGTTTGTCCGCTCGATCCGCACGATGGAGACCGACCAGGGACCCTCGAGTTCATGCTGTGCGGAGGAGAGTCCGTCGCCGGCCCCCTTCCAGACAGGAGCCTGGGCCCCGAGACGCGGCAGCGCGGAAAGGCAGAACCCGGCAAGGAGGATGGCGGCGATCCTGCCGCTCCATCCGGCCCGGCCGGGGCGGAAGGTCGATGGGGAGAATCCCTTCACGCCAAGCCTCTCCAACGTCGCAGGGCCCATTCGAGCGTCAGCACCCCGAGGATCGCGGCGAGCCACCAGGGTTTGTCCCAAAGGGGCTTTCGGTCGTAGTCCACCGTCGGGGGCGGAGCCGTCCGCCAAAGGTCGGCGAGGCCCGCGGCCGGAGGCGTCTCGAGGCGATGGACGAGGCCGGAGGCGGCCGATGCGACCGAGGCGAGCAGGTCCGGACGCGCCCGGAGATCCGCCATCTCGCGGTCGATCGTCTCACCGACCAGCAGCTGCCGGTCGTCGCCAAGCCGGGTGTTCCCCGACTGGGCCACCGCGGTGAGGATGTAGGCTCCGTCCTTGGGAATGCGCACGCTGGCCGTGTAGGCGCGGGCCGCGGCATCCCAGCGGGCCACGGCGACCGCGTTGCTGGAGGCGGCGTTGCCGGCGTAGATCGTCACCTGGGCTCCGGGAACGTCCCGTCGGGCGAGGTCGCGCACCCGGACCGAGGCCTCGACCGGTTCGCCGGGCACCGTGTAGCCGGCCGAAAGCTCGAGCACGACGGCCTGGTTCGTGCGTCCGGCTCGGCCCGCGGCAAGCCAGCGCACCGCGTTCACCCAGAACTGCCGGTAGTAGCGCGAGTCGCAGTTGTCCTCGGTCAGCCCCCAACGCTTGTCGACCGGTTCGCCCCAGGTCGTCTCGAAATCCTCGCCCCACGAACGCGTGGTGTCGGAGGTGAAGGCCATGCTCCGGCCGCGTCCCACCTCCTGGACCGCCAGCACGACCGTCGGGTCCTCGCCGGGGAAGCCGTCGTCCACGGTGGCCAACACCGTCGCACCCGGCTTCACCCGTTCCATGCGGTTGAGCCCGTGCAGCACCGGGAACTTCTCGGTCCAGATCTTCTGGGTCTCCGCCTTGTCCGGGCCGAAGGCGACGATCGGATGCCCCCACGCCGTGCGGGGGACCTTCACCTTGAACTCCACGCGGTCGGAGTCGTAGGCGCCCTCCATGGCCACCGGGATGATGCGGTCGAGGATGGTCTTGTGGTAGCCGCCGCGTCCGAAGGCGGAGTTGCCGCCGATCATGACGAAGCCGCCGCCGAACTCCTCCACCAGGCGCGCGATGTTGGTGAGCTGTCCGCCGCTGAACGACTCGCGCTTGATGTCGCTGTGGATGACGACGTCGTACTCCAACAATGCGTCGAGGGTCTTGGGGAAGCCCTTGGTGGGATGCTCGACGGGATAGATCCGTTCGCCGGTCTCCTGGTCGAGGTCGATGGTGTTCAGGTACTGGCCGTTGCCGCCGAACTGGCGGAAGAGGGTGGTGACCTTGATCCCGGGATCCGACTGCAGGGCGTCCTTGAGGTACTTCCACTCCGGCTTGGGACTCGAGTTGTTCTGCGGGGTGCCCTCCATGTAGAGCACCCTGAGCGTGGTGTCGATCACCTCGAGGCCGAACATCCTGCGGTTGTTCGAGGCCAGCCACTCGCCCTCCGCGGCGGACACGGCGACCTCGTAGACCTGGAAACCCTTCTGACGCGGGGTGAACTCGAGCTCCATGCGCTGGGGCTGCCCGGTCAGCGTGAGCGGCTTGGCGGCGAGGACCTCGGTGTCGCGGCGCACCTGGACCATCACGGAACGGCCGGCGAATCCGGGCGAGCGGAGCTGGAGCCCGATGCGGGTGGGGGCGTCGTGGGTGACCGCCCGGCGCACCTGCACGTTCTCCAACACGACGTCGCGCATCTCGTTCGTCGTCCCGGTCACCAGCGTGTGCACCGGGATGCCGCGGCGCTGGAGCCGGCGTGCGGCGGCCTCGGGCGAGGACGTGGTGGTCTCGATGCCGTCGGAGACGAGCAGGACGCCGGTCAGCGGCGCGTCCCCCGGCGTGGCGAGCATCGATTCCAACGCCCCGGCGAGGGCGCTCGCCTTCCCGACGGGCGCCGCGGCGAAGTTGGTGTCGCGGACCACGCGGTCGCTGAAGCCGAAGAACTCCACCTCGACGTCCGACGGCTTCTTCGCGGACACGTTCTTCCGGACCCATTCCCTTCCCGCGTGGAGCCGGCCTTCGCCGACGTCCCGGGTTCCCATGCTCTGCGAGGTGTCGAGCAGCACCGCGAGGCGGGCCTTGTGGTGACGCGTGTTCTTCTCGACCCACTGGGGATCGAGGAGGCAGACGGTCAACGCCGCGAGGACCAGGGCCCGCAACAGGGTGCCGACGGTCCGCGGGACCCCGCCCGCACGTCCCTTGGCCGTGGCGTAGCTGACCGCCAGGAACACCAGCGCCACGGCGCCGCCCGCCAGGAGCCAACGGGTCTCGGGAAGATGGGTGAACTGTGTCATTCGAACGACTCCTCACGCCGGACCGCCGGCTGACGCATCCGCGAGAACCGCAGCCCGGACCAGACCGCGTCGATGCCGCAGATCTTCGAATCCACGAAGCCGGCGTCCCGGGCGGCGTCGCGGATCCGACCTTGGGTGAGGTCGGTCTTCACCCCGGAAGCCAGCTTCGGCCAGGCGATCCAGAACGCGGGCAGGTCGGCCCGGGTGGATACCTGTCGGAGGGCGCGGCCGAAGGCGTCCGTGTCCGCGGCGAAGAACAGGGCCAGGTCGGCACGCGCCTTGAGGTCGTTCCGGAACGCAACCCCGGCCGGCGACTCCGTGCGGAGCGACTCCGCCACCGGGGCCGGGGCGCCGACGAGGGCGACGGTCATGCCGGTCTTGAAGCCGAGTTTTCCGGTGACCGGCCGGGAGGTGTTCGCACCGGGATGGTCGGGCGGCACGTGCGGCTGGGACGGGGGATTCTCCAGCGTGCGGGCGAGGTCGGGTCCGATCCGTTCCCAGGTGGTGTAGGTCGCGTCGGGCAGGAGCCCGCGGACGATCTCCCGCTTGGCCGGGTCGCCTCCGACATAGACGATCGGCACCGCCCGGAGCGTCGACGAAAGCCGCATCGCCCGGCCGATCTCGCGTCCGTGGGCCGGAAGCCGGGACAGGTCGATGACCACCGCCTGCGGGCGGACGCGACGAAGCTCCTTCACCACCGAGGCGCCCTCGGGCGGGGTGTCGCCGAGGACCTCATGGCCGAGCGCGACCAGGCGGGCCGTGCGTTCCATGGCCTCCTCCGCGTTCCAATGGATGAACCGGATGCGTTTCATTCGGCGCGGGTCAGGCGCTTGAAGTACTCGCTGATCTGGCCCTCGAACTTCTTCGGGGCCTCCTCCGCGGAGACGTCCGTCAGCTCGGGCTTGCCGGAGATCGCCTTCTCCAGGAGGTCGGCGGCGGAACTGGCGCCGGCCGCCCCGATGGTGCCGGCGGATCCGCCACCCGCACGGTTCCCCTGACGCAACGCCTTCGCCGCCTCCGCCATCTGGCGGGACGCCTCCTCCAGGCGCTTCGCGGCGCCCTGGCCCTGCTTGGAATCCTTGTCGACCAACTGCCGGATCTTCTCCGCCAACTGCTCGGCCTTCTGACGCAGCTTCTCCTGCGCCTCGGCCATCTGGCCTTCGCCCTCGCCCTCGCCTTCGCCCTTTCCTTGCCCCTGGCCCTGGCCTGCGCCTTCTCCCTGACCTTGGCCCTTCCCCTTCCCCTTGCCTTTGCCTTCTCCCTGGCCCTTGCCGTCCTTGGCCTGGGCGGTCTCCTTCGAATCCGATTGGCCCGGTCCTTGGCCGGACGCCTCCCGTTGCTTCGCGCGCTCGGCCATCTCCTTCAACCGCTGGGCCTCCTTGGCCTCCTTCGAATCCTTGCCGGCACCCTGTCCCTTGCCCTGGCCTTCGCCCTCGCCTTCTCCTTCGCCCTGACCCTGGGCGGGCTGGCCCGACTGGGGACGTTCCATGCGGCCGGCGAGCTCACCCTGGGCGCGCGCGAGTTCGCGGGCGTCCTTCAACGCCTGTTCCAGCTCGGCCAGCTTCGGGGTCTCCTTCGGCTTCTTCTTCAGTTCCTCGAGGACGATGTCCACGGGGCTCTTCGGGGCGGCCTCCGCGGGGGTCTGCTGCGAAAGCTCGGAAGGCTGGGTCGGCAGGTTGCGCAACGCCGGCATCGCCTTCACCGCGTCGTAGAGGTGGGCCAACGCCTTCTCCTCCGGCGGCAGGGCCTCGCCGCGGCTGCGCTGGTCCAGGCGCTTGGCCGCCTTCCCCATCTCCTCCACCGCCGACTCCATCGCCCCCTGCGCGGCGAACGGAGCCCCGCCCTCCTCCAGCTTCAGACGGTACATCTCCGCGAACTCCCGGGCGTCCCGCTGGCGCCGGGCCATCTCCGCGTACGCGTTGGTCGGGGCGTTCGAGGGCAGGGCTGTGGTGTCCGCCACGATGCCCTTCTGGATCGCGAGCAGGTTGAGACGCTGCTGCGGCGGCCCCTTGCGCTTCGACGGCGGCGGGGAGGTCTTGTCGGTGATCTCGATGAAGTACGTCGGGGAACGCCCGATGCCGGGTCCGTCGAAGTCGTTGTTGTCCCGGGCTTCCGCGTGGTAGGCGACCACCTCGTACGGCTTCAGCTTCAGGTCCTCCAGCCGGATCACCCCGGCGGCCAGCGTCTCGCCGTCCTTCACGTGGCGGTCGCGCACCTCCAGCACCTTCTCCGGTTCGCCCAGCTTGTGGTACACGATGCGGATGCCGGCGATCCCGAAGTCGTCGGAGGCCACGACCTTCAACGGCACGATGTCCCCGGGGTCGGCCCGGATGTCCTCGCCCGGCTCGGCGATGTCGACCTTGGGCGGGTTGTCGGGAAGCGCGCGGACGACATGGGTCGTGGTGTCGATGCCCGGACGCCCGCGGGTGTCGGTGAGGTCGAAGCGGTAGGCGTTGTCGTTGGTGACCAGGAGGTCGGCGGTCCAGAGGTTGGAACCGAGCGGCTTGAGCTGCTGGGCGACCCCGTTGGTGAACCTCAACGCGGCACCGCCCAGCGGGACGTTGCCGGCGATGCGGAAGACCGCACGCGAGCCGCGGACCACGTTGAAGCCGGCTTCGGTCGTCTCGCTGGGAGGGATCCTCGTGTAGGCGGGCGGCGTGAGGCCGACGGCCAACGTCTCCACCCGCGGCGGGACATAGGCGGTCAACGGATACTCGGGCGAGACGGCGTCGCCGGCGACCACGCGGTACACGCCCGAGGTCGCGACGAGCAGCGAGTGGTAGGCGACGGTGTTGGACACGACTTCCAGCGGGACGCGGGTCCACGGGGCCGACGGCGTTTCGCGCCATTGGAACTCCACGGACTTCGGCGGACGTCCGGCGATGCGGTTGGTGAAGGCGACCTGGCCGCCGACGGGGTATTCGCCGCCGCGCGGGGAGACGTCGAGCAGGGTGAAGCTGGCCTTGGACCACGGGGCGGCGGTGCGGAGGAAGGCGGTGCCCGAGGACGGGGCGAGAACCAGGAAGGCGACGAGTCCGCCGAAGACCACGACACCGGCGGCGAAGGTGGGCAGGAGGAACCGCCGGTTGTAAGGGGCGTCGTCGACGGCCACCCGGGCCGCCGCACGGGCCTCGAGCGCCTCGGCCAGCTCGGCCTCGTATTCGCGGGAAGGATCCCTCGATCCGGAAAGGTATTCCGCGGCGGTGGAAACCTCGCATCCGGCCTCCGGCGTCCGCGACTCCACGTCCAACGCCGCCTCCTTCAGGCCGGTGGCGCGACGCAGGGTCGTGATCAGGCGGAACAGGCCGCCGGCGAGGAGCCCGGTGACCAGCACCAACGCGGTCCAGCGGGCGGCCACGGGCAGGAGCAGCCAGTAGTCGACCAACGCCACCAGGAGGATCGCGAGGAGGAGGAGCGAACCGACGGCGACGCCGGTGCCGAGGCGACGTGCGAAGTCCTTCCGGCGACCTGCGGCGGCGAGCTGGCGACGTGCGTTTTCGGCGGCGGGGTTCATGACGGTTCTGTGTTGGGGTCCGAGGTCGAGACGGAGGTTGCGGCGGCGGCTTCCAGCGACTTCCAGAGGTGGCGGGCGGCCACGAACGCCACCCCCGCGGAAATCCCGAGCACCGCGAACTCGGGCAGGCTTCGCAAGGCGGAGAGCGGACCGTCGGCCCAGACGTTCAATCCCATCACCGCCAGGAGCCAGGCCATCGCGAGAACCGGCGGAACCACGGACAGGAAGCGGAGCACGGCCCGAAGCGCCCCGGGGCGTCCGAGTCGCCGGGCCGGCAGCCAGAAGACGAGGGAAACCGCCATCGCACCGGCCAACGGCAGGACGCAGTAGTCCACCACCTGGCCCAACGCCAGGGCGGGCGTCGGGGTCAGGATCGGGTACGTCTGGACCGGGAACATCAGGCGGTGGTGCGGTTGGAGATCAGGGTCTCGGCGAAGAGCAGGACGATCGCGGCCAGCAGCAGCAGCCGCCAGAACTCGCGCTGACGCCGGTCGGCACCGAAAAGCCCGGCGGCCGGAGGCGAAAGCCCGTCGTCCAGGCGCACCACCCGGCGGCCGACCTCGGCGGCGTCCAGCGTGGCGAGGTCGGATTCCTGCGAGGGCGGGTTCACCGCGAAACGCAGCCGCTCCCGGCCCGAGGCGTCCTGCAGACGGTGGACGCCCGCGGTGCCGGCCTCGAACGCGACGACCCCCTCGGCGTTCCCCGTCGCCTTGCGCGGAGGTTGGTCCGCGGCGAGCACGGTGAATTCCTTCCCGACCGCGGAGACTCCGGCAGGCAGCTGCACTTCCGTGCCCTGGGAGAACTCGCGGCCCGCCTCGACCAGGCGTTCCTCGTCGCGTCCGGCGACGTGGGCCACGGCGGAGAGCAGCCAGGGGACGAACGACTTGTGCTTCTGCCAGTCGGTCCAGGCGGTGTCGGCCGAGGTGTTGGCGAAGAGCACGCGTCCATTGCCGGCACGGGCCTCGAGGACGAGCGGGATGCCGTCGTCGAACCGGGCCAGGATCGAAACCCCGGCGCCGGGCTGCACCGGATGCCTCCGGGTGAACTCGGCCACTGCCGGCGAGCCCGAGCCGTCCGCGGCGAAGACGTTGAACACCGGGCTCTTCCGGTCGAAGTCGCCGAGCCGCCACGGCAGGTCCTCGTCCGCCTTGACCGGTTCCCCGACCTGCAGCGGCAGCAGTCCCGCGAACTCGGCGTTGAAACGGGACGAAGCGAGGCTGTCGCCGCCGAAGAGGACGAGGCCGCCACCGGCCTTCACGAAGGCGGACAACGCCGTCACCGCCTCGGGCGGCAGGGTCTTCACCGCGGGCAGGACCACGGCGTCCCAAGCGCGGTCTCCACCGGCACCCGGCGTGCGGACGGCTGCCAGCTTCTGGGCGAGCGTCCCGGGTCGTGCCTGTTCCAGCGCGAAGCGTCCGGTCGCGGCGTTGGTGCCGCCATGGAAGGGATCCAGCGCGGCCATCACGAAGAAGGACTGCTCCTCGAACGACCGGACCTCGGTTCGGTTCTCGACCACGAGCACCCGCAACGGGGACGGCAGCAGGAAGGCGGCGACCCGCACGTCGTCCGCGGCCAACGCGTCCCCGGCCTTCAACCGCACCTCCGCCTCGTGCCATCCGGGCTCCAGCCTGGGAACCGCCAGGTCGAGGTTCGTCGCGCCACCCGCGACCAGGGTCACCGCACGGCTCCACACCGGCTTCCCGTCCAGGCGGAACTCCGCCGTGGTGGAGACGGTGGCGTCGCCGAAGTTGGAGACGGTGGCGAACGGGCTGTTGGTCTCGGAAGGCGCCACCTGGAGCGCGCTGACGGCGAGGTTGGCGGGGACGGCCTCGCCGACGGGCAGGAAGGAAACCGGCAGGTCCTTCGGCAGCGGCGCCGCCGCCAACGATCCGACCGCGGAACGTTGGAGGTCGCTGACGACGACGATGGACGACTCGAAGGCGTCGTCCGCCGCCGCCACCAGGCGCGCGGCCTCGCGGATGCCTTCGGAGAGGTCCGACGTCGAGGACTCCGGCGACAGGGTGCCGAGCTTCTGGAGCGTGACCGGCGCCGGGGCGAAGGCCGCCAGCACCTCGGCCCGGCCGGCAACGCCCACGATCGCCGCCCGGTCGTCGTCGCCCAGGTTCCCGAGCGCGTCCCGGGCGACCTTCAGCGTGGCTTCCCAACGCACACCCCCGGCATCCTTCGCGGTCAGGCTGAGCGAACGGTCGAGCACCAGCGCCACCTGCCGACGCGGACGGCGTGCGGGTCCGCCCAGCGACTCCGGCAGGTAGGGCCGCGCGAAGGCGAGCACGATCAACGCGAAGATCAGCAGCCGCAGCAGCAGCAGGAAGAGGTTCCGCAGCTTCCGGCGGGAGGTGCTCTTCGTGTCCTGCGTCTCGAAGAAGCGGAGCGTGCTGAACTTCAGCCTCTGGTTCCGCCGCTTGAGCAGCAGGTGGATGAGCACGGGGATCCCCAGGCCGGCAAGGGCGGCCAGGAGGAAGGCGTTGGTGAAGAGGAAAGGCACGCGGGCTACTGGTTGTGGGTCCGTTGTCCGTGGCCCGTCGTCCGCCGTTTCCCCGGCGGGCGTTCCGAGTTGGGTGTTTTCCAGGTCACACGTTCGCCCTCCGTTCGAGGTACGCCATCAGGGCCTTGTCCAGCGGGTCGCCGGTGCGGAGCAGGACATGGTCGAACTCGTAGCCGAGGCATTCCGACTTCACCCGTTCGCAGAAGGCGGCGAGCCGCTGCTGGTAGCCCTTCCGGATGTCGTCGACGTGCACGATCCGCTCCTCGGCGGACTCGCTGTCCTCGAGGATCCACTCGCCCTCGTACGGCAGGTCGAGTTCCTCGGGCGACAGCAGCTGGAAGACGATCGTCTCCTGCCGATGGGCGTGGAGCTGGCGGAGCAGCTCGAAGCCGGCGTCCTCCGCGGTGAAGAAGTCCGAGATCACCACCGAGATGCCCCGGCGATACACGGCCTGCACGATGCCGAGGAGGTCCGGTCCCACGACGGTGCCGCCGCCGGCCTTGGCGTTGGCGAGCAGGGCGAAGAGATCCATCGCGTGGTGCCGCGTCGCGGCGCAGGGCAAGGCCTGCCGGCTGTCCGGACCGAAGAGGGCGAGGCCCGGGGCGTCGCGCTGCAGGACCATCAGGTGCGCCAAGGCCGCGGCGAGCAGGCGGCCGTAGGTGAACTTGTTGGCGGCCTCCTTTCCGAAATCCATCGACGCCGAGGTGTCCAGGTAGATCTGGGCGCGGTAGTTCGTGTCGTCCTCGAACTGCTTCACGTACAGCGCGTCGCTGCGCGCCCAGACCTTCCAGTCGAGATGGCGGAGGTTGTCGCCCTGGACGTACTGGCGGTAGCTGGCGAACTCCGTCGAGTAGCCGAGGAAAGGGCTGCGGTGCAGGCCGTCGAGGAATCCCTCCACGATGGTCCGCGCCAACAGCGGCAGGTCCTCGACCGTCGCCAGGAGGCGCGCGTCGAACTGGAGGGGAGGATTCACGGTGAGGGTGTCCGGCGGGCTGTCGGGAGTAGCGGGCCACGCGCCCCGTTCCACCTGGACCAGGACTCCACATTGTTGGTCGTCGAACGTTTCATCGGGCCTTCCTTCGCCAGCCAACGGACCACGGACCACCGGCTACGGACTCTCTCCTCATTGCACCGCCACATCCTTCAGCAGCCGGTCGATGAGCGTCTCCACCGTCACCTTCTGCGCACGGGCGTTGAAGTTGGGCATGATGCGGTGACGCAGCACCTGGCGGGCGACATGGCGGACACCCTCGTGGTCGGCGCACAGCTTGCCGGTGGTGGCCGCCCGGGCCTTGGCGCCGAGGACCAGGTATTGCGAGGCGCGCGGACTGGCACCCCAACGCACGAATTCCTTCACGTAGGCCGGTGCCGAGGGATCCTCGGGCCGTGTCCGCGCCACCAGCCGGACCGCGTAGCGGATCACCTCGTCGCTCACCGGGATCGCCCGCACGAGCTTCTGCGCCTCCAGCAGCTCGGGGCCGGTGATGACCGGGGTGATGGCGGCCTGCGCGGCGCCGGTCGTCTGGCGCACCACCCGTTCCTCCTCCGCGTTGGTCGGGTACGTCGTGTTCAGGCAGAACATGAAGCGGTCGGCCTGCGCCTCGGGCAGCACGTAGGTGCCTTCCTGCTCGATCGGGTTCTGCGTCGCGAAGACGTGGAACGGCTGAGGCAAGGGGTAGGTCTTGCCACCCACCGTCACCTGCTTCTCCTGCATCGTCTCCAGCATCGCCGCCTGGGTCTTCGGCGGCGTGCGGTTGATCTCGTCCGCGAGCACCAGGTTCGAGAACACCGGTCCCGGCAGGAACACCTGCCGCCGACGCCCCGTCTCGTGGTCCTCCTCCAGGACGTCCGTGCCGGTGATGTCGCTCGGCATCAGGTCGGGAGTGAACTGGATGCGGTTGAACTTCAGGTCCACCGCCTGGCTGAGCGAACGGATGAGCAGGGTCTTCGCGAGGCCGGGCACGCCGGTGATCAGCGCATGGCCGCCCGCGAAGAGCGTCAGCAGCGTGTTCTCGATGATGTCGTGCTGGCCGATGATCACGCGGCCCAGTTGGTCCACGAGCGCCTTCTGGCGGGCGGCGAGCTGTTCGATGGCGGCGACCGGGACGTCGGCGCCGGCGGAGGGGTTGGGGACCTGGCTCATGGGGTGGGGGTTCGGGAGCGAAGGAAGGACACCGGGAAACGGGGCAGGTTTCAAACAAAGCGTTGGGGAAGTGGCGGCTTCCGCTCCGGAACCGGTGGTACGGACGGTCCACGGGAAGGTTCGCCCCAATCTTCCGGCACCGTCCCGCGCCGCACGGACACCCGCCGCACGGACACCGTCGCCGATTGGGTTTGCCTCCGGCCCGCCGTCACGTCGTATTGCGCAACCGCCATTCGGGTTCTATCCACCCACCTGCAGGATGCCTACGGACTACAAACTCATCGGAGCCGACGGACACGAATACCCCGGAACGCTGGAGGAACTGCGCGAATGGGCGCGGGACGGCCGGCTCGGGCCGGAAACGCTCATCTGGAGCTCGGAGGAATCGCGTTGGCTGAAGGCCGCGGACCGACATGAGTTCCAGTGGGACCTGCCCAAGCCCATCGAACCGCCTCCGTTCCTGCCGACGCCGATGGAACCGCCGGCCGCCGGGTTCATCCCGCGCCTCGCCGCCTACATCTTCGACACGGTCCTCCTCCAGATGATCTTCCTGCTGGTCCTGTATCCCTGGGGATCCGAGCTGAAGGACCTGCTGGAGCTGGCCGCCAAGCAGTACGACATCACCGCCGAGGGCACGCCCGACATCGTCCCCGTGCTCAAGGCCCAAGGTCTCCTGATGCTCATCTACGCCCCCATCAGCCTCATCTACTGGGTCGGCTTCAACGGCCGTTTCGGAGCCACCCCGGGCAAGAACCTCGTCGGCCTCCGGATCGTCGACCTCCAAGGCCAGCCGATCGGCTATCGACGCGCCTTCCGCCGATATTGCGCCGAGGTCGTGAGCCTGCTCCCGCTCGGAATGGGGTACCTGATGGTGGCCTTCTCGCCCACGAAGCAGGCACTGCACGACATCCTCGCCGGCACCAAGGTGGTCTTCCGCCGACTTTCCTGAACCCCCGCACGCCCCGGATCGCCATGCATCGGCAAGCCCTTCGTCCACTCGGTTTCGTGTTGGCGTCGGCCTTGGCCTTCGCCGGCTGCCGTTCCGGCACGGCTGCGTCCGCCGGGCAGGACCGCAGGGAAAGGGTCCTGGTGACCGGTTCCCTGATCCCGGTTCCGGCCGACGACGCCGAAGGCACGTTGCCCTCCACCGCCCAGACGGTCCGCCGGATCCCCGCCTCCGAGATCGAGTCCAAGGGTCGCGGCAGCCTTGTCGACGCCCTCCGGCTGGTCCCGCAGATCCGCTGATTCCGTCCATCCGCAGATGCGGCAGATCTCCGCAGATGTTCACTTCTCAGGATCTGGGTCTGCGTCCCTCTGCGTCATCTGCGGATGAACCCTCTCAGTCCGATGCCGGCGGACCTCCAGAAGCCGGAGCCACTTCGCATCCACAACGGAATGAACTCCGATTGGTGACAGCCCGAGACATCCGCAGATGCCGCAGATCTCCGCAGATGTTCGCGACTCAGGATCCGGATCTGTGTCCCTTTGCGTCCTCTGCGGATGAATCCCTCGGGCCGATCCGAAGGGTCCTGATCGGCGGAGAACGCGGACAAGAGAACGGGGCGCCGGCCTTGTCGGCCGGCGCCCCGTCCGTCGAATCGGATCCGGTGGATCAGCGAAGCGTGGTCACCGCGGCACCGAGCTTGTGGATGGTCCCGATCACCTCGGAACGCATCTCGGCGCCGTCGGCCGCGTTGACGGTGTACTTGACGCTGAACTGGTCCGCCACCGGCAGGCCTTCGATCTCAAGGAAGACCGTCTTGCCGTCGGCGGACACCTTGACGGCGCCGACCGACAGCTTGTCGTGGGCGGTCTTGGTGGGGTCCTTGACCGAGAGTTCCGGCGAGCCGTAGTTGCCGCTGTAGCGGTAGTTCCACACCTCGACCGCGTAGCTCGCCGCATCGCCGGCGGTCTTCGGGTCGAGGGCGGTGCTGAAGGTCAGCTGGAGGCCGTTCTTCGCCGCGTGGGTCTTGAGCACCTGGCGGACCGGCTTCCCGGTGTAGCGCACGCGGTAGAATCCGCCGTCACGCGTCGCCGCGTTCTGCCAGCCCTTCAGGCCCGCCACGTAGAGCTGGCCGTCCTTCTGGCTGAAACGCCCGCGCATGATGCCGCTCTGGAACTTGAGCCCGAACGGGACCAGCGAGGCCTGGGTGGTGCCGTCCACGGTGTCCATCGAGACGCCGTACAGCAGGCACTTGCCGTAGCTCATGAACAGCGGCGAGCCCTTCCACGGACCCCACTTGTCGCTGGTCACGTACACCTGTCCGCCGCTGGAGTTGTCCCAACGCATCGGCAGCCACGCGACCGGCTCGTCGTAGGACGTCGGGATCGGCATCGCGCCGTCCCAGCCCTTCAGGTTGTTGGCCTTTCGGACGTCGGGATCGCTCGGGTTGACGCGGATCTCACGGCCGTCCGGGTACTTCAGCGCCAATTCCTTCTGCGCCGCGGGCACCATTCCCATGAAGGAACCCGGCTTCACCAGGTTGAGCTTCGAGGACGGCATCCAGTGGCCCTGGTTGTCGCCCACGAGCACCGTGTCGTCGGGACCGACCGTCATGCCGTTCGGCGCGCGCAGGCCCGAGGCGAAGACCTCCATCTTCTTCCCGTCGGGAGACACCTTGAGGATGGTGCCCTGGTGCGGCGAGGTGACCGACGGCTCCCAGGGGGCGCCCTTGGCGTAGTAGAAGTTCCCCTTCGAGTCCGTGTGCAGGTCGAGGACGAACTCGTGGTAGTTCGGCGTGACGACGGTGTCGTTGTTGAAGTTCGCGTACAGGTCGGCCTCGCCGTCCTCGTTGAGGTCCTTCAACCGCGTGATCTGGTCGCGGCCGGCGACGTAGATGTCGCCCTTCACGACCTTGAGCCCGAGGGGCTGGAAGAGACCGGTCGCGAAACGCTTCCAGGTCAGCTTCTCCAGCGTGTCGTCGATGCCCGAGACGATCCAGACGTCGCCATGGAACGTGCACACCGCGGCCCGGCCGTCGGGCAGGAAGTCGAATCCGCCGATGAACGTGCTGACCCGGTACGGATTCGGGAACGGCTCGGTCAGGGTGTCGACCACGTAGCTGCCGTCGCCGCCGCCGGTGTCGAGCTTGCCCTGGGTGGTGACCGTCTCCGGCCACAGCGAGGGGCCGCCGTTGGTGAAGTCGGTCAGGTTCGCGACCTTGCGTCCGCGCAGCGCGACGAATCCCTCCGGCGCGGCGTCGGGCGTGAGCGCGATCCGGAATGCCCGGCCGGCCTTCGTCGTGGCGAGCTTGAGCAGCACCCGGCCGTCCGCACCGACCACGAGACGCGTCTTCGCCGGCACGTCCTGGCCGCCGATCGAGAGGGACTTGCCGTCCTTGAGCGCGACGGTCACCGGACCCTTCGAGCCGTCGAAGTCCGATTCCATCGCGGTGCCCGTGGCGCCTTCCGCGAGCAGCAACGTGGCCGCGCCGCCCGACTTGTTCACCTGGAAGGTGCGGGTGAAGAACCGCTGGCCGCCGACGTCCTCGACGCCCGGGGACTCGAGCACCGTGGCTCCGCCCACCGTGTAGCGCAGGACCACGTTGTCGCCGTGCAGGTAGAGTCCCTCGTAGTGGGCCCAGTCCTTCGGGAGCGGCCCCTGCTTGCGCAGACGCGGGTCGTCGAGGCTGCCGCCCTTGTCGCCCCAGCCGGGCCCGATGCCCGTCTCGAAGGCGATCTGGGTGCCCTTCACCGTGGGCGGCGGCGGCCATTCGATCTTGGTCAGCGTGTTGCCGAACTCGAGGAACTCGCCGCTCCACGCCACCGCGAGGCGGAGGGTGTCGAGGTCGTAGACGACGTAGCTGCGCCGCTCGGGACCGAGCGTGACGGCAAGGCCCTTCATGGCCGCCGGGTTGTCCTTGGACCGCATGATCGTGCCCGACCAAAACGGACCGCGGACGGGGCCGGCGGGCGCGTTCTGGGCCAGGGTCGGAGTCAGCAGCGGCAGGAGCGCCGCGGCGGCCAGGCCGTGGAGTGTGTGGAACTTCATGGAAAAGACGGGAAGGTGACGCGCGGATGCTTCGCCACCCACGACCGACTGGCAAGGCCGCGGACGCCGGAATGGCACGCGGGCTTCAGGCGTCGGGTGTCGCGGATGATTTCGCGCTCCCGGGCGCGGTCCGATCCGGTAGCTTCACCGCGGGCATGGAACTCAGGGAATTCGCCGAGCGCGTGGTCTTCGGGACGACGCTGGAGGACAAGCTGTTCCGGCCGGAGACGTTCACGGACACCCGGCCCGGCTCGGCCTGGGAGAGTCCCGAGGCTCCCGGTCGTCCCGACGTCCTGCGCTTCAAGGCCCCGGGCACCGCGACGACGACGGATTCCTTCCCCGGACTCCACCGACTCGACCACGGTTCCGAACGCGGCAAGGTCCTCCACTTCTTCGCCAACCACGAGCTGCTCGCCACCGAGTTGATGGCCCTGGTGCTCCTCCGATTCCCCGACGCCCCGCCGGCCTTCCGACGCGGTGTCCTGAGGACCCTCCAGGACGAACAGGACCACGTGCGGCTCTACCTCGAGCGCATGAAGGCCTGCGGCGTGGTCTTCGGCGAACTGCCGGTCAGCGGCTACTTCTGGCGCAGCGTCGCGCCGATGCGGAGCCCGATGGACTTCGTGTCCGGGCTCAGCCTCACCTTCGAGCAGGCAAACCTCGACTTCTCGAGGACCTTCGGCCGGGCCTTTGCCGAGGCCGGCGACGCGGACACCGCCGCGCTGCTCGACCGGATCCACCGCGACGAGATCGCCCATGTCGCCCATGGACTGAAGTGGTTCCGCCGTTGGAAGGAACCCGACGAAACCGACTGGAACGCCTTCCAGCGGGTGCTCCGCACTCCGCTCTCACCACGACGCGCCCGCGGCGACGACTTCAACGTCGAAGGCCGTCGGTCGGCCGGCCTGGAGGACGACTTCATCCGGCGGCTCGAGGCCTTCTCCCGCTCCAAGGGCCGAACGCCGGACGTGTTCCTCTTCAATCCGCTCGCCGAAGGCCACATCGGGCTGGGCCCCGCCTTCAACCCGGGCCGACATGCGCTGCGCCTCGCCGAGGACCTCGCCCTGCTGCCCCAATACCTGGGCAGCGACGACGACGTGGTGCTGGTGCCCACGACGCCTTCCGCGGAATTCCTCGCCGGGCTTCGACGCCAGGGTCTGCCGGTGGCGGAGTGTGTCCCGCTCGCGGAGATCGGTTCCCTCGCCGGACGCAAACTCGGGTCGTTGCGACCCTGGGCCTGGTCGCCGGACAGCGTCGCGCGGCTCGCGCCGCTGGCGTTGCAGGTCACCGGCGGCTCGGGATTGCCCGACCCCGGCACCACGGCCGCGCGGGCCGCGCTGTTCGGCAAGGACTGGAGCTCCGCACTGCTGCGGGAACTCCAGTCCGAATTGGAGGCGATCGCCCCGCCGGGACGCCTTTCGCCGGCGTGGACGATCGGCACCGTGGCCCGGGAGCCGGCCGCGGTGTGGGAGGCCGTGGACCGCATCCGCGCCACCGGCCACCATCGCATCGTGGTCAAGCGGTCGCTCGGACTCGCCGGCGGCAACGCGAT
This sequence comes from Verrucomicrobiales bacterium, assembly GCA_027488845.1. GTDB lineage: Bacteria > Verrucomicrobiota > Verrucomicrobiia > Limisphaerales > UBA9464 > SXXZ01. The sequence continues at coordinate 46,458 of JAIYBC010000030.1, read as the reverse complement.
CCGCCTCTGGGAACCGGCACCGTTGCCCGCCCAACGCGTCTGGGTGGAGGAATCGTTCCGCCACGGCGGATCGGTGGTCGTGGAACCCTGGATGGAACGGCTCTGCGACTTCTCGGTGCAGTTCGACCGTGTCGACGGCTCGCTCCGTCTGCGGGGCTACACCGGCCTGACCACCGACCGGCGCGGACAGTTCCTCGCCAACACCGCCGAACCCGCCGCCGGGCGACGTCCCCCGGCCGCCGTCCTCGCCGCGTTCCGAGGCAGGGATCCCCGGTGGATCCACCGGATCTTCGAACGGATCCAATCGGCCTTGCAGACCGCCTTCGACGCCGCCGGCCACCACGGTCCGGCCGGCGTGGACGCCTTCGTCCATGAGGGTCCGGACGGGCCGTGCCTCCGGCCGTTGGTGGAGTTGAACCCGCGTCTCACCATGGGCCGGGTGCTGCTGGAGCTGACGCGCTTCGTGGCCCCGGGACACACGTCCCGTCTGCGGTTGCTGAACCCGTCCCAACTGCGTGCGCTGGGACATCCCGACTTCGTCTCGCTGATGGCCGCGTGGGAGAAGCTGTCACCGCCGCGGCGCGAAGGCCGCCCCGTCCCGCGCCTGACCCGGGGCATCGTCCCGCTCAACGATCCCGCCACCGCCATGGCCTGCCTCGCGGTGCTCGAAGTCGGCGACGACGCACTGCGCCCAATCTGACTCCGACATGGTCGGGCTCGAAGAGGCCAGCAAGGCGCAGGGAGAGTAGGGCTCGCCGTCTTACTCTGAATCGTAAACTGAATCGCAATCTTCCCGGTGAATCCCAGAACGGCGGCAGGCGCCGGCTGGAAAGAGATCGGCACGCAAAAACGCCAAGACGCTGGGGAGGGAAGAAGCCGCGGTCTTCTCGCGGTAGAACCATGGACCGCATGGGGAACGCTGTTTCAGTCCGGCTCCGTCGCCCGGTTGGCGTCTTGGCGAATCTGCGTGAGGTCGGTCGCGGCTCCCGCTCACGCCTTGCGGACGAAGCACGCCTTCAGGCCGACGGCGATGCCGTCCACCTTGCAGTCGATCTCGTGGTCGCCGTCCACCAGCCGGATTGGCTTGGACTTCGAGCCGCCCTTGAGGACCTGGGAACCGCCGAGCTTCAGGTCCTTGATCAGGATCACCACGTCGCCGTCGGCGAGGACGTTGCCGTTGGCGTCCTTCACCACGCGCGGCCCGACCGGCGCCTCCGGCTCGGCCTCCTTCGCCCATTCGTGCCCGCAGGTCACGCACTCCCAGTTCCCGGACCTCTCCAGGACCTCGGTCATCTCACACATCGGACAGGCGGGTTGGCTCATGAGACGCAAAGCCTAACCGGCGTCGCGCCGACGCGACAACCGCGGAAGGCGAGGGGCCTCCACCCTACCGTGGGTCGTCTCCCGCCGGCCGACGGGTGATGCGGACGTCCGGCTGGTACATCACCCGCACACACAGGTCACCGCGGCCGCCGCGGGCCGTGGGAAGCCCCTCGCCGGCCACCAACAGCTCCTCTCCACGGGCGATGCCGGGCGGGATCTGGACCCGGATCATCCCGTCGAGCCCGCGCACCGTCGTCGGGCCGCCGCGTCGGGCCAGCGCCGAAGGGATCCGCAGGTCGCAACGCAGGTCCGAACCCCGCGCCCGGAACCGCGGATCAGGACGGACCGTCGCCCGGACCGTGAGCACGCCGCCGGCGGAGGCGCCCTCGCGGCGCACCGCGAACCGGGCTCCCGGCGCGGTGCCGGCGGGGATGTCGAGCGCATAGACCTCGGCGCCGGCCGCATTGCCCGGATCGTCGACCCGCACCTCGAGGCGGGTCCCACGCAGGAACTCCTCGGGTCGCAGCATCACGTCCTGCCGAAGGTTCCCACGAAGGCCGGCCGACTTCCGGCGGAGTCCCCCGCCCTCGTCGGGATCGCCCTCGCCTTCCGTCGGCCGACTTCCCCGGGGGCTTCGGGCCGCCCGCTCCTCCGCGGCCAGTTCCCGGTCGTAGGCCTTCCTCGCCTCGGGATCGCCGAGGACCGCGTAGGCCGCGTTCAGTTCCTGGGTGCGGACCACCGACCCGGCATCGTCGGCGTTGCGGTCCGGATGATGTTCCTTCGCGAGGATGCGATAGGCGTTGCGGATCTGATCCGCCGAGCAGCGTCGATGCAGGCCCAGCGTGGCATAATGGTCGGGAAGTGGCTTCGGCACCGCCGCGACGATGACCGCTTCCAATCCCGGCCGCGAGCGTGCGGAAGACGCCCGGGACGAACCGTCATTGGATCGGCAGCTTCAGGTCGATCCGGGTGCCTTCGCGGAACACAGTGGCCGGGACCGATTCGCCGGGATGCCGGGTCTGCAGCAACGCACCGATCAGCGCGCTCTCGGTGAGTCGACCGCTCCGGCCGTCCACGGCCAAGAGGATGTCCCCCTTGCGGAAGCCGGCCTTCTTCGCCGCGGCATGTTCGCCGTACTCCCCGGCGTGCTTCACCCGCAGCGCGAGACTTTCGGCGGCGATCCCGCGGGTCGAACGCTCGGCCGCCGTGATCTCCTCCAGCTGAAGCCCGCCCAACGCCATCGCACGCAATCCCCACGTGCCGACGCGGCGGGAGATGTCCGTGCCCTCGCGCCAGCCGGACGGCAACGCCAGCCGAAGGGACCTCGACGCCGTGTCCCGCCGCACCGTGACGGGAATCTCCCCGGCGGCGGGCGCCCGATGCAGGACCCAGCTGACGTCGGCCACGGAGACCACGGCCTGTCCGGCGAAGGTCTCAACGCGGTCGCCGGCGACGAAGCCCGACCGGTCCGCCGCGGAACCCGGCTCGACCTTCTCGACGAGGCCGGGTTCATCCGGGGCGAACGCGAGGCCGAGCGTCTCCGGCGCGGGCCAGGGATAGATGAGTTCCGCGGTCAACGTCTCCTGACGCTTCCGATGCAGCTCGCGGAAGGCGTCGCCGATCTGATGGCAGTGGACGCAGCTGGCCACGACCTTGTTGGTCCAGTCCAAGGCCGGGGTGTAGCGCCCCTGGAGACCGGGAATCTGCACCGGGGAACGGTACGGCGTCGGACCACCCTGCTTCCCGGCGAGGGACTCCTTGTTGGCGGGATAGCCGCGATGCAGTTCCAGCACCCGTTCCATCGTCCTGCGGTAGCCGGCGGTGGAGCGGTCCAAGGGATCCTTCTGATGCCGCCACGAGCCGTAACGGCCGTACACGGTGCCGTCGGCGTTGAAGAACAGCGTCGAGAAGGACAGGTCGTAGTCGAACTGGAACCGGGCGAGGTCGAGGTCGTTGGCGTTGATCAGCCGCACGCACACGAAGCGGTCCAGCAGCGGGGTCAGATCCCCCTCGCGGTCCAGCACGCGGGCATCGATGCCGGCGCAGGCGAGACAGGGCACGCAGCGCAACACCACGAGCAGCGGCTTGCCGGTGCGGGCGGCCTCCTCGAAGCCCTTCCGCCAGTCGTTGTAGATCCAGCGGGCGTCGTTCTCCATGGCGGCCCGGTCGCCGCGGACCGCGCCTTCCCGGTCCTTCACCGACTCCGCCTGGCCGAACCCTCCGGCGATCAGGGCCCATCCCAGGATCAGGGGACGCACATCGGGGAATCGCATGTGCACAGGCTGCGCACTCCGGCGGGAACAGGCAACCCGGACCCGACCGGAAGCCCATCCGAAGATCCGGGCAGGATCCGACGACGTGCGTCCGGATCCTGCCGCGTGTCCGGGCAACTACTTCTTCTTGCCGGAAGCCGCCTGCTTGGCGGCGGCCTGGGCCTTCTTCTTCTGGTCGGCGGTGGAGGCCTTGGCCTGCTTTTGGCCGGTCTTCTTCTGGTTGTCTTTCGGGGAGCGGTCGCCCATGGGATGGTTGGATTCGGAGTTTGGCTGCGTCTGCGGGATCGGGGTTTCCCCGCAAGGACCCGCACCCTGCACCCTGAAAACGCCCGGTGTCACGAAACACCCGGCCCGTTCCACGACAATCCCGGCCGCGCCCGGCGGGGTCGGGACCACAATTCCATGGTCAGGACCCGGTCCCCATGGGCACCTTCCCGACCTGTCGGAGTGTGTCGGACCCAAGCAACACGCCTCCCCGGTCGGGGAAGCCTCGCGCCGCGTTCGCCCCATCCTCCCACTTCACATCATGGCCAACATCCATTTCATCGGCGGCGAAAAGGGCGGGGTCGGCAAATCCGTGGTCGCACGGGTGGTCGCACAGTACTTCATCGACCGGAACCTCCCCTTCGTCGGCTTCGACACCGACCGTTCCCACGGTTCCCTGCTCCGCTTCTACACCCCGTTCGCCTCGCCGGTGGTGGTGGACCGCTACGAAAGCCTCGACCTGATCATCGAGTCCGCGATCGCGAACCCGGAGAAGCGGATCCTCGTGGACCTCGCCGCCCAGACCCACGACGCCCTGGTGCGTTGGATGGATGAGTCCGGGGTGCTGGAGACGGCCGCGGAAGGCGGCTACACCGTGACCTACTGGCATGTGATGGATTCGGGCAAGGACTCGGTGGACCTCCTGCGCCGACGTCTGGAGACCTTCGGTCCGCGCGTGCGCCACGTGCTGGTCCTGAACCAGCTGCGCGGGGAGAACTTCGACCTGTTGGAACAGTCCGGACTCAAGGAACCGGCCCTGGCCTTGGGAGCGAAAATCATCCCGCTCAAGCGCCTGCACGAGACCGTCATCAACAAGATCGACGCCGGGAACACCAACTTCTGGGCGGCGCGCAACCGCTCTGAGAACGACCCCAACGGCCTCGGGATCCTGGAGCGCCAGCGGGTGAAGATGTGGTTGAACCACGCCTACGAGCAGATCGACACCGTCGGGGTGTAGGATTCGCTGGCCGACCGGGGCGGGCGAGACCTCACGCAAATTCGCCAAGCCGCCAACGGAACCCCGACAAGGACCGCCCCGACGTAGGAGACGACGTGAGGAGTCTCACACCAATCCGGGTGGCGCCCTGAGACGTGTCCCCAAGCCGGTTTCCGGGCAAGATCGGGGGACCAAGGAACAATGGCGAAGGCAGTCCGTTTCCAAACCTGGGTCCGCTAGCTTACCTCACTGCGTAGCGCCGATTTCGACAAGATTCTCGCCATCGGCCAGGAAGCTGAGAGCCGTGGAGAGATTCCGAGAGAGGATCTGCTGCAATGCCGCCTCAGAGGTGTTGCCGCAGGTGAGCCAGAGGACCTTGGGCGGGCTGCCTTTCCTCTCCAGCAGATGCACGAAATCGCTGTCTTTGGTCAGAACAATTGCCCCGGCGATTCGTGCGGCAGCGAAGATCTCCTCGTCTTCAGCGTCCCGAAGGCCCAAGTCGCGAAGCGGAATGGCCTCGACCTGAAAGTTGTCTGTGATCCAGCGGGCGAGCCGAGGCGACAACTGCGCGTCCACCCAGATTGTCATGCAGCGAGCAGCGGATGGTCGATGCGGCGGCGCGCAAAAATGAGGCACGCCTTGAGGTCGTCCGCCTCGAGGTCGGGCATCTCTTGAAGAATCTGGGAGGCGTCGAGACCGGAGGCGAAAAGGTCCAGGACGTCGCTGACGCGGATGCGCATCCCGCGGACACACGGGCGGCCTCCGCACTGCTTCGGATTGACGGAAATGCGATCGAGCAGGGCGGACATGGCAAGAAATTGGAGGAAACCGGGACCCGCATCAATCGGGATTCGAACCCAGCCAACGGAACCCTGACAGGAACCGCCCCGACGTAGGAGACGACGTGAGGAGTCTCACACCAATCCGAGCAGTGTAGAGCCCCGAGACGTCTCCCCAAGGCGGCTCCCTTTGGACCACATCGCTGACGCTGTCATTGGGTGTTCGAGCTGGTGGATGGTGTCGCCAGCTGTTGAAGACGCCGAAACTCGGCAAAGTAGAAGGCGGCTCGCTGCTCGTCGGGCATCACCGCGTCATAGAAGTGTGCAGCCTCCTCGTAGGCCTCCACAAAAAGTGGGTCGACGGCGATGGCCCTGAGAAAACTTAATCCGGCATCGTCCAGCGAGTGCGGGCAGGACTCCGACGCGAGCTCAATCAGGTTGCCTCGCATACACCAGAGCTTGGGAGAGTTCGGGAATGCGAGAACAGCCTCATCCGCAATCGCGATGGTCTCTGGCGTCGCCTCGAAATTGGGCTCGCTCGAAGTCGAACCACGCGGCCATCGCGCTCGAAGTGCAGAGATATATTCGTCCTCGTTCACAGGAGGCTGCTGCGGATCTCTTTTGTACGTGTGGATTCTTGGTGACTCAACTCACGAGTTCCTTGGGACGTGTCCCCAATACCGTCGCTTGTCGAGGTATAGGACTCCCCAGCCGATGGGAGCGGGGGGACCTCACGCAAATTCGCCAAGCCGCCAACGGAACACCGACACGGACCGCCCCGACGTAGGAGACGACGTGAGGAGTCTCACACCAATCCGCTAAGTGTAGTGCCATGAGACGTGTCCCCAAGGCGGTCCATGCGTTCCCTAGGTCTTCTGATGAGATTGAAGATGCGCCAATGCAGCATATCTACCAATCATGGCCCTACAAATCTCTTCCGGAGCTCTCGCAAGGCATCGGCATCTTTACGAACGAGCGCGGGACCATCTAGAAATTGAAGCGGATGCATCCCATTAATATTTGTTACAGACGGATTTGCCCCATGATCAATAAGCCACAACGCGTTCTCATACGAACCACTCGCCATTGCTTCGAGTATCGGAGAATAGCCAAACTTGTTTGTGATATTTACATTAGCTCCCGCTTCAACCAGAATCGCCATGCTACTTGTTGTAGATGACCTAGCTGCAAACATAATTGCCGTACTCCCATTCTGATTTGTACCGTTGGGATCCGCCCCAGAATTGAGGAGGAGTTTTGTCATTGCAACAGAAGAGGAACCGGCGGCAAGACCTAGTGGTGTTAGCCAAGATACTTCCTTATTCAAACTGGCTCCAGCCGTCAAGAGCATCTCCGTGCTTCGCAGATCACCCTTCAGGATTGCACGCCCTAATGGGCTGATCTTATCTTTTCCTGTATCATCAGGATTCACTCCTGACCTCAAAAGCTTTTCAACATGTCCATGGTCTCCTGCTTTAACGGCTTTCGAGAGCCGACTTGGGCCGCTGCTTGAAGTAGTCAAAGAGAGACTACCCCACCAGCTCAAAAGAAGCACAATTACTACAAGAAAAAACATGAAAAGGATTGATTTTCGAGCGTTCATCCAAGGAAAAATTTGATCTCTGCAACCTTCTTGTGCTCTCTATCACTTCCTTTGAGCCGCCGATGGATGCGATGGTTTTAACGGTTTCAGCTGTCAATGGAAACCCATAAGGGACACGTCCGTAGGATACTGATATCATGTCGCATAGGTACCTGTCCCTTGTGGCAGGCCCAATCTCAACTGGATACGGCACGTCAAGGCGAAGCCGCCAGACGGAATGCCTTTTTGGGCATCAGAAATACGATCATAAAGCCCGAAGGCGGGTACCATCAGGGTTGCGGGCCTCCTCATCGCGTCGGGTTGGATAATACTTCTTCCTCTCGGGAAGACCGCAGAACAGAACCCCATGGATGCCAGCAACCGAGGATTTCGGGACCCTGCGACTTCCTATGCTCTTCAAAGCGCCCTGAAGAGCTTCTACGCTCTCTTGATTCCTGACAAACACCTCGTCTATAAATGCAACATCCTCTCCAAGAGGAAAGATTAGCCCGAACTCAGCCTCTGTCGCTGCGAAGACATCGAAGACACAGTTCTCGGCACTATCAATGACTTGGATGTTTTTCATGTGCCTACGGGTATTCGGCCCAAACGGGTAACGCCATAAGCCGAGTCCAATAACCGGTTCATGCAGGTCCAAGGCTTACGGTGAATTCTTCATCGTGTGTTCGCCTCTGCAGGAGTCATCACAATCTCGTCAATCAAAGCGCCATCGCTACCGAGATATCTGTAATTAACAGTAGTACCGACTTGAAATAGGGTTCGCAAACCCGGCGTTTCCCGCATGTTCTTCCGAATCACTGGAACCACTTTCTGCTTCCATTCACCGGAATTGATTTCCGATGCCTTGCGAGAGACCAAAGTGTAGGTATAGGTAAATTTCTTCCCAGGACCCGCCTTCGCTCCATCCAGACGAGTCGAATCGTCAACCATCTTGGGAACCATCGCATTCAACTGACGCTCCGCGGTGACGAGGGCTTCTTCAACCTTCGCTTCCTTGCGTCCATCGAAATAGCTGCGCACCACCCCCTTTCCAACGGCGGCGGCCAAGACGGCGACGACCAATGAAATTGCGATAACAAACGTCTTCTTCATAACTTTTGCGCACGATCAAGACTCAGCAACCCGGCCCCAGTGAGATACCCATTGCAACCGTGGCAGGACTCATTAGGGACACGTCCGTAGGATACTGATTTTATGTCGCATAGGGACGTGTCCCTTGTTGCATTGGAGAGTGAACGGCAAAGGTCAGTACAACAGGCAGTAAGCAGCGGACAAGGAACGTGTTCCTCCGTGCACTCCGTCTCTTTGTGGCCAATCTGATCGAGTTTTCAGTTTACTGTGGGGCAGGGCCAAAACCGTCATGCCCTGAGACGTGTTCCCAAAGCGGTTCCCCGATGAGACCAAACTAGCCACATTGGAGCTCGGCGCTGAATTCATTAAATTGTCCCTTCTGGAAACTATCCGATTTCAGCAGAAATGACAGTTCTCCGGCATCTCCCCACATCATATCTGATGCCCAATCATCGGATCCGAGTTGTAGAAAAAGTTCATATTCTCCAGAGCGAATCAATTCAGGCGGGGTTTGCTGGAAGCGCCCATAGCCCCCCAACTGGTGCCAGCTTCCCAGTTGGTTTGGAGCCAAGGCGCGAATCTGGAGGTCGGTAAATGCGCAGTAGAATTCCAAATATCGCTTCTTTTGCTTTGCAGTCCACGTCTGCATCTTGATGGAAGGCTCAGATAGATCGCTCGGAAAGGACCGAATCAAGATCGGTGTCACCGGTGCTGGCTTGGATCGGTGAGTTCCCTTCGGTTGCTTTCGACGCTCAAGCGGTCCCTCGGTTCCAGTATGGATGCACTGTGTCCAATCCGATGATTCCGGCCCATCTGGGATTTGAGGGTCCGCATCATCGGGTAGCATCCAACCCCAAACTGAGTAAAGTGAGAGAAGGCCAGCGGTCGGGAACCTATCGAAGGGTCTCCCTAGCATTCTCAAATCCTGCAAATTGATCTGGGCTAGAAATGCGAGCGGGCGGCCGGAGGTATGCGTAGGCCAAACCGCGCTCGCCGGCAGATCTGGATTGCCGCCAATCTTACTGGCACCCAATGGAATATTCTTCTCCGCGCATTTGGAAGTACGAAGTAGAATGGCGGTCCTTGAGACCTGAAGAATTTCACTCTTCAGCTCATCCAGGTCGTAATATCTGATCAACTCCTGGATGGCGTCTTCCTCATTGTAGGGGCGCCCTCCCATCATGACCAAAAACCTTTCTGCGGGCTTCAGTTTATCCAAAACCAAGCGATACCCCTCATCAATCCACGACTTGATTTCCTCAACCGATACAGAGCCTTCGAGCGAAACATTCATGTAAACATGTCCGTTTCGCGGCACCCAATTGGAGTTGACGACTTCTGGATGCTTTGAGGAGAGTTCCAGAAGACGCTTTTTTCTGACTGGAATTCGAGCAATGCACGTCGGATTGTGGCTGATGTCAAAGATTTCGGGCCACTTACCCGCGATAAGCTGAATTTCATCATCAACACCACGCATGGTGCCGCAAAGCGACAGGGCGTAGTCTTCCAAGATTTTAACACTTCCTTTAGGTGTTTTACTTGTGGCCATGGCTCGAAGAGTTTGGTTTTGCCGATCTGAATCCACTGTGGGCAGTTGGAACTTTCGGTCAAGAAACGAGTCGGGAATACTGGCGTCAGGCGTCAGGCGTCAGGCGTCAGGCGTCAGGCGACAGGGGACCCCAAAGAGTTGGACACAGTGGGAGAACCTCTGCGAGCGATCTGACTTCCCGCAGTGGCGCGGGGAGGTCTGAGGGAGCCGGGGAGCCGGCGTCCGAATCCAATCCGTGAAATCCGTGTCCAGCTCTTCAGCCCACTCTGCGTCTCAGCGGGAACGATTCCAGCGGGGGCGAGATAGGTGGGGAAAAGCGCGAGCGGACTCGCGCACTCCATGACGCTCGCGCGCTTCCCCACGTCGCGGATGTCTTCTGAGGACAGGTCAGGAACCGTCATCACTTTGGCCGACCACTGGATGGCACTCGTTTCCGTGCAATCCGTGTCCTCCCACATGAGTGCAAGGTGACTCGTACACGCCGGACTTCCGATGGAGTGAGACTCCTCACGTCGTCCCCTACAGGTGCGTGAGAATCCTTGGCAGTATCCGGTATCCAGAATCACAAGTCTTGAATCGAGAGTCTCGAATTCCGACGGGGTGAGACTCCTTACGTCGTCTCCTACTGGTGCCAGTGGGTGTCTGACCGAGATCCGGAATCACGAATCGCGAATCATCGCCTGGAGACATACGGATTGTCCCGAATGTAGAAGCGCAAGAGTCGACGGGCCCAGGCGCCGGCGTAGTCCACGCCGATCCGGGGACGGCGCACGATTTCCATCGACACGGTCTCCGGCGGTTCGGTCAGGTAGAGCGCTTCGCCCAGCAGGTCCTCGCCATCCTGGCTCCGGCTGATGCCGAAGGCCTTCGACAACAGTCCCGGTCCTTGGGTGCGCCCCGAAAGGCCTCGGATGGGTTCCACCGCCCGCAACAACACCGCCGCTCCGTGGCCTTCCCGCTCGGTGACGACGTTCAGGCACCAGTGCATCCCGTAGATGAGGTACACGTAGGCATGCCCCGGGGGCCCGAACATCGTCCGGGTCCGCGGGGTCAGGCCCTTCGAGGAATGGGAAGCCCGATCGTGCGGACCGAGATAGGCTTCGACCTCCACGATCCGGCCGACCCGCTCCAAGCCATCCACGACATGGACGAGGTGCTTGCCCAGGAGGTCCTGGGCGACGAGGGCCGTTTCCCTGTCGTAGAAGGCGCGAGGCAACCGCTCCATCTCCGATGGGATCCCGGTTTCGTTCGCGAAGCCCAGCGCGAACCGGGCGCGTCTTCGGCCTGACGCCGCGGCCTTCGCAGGCCAGTGTCGCCCCATGACGCAGAGCGTTGCGGTGAAGCCCATCGATCCCGGGGTCCGAGTCGGCCATGTGCACCTGAAGGTTGCGGATCTGGAACGGGCGATCGCGTTCTACCACGGGGTGCTGGGCTTCGAGGTGACCCAGCGGTTCGGGCGCCAGGCGGCCTTCCTCTCCGCCGGGGGCTACCACCATCACATCGGGCTCAACACCTGGGAGAGCGCGGGCGGGCGGCCTCCGGCGCCCGGGACCACGGGATTGTACCATGTGGCGTTCCTCTATCCGACGCGGCGGGAGTTGTCCGACGCCTTGGCGCGGGTGCTGCGGGCGGGCGTTGAGCTGGACGGCGCCGCGGACCACGGGGTCAGCGAGGCCCTGTACCTGCGCGATCCGGATGGCAATGGCGTGGAACTGTATTGGGATCGTCCCCAGTCCGCCTGGCCACGGACCGCCCAAGGGGAACTGGCCATGTACACCCGGGCGCTGGACCTCGACGGACTGCTGTCCACGTCTGAATCACCAAACGAATGACGACCAACGGCCCCCTTCGTGGCCTCCGTGTCTCCGTGGCCAATCAGCTCGCGTTTCAGTTTCTGTTCGGAACCGATGAACGCACTGCAATGAACGTTTGAGCCGGCCATGGCACGGCGTCCAACGACGGACAACGGACAACGGACAACGGACGACCAACAACGGAAACAGGAACCTCCCTCTCCGTGTCTTCCGTGTCTCCGTGGCCACCTCTCCTTCCGCCCGGACTTCGCCGGGCTTGCCTTTCGCGGAGGGCGGGAAACGGTGGGGCGCATGGCATCCGCGTCGTCACCGTTTCCGAGGACCGCAGGCTGGAACCTCGAGTCCGGCTATGCGGCGCTTCCGGCCAGGCTCCATGCCCGGGTGATGCCGACCGCGGTCCGCGAGCCCCGCCTGGTGGTCTTCAACGAGCCGCTGGCCCGCGGGCTCGGCCTCGATGCGGAGGGCTTCACGAAGGCGGATCCCGCGGAGGTCGCGGCGCTGTTCGCCGGCAACCGCCTGCCCGAGGGGGCGGAGCCGTTGGCCCAGGCCTATGCCGGCCATCAGTTCGGTCGGTTCACGGTGTTGGGCGACGGAAGGGCGATCCTGCTCGGCGAACAGCGGACCCCTGACGGACGGCTGTGGGACATCCAGCTTAAGGGCCCCGGCCGCACACCGTACTCCCGGGGAGGCGATGGACGTGCGGCCGTGGGGCCCATGCTCCGCGAGTACCTGATCAGCGAGGCGATGCACGCCCTCGGAATCCCGACCACGCGCAGCCTGGCGGTGGTGGCGACCGGGGAGCCGGTCTTCCGGGAGCAGACCCTGCCCGGGGCCGTGCTGACCCGCGTTGCGGCGAGCCACCTGCGCGTGGGCACCTTCGAGTACGCCGCGGCATTGGGGGACCGCGCGGTGCTGGAGGCCCTGTTCGAGTATGCGGCAGCGCGACACGATCCCGGACTGGAGCCAGGACCGGAACGTCCGCTCGAGTGGCTCCGGGCGGTGGCGGAGCGGCAGGCGTCGTTGCTGGCCCGCTGGCTTGGCGTCGGATTCGTCCACGGCGTGATGAACACCGACAACATGGCCATCTCGGGCGAGACCATCGACTACGGCCCCTGCGCCTTCCTCGACGCCTATTCGCCGGGGATGGTGTTCAGCTCGATCGACCACCAGGGCCGGTATGCGTTCGCGAACCAGCCGCGCATCGCCCAATGGAACCTCGCCCGGCTCGCCGAGGCGGTGTTGCCGCTGCTGGACGCGGACGAAACGCGGGCGGTGGAGAAGGCCAACGGGGTGTTGGAGATGTTCCCGACGCGGTTCCGGGAGCAGTGGCTTGCGGGCATGCGCGCAAAGCTGGGCCTGGAGGAGGAGGAACCCGGGGACGCAGCCCTGGTGGACGCGCTGCTGGAGGACATGCAGTCGCGGCAGGCCGACTTCACCAACACCTTCCGGGATCTCACGATGAAGGATCCGGCGGCGGAATGGGACGGCGACACGGAGGAATTCCGGGCGTGGCGCCGGCGCTGGATGGAACGTCGGCTTCGGGAACGGGGCGCGTCGGAGGTGTCGCAGGAACGGATGCGGCGGAGCAACCCGGCTTACATCCCGCGCAACGCACGGGTGGAGGAGGCGCTGGAGGCGGCGGCGAAGGACGGCGACCTGGAGCCGTTTGGGATTCTGTTGGACGTGGTGCGGAACCCCTTCGCCCACGATCGCGACCTGCCCCGCTACAGCGAGCCGCCTCCGCCCGAAACACCCCGCTACCGGACCTACTGCGGCACCTGACCGTTCCGCGGCGGACAGGTCCGCCGCGTTTCCCGGCATCGAGTCTCCCTGGGGGGAACGGATCCCGTCCCGGTGTTGGGTCTTCCTCCGGCCCGACGATTGGGACATTCTCCAACGACCCCCCGATTCCCATGGATTCCGCGAACTTCTCCCTTCGGGCCGCCGTCGTCGCCTTGGGCCTCGTCCTGGCGCCGGCGCTCGCCGCACAGAACACCGCCACACCCGCCCCGCGTCCGGCCGCGCGTCCCGCTCCGCTGGTCTCGCCGGAGCTGCTTCCCGACGGGGGAGTGACCTTCCGGTTCCGCGCACCCAAGGCGACTTCGGTGAAGGTGTCCGGTCAGTTCGGTCCCGAGGTGACGCTGACGAAGGACGAGCAGGGTCTGTGGTCGGGCACCGTGGCCAACGTGAAGCCAGGCGTGCATGAGTACCGGTTCGTCGTGGACGGCATCGCGGTGATCGATCCCCAGAATTCGCAGGTGAAGCCGCAGCGGTGGCCCAACACCAGCATCCTCCACGTGCCGTCGACTCCGGCGGCCCCGTGGGACCTGCAGGACATCCCGCACGGCGTGCTGCACGAGCACACCTACAAGTCGAAGGCCCTCGGCGCGTGGCGACGCATCGTCGTCTACACGCCCCCGGGCGTGAAGCGGTCCGCCAAGCTGCCGGTGCTCTACCTGTCCCACGGCTACAGCGACAACGAGGCCTCGTGGACGGTGCACGGAAAGGCGCACTGGATCTTCGACGCGCTGATCGCCTCGGGGAAGGCGAAGCCGATGGTCGTCGTGATGCCCGACGGCCATGCCATCCCGCCGGGGGCCGCGGGCTTCGAGGACTACGGTCCGGCGAACTCCGAGGCCCTGGGACGCGAGCTGGTCCAGGACATCATCCCGTTGGTCGAGGCCTCGTATCCGGTGAGCGGCAAGGCCGACGCCCGCGCCTTCGCGGGACTTTCGATGGGCGGCCACCATGCGTTGACCATGGCGTTGAACCTCCACGACCGGTTCCACTGGATCGGGGCGTTCAGCTCGGCCCCGCCGCCGGAGAAGACCGTCGCCGGCGGGCTCGGCGACGCGAAGGCGGTGAACAGGGACCTGCGGCTCTTCTGGGTGGCGTGCGGCGACAAGGACTTCCTCTTCCAACGCAACCGCGAGTTCCACGCCCTGCTCGAGACGAAGGGGATCCGCCACGACTACGTGGAGACGGAAGGCGACCACAGCTGGCCGGTGTGGAGGCGCTACCTGGTCGACTTCACCCCGAAGCTGTTCCGCTGACCGGCGGTCCACTCCGACCTGGGGAACGGAAAGGGAGTTTCATCCGAAGACGCCAAGGCGCGAACGAACGGGATGGGGGTCCGCGACTCCGGTCGACCCACGCTGTCCTCCGCGACCCGGAGTCGGTTCGCTCCGGCGCCTTGGCGTTCTGGCGTGGGGTTTGCCTTCCCTCCCCTCCGGAATCGGCGGCGACGGATCAGAACCGGTAGCGCGCGGTGAGGGCAACCGTGTGCAGGTCGACCTCGATGCGGCTGTTCGAGTATTCGCCGGAGCGGAGGGCGCTGGTCCCGATGGAACGGCTCGCGGGCAGATCGTACTGATACGCGGCATCCAGCGTCCAACGTCCCCGCGTGTAGCCGAGTCCGGCGGCGAGCGTGTGTTCCATCAGCACGGCGGTCATCGGCGTGAGCAGCGAGGTCGGCGCCGGGCTTTGGCCGTGGGCGTATCCGGCACGCAGGGTCCAGTCCTCCGCGAGACGGTATTCGGCGCCGACGCGGAACACCCAGGAGTCTTCCCAGCCCAGCGGGATGTCATCCGCCAGGGAGGTGCCGCCGACCACGGCGTTGACGGCGGGGTTGCTGCCGTTGGAGAGGCGGACGGGGAGCGTGTCGAAGGCGTCGGCCCAACCGATCCACTCGGCCTGCGCCGCGACGCGCCAGTTCGCGGACGGAGACCAGGAGACGCCCCAGGCGACCTGATGCGGGAAGGTCGTGGTGACCTCGGCATCGTAGCGGAAGGGGATGGTCGCGGCGCCGAGCTGGACGCCGACGTCGCCGGTGGCGGTCCCGGTGGCCACGACCTCGGACTGGTTGCGGTAGGAGAGGCCGAACCGGAGATCCTTGCGGGGGCTGTAGAGGGCGCCGGCCTGGATGTTCCAGCCGAAGCCGTCGGCCTTGAGGTCGAGCAGGGTCTTCGCGCCGGCGAGGCCAGGATGCGACTGGAAGACGTAGGGGGATTCGAGGGCGTTGTCGTTGTAGAGGAGCCCGACGTTGGCGCCGAACGAGAGGGTCTCGTCGAGGTGGAACGCGCCGCCGAGCGCAGTCCGGACGAGGGCGATCCGGGCTCGGTTGCGTCGGTAGCCGTACGAGGTCGTGCCACCGAGCCCGCCGGCAGGATCGTCGTAGGCCCAGTCGGCGGACATCCCGGAGTCGGCGGAGGAGGAAATCCCGACGACGAAGCGTCGGTCGGAGAGCGGGATCGCGACGGCGAATTCGGGCGCGGCGAGGATGCGGCTGTCGAGGTCGCCGCCGGAACCGGCCTTGGTGAACGTGCCGTCCGCGGAGCCGGCCACCGCGCCGAGGCTCAGCTCGGAACCGCGGGAGGGGGAAAGCGCGGCGGGATTGAGGGACATCGCACTGAGCGGATCGGCCGCGGAGGCGACATCGGCACCGGCGAGTCCCATGGAGGCCGCCCCGGTGCCGTTGCGAAGGATCCCGTTGGCGTTGGCGGCGAACGGGACGAGGGCGGCCGCGACGGCGAGGACGGCGGAGCCCGAATTGGGAACGATGCGATTCATGTCTCGACCGAAGGACATCGGACGAAGCGTTCCTCGGATTGAGCGGCCCGCAATGGACAGGAAGCGGGCTGAGGAGACCTCTCCCTTCGAGTCCTCCGTTTCTCTGTGGCCACGTCGGGCGGGATTCCAGGTCTCGGCGGGGAACCAACATGGGCGGCGACCGGCCGTGGCTGGGCAGCCACGGCTACAGGCCACGGGCCACGGACAACCAACCACGATCGTCCTCCGTGTCCTCGGTGTCTCCGTGGCCAACCTCCTACAGGATACGCACGCGGAACCAGCGGGCGGAGGATTCGGCGGGCAGCGCGACCTCGAGGGGAGCCCCGGTGCCGACCGCCTCGTCCACGAGGATCCAGCGGCCGGTGACGAGGTCATCGGTCTGCTCGACGCGGAAACGGACGCCGGCCTGGCTGGCCCAGCGGAGGCGGAGCTGGCCGTTGGCGTTGACCGTCTGCAACGCCGGGATCTCCGGGGCGAGCACGGTCACGGTGATTTCCCGGGAGGTGGTCAGCGCCGGGATGCCGGCGTCGGTCAACTCGAGGTGGAAGGTGTGGATGCCGGCGTTGGCGGCCGACGGGACCCAGCGCAGGCGGGAACCTTCCTCGATCCGCGTGCCGGCCGGGGCATCGAGCCCGAGGCGGAGCGTGACGCGGTCGTTGTCGGGATCGGAACCGGGGACGGCGAGATCGAGCCGCTGGCCGGCGACCAGGGTCCGCGCGGGAAGCGCGGGCAACGAGGGCGGACGGTTCGGGCCGCCGACGGCGGCGTTCGCGGCACGCGGGCTGGCCAGGCGCAGAAGGGCGACGTTGGTGGAGGCGTCGGGATAACGTCCGAACGCCTGGTTGGCGCGCAGCGCGCCGAAGTCGAGACGGTCCACGACCGCGCCGGACGGATCGAAGACGAGGACCCGTTCGCCTTCGTTGGAAAGGCGGAACGGGACGTGGAGATCACCGCCGGGACGGTTCTGGGAAACCTCGTTGTCGGCCCAGACCAGGAGATAGCCGCCCGCGGGGATGCGGAAGCCGGTGGGGATGACGTAGGCGCCGGAGAAGGTCTCGCGGTCGCTGATCCGCCATCCGGCGAGCGTGACGGTTTCCGATCCCGGGTTGTGGAGCTCGATCCAGTCCTCGTCCACGGAGCCGTCCGCAGGATCGACGACCCCGGCGGCGTTGGAGGCGACGACCTCGTTGATGCGGACGGTGCCGGGCACCGAGACGGGCGCGGAAGGGCGAAGGACCGTCACGAGACGTGGCGAGCCCGCCACGGGATTCCCGGACCGGTCGAACGCGGTGATCTCGAACTCGTTGGTGCGGACGGAAAGGGAGACGGGAAGGACGAAGTCACGGGAGGTGGTCCAGGTCGGCTCGACCGGGGTGCCATTGACCCGGATCTCGACCGCCCCGAGGGGCGCGGCGCCTTGGAGCACCATCGATTCAGAGAGGTTCGTGGAGACGTTCGGGGTGTTGAGGGAGAGGGCCGGTGCGTCGACGGCGCCGAGCTGCGCGAGGATGGTGTTGCGCCGGCGGTTCATGTAGTCGGCGATGGAACGGTTGCTGGCGGGGACGATCCCGTTCGCCCGGAGGACGTTGGTGCGGGCGGCGAGCTGCGCCTCGAACTGCACAGGATTGAGGGGACCATCGACCGCCTCGCGGTAGGCGCGATAGACCAGCCGCTGGAAGAACGGGGTGCCGAAGAGCTGGTTCACGGTGGGATCGATGCCGAACATCAGGCCGTCCTCCGGCGGATTCCCGGTGCCGAGGGTGAAGTCGATGTCCCAGGGGATGAGGCGCCATTTCCCGGCGGCGGGCTTGTAGGCGTACATGTTCTTGCCGCGGCTCATGCCGAAGGAGTCCCAGTTGCCGCAGATGCGTTCCTGCACGAGGGCGCGGGCCCAGTTGTCGGCGTCGATCAACGCGGAGATCCGGTTGGCGAAGTCCGGGAGCTCCTGCATCGCGGCGAGCTGGAAGAGGCTGGCGTAGTCGTTCGCGGTGCGGTCCACGGCACGCTTGCGCCAGCTCCAGCGGTAGCGGGCGGTCTTGTGCCGTCCGTCGTCGGTGTAATAGGCCTCGAGCCGTGCGTCGTTGTTGACGAAGCCGGTGCCGGCGTCGTCGAACTCGAACCAGTCCTCGATCTTGAACAGCTCGCCGTCGCCGGACTCGCCGTACCAGTACTCGGTGAAGTCGCCGTCCGGCTCCTCGGAATCCTCCATGACCGGCCTCGGCGCGGAACCGTTCCGGTAGAACCGCATGTATCGGCGGTTCAGCCAGGGCGTGCCGAGCCGGCGTCCGATCCAGTAGCTCATCTGCTCCCGCTGGTGGGTGTCCTCGCTGCCGCCGTTGCCGGTGGAGGCGGCGACCATGGAATCGGATCCGAACAGCCGCTGGTCGCGCGGGAAGGCCACCACGAAGTCCCCGCCGCCGGAATGGAACGGACTGCCCTTGTCCTTGAACCCGGCGTTGTAGACGACGCGGACGTCATTGTGGACGACCGTGCAGTCGCGGTAGGTGTTGTTCATCTGCGAACCGCGGGCCGCGGCGTTGGCCGAGGTGTTCCAGAGGTGGAAGTGGCCGAGGGTGCCGAACGGGCGCGGCTCACCCCAGCGGATGAGCGCCTCGCCGACCGGGGCGTTGGCCGGGAAGACGGACGTCCCGCCCAGCGCATCGGCGGCCTCGACGCGGAACGCCACCAGCCCCGGGGTCAGGCGCTCCGGGATCCGCGCGGTCCAGAGGCCGTCGCCCGCGGTCACATCGCCCTCGAGGCCGAGGTCGTTCATCGGAACGCGCGTGAGGTTGGTCAGCGGATCGGCGCGGAACACCACGGCGAGGGACCCGATGCCCTGGGGATCGGAGGCCCGGGCGGAGACGAACGCGGCCTCGCCGACCGCGGGTAGCACGGGGAAGTGGGCGACCTCGAAGACCGCGGGGCCGGCATTGGGAACGCGGCGGCTGTTGGCGCGGCCCGGGGTGCCGAGGTTCCTCGGGACCTCGAGTCGCATGGGCAGCTCCAGCCAGTTGCCCCGGAGTCGGAGGAGCACCTCGGGCCAGCCGGCGAGCCAGCGGGCGCGGGCCCGGAGCGTGACCCTCGAACCTTCGGAGAGACCCGCGCGGAGGAGTCCGCGGACGCGGTTGATGCCGGTGTCGCCGCGACCGGGAGCGACGAGGTGCAACGACCGGCGACCCGCCCAGGCGCCGCCCTCCTCGACGAAGCTCGTCAGGTGGTTGCCCTGGAACACCCAGCCCGAGGCGCTGTTGAGGGTTCCGGTCTCGAAGCCGCCGTTGGTCTGGTAGGCGGTCGAGCCCTGGAGGACCTCGACGCCGTCGACGAGGCACTCGCCGGCCCCCTGGAGGGAGAGCTGGACCTGGTTGAAGCCGTACTGCGACGTGCCGTGGTCGAGCGTGCCGGTGACCTCGAAGGTGGTCCAAGGGGCCTTGTCCCGCTCATCGGAGGCAGCCCAGGTGGATGGGCGGAACGGGTCCGCCGCCGGATCCACACGCTCGAGGGTGGAGCCGCCGCCGTCGGCCAGCTCCGGCCAGCGTCCGCCGTCACCCCAGACCATGGCGTCCTCCTCGATCCAGACCGTCTCGTTGGTGGTTCCGCCGCCGGGCAAGACCACCGTGACCACTTCCGGATAGGACAGCGCGAGGCGTTCCCCGGAGCCGCGGAGCGAGCCCTGCCAGTTCCCGAGGACGAGGCGCGGGTCCAGCGTCGGATGGCTCCGCATCAGGCGGTCCGCGTTGCGGGCCACGACGAGGTACCCGCCGGGGTTGATCGAGACGACCGTGGGGAAGGTGAATCCGACGCCGTCGGTGAAGGCCCAGCCGGCGAGGTCGACGCGTTGGCCTCCGCGGTTGTGGATCTCGACGAACTGGTCGTCGTCGTCGCCGGAGATCGGCTGGTACTGCACCTCGTTGATGACGATCCGTCCGACGCGGGGCCCGGAATTCGGCTGTCCCGGGGTGGGTGCGGCGAGGGGACGGAGCGGGTCGGCGCCGTCGGCGGCGCGCCCGAACGACACGCCCACGGGAACGGCGCCGTAGCGGACCACATGCACGGCATTGGAGGCGGCATCGAGGAGGAACAGCCGTCCGCCTGCGGGGGAAAGGCCGAAGCCGAGCGTGGAGCCGTCGAGCACCAGGCGTCCGCCGGCCGGGATGACGGAACCGTCGGGGAAGACATGGCGGCGCACCGACGGATCGTCGGTGAGCACGGCGCCGGAGAGGTCGGCCTCGGCGCCGGAGAGGTTGGAAAGCTCGACGAACGGCGCGGTGCCGGGGCCGGGACGCGGGAGCAGTTCGTCGATGCGGACGGCGGAGGGTCCGGGACGGAGCCAGGGGTCGTCGAAGCCCGGGGAACCGCCTTCGCGGGCGCTGGCGGACCAGGCGAGCGGGTCGGCCACGCCGAAGCTGGGGCGGGAGAGCACGATGGAATGGCCGGTGTCGACGCCGGCCTCGGGCCACGGGGCGCGGTCGTCGTACTCGAACTCGAGCCGCACCGCGCGGTTCTCGTCCCGGAGCCGGACCACGCCGCCGTCGGAATCCAGCCGTCCCTCGAAGGTTCCGGCCGGGGGGAATCCGTAGCGTTGGGCAAAGGCGGCGGCGTCGCCGGAGAGCACGAGGAACGCGCCCGGTTCGAGCACGGTCCCGGGGGCGAAGGTGTGGCGGACCTCACCCTCGAGCCGCCATCCGCCGAGTTCCTCGAAGACGGCACCGGCGTTGTAGAGCTCGATGAACTCGACGGCGTTGGTGCCTTCGCCGCGCCGCCCGGAGTAGCGGAGTTCGCTCACCACCACGCCGGTGCGCCGGCTGGCGATGCCCAGCGGCTCGCGGAAGCCGGTCCCGATCCCGGCGGCGACCTCCCTGGATCGCGTGTCGCCGAAGCCGGAGAACCGCGCCGTCGCGACACGGCCACCGGTCTCCGCGGAAAGGGCGAGGCCGAGCAGGAGTGTGGATGGCGCCTCGAAGGTGGCGGAGCCGAGGCGGACCCAGGCCCGGCCGTCGAGGCTGGCATAGCCGATGAAGGTGTTGGTCTCGCGACGCAGGCGCAGCCAGCCGTCCGGCACCACCGAGGGGAAGCCGGTTCCCGCGGAGGCCGAGGTCGTGCTGATGCCGGGGACGGTGCGCGATTCGAAGAAGGACCCGAGTTGCGGGGTGGCGGTGAAGACGCCGGCGAACTGGGCGCCGGGAGTGCCGTCGACGCGGGCCATCAGGCCGGCCTGCATGCCGGCCGAGACCACGCCGAGCGAGGCCACCCGGACCTGTACGTCGAAGTCGCCGGTGCGTTCGGCGCTGGCGTATTGGAACTGGTCCAGGCCGCCGGAGATGCCGCTCCCGGCGCCGGAGAGGCTCCAGGTTCCGGGTGAAGGATGGACGAGCTGTCCGTCCACACCGCCGATTCCGACCGCCGCGATGGACAGCTCGGCTGTGAGGAAGCGGAAGCGGGTCCCGGCCGGCACCGGGTTGGGTTGGCCTGCGACATCGGTCACGCCCTGCACCTGCAGTTCGTACTCCCGGTCGATTTCCATCGGTGAGGTGTGCAGCACCACGGTACGACCGTCGGGCTCCAGCCGTGCGGCGAGGACCTCCACCCCGGAACCGATCCGGAACGCCCCGGCCGCCGAGACCGAGTCCGCGCCGAGACCCTCATCGAAGACGACGACGAGGTTGGTCCGGCCGCGGTTGGAGGCCTGGACGACCGCGGGTGGCACGCGATCCCGGGTCACCCGGAGCAGGGCCGGCGCCGACGTGACCGACCCGAACACGTTGCCGGCGGTGACCACGAAGCGGACCCCTTCGTCGGCTAGGGTCACCGGTCCGAAGGCGAGCACGTTGGAACGGGCGCCGACGATGGCGTTGGTGCCCCGATACCACTGGAAGGTCATCGCCACCGCCGATTCGGCGGCCGCCGAGAATCCGGCCGTCCCGCCCTCGACCGCCTCGGCGTCGACCGGTTGGCGCGAGATCGTCGGCGGCCCGCTCAGGGACCAGTTCAGCTGGATCGACCCGGAGTTGCCGCCGTAGCCGTCCACGGCGATCCGGTAGGCCGTCCCCGCCGTCGCGGTGAAGGTCACCAGGCTCTGCACCCCGAGGTCGTTGCCGCCGTCGTCGTTCGAGGCGACGGAGACCAGCGCGTTGACGGCGCTTCCGGTGTAGACCGCGAGCAGCGTGTCGAAGTCGCTGCCGCGGGTGTTCATGGTGACGCGGCCACCCGAGGGCGCGACCCAGCGGTACCAGACCGAGCGGGTGGCGGGGTTGCCGGTCCAATGGGGCCGCTCGCCGGCCTCCGCCGAGGAACCCACGGAAGAACCGCGCACGGTCCCGGTGGCGCTGGACGAGAGCACCTCCGCGTCGGCGAACTGGTCGTTGGGAACCTGGGCTGCGGCCTGGAGCGGAAGAAACGCAAGGCAGGCAAGCGCCACCAGCGCCGGAAAGGGGAATCGGCCGAGTCTCATGACAGCAGGGGGGATTGGGATCGGACTGTTACGGATTGGTGACGGACGTAAATCAGGAAAAGGGCGTATCGCAGGAATGGACGCGGCTTCGAAGGAACGGACGGGATTCCAACCCGGCGGACGGGCCGCAGGTTTCAAACGGGGTCGGGTCTCCGGTGCCATTGAGGTCGTGAGGGAACACCTGCTGAATTGACCGCGCCGCCATGGACGTCCATGAAGCGGTCCACTCCTTCCCCATGAACCGCACGTCGCTCCGACTCGCCTGCCTTGCCGCCCTGGGACTGCTTCCCCTCGCCGCCGAGATCCCGCGGCATCCGAGGTTCGGCTTCCCCGTGTACACCAACGAACCCTCGGGACGGCAGCTGGGTGGACAGCACAAGCCGGCCGAGACCCCGGCCCTGACGCCCGAGCAGGCGCGGGCCAAGTTCACCCTGCCCAAGGGATTCGAGGCGCGGCTCTTCGCCTCCGAACCCGAGGTGGTGAACCCGGTGGCGATGACCTGGGACGACCGCGGTCGCCTGTGGGTGGTCGAGCTGTATGAGTATCCGCTGGGGACGAAACCCGGCGAGAAGGGCCGGGACCGCGTGAAGATCCTGGAGGACACCGACGGTGACGGACGGGCGGATTCGGTGAAGGTCTTCGCGGACGGCTTCACCCTCGCCACCGGCCTCCTGATCGCCAACGACGGCGTCTACGTGGGCGCGGCGCCGGATCTCCTCTTCCTCCAGGACACCGACGGCGACGACGTTGCGGACCGGCGGACGGTGGTCCAGACGGGCTTCGGGCTCGAGGACCGGCACGAGCTGCTGAACGGGTTCACCTGGGGACCGGACGGCCAGATGTACATGACCCACGGCGTGTTCACCGTGACCAAGGCGACGGATCCGTCGAAGCCGTCCGAGCCGGTGGTGCTGACCGCGGGCGTGGCGCGGTTCCAGCCGAAGACCCGCAGGTTGGAGGTCTTCGCCGAAGGCACGTCGAACCCGTGGGGCGTGGACTTCGACGCACGGGGCAACGCCTTCGTCAGCGCGTGCGTGATCGACCACTTCTTCCACCTCGCCCCCGGCGGGTTGTACGTGCGGCAGGCGGGACAGCCGCCCTATCCGTACGCCTACGACCTGCTGCCGAGCATCGTGGACCACCGCCATCACATGGCGGCCTATGCGGGCGTGGACATCTACCAGGGCGACCAGTATCCGGCCGAGTTCCGTGGGATGGCCCTGCAGGGGAACATCCATGACAACGCCATCCACCGGGACCGGCTGAGCGCGAAGGGCAGCACCTTCGTGGCGTCCGCGGACGGCGACTTCGTGCGGGGCAACGACGGCTGGTTCATGCCGGTGAGCACGCAGACCGGACCGGACGGCACGGTCTGGGTCATGGACTGGTACGACCGCTATCCGTGCTACCAGAACGCCAACGCGGATCCGGCGGGCGTCGACCGCGAACGCGGACGCGTCTGGCGGATCGTGTGGACCGGCGACCAAGCCGGGAAGCCGGTGCCGCCGCGTCCCGCCGGACTCGACCTCGGCAAGGCCGCGACCGCGGAGCTGGTGCGGACGCTGGCGCATCCGAACGTGTGGCAGCGGCGCATGGCCCAGCGGCTCCTCGGCGGGCGGGCCGACGTGGCCGCACAGAAGGCGGCGCTCGCGACGATGATGAAGTCCGGTCCGACCGAGGACGCGAAGCTGGCCGCGCTGTGGACCTTGTTCAGCACGGGCCTGCTGGACGACGCGCTGCTGGACGAGGCGGGCGACTCCGGGCTGGCCTCGGTGCGGATGTGGGCGGCGCGCTTCACCGGCGAACGCAACCAGGCCACCGAGCGCACCCAGAAACGGTTGGAGACCCTGGCGGCCGACGAGGACGCGACGGTGCTCGCCGCCGTGGCCACCGCGCTGAGGCAGTTCTCCGGCGGTTCGCTGACGATCAACACGCCGCCGACGCAGGACGTCGCGGTGTTGGCGCCGATGGTGGCGCAGATCGCCGAGAAGCTGCTCGCCAACCCGCGTTCGGCCACGGACCGGGACGTGCCCTTCCTGTTGTGGACCGCGATCGAGCCCACGGTGCTCTACGACCCGAACGTCACCGCGGAATGGTTCCGTGAGCACGGCGAGAAGCACCTGCCGCTCTCCGGCACGCTGGCCTACAAGACCGTGCGGCGTTTCTGCGACGCGCGGAAGGAGTGGATGATCAACCGGACCATCGAGCTGATGGAGGCGCTGGATCCGGCCTCGCCGCTGCTTCCCTACATCATGGACGGCCTGATCGACGGACAGCGGGGCAAGGCGTTGTCGCCGGACCGGCCGACCGCGCCGCTGTTGGCGAAGCTGCTGGCCGGCGAGGACAAGGCGATCGCCGCGAAGGCCCGCCAGCTCGGAGCGCTCTGGGGCGACGCGGCCTCGTTCAAGGCCACGGTGGCCAAGGCGGCCGACAAGGCGGCTCCCGAGGCGGAACGGCTCCAGGCGATCGACGGACTCCGCCGGCTCAAGGGCGAGGACACGTTGAACACGCTCGTCGCCATCGCCGGATCGAAGGAGTCGGACACGCTCCGCATCGCCGCCGTCCGCGCGCTCGCCGAAGTCGGCGGCGACGAGTCCGGGAAGCAGCTGCTGTCCCACTGGGCCGGGATGACGCCGTCGGTCCGCGCGGCCGCGGCCCAGATGCTGACCACCCGTTGGCAGTGGAACTGGGCGCTGTTCAACGCCATCGCCCGCGGCGAGGTGCAACGCGGCGACGTCCCGCCGGCGGCGGTCCGCGCGCTGGTCACCGCCAAGGGCTCCAACGAACGCGACCGCGCGGTCCAGATCTTCGGACGTTACCGGGCCTCCACGGCCGACCGGCTCCAGCTCATCGCGGCGAAGCGGAAGGTCGTCGCGGAGGGTCCGGTGGACCTGGCGGCCGGGCACGAGGTCGCGAAGAAGACCTGCCTCGTCTGCCACAAGCTGCACGGGGAAGGCGCCGAGATCGGACCCGACCTGACCGGTGTCGGACGCAGCTCGCTGGACGCGCTGCTGCACAACGTCATCAACCCGAACGAGATCATCGGTGCCGGCTACGAGAACGTGGAGGTCGAGACCGGTGACGAGCAGACCTTCAGCGGGCGCCTGGTGGAGAACACCGCCAACCGCGTGAAGCTGCTCATGGCCGGCCCGAGCGAGGTGGTGCTCGACAAGGCACGGGTGAAGGCCGTTCGCGTGACCGAGAATTCGGCGATGCCCGAGGGCCTGGAGCAGATGCCCGACGCCGACTTCCGGAACCTGATCTGGTACATCCTCGCGCCGCCGCAGGACGGCAAGCCGCTGACGCCGGAGCGCCGGAAGGAGCTGACCGGGGCCGCCGAATCGGCCGCGGTGGAGACACCGCGCATCCGTCGCGACGGCGAGTCGATCGCACTCTGGACGCCTTCCTGGCAGGTGGACTGCCCGGACTTCGAGGAGGCGCCCGCGAAGTTCCCCGAGTTCGAGGGACGCCGGAACGTGCTGATGACCCACCCGGTGGATTCGAAGACGCCGGCGGCCATCGTCCGTGCGGTCAACCTGCCGCGGGACGTGAAGTCGGTGCTCAGCTTCGGCGTGGCGGCCCATGAGAAGGGCGACTGGGAGCTGCGCGTGGTCGTCGAGGGCGAGGTGCTCCGGCGCGAGAAGGTCGGACACGACGGACCGCGTTGGCGGGACATCCGCGTGGACCTTTCGGCGTATGCGGGCCGTCGCATCGTGATCCGGCTGGAGAACGCGGCGACCGACTGGCTGTGGGAATTCGGCTACTGGTCCGACCTGAAGCTGGAAAGCGGCGAGGTCGCGACCCGCTGAGGACCGCGTCCCGCCTCGGTCCCGGGCCGCCGCATGAGCGACCCGGGACCGTCGGATCTCAAGGATCACTCGACGGGCACCAGCCGGTGGAACCGTGCCGGGGGCGTGCCCGGGCCGACAGGGATCCCGGTCTCAAGGAACGGTCCCTCCGCCAGCGACTCCCGGAGGGGGAGCCAGTTCGTGAGATCCTCCGAGGCCTCGAGCCGATAGCGTTTTCCAGGCTCGGCACGAGACCTCAGGCGCAGATTCTCCAGTCCGCCCGCGTGGGCGTTCCAGCGCGCAGGGAATCCTTCCGACATCTGCCACACGGTCACGCCCGGACCGGGGGCGGTGCGGAGACGGACGTTCATCGACTGGGTCGATCCGCCGGAGTCGCTGACCGTGACCA
This sequence comes from Verrucomicrobiales bacterium, assembly GCA_027488845.1. GTDB lineage: Bacteria > Verrucomicrobiota > Verrucomicrobiia > Limisphaerales > UBA9464 > SXXZ01. Next base: position 19,631 of record JAIYBC010000030.1, on the reverse strand, counting down.
CCAGGAGTCCCTCGGGACGATCGCCACCGGATCCCTCGATCGCGACCCTGCGGGCCGCACCCGTTCCAGTCACGGTGACCACACCTCGGGTCCCGTCCGCCGGTTCCGCCCAGGCGGCCCGGAGGGTGAGGGTCTCGGGACCTTCCTCGCGGTCGCCAATCCAGACATCGAAGGCGGCCGAGGCCGAAGCCACCTCCATGGGCGCGGCGAGGAAGGGCGGCGTGTTGGTCGGCAGCACGAGCACGGAGATCCGGCCGGTGGACACGAGACCGGCGTCGTCCGTGACGGTGAACCGGAGCCAGGCCTGGCCGACCCGGTCCGCCCAGGCCGCGACCGGAAGGGACACCTGGCCGTTGGTGTCCGCCAGATGCGGGGACCGGAGCGTCTCCGGGAAACGGAGCGGCGAGGTGGTCGGTTCTTCGAGGACGGGCACCAGCCGCAGGTTCTGTGGCGCGCTCCGGTCGTCACCGATTCCCAGCGGGACGGTTCCGGTCTGGCCGGCCCGGATCTCGATCCCGGCGGTGGTCCCGAACGTCGGCGGAACGTTCTCGGCGGGCAGTTCCACCTCGACTTCCGTGGCGAAGGGGCCGCCGACGAAGGCCGCGTTCAACTCCTGGACCGCAACGTGGAGGCGCCGGCCACGGACGCGGGCCGGATCCAGGACGAACCGCTTGACGAGGCCGGCGTTTCCGGGGCGGAACACCTTTCGTCCTCCGGATGCGGACGCGAGCGCGGAGACGATCTCCGATCCGCCCGGCGTGGTTCCGATGCGCAGGTTGCCGGTGACGCCGGGCCGATCCGAACCGGTCCAGGTCACCACGAGGCGGCCCGCCTCGAAGCGGGCCTCCACCGACCCCGGAGCGGGTGGCGGCGCGGAAGGCTCGCCGAACCGGTTGAGAAGGAACGCAACACGCCCGGCATCCCCTCCCACCCGGAGGAGGTCGGGGCGTCCGTCGCCGTCGAAGTCGGCGGAGGCGAGGAGAAGCCGCGTCGAACCCGTGGAAAGGTTCAGGCTTCCCTGCAGGACGAGGCGGCCGGTGGCATCCGCCTCCCAGCGCTGCAGCTCGCCCGGCAGGTGCCCGACGGGATCCGCGGCCAAGACGGCCTCCGGACGGTCGTCGCCATCGAGGTCCGCCCAATCCGCCTGGAGGGCGCGAACCCCGGTGAGTGTCTGTACCCGTTGGTATCGCCCGGCATTCACGTCGAGGCGGCGGAAAACCTCCACCACGTTCAAGGATGAGGGACTGCTCCGCTGGCCCGAGATCCACAGGTCGAGCAACCCATCGCCGTCGAGGTCGCACCATCCGGCCTGATGGACGCTCGTGAGATTCCCTTCCAGAACCTCGCCTACAACGCGGACGGCGACGCCGGCTTGAAGTTCCCACACCTGGAAGTGGCTGGGATCACCACGATGAACCGTCGCCCAGCGTGCCGCGGATCGACGGTCGTGGCCGGCGGCGGCCACGCCGACGGAAACACCCTGCGTGGACAGCCACCGGGGAGTGTCAAGCAGGTGGGAACCGGTTGAGAGGGCCACCGAGCCCGATCCCGTCGGGACTCCGACCGTGTCGGTGTCGCCGTCGGCGTCGAGGTCCAGGAATCCCGGGCTGCCGGGAAGCTCCAACGCGGCATCACCCATTGCGACGGGTTCGCCCGGGCCCTCCTCCGCAAGGCGTCGCAACGTTTCGGTACCAACGGCATTCACCACCGAGAGGCCGCCTTCGCCGAGCCAGTCAGCGATCCGTATGGAGCCTTGAAGGGAGGCGATCCGGTTCGAAACCGGTTCCAAGCCAGAAACCAGCGAGACGCGTCGGGCGTTGTCGCCGGAGAGCAGGACCGAAAAGCGTCCGCCGCCGCCAAGCGAGAACGGCTCGACCGGACCCCAACTTGTGCCCTCCAACGGGACGACCGAAACCGGTCCTGGCTCGACCCGAAAGGTGAGCTCCACCGGCGCGATCGGGCCCCCCTCCGCGGATCGAAGGGTGACACGGAAGAGCCCGTTCGTCGGCGTCCGCCCGGTGTCGGGCGCGAGGAAGGTCATCCGCCAGCGGGCCCGTCCGACCAGTTGCCCGAGGTCGAGCCGTTGCAACCAAAGCCGGACCCCGGGGCCGGGCGAAGGATCGATCGATGCACTCAGGGTCGGCTGGACTCCATTCCCGGATTCCACCTCGAAGGGGATCGTCGCCAGGACTCCGCCGGGGACGCGGTGGAAGAGGCTGTCGAACAGGATTCGGCCGCCGCCCGACGATGAGAGGCCGATCGAGACGGTCCTGGTTTCGGTGTTGCCGGAGGCGTCGGACGCGGCCAGGGAGATCCGGAAGCTTCCCGAAGACCGGTAGGAGGTGCGCACCACGAGCAGGCGGTCGGAGCCGCTGGCGATGACGTTCGCCACAGGGGGTTCGCCGGTACCGCCGGTGACCACTGTGGAGAAGCGGAGTGTGTCGACAGGCTGCTCGGCGTCCGAAGCGGTGATCCGGTAGATCCAGGTGTCGCCGGGTCCGGCATTGGTGGAGGTCAGGAGCGTCAACGAAAACTGAGGCCGGGTGTCGGCGGTGGAGGCCGGGATGAGCGACGCCGGATCCACCACACGGAACGCGGGCCCATCGCAGAACGCTCCTCCGACACCGCCCGGACCGATCGCTTGCACAGCCCAGTGGTAGGTGCCGGGGGGAAGTCGCAGGACGGCCCTTCCGACGGAGCCGGCGTTTCCGGCTCCCGACACACGCCGATCTCCCGAAGGCCCGGACAATGCGGACACGACGTCGGACTTCCCGGGTGCAGTCCCAACACGGAGGTTGAAGGTGCGGAACGAGGCGCAACGTCCATCGCCGGGATTCCAGCCCAACCGGACCTCGGAGCCGGACACCATCGCCGACGGCTCCGAAGGAACCTCGGGCCGGATGCCCGCGGTTGGGAACCGGTTCCAATAGACCCGGGTGTACCAGAGTCCCTGGGTCTGGAACACGCCCACGAGCTCGGGCCGGCCGTCGCCATCTAGATCCGCGGCGGACACGATGCCGGCGGGCGTCTCGGAATCCGGATCGAGCCACCGGATGGAACCGGAGGGGCTCAGTCCAGGAGCCACCCACAGCCGATCGCGAACGACGACATCCGGGCTTCCGTCGCCGTCGAGGTCGGACACCACCGGTGGAATGCCCGCCGACGGCGAGTTGAAGCTGGATCCAGGCGTCGTCGGCCGCGGCACCCCGATCCGCCGGTAGACGAAGCCCGTTCCGGGTTCAGGGGTGAGGAGGATCCATTCGGCCGCCCCGACCCGCAGGATCTCCGGCCTTCCGTCGCCATCGAGGTCGGCCACCGTGGAGAAGCGGGCCGGCGCTTCGTTCCGGTTGGTCATGGAGAGCAAGAACGGCGCGCCATCGTCCGGATTTCCGGCGAGGGCCAACAGGGTTCCATCCCTGTCCCCAAGGATCTCGGGCCGACCGTCGCCGTCGAGGTCGCCGCGCCAGAAGGGCCGCAGACGGGGTTCCAGCGAATGGAGTCCGGCGACGCCGTCCGGATCCACACGCCAGATCCCTGCGGAACGCCTTGGGGCCGTCGGAATGCCCGTCACCAGCGAATCGGCTGCGGTCCAGGCACCTGGGAGCCGCCAGAGAAGCGGTGATCCGACCTCGACCCCCACTCCGGTCGCAAGCCTGACCGAGCCGCCGGAGTTCCCATCGGATTGCGTCCAGACGGCGTCGGGGAGGTTGTCGTTGTCGAAATCGCCCGCGTCCGACTTCCAGAGGACGACGGAGGAACCGGAGACCGGGATCCGGTCCGATTGCTGGAAGACGCGGCCACCCTGGTTCCGACGGAAGACGAACGCGTCCGGCTCCCGGTTCATGAGGTCGAGGCGGCCATCGCCGTCGTGGTCCAGAAGGAGTGGCAACCCAGGAATGGGTTCCGACGGCACGAACGGCGAATCGGCGAAGCCCAGGCCGGCAAGGCACAGGCACGCCATCAGACGACGGAGCGGGATGGTCATGGGGAATTTCCTTTCGGGACCGAAGGAATCGCAGGAGTGTATGGGTGTTACCAAACACCGGAACAGCGTGTCAACCTGGATTGAAGGAAGTGGCTTGCCGGGAATGAACAACCGCGCCGGAAGCCCCGTTGGCCTCCGGCGCGGCATGATGGATTCAGAGGCTCAGCTCCGGGCGTGGCGACGGCGCCAGAAGCCGAATCCGAGGAGGCCGGCGGCGCCCATGGCGGCGTAGGTTTCCGGTTCGGGGACGGGCGAGTATCCGCCGCCGAAATCGGTTCCCGGCAGCTCCGTGACCGGAACCTCGAAGAGATCCATGTCCGCCTCGGGATCCGCCATCGCGGTGAAGTACATGCGGAAGTCCACGTTGTTCCCGGGGCCGATGTTCGGCGCCCCACCCTGCCCCACAACGGCGCGGCTCGCGCCCCAGGTCGAGTAGGCGATGGTGACGTCGTTCGCCGGATTGCCGTCCCCGAGCCAGAGGGAATTCGGAGAGGTCAGGTCGCCGGAGATGAAGTCGGCGTTGCCGTTGAGGCCGTCGGCGGCGAAGACGACGGGATTGAAGGTGAACCACGCGCCGCCATTGACCCGGTATTGCCCGGTGAGGCTGGCGGCGACGTAGTTGCCGGCCTGACGGAGGTTCACGTTGAGGCCGAGTCCCATGCCGACGTTAAAGCCGTTGAGGTTCGCTGTGGAGAGCCAGGAGCCCTCGGCGAGGATCTCGATCACCGAGCCGTCGAGGCCGTTGACATGGCCGGCCGGCTTGGGATCGCTGAGACCGAAGTTGAATCCGATGCCGTTGTTGTTGGCGGCGATGGACACGCGTCCGGGACCGAAGTTGTTGGGATTGCCCGCGGCGTCGGGACCGCGGGGGACGTTGCGCTGGAGTCCGGGATTGAGCCCGCCGTTCACGTTCACCAGCGGCATGCCGCCCACCCAGGCGTCGAGCGATCCGAAGTTGTTCCCCGGCTGGAGCAGGCGGCCGAAGGTGGCGTTCTGGACTCCCGCATCGCTGAACTGCGCGGCGCCGCCGCCGGCACCGATGGCGCGCGTGCCGAAGTCGATGTCGCCCGAGCTTCCGGGCTGCAGGATCAGGAACTGGGCGGAGAGACTCGCCGGCAGCGCAAGGGCGGCCAGCACGGTGGAGGTGAGGATCCGAAGGGACGTGGTTTCGTTCTTCATGGGCACTGTCGTTTGATGTCTTCAGCCACCCAACCTGGAACTTTTTCAGCAGGTGGGCTGCCAGCGCCCACCCCCCTCATCCCTGAGAATCCGTCGTGAGGGGAGAGCCGTTGTGACGTGCTGCCGGAGGTCAAAAACCCCTTGGCCTTCCGGGCCGGCTTCCCGACTCTCCGCCCGTCTCGTGCAACATCACCCGAAGCATTACTGCGGCGTTTTCGGCATCTACGGGCATCCCAATGCCGCGGAGCTCACCTACTACGGCCTTTACGCCCTGCAACATCGGGGACAGGAGAGCGCCGGGATCGTCACCACCGACGGCAAGTCCTTCCACATCCACCGGGGAATGGGGCTGGTCTCGCAGGTCTTCAGCGGGAACGTGCTGCACGACCTCGTGGGCCACATCTCGATCGGCCACACGCGCTATTCGACCACGGGCTCGTCGAACATCGTCAACGCGCAGCCGCTGACGGTGGACTGCGCGAAGGGACGCATCGCCATCGGCCACAACGGCAACCTCACCAACGCCGCCCAGCTGCGCGAGGAACTGGAGGCGCAGGGGTCGATCTTCCAGACCACCGTCGACAGCGAGATCATCCTGCACCTGCTGGCCCAGCCTTCGCGGCAGGGCCACGAGAGCTCGCTCGTCGAGGCGATGCGCCGGATCCAGGGCGCGTACTCGCTGGTGATCCTCACCGAGGAGGCGCTCATCGGTGCGCGTGATCCCCACGGCTTCCGTCCGCTGGCCCTGGGTCGCATGGACAACGGCGCGTTCGTCCTCTCCTCGGAGACCTGCGCCTTCGACCTGATCCAGGCGAAGTACGTCCGCGACATCGAACCGGGCGAGATCGTCATCATCGACGGCACCGGCGTGCGCAGCGTGAAGGCCTTCCCGGAGCAGCAGCGCCGGGCGTTCTGCATCTTCGAGTACGTCTACTTCGCCCGGCCGGACTCCAACATCGCGCAGCGCAACGTCTACAAGGTGCGCGTCGACATGGGACGCCAGCTCGCCCGTGAACACCGGATCGAGGCGGACGTCGTCGTGCCGGTGCCCGACTCGGGCAACTGCGCGGCGCTCGGCTATTCCCTCGAGAGCGGCATCCCGTTCGAGATGGCCTTCGTCCGGAACCACTACGTCGGACGCAGCTTCCTCCAGCCGTCCCAGTTCATCCGCGACTTCAACGTGCGGGTGAAGCTGAACCTGATCGCGGAACTGGTCCGCGGGAAGCGGGTGGTCATCGTCGACGACTCCATCGTCCGCGGCACGACCAGCAAGGCCCGGGTGATCTCGCTCAAGGAAGCCGGCGCCAAGGAGGTGCACGTGCTCGTCAGCTGCCCGCCCCACATGAACCCCTGCGTGTACGGGATCGACTTCCCGGAGCGCAGCAAGCTGATGGCGGCGACGAACACCCTCGACGAGATCCGGCGGTTCCTGAACGCCGACTCGCTGGGCTATCTCAGCCTCGACGGCATGGTGGCCGCCACGGGTCAGCCGAAGGATTCGTTCTGCCTCGCCTGCTACGACGGCAACTATCCGGTCCCCTACGATCCGGCCACCGACAAGCACATCATCGAACGACGTCGGAGCCGCGGCGGTTCCCTCGGCAGCGAGCTGGCCGTGGTGGCCCGTCAGCCCCGCCTGCTTTGAGCCGTTCAGGAATCCGTGGTTCCTGATTCCCGATTTCCGATTTCCCGCAACTGGACGGCGGCTGCCAAGAGGCGGCTCCACTCCCGGTCCGTCGCGGCCTTGCAGCCTGGGGTGCCGAGCCCGTCTGCAGGGGTAAGGCCGAGCCCGACGACCGGGAGCCTTCCCATGGCCGGCCAACGCAGGAGCGGTTCCCGACAATCCTGGACCTCGACGGGACCCTGCGGGTGCCATCGTATGGTGCGGTGACAGTTCCGATCCCTTTGCGGTGGCGGATTCCCCGTCTCCTGCTCCTGGCCCTATGGGCGGCGTGGAGTCCGGCATGGGCCGACGAGTGGGACTATTGGAACCAACAGATCGTCGAGGGCCCGCGACTGGGCCGCTGGACGCCCTGGCTCTACGCCGACACCCGCACCGGCCTCGAGTCCGGGCGCATGACGGGCCATGTCCTGAGCCCGCGGATCCGCTGCTCCCTGGGCGACGGCCTCAACGCGGAGGCCCACTATTCGTGGGTGTCGATACGGAGCGCGTCCGGCGGTCACCTCGACCAGCATCGGGCGGAGTTCGAGCTGAATCCCGGCTGGAAGCCGACCCCCCGCCTCACGGTGGTCCTCCGGAACCGCGTGGAGGTGCGGTGGCTGGAAGGGCAGACCGGCGTCGACCCGAGGACGCGGCACCGTCTGCACGTGGAGTACGCCCTGCAGGGACTGGGGCCCTGGACGTCGGTGTTCTTCCAGGAGGAGGCGATCCTGGAATACGACGGCCTCCATCTCGCCGAGAACCGGCTGGTCCCGCTGGGGCTCGGGTTCCGCTTGGGGGAACACGCCTCGCTGAAGGTGTACCACACCTGGCGGCCGATGCGGTTGAGGACCGGCTGGCAGGACACCCACTTCATCGCGAGCCAGGTCACCTGGCGGTTCTGAGGCCAAACGGAGAGGGGCCGCACGCAGGGGCGCCAAGAGGCACACGCATGGGAGCCGAACCACGGCGTTTCCAGTGGCGAAGCCGAACCCGTGCGGATGGTCGCCGTCCCGCCTCCAACTGCCGGTTCGCGGCCCTGCGCGCGTTCCGCCTCCGGTCCCCTTGGATCGATCCCGGCCGTGGGATCAGCGGCCGGACTCGGGTCCTGAGCCCGGGGCGTCCTCGGGCGGCGTGGTGGGCAGGGACTGCATCGGACCCGGTTGCTGCGCGCGGTCGGGCATCTGCATTCCAGGGGGGAGCGCGGGCACCTTCTTCGGACCGCCGGCCTTCCGGAGCGTCGCCGTCTCGTCCTGCTTGATCGGGCGGTGGTAGTACGACGCGTAGTAGTACGTGGTGTAGTAGTAGTACGGGTTGTCGATCGGCACGCCGTTGACGATGAGGCCGAGGATGGGCGCCCCGCGTTGGCGGATGGTCTGCACGGCCATCTTGGCGAAGCGGATGGAGGTCTTTCCGGCACGCACCACGAAGAAGATGCCGTCGAGGTAGGCGGCGATGGAGAACGTGTCGTCGATCGCGGTGAGCGGCGGGCAGTCGAAGATCACGTAGTCGAACTCGGCGCGCAGCTCGCGGATGAGCTCCTTGGTGTTCGGGCCGATGAGCAGCTCCGACGGGTTGGTCGGGCGCTCGCCGGCGCGCATGAAGGACAGGTTGGGGATGTTGGTCTCCCGGATGGCCTCACGGGGGGTCAGCTTGCCGTTGAGCACCTCGGCCAGGCCGCCCTCGAGCGGTTGCTCGAAGTAGCCGTTGATGTTGCCGCGCCGGAGGTCCGCGTCGATCAGGAGCGTGCGGTTGCCCGAGTTCGCCAGCGTGATCGCGAAGTTGGTGGTGAAGGTGGTCTTGCCGTCGCCCGGGACCGCCGACGTCACCGCGATGAACCGCTTGCTGGAACCCTCGGGGCTGAGCAGCAGGGTCGACCGGACGCCGCGGAGCGATTCCGCGAACATCGTGTGGGACTTCATCCGGTTGAGCACGAGGTAGCCGTCCTTGTAGTGGCGTTTGTCCACCTCGGGCAGCTGGCCCATGATCGGCTCCTCCAGCGCCTCCTCGATCTGCTCGGGGCTCTCCAGGCGGTCGTCCAGCTTGGCCAGCAGCCACAGCACGGCGATGCCGATGACCAATCCCGCGCCGAAGGCCGTCCCGACGATGCCCGGACGGTTCGGACCGAAGGGCAGGTCGTCGGCGATGCCGCGCTGGTAGACGTCGAACGTGTCGGTGTCGGAGGAGACGGTGGCGATCTTGGAAAGGCGGGCCCGGAGGTCGGTGAGGCCGTCGTTGAGGATCTGCTGCTCGGTCTCGAGGCGGGAGTAGTCGCCGAGCAGGGCGGTGGAGTTCTGGACGTTCTCCGTCATCTCCTCGATGACCGCCGGGAGCTTGCCCGCCTTGATCTCCAGCGCCCGGATCTGGGCCTTCCGGCCCTCGTCGATGATCTCCAGCGTCGCCGCGATGGAGGTCTCGGTGTCGGTGATGCGCCGACGGAGCTGCTCCATGTAGGGGTGGGACGCCTTGAGGACCTGCAACCGGTTGGTGTAGTCGGTCTGCAGGCGCCGCTGTTCGAGGCGCAGCATCGTGTAGCTGGAACCGGGGGTGAAGCGGTTGCTGGTGTCGTCGTCGGCGGCGGTGGTCGGACGGGCGGTGGCGACCTCGGCCGGGTTGCCCTTCACGTTGACGCCGCCCGTGGCGAGCTGCTCGGCGTTGGCGGAGCGGTAGATCTGGATCTCGGTCTCCAGGGACTGCAGCTCGTTCTTGACGTCGTTGAGCTTGGCGGCGGCACGGAGACCGGCGTCGCGGATGTCCACGATGTTGTTGCGGCGCTTGAAGTCGGCGAACGCCTCGGTGGCCTGGTTCAGCTTCTGTTCCTTGGCGATGATCTCACGGGTGATGAGCGCCTCGCTGGAGCTGATGGTGCTGGCGCGCTGCTGGCGCTTGAACTCGATGAACTCGTCGGCCCAGGCCGTGGCGAACCGCGCCGCGTAGTCGGCGTTGGTGCTGACCACGGTGAGCGTGTAGACACCGCCCTTGTCATACCCCACGGAAACCGAGGGGAAGACGAACTTGTTGGAGGAGCTGAGACCCTCCTGGAGCTTCTGCTGGACCCGGTTGAGCAAGGTGCCGCCCCGCAGCACCTCGACGATGGCGTCCACGGAGATCGACTCCTCGAACATCGCCATGGCGGAGCCCTGGTTCATCTTGGGCGCCGACATCAGCTTCGCGGTGGCACGGAACTGGTCGGGCTTGTTGATGGCCACCCAGCCGCCGATGGCGGTGCCCAGCGAGACCGAAATCACCAGCAGCAGCCAGCGGTCGGCGATCATCCGGTAGTACCGCCGGAAGTGCAGGTACAGGTTGATCCGGTCGACCAGCGACGTGCCGTAGCCCGGGAGGGGCGCCGAGTAGTTGGAGTAGCCGTATTTCATGGTGACTCGGAAACGGGATCAGAAGCGGATGCCGACGGCGGGGACCTCGATGCGGTCCCCGTCCTGCAGCCGGATGTCCATGCTGCGGGCGTTCTCCTTGAGGATCTTGTCGACGTTGACGGTGAAGGACTTGGTGACGCCGGTGACGGGATCCTTCCGGTGGAGCTTCACCTTCTTGAGGTTGGCCATCTCGTTGCGGCCGAGGCCGATGATGGCGTCGCTGAGGAAGACCTCCTCGTTCTCGGGGATCGGGATGGTTCCGTTGATCTCGCCGAAGACCCGGGCCTTGGCGATGCCGGCGACGGAGGCGGAGGCGATGTTGTTCACGGAGGCGAGGTCGAGCTGCACCGTGGCGTTCTGGTAGAAGCGTTCGTCGAGCAGCCGCTTCACCTCGGTGCGGATGTCGGCCAGCTTCTTGCCGCGGACGTCCACGGTGACGTATTCCGTGAACTGGCCCGAAACCGGGAAGTGGACTTCGCCGGCGTCGGTGACCACCGCCTCCTGGGAGGCCTGGGACGGGGCGGGATCCTCGAGGACGCTGTAGCGGAACACGTCGCGCGGCTTGAAGTCGCGTTCGGAGGCGTTGATGAGCTTGGAGGCGCCCTTGTCCTTCTCGGCGGGGGAGTTGGTCCCCTTGGCGCCGGACGCGGCGGCGGGGTTGTCGGCCTTGGGCGAAGCCGCCGGCGGAGCCGCCGGGGTCGGGGACTGGGCGACGGCCAGGAGGGCGGTGAGTGCGGTCGCGGCGAGGATCCTCTTCATCTTCAGAACTGGTAGTTCAAGCCCAGCATCACGGTGTTCTGGTTGAAATTGCGGAGCTGCAGGTCACTGGACCGCAGGCTGTAGGTGTAGCTGAGATTGCCCGAAAGCTTGTTGGAGAACCGATGGTTCAAAGCCAGTCCCACCGTGTAGGAGTCGCTGATCTGCCCCGGCAACGGCAGCGAGACGATGCCGTTCCCGAGGTCCGCCGCACCGGGGGGAAAGTAATAGAGCTCGCCCAGGCCGTCATCCACCATTCCTGGGACCCCAGGCCTGAAGGATTCCGGACCGATGCGGAAGGCTTCCCGCGGAAGGCTGAGCGCCGATCCCGAATCCTTGGAGTTCACATAGCCGCCAGTGAGCTGGAGGGTCGCCCTCTCGGTGGCATTCCACGACAGGACCACGTTCGCGAAGAGCTGCTCGGTGAAGTTGTTGCCGAAGCCGGTGTTGGCCCCACGTCCGGCGGTGACGGCGTATTCCCAGTAGCGTCGGAACCGGTGGCTGAGGGAAAGGTCGTAGGTGATGCCGCTGAAGTTGGACGTGTCCGTCACCCGGCCGCTCTGGTCGAACTGCGTCACCGTGTATCGGACATGGGTGCTGACGTTGAAGTACCGTCCCGGTTGCCATGCCGCCAAAAGGCCACCGGAGTAGGAGGTCGATCCGTTCTGGAAGTCCGTCAGGAAGGCCTGGGTCGATGCGCTGGCGGAGGTTCCCACCGTCCAGACCGGTCCCAGCCGACGGTAGAGCGCCGCGCTCGCGATGTGGGAGTCGCGGTCCAGGACGTCGAACGACTTCGAGCCGGCAATGCCCCGTTCCAGCGTGTAACTGTAGCCGCCTTGGAGGGAAAGGTCCCTCGACATGATCCAGGCGGCCGACATGCCGACCTGGTTCTGGATGCGACGGAACGCCGCGGTTTCCGCGGAACCGGTCGTCACCAACTCCGGACGCTGCGCCAGGGTTGCGGGGGTCGAGGTCTGGTTGAACAGGCTGATCCGGACGTTCCCGGCGATCACCATCCAGTCGATGGTGGAATTGGGCGAAACGGTCAGGGTGTCCAGCTGCTCCTGGATCAGGTGTTTCTGGTAGCCGATGCCGACGTCGATCCGCAGCGAATTCATGTCGGTCACCGGCCATTCCAGGGTGGTGTTGAACATCGGGGTGACCACGATGTCGTCGGACCGTCCCAGGGCCTGTTCGGTGAACAGGGCGTTGTCGGTGTAGCTGACGGTGGTGCCGGCGGAGAAGAGCGCGGAGACGGGTCCCAGCCGGATGTTGTACGGACCACGACGGAGCTGCGTGTTGGAGAACGGACGGTAGGGGATTCCACCGTTTCCCTGGAGGTTCAAAGCCGAGGCCGGGTCGTCGTTGAGGAACGAGGTGGCCTGGGATGCGTCCTGCGCGGAAACCCGGAAAAGGCAGGCGGCGGAAACCGCCGCGGCCAGGGCGGTGCGCGACCGGGTATGGCACCGGGCCCTGGGGTTGTTGGATGCGGATGCGGGATCCATGGGTTTGGGCGGACCCGAACCCGGGTCCGTCGCGTCCTTGTTCATAACGGCCGGATCGGGACGCGGCCACATCCAAAGTGATCGGCCTCCCGGCTCCAGGCCGACGTCCCGTGCATCGGCCGCCCCACCGGTCCCCTTAACCCGCCTCGGCGCCATCGCCGACGCGTTGGAGGCGGGAGAAGTAGCCCTCCCCGGCCGACAACGCCTCCGGGCTCCCCTGCTCGACCACCCTTCCCTCGCGCAAGACCACCACACGGTCCGCATGCCGGATGGTCTCCAGCCGATGGGCGACGATCAGCGTGGTCCGGCCCACGGCCAGGCGGCGGAGCGCGGCCACCACCGCCGCCTCGCTCTCCCGGTCCAGCGCGCTGGTGGGTTCGTCGAGCAGCAGCACCGGGGCGTCCTTGAGGAAGGCCCGGGCCAGGTTGATCCGCTGCTTCTCGCCGGTGCTCAGGCGCGCCGCTCCGTCGCCGACCACGGTGTCGTAGCCCTGGGGAAGCCGCAGGATGAACTCGTGCGCACTCGCCGACCTCGCGGCCGCCTCGATCTCGGGACGCGTCGCCCCTTCCCGGGCGAAGCCGATGTTCTCCGCGATCGTCGCCGGGAGCAGCAACGGCTCCTGGAGCACCAACGCGATCCGACGCCTCAGTTGTGCGCGGTCCAGGTCCCGCAGCGGCACCCCATCCCAGAGAACCTCCCCGAGGTCCGGGTCGAGGAAGCGCGGGATCATCTGGAGCAGCGTCGTCTTCCCCGCGCCGCTCGGACCGATCAACGCCACCGTCTCTCCCGCCGGGATGCGGAGGTCCAGTCCGTCCAGCACCCGGCGTCCGGACTCGTAGCCGAATCCGACGCCGCGGAACTCCAATCCCGCGCCACCTTCCGCCTCCGGAGGCATCGCGCGTCCCGCACCGGCGGGTTCCGGGTCGGGCCGGAGCAGTTCGAGCACGCGCCCCGCGCCGGCACGGGCGTTGGAGACGGTGCCGCCCACGTGGGAAAGCTGGCTCAGGGGTTCATAGAGCTGGGTGAGGTAGGCCAGGAAGACCAGGAGTCGACCCGGGCTGAGGCGTTCCGCCAGCACCTCCCTCGCCCCGGCCGCGAGGATGGCCGCGGTCCCGAGCCCCAACACCACCGCCACCAGCGCGAGGTAGAGCACTTCGATCCGATGCTGGCGCCAGCGCGCAAGGAACGCCTCTCCGGCGCGGCCGGCGAAGGCCTCCGACTCGCGGCGTTCCCGGGTGAACACCTGCACCAACTGCAGGTTGGCCACCAACTGCTGCACCGAGGACGCGATCCCCGCATCGGCGTCCTGGGCCTTGCCGGCCGCCCGGGCCAGGCGGGGGCCCAGCAGCCGGATCACCCCCACCAAAACCGGAACCGTGGCCAGGGAGACGAGGGTCAACCGCCCGTTCACCTGCCACATCACCACCGTCATGGTCACGATGCCGGCCGTGGCGGTGAGCACGGTGAAGACTCCCTGGTTGAACAGGGTCTGCACGGAATAGGTGTCCCAGGTCGCCCGGTAGATCAGGTCGCCCGCCTGCGAGCCATGCAGGCGGCGGAGCGAAAGACCGAGGAGCCGGTCGAAGACCGCCTGCCGCACTCGGGTGAGTCCCCGCAGTCCGGTCGAGATGACCACCGCCTGGAGCGCCGAGTTCGCCAGCGCATGCAGCACGTGCAGCCCGAACGCCAGGCCCGCGAAGCCAAGCACCGTCCTGAAGCGTTCCTCCGTCGTCGCCGGGTCGGTCGAGCGCTGGAAGAGCAGGTCCACGATCCACGCCGTGGGCCACGGCTTCAGGACCGCCGCCGTGGTGGTGACGCCGAGCAGGGCCACGGCGACGAGGACGCGCCACCAGTCCTCGCGGTAGAAGCGGAGGATCTGGAGGAGCCAATGCCGGGGCATGGGAAGTCGGGCGGACGTGCGCGTCAGGACCGGGAGGCCAACAGGGCCTCGACCCGCGCCACGTCCGCGGGGACGTCGACGCCGACGCTGTCGTGGTCCACGGGCGCGACCGTGATCGCGATGCCGTTCTCGAGCGCGCGCAGCTGTTCGAGCTTCTCGGCCGCCTCGAGGGACGAGACCGGGTAGGTCACCAGCCGGAGCAACGTCTCACGCCGGTATCCGTAGATGCCGAGGTGCTTGCGGAAGGGGAAGGACGCCAACTGCTCGGCGGCGGGACGGTCGGCGTGGTCGCGCAGGTAGGGCACGGTCCGACGTGAGAAGTAGAGCGCCCGGCCGTCGACCGCCACGACCACCTTCACCACGTTCGGGTTGTCGTACTCGGCGAGGCTCCGGACCGGCGTGGAGGCGGTGCTCATCTCGGATCGGCCGAGGGCCGACGCCACGGCGTCGATGACCGCGGGATCCATGAGGGGTTCGTCGCCCTGGATGTTGACGTAGCCGTCCGCGGCGACCCTTCCGGCGACCTCGGCGATGCGGTCGGTGCCGCTGGGATGGTCGTCCCGCGTCATCTCCACCCGGCAGAAACGGCTGGCGAACTCGGCGATGCGCGGGTCGTCCGTGGCCACGATGACGTCGGCGAGGGACTTCGAGAGGCGGCAGCGTTCGACGACCCGTTGGACGAGCGGGACCCCGGCGATGGGGTGGAGCGGCTTGCCGGGGAAACGGGTGGAGGCGTAGCGGGCGGGTATCACGCCGATGAGCTTCATCGGGGTTCAGGCTAGGGACCGCGGGAGCGGAATTCGACGCCGGAGTTGGGAACGGCGGTTGCCCGGACCTCCGTGGCAAACCCTACCCGGGGCCGTGAGAGAGCGGGAGACGGACCGTGAAGGTCGCGCCTTCGCCAGGAGTGCTCCGGCACTCGACCGTTCCACTCATCGCCTCGGCGAGACGCTTCACGATCGAGAGTCCCAAGCCCGTGGAACTCTCCCCGGCGGTCGGCTTGGCGCTCAGGCGCATGTACTTCCGGAAGAGCTTCTTCTGGTCCTCCGGCGTCAGGCCGGGTCCGCGGTCGACCACGGACACCGCGCCCCGCCCCTCCGCAGACGTGATCCGGATCCATACCTCGGACGATGGAGGCGAGTACTTCACGGCGTTCGAGACGAGGTTGTCGAGGATCTGCGTCAACGCCCCGGGATCGGCCTCGACGAACACCGGCGCGGCGGGCTCCAGGTTCAGTCGGATCTCCTTGCGCAGGGCCGTGTCGCGGTTGTGGCCGAGGCTTTCCCCGACCAGCGCGTTCAGGTCGCATCGCCCGATCCGGGAAGTGTGGCGGCCCTCCTCGATGGCGTTGGCGTCGAGCAGGTCGGTGATGAGGCTCCGCATCCGGGAACTCGCCTTGATGATCCCCTCGCAGGTCTGGGGGATGTCCGCGGCGTCCTGGGTCATGGCCAGCAGCTCGGCATTGCCGATGATGGCGGTGAGCGGGTTCTTGAGGTCGTGGGCGGCGATACCGAGGAACTCGGTCTTCTCCTCGTTGAGCTGCTGCAGCTGGGCGTTGGAGGACTCCAGCCGCAGGAGCGCCTCCTGCATCTTGCGCTGCGCCTGGAGGCGGCTGTTCTCGAAGATGACCCCGAGCAGGAACAGGAAGACGATCAGGGTCAGGTAGCCGGCGGCGGAAACGACCGGTTCCCAACGCTCCGCATAGGTCGGCGGAAGGTGGATGCCGGCGAAATCGAGGGCGATCACCACCGCGGCCGAGGCGAGGCTCGCCAAGGCCCAGCCCCAGGCGGCCCGGGAACACACCAGGAGCAACGCGCACAGCGGGACGGTCACCAGCCAGGCAATCGCATGTCCGTCGTGCCCGCCTTCGAGGAAACAGAGCACCGTGAACCCGAACCACATGGTGCCGGTCAGGAGGTTGCCGACCCGGAGATAGGGCACGCCCGTGCGAAGGACGAAGGGAGCGACGAGGAACCCGAGGCTGGACCCCGCGACGACACCCGCGCCCCACAGGTGCCCGATGAGCGCGTAGAACAGGGTGAACGCGAAGCCCGAGGCGGCCCCGAGGAAACCGAACCGGACGATGAGCCGCGAATGACGGGTCGCCTCGGGATCGGTGAGCAGGTCGACCGGAAGGAAGCCGTCGGACCAAAGCAGGAACGCGCGGATCGCCTCCACGAGGCGCAACCGGAGCGGCGGGACGTTGCTGGATTGGAATTCCGGCTTCAAGGGACCTGGGCTATCGGTAGCCCGAATCGGCACGACCGCATCCCCCGGACACATCGGCGGGAAAGGGGTCCGACCTGAGATTCCGACCATGAGCGCATCGCAACTGGCATCCCCCACCAACCCTCAAGCCTGCCACAGGAACATCCACGCCATGCTGTGGGCCGTGGGTGTCGCCTTGGCCGGCCTGTTCCTGTCGGGATGCCACACCGGCCCGGCCCAGGCGCCGGCCAAGACGCTGACGGAATGGCAGGCCCGCCGGACGCGTTCCATCGCCGGCACCAACGGTTGGGCTTCGCTCGTCGGACTGCACTGGCTTCCCGAGGGACGTTCGACCTGCGGTTCCGACCCTTCCCAGACCCA
Source organism: Verrucomicrobiales bacterium (assembly GCA_027488845.1). Lineage (GTDB taxonomy): Bacteria > Verrucomicrobiota > Verrucomicrobiia > Limisphaerales > UBA9464 > SXXZ01. The sequence continues at coordinate 2,680 of JAIYBC010000030.1, read as the reverse complement.
TGTGTTCCCCGCGGGCCGTGCCCCGGGCTTCGTCGGGACCTGGATCCGCGAAGGCCGGAAGGTCCGCTTCATGCCAGCCGACGGCGTCGCCGCCACGTTGAACGGGAAGGCCGTCCCAACCCGACCGCTCCGCACCGACGCCAAGGGCGCGAAGCCGGAGATCCTGCGCATCGGGGATCTCTCCGTCACCGTGCTCGTCCGCGGCGAACGTGTCGGCCTGCGCGTCCGCGATCCCCAAGCGCCGACCCGGGTCCATTTCCAAGGTCTTGAATTCTTCCCGGAACGCCCCGACTGGGTGCTGGAGGGAAAGCTGATCCCGGCGAAGCCGGGGACGCTGCTGCCGGTGGTGAACGTCCTTGGCGACATCGAGGAGATGCCCGCGGCCGGGACCGTGGTGTTCACGAAGGACGGCCTGGAATACCGCTTGGACGTGGCCCTGGACACCGAGGAGGACGACCTGTTCCTGCTCTTCAAGGACACGACGAGCGGCAGGGAGACCTATCCCGCTGGACGCTTCCTGCATGCGCAGAAACCCGGACGCGACGGCCGGGTGGTGCTGGACTTCAACCGCGCCTACAATCCGCCGTGCGCCTTCACGTCCTTCGCGACCTGCCCGTTGCCCCCGCGCCAGAACCGCCTCGACGTCCGCGTCGAAGCCGGCGAACTCCGCTACCGCGGAGGGCATTGAGCCGGCGGAACTAGGAACGGCCTCATCGAGCCGCCCGTGGGAGTTCCCGGGCAGGAGATCGCCGAATCCTTCCTTGAGACGCTGCTCCAGGGCCGGCAAGGAACGCGCAGGAGCAGCAGACGGAACGACGTCCTCGAGCGGCGTGTCGGTTCCGCGGCCCACCCGGGAGACCGGCCTCGCCCTTTTCCGTCCCGGCCCGCCTTCGAATTGCTGCCACACCTGCCGATGCTCCCGGAGCGCGGCTCCAGCTTCGGAATCAAATACCGGTGGGCGTCATGAGGCCCCTGGGTCCCAGTAGACTCGGTCGGCCGACGCGGAAATGCGGCCACCGGGGTCGCCGGGGCCGCGTTTCGAAGGCATCAACCATCGGACCTCAATAAGCCGACCGGGTGCAGGATCGGTCGGCGTCGGGTGTGCGAACCGGCTGGGGCCATCCCGCCCTACGAAGGGGTTGACTCAGCGCCGCCGGCGCGCCATCCAACCGAGCGTGGCCAATCCGACGGTGCCAAGGGCCAATGTGGAGGGCTCTGGAACCGCCGCGACTTGAAGGCTGCCGAAGGTGGCCCCGGCCGTCGCGCCGGCTGCCAGGGACTGGGCTGCGACCCCCAGGCCGAGTTGTCCGACGGCGTAGGCACCATCCACGCCCGAGATGGTTGCCAGAACGGTGCCGGCCGAGTCGGCGATGGAGCCGTTGAAGGCCGGACCCACCGCGGAAAAGCTCAGCGAATAGGTCTGGGACGGTACCAGAGACAGTGTGGACGAAACTGCGGAAGGGGAGATGGGTCCCTGTGACGCTTCCCCCTGGACCCGGCTGATGAAGATCTGCCCGGTCGAGGTGTCCAAACCCATTGCGTACCCATTCAACGTCCCGAGCCCCGGTGTGCTCACCCGGCTGAAGACGCCCAAGAACTGCGGGCTCGCGGTCGAGTAGTCCCGGATGGTGTAGCTGACCGTGAAGTCGCCGAACGTCTGGCCGGTGATGAACGCCGCGGCCCGAGCGGGGCCGAGAGGCGATGGAGCGGGCGACGCCAGCGCGCCGATACGGTATCCGGATCCTGAAGGGAAGGTGAACACCCCACCGGCACCAAAACCTGCGAGCGGGCTATAGCGGGTGAAGTCCGCATCGCTCGGCGAGGCGAAGTCGTTGGAGTAGTCGGCCGATGCCGGGACAGCGATCAGCAATCCGGTGAGCACGGCGGAGAAGGCGGAGAAGGCAGGATTGATGGAGTCGTTCATAGGAGTTCTTCGGGTCTTGAATCACAAAGCAGGCACTGAGATTTTGCCATCCAGGCGGGCTGGCCGTGTATCGGATGAAGATATGACCCGCCGGGTGGTTCCGCGGCGGTCCCGACTGGCATGGAAACTGGAGAGGCCTGCCCGGGCGGAAAAGGCGCGAAGGCTCGACAAGGAACACGCCCTCTCACGAACGGGCTCCTAAAGGACACGTCCGTTGGCTACCGATTCACGGGTCGAAACCCAGAGTTGTTCGGTCAACACCTCGCCGCACTCCAATCCTTGCCGTGAACCCCGAAGCCCAGCCATAAACACACCACGTTCCAAGTCTTCGCCTTAGGGACACGTTCCATCGGACCCGCCGCTCTCGGCGAGTGGGTGAGCAGCACGTCCGTTGGCTACCGATTGGGGAGGGTCTGGCGAGGTAGGCAGGCGGGCGCGGAAGGCTCAGGAAGCTTCCCGACTTCGTTATCGATTGTGGTCCGATCTAGGGATGTTCGGATCGCACATCAGCGGCGCTTGGCGGCAGTTTTGGAGCCCGCTCGCTTCGATATCGGCGTTATCGGCCGGTAAAGCGGCCACCGCAGGCGCACCTCCGGCGTTTCCGGGCCGTTGCAGCCCGGTTTCGGTGCGCTTTTGTGAGGTTTCCCTGTCTGCGTCAGGGATCTTCTGTCAGTTCAGGCCGGCGTCGGCTGGGGTGCCCTTGCCAACTCCATCTCCATCGGCGTTCGTCGGATGTCCTTCAGCGTGTAGTACTCG
>JAIYBC010000034.1 GCA_027488845.1 Verrucomicrobiales bacterium | reverse complement strand
GTCACCACCGCCGCCACGCCCGCTCCGCTCGGCCAGGCGCCGGCGCTCACCGCGGCGAAGGTCAGGCCGCCCGTCACCTCGCCCCACAAGGGCAAGGCTCCGGCCGGGATCAACGCCCCGACTTGCCGATCCTGCAGGGTCAACCCCGCCGGATGACGCAACGTGAAGCTCAAGCCGCTCGGCGGCTGCGCGCTCCGCACCAGCCTCACCAAGACCCGCCACGGCTGCCCCACCACCGCCACAGGGCCGTCCGGGAATTCCAATGTCACCACGTCGTTCGTGTTCACCAATCCCGGCAGCGACTTCGCAAGTTCCAGTCCCAGACTCGCCGCCAGCCCGCTCGGCCTCGGCTGCGCATCCAGTCCCACCACCGCCCGCAGCACACGGATCACGTCGCCCGAGTCGAGTTCAGCGGACCCGTTCAAATCGTTGAGCCCGATGTCCCAATCTCGCAGTTCCTCCAATCCGACCTGCAGTCGGCTGATGACCACTGCGTCGCCGATGTCCAGGCGCTGGTTCGCGTTGTTGTCGCCGGTGATACGGCGGGGCTTGATCCGACCTTCACCGGGAATCGAGCCGTTGCCGTTGGTCAGGGCCGTCCCCTGCGGATCGGCGAGACTCACCAACAACGGACTCACCACCACGTTGGTCACTCCGGGCACGCTCCGCGCGCGGAAGCTCAGGGCGGCCACCCGGTTGCTTCCAGGAGGCAAGGCCGTTCCAGCGAGGGCGAAGGTGCCTTCGATCTCGCCTGGCGTGCCCAGGTTGAGCGTGTTCACGCTCTGTCCCACGAGAGCTCCCCACTCGACCTGCGGATCTGCCAGGTAGACCGGGTTGTATCGCACACGAAACCGGACACCAGCCACGTCTCCCGGGGCCTCGAGGCTCAAGGGATAGACGATCCGCTGACCTTCCTGCACCTCGGTCGCCGTCGCCACGCGCAACGTACGAACCGGGGTCCACACCACAGTTCGGGAAACCTCGGAGACATTGCCCGCCGCATCGGTCGTAGTCACGACAAGGAGGTTGGTCCCAGGACTCAGCTCCAGGCCGTCCACCTGGAAGTTCCCGTTCGTCAGGACCAAGGGGCCCTGGGGTCTGCCGTTCCAACTCCAGCGGGCCTGGTCGACGCCGGAATTGTCGGTGATCCGGCCGCTCAGGCGGAACCGGCTTTCGCTGACCGCGCCACCGGCCGGTTCGGTCACGACAACGTCCGGCGCCTGGACGTCGGCGAACTCGGCCACGATCGCTTCGGTTCGGCCCACCGAGACCGCGAGTTCCGTGTTGGTCCCGGTTCCACCACCGGACCAGCCGACGAAGCGCCATCCCGGTTCCGCGGCGGCCCTCAGGGTCACCTGCGTCCCCGGAAGATAGGAGGCCGCATCCGGATTCCGGACGATGGCTCCGCGACCGCGAACCCGGGTCGTCAACGTGCCCAATCGCGCAAACTCCGCGATCAGACGACGGGGTTGATCCACGCGGATGGAAGTCTCCTGCGCCGTGGACGTCAGGTCGCCGCTCCACTGGACGAAACCCCACCCCTCCGAGGCACGGGCGGTCAGCGCCACATCGGTGCCGGCCGGGTAGCTCGCGGCCGTCGGACTCAGGAGGATCTGTCCTTCCCCTCGCACCTCCGTCGCCACGGGATGCGTCTCCAGGAAGCGGGCCCCCACCGAGAGGGGGCCGTTGACGGTGAGTCGGATCCGGCGCTGGGATCCGGTGCCACCACCGCTCCAGCCGTCGAAGACCGCTCCTGCAGCCGGCTCGGCGACCAACTCGACATCGCTACCGGCCTCGTAGGAGCCAAGGTCCGGAACCCGTCGAACCGTGCCGGGCCCGGTGACATTCACCGTCAAGGGATGGCTGACCACACCGGCGCGCCGGAACTCCGCCCGGACCGTCTTGCTGGTATCCAAGGTGAGCGTGATCCCCGGGATGCCGCCGCCGGCGTCGCCACTCCAGCCCACGAATTCATGGCCCGATTCCGGAACCGCCGTCACGACCACCACACTGCCCCGGGAGTAGAGTCCGTCAGCGGCCGGCTGTACGACCCGTCCGCCAAGGGTGCTCTGCACGGTCAACGCCACCCGATCTGCGGCCAACGACCGGAAGAGGGCCGTCACCCTCGGCTGGGCGTTCGTCACCGTCAGGATCCATTCGGTCCTCGGTTGGCCCGCGCCGGCTTCACCCCAAAGGGCCAGGTAACTCCCAGGATTCGGAACCGGAATCACCTTCACCTGCGAACCGTAGGGATACATCGGCAAGTCGGGTTCCAGCAGGACACGGCCGGCCCCCGTGCTCAGGGTGCTCACGGTGGTCCCGAAGTTCGCCTCAAACGTCGCCGGCCCGTCCACCACCCAGCTGAAGTTCGTCTCCGTGCCCACGCGGTCGCCGGTCCACCCGAGAAAGGTCCAGCCTTGAGCCGACACAAAGCCGACGTCCACGCTAGCGCCTTGATAGTGCCACCTCGCTGCCGGGCTGAAAGTCACAGCGCCTGGGCGTTGGGTGTTGATCCGGTCTGCACCGCCAATGGCACCGGAGTTCACCCCAACGTACACCGGATCGCCCCATGGCACCTGGCAACACGGAACAATTCGCCCCAGTCTGAAAGTCCCATTCAGGCCATTGGTCGCACAGTTCCACGGAATCAATGGCCCCGGTAGTTCGTGGAAGTCGCCTTCCGTATACCCCACCCTTTCGCCGTAGAATCTCCGTGAAGGAATCTCCGCCATGACCCCACGATCTTCGTTGTCGAAAGCGCATGCTGCGCCGGATTCCGACCAACTGAGGATATCTGCCTGAGTCCCCCTACCTACGTAGGTGATTTGTACTGGTTCCCCTTCAACCCAATTCTCAGGCCAACGCCTGACAATCCTATTCTCCTCGGGAACCAACCGGTTTCCTGCGATCTCGTACCCCTTCACCCGACCCACCATCAGGTGCTGTGGGATCGCCTCAAAAACGGCCCGCACATTCTTGTCCCTTCCCATCGCCATATTGCGTCCCGGGAATGAGCCGCTGAGGTCCCCTTCCCATCGGGCAAACCGCCAACCGGGCGCTGGCACCGCCGTCACGGTCACCACGTCGTCCTCGAGGTAGCGCGCCAAGACGGGACTGCGGTCGATCCGGCCGTTGCCCGTGATTGCCGTGCTGAGCGCGTAGGTCGGCACGATCTGGATGCTGACAGGTTCACCGGTTGCCTCCTGCATGAAGTCCCCGCTGATCGCATAGGCTCGGATGACCACGCTGTTGGTCACCCTGAAGGGGCCGGCGTAGGGCCGCGATTCCAAGGACGCCACGCTGCCGTCCAGGGTGTAGAAAATCTGACCGTTGGGGAACGCGGTCGTCATGATTATCTCCGCTGAGTGTCCTTGACGGGTGGACGCAAACACCTCGACGCCATTGACCAGCACGCGGGGATATCCCACCGGCACGAACCCCACGGCACTAGGGGGGGTCAGCAACGCCTCAGTGCCCTTCTCAGCCAACAATTGGTAGGTGTGCAATCCGGGCGTGTTCGCCGCCAGACTCAGGCGAGGCGTGGTCTCTCCACCGATAGCCTCACCATCCCGATACCATTGGTAGCGGGTCGCCAACCCGAATGCGGCTTTCAGCGTCACCACCTGCCCATTCTCGACCATGGTGAACGGCGCCGGTTCCCGGGTCATCGACAGCGCGTAAGCCTGCAAGGCAACAGTGTGAGAATAGCCCGCCGCGATGGCAGTCACCCCGCTCAAGCCAGCCGGAACGTCCGCTCCCCACGCCACCACCGTGCCATCGTCCTTCAAGGCCACCGTTTGAAATTGACACGCCGCGATGGCGGTAACCCCGCTCAAGCCAGCCGGAACGCCCGCTCCCCACGCGACCACCATCCCATTGTCCTTCAAGGCCACCGTGTGAGAATAGCCTGCCGCAATGGCCGTAACCCCGCTCAAGCCAGCCGGAACTGTCGTCTGGCCTTCGTTGTTCCGACCCCACGCCACCACTGTGCCATCGTCCTTCAAGGCCACCGTGTGATAATGGCCTGCCGCAACGGCCGTAACCCCGCTCAAGCCCGTTGGGACGGTCGTCTGACCTTGTCCGTTGTTTCCCCACGCCACCACCGTGCCATCGTCCTTCAAGGCCACGGTGTGAGAGTAGCCTGCCGCAATGGCCGTAACCCCGCTCAAGCTGTCAGAAAAGGCCGTTCGACCGTGGTCGCTGCTTCCCCACGCCACTACGGTGCCATCGTCCTTCAAGGCCACCGTCTGGTAAGAGCCCGCCGCAATGGCCTTTACCCCGCTTAAGCCAGCTGGAACGTCTGTATTACCAAAGGCATATTCTCCCCAGGTGACCACCGTGCCATCGTCCTTCAAGGCCACGGAGTGAAAATACCCCGCTGCAACGGCCTTCACCCCGGTCAAGCCGGCCGGAACCGTTGCCTGGCCTTCGATGTTCCTACCCCACGCCACCACCGTTCCGCCGTGGAACCTGCCATTTCCTGGTGCAGCCACAAACACCGCCCGCGGCTGAAGTCCAATTACCGCCTCAACTGTCACCGGATTGTTGGTGGCAACCTCCACTGGCACGCTCTCCCAGCGGTCGAACCTCCAGTCCACCTGCGGCACGGCCCGCAGCGTCACCGTGGTGCCGCTTTCATGGGTTCCGGTGCCCAGCACCATGCCCTGGCCGCTGACGGCATTGGTGATCGTCACCGGCGCGGCGGCCAGTTGGATTCCCCAGGACAACAAACCCAACCAACCGCCCACGATAGTCGCGACCTTCCGTTTCATGCTTTTCCGTTTCTCATCCAGCGCCGGTTTTCACGATCTACTTCCCGCTCCCTGCTCCCCGCTCGCTGCCGCCGCCTACAGCCTCCGGACCCTCCAGAAGCGGGCTTCGACGCCGGGTTGGGGTGTTATGGTGACACGCACAGGCGTGCCACCGCCCTGACCCGTCACCCGTTGGGCTTCGCTCCATGACCTCAGGTCGGTCGTCGTTTCCACGACCACCTGCTGCCCGACTCCAGCCGTCACTTCCAAGGTCAGGCTTCCATCCGCACCCGGTGCCGGCAGACGGATTGCCGGCGGCTCCGTAGGCACCGTCTGGCTCCGCACGACGCCGGTCACGTCGTCCATCGCGCGGATGTC
>JAIYBC010000068.1 GCA_027488845.1 Verrucomicrobiales bacterium | reverse complement strand
GGATGGAGATTCCACTCTCGGTGTGACGTGTCCCCAACGCGGAAGGTGAGCGGGGTGTGACGTGTCCCTAATCAGGGGGAGGAATGCTGGAACTCGAGATTGGAGTGTTTGGGGCGGTTGTAGGAGCTGATCCGGACCCGGCGGGCTTGGTGGTGATCCGTGTCTCGCCACAAAAGCGCGAGCGGTCTCGCGCACTCCATGACGCTCGCGCGCTTCCCCCGGCCGTGGGGCTTTTTCAGACGCTCGCTGTGACGCGCTCGCTGTGACGTGTCCCCAATGAAGGAAGGTGGGCTTTGACCTGGTTGGCCATGAAGTGCGCGCAGCCTCTTCGGCCGCCCACTCACTCTGACTCCTCCGCTCCAAGTAGCTGGTTTTGAACACAGACTTTCGACACTCACTGGCTGGTTTTGACCGTCTCCTGACAGCCGAAACGCAAGCGACCACCCTCCATTGGATTCGTCGGCATTGGAACGGCACTGCGCCATTGCCTGGAGGCGACCGAAACCCGTTTGATCCGCGTCGCATGCCCCGCTCCCGACTTTCCTGGTGCGTCGCCGTCCTGCTTGGCACCACCACCCTCTTTCCGCGTTCGGTGGTCCGGGCGGAGGAGACCTTCCCGGTGGAGATCCGGATCGCCGTCGACCGTCCGACTGGCGCCCTGAAGCCGATCTGGAGGTTCTTCGGGGCCGACGAGCCCAACTACTCGACCGCACCGAATGGACGGAAGCTGCTGGGTGAACTCGGGCAGCTGCGGCCGAAGGAGGTCTTTTTCCGGACCCACAACCTGCTGACCAGCGGCGACGGGACTCCGGCGTTGAAGTGGGGGTCGACCGGTGCGTACGGCGAGGACGGCCAAGGCCGTCCGATCTACGACTGGTCGATCGTGGATGGCATCCTGGAAGCCGGTCTGCGGCGCGGGGTGAGGCCGTACGTCCAGATCGGCTTCATGCCGGAGGCGTTGTCGGTTCGGCCGCATCCGTACCGCCACCATTGGAAGCCCGGCGCGAAGTACGAGGAGATCTACACCGGCTGGGCGTTCCCGCCGAAGGACTACGGCGGTTGGGAGGAGTTGGTGTACCAGTGGGCCCGCCACTGCGTGTCCAGGAACGGGGCCCGCGAGGTCGAGAAGTGGTACTGGGAGACCTGGAACGAGCCGAACATCGGGTACTGGCGCGGCACGCGTGAGGAGTTCCTCCGTCTGCATGACCACGCGGTGAACGGTGTCCGGCGCGCCCTGCCATCCGCTCGGGTCGGAGGACCGGACGTCGCCGGCGGGCCGGGAGGGACGTTCCTGGCGGAGTTCCTCGAGCACAGCCTACGTGGCACCAACTTCGCCACGGGCCGCGTCGGCACCCCGTTGGACTTCCTCTCGTTCCACGCAAAAGGGGCGCCGGTCACCACCAACGGCCACGTCCGCATGGGACTCGCGAACCACCTCCGCGACATCGACCGGGCGTTTGCTGTGATCGCCTCGTTCCCGGAGGTCCGCTCGAAGCCAATCATCATCGGTGAATCGGATCCCGAAGGCTGTGCCGCCTGCCAAGGACCGCAGCTCGCCTACCGGAATGGCACCATGTACTCGAGCTACACTGCGGCCAGCTTCCCCCGGAAGCTCGACCTCGCGGAACGACACGGCGTGAACCTGGAGGGGGCATTGACCTGGGCCTTCGAGTTCGAGGACCAGCCGCTGTTCGCCGGCTTCCGATCCCTCGCCAGCGGCGGCATCGACAAGCCGGTGCTGAACACGTTCCGTCTGTTCTCGCGGATGGACGGCTCCCGTTTGCCCGTCAAGAGCAGTGCGGCGGTGCCGTTGGATCGCATTCTCCGTGAAGGCGTCCGGGACAAACCCGACGTGTCCGCATTGGCCTCCCGGGACGGCAACCTCCTTCACGCCCTTTTGTGGCACTACCATGACGACGACCTGCCGGGTGCCGCCGCCGAGGTGGTCGTCACCTGGACCGGCGTCGAACCGGGAAGCCGTCCGCTCCTGCGGAGCCATCACCGGATCGACCAGGACCACGGCAACGCCTATGCGGCGTGGCTGAGAATGGGTTCCCCGGCCAAGCCCAGCCGGGCCCAGTACGCGGATCTGGAGAAGACTGGACGTCGGACGGAAACGCCCCTGTCCAGCGGGGTGTCGCAAGACGGCCGGAACGTCGTCCTGCGGATGCGCCTTCCCCGTCAGGCGGTTTCGCTCGTGGAACTCGAGTTGCGGTAGTGCAGGTTGCGGGGTTGAAAGGTTGAAGGGCCAAGGTGGGCTGCAGCGCCCACCCTTCATCGCTTCAACCCGTCATCGTTGAAACGTTTCAACCATCCGCCCCTTCACGGCAGCGCCAGTAAGGCGGTGGCCACGGCTGACGGGTCCAGGCGTTCGGAGAGGCTTTCCACAACCACGCTCGCCCGCCGCGTCACGGCGCCATCGAAGACCTCGCGGCCGGCGACCAGGACCCGCACCGGCTTGTCGAGATCCAGCAGCGCGTCGGAAAGCCGGAGCTGGATTCCCGGCGGCACCTTGCCATCGAGTCGGATGTCCTGCCCGACGACGGTGGCGGTCACGAGGGCGCGTTCCTCGATGGCCGAGGCCTCGGGAACCCGGAGCCAGTAGAACCGGCGGTGGACCACGTCGTCCTGCTGCCAAACCACCTTCTTCGGCCACGGATTCCGGCGGAATCCCGCCATCCAGGGAACCGCCTCGGCGTCCTTGCGCTGCATCCAATGGCCCAGGCCTTCGTAGATGCGTACCCGATGCACGTAGCCGCCCGGGTCCGCCGCCTCGAGGCGGTCCAATTCCGCACCCTTCTCCGCGGCGATCCGGTTGCGGTTGTATGCGGCGTCGTCGCCGCCCATGAAGATCGCAAACGGGAGGTTGCGAAGTCCCAACAGGGACGCCTCGTTCGGGTGCCCGGCCATCATGGAGGCCGCGGCGAAGCGGTCGGCCATGCGGGGGGCCAGCTGCCAGACGCCGTCTCCTCCGGCCGAATACCCCATCAGGTACACGCGGTCCGGATCGACGCCGCGCAAGGCCACGAAGTCGTCGATCAACCGCTGGAACATCGGGTCGATGTGCCCCTCGTGCCAGAGGTTCCAGGTGTCGGTCGGTGCACGGGGCGCGATGTAGATCCCCTCCGAAGGCTCGTAGAGGCCGATCTGGTTGGTCCACTGCCGGTCGTTGACCTGCGCCGGCGCGTTGCCGCCGCCGTGCATCGAGATCCAGAGGCTGTGTCCCGTGGCCGGAGCCTCGCCGAAGACCTTCTCCTTCCAGCGAAGCTTCTTCCCTTCCAACTCGATCGACTTCGACTGCATCTCCGACTCGCGCTCCGCGACGAAACGGGCCCGGAACTCGGCGAAGAGCATCGCGGCCACCCGTTCCGCCTCGACCCGCGACAACGCCCGGGCCGGGGTTGCGGTGTCGGCGTTGCGTTCCACCGCCGGCAGGTCCAGCCACGTGCGCACCGCGTCCACCGAAGCCGAGGCCGGGGTCAACTTCTCCCAATGGGCGTCGACGGTCGGATCGCCCTTCGCCAACGGACCGAACGGCATCTCGCGGATCTCGGAACCGACCGTGAACCGCAGCCATCCGCGGCTGCCCGGCTTGAGGCTGAAACGCGGCATGTCGTTGAGGTCGGCGGTGCCGGACTTGGTCTCGGACAACGCGCAGGCCCTGCGGACGCCGTCGAGGATGCAGACCTTGGCCGAGATCCTCGAACCGCCCTCGCGGTCCCAGAGCCGGACCCCGAGGCGGGCGAAGGCGTCCGCGTCCGCCGCGGCCTTCGCATAGCGGCCGGTGACGTTCACCGCCGCCACGGAGGTGCCGCCGCGGGACCACACCATGGGAAACGAGAGGCCTTCGCGCTTCCACGAGGTCGCGTAGATCGCATGGCGCGGCACGTCGGCCTTCGCCTGGGCGGCGTCGCCGACGAACCATCCGCGGTCGAGCCCGTTGGCGTCGTATTCGTCGGCACCGGTGAAATGCCATCCGCCGTCCCAGACCTCGGCCCAGGTGTGATTGCCACGCTCGTTCGCCCAGAGGGGCGTGCCGACCGCCCGGGCCGGGATGCCGACCGCTCGGCAGGCTTCCACCAGCAGGATCGACAGCCCGGTGCAGGTGGCCTTGCCCAAGGCCCTCGACTCCTTCATGGACTGGTTCGGACGCTTGCGGCCGGTGTTGTAGTGGACCTGCAGACGGTTGAAGAGGCCGCGGTTCAGCGACTGGACGGCATCCGTCGCGTTGGTCGCGCCCTTCACGAGTTCCGAAGCGATGTCGTACATCTCCGCGCGCCAAGGATCCCTCGGCTCGTCGAAGACCGCATACGGCAGGACGTCGTTGAGGAAGACGTCCTCGGGCACGGACGCGGCCCAGGGGAAATTCGTCCGCGCCTGGAACGCCAGGTCGAGGTTCTCGCGGAGGAACTCCGTGCCCAACGAGGAGCGGTCCGCATCCGGCATGTGTTCTACGAGGAACCGCGCGGCGCGTTCCCCCGCCTCGCCGTGGGCCTTCCGGGCGCCGTCCACGAAATCCTCGACGGGCCCCGCCAGGAGGACGAAGGCGGATTGGATCGCTAGGAACAGGCAGCAGGCTTGGCGCACCATGGATGGAGACTGCGCCATACTTCCATCACAGGTCAAAGCCCGCGGGCCGGCACAGGGCATCCGGAGGATGAATTGTTTCGATCGGAGCGGGGACCGAGCCGACGACATCGTCCCATGACGGCAAACGGGGCGTCGGATCCCGAACCGAAGGGCGATCCCTCGGGTGTCCTGTTCCGCTGTTGGAAACCGGCGGTCTCCTTACCGCTCCTCGGCGGCTCTGCGGCTTTGCATGCCCCTCCCTTCCCAATCGTTGGTTCAGGAAGATGTCGAACGCCTCCGGGATTGCCTCCCCACCCGCGTGGCGGCTGCAATGAAGGCGTTCCGACCCGCCGAATCCGCGATACCACCGATGATCCGTTTTCTCCATTCCGCCGACTGGCAGCTGGGTGCCCGCTTCACCCAGTTCGGCGGTCATGGCGCCCGTCTCCGCGAGGCACGGCTGGAGACGCTCCGCCGGATGGCGTCCGAGGCCGTCCGGCTCGAGGTGGACTTCATGTGCATCGCCGGCGACCTCTTCGAGGACAACCAGGTCGCGGACCGCCTGGTCGCGGACGCCTTTGCGATCTTGGCGTCGTCCAGGGTTCCCACCTACATCCTGCCGGGGAACCACGACCCGATCTCCGGACCCGACTGCGTCTGGAACCGCCCCGTCGCCCGGCATCCGCCTGTCGGCGTCCACATCCTGAGGAACGTCGGCGTCACCGAGGTCGGCCACGACGCCGTTCTGGTTGCATCGCCGCTGTCCCAGAAGCATTCCACTTCCGATCCGAGCCTGGCCCTTGTTGCGGCTTCGGCCGCGGTTCCAGCAGGTCGGATCCGGATCGGCATCACCCATGGCTCCCCGGCGATCGCGTCGCTGCATCAGGAGAACGATTTCCCGATCGCCCTCGATGCGGCGTCCCGCGCGGGTCTCGAATTCCTGGGCATCGGCCACTGGCACAATTGGCTCGAGGGCCTGGATGGCGGCCGGATCCTGATGCCGGGCACGCCGGAACCGGACCGCTTCACGAACGACGCCGCCGGCCGGGTGGCGCTGGTCGAGATCGCTTCCGTCGGCGCCCTGCCCCGCGTCACGCCGGTTCCGGTGGCGACCCTGGACTGGAAGCTCGTCGAGCTGGACCTGTTCGATCCCGCCGCCACCGCGGCATCGGTTGCGGCCAGGCTCGATTCGTTGCTGCCGCGCGCCGAGGCCACCGTGCTTCGGATCCGCCTGACGGGTGCCGTCGATCCGTCAGGACATGCCGCGGTGAAGGCCGCCATGGAACCCCGGATCGGCCGCTTCCCGATCCACCAGGTCGTCGACGAAACCCGCCTGGCCCCCGGGCAGGCCGACTGGATCCACCTCAGGTCGGGACATCCGCTGTTGGCCGAAGTCCTTTCCGACATCGACCGGTTGGAAGTGTTGGCAACGGGTGTCGCGCCCCCGGGCGAAGTGCCTTCGGGTGAAGGCACAACCGCCTCCGACCTGACCCCGGTCGGCGCCCGCGAACTGCTTGCCGGAGTCCAGATGGACGTCTCGACGCTCCGTCCCGAGCACCTGGCGGCGATGCGGCACCTGCTCTTCCAACACCTTCCGGAGGACGCCCGATGATCCTTCACTCGATCGAGATCACGCATGTCGGCCGCTTCCGCGGGACCCACCGCCTCGGGCCGTTCCATGGCGGCATCAACATCCTGGGCGCACCGAACGAGTCGGGGAAGACGACGACGCTCCGGGCCGCCGCCCGCGGGCTCTTCGACCGACACACCACGAAGGGCGACGAGATCAAGTCGCTCCAACCCGCAGGTTCGGACCTCGCGCCGCGGGTGCAGGTGGAGTTCGGAGCCGGAGCCGGCCGATACCGCATCACCAAGACCTTCCTCGTGGGACCCAGGAGCCACTTCCATCGGTGGAACGGCGAGTCCTGGATCCTCGAGGCCGAGGGCGACGCCGCCGATCAACGCGTCCAATCGCTGCTGCGCTCAGGCCTGCCCGGCAGAGGGGCCACACGCCCCGAACATTGGGGGCTGCTCGGCTTCCTCTGGGCTGAACAGGGTTCCCCGGCGGATTGGCCGGACCTCGACGATTCCCAGTTCGGACAGCAGCTCCGCTCCCGCCTGGCACAGGTCGTCGTCGACCCGGTCGTCGACGCCGTCCGCAGTCGTCTGGCCGGCGAATGGGAACCCCAGCTGACCCTGGCCGGTCGACCGAAGGCCGGCGGCACACTGGCCCAAGCCGAGGCCGAACTGGAGGACGTCACCCGCCAACTCGAGGAAGTGCGCCGTCTGCGGGCCGAACAGGAGTCGCTGCTCCAGGGCTTCCAGCAGGTGGATCAGGAGGTGCAGGGACTCGAGACGGAATCCATCGCCCAGGCCCAGGCCGCGGCCACGCTTCAGGAGCAGGCCCGCGAGGATGAGCGTCTCCGGGCCAGGATCACGATGCTGGAACAGGCGTTGGAACATCGCCGGGAGGCCTTGGCTTCCGTGCACGCGGACTCCGAACGCCTGCGGCGCCTGCGCGAGGAGCTCGTGCGCCATGACGCGGAGGCGGAACGCGAGGAGGCGCGGATGGCGGCGGCCTCACTCGAGTTGAACCAGATGCGGGAACGGCACGAGTCGCTGGAGATTGGACGCGTCGCCGCGGAAACCGCGCTCGATGGGTTGCGGCAACGTCTCCGTTGGGTGCAGGGCGGACTGCAGGGCCTGCGGCTCCGGGCCGAGGCCGAGGCGTTGGGGAACCGTTGCCGCCAGGCGGAGCGCATCGAGACGGAACGTCGAGGACTCGAGGCGGAACGGTCGCGTCTGCCGGCGTTGACGCCCGCCGCGTTGCGCCGGATCGAGGCCTTGGTGGAGAACGTCCGCACCCTTCGGACCGAGGCGCGTGCGCTTGGGATCACCGTCGAACTGCGTCCGGAGACCGCCACGTCGGCCACGGTCGATTCCGGTCCGGAACAGCCGTTGGAAGCCGGGGCCGAACTCCGGGTCCACCGTCCCAGACGCGTCGAACTCCAACTGCGCGGCTGGGGTACCGTGGTCGTCCAGTCCGGCGCCGTGGAGGCCCAGGATGCCGCCGACCGTCTTTCCGCAGCCGAATCGGAACTGGGCACCGCATGGGCGGAGACGGGAGTCGGCTCGTTGGAACAGGCGCGGGAAGCGATCCAACAGCGCCGGGAACTCGAACTGCGGATCCAGGCCGGAGTGGACGGAATGAAGCCTTTCCTCGGGGATTTCCGGACTGTGGCGGCTCTGAAGGAGGCCTTCGAAGGAGCGGCACGCCGTGCCGACGCCACGCAGCACAAGCCGTTGCAAGGCGACCCCGGAATCGCGCGGAGCCGGACTGAGCTGGAGGAATTGGAGCACTCCTTGGCCGCCGAGATCGCCGCGGGGGAATCCCGGATCCGGATGCTGGCCCAGGATCTCCGTCAGTGCACCGAGGAGGACCGGAAGCTGACGCAACGGCAGCGGGAATCGGCGGCCGTGGCTGCGGAACACCGCGCCCGCGCCCGTGCCACGGCGGCGGAGGCCACGACTGTGGAAGCCCGATTTCCAAAGGGTACCGAAGCCGCTCGGTCCGAGGCCGGACTGGCGTTCGCCGAGGCGGAGGCCCGTGTCTTGGTCACAAAGGCCGCCCTGCCGCCCGATTCCGAGAGACTTGCGGACCGCAGCCGTCGCGCACAGGCGGCCCTGTTGCAGGTGAACGAAGCACTGCATGAACGGAGGACGCAACGGGACCGGACCCGCGGACAGCTCGAGGCCCTCGGCGGACAGGGACTCTTCACCCGGGAAACCGAACTGTCGGAACGTTGCGAGGAGGTCCGGATACGTCGGGACTCGATCCGCGTCCGGGCGGTGTCCGCTAGGATCGCCCACGGGCTCATCGAACGCCGTAGGGCTGCCGCGATCCGCGCCGTGCTGGCCCCGCTGGAACGTCGGCTTTCCGGATCCTTCGCGGAAGTCTCCCGCGTGCCGGACCGGCGCATCTTCCTCGACGGACAGCTCCGCGTCGAAGGCATCGGAACGACCCGGGAAACCGCCCACGCGTTCGGACAGCTGTCCCAAGGCGCCCGGGAGCAACTGCTCCTCTGCCTTCGGCTTGCGGTCGCCGAGGAACTTTCCCGCGACGAACCCCAGGTGCTCGTGCTCGACGACGTGCTCGTGAACACCGACCCCCTCCGCCAGGAACGCCTGCACGACCTGCTCGACTCCCGGAAGGACCGCCTTCAGGTACTCATCCTGACCTGCCACCCGGAACGCTACCGCGGTTTGGGCCACGCCCTGTCCTGGAGCCGGGTCGGTGAGCTGGAAACCTGATCCCAAGACCACTTATTTCCACATGCCTCTTGCATCCAGGTACCTGTCTCGATAGTTTGTCCGTCCACTGATCGCGGGGTGGAGCAGCCCGGTAGCTCGTCAGGCTCATAACCTGAAGGTCCTAGGTTCAAATCCTAGCCCCGCAACCAATTTCTAAGGTCGCCTTCTCACGAAGGCGGCCTTGATCTTTTTCCGGTCGGACTGCGGGCCCGTGAAGGCCTCGAATGCCCGGCTTCACCCCTTCCCAGAAGCCAACGACCCCAGTTTCCGAGAAGTCCATTGACCCTCCTTTGTCATGACCAGTACTACGTACACGTACAAATGAGCAACGAGCAGCTCTCCGTCGCGTTCTTCTCGCAGATGGCGATCATCCTGGTCGCTTGCCGCCTTGCGGGGTTGCTGGGCCGATGGATCGGCCAACCTCAGGTCGTCTGCGAGATGATCGCCGGTGTCGCGTTGGGGCCATCGCTGTACGGACTTCTGGCGCCTGAGTTCCAGAAGTCGCTGTTTCCCCCGGACTCCCTGAAGGTCCTCTACGTCGGCGCACAATTGGGTGTGGGGATCTACATGTTCCTCGTCGGCGCCGAATTCGACCTGGACCTGTTCCGCGGTCGCCTTCGCAGCGCCGCTTCGGTGTCCGTGGCAGGGATGTTGGTTCCCTTCATCCTGGGTGCCCTGTTGGCTCCGTGGTTGATGACCATGCCGGGCCTGTTCAACGAAAAGGTGGGCCGGTTCGAGGCCACCCTTTTCCTCGGCGCCGCCATCGCCATCACCGCCTTCCCCATGTTGGCCCGCATCATCCACGAGCGTGGCCTCAGCGGGACTTCGCTGGGCACCCTGGCGCTGGCGGCGGGAGCCATCGACGACGCCGCCGCCTGGTGCGTCCTCGCCGTCGTCCTTGCCAGCTTCGGAGCCGGACCTGCCATCGCCGTGAAGGCCATTTGCGGCGGCATCCTCTACGGCGTCTTCATGACCACCCTCGGCCGACGCTGGCTCCGTCCGCTGGGCAGGTCCGTGGAGACCGCGGGCCGCCTCACCTCGACCCACCTCGCCATCCTGCTGACCCTGTTCACACTCGCCGCGTGGGCCATGGACGCCATCGGCATCCACGCCGTGTTCGGCGGGTTCCTGCTCGGCTCCGCCCTGCCCCGTGGACGCCTCACCACCGAGCTCCGCCGTCAGGTGGAACCCTTCGCCGTGGTGTTCCTGCTGCCGATGTTCTTCACCTTCTCGGGACTGAAAACCCGCCTCGACCTCGTCAACAGCGCCGAACTGCTCTGGGTCGCCCTTGTGGTGCTCGCCGCCTCGATCCTCGGCAAAGGCGTCGCCTGCTGGGCGGCCGCGCGCCTCAACGGGGAGGACAACCGGACGGCTCTGGCCGTCGGAACCCTGATGAACTCCCGGGGCCTGATGGAACTGATCATCCTCAACATCGGCCTCCAGAAGGGCGTCATCGGTCCCGCGCTGTTCTCCATCATGGTGGTCATGGCCATCGTCACGACCCTCATGGCGTCCCCGATCTTCGAGTGGGTCTACGGACGACATGCCCGGCGCACCGGGGAACTCGGCGCCGCACCCTGAACCGGCTTCCGATCGAAGGCGGTGGGTCCGGGACCTCACGCAAACTCGCGAAGGCGCAGTGTGCAGATGTCAGTTGGCGGGTGTCGGGCTTCTTGCTTCGAAAAGCTCTGCTTCTCTGCTTCTCGGCGGGAGAAAACCCGTCGAAGGATTCGCCTTCCCGCCGAAGCGCTGAGCCCTCAAAGGAAGACGTTTCCAGCGGAGAGCTTCGTTTCACTTCCGTCCACTTCGCGGCTAGGCGTTTTGGCGTGAGGCTCCTTTCCTCTGGTGTTCCCACTTCGCGGCATCCGGATACGAAAAGGCCCCGCCTCCCTTGAAGGCGGGGCCACTGTCCGGATTCCGGACGGAGTTCAGCGACGGACGCCGTGGATCTCCGCGTGCGCCTGACGGCACCAGATCTGATCACCGACCTTCACAAACTCCTCGGGCTGCGCCGAGATGTCCGCACCGATGTGGTCCGAGATCACCTCGACCGCGCCATCCTCGCCCAGCCCCAGCACCGATTCCGCCTGGCAGAGGACCGAGACGATCAGGGCCGCAGCGAGAAGGAGATGCTTGGGTTTCTTCATGGGGGACAGCGATGGATGGCCGTATGCGCCACCCTGTAACACTTGCCATGCCAAATGACATGCCCGCCGAATACCCAGCAAAAAGACCCGTCTCCCACCCGAACCGGGGATCCATGCTGTCGCACCAATGCAGTTGCAATGCGCTCCGACAACTCCAATGCAGGATCCTGCCGCGTCCATTCAGGACTTGGCCGCGATCTGACGGGTGATCTCGAAGGCGACTTCGAGGGCCCGTTTGGCCTGGGCTCCGCTGACCTTCGGAGTCTGCTTTTCGCGGACGCACTCGAGGAAGTGCGCCAACTCCCGACGCAACGGCTCCTCCTTGTTGATGGGCACCGGCTCCCGGAAGATGCGGCGTCCGGCGAATTCGCTCACGATCGCCGAATCCTTCGCCGCCAGCAGCTTCTTGAGCAGCGAGCTCTCCTCCTCGCCTTCGCGCGCCAACCGGTACAGGAATCCCTCCTGCGCCCGGTAATCCAGGCTGATGTACACCGGCTTCTCGCCGCCGCTGAACACCCGGATCTTGCGCAGCCGCTCCGGGCTGATCCGGCTGGCGGTGAGGTTGGCCACGCAGCCGTTCTCGAAGCGGAGACGCGCATTGGCGATGTCCTCGCTGCGGCTGAGCACCGGAATCCCGACCGCGTCGACGGAGACCAACGGCGACTTCACGAAGGCCAGGACCACGTCGAGGTCGTGGATCATCAGGTCCAGCACCACGCCGATGTCCGTGCTCCGGGCGGGAAACGGGGAAAGCCGATGGCACTCGATGAACCTCGGCGACGGCGCGGCCTGCTCGAGGTAGCTGAAGACCGGATTGAAGCGCTCGACGTGACCCACCTGCAGGATCAGGCCCCGGTCCTGGGCCAATGTGACCAGGTCCTGGGCCTGTTCCGACGAATCGGTCATCGGCTTCTCCACCAGCACATGACGCCCGGCCCGCAGCAACTCGGCGGCGATCGCGTGGTGGGTCACCGTCGGCGTGACGATGCTCAGGGCGTCGCTGGCCTCGGCCGCCTCGGCGACCGAGGTGAAGGCGCGGACACCATGCTTTGCGGCGTGGGTGCGGGCGGCATCCGGGGAGACGTCGTACACCCCGGTGAACTCCGCCTGCCCCTCCCGGGCCAGCTCGGCGTAGATCCGCGCGTGCTCCTTGCCGAGCGAACCCGTGCCGATCACCGCGACTCGTACCGTCTTGGACATGCGGGGGAACCTAACCCGGGAACTCCCCCGGCGGAGAACCGAAAATCCAAAACTGCATTCCCGGTCCGTGGTCGGATAGTCTCACACCATGTTCCGCCGAGCCCTTCTCCTGGGAATCTGCCTCGCCTCCGCCGCCATCCCCGCCTCCGCCGGCAAGACCGACGGGACGTTGGACATCTTCTGGAGCGATTCGGTCGGCGGCGGCTCGACGCTGATCGTCACGCCGGCCGGCGAGTCGGTGCTGATCGACACCGGCAATCCCGGCGGACGGGACTCCGGGAGAATCCTGGATGCGCTCACCAACGTCGCGGGCCTGAAGCGGCTGGACCACATGGTCATCACCCACCTGCACATCGACCACTTCGGGGGAGCCGCGGAGGTCGCGGCCGCCGTGCCGGTGGGGAACCTCTGGGACAACGGGCTGCCCGACTCCGATCCCGACGGCAACCGCAACTCCACTTGGCCCCTGACCAGCAAACCCTACCGCTCGATGTCCGTCGGCGCCCGCCACAGGGTCGATCCAGGCACCACCGTTCCGCTCACTACCGCCACGCTCCCGCTGAGCCTGCGCTGCGTCATCACCCGGCAGACTCCGGCTGCTCCCGCCGCCGGTCTCCGCACCGCAACAGCCGGGGATTCCGAACCCGCCATGAAGGCGCCGGACAATTCCGACAACGCCAACAGCTCGGCCTGGATCCTGTCCTTCGGCGACTTCCAGTTTTTCGACGGAGGCGACCTCACCTGGAACACCGAGGCGAAGCTGGTTTGGCCCAAGGTGCTCGTTCCCGAGGTGGACCTCTACCAGGTCACCCACCACGGTTTCGACGTGAGCAACCATCCCCGGCTGATCCAGGCCCTGAACCCGCGGGTGGCCGTGATGAACAACGGTCCGACCAAGGGGACCTCCGGCGAGGTTTTGGCCAACCTCCGGGCCCTGCCGAACCTCGAGGCGTTGTTCCAGGTCCACCGCAACACCCGCCCCGACGGCTCGACCAACAACACCGCCGAAAGCCACATCGCCAACTTCACGGCCTCCGGCGGCCGGATCATCCGTTGCAGCGTCGCCGCCGACACGAAGAGCTACACGGTCTCGATTCCGGCGACCGGCTTCTCCCGGACTTTCCGGACGAAGCCCTGACCCGGGTCCGGACGGCCGCACCCAATCGTGCTCCATCTGCCTCTCATCCGCCGTGAACTGCTGGTGGCCGCCCGAAGCCGGAAGGGGTGGTGGCTCCGGTTCTCGATCCACGCGCTGATGGTCCTCGTCGCCGCCGTGTGGCTGGCGTTCCTCGGCGTCACCCGGTGGAGCGCCATCGGCGGCGCCGGGCTCTTCGGCTTCCTCAGCCTTGCCACCTGGGTGGCCTCCCTCTTCCTCGGGTCGGTGACCACCTCCGACGCCGTGAGCCGCGAACGGAGGGAAGGCACCCTCGGTCTGCTGTTCCTCTCCCGCGTGGGTCCCCTCGAGGTGGTCGGCGCCAAGCTGGCCGGTGCCGCGGTCCAGTTCCTTCCCCTGCTCCTCGGTGTGGTGCCGATCCTGGGGATCTGCCTCCTGCTCGGCGGGGTCACCCCGGGCATGCTGCTGCGCGTCTCCATCGCGCACGGCCTCACCGCCCTTGGCTCCCTCGCCGTCGGTCTCGCGGCTTCCTGCTGGCTGCGGACCCGTCGGGCGACGTTCTCGGCCTCCATTCTCCTGATGCTGGGCTGGAATCTGGTCCCGCCGATCGCCGACGTCCTCCAGCTTCCCGGCCAGTCCGCCCCGTGGCGGCTGCATCCCGCCTGGCTCGGTGCCTCGCCGTTCCGCCTGCTTCAGCTGGCCGACGACAACGCCTACCGGGCGAATCCGGACGCGTTCCGTTTCGGGGTGGGGCTGATGCTTGCCGTCATCGTCGTCTTCGTCGCCGTCGCCGCCTGTGGCGCCCGCCGTCTCGTCCGGGATGCGGTGAACGCCTCGGTCCCCAAACCACGAAACCGTCGCGGTGGGCGCGGGCGAATCCCGGCGGCCGACGGGACCCATCCGCTCTCCATCCTCTTCCCCCTGGGGCGCGTGCCGCGGATCCTCCTGATGCTTCCGCCCGCCTGCATGGCTGCGCTGCTGTTGCTCCTGCCGTGGGCGGATACCGGATGGAACCAGGTGCCGATGGTCCTCTCGGTCTTCCTCAACATGGTTCCCCTGTCCGTGTTGGCGTGGCATCGCACGGACGCCATCCAGACCCTGCACCAAACCGGGATGCTGGAGCTGCTCCAAGGCACGCCGGCCTTCAGCTCCCCGGACCACCGCGAGATCCCGCTCCTGCTCCGTGGACTCGGGCGCACGGCCGCGATGCCGGTCGTGTTCTCCCTTGTAGCGACCTCGTTCCTCCTGCTGATCCACGTCATCCTTGCTCCGCGCCTCGCAGACGCTGGGGACCGTTTCAATGCCGGGCCGATCGGCATGGTGCTATTCCAGGCGGTCGGTCTGGTCCTCCGCTACCTCGCCGTGTCCGCGTTCTCCGCATGGAGGGGCCTCCGCTCCCCGAACTCCGCACAGGCGTTCCTATCGGTGATCGGAGTCACGGTGCTCTTGCCGGCCGTGCTTCCGTGCCTGTTCGATTGGGCGGTGTTGCTCGGGGTGATCGCCTGGTCCTGGAATCGGCTTCAGCGCCCCGGCCTGCTCTCAGAACTCCCTGCCCCCATGCCGTAGCCGCCGACGGCTTCAACGTCCCTGGGAGGAACCCGCCGAACCCACCCATCCCGGCGCAGGCCAGAAGCGGATCGAGTCGGAGCCGCCGGTGACCAGCCGACCATCCGGGAGGAACTCGATGCTGCCCACGGGGCTCCTGTGCCCGGAAAGAGTCCCGATGGCACGTCCGGTCTGCATGTCCCAGAGGCTGACGACCCCGTCCACCGACCCCGCCGCGACCCGCGAGCCGTCATGCGAGGCGGAGACGTAGATGAGGCCCGTGGCCCGCGAGGTCAGGCGATGGACGAGCGCTCCCGTCCCGGAATCGAAGACGTGGACCACGCCGTCGAGTCCCGCGGTCAACAGATGACGGCCGTCGGGACTGAAGGCGATGTTCTGGCGGAAGCCCGCCTCGGCCTTCATCTCGAGGTCGACTCCGGTGGCCAGGTCCCGGATCCGCGGTCCGCCGACCCGGCCGGAGTGCGCCACGCGCAGCTGTTTCGGCGCGAGCGCGATGGCGAGGAATCCGGGGGACTGGAAGCGGCCCAGCGCCCGCCCCGTCTGCGCCTCGAAGACGCCGATGCCCTGCACCGGATCCGCCACCGCCAGATGGCGCAGGTCCCGGCTGATGTCCAACTGGACCTGGCCGCCCTGCCCCTGGCCGGCGAAGGACCAGTTGGGAATCCGCCATTCGGTCAACGGACCCTTCTCGATGTTCGCGAGCTGGACGCGGCCGTCCGCAAGCAGACGTGCCATCAAGACCCGTCCATCCGGACTCGCCGCGGCCGCCCCGGTCACCTGCGCGCCGTTGTCGGAGCCGCCGGTCATGAAGGTCTTCCCCGTCGCGATCTCGGCGAAACCGCCGGTTCCGTCGGCCCGCGCCCAACCGTAGTGCCGACCGTCCGGGATCAGTCCCACCGCCACCACCCGGGCGGGGATGTTGGTGAAGACCGTCTGGTCGGGTTCCGGTTGGAGGTTCCAGAGTCGGATGGCGTTGTCGTCGGCCGTGGTCACGAACTCGCGGCCACCGGGCAGGACCACCGCGTACCGCAGGAGCGAATGGCGTCCGGTCTGTTCGGAGACGAGGGCCCCATCGGGAAGGCTCCAGACTCGGATGGCCGAGTCCCGACCACCGGTCACGATGCGGCTGCCATCGCCGGAGAAGTCGGCCGCGACCACCAGGTCCGGATGGGCCTGGAGCCGGACGATCAGGCGCGCGTCCGGAACGGACCAGATCCCGACCGAACCGTCGCGTCCGCAGGTGGCGACACGGCTCGAATCCGGACTGAACGCGACCGCGACCGCCCCGGCGCCGATGGGACCGGGGCGGTGGATGTCGCGGGCGAAGCGGGACGCCCCATCGGCCTCCGCCGGCAGGATCTGCAGCTCGTTGCCCTCGAGGGCCGCGGCGATCCAACGGCCGTCCGGCGACAACGCCACAGCGAGGTCGGTGGCGTTGGTCCGCAACAGCAACGATGCACCGGGGCGGCCGTCGCGGATCCCCATCCGGCGCAATTCCCGGCCCGCTTGCAGCCACACGGTTCCGTCCCGCGTCACGGCGAACGGCGTGGCCAGGCCCGGTGTCCGGTGCTCGGCCACGGGCGCTCCGGATTCCGCATCGAGGACGCGGACCTGGGTGTTCGTCGAGCCTTCCAGACGGTCGATCACGCAGGCGAGCCGTCCGTCCGTCGAGACGACGAACATGGACGAGGCGTTCGTGCGGACGACCCGGCTCCACACCTTCTTCCGGGAACCCAGTTCCCACAGGGCGAGACGCCCTCCGAAGTCGGCCACCAAGGCCCGCTTTCCATCCGGCAGCAACCGAAGCACGGTCGGGGTGGCCTCGTTGGTGCCGATCAGCGCGACGCTTCGGTCGCGCGTCCGGTGGGCCAGGTGGAACCATTCCCAACCGCGAAGGTCCAGGCCGTCCTGGTTCTCCGGGCGATACCGGTCGAGCAGCTCATGCACCTGCCGCTCGCCGCCGCCCTCGAGCGACTGGAAGGCGGCCGCCATGTCGGCCGCGTACAGGTTTCGACGGGTGAAGTCGCGCTGGTGACGGAGGCGCAACGCCATGGCCGGCCCGCCGACCGCGAGCGTG
The DNA here is from genome assembly GCA_027488845.1 of Verrucomicrobiales bacterium. Taxonomy (GTDB): domain Bacteria; phylum Verrucomicrobiota; class Verrucomicrobiia; order Limisphaerales; family UBA9464; genus SXXZ01. The sequence continues at coordinate 101,228 of JAIYBC010000068.1, read as the reverse complement.
CCCAGGAGGACCGCCGTCGCTGTCGCGAAACCCGCGAGCGCCGGATGACGCCGACACCACCGCCACCCCCGTTCCAGTGGTCCAACCGGATGGGCCAGGATCGGTTCGTCCCTCAGGAAACGGTCCAGCTCGTCCGCGACCTCGCCCGCCGTCGCATAGCGCCGCGCCGGCCGCTTCTCGAGGCACTTCATGCAGATCGTCTCGAGATCGCGCGGGACCCCGGTCCGGAACTCCCTCGGCCTCTTCGGATCCGTGTGGATCACCGCCTGCAACGTCGCCGCCAGAGTCTCGCACCGGAAGGGCGGTCGGTCGGTCAGCAGGAAGTAGAGGATCGCCCCGATGCCGAAGACGTCCGTCCGGACGCCGGTCTGGCCGAACGCCGCGCTGGCCTGTTCGGGCGCCATGAAGTTGGGCGAACCCGCGCCGTCCGTCGTGTGGTCGGCCTCGTGCACACCCTTGGTCAGGCCGAAGTCCGTGATCTGGACCTGGTCGTTGCCGTCGATGATGACGTTGGTCGGCTTCAGGTCGCGGTGCAGCACGCCACGGGAATGGGCGTAGTCGATGGCACGGGCGATGTCGCGGACGTAGCGGGCGATCTTCTCCGCCGGCAGCATGTTGGCCCGGACCAGCTGGTTCAGCGTGTGGCCCGGCACGTACTCCATCGAGAAGTACAGGAGCCCGTTCTCAACCCCGGCCTCGTAGATGCCGACGATGTGCGGGTGGTCGAGGCTGGCCGCGGCCGCGGCTTCCGTCCTCAACCGCGCCTCCGCGTCGGGACCCGCGAACTCGCCGCCGAGGAGCATCTTCACCGCGCAGAGGCGGTTCAGGACCGGCTGCCGGGCCTTGAAGACCACGCCGTTGCCGCCTCGGCCTATCTCCTCCAGGAGCAGATAGGCCCCCAAGGGCCGCGGCAACGAAAGGCCGCCTGCGGACCCCATGCGTGACTCCTGTTCGCCTCCCACGGCTCAAACATGTCGGGTGGTTGGGGACGGGACAAGCCCCGGGGTGCGGGCTGCACCGAGGGATCGGCATGCAGATCCGCCGGGGAATGGGGTGGATGCCGCAGGTTTCCCGCGGTGGAGCCGGACACCCATCGGTGATCGCTTTCGCGGACTCGGATTCGTGATCGTGGAACGGAGTGGGTCCGCAGACTGGCCGCCGCGGCCACGTCCGGAGAATCGGGGATCAGAGCCGGGCGCGGATGCCGCGGATGCCACGGCCCAGCACAGGCACATGCTCCCAGAGTCCGGCACCGCTGTCCCAATAGTCCTGGTGCACCAGCACCCGGCCCTCGGCATCGAAGCGTACCCGGGTGATCCCGGGCGTCCGGATCACCTGCCCCTTCGCGATCCGCTTCATCCGCACCTCCATCGTCCAGCGGAAGTAGTAGGTGCCGTCGCCGGCCCGGGTGACGTCGTCCACCTTGGCCGTCACGGATTCCGCGGACTGCGCCGTGGACAGCAGATATGCGGCAATGGCCGTGTTGCCGTCTCGGATCACGAGGGTGTCGTTGAAATGCGCATCCGCCGCGTAGACCGCCGGGGCCTTGGTCTCGATCGACTCCGGTGTGAACTCGGAGAGGAAATCCCGGAACCGCGCGACCGCCGCCGTCTCCTCCGAGCTTCCCGGCACCAGCCCGGGACGGCCATGGAACCGTTCCAACGCCTGCTCGAGCGGGGCCGCCGAATCCACCCTCCGCGGTGCGGTGCGGCAGCCGGGACCGGCAAGGACCAACAGGGCGAGGACGGCAATCTTGGGATGAACCATGGCTCCACCATGAACCCGCATGGTCCCGGGGCAAACTTCCCACGCGGGCAATGCAAAGCCTCTGCCGGGCAACCCACGGTTGGTCTGGCCGGTGGCAATTCCGGTAGCAATTGGACGGGTTCGCGCCATCCCGCGTGGACGGACCCGCAAAATGTCCAATCCAAAGATCATCCAAGGCGGCATGGGTGCCGGCGTCTCCAACTGGCGGCTCGCCCGCGCGGTCTCACGGCTCGGCCAGATGGGTGTCGTCTCCGGCACCGCGCTGGATGTCATCCTGTCGAGGCGACTCCAGGACGGCGACGCCGACGGCCTGATGCGGCATGCGCTGGACCGGTTCCCGCATCGCGGCATCGCGGAACGTGTGATCCAGAACCATTTCCGCCCCGGCGGCCGGGCCCCAGGCCAGCCGTACAAGGGTCTTTCCCTGCTCACACACCGTCCCACCCGAGCCCAGCTCGAACTCCTGGTCGCGGCCAACTTCGTCGAGGTCTTCCTCGCCAAGGAAGGGCACTCCGGAGTCGTCGGCATCAATTTCCTCCAGAAGATCCAGCTTCCCACGCTGCCGTCCCTTTTCGGCGCGATGCTCGCCGGCGTCGACTACGTCCTGATGGGTGCCGGCATCCCGATGGCGATCCCGGGCATCCTCGACCGGCTTGCCCGGGGCGAGACGGTCCAGATGCGCCTCGACGTCGAGGCCTCGGGTCCGGGCGACGAGATCGACTGCACCTTCTCGCCGGCCGACCTCCTGGAGGGCGCCCCGCCCACGCTTCCCCGCCCGAAGTTCCTGCCGATCGTCTCGTCCAACGTCCTCGCCCTCACCCTGGCCCGGAAGGCCAGCGGACGCGTGGACGGCTTCGTCGTCGAAGGGCCGACGGCCGGCGGCCACAACGCCCCGCCCCGCGGCGTGCTCAACCTCAACGAACGCGGCGAACCGGTCTACGGGCCGCGAGACGTCCCGGATCTCGGGAAATTCCGCGATCTGGGTCTCCCGTTCTGGTTGGCCGGTTCCTACGCCACTCCGGAGCGCCTGGCCGAAGCGCTGGCCGAGGGGGCAGCCGGTGTCCAGATCGGTACCGCGTTCGCCTTCTGCGACGAGTCCGGCATCGAGCCTTCGATCAAGGCCCGCGTGCTCGCCGGCGTTCGCGATGCCTCCGTGGAGGTCTTCACAGACCCGCTCGCCTCGCCCACCGGCTTCCCGTTCAAGGTGGCCCAACTCGGAGGGACCCTGTCGGACCCCGGGATCTTCGCGGACCGCCGCCGCCTCTGCGACCTCGGCTACCTGCGCCGCGCCTTTCGCAGGGAGGACGGAAGCCTCGGATACCGCTGCCCCGGCGAACCGGAAGACATCTATGTCATGAAGGGCGGGGAACGTGGGGACACGGTCGGTCGCAAGTGCGTCTGCAACGGCCTGCTGGCCACCGTCGGACTCGGCCAGACTCAGTCGACGGGCTACGTCGAACCGGCCTTGCTGACCGCAGGCGACGACCTGTGTCTGCTCGGACGCTTCCTGGCGGACGGAGCAGACCACTACTCGGCCGAGGATGTGTTGGAGACGGTGCTTGCCGCGCCGGAGACCGTCCTTGCGTCCTGCTGAAACGGAACCGGGACAAAAGGAAGAGGGGCGGCCTTTCGGCCACCCCTCCTGGTGATGGGGTCAACGACGTCCTCACCCGGGCGCTCAGATGTGCGACGGGACCAACCGCAGCTGAATGTCCGCACCCCGCCGCCAGCAAGACCCCTTTGCCAACCCTTTGCGGACGAAACCGACGCCGAACCCGGAGGTCGACCTCTTCCGGACCGGCAATACCGCAGTAATCCAGGAATCCGATCTGTCACCGGTCCGATCCGCGAAAAGGGGCGAACTGCAGGACCGCGTGGAGACGGGCCTCAAGCCAAAACGCCAAGATGCGGAGGGAGTCCACAACCAGGCATGCCATGGGTTGGGGGAGTTCGCCTCCGGATCCGGCCACGCCTTTGCGTCCTTGCGTTTTGGCGTGGGTCCCCCAGCGCGCTTCGGGATCTCAGTCCTCAGGAAAAGAGGTCGCCTTGGGCGACCACGGGCTGGAGACATTCGGGTGTGTCGAACGTCACCGAGTTCATCCGGGGAGTGACGCGATACCGGCGCAGGGAACCCTCGGGCAGCGGACGGCAGAGCTGCAGCAGTTCCTCGCCGGACTTCTCGGGATCCAACCAGTCCGCGGCCGCCGAACCGGAGAGCACCACCGGCATCCGGTCGTGCACCGGCAGGATGTCCCCGCTCGGCCGTGTGGTGAGGACGGTGAACGTCTCGATCGGCCGCTCCGGTTCCGTGGGGGGACTCCAAGATTCCCAGAGTCCGGCGAAAAGGAACGGCTGCGCATCCTTCGCGACGAACCTCCACGGCAGCTTCAACCGGCCCTCGGCCTGCCATTCGTAGAACGAGTCCGCCGGCACCAGGCAACGCCGGTGGACGAACGCGGAGCGGAACGCAGGCTGGGAGTCCACGGTCTCGCTGCGGGCGTTGATGCACCGGGCGGCGATGCCGGTGTCGCGGCTCCAGGACGGGATCAGGCCCCAGGTCAGTTCGTCGATCTCGGCGCGCGCTCCACGACGGCGGATCACCGGAGCCCGTTGCATGGGTCCCACGTTGTAGCGCGGCTTTCCGTTCCACTCCACACGCACTTCCGCGAACGTCCACGGCGCCTCGCCGCGGGCCAGGGAATAGCGTCCACACATGGGCGGCAGACTGACCGAAACACCCGGGCAAGTCATCCCGAGGAATCCCACCGGCGACCGACCGGATGCCGGGGCCGCTGTCCGCCTTCGCAACACGCGAGCCCCTCTCCACCAACGGTGGAATCGGCCGGCAGGGTGGGAAACACCCCACGCCGCCGGGGAGTTCCATGGGGGATGCTCCAGACGTCGAGGACCCCGTCTTCGGCAAATCCGCTCCATTCCATCCCGAGCGCCCCAAATCCATGAAACCGAACCTCCGCAGAAACTCCATTTCGTCGGCCGGCAACCCGGGTTGCCGGCTCGTTCTTCCTCGTCTCCGCCGCAATGGCCGCCACCACCGTTCTCGACAGCTTCAACACCTCCATCTTCAGCCTGAACACCGCCGGCCCGATCATGGCCGGACCCACCCCCATCCTCGGCGATTCCCAGATCTCCGGCGTCTCCCGTCAGGTGGGTATCGGGATCGCGGCCGGGACTGGCAGCGCCTCGAGCGGCAACAACCTCGACGTGCTCGTCTACGACAACGGCGCCCTGATGCGGTCGGTGTTGACCTTCCAGTACACGCTGCCCGCACACAACCTGACCCTGTCCGGGGCGACCTCCTTCAGCTACCTGCTCCAGAACACGGAACTGGGCAAGGACACGGACTACACCCTGACCATCCTCAGCGCCGACGGTTCGGCCACCGCGATCGGGACCCTGCCGGTCGTCGCCGGCCTGGTGAACATCACGCTCGCGAGCCTGACCACGGTGGGCACGCCGTTTGACGACATGACGACCCTCGTCTTGGAGTTCCGGCCGCAGGTCAACGGCACGGACATGGTCATCGACGCCTTCGGATTCGACCTGCTCCCCCCTCCGATTCCCGAGCCCGGCACCTATGCCGCGATCGGCTTCGCGGGCGTGCTCGCCTGTTGGACCTACCGCCGCCGCTTCACGTCCACGGCAGCGGTTCCAGCCGCCCGCTGCGACTCGTAGGCCGCACGGGTCGCCAGGATCGTCCGGGTGGTGGAACTCCCGCCGCCCGGCCGGCCACGCACCAGGCAAACCGCCACATCTCAGCGTCGTCGGACGGGCTGGATCCCCTCCTCCTCGCCGGCGAGCTGGGCGCGGACCGAGCGGCTGCGCTCCGTGATGAACCACTTCAGCGGATGCGGAGGACGGTTCCAGCCGGATCGGGGTCCGTCCGTGGACGGATCGGCGGGCCGCAGGGCGGTGACGGCCTGTTCGAAGCGGGCGGCCTTGACCGGCGATTCCTCGGCGACCACCGGACGCAGCATCGCCGCCATCTCGTCCACCCGCCGGTGCAACCTCTCCGGCACGAACACCGTGTCGAGCATCTCCCGCAGCGCCTGCCGATACCGTTCCTCGAATCCCGGCACCCCCCACATCCGCTCGAGGAATCGGTGCCGGCCCATCCAGGGTCTGCGGATGCTGGCCCGGGCCCGATCCGAGGCCGAACCCACCCAGCCGAACTTCCCCCAGGCGTTGTCGAGGTCCCATGGAAGGAACTGGAATCGACCGGTCTGCGGATGCAGCCACAGGCAGAAGTTCTGTCCGTTGTTCAGGAATCCGTCGTAGCTCGAAAGCAGCACCATGCCGGCGAGGAACCGCGCGAACTCGTCCATCTCGACGAAATCCCCGATCCGTGCGGCGAAGGTGGCGTCGTCCGCGGAGGTGACGAGCCGGGCCAGTCCGATCACCCGCTGCTTCTGTGCTTCGTTCGGCCGGCTCTTCGGGTCGTAGATGCCTTCGTAGGCCGACCAGTCGTCGCCGAGGTCGGAGAAAAGCTCGGTGGTCACCGGCTTGAACACGACGCCCTTGCGCGTGCCGAACCGCCTCGCGGCGAAGTCCGAATCGAGGTTCTCCACCAGCGCATAGACGCCCAGGTACTCCGGCCCCGAGGTGCCCGTGCTGCGGAAGAGCCGGGCATACGCGGTGCGCGGCGCGGGTACGCCGGCGTCCCGGAAGAACTCATATCCCAAGGCGTCGTGCATGCAGGAGTCGTCCACGACGAGGTTGGCGAAGTTCAGCGTGTTCCGGCCCGTCAGCTCCCTGCCCTTCGTGAACTTGTCGAGGTCCACCTTGTAGGGACGCTTCGCAGTTCCCTCGGACCGCAGGAAGGTGCCGTTCCCCTTGTGACGCACCGCGGCGTCGGAATAGGTGCGGTCCTCGAACTCCACCGTCGCACGCACCCAATCGAACTCGATTCCCCGGACGCCCGAGAGTCCGTTCCGGCTCGCGGCGGGGTTGCGGAGCTCGAACCGCCCGCCGCCCATCCAGGAACGGTCCAAGGGCTCGACGTAACGGGGTTCCAGGGCCTCGGCCTGCTCCCGTGGAATGCGCAGGTGCACGGTCCAGACGTTGGTCGTCCCGTAGAGCACGGCATCGTCGAGCGACGTGGTGTCACGCCGTGAGCCCAAGGCGGCGAGCGCCAGGACCGGAGGCTTGCGGACCGGCTCGACCCAGGCCGGATCCCCCTGCTGTGGCCGACGCGGCCCTTCCCACATCGCCTCCCTCCGGGACTCCCGCAGATGGCGACGGATCGTGCGCGAGGACCAGACCACGCTGGCGAGGGCCACCACCAACGCGGCCAGGGTCGCCAACCGCCGCGGCCACGGATTCCTTTTCGGCATCGGTGGGGTCATCGCCGCTCAGGCTATCCGCCGGACGGGAGGAGTCCACTCCCCGTGGCGGAAGACTCCCCGGCCCCACGGCTCACGGCCGCTTCGCATCGAACACCAGCGCGGCCGAGTTGAGGCAATAGCGCAGGCCGGTCGGAGGCGGGCCGTCATCGAACACGTGTCCAAGATGCCCTTCGCAGCGGGCGCAATGGACCTCGGTGCGGTTCATGAAGAAGCTGCGGTCGGAGGTGGTGCCGACGCTCCGCGCCTCGAGCGGCTTCCAGAAGCTGGGCCAACCGGTGCCGGACTCGAACTTGGTGTCGGAATGGAACAGGTCGAGTCCGCAACCGGCGCAGCGGTAGGTCCCGGACGCATGCTGGTTCCACAGGTCACCGGAGAACGCCGCCTCGGTGCCATGCTTCCGGAGCACGCGGAACCGTTCCGCCGGCAGCCTCCCCTTCCACTCCTCCTCGGACAGGACCACCCTGTCGGTGCCGTTCCAGGCGCTGGCCCCGGCCGGGAAGGCCGGCGCCGCCGGGACGGCGACCGCGACCGTCCCCGAATCGGAGCGGGAACAGCCGGCCATCATGCCGGCGAGCGTCCCGAGCAGGACCGTCAGCGCACGGACGCACGCACGGATGTTCACGCCGTGCCTCCGCGGACGCGGCCGACGAAGCCGGCGAATCCCTCGGCCTGCCGACGCAGGCGGCCCTGCAGCTCAGCGTCCTTGAGGGCGCCGGCGTCGTCGAGCAGCCCGCCGATGCCCGGCATGAAGACGCGAGACGGGAAGATGTGGGCGTTGCGGTATCCGAAGATCTGCTGGAGCTGCTCCACGCTCCGCAGAGCACCCCAGATGCCGGCGGCGAGTCCGACGAAGCAGACCGGCTTCGACTCGAAGCTCTCCGGGAACTTCAGGTGGTCGATGAACACCTTCAGCACGCCGGGGAACGATCCGTTGTATTCCGGGGTGACGACCACCAGGCCGTGGGCGTCGAGGACCGCCTTCGAGAAGGGCTCGAACTCCGGCGGCTTGGAGGCGTAGGCGTCGGGTGAATACAGCGACAGGGGGATCTCACGGAGGTCCAGGACCCGTGCCGGAACACCCAGCTCGGTGTAGGCCGCCAACACAAGGTCGGCGATGCGGCGGGTGTTGCTGCCCGGACGGTTCGTGCCGGAAACGATGACGATCATGCCAGGGGAGAATCGTCGGAATCCCCGGCCGCGCAATTCCCCAGGGCCGGATGGGCCTCACGCCAAGGCGCCAAACCGCGAAGGGTGAACCGTGGGCTTTCCGCTCGGGGTGCCGATCGCAGCCCGTTGGATTTCAACCCCGCAAGCTCCGCGTCTCCGCGGGACAACGGATCGCTCGCAAGGTTTCTCCCGCAGAGATGGGACAAAGAAGCCAGGCACCCGACGCCAAATGCCCGAGGCCCGGCTCAGAAAGGATCCCGGTTCGCTCAGGGACGCAGCGCCTCGGTGATGTCGACGCCGCGCAGCTTGAACAGGCGCTTGATCGTCTCCTCGATGAGGTTGTTCGGACAGCTCGCGCCGGCGGTGATGCCGACGGTCATCTCGCCCACAGTGCGGTACCAGTTCTCGGTCACCACCTCGGCCGGGATGTGCTGGTTCCAATGCCGGATGAGCACCGTCGATTCCATCATCGCCGCGTTCTTGATGAAGTAGGTCGGAAGGACCTTCTCCCCCATCTCTGCGAGGTGCGACGTGTTGGACGAGTTGTAGCCGCCCACGACGATCAGCAGGTCCATCGGCTCGCGCAGCATCTTCTCCAGGGCGTCCTGGCGGTCCTGGGTTGCGCCGCAGATGGTGTCGAAGAACCGGAAGTGGGACGGAAGGCTCCCGCTCCCGTAGCGGACTTCCATCGCCTTGCGGAAGCGGCGTTGGACCTCCTCGGTCTCGCCGCGGAGCATCGTCGTCTGGTTGGCGACACCCACCGTCACCAGGTGCAGGTCGGGATCGAAGCCGGGCGAGTAGGCGCCCTTGAAGCGGGTGAGGAACTCCTCCCGGTTGCCGCCGCGCAGGATGTAGTCGCAGACGTAGTCCGTCTCCGCGAGGTCGAACACCACGAGGTAGTGTCCCGTGCCGTAGGCCGTGGCCTGCGACGTCGTGGCCTTGGTCTCCTCGTGCTTCGCCTTGCCGTGGATGATGCTGGTGACCGACTCGCGGCTGTACTGCTGGACCCGCTTCCAGACGCTCATCACGTCGCCGCAGGTGGTGTCGACGGTCTGGCAGCCGAAGGCCTCGATGCGCTTGCGCGTGCCGACCTCGGTGCCGAAGGCCGGGATGATCACCACGTCCTCGGGCGTGAGGTGGAGGGCCTCCAGTTCGGCGTCGGTCGGCTTGGGGGCGATGCTCACGATGCCGAGGCCGCGGATCTGGTCGTTGACCTCGGGATTGTGGATGATCTCCCCGAGCAGGAAGATGCGCACCGGCGACGGGAACACGTTGCGGGCCGCGTAGGCGAGGTCGATGGCCCGCTCGACGCCGTAGCAGAAGCCGAATTCCTTGGCCAACTTGATGGTCAACCCGCCGTGGCTGAAGCGTCCACCGGACGCCCGGAGACGTTCCACCAGCTCGGAGCGGTAGTGGCTGACGACCTGTGCGGCCACTGCCTCCATGACGTCGGGACGGCGGAGGTTGATCTTCTTCTTGGGCTGTGGGGGCACCACCGGATTGCCCGGCGCGACGGTAGACATGACGCGTGGACCGTAGCCGAGGGCCTGCGGACGTCGAGCAGACAGTGCCCGCGCGCTTCGGGCCGCCCCGCCTCCCCCCGAAGTGCCGGGGCTTGGCCCCGGGGTATCGCGGAAGCACACTCTCCGCCATGTCCGCCGACTTCGACGTCGCGATCGTGGGTTCGGGTTTCGCCGGTTCGCTCATGGCCATCCTCGCCCGCCGCCTGGGCCGTTCGGTGGTGCTGATCGAACGGGGAAGGCATCCGCGTTTCGCCATCGGGGAATCCTCGACCCCGCTCTCGAACCTGCTTCTGGAGGAACTCGCGGACCGCTTCGGCCTGCCATGGCTGCGGGCGTTCTCGAAGTGGGGCACCTGGCAGGCCACCCATCCCGAGGTCGCCTGCGGCCTGAAGCGCGGGTTCAGCTTCTTCCACCACCGCGATGGCGAGGCCTGGTCCGACGACGCGGACCGTTCCCGGCAGCTGCTGGTGGCCGCGAGCCCGAACGACGCCGTGGCCGACACCCACTGGCATCGTCCCGACTTCGACCTGTTCCTCCAGCGGAAGGCGGTCGAGGCGGGATGCGAGTACCAGGACGAGACGCGCCTGGACCAAGTCGAACGGGACGGCGACGCCTGGGAACTCTCGGGCGAGGCCTCCGGCGGCCCCTTCCGCTGCCGTGCCCGCTGGATCCTCGATGCCTCCGGCCCGGACGGATTCCTCCACCGTCAACTTGGACTCGAGGCCGGGCACTTCCAGGGACTTCCCGCGACCACGGGGATCTGGAGCCATTTCACCGGGGTCCACCGTTGGGAGACCCTGTTCCCCGGATTCCAGGCGGCGCCATTCACCCCGGACGACGCGGCGCTCCACCACCTGTTCGACGGCGGATGGATGTGGGTGCTGAGGTTCAACAACGACGTGACCAGCGCCGGGTTCGCCCTCACCCCGGAGGCGGCCGCATCGCGTTGGAACGAGGATCCCGAAGCCATGTGGAACGGCCTGATGGACCGCCTGCCGTCGGTCTCGGAGGCGTTCCGCTCCGCCGCCCGGATCCAGCCTTTCCAACGTCGCTCGCCCCTGCCCTTCCGGAGCCGCTCGGCCATCGGCCCCGGGTGGATACAGCTCCCGATGGCGGCCGGCTTCATCGATCCCCTCTTCTCGACCGGCTTCGTCCTGTCCCTGCTGGGCATCGAACGTCTCTGCGACTGGATGGAGGCCGGCGAACCACAGGAAGGGCTGGACCGATACGGGGTGGAGACCCTGGCCGACCTCGACGCCACCGCGGATCTGGTGGGAGCCGCCTATCGCACCCTGGGCGACCCGGAATCGTTCGAGGCGCTCTCCATGCTCTACTTCGCCGCAGCCAGCTTTTCGGAATGTGCGCGCCGCCTGGGGAAGCCCGGGTTGGCGCCGGGATTCCTCCTGCGGTCCCATCCGCGGTTCGGACCGGACATGCGCGGCTGCCTGCTGGCCGCAGGCAGGGCCCCCTCGGCGGACCTCGCCGCCCTGGTCGCCGACGCCGTCCGTCCGTTCAACGTCGCCGGGCTCTGCGACCGCACCAAGCGCGGCTGGTATCCGGTTTCGTCCGCGGACCTCCTCCAGGCCGCGGACGCCCTCGAATCCGACCCCGACGCGATCCGCACCATGCTGCGCCGGACCGGTTTCGACGGCTGAACCGGAAGCCCTACGTGGGAACACGTAGGTACTCCCACGTACCGTAGAATCGGTGTTCGCGCGGATGCACAGGGATGGGATCCCCATGCAGGATGGGGCCTCGAAATCCTGTCATGCGCCTCCTCATCGTCGACGACCACGCCCAGATGCGACGGACCATCCGTTCCATCGTGGCCGATGATGCCGACGAGGTCCGGGAGGTGGAGGACGGCGACGAGGCGGTCGAGGCCTTCGAGGCATTCCGCCCCGACTGGACGATCATGGATCTCCGGATGCCCCGGGTGGGGGGCCTCGAGGCGACACGCCGGATCCTCAGGAGGGATCCCGCCGCCCAAGTGGTGATCGTCACCGAGAACGACGAACCGCAACTCAAGGGCTCCGCGGAAGACGCGGGCGCCGTCGCGTTCGTGACCAAGGACCGACTCCTCGACCTCCACCGACTCCTGGGAAGACGGAGGGCCGCATCGTGAGCCACCTCCTCCTCGACCAAGTGGGGTGCAGGGGAACGACCGTCGCGCTCGCCGTGGCCGTCCTGTTCCTGTGCGGCTGCGAGCGGAAGGCGGCACCGGACATCGCGCTGGATCCGGACGTCGTGGCCATGGTCGGCACGCGGAAGATCCGCGTCGCCGACCTGGAAAGGGAACTGGCCGCGCGGGGGGCGACGGCAAGGACGGAGGCCGTGCTTCAGGAGATGATCCGCTTCGAGGCCCAGCTAGCCGAGGCGCGGCGAACCGGGATCGACGCCGAACCGGAGACCCAGCGGGCCATTGAGCGGATGCTGGTTTCGCGCCTTGAGGAGCGGCAACGCGGCGCCGGGCAGCCATCCGTGACCGAGGCCGAGGTGACCGCCCTTTACGAGTCCGAGATCGACCGCCACACCCTTCCCGCCGCCGTGCGGGGCGGGGTGATTCGGATCGGCGTGAGCACCAAGGCGGACGAGTCCTCCCGCAGGCGGAAGGCCGATCTCGCGGCCGACCTGCGGAGCCGGGCCGAGTCCCTCGACGAACCGGGCTACCACGCCCTCGTCCGCGAGAATTCCGACGACACCGCCACCCGCTACAACCGCGGCGACACCGGCTGGATCACCGCCACCGACGACGGATCCCTGCCCGGCGCCGTCGCAGAAGCCCTCCGTTCGCTGCGGACCAACGGGGCGATCTCCCCGGTCATCGAGACCACCAACGCGTTCCTCTTCGTCCGTCTCTACGCCACCCGCCCACGGACACGCCGGCCGCTGCAGGAGATCGCCGACGGGCTCCGTCACCGGATCCTGCTCGGCAAGTCCGAGGAACGGGACCGCGAGCACCTCCGCCGCATCCTCGGATCCGTCCCGATCCGAACCAACTCCGCCGCGCTCGCCGGACTCTCCTCCCGGCACGCCACCCACCCGTCGAACCCTTCTCCGCCCCGCCCCCAAACCCCATGAAGCCGTCCCCCTACGAAACCGGAGCCTGGCGCCGGATGTTCGCCGCCCTCCTGCTGTTGGCCGCCTCGCTGCAGATGCTCCGGGCGGACCCCACGGTGGTCCAGGAACTGACCCTCGTGCCGGGCTGGAACGCGGTTCATGTCGACGTGCAGCCCGAGATCCCGGCCATCGAGGCGCTTGTCGTGGGCCTCGCCGTGGACAGCATCTGGACCTACTCGGACACCACCGGGTCGCCGGAGTTCGTCCAGGATGTGACCGAGGAGGGACTTCAGCGGGCCGGATGGTTCTCGTGGGTGTCGACCAATCGCGTGGAGGCCTTCCAGAACGACCTCCTCCGTCTCCAGGCCAACCGGGCCTACCTGATCAGGCTCAACGCCGCGACCAACCAGGTCCTCCGGATCACCGGACGCCCCTCGTCGCGTTCCCGCAGCTGGACGCCCGACACCCTCAATCTCCGGGGACTTCCCGTCGATCCCGGCCTGCCTCCGACCTTCCTCTCCTTTTTCCGCGCCTCCGCCGCCCACTTCTCTCCTGGCCAAGGCCTCGTGCCCATCTACCGGCTCGGCACCAACGGTGTCTGGGCAGGTGTCCAACCTTCCGACCTCGTCGAATCGGGCAAGGCCTATTGGATCCATTGCCGGGGTGGTTCGGACTACCTCGCACCGGTAGCCGCCAAGCCGTTCGCCTCGGACTCCCTCGAATTCGGCACGATCGGGACCGAACTGGAGTTCGAGCTCGCCAACCTCGACCCGGCGACCCGGACCCTGGAGATCCGCGACCTGCGCAACCCCGGCACCAACGCGCTTTCGATCGCCGTTGTGACGGAGACCGGCGGCCCGGCCTGGATCCCGCTTCCCGCGCTCTGGACCCGCACCTTGCCGGGGCGGACCTCCAGCCGTGAACGGATCGCGATCCGGCGTCAGGACATGACGGCGGACACCTACGAAACGGTTCTCGAAGTGGTCGACGGCCAGGGTGTCCGGCTGCTCATCCCGTTGGTCGCAGACCGCGAACTCTCCAATGCGGGGTCTTCCTCCGGCGGTCTCGCCAAGTCCATCGGTTCCCGGATCGCCTCCGGCCTCTGGCTTGGTCTCGCCTCGATCAACGCCGTCAGCGAGGCCCACTCCGGGCCGCTCGCCACCAATGTCTCAACGGGATTCACGTTGGAGCTGGAGACCAATGCCACCACGGGCATCGTCGTCACGAACCGCGTCCCGAACTCCGTCGTCCGCACCGCGCCGTCCATGGCCCCGACGCCGACCGCCTCCGAGTTCAACCTCCCGGTCATCCTCCATGTCGACGCCACCGGCACAGTCCGCCTGCTCAAGGAGGTCATCGAGATGTGGCGCGACGGAACCACCACCAACACGCCGGACGGAACCACCGTCGTCGTCGTTCCGGGTCGCGAGGTGCTCGTCACCGACGAGACCAAGATCACCGGCCTGACCGGGGTCCTGTCCCGGGATGGAACACCCGTCGGTCGCCGCCACAGCACCGCCGGATTCGACTTCGCGGAAAACGAACTGCCGATGGCCGGCAGCCTGGCTCCGGGCGGGACCGTGAGCACGACCAACACGCTCTCGGAGACCTTCGCACGGAATCCCTTCAGGCATCGCTACCATCCGGCGCACCGGCGCGGACTCACGATCCGCAGGGTGCTCCGATTGGAGGTCGATCCCGCATCGACCAACTCGCCGCCGGGGTACGGCGACAGCCTCCTCGTCGGCACCTACCGCGAGACCGTCACCGGCCTCCACAAGACCAACATCGTCGCCTCCGGTCCCTTTCGGCTGACACGCGTCTCCACCACCGCGGTCCTCAACCAGTAAGTCGCCCCAGCTTCCCCAATCTCCCATGAAAACCCTCGCCGAACCCACGGTGGAAACCCGGATCCGCCCGACACGGATCGTTGGACGGATCGCCCTCTGGATGCTGGGATTGCTCACGATCCCGTTCGCCGCCTTGGCGGGATTGTTCAACGGCAACGTCACCTACAACGGCTACCCTCTCCGCAACGCAACCGTCTGTCTCCAGAACGTGGTTTGCGGCACAAGTGCATCCGACGGTTCCTACCAGCTTCTGAGAAGCGAATTCTACACGACCCAGCTCACTGCGGAACATGGCGGCCTTTTCCTCCAGAGCGGCGGAATCATCATCAGCAGCTTCAACGTGTTCGGTTCATCGAGCGGAACCTACAACTTCAACCTCAATTCGTCGCAGGTAGTCAACGGGGGCCCGACCCCGACGCTCAACGCCATCGGAAACGTCACCGGCCAGATGGAGACCCCGCTGGACGTCGCCTTCTCCGGCGTCGGCCCGGGACTCAACGGCGACATCGTCCAGGCGACCTTCGTCACCGCCGTCTCCGACAATCCGTCCCTAGTTCCCTCGCCCCTGGTCAGCTACGTCACCTCCGCCGCGACGGGCACCGTGCAACTGCGTCCCAACCCCGGCGCGACGGGCACGGCGAACATCACAGTGACGGTCACCCGCATCGACGGGACCCGTTTTGCCCGGAGCTTCGTGTACACGGTGACTGCGGTGCCCTCGTCCCCGGTCCCCGGCCTGGCCACGGCCATCGACCTCAACGGGAACCGCCAGTACCTGCAGTTGCCCGCCGGGACCTGGTTCACCAACGCCTTTACCGTCGAGGCGTGGGTCAACCTCCGCTCGCACCGGAACTGGGGCCGCCTCTTCGACTTCGGCAACGCCGCCGGCGTCGACAACGTCCTCGGTGCCCTCTCCGAGGGCACCAACGGGCAACCGCGCATGGACATCTATGGCGGGACCAGCGGCACCAACGTGTTGGGTGAAATCCGCTCCACACAGGCGATTCCCCTGAACACCTGGACCCACGTCGCCTTCGTGCGCGACGCCGCGGGCACGGCCAGGATCTACCTGAACGGGTCCTCGGTCGGTACGGGACAGGTCGCCGCACCCAGGAACGTCGTCCGCACCCGGAACTACGTCGGCCGAAGCAACTGGGACCAGGACTCCTTCGTGGACGGCGCCATCGCCGACCTGAGGATCTGGAACGTCGGGAGGACCGCTGCCGAGGTGGCCGGATCGCGGCACGGCCTGCTTCCCCCGCAGACGCCGGGGCTGGTGGCCAACTACCGGTTCAACGAGGGATTCGGCACCGTGCCGACCCACGTCCCGGTGGCCAACCCGGTGGTGATGAGCGGCGTCAACCAATACAGGGTCCTCCCGAACCTCCCCCTCGCCAACAACTCCTTCTCCATCGAGTTCTGGGCGAAGCGCAACGCACCCAACAACCACGACTTCGTCATCGTCCAGGGGCGCCCCGGCGACAACCAGATGCTCCACGTCGGTTTCCGGAACGGCAACGACTTCACCTTCGCCTTCTACAACAACGACCTCAACACGCCCTCCTTCACCGACACCGACTGGCACCATTGGGCCGCCACCTACGACGCCACGACACGTCGACGCGTCATCTATCGGGATGGGGTCCAGGTCGTCACCGACGTCGCCCCCGTGAACTACCAGGGAACCGGTCCGATCACCCTCGGCGGCAGCCCCAACGTCTCCACCCTCGACTTCGACGGTTCGATCAGCGCCGTGAGGTTCTGGTCCACCGCCCGGACGGCCCAGGAGGTGGCCGAGAACCGGTATCGCAACCTCCCGGGCAACACCCCCGGACTGTCCTTCACCTACTCGAACGACGAGCAGGGCGCCGCTGCCGTCGCCGACCTTGCCGCATCCACAAGCAATCCCGACCAGGGCGGAGCCCAGACCGCGTTCGCGATGAACCACCCGGCGTTCCTGGGCACAAACGCCGTCGTCGGCCGCTTCCTCCAGCTCAACCGCACCAACAACCAGCTCGTCCAGATCCCCAACCTGGGGACCCTTCTCTCCTCGAACGCCATCACCGTCGAGTTCTGGCAATACACCGACGCCGAGGCCATTCACAGCTCGGTCTCTCTCGTCTCCAGCACCGCGAGCCGCGTCGTCGCCCACGTGCCCTGGCAGGACGGCAACATCTATTGGGACTTCGGCGACATCGCCACCGGCGCGGGCCCGGGACGCCTCTCGTACCGGCCTCCGGTCTCCGTGGTCGGCACCTGGAACCACTACGCCTTCGTCGCCGACGCCAACGCCAACTTCATGGCGATCTACCGCAACGGCGTCCGTGAGGCGTTCAAGAACTCCGCCAGCCGGTTTGCCAACCTGACCGGAACCATGGATATCGCGCCCGGCGGCCGCGTGGCCGACTTCCGGATCTGGACGGTCGCCCGCACCGCCGAGCAGATCGCCTCGTCGCGCTTCGAGCCGGTAGCCGCGAACTCGCCCAACCTGCTGGTCAACTACCTGTTCAACGAGTCCTCGGGAACCACCGTCGCCGACTCCGCCACCGGCTCGGGCAGCCAGAACGGCACCGTCACTGCCGGAGCGACCTTCTCGCTGGCCAGGATCAACGCGCTCGAGTCGCAGCTCGGCACCACGGTGCCGGAAGGCCACCCGTCCGTGGTCTACCTGCCGGCCGCGGACCGTGGATCCACGGTCAACTACACGGCGGCGACCTCCCCCAACGCCACCCTCACGCCGTTCGGCGGCGGCCGTTATCTCTACCAGCCCAACTTCGGCTTCAGCGGAGCCGACACCCTATCCTACACGGTCTCCGACGGCACCCTCTCCCGCTCCGCCGCCGTGCCGCTGACCGTGTCGGCCGTGAACTCACCGCCCGTGGTCGGCATCGGCACCGCCCTCGACCTCAACGGATCCACCCAGTACGCGACCCTGGCCAACACCACGAATCTGCTCGCCAACAGCTCGTTCACCATCGAGTTCTGGGCTCGCCGCCGCTCGCCTGGGACCTGGGAACCGTTCGTCACCCAGGGAGTTGGAACCACCAACCAAGGACTTCATGTCGGGTTCCGCGGCAACCAGTTCACCTTCGCCTTCTGGGCGAACGACCTCAACACGCCCGAGTTCCCGGACACGCTCTGGCACCACTGGTCCTGCACCTACGACGCGACCATCAATCGGCGGATCATCTACCGGGACGGCGTCGAGGTCGCCGCCGACACCACCGCAGCCGACTACCAGGGTACCGGCACGATCGAGATCGGACGTTCCGCCGCGCTGGGAGAATACGCCGACGGCTCGATCGCCGATCTCCGGATTTGGAACCTGGCCCGCACCCCGGCCCAGGTCGCGGCGAACATGCATCCCGCCATCCCCTCGTCCACCTCCGGCCTCCAGGTCCACCTCCGGTTCAACGAAGGTGACGGCATCACGGCCGCGGACGGTGCCTCCGCAGGCGGGGTCAACAACGCGACCCTGGTCAATTCTCCCGCGTGGCGGCCCTTCGACGGACCCACCACGTCGATCGCCCTCAACGGCTCCACCCAGTACGGGCAGGTCCTCGACGGCCCCGCGGTCAGCGTCACCGGACCGATCACGCTCGAGGCCTGGGTCCAGCCCGCCGCGTCCGGTGCGATGACGATCCTCGAGAAGTTCGGTGCCGATGCCGGCGGCTACGGCCTGCGAATCAACGCTTCGGGAATGCCGGAATTCGTGATCGCCGACAACAGCACGTCCCTCGACGTGACCACCGGCAGCACCCCGGTGCGGACCATCGGATGGACCCACCTGGCGGCGGTGTGGGACGGGCAGTCGGCGCGGATCTACGTGAACGGACAGCTCGACGGGATCCGGGCGGTCGGGCGCAACCCGAAGGATGGGGCCTCCAGTCTCGTGATCGGCGCCGCCGGCACCACGGGCCAACCGCAGAAGTTCAACGGACGGCTGGGCGACATCCGGATCTGGAACGTGGCCCGGACGCGCGGCGAGATCGCCTGGTACCGCGGCGGCGTGGCCACCAACGCCGCCGGCCTCGTGCTCAACCACCGCATGACGGAGGGCTCGGGCACCGCGCTGACGGACTTCGCGGCCGGAGACGGGGCCCAGAACGGTTCCCTGATCGGTTCGCCGACATGGCCCGCATCGCCGGAACCCGGCTTGGCCACCCTCCAGACGGTTCCCTACACCGAGGATGCCCAGACGGCCATCCACCTGGCCGCCTGGGACGCCGAGACCGCCACCGCCAGCCTGACCATCGGGCAGTTCACCTCGGCCCTTGGGACGATCACCAGCGGTTCCGGAACCGGGAACTACAACCTCACCCCAGGCACCAACTCGAACACCGGCGGATTCGTGGCGTTCCAGGTCGGCGACGGGGTCAACACCACCCCGGCGCGGCTCTATTTCCGCGGCTTCCCGGTGGATGACGCTCCGGTGCTCGGCGCCTCCGGCGTCATCGGCAACCAACCGCTCTCCGAGGGGGCTTCCGGCTCGGTCACCTTCCCGGTCTCGGACGGCGACCCCGAGCTGCTGCAGACCTTGGTCCTGTCCGCCACCTCGTCGAACACCAACCTCATCCGCAACCCGCGCGTGTCCGCATTCGGCGGCACCGATGGCGACGCGACGCTCCTCTTCCGTGGACGCCCCGGCCAGAGCGGCACCGCCACCATCACCGTGGTCGCGACCCAGACGTCGGGGGCGGCGATCAGCACCACCAACCAGTTCAACATCGTCGTCCAGCCGGTCAACGATCCCCCGAACGTCGGCCCCGGCACCTCGTTGGCATTCACCCCGGGGGCCTTCGTGCGGGTTCCGTCCTTCGCCAACGTCACCCCATCCGAGGAGATCACCATCGAGTTCTGGCAGAAGGCCACCGCCAGCACGACCGGAGCCGCGTTCCAGGTTGAGCCCGACAACCTCGGAAACCGGATCAACGCACACGTCCCGTTCACCGACGGAAAGGTCTATTGGGACTTCGGCAACATCAACACCTCCGGCCGGCTCTCCTACACGCCGCCGGTCTCCATCCTCGGGAGCTGGCAGCACTTCGCCTTCGTGGCCAGCCGGTCGAACAACCACATGAAGATCTACCGCAACGGCGTCGAGGAGGCCTCGAAGCCGGGTATGGTCGCCTTCATCCGTGGGGACCGGTCGCTGAACCTTGGGCAGTTCCCCGGGCAGATGGCCGAGTTCCGAGTCTGGAACGTGGCCCGCACCGGGGTGGAGATCCGCAACTCGATGCATGCGGCGATCTCCAATTCCACGCCCGGCCTCGTCGCCTACTACCGCTTCAACCAGCGTCCCCTCAGCCTCCTCGCGAACCACGCGACCGGTGCCGGCACCGCCACCAACGGCGTCCTCGTGGCCGACACCAGCGTCGACGAACTCGAACCCACCTGGCGCGACTCGACCACCACCAACAGCGGACCCTTGGCCGGTCTCACCTGGCAGACCGCCGACCCCGATCTCGCCGTGCTTCAGACCATCACCGTCGGCGAGGGCTCGACGAACGTCCTGAACCTGCCCGCCTGGGATGCCGAAAGCCTCCTCGCGCTCACCTGGAACAACGTCTCGGTGACCACGGGAAGCGTCTCGCAGGTCTCGGGCAGCCTCTGGCGGTACGTCGCGCCGACCGGCTTCAGCGGCAACGCGGTCCTCCGCTACTCCGTGGTCGACGGCGGTTCGAGGACCACCTCGGGTTCCCTCAACCTCCGTGTCGTGATCGCCCAGAACGACGCCCCGACCATCGGCACCATCCCGAACACCGCCGCGGAGGAGGACTCGGCGGCCGTCGAGATTCCCTTCACCGTCGACGACGACCAACCGCCTTCCGAGCTGTCGATCACCCCGGTTGTGATCTCCAACGCCTCGTTGATCTCCAGCGCCACGGTCTCCGCCGGCGACCAGTTCCGCCGCCTTTCCATCGTGCCGAAGCCTGGCGAGATCGGAACCGCGACAATCCGGGTCATCGTCATGGACGCCGGCCAGAAGTCGACCCAGACGGAGTTCGAGATCCGCATCGAACCCCGGCCCGCCTTCAGCGTGTTCGACCTCGGCGTCGTCCCCGGCAAGCTCGCCAGCTTCGGCACCGCCATCAACGACCGTGGCGCCGTCACCGGATACATGGCCGATACCGCCGACCTCGAAAGCAACCCGGTCGGGTTCTACTTCAGCGGCCTTGAGAACGGCGGCGTCGTCGAGAACAACCCCGCCGTCCAGATCGGACCGGTCCCGCTGCAGACCCCGTTCCGCGCCTGGGCCATCAACTCCGGATACACCCTGGCCGGATCCGGACGGCTCGGCGGCTCGACCGTCGCCTGGACCCGTGAGATCGAGGGCGACGTGGCCAGCCTGGGCGGCCTTCCCGGCGGCGGCTTCGCCGAGGTCCGCGCCATCAACGACGCGGGCGTCGTCGCGGGCACGTCGACGATCAACTCCCAAGGGAGCCGCCGCGCCTTCACCTTCGCGCCGGGTGCCGCCGCGCTCACCGACCTCGGGCTCGGCGATGCGCCGTTCAACCTCGAGACCACCGCAAACGCGATCAACGCGTCGGGCCACGTCGTCGGCGCCGTCCACGGCTCGGGTGGTTGGCGTCGCGCCATGGTCTGGACCAACGGCACGCCCCAGTCGTTGCTCCGGATCCCGGTCAACACCAACAGCGTCGCCAATTCGATCAACTCCTTCGGACAGGTCGTCGGCTCGGCAACGAGGTTCGTCGCCGGCGACTCGGCCCTCGAGTTCTCGGCGATCGCCCAGAACGTGCGGATGACGAACCTCCTCTCCAACACCAACGGCAACTCGTTGGTCGCGGGCAACGCCGCGGTCACCGTCGAGGCCTGGATACGTCCCTTTTCGTTCCCCACGGTCCGCTCCTGGCCGGTCCTCGTCGGCAACGCCGCCACGGGACAGGGTCTCTTCTGGCAGGCGGTGCCGGGCTCCGGCGGGCAGCTCTCGTTCGGCTTCCACGGCCGAACGCCCACGGTCAACGTCGGAGTCCAGCCTTCCGTCTGGACCCACTTCGCCTCGGTCTACAACCCCGCGAATTCGTCGCTGACCGTCTACCGCAACGGCACCCCCGTCGCCACCAACACCATCGCGGGCGTCGACCTCCAGGGCATCCCCCTGAACCTCAACTTCAACAGCGCCGGCGACTCCTCCTTCGTCGGCGCCCTCGACGAGGTCCGCATCTGGCGCACCTCCCGCTCCGCCACCGAAGTCGCCGCCAACTACACCCGACGTCTCGCTGGGAACGAGTCGGGCCTGGTTGCCTATCTGCCCTTCGACGAGGCCACGGGCACCTCCTCCACCGCCAGCCTGGCCTCCGGCGCCCAGTCCGCTGCGCTGTCCGGAGCGCCGGGTTGGACCGTCCGCGCCGGACTTCCCGCGCCGGCCATCTCCATGGGTGATTCCGTCCTCGAGTTCGACGGCGTCAGCGCGCTCGCCACGGGGCCCTCTGTCCCCCTCCACAACCGCTCGTTCTCGGTCGAGTTCCGCGCGCGGCGTTCCGGTCCGGGCGTCACGCGCTATGTCGTCGGGCAAGGTTCGTCTTCCAACAACGTGGGGCTCCACATCGGCTTCCGCGACAGCAACTTCTTCACCTTCGCCTTCTACGCCAACGACCTGAACACGCCCGCCTATCCCGACACCGACTGGCATCATTGGGCCTGCACGTTCGACAGCACCAACCGCGCACGGCGCATCTACCGGGACGGCGTCCTGGTCGCCGAGGACGTCGCCACGGCGGCCTACGGCGGCACCGGCCCGATCACCGTCGGCCAGGCGCCCACGACGCCGACGCCCTCCTTCTCCGGTGCCGTCCAGGAACTCCGTTTCTGGAACTCCGTGCGAACCCCCGAGGAGATCGCCGCGAACATGTCCGGAAGGCTCGCCGGTGGGACCAACGGCTTGGTTGCGCACTTCCCCCTCGACGAGGGTGGAGGGACGACCGGCGCCAACCGGGTCGCCGGCGGCGGTCCGCTCGCGCTGAGCGGTGCGATCGCCTGGGCCGGACGTGACAATGGGCTCTCCAGGGCCTTCCTCTTCGACTCGTCGCTGAAGCGCTTCTCGTCGCTCGGAACCCTCCCCGACGCGGGCGCCAGCGAGGCGCTCGGGATCAACGATTTCGGGCAGGTCGTCGGCTACTCCCGTTCCGGTTCCGAACGCCGCGCCTTCTTCTACTCCTCCGGCCGGCTCAACAACCTCCACGACCTCCTCCCCGAGATCGATCAGCTCGACAACTGGGACCTTGAGACCGCCAACGGCATCAACCGCTCCGGCGCCATCGTCGGCACTGGTCTCCACCGCGGAGTCAAACGCGCCTTCCTCGCCGTGCCGGCCACCGTCATCGGACGCCCTGTCCTCCAGCCCGAGGGCGCCGTGGGCCGCTATCCGCAGATCACCCTCCTCCGTACCCACAGGTCCGACGACACGATCCTGAACTCGTTCTACTGGAGCGATTCCGAGAAGCGCCTCTACGCCATCCGACCGGTCACCGCGCTCATCCGTTGGTTCACCTCCCTCAGCGACACCGTCGAGATCGGAGGCCAGGTCGCGGCCAACACCCAACGCGTCGTCAGCGTCACCGTGAACGTCTGGCCCAAGAACCCGATCATCCACATCTCCGGCGCCCCCGTGGACGTGCAGCCCGCCGTCACCTCCGCGTCCTACGTCTTCCAGTCGCTGATCTACGTCACCAATTCCGCGACGGTGGAACCCAGCGCCAAGGTCTTCACCAGCCCCAATCCGGGCTACACCGTCCTCCACTACCTTCGCAACGACGGCCAGTCCCCGGATCCGCTCTCGCAGGCACCCCACTTCGACGTGGTCCGCACCGTCGCGTGGAACGACTCCCATGCCGCTTTCCGCTCTGCGAACTGGACCATCGGTTCTGCGGTCACCGACCCACGCCATACCGAGTACCAATCGAAGAACGGCTACGTCCTCCTCGAGAAGGCCGCCTACGACGGCTCCGGACCCAACAAGGCCTACGACCGCGGCTCCCGCCTCGGGCCGATCCTCCCGGTCAACCAGGAGAAGCCCTACGGCAACGCAGACGTCAACCCCGACCCCCTGATCGTGGTCTGGTACCAGACCAACCGCATCGGCGTCGCCTGGGCGAGCCTGCCCGTGCGGTACGGCCTGAACTGGCCCTCCGACAACTCCGTGGACCGGATCATCATCGCCAGCGGGTCCGGCTCGGGCCTGCTTGAGGAATCCTCCTATCCGTCGAAGCGCATCTACAACCAGCCCGACCGTTCCCTCCCCGGTTGCAACCCCAACGAGGAACACGCCTATATGCCGGGCGACACCCTCTTCGCGATCCGCAGCGACCTCAACCAGGTACGCAATCTCTCGGATCCCTACTCGATCCTGAAATACCGGGACCCGGAGACCGCCGAGTGGCGGATGCGCGTGTTCAAGGTGGTCCCGGAGCAGGATCCCTACTTCTTCCGCTATTCCGGCGTCGTCGGACGCGAGATCCAGCCGCCCCTGCCCCTCAGCCTCCTGCCGCTTTGCCCGGGTTCGGAATTCGTCCCCGGCAACTCCGAAGTCGGATGGAAGGACTACAAGGGCAAGGTCTATGCCCGACAGGCCGGCCCCGAAGGCTCCCACACAAACCTGGTGCTCCATTGGTTCTATCCGCTCCAGCCGGACTTCTACTACCCCGACGAGACGGTCCAGTCCGGCGACTGCCTCCCATGGCTCGATCGTCATCCGGCCGGACAGCTCGTGGCCCCCAATCAAGGCGCCGGGGTGCTCGGTCGTCCAATCGACGTCACCTACGATATCCGTTGGCAATCCGTTCCCACCCTCGAGATTGGGCAGACACTGATCCGTCAGCGGAACGGTCTTCCCGACGTCTTCAACATGGCCAACGCCCGGGTGATCTTCGACTCGTACCTCGCCGCAACCAGCCCGGACGGATTGGTTGGCCGATTGCTCGAGGACAGTCCGACCACGCTGGCATCGCCGATCCACGTGCCTGGTTCGACCAACTTCCTGGCCCGCTTCTACGACCCCATCAGCCCACGGACGCTCACCACGGGCGTCTCCATCCCCGCCTCGCTCAAGCGGCAGAACATCGCCGGCAAGGAGTACTTCAGCGACCTTCCCTGGTTCCTGAAGGTCCGGCTCACCTACGATCCGGTGAACAACTGGCTCAGCTTCTCCGGCCACTTGGACGAGGAATTCGGCGTCGGTGATCCGCTGCTGCTGCCGAACGTGCTCAGCTCCCGTGAGCGGGACCGCCTGAAGCTCCTCGCCCAGGGCGACCTGGGCTGGGCAGGCCTGATGGACCGGCTCTACAACCTCACCCGAAACCCAGCGGAGGTGGATCTCGCACCGTCCGACGGCGTTCCTGACCAGGCCCTGCGCCTCGGATTGAAGAAGGTCCTGAGCACCAACTTCGTCTCCGTCGCCTTCGAAAGACGCACGCTGGTGCCGACCAACAAGGTCACGATGACCTTCCTTAACGGCCGCCCCTTCTACCGGACCAACGAGATCATGGTCGGGGTCTGGCTGCCGGAACAGCGACCGGCGCCGACGACCTTGGAGCAGGCCATACTCGACAATGCAGCACTGAGCCGCGAGGCCTCCCGTCTGTTCGGCCCGGAAGCGGCTCAAGGGATCAGACTCATCCGCGGAGTGGGCGGCGCGCCGATCCAGAGCACGTTTTCCATCAGCTCGAGAGTGGAGAACGAGGTCCTCACCTCCGGACCCAAGGTGCTGACCACCGGTCTCGGCGGCCTGCCTCCGGCGACACCGCGCCCGGGTCGTGCCCTGCGGTTCACCGGCACCAATGGCCTCGTCACCATCGGCGACGCGACCACGTTCCCGGACCTTCGGAACACGCCGTTCACCGTCGAGTTCTGGGCCCGGGCCGACGCCTCGGCCACGGAGCAGTACATCCTCGCCCAGCCCAACGGCCCGGCATCGTTCGGCGCCCTGCGCATCGGGTTCCGCGACTCCGGACGCTTCGCCTTCGACCTTGGCACCACCCCGCAGTCCGAATCGCTCTTCGTCACCTCCGACCGGTACACGGACACCAATTGGCACCACTGGGCCTGCACCTTCGATCCGGACACCGGCATCCAGCGCATCCTGCGTGACGGAACCGCCGTCGCCTCCCGCACCAACTCCGTCCTCCGGTACGACGGATACGGAAGCCTCGAGTTGGGACGCCACCTCGGCAACGTGTTCCGCGGAACCCTCGATGAGATCCGCGTGTGGCGTACCGCCCGATCCGCATCGGAGATCCGCGGTCAGATGCGGAAGCGCCAGCTCGGCTCCGGCGAGGAACCGAACCTCGCGCTGCTCTACCGCTGCGACGAATCCGCCGGCCCCCTCGCCAGCGACGCGACTGCCGTCGCCGGCGCCAACCCCGGCGTCCTCTCCGGCAGCGTCTCCCTGGTCGAATCCGACGCGCCCACGGGCATCCCGCCCAGGTTCATCACCATCGCCGAGAACAACGACGCCACCCTCGGGGGACTCCCTGTGGCCCTCCATGTCATCCGCGTCGAGGACGGACCGTTCCGCGGCGAGATCAAGGTCCTGCCCGGCGACAACGTCTTCGACGAGCGCGTCACCATGCGCCACAGCGCCGACTTCGGCGGGGACCCCGACCCGCTCACCTTCCAGTGGTTCTACAAGCCGATCGGCGCGGACTTCGACCCGACCGACCTCCCCGTCGTGGCCGATCCCGAAGACGCCATGCCGTCCGAGATGCGGGGCTGGACGCTGTACAGCGGCGTGACGCCGCCGACCGGAGCCGGCGTCAACTACGTCACCACCGGCGAAGGCGGCGAGTCGGGCATCATCACGCTCTCCGACAACGCGTTCATCTGCCGCTACCGCGGCTACACCGTGGACGCCTGGGCCAGCACCAACACCTGGTCCGACTGGGTGGGTGATCCGACCGGGACGCCCGAGCAGCCCCGCGCCGCCCTCGCCGAGGGCTGGGTCAAGCGCGTCATCCGCGGACTCAACCCGTTCGACGCCCGCACCCGCGACTTCCACTCGTCGCCGGCCGCCACCTTCGCGTCGATGCTCATCCAGGCGGGTCCCCGCTACGAGGGCCCCATCGCGTTCAACCCGTCCGCGGACGCCATCAACCGGGTCGGCCTCATCGAGGCCTATGCGACGGTCCTCAACCGCGCCCGGGGCCTCAGCATCGACGGCGTGCCGCAGGTGGACTTCAACCCGGCCAACAACGCCCTGCTGCTCGCCGCCACCAAGATCGCCGACCTCTACGTCGTCCTCGGCAACGAGGCCTACGCCGACGCCAGCGATCCCTCCATCGGCTTCGGGTCGGGCAGCCGCGACTACGGCTCGCTCGCGTCCAGCATCTTCTCCTTCCAGAACCAGATGGATTCGTTGCTGGAGGAGGAGCTGACGCTCCTGCGGGGACGTGACGACAGCGCGGCCGGTGTCGGGGCGGCCCCGGTCTACAACCACCTGTTCTGGAACTTCACGCTCGGCGAGGGCGAGGTCGCCTACCAGCAGAACTACAACATCAGCGACCAGAACCAGGACGGGTTCATCGACGAGAAGGACGCCCGCATTCTCTTCCCGCAGGGCCATGGCGACGCCTGGGGCCACTATCTCGAGGCGATCCGCCAGCACTACGACCTCCTGCGCCATCCCTACTTCACTTGGATCCCGCGCAGCGAGCTCGTCGCCGTGGCCGGCGCCGCGGTCAAGGTGGACTTCCTGGACGAACGGAAGTTCGCCGCCATGGCCGCCGCCAAGGCCCGGACCGGCTCCGAGATCGTCGACCTCACCTACCGCCTCAACTACGTCGACGATCCCGAGGGCCAATGGCAGGGCTACAAGGACACCGACACGGAACGTGCCTGGGGGGTCACGGAATGGGCCCGGCGTGCCGGCACCGGGGCCTACTTCGACTGGCTCACCGCCAACACGATCCTCCCGAGCGTGGACCCGAACCCGGAGCACACCGGCATCGACAAGATCGACCGGCAGACCGTGCGGGAGCTGCGTGAGATCCCGGCGCTGTTCGACGAGATCCAGAGCCGGCTGAAGCAGGCCGACGCCGGGTTGAATCCCCTCGGCCTCGCCAAGGGGGTGGTGCCCTTCGACATCGATCCGTCCCTGGTCTCCGGGGCCGTCGGCAACGTCGCCAAGACCCATTTCGAACAGGTCCAGGAACGTGCCCTCAAGTCGCTCCGCAATGCCGCGAACGTCTGGGACGAGGTCAACAAGTCCACCGAGGCGCTCCGACGCAACCAGGACTCCGTCGAGCAGCTGACTGCCAACGTCATCGACCAGGAACGGGACTACAAGAACCGGCTGATCGAGATCTTCGGCTACCCCCACGCCGGCGACATCGGCGCCGGCAAGACCTACCCCGGCGGCTACGACGGACCGGACCTCTACCACTACATGTACGTCCCCGTGCCCGACTTCGACGGCGTGCGCGCCACCGAGTCCGCGCCGGCGACCGGCTACTTCACCCAGATGAACCTGGGCATCGACAACACCGGCAACAGCCAGAGCGGCGCGTTCGGGGACTCGAACCAGCAGTTCTTCTTCCCCGAGGACTTCGCGGCGGGGCTGCAATCGGACACCCCGTTCCTGATCAGCACCAACCAACGCATCCTGCAGGTCGTCTATCCGCGCACCACCGGACGCTACGCCTATTCGCCCCCCGCGAGCTGGGGCCAGCGACGTGCGGCGGGCGAGCTCCAGATGGCGCTCTCCGACCTCATTCAGGCCGAGGCGCGTCTCCGGACCGCGCTGGCCGCGGACGACGCGCTCTTCGCCGACATCGAGGACCGGGCCCGCCTGCTCAGCGCCCGCTACGACCTGAGGGCCGAGGAGCTCAAGCTCCGTTCCGACCTCGCCAACGTGAAGATTTCGTTTGCCACGGCGATCGTCGGCTTGAAGGCCCTGCATGGTATTCTCGACGAATCTGGCAAGATCACCGGAAGCATCGGCGACGCCACCCAGGAGGCCTTGCCGACCACGGTCGGCCTTGCTTCGGATGCCACTTCGTCGGCTCGGTCCGCCATCAAGTTCGGGGCGATCGCCCTCAAGCAGACGGTGAATCAAGGCGCGACGGCTGCGAAGTCCGGCGCCGAGGTGATCGAGAAGATCGGCCTTCCGGCGGCTGAAGGCATCGTCAACTCCAAGATCCAGAAGGCCGAGTTCTCCTACGAGATCCGCAAGCAGGTGGACGAACTCGAACGGCTCCTGCACCAGGTCGCCGGCTCACGGATGGAAGGCATCCGCCTTGCCGAGGCCGTCAACCAGTCGGCCAACCGCTACCTCTCCGCCCTCGCCAAGGGACAGCGCCTCATCGAGGAGCGGGTCGCCTACCGGGTGCGCATCGCGGCCAGGACGACGGAGAACCGCTACCAGGACATGACCTTCCGGATCTTCCGGAACGACGCCCTGCAGAAGTACCGGGCCACCTTCGACCTCGCCCAGCGCTACGTCTTCCTCGCGGCCACCGCGTACGACTACGAGTCCAACCTCCTGGGGACCGACACCCGCGGCGGACGGAACTTCCTCACCGAGATCGTCCGCCAGCGATCCATCGGCCAGATGCTCGACGGCCAACCCGTGGTCGGGAGGCCCGGTCTCGCCGACGCCTTCGGCCGGATGGGCGCCAACTTCGACGTCCTCAAGACCCAGCTCGGCTTCAACAACCCGCAGACCGAATCGTCGAGGTTCTCCCTCCGCAACGAGCTCTTCCGCCTGCGGAACAGCTCGGACCTCGACTGGCGTTCGGTCCTCACCTCCAAGCGCGTTGCCAACCTCTGGGACATCCCCGAGTTCCGGCGCTACTGCCGCTCCTTCGCACCCGAGTCCGCCGGGGCCCAGCCCGGACTCGTCATCCGCTTCCCAACCACCGTCCGCGCCGGACAGAACTTCTTCGACTGGCCCCTCGGCGGCGGCGACAGCGCCTACGACCCGAGCCGCTTCTCCACGAGGATCCGCGGTGTCGGCGTCTGGTTCTCGGGCTACAACGGACTGGGTCTCTCCCAGACCCCACGCATCTACCTCGTGCCGGCCGGTGCCGACATCCTCAGCTCCCCCAACGCCAACGACTTCGTCACCCGTTCGTGGCGCGTCGTCGACCAGGCGCTGCCGGTGCCCTTCCCGATCGGCGCCAACCGCCTCTCGGACGCCGGATGGATCCCGGTCAACGACTCCGTCGGCGGCTCCTTCGCCGAGGTCCGGCGCTTCTCGGGATTCCGCGCCTACCACGACAGCGGCGGATTCACCGCCGCCGAGATGACCAGCGACTCCCGACTCATCGGACGCAGCGTCTGGAACACCGACTGGATGCTCATCATCCCGGGCCAGACGTTCCTCAACAACGCCGATGCCGGCCTCGATGCGTTCATCCGCTCGGTGGACGACATCAAGCTGACGTTCCAGACCTACTCCTACTCCGGGAACTGAAACCTCCTACGCCCCAAACCGCCATGAGCCATCAGTTCTCCACCCGCCGCCCCTTCCACAGGGGATTCGCCCGCCTGCTCGCGATCGCCTTCGCGATCGTCGGCCTCGGCCACCTGGACCTCGCCGAGGCCGGCATCCCCGAGCCGGGCGTCCGCCTCTACGGCACCATCGCCCTCGACGGCGTGGCCGTGACTGCCGCCGACACCGGCATCCGCATCGAGGCCCGACGCACCGCGGACGGACCGCCCATCGCCAGCTACGCGATGGGTTCCCTCACCAACGCAGGAAACTTCTACTCCATCAAGGTCGACGCGGAGTCGGCGCTGCCGCTCACCGACACCAACCGCGTCGTGATCGGGGGAACCCTCCACCTCGTCGTGCTCGAGGGCGCCGTGGTACGCGACCGCCTGACGCTGGTGGTGGCCGCCCGCGGCCAGCGCCAGCGTCTCGACTTCGGCTCGCCCGACACCGACGGCGACGGCCTGAGCGACGCCTTCGAGCTTGCCCACTTCGGCACCTCAACGGCGGGCTCGGCCCTGCTCGACAGCGACAACGACGGTCGTCCCAACCTGCGGGAGTTCCTCCAGGGCACGAATCCCCTCCAGGCCGACGGCCGTCATCCCGCCGACATCAACCCGGCCGACGACCGCCTCACCCTGGGCGAGGTCACCGACTACATCCTCGCCTGGAAGACCGGTGCGACGAACTGGCCGGTCGAGCCCACCCTCGATGCGCCGAACATCGAGGACTACATCACCCGCGCCGGCGCCCTGTGGAAGGGCGGCGAATTCTACTCCTTCACCAACAGCCCCGCGACCAACGCCCCGATGTGGTGGGTGAACCGCACCTCCACCAACGCCCCGGGATCGGATCCGGGCCTGCTCGCGGCCAACGGAACCCCGAAGTCCGCCAAGGCCCTCGGCGGATTCCGTCGCCGCCTGCCGCAGACCTACCAGGCCGGCGTGCCCGTCGCCGTCACGCTCGACGTCGATCCCGATGCCGGCACCCGGGCCTACGCCGTGGTCGAGGCCATCCCCGCCGGCTGGCGCGTGCAGAACCTCAGCCACGACGGACGCTGGGACGCCGCCCGACGCAAGGTGAAGTGGGGACCGTTCTTCGACAGCGCCCCGCGCACCATCACCTACCTCGCCGTGCCGCTGACCCCGTCCCCCGACGCCGCACGCTTCGCCGGGCGTGCCAGCTTCGACGGCGCCGGACGGGTCGCCGAAGGCCCTTCCGCCGCCTGGCCCGAAGGTCGATTCCCCAAGCCCAACCTCCGCCTCACCGCCGATCCCCGGAAGTCGGTCGTCGTGGTCGGCGAACCCGGACGCACCTACCGGCTCCAGCAGTCGGACGCCCTCGGCGGATGGGACGCGGGGCAGAGCGTGACCGTCGAGGCCTCCGGCCTCGCGGTGGTCCCTGTCGAAGACGGCCCCGAAGTCCGGTTCTTCCGCCTCGTGTCGGTGGAATGACCGGGATCCAGGAACGCGATGTCCCGCCTCACCGCACTGCTCCTCACCCTGCTCGCCGTCCTCGCGACGTCGGGTCGGGGCGCGTCGGCCTTGCGTTACTTGCCTGAGGCGTTCACCCCGGGTGTCCCGTTCACCGTCGCGATCGCCGTCACCCCAGGAACCAACACCGCGGTCCAGGCCCTCGAGGACCGCCCGCCCGCGGGCTGGGCCGTCTCCTCGGTCTCCCATGGCGGGATCGTCGATCCAGTGCTCGGCTCGGTGAAGTGGGGGCCGTTCCTCGACGCCGTCGCCCGCAACCTGACCTACACGCTGGAGCCCGCGGCGGCGCCCTCCGGGACCTTCTCCGGCACCGCCGTCTTCGACTCGGCCTCACTCGCCATCGGCGGAACCTCCACGATCTCCCGCTTCCCGGGCCAGATCGTCCGTTCCCAGCCCGCGGACTTCCTTCCCGGAACACCGATCGAGGTCACCGTCCGCGTCGAACCCGCCGTGGACGTCGAGGTCTGGGCGGTTGAGGAGTCCGCCCCCGCGGGTTGGACCGTTTCCGGGATCTCCGACGGCGGAATCACCGACCCGCTCTCGTTGTCGCCCCGGATCAAGTGGGGTCCCTTTCTCGACGCCAACGCCCGGACGCTCCGATACACCCTCCTGCCGCCTGCGTCAGCCCGTGGGGACGTCTCCCTCGAGGCCGACGTCCGCCTCGGCGAGTTCGCCCTCCACCGCGCCGCCGGACTTCCGATCCGCGCCAGCTCCCTGGTCCGCGGAGGACCCACGAACTACCTTCCTTCCCAGCCGATCCAAATCGTGCTGGCGCTCCAGCCGGCCCCCTATGTCGGGGTCCAGGCGGTGGAGGAGCGGATCGGACTCGACTGGACCCCGACCGAAATCAGCCACGGCGGCACGTGGGATGCCGGGGCCGGGACCCTGCGTTGGGGCCCGTTCCTCGACGCCACGCCCAGGACGCTTTCCTATGGTCTCCTCCCGCCAACCGGCTCCTCGGCGACGCTCCAGTTGACCGCCTCCGCGCGGTTCGACGGAACAGCGGTCTCGGACGCCGTCGCCGTTCCGCGACGACTGGCGATCCCGGTCAGCGAGGTGATCCGAACCCTGCCGACGTCCTACGTTCCCGGAACGCCGTTGACGGTCTCGCTCTCGGCGCGGCCGATCGACACCGCGCGGGTCTACGCCGTCGAGGAACGCGTTCCGGCGGGATGGATGGTCGCGTCCATTTCCGCCGGCGGCAGCTGGGATCCCATCACGTCGCAGGTGAAGTGGGGTCCCTTCTTCGACGAGGTCGCCACCCCGAGGGTGCTCACCTTCACGGCGACGCCTCCGGCCGACGCCTACGGAAGCGCCACGTTCGGCGGCACGGCCCGGTTCGACGGACTGCCGATCACCACCACCGGCGCCGTGGACATCCGGAACTCGCCCCCCCTCGCAACCCGTATCGCCCCGCCGCGCTACACCCCGGGAGTGCCGCTGCAGCTGCGGCTCGAACTGAGGCCCGTTCCCGGCGTCGAACTCCAGGCGGTCGTCGAATCGGTGCCGCCGGGCTGGACCGCGACGGCCATGACCGACGGCGGACTGCGCGATCCCATCTCCGGTGAACTCAAGTGGGGCCCGTTCATCGACCGCAGCCTCCGGACCCTCACCTGGACGCTGGTCCCGCCCACCAACGGCGCCGGCCCAGCCGACCTCATGGGCTTCGGGCATTTCAACCGCGACTCCCTCGTCGTCACCGGCGCGATCCGTCTGCTCCGGAACCAGCCACCGGTCGCCGTCCCCGATTCCGACCGCTACCGCGCCGGCGATACCTTCAAGATCGCCCTGCTGCGGTTGCTCGCGAACGACAGCGACGCCGACGGTGACCTGCTCCGTCTCGGGACCGTCACGCCGGTTTCGGACGACGGCGGCGCGGTGCGCATCGCCGGGGCCTTCCTGTTCTACACGCCCCGGACCGGATTCACCGGAACCGACCGCGTCCGGTACACCGTGGTCGATCCCCATGGTGGAAGCAGCGATGCCGTCCTCGAGCTTTCGCCCGCCGGTTTGGACAACGGCCAGACGCTCGCCCTCATCGGGCTCAATGCGGTTCCCGGCGGAGGCCTTCGTGCCCGGTTCGCCGGCATCCCGGGCTTCCCCTACCGCATCCTTGCCGCCTCCAGCCTGACGCCCCCGGTCGACTGGTCGCAGGTCGGCTGCGCGACCGCGGCAAGCGACGGACGGTTCGAATGGGTCGACGTCCCGCCGCCGGGTACCGTCAGCCGGTACTACCGGCTCGAAGCCTCCTCCACCCCGTGCCTCTGAACCGATGAAGCGCCTCGTCACCCTGTTCGCCGGTGTCGGCGCCCTCGCGCTGCGCGGCACCGCCCAGATCGTGGTGTCCACCCCGCTGGACCTCGCCATCACGGACGGAGGCGGAGCCGTCGGCGTCCAAAGCTCGATCTCCATCACCACCCCGCTCCACGTGATCGGAGACGTCAACGTCAGCATCGTGATCGCCCCCGTTGCCGGCGATGCGGCCTGGAACGGGGACCTCTACGCGTACCTCTCCCACGGCGGACAGCTCGTCGTGCTCCTGAACCGAATCGGCCGCACCGCCTCGAATCCCGACGGTTCCCCCGACAACGGCCTCCAGGTCACCTTCGACGACCAGGCGCCCGGTGGGGACATCCACCTCCACACGCCGGTGGTCCAGCCCGATCCCACCGAGACCCAGCTCCCGCTGACCGGCTCCTGGCAGCCCGACGGTCGCAGCGGCATCCATCCGTCGTCCGTTCTCGACACCAGCCCTCGACTCTCCTCCCTGGCCAACTTCAACGGCATGGATCCCAACGGCGAGTGGACGCTCTTCGTCAGCGACTTCGGCACCGGGGGCCGCGCCAGGGTGCTCAGCTGGAACCTGTCGGTTGTCGCCGCGGTTCCGGAGCCCGTGACCCTCGGGACGCTCTCCGGCGTCGGTCTGCTCGCATTCGCCCTCTGGCGGGTCCGAAGCCGCTGAAACCGACACGGCCTCCGGCCGGTCACGTTGAAACGCCTGGAGTCCGAACCGCGGATTCCAAGGTGGCCGGATCCGTTGTTGCTGGCATCCTCCGTCCACTTCCATGAGCCAGCGGGTCCATCACATCGCGTTCTTCAAGTTCAAGCCCTCCACCACCCCGGAGCAGATCGACGAGGTGTTCCGGATCATCGAGGACCTCAAGGTCCGGATCCCGGGAATCGTCGGCCTCTCCTGGGGACCGAACGTCAGCCCCGAAGGACTCGACCAGGGCTACACGCACAGCTTCGTGATGACCTTCGAAAGCGTCGCCGCACGCGACCACTACCTGCCCCACCCGGTGCACCAGGCGGCGGTTCAGGTCGTCGTCCCAAGGCTCGAATCGGTCATCGTCTGCGACCACCTCCTCTGAACCTCCACGCCGTCCTCCGCGCATGAAACCGACGACGCTCCTCCTCTTCCTCCTGTGGCTCCGGTTCTCCGCGACGACCGGCCACGCCGCCTCGGAACCGCCACCGAAAGCGGGAAAGGTCCGCGCGCTCTTCGACGGCGTCTCCCTTGGGGGCTGGCAGGGCGAACCGTCGCTGTGGCGGGTCGAGGACGGCATGATCGTCGGTGGCTCGATGACGAAGACGGTTACCCGGAACGAGTTCCTGGCCACCACGAGCCGGCACACCAACTTCATCCTGAGGCTGAGGTTCCGCCTGGCCGGCACCAACGGCTTCATCAACTCGGGGGTCCAGATCCGGTCGGACCGCGTGCCCGACAGCTCGGAGATGGCCGGCTACCAGTGCGACATCGGCGAGCCAACCTGGTGGGGCAGCCTCTACGACGAGTCCCGCCGCAACCGCGTGCTCGCCTGGTCCGACATCGGATCGATCCGCAAGGCCCTGCGTCCCGGCGACTGGAACGACTACGTGATCCGGGCCGACGGCGCACGCATCACGACCTGGATCAACGGCGTGATGGGGGTCGACTACTTCGAGCCGGACGACGCGATCTCCCGCGTCGGCGGCCGGCTGGGGTTCCAGATCCACGGCGGCGGCGCCGTCGAGGCCCGGTTTCGCGACATCACCCTCGAGGAGTTGCCCGAACCCGTCCGTGCGCTCGGCGCCTCCAAGCCCGTCGCCCCTCCCGGTCCCTCGCCGCTTCCGGCGGAGGTCCAGGCGGAAACCTTCTCCGCCCCACCGGGCTTCGTCGTCGAACTGGTCGCCGCGGAGCCGGACGGCGGAAAGTTCGTCCCCATCGCCTTCGACCACGCCGGACGTCTCTGGACGACCACGGCGTTGGAGTATCCCGTGGACGCCAACGAATCGCCGGCACTGGCGAAGTCGCTGTTCGAACGCGGCGGCCAGGACCGGATCGTGGTCTTCGACACCCCGACCGCCCCGGGCCGGCAGAAGGCCCGCACCTTCGCCGAGGGACTGGCCATTCCGTTGGGTGTCCTGCCCTACAAGGATGGCGCCTACGTCCAGTACGGTTCCGAGATCCGCCTGTACCGCGACACCGACCGCGACGGCCGGGCCGACCGACACCAGGCCGTGCTGACCGGCTTCGGGGTCGAGGATTCCCATCTCTTCCCGCACCAGTTCACCCGCGCTCCCGGGAATTGGCTGATGCTCGCCCAAGGGGCCTTCAACAGTTCCAAGGTCCAGTCGCCCGACGGCGGCGTCACGACCTTCAACCGCACCAAGATGGCGCGCTTCCGTCCGGACGGATCCCGCTTCGAGACCATCGGCTGGGGGCCCTGCAACATCTGGGGACTCGTCCTCGACCGCCATGGCGAGGTCTTCATCCAGGAGGCGAACGACCAGGGATGGCCGATCATGCCGTTCCTGCAGGGCGGTTCCTATCCGCTCTGCGGCGACGACATCCCGCGTCCCTATTCGCCGCCGTTCCCCAAGACCGGCGAGATCGAGATGGGCGGCACCGGACTCTCCGGACTCGCGCTCTCCGAGGGCTCCGACGCGTTCCCGGCCCCTTGGCGCGACGTCTTCTTCGTCGCCAACCCGATCACGCGGAAGGTCCAGGCCATCCGTGTCCACCGCGGCGCCTCCGCCTCCTCACCCGACGCCTACGGCAACGGCTGGCAACTCGAGCATCTCCCCGACTTCCTCCTCAGCAGCGACCCCTGGTTCCGACCGGTCGCCATGTCGCTCGGGCCGGACGGCTGCCTCTACATCGTCGACTGGTACAACCAGGTCATCTCGCACAACGAGATCCCAAGGACCCACCCCGACCGCGACAAGACCCGCGGCCGCATCTGGCGCGTCCGTCACCAATCCCAGCCCCACCGGACGAACGTTCCCGACCTCGACCGCGTGCCCGAACGCGACCTCGTCTCCCATCTCGCCGCCGGCAACGCGTGGGAAGGACACGCCGCGTGGCAGGCCATCGTGGACCGCGGCGCCCGCGACCTCGTTCCGGCGCTGCGCCGGACGCTTTCCGACCGCAAGGCTCCCGCCGACCACCGGCTGCGCGCCCTTTGGGCCCTGGAAGGTCTCTCCGCCCTCGAGCCCAAGCAGCTCCGGGACGTCTTCGCGGATTCCCGCGGACGTTCGCTCCGGCGGGAAGCCGTCCGCGCCTCGGCCGGTACCGCGCATGCGGCCAAGGACCGGCTCGCCCTCGCCACCCGCGCCCTCGCCGATCCCGACCGCCTTGTTCGTCAGGAAGGCATCCGGGCTTCCGCGACGTTGCTGGCCTCCGATTCCATCCCGGAGCCGATCCGTGCCGCCGCCGTCCAAGGCCTGCTCGAGGCCGCCGCGGCGAGTCCCATGGGCGACTGGACGAAGGCGCCCGCCTACCACCACGACTTCGAGCGCTACCTCGTCCGGGTGGCCCTCGAACCCCGTGTATCCGAAGTCGCGCTGGCACTTCGAAACCCGAAGCCCGCCCTGTCGACCGAAGCCCGCGCCTTGGCTTCGCTGGTGGTCGCCGGACCTGAGGGCGCCCGCCATCTCGCCCGACTGATTCCCGGCCTCGGACGTCCGTTGACCACGGAGGAACTGCTCCTGGTGGCCCAGGCCGCCGGGGAACCCGCGTCCCGCGCCGCCCTCGAATCCGCCCTCAAGGATCCCGCCATCCTCGAACAGCTCCACGGCCAACGGGCCCGGATCGGACGCCCGGAATCCCTGCTCCCCCTGCTCACCGACGCCGTCCGGGTTCTCCTCGCCGGTGCGCCGGCTCCGAACACGCTCGATCTCGGACTCCGGCTCATCACGGGTTTCCGACTGCCGGGCCTCGATGCCGAACTCGTACGCATCGCCTCGACCCCGGGAGTTCCGGCTGCGCGACAGGTGGCGGCGCTGCGCGCGTTGAGGGAAACCGGTGCCGCCCCGGTCGAACTGCTCGCCCGCCTCTCGCTGTCACCCGACGATGCCTTGCGCCGCGAGGTCGTCGAGTCGCTGGCCGCATCCCGCTCGGAGGCCGCCCTGCCCGTGCTGCTCCGACTCTGGCCCAACCTCGGGCCGACCCTGCGACGTGGCGTCGTCGACCGCCTCGCCACCACGCCCGCCGGCGCCCGGCGTCTCGTCTCCGCGATCGGATCCGGCGAACTGCCTTCCGGCGACCTCGACGGCTATGCGCTCGACCGGCTCGCCGCGGTGCTGCCCCAGGATCCCGAGGTCGCCCGGCTGCGATCCGAACTCGGCGCCACGCTCCGGCCCGTCCTTCGGGTGGACGGTTCCGAAACCGCCCGCGTGGAGGACGAACTCCGCCTCGCCGGCGCCTTCACCGTGGAATCGTGGGTCCGCCTCGACCCCGGACTCAACAACACCGACTCCCTGCTCGGCGGCGCCACCTTGGACCTCAACTTCCACGACTCCCGGTTCCGCGTGTACGTCGGTGCGCCCCACCATGACATCGTCGTCGATCCACGTCCGGCCACCGCCGAGACCTGGACGCACTTCGCCGTCTCCCGCGACGCCGAGGGCACCTACCGCATCTACCGCAACGGCGAATGGGTCGCCTCCAGCACCGCGAAGGACACACGGGAGATCCTCCAGGCCCGCGTCGCCGGTTCGACCGCGGCCGGCGGCACCGCCGGGGACTTCGCCGAGTTCCGCGTCTGGGACCACGCCCGCGGCGCCGACCAGATCCGCGCGACCGCCAACCTCGCGCTCAAGGCCGGCACACCGGGACTGCTCTACCACGGCCAGGGCTCCCGTTGGGGACGTCTGGGCCAGGGCGCCCGCGTGGAACTGACTGCGGACCTCCCGCCGATCTCCACAGAGGCCGAGGCCGCCCGCCTGGAATCCCTCTTCGCCGTGACGCGGGAGAGGATCTCCAAACCCGGCGACGTCGCCCGTGGCAAGGCCCTGTTCAACACCGTCTGCGGGGTGTGCCATGCGGTGAACGGGCAAGGCGGCCGCATCGGACCCGCCCTCGACGGGGCCGGCGCCCATGGCGACGAGGCGCTCCTGAGGAACATCCTCACGCCGAACGCCGCGATGGAGGCCGGCTATCGGCGGTTCCGCATCGAGACGACCGACGGCGAGGTCCACGAAGGCCTGCTTGCGGCTTCCGATGCGGAATCCCTGACGCTGCGTCAGGCCAACACCGAAGACCGTCGGTTCCCCCAGGCCGAGGTCCGCAAGGCCGGCTTCCTGAAGGGTTCCCTGATGCCGGAAGGCCTGCTCGACGGACTGAAGGACGGGGAGCAGGCCGACCTGTTCAGCTACCTGCGGACCTTGGGCATCGGCTCCCGGTAACCCCGCAACCTTTTCGACCTACCGAAAAACCTCATCGTCCCGGAAAGGGTTCAGGTGCGGTCGCGAAAATGGTCTTGGATCCGTCTTCAACCGGTCGCTGCAGACGGACAACTTCAGGAAGAGTCCAAGGCCAATTCGCGGGATCATCTTTGCCAGGAATCCGTTGATTTCCCGATGACGGGGCACCGGCTGAGATCGGCCCATCTAGGGATTGTGATGGATGTCGTGTCGACCACCGTGGCGCAGAAGGGTACACCCAGCGGTTTAGAACCTGAGGACCAAGTCACGCCGCTTCACGCGATCTCCAGCTCCCCCTCCTTGCGGATTCCAGGAACATCCTCAGACGTGAACATCTTGAAGAGATCCTTGAGGAGCTCCTTCAGGTCATCCGGATCTTCCCCTTGGGTCCAATGATCGGGATGGGCATTGAGGAAGCCGCGGAAACGCCCATCCGCCCCCTTCCAGCAGGTGAACTTGGCTCTCACACGAACAGTATCGTGGCCCTTGTGGCGGATTCCCACCTACTCCGGTGGGCAGGTGTTGCCTCCTCAGGGACGCGGGTGATGCGCCTCGTGTACTTCGCGCAACCGTTCCGAGGCCACGTGGGTGTAGATCTCCGTCGTCGAGACGCTGGCATGTCCCAGGAGCTCCTGGATCACCCGTAGGTCCGCACCGTTCGCCAAAAGGTGCGTCGCGAAGCTGTGGCGGAGCATGTGCGGCGTGACCGGCCTTTCGATCCCCGCGAGTCGCACCGCGTCCTTGATGCGCTTCCACAGGGTCACGTGGGCGAACGGCATGCCGCGTGAGGTGAGGAAGAGGACGGACGGCGACCGCGGGCGGACCAGCTGGGGTCGCAGGGAAAGATAACGCCGCAGCGACTCCAACGCACGGCGCCCCACCGGCACCACCCGTTCCTTGTCCCCCTTGCCCACGACCGTGAGGAAGCCGGCGTCGAGGTGGACGTGCTCGATGCGGAGCGAACGCAACTCGGCCAACCGCAGTCCGCAGGCGTAGGCGGTCTCCAGGATGGCATGGGTGCAGGCGCTGGCCGGGGTCCATTGCGGCGGCGGTTGCAACAGGCGGTCCACCTCCTCCATCGGCAACGCCTTCGGCACCTGCTTCCAACGTCGCGGCAGGCTGAGGTTCTCCGCCGGATCCACCTCGACGAATCCCTCGTCGTTCAGGAACCGGAAGAACGAGCGGATCGCCGCGACCTGCAGGTAGAGGCTCGACGGACTCAGCCGCGCCTCGGTCTTGAGGCCGGGTTCCTCCGAAGGCCTTGTGCGCTCGTGCTCGAGGAACGCCGTGAGCCGGGCGGTGTCGACCTGCGTCCATGCCGTCACGGGACACGTCCCGAGCCACCGACAAAGCCGCAGGAGCAGCATCGAGTAGGTGCGCTGGGTCTGGATCGACAGACCCCGCTCATGGCGCAGATGCACCAGATACTCCTCGACCAACGGTTCAAGCACGGCGCCATCGTCGGCCAAGCGGCCCGCCGCGTCCATCCGCGAGGTCCGGTCCTCCCCCAGGGGCTTTCCTCCGAAGCCCATCGGCGGTACACCCCTGCCATGCCGTCCCTCCGACTCCGATTCCGCCTCGGCCTGCTCGCGATCCTGATCCTGTCGGCCACACGGCTCCCGGCCGAGGAGGTCCTGAGGATCGGCCTCATCGGTCTCGACACCTCCCACGCGACGGCCTTCACCGAGATCCTCAACAACACCAACGCCAAGGACCACGTCGCCGGCGCCCGGGTCGTCGCGGCCTTCCCGGGCGGCAGCCCGGACATCGAATCCAGCATCAGCCGCGTCGCCGGCTACACGGCCACCGTCCGGGACCAGCACGGCGTCCGCATCGTGGATTCGATCCCCGAACTCTGCCGGACCGTGGACGCGGTGATGCTCCTGAGCGTGGACGGCCGCCCCCACCTCGAACAGGCGCGGCCGGTCATCGCCGCCAAACGGCCGCTGTACATCGACAAGCCGATGGCCGGATCGCTGCGCGACGTCCTGGAGATCTTCCGTCTCGCCGAGGCGGCCAAGGTCCCGGTCTTCAGCTCCAGCTCCCTCCGCTTCGGGAAATCCACCCTCGCCGTCCGCTCCGGATCCATCGGCACCGTGACCAACGCCTGGTGCGGCAGTCCCGCCGCCCTGGAGAAGACCCACCCCGACCTCTTCTGGTACGGCGTCCACGGATGCGAGGCGCTGTTCACCGTCATGGGAACCGGCTGCGAATCCGTCCGACGTGGGAAGACCGACCAGGGCACGATCCGCACCGTGGGCACGTGGCGTGGGGGACGGACCGGGAGCTTCCACGAGGTGAAGGGCTACTCCGGCAAGGCCTCGGGGACGATGGGAACGGCCGAGGTCGGGGCCTACGAGGGCTACGCGCCGCTGGTGGCGGAAGCGGTACGGTTCTTCCGGACCGGTGTCGCCCCGGTGTCGCCGGCCGAGACGATCGAACTCTTCGCCTTCATGGAGGCGGACCACGAAAGCGCCCGTCGCGACGGCGCCGAGGTGCGGCTCGCCGACATGCTGGACCGGGCGCGTCGATCGGCTCCTTGAGTTGTCCGATTGCCTTGGACCCGCCGGCTTCCCCTTGCCCGGCATCCGTCCACGCGCTTTGCTTTCGGGTGTCCCGGTCGTCCGGCGCAACCATTCGGCTGTGTCGGTGTTGGTACCCGGGACGCCATCCAGTTTCTAGAGACCGCCATGAAGATCCGCACCCAATCCCGAAGCGCCCTCTATCGCGCCGCCTTCACCCTCGTCGAGGTCATGATCGCGGTCATGATCGTGGGTCTTCTGACCATGATCGCCGTCCCGAACGTGAAGAAGTTCATGGAGACGGGTAAGTACAACGCGATCCTCGCCAACCTGAAGGCGATCGAGCTGGCCAAGACCACCTGGCAGAACGAGAACCGCAAGCCCGACACCGCCGAACCGACCCAGGACGAGCTGGCGCCGTACTTCCAGGGCAGCAAGTTCCCCAACTCGGTCATGGGCGAGACCTACAACATCGGCAACTGCACGGACTCGGCACGCCCCACCGCCACCACGCCTTCGAAGATCCGGAACATCGAGGCCGGCGGATTGATCACCTTGGCCGACCAGTGAAGTGAGGGTTTCCCAACACCCCGAGAGCGGCCCGGACACCCGTCCGGGCCGTTCCCGTTTCCAGGACCGTCCCAACGTCGGTCGGAGCCTTTTCGATCGGTTGACAGCGCTCCTGCTGGCCCTGTGGGGCTTCCTCGCCGCTCCCGGGCCACTGTTGGCCGTC
The DNA here is from genome assembly GCA_027488845.1 of Verrucomicrobiales bacterium. Taxonomy (GTDB): domain Bacteria; phylum Verrucomicrobiota; class Verrucomicrobiia; order Limisphaerales; family UBA9464; genus SXXZ01. Next base: position 58,619 of record JAIYBC010000068.1, on the reverse strand, counting down.
GAGGGTGGGCCGGTCGTCGATGCCCGCGGCACGTTGGTCCGTGACGGTCGGCCGTACCGCGCAATCGGGGTCAACGGCTACGACCTGTTCGTCCGGACGCTGGCCGATCCCGGGGCCACCAACCGGCTCGATGCGTTCTTCGAGCCGTTGGCGCGGCTGGGGATCCCCTTCGTTCGCTTCTCCGCCTGCGGCTACTGGCCGAAGGACTGGACGCTGTTCCGCACGCAGCCCGAAGCACACACGGCCCGGTTCGACGCCGTGCTCGCGGCGGCCCGCCGACATGGCGTGGGGCTGATCCCCAGCCTGTTCTGGCATCATCCAACCCTGCCGGACCTCGTGGGTGAACCCGTCTCCGCCTGGGGGGATCCGACCTCCCGCACCCATCGCGAGATGCGCCGCTACGTCGAGGCGATGGTGGCGCGGCACCGGGACGACCCGACGATCTGGGCCTGGGAACTCGGCAACGAGTTCAACCTCGCAGCCGACCTGCCCAATGCGTCGGAACACCGCCCTCCGGTGGTGCCCGACCTCGGGACGCCCACGCAGCGGACCGCCCTCGACGAGCTCACCCACGCCCAGGTGCGGAGCGCGCTGAAGGCCTTCGCTGCCGAGATCCACAGACTGGAATCCGGTCGGAAGCCGATCCTCTCCGGCCACGCCTTCCCCCGCGTCTCCGCCTGGCATCAGGAACGGGAACGCTCCTGGACCCGCGACACCCCGGAACAGTTCGCCGAGGTCTTCCTCGCCGACCATCCGGATCCCGTGTCGATGCTGAGCGGACGCCTCTACGAGGACTCCGACCTCGACCGGCTTCCGATGGCCATGGAACGGTCACGGCACGGGCGGAAGCCGCTATTCATCGGGGAATTCGGCGTTCCCGGTCCCTTGGACGCCGCGAAGAGGGCGCGTTTCGTCCGCATGCTCGACCGCATGGAAGAGCTGGGCGTGCCCCTCGCGGCGGTGTGGGTGTACGACTATCCCGGCCAGTCCGAAGACTGGAGCATCACGCCGTCCAACCGGCGTTTCGAACTGCTGGAACTGGTCGCCGAACGCAACCGGCGCCTCGCGAAGCCGTGATCCGGCGAATCGGCTGGATCAACGCGAGGAGGGACCTCACGCCAATCCGCAAAGGCGCCAGACGGGGATCGGATTCAGAGGCGGGATGGCTGCAGGGCCCACCTTTGGTTCCGCAGTACCCGAGCCTCCGTTCCCGTCTCTTTGCGGTTCTGCGGCTTCGCGTGCGGCTCCCTCCCCTTGGCGTCGGTTCACGCGGTGGCCGCCAAGGCCGCGGCGAGATCCCCGACCGACTCGGCCCGGCTGGCGAGGTTCTTCACCTTCACCGTCATGGAGCCTTCCGGTCCGGCCTCGATCTTCGCGGTGAACCGCGCGCCAAGCTCCAGGGCCCGCTTGAACTGCTTGTCGGACTTGGCCGGCGTTAGGCTGTACTCGACCACCCGGCCCGCTTCCCGCAGCGCCTGGACGAGACCCAGCGAAGCCGCCCGGAGCGACTCGTCCTCGACCATCACCAGGACGTCCACGCCCGCGGTGAACTTCGGGAGCTTGCCCCGGGACTTCAGCAGCTCGAGCAGGACGACGTCGCCCATGCCGAAGCCCAGTGCCGGGAGGTCCACCTTGCCGTGGCTCAACAGCTTGACCAACTGGTCGTAGCGGCCACCACCGGCGATCGCCCGGAACTCGCCCTTCCGGTCGAAGGCCTCGAAGACCACGCCCGTGTAGTAGGCCAGTCCTCGGATCACGTAGTAGTCCACCTTCAGGTAGCCGCCGAGGCCGCGGGCCTCCAGGTTCCGGATCAGTTCCGAAAGCTCGGGCGTCGGTTCCGCGGCCGCGATGAAGGACTGGACGTCGTCATACGAGATGCCCAGCGGTTGGAGCTTCTTGGCCGAGACCTCGGGATCCTCGCGCTCGACCTTGTCGATGACCTGGTAGAACTCGTACTCGTGGGCCGGATCCCCGCCGCGCGAGGCGAAGAACCGCTGCCAGGCCTGACGGCTGCTCAGGCGGATGACGAAGTCCTCCTCGGTGAGACCGAGGGAACGCAGCGTGTCCACCAGCAGGGCCACGATCTCGGCGTCGGCCGCGATGTCGGCCTCGCCGTAGATGTCGCAGTTGAGCTGGAAGTGCTCCCGGAGCCGTCCCTTCTGCTGCTTCTCGTACCGGAACAGCTGGGGCATGGAGAACCACTTGATCGGCTTCTTGTAGGCCCGCTCCGACGACGCGACCATGCGCGACACGGTCGGGGTCATCTCGGGCCGCATCGAGACGGCGCGCTCGCCCTTGTCGACGAAGTTGAAGAGCTGGCCGACGATCTCGGCGCCGGACTTGGCGGTGTACAGCTCCAACGGCTCCAACGGCGGACCGTCGAACTCGCGGAATCCGTAGCGACGCGCGGTGGACCTCCAGGCGTCGAAGATGTGCTGGCGCGCATCGCAGGACCAGGCGTCCTTGTGCGGCAGCGGCTCGGGATAGAATTCGCGGAAACCGGGGAGGCATTCCATAGGGCCGGCCATTCAAGCCGCTTCCACCAGAGGGCCGCAAGCCCGCTGCCATCGCTCCCCGACCCGCCCTCCCGACATTCCGGAGTTGCCCGTCGTCCCAGGTCCCCAAGTATTCCCCGATGAATCCGGCCCGGCTGGTCCCGACCATTCAAGGAATGAATGCCTCCATCAAACTCGCCGCGCTCTTCGCCCTCATCGGAGTCGCCGGTTGCCAGAACGAGCCCAACCCGAAGTCCCAGCCCAACGAGAACGCCATCGCCGGCGGATGGTCCAAGGTGTCGGCCCAGGACGAAAACGTCCGCAAGGCCGCCGAGGCCGCGGTCAAGTCCGCCTCCTGGAACTCGGGCAAGCCCGTGACCTTGGTCTCCATCGACGAGGCCTCGCAGCAGGTCGTGGCCGGGATGAACTACGCCCTCAAGCTGACGGTGAAGGTCGGCGGCACGACGCAGAAGGCGGAAACGACGGTCTGGTGGCAGTCATGGCGGCCGGTTCCCTTCGAGGTGACCGATTGGTCATTCCAAAGTGGTCGGTAGAAGAGCCCCCTTTGGAAGCGCGGGAGCGTCCTGGAGTGCGGGAGTCCGCTTGCGCTTTGGGTGAGGACACGGATCCCACGGATTCATTCGGATCCACAACAACGGTCGTTTCCCGGCAGGGCCCTTTCCTTCCCTCCCCTTCCTACCCAAACCCCGAAAACGCCAAAGCCGGGTCCCTGTTTCGCAGGCACCCGGCTTTGCGGTAAGTCCTCCCGGACTCAGGCCTTCCAGCCGTGGTTCTCCCGGACCTGGATCATCGAAGCCAGGATGTGGTTCCAGGTCTCCTGCTTGCCCATGACGTCGTTGGGGAACATGCAGCCGTCCCAGCAGATGTGCTGGAACTTCTTGGTCACCTTGCCCGCGTCGTCCCGCAGCCAGTAGCCGGCATCGCGGGCGATGTTCAGCTTGCCGTTGGGATCGGTGGCGAGGCAGTGCTTGCCGGTCTTTTCGTGGTCGCCGGAGCCCTTCACCGTCGCGTCGTTTTGGGCGACGTGGAAGTCGATCGTCCAGGGCCGCAGCGCCGCGGTCATCTTCTTCATCGCCTTGTGGAAGGCCTCCGGTTCCCAGTGGAACTTCTCCGGCACGATCCGGTGCGCGGCCGGCGCGTTGTAGCCGAGGGTGTAGAGGAGCGTATGGGCCATGTCCGCCTGGAAGCCAACCACCTTGGGCATGCCGGTCTCTTCCAACGTCTGGATCATGTACTTCCAGGAGTGCATGCCGCCCCAGCAGATCTCGCCTTCGGCGGCGAGCCGTTCGCCGTGTTCCTTGGCCACCTTGCCGCCCTCACGGAAGGTCTTGGCGATGAGCTTCGTGTTGCCCTTCGGATCGGCGTCCCATGCGGTCACGCTCGCCGCGGTGTCGATGCGGACGACGCCGTACGGACGGACCCCGAGTTCGCGGAGCCGCTTGGCGATGCGGCAGGCCTTGCGCACGGAGGTCACCCAGTTCGCGCGCTGCTCCTCGTTGCCCATCGCCGAACCGTCGAACCACACCGGCGCCACCACCGAGCCCACCACGAACCCACGCGAACGGATCTTGTCCGCGAGGGCCTTGATGCCGTCGTCGCTGATGTCGATGTCGACGTGCGGGTTGTAGAGGAACAGGTCCACGCCGTCGAACTTCATGCCGTTCACCTCCGCCTTGGCGGTGAGGTCCAGCATCGTGTCGAGGTCGATGGACGGCTCGGCACCGGGACCGCCCTTGCCGACGAGGCCGGGCCACATGGCGTTGTGGAGCTTGGGGAAGTTGTTGGCGGCCGGGACGGCGGCCTTCTTCGGGGAGGCTTTGCTCATGGAGGTGAACCAAACCATCGAAAGCGACGGCCGGCCAATCAAGCGCATTTGCCGCCAAACCACCCCTCTTCGGGGTGAGGTCCGACTTCGCACCCTTCGTACCCGTGGTTGCAAAGCCCGGCTCCAGGCCACGGCGGCGTAAGTCGGATCTCCTTCCCGCCCCGGCGGCTTCGCGGCGTGGCGTACCGATCTCTTCCGAACCCTTCCGGCTACGGCGCGGCACCGAAGTCCGCGGCAACCTTCCATCCGTCCCGGGTCTTCCTCCAGACGGTCAGGTAGCGGCCGGTCCTTGGCCCCTTCGGTGTGACGACCTGGAAATCGCCCCAGGTCCAGCCCAGCTCACCGGACTGCTCGCCGGCCCGCGGCGTCCAGGTCATTTCCCCACGTCCCAATCCGGCGAGCTCCTTCACCAGGGATTCGCGGCCCTCGATGTTGGGGCCGGTCGGCTCGATCCGGAGCGAACGCGCGTCCGCGAACCGGCCGTACGCGACGGAAGGTCCCTCGGCCGCGGCCAACCGCGCGAACGCCCGGTCGGCCTCCAAGGCCGTGTCCACGTCCGGCTTGCCGGCCGGCAGACGCGTGCAGCAGCCGGTGAACAGGATGGAGACGAGGAGCGCGGAGGGTGCGAACGGGAGGCGATTCATCGACATGTCGGATGGACGGTGAAGGAACAGGTCCGCTCCGGATTCAACCGGCGTTCTCCATGGGCAAGGCGCTGATCTCGAGCATCCGCTCGATGGGCCGACGCGCCCGGGCGATGATCTCCGGAGACAGGACCACCTCCGGGCCGCCCTGCTGCATGCAGGCGTGCAGCTTCTCGAGCGTGTTCATCTTCATGAAACGGCATTCGTTGCAGGCGCAACGGTCGGTCGGTGCCGGGATGAAGTTCTTGCCCGGGCACTCCTTCTTCAGCCGGTGCAGCATGCCGGCCTCGGTGGCGATGATGATGTCCACCGCGGAGGTCTTCCGGCACCACTGCACCATCTTCTCGGTCGAGCACACCTCGTCGGCCAACATGCGGACCGCCTTCGGGCACTCGGGATGGGCCACCACCGGCGCCCCCGGGAACTGCTGGCGGATCCGCGTGATCGCCTGGTGCGTCCACTCGACATGCACGTAGCAGTCGCCCTTCCACAGCGTCATCGGACGTCCGGTCTGCTCCATCACCCAGCCGCCCAGGTTCTCGTCCGGAACGAAGAGGAGATCCCTGCCCTTCGGCGCGTGCTCGACGATCTTCACCGCGTTGCCGCTGGTCACGATGCAGTCGCTCAACGCCTTCACCTCGGCCGAGCAGTTGATGTAGGCGATCGTGTAGAAGTTCGGGTTCGTGTCCTGCAACGCCTTCAGCTTCGGAGCCGGACAGCTCGCCTCGAGGGAACAGCCGGCGTCGAGGTCGGGCAGGATCACCTTCTTCGACGGGTTCAGGATCTTCGCCGTCTCGGCCATGAAGTGCACGCCGCAGAACACGATGACGTCCGCCTCGGTCTTCGCCGCCTGCTGCGACAACCCCAGCGAGTCGCCCACGAAGTCCGCCACGTCCTGGATCTCGGGCACCTGGTAGTTGTGCGCCAGGACCACCGCGTTCATCGACTTCTTCAGCGCGAGGATCTCGCGGGAAAGGAAGTCCAGCCGCTCGGGCGGCACGGGACGACGGACGAGGGATGGCTGGACCTCCGACGCATTGAACATGGGACGCAGGCTAGGACCGGACGCCGGTCCTGCCAAGCGCGTCACCACCACGTCGCCGGACGCCCCGCCTCCATCGGGCGAGCTTGCGGACGCGGTTCCACGGACGGACGATGCCGAGACTCCGATGTCCGAGGGCCCAATCCAGTCCAACGTCCGACCGCAACCGCGGCGGCTGGGCCTCTATGGGGGCTCGTTCGACCCGGTGCACCTCGGCCATCTCCTGGTGGCCACCGCGGCGATGGAGGAGTTGCGGTTGGACCGGCTCGCCTTCATCCCGGCGGGCCGGTCCCCGTTCAAGCCGGGCCTCGAACCGGCCCCGCCGGAACGGCGCGCCGCGCTCCTGAGGCAGGCGCTGGCCGGGCGCACCCGGATGGAGGTCGACACGCTGGAGATCGACCGCGGCGGCGTCAGCTACAGCATCGACACGGTGCGCGAGTTCCAGCGGAGACATCCGCAGGCGGAACTCTTCTGGCTCATCGGCGCCGACCACGTGGCGAAGCTCGACGAATGGCGCGAGGCGGCGGCCTTGGCGGCGGCGGTGACGTTCCTCGTGATCCCACGCCCCGGGGAACCCGCCGTCGAACGGGGCGGTCCATGGCGTCTTGTGCACCTGCGCGGATGGCCGCTCAAGGTCTCCTCCTCCGAGATCCGTTCCCGTGTGAAGGACGGGCTTCCCATCGACCATCTGGTGCCGCCGGGAATCGGCGAGGCGATCCGATCCCACGGCCTCTACCGCACCACGCACGCTTCCTGAAGCCCGACGCCCGACGCGCGAAACCCGACCTCCGCGTCTCTTCGTGAGGTCCGTCTTCGCCCGATGGACGGCACCGGTTCAGCGCGATGCGGAATCCGACAGGGCGTTGATCGCGTTCGCGGCGTAGCCCGCGCCAAAGCCGTTGTCGATGTTCACCACAGTCAGGCCGCTGGCACACGAGTTCAGCATCCCCAGCAGCGCCGTCAGGCCACCGAGATGGGAGCCGTAGCCGACACTGGTCGGGACACCGATGATGGGACGTCCCACCAGTCCGCCGACGACGCTGGGCAGGGCGGCCTCCATTCCGGCCACCACGATCACCACGCGGGCCGCCTGGATCTCGGGCAACCGCGCGAAGAGCCGGTGGATCCCGGCGACGCCGACGTCGTAGATGCGCCGGACCGGATTCCCCATGAACTCGGCGGTGATGGCGGCCTCCTCGGCCACCGGCAGGTCGCTGGTGCCGGCGGCGACCACCGCGATCTCGCCGGAGCGCGGCTTCAGCGGGGAGGTTTCCAGAGTGAGGCAACGCGCCGCCGCGTGGTGGACGCCGGCGGGGAACCGTTCCAGGAAAAGCCGCGCATGCTCGGGGCCGACCCGGGTGACCAGGACGCGGTTGTCGACTCCCACCACCTTCTCGGCGATGGCGACCACCTGCTCGGGCGTCTTGCCGGCGCCGTAGATCACCTCCGGAAACCCCTTGCGGAGGGTGCGGTGCAGGTCGACCGCGGCGAAGCCGAGTTCGGATACCGGCGCCGATTGAAAGGCCCTCAGCACCGAGTCGCGGTCGGTTTCGCCACGTTGGAAACGGTCGAGCAGTTCTGCGGCTTGGACGGGGGTCATGGGTGTGGAAAGGCGGCGACAAAGCTTCATCCGGTCCCACGGTCCGGGCAACCGCCAAACCCAAGGTCAGGGTCGTGGCCATGTCCCCGGAAATTCCTTCGCCCGGATTCCGAAGCTGGGGCACTCTCCGACCATGTCGTTGCTGCGCACGCCGTTGTTCGAATCCCACCAGAAGCTCGGAGGAAAGCTGATCGAGTTCGGCGGTTGGGAGATGCCGGTCCAGTACACCTCCATCGTCGATGAACACCAGACGGTCCGCACGGCCGCGGGGGTCTTCGACATCTGCCACATGGGCGAGGTGTGGGTCGAGGGCCCCGAAGCCGCCGCCTTCCTCAACGGTACCTTCACCAACAACGTCACGAAGCTCGCCCCGGGCCTGGGCCACTATTCCCAGATGTGCACCGAGGCGGGCGGCACGGTGGACGACCTCTACGTCTACCAGACAGCCCCGCAACGGTATCTGCTGATCATCAACGCCAGCCGGATCGCCGACGACTGGGCGTGGCTTCAGGCCCGTCTGGAGGCGTTCGCCGGAAAGTCCGGGGTCCTGATGCGTAACGTCTCCGACACCACCGGAGCCATCGCCATCCAGGGACCTGCCGTCGCCGGCTTCATCGACACCCTCATCCCCGGAGCGCCCGTCGGCGGGACTCCGGTGGCCACCGCCTCCGGGTTGAAGAAGAACCAGATCGCCTGCTGGCGGATCGACGATGCCGACGTCTGGGTCGCGCGCACCGGCTACACCGGCGAGGACGGCTTCGAGATCGTGGCCGACGGGTCACGGATCCTCGCGCTGTGGGAGCGGACGCTCCAGGTCGGTGCCGCCGCCGGCATCAAGCCTTGCGGCCTCGGGGCCAGGGACACATTGCGCACCGAGGTCTGCTTCCCGCTGTACGGACACGAACTCGATCTGCAGACGTCCCCGATCGAGGCCGGCCTGGGGTTCTTCGTGGCCTTCGACAAGGGCGAGTTCGTCGGACGCACCGCGTTGCTGGCGCAGAAGGAGCAGGGAGCGGCGAAGCGTCTGGTGGCGTTCCGCATGGCCGGCAAGTCCGCCCCGCCCCGCCCCGGCTACACCATCCACCACGAAGGCAAGCCGGTGGGAAGCGTGGTCAGCGGTACCCAGAGTCCGACGCTGAACGCGGGCATCGGTCTGGGATATGTCCCGCCGGGCCTCATCGCCCCGGGCACCCGGCTCGACATCGAGATCCGCGGTCGCCTCTGCGAGGCGGAGGTCGTGAAGAAGCCCTTCCATCGCAAGGCCTGAACGCCGGCCGCCCCCGCTCACGGGGTGGGATCGTGGAACCCAACCAACCGGAAGGGCATCCTGAGGGTCGCCCTTTTCCGTTGGCAATCGCGGCGACCAGCCTCTCCTTCTGCGGGATCCGCTGACTGGGAATCAAGACGCCAAAAGGGAGTCCGCCACGGAACGAAAAAACCGACCAATGGACCTTGGTCGGCTCATTCGACAGAAACCCACGGGCTCCTTGCCATCCTCCTCCGAGGGCCTTGTGCCCAAGCGTGGGGTTCCGGCCCGCCTGAAGCGATTCAGGCCGGCGCGGTTCCAGCGCGCGCCAACTGAACGTTCGAAGCGAGGCGCAGGCGCAGCAGGGTCCAGATCAGGATCCAGGTCGGATCGAGCTGGAACCAACGGAGGCCATGCCGGGCCGACTGGGGATGGGCATGGTGGTTGTTGTGCCAACCCTCACCGAGGGACACGAGCGCCACGGCAGGATTGTTCCGGCTGTCGTCCCGGGTCGCGAAATCGCGCGTACCCCAGAGGTGGCAGATCGAGTTGACGCTCCAGGTCGCGTGGTGCGTGACGAAGATGCGGGCGAGGCCGCCCCAGAGGAATCCGGTCAGCGCGCCCATCCAGCTCTGCTGGATCAAGCCACCCAGGATGGCCGGGATCACCATGCCAGCCAGAGCCCAGACGAGGAATCCGCGGTGGATCAGGCGGGCCGTGCCGTCACGGGAAAGGTCGGGGAGACTGCGGGTGGCCATGGCGTCGGCGCCCCGGAACATCCAGCCGAGGTGGGCGTGCCAGAATCCCTTCACCAAGCCGACCATGCCTTCGCCGTGTTCATGCGGGGAATGCGGGTCGCCGTCGACGTCGCTGTACTGGTGATGACGCCGGTGGGTCGCCACCCAGAAGAACAGCGGACCTTGGACGGCCATCGAACCGGCGACTCCGAAGAGGAACCGGACCCACGTCGGACACTGGAAGCTCCGATGGGTGAACAGGCGATGGTAGCCGCCCGTGATGCCGAAACCGGCGATCAGGTACATCACGAAAAACAATGCGAGATCGGTCCACCCCATGATGCGGTTCCAAGCGAGGACGCCCGCCGTGAGGAAGCCCAGCCACGGCACCAGAATCGCGATCAGAGTGAAGATCTGCGTACGACGAACACCGGCACTGGTCGGCGCCGGATGGGTAGAGGAACGGATCACCAACACCATCGTTCGCCCATCACGACGCAAAAAACGAGATAATTTATCAGAATCGACGGATCGCAACCCCCCTTCGAAAAGGGTCAGATCGAGGCCGGATTCGGGTGCTCCCACGGTCCACGGTAAGGCCTGGCCAACAACGAGTTGGCTTCGGAGTCGCCCAACACCAAATGGGCCTTCGGATCCCACCTGAGCGATCGGCCCAGCTTCATCGACATATTAGCCAAAAAGCAGGAACTGCTCGAGATGTGCGCCTGCTCGATGTCGGCCACGGGCAGCATCGAGCCCCGCTTCTGGCGTGCCTCGAGGAAGTTCCTCCAGTGCCCGCGCATGGCCGAGGCCACATGCCGCTCCAGGTCCTTCTCGGTCTCGTCCTCGGGATACTTGTCGAACTCCAGCAGCGCCTTCCGGCTCCGCTCCGGCTTGCTGGCGCCGGCCGGCGTGAACTCGTACTTGAAGACGCTGCACTTCAGCGTGCCCTTCTCCCCGTGGATCGTTCCAAACCACTGGAAGTCCGGGTCGGGCTCCGGCGAACGACCCCAGGTCTTGTGGTTCCAGGTCACGTCGAAGTCGGGATACTTGAAGATCGCCGTCTGGGTGTCGCTGATGTTCGCCCGGGCCGCACGGTCGTTCAGGATGCCTCCCCACGAGGTGATCTCCTCCGGCCAGCCCAAACCCAGGAGCCAACGCACCATGTCCAGCATGTGCACGCACATGTCGCCCACGATCCCGTTCCCGTATTCGTTGAAGGCACGCCAGCCCCGGGGATGATGGATCCTCGAATAGGGCTTCATCGGAGCCGGACCGGTCCACATCTCGTAGTCCAGGGTCTCGGGCGGAGCCATGTCCGGAGCCGTCGCCAACGTGTCGCGGTTCCGCATGTGCCACCACACGCCGATCTCGACCTTCTGGATCTTGCCCAGCTTGCCGGCGGCGATGATCTCATCCTTCGCCTCGATCAGGTGCGGCGTGCTGCGGCGCTGGGTGTTCACCTGCACGATCCGGTTGTACTTCCGCGCCGCCGCCACCATCGACTGGCTCTCCACCACGTCCACGCCGGTCGGCTTCTCGCAGTAGACGTCCATCCCCGCCTTCATCGCCGCGATCGCCGGCACCGCATGCCAATGATCCGGCGTCGAAACCATCATCACGTCCACATCCCCTTCGGCGATGGCCTTGCGGAAGTCCGGGTAGAGCCGCGGCTTCTTCCCGGACTTCTGGCGTTGGGCGACCAGTTCCGCCGCCTCGTTGAGCATCCGGCTGTCGGTGTCGCACAGCGAGACCACCTCGATCGGCGCCACCTGCAGCGCCCGGAACAGACTCCCCTTCCCGTACCACCCCGTGCCGATCAGGCCCACCCGGAGCGGACGCTCCTGGGCAAAGGTCGTGGGAACGAAGCTGAGCGCGGACGCAAGGGTGCCCGATTGGATGAAGCGGCGGCGAGTCATGCCCGTTGCTAGTCCGTCCCCAGCCCCGACTCAAGCCCGCCTTCCTACACCCCGCCTCCTTTTTCAGACACCTCATCACGGAAACGACATATCATCCCATCCTGATTCGTTGATTTGAGTATTGATTTCCAGGCCGACCCCGGCAGTGTCGTGGCCGATGATTCGCCACATCCACGAGATCCATCGGGAAAACCATTCCAAGGGACGTCCTTCCTTCTCGATCGAGTTCTTTCCGCCGAAGACGGACGAAGGCGAGCGGAACCTCTTCCAGAACACCATCCCGGCGTTGGTGGCGGCGAAGCCCGACTACTGCTCGGTGACCTACGGCGCCGGCGGCTCCACACGCGACAAGACCATCGGGATCGTCGACCGCATCCAACGCGAGTTCGACCTGACCACGATGATGCATCTCACCTGCGTGAATGCGACCCGGGCGGAACTGGCCTCGGTGGTGGACGAGGCGGCCGGACGCGGCGTGAAGAACCTGCTCGCACTGCGCGGCGATCCGCCCGGCGGCGGCGAATGGGTGCAGACCGAAGGCGGCTTCCGCTACTCCTCGGAACTGGTGGCCTACCTCAAGGAACGCGGCGACTTCAGCATCGGCACCGCGGGCTTCCCGGAAGGCCACATCAACCAGTCCGGCGGCAAACACGTCGATTGGGACCACCTCGCCGACAAGATCCGGAAGGGCGCCCAGTTCGTCGTGACCCAGCTGTTCTTCAACAACGCCGACTACCTCGAGTTCCGCGACCACCTGACCCGGAAGCTCGGCGTGGACGTCCCGTTGATCGCCGGCCTGCTGCCGGTGCTTTCCCGGAACCAGACCAAGAAGTTCACCGCACTGTGCGGTGCACGCCTGCCGGAACCCTTCCTGGCCCGACTCGAGGAGTTGGGTGACGACGATGCCGCGGTCACGGACTTCGGGATCGAGTACTGCACGCGTCAGATCGAGGAGCTGGTGAAGGAAGGCGCGCCCGGCGTGCATTTCTACACCCTCAACAAGGCGCACTCGACGGTGCAGATCCTCAAGAACCTCGGCAGGGCCTGAGCCATTCCACGGGAGCGAGGAGGGACCCGCTGCGGCTTCGCGGCTTGGCGGGCCGGTCCCTTTTCTTCGATTGCCGCCGATCGGTTCTCCGCATCCGTTGCACGATTCGCCGGGCCGATGTCGATCGGCCCTGGGGCGTTCGGGGATTTCCAAAACGGAATCCCCTCCGGGGAACGCCTGTGGACTTGTCGACGTGTCGGCTTTTCCAACAGTCTTTCGCCGCATGTCCCCCCGTCACGTCGTCTGGTCCGCCGCCCTCGGCGCCATGGCCTCCATCGCCGCCCTCGGCCAAGGCGCCACCCCGGTCAATGCGCTGAAGATCGCGTCCGGTTTCAAGGCCGAACTCCTCTACACCGTGCCCAAGGAACAGAAGGGTTCCTGGGTCTCGATGTGCTCCGATCCGAAGGGTCGCCTCATCGTCTCGGACCAGTACGGCAAGCTCTACCGCCTCACCCTCCCCGCCGTCGGAACGACCGCGGAACCCGCCATAGAGAACATCGACCTGAAGATCGGCGGCGCACACGGCCTGCTCTACGCCTTCGACAGCCTCTACGTGATGGTCAACGAGGAGACGCTCCAGGGCCGCGGATTCTACCGCGTCCGCGACACGGACGGCGACGACCGCTTCGATTCCGTCGAACTGCTCCGCAAGCTCGACGGCGGCGGTGAGCACGGTCCCCACGCGATACTCCTGTCTCCGGACAAGAAGTCCCTCACGCTGGTGATCGGGAACCAGACCCGCCTCACCGAGATGGCCTCCACGCACATGCGGCCGATCTGGGGTGAGGATCATCTCATCCAGCGGCTCTGGGACGGCAACGGCTTCATGAAGGGCGTGCTCGCGCCGGGCGGCTGGATCGCCCGGACGGATCCCGACGGCAAGCAGTGGGACCTCGTCGCGACCGGATTCCGCAACGAGTACGACGCCGCCTACAACCGCGACGGCGAGCTCTTCACCTACGACGCCGACATGGAGTGGGACATGAACACCCCGTGGTACCGTCCGACCCGCGTGAACCACGTCGTCAGCGGCGGCGAGTACGGCTGGCGCAGCGGCGCCGGCAAGTGGCCCGCCTACTACGCCGACAGCGTCGGCTCGGTCGTCGACATCGGCCCGGGCTCCCCGACCGGCGTCACGTTCGGCTACGGCGCGAAGTTCCCCGCCAAATACCAGGACGCCCTCTTCATCAACGACTGGAGCTACGGCAAGCTCTACGCCGTCCACCTGAAGCAGGACGGCGCCGGCTACACCGGAACCCGCGAGGAGTTCATCTCCGGCTCCCCGCTGCCCCTGACCGACATCGTCGTCCACAACGACGGCGCGATGTACTTCGCCATCGGCGGACGCCGCACCCAGTCCGCGCTGTACCGGGTGACCTACACCGGCACCGAGTCCACCGCCCCGGTCGTCCCCAACAAGCGCCGCAACACCGCGCTTGCCGCCCGCCGCGAGCTCGAGGCGCTCCATGGCCGCTTCGTCGACAGCCCTTCCAAGTCCAACCTCGACACCGTTTGGAAGGCGCTTGGCAGCAAGGATCGCGCACTCCGTTTCGCGGCCCGGGTGGCCCTCGAATGGCAGGCGCCGTCGGCCTGGACCGACCGCGCGCTGTCCGAGTCCAACCCCGACCGCCTCATCCAGTCCGCGATGGCCCTCGCCCGCGTCAGCGGCAAGGACGCCCCGCATCGCAAGCCGACCGACCCGTCCCCGGACGCCACCCTGCAGCCGCGTCTGCTCGCCGCCCTCGATCGCATCGACTGGAACCGCCTCGACACCCGTCAGCAGCTGGACCTGCTCCGCGCCTACAGCCTCGCCATGACCCGTCTCGGTCGCCCGGACGCGGCCACGGTCGCGGCGCTCGGAAGGAAGTTCGAACCGCTGTTCCCCTCGAAGAACCGCTTCCTCAACGCGGAGCTGGCCCCGATGCTGGTCTATCTCGAGACGCCTTCGGCCGCCGGCAAGCTCTCCGCCGCCCTCGCCTCGGCGCCTTCCCAGGAAGAACAGCTGGACCTCGCCCGCGCGCTCCGGATGTTGAAGTCCGGTTGGACCCTGGAACAGCGGCGCGCCTACTTCGCCTGGTTCCTCAAGGCCGCCAACTTCCGCGGCGGCTCCTCGCTCTCGGGCTTCCTGCGCGACATCAAGAACGACGCCGTCGCCACCCTCTCGGCCTCCGAGAAGACCCAGCTCGCCGACGTCCTCAACGCCCAACCGCCCAAGCGCAACGTCCTGGAGAACCTGCTCGCCGGCCGGGCCACGGTGAAGGAATGGGCCATGGCGGACTTCGACGGCTCGCTCGCCAAGAGCCTCCGCTCCGGACGCAACCTCGAGCGCGGACGCTCCCTTTTCGGCGCGGTGGGATGCTTCAACTGCCACCGCTTCGCCACCGAAGGCGGCGCCGTCGGACCCGACCTCACCGGCGTCTCCGGCCGCTTCAGCCCCCATGACCTGCTCGAGTCCATCGTCGATCCCGGCAAGGAGATCAGCGACCAGTACGGCCAGGTGGTCATCACCAAGAAGGATGGCGGCACCGTGATCGGCCGCGTCGCCAACCTCAACGGCGACGGCATCATGATGATGACCGACATGTTCGACCCCAACGGCTTCACCAACGTGAACCGCAAGGACATCGAAAGCATCGAGAACTCCAAGGTCTCACCGATGCCGGAAGGCCTGCTGAACACGCTCCAGAAGGACGAGATCCTCGATCTGCTGGCCTACCTGCTCTCCGGTGGCCAGGCCACCGCGAAACGCTGAGCGTTTTGCCAAGGCAGGTTCACTCCCCGTCCGGCACAGGTCGCCGGACGGGGATTCCGTCGGCCTGGCGTCCGAGCAGCCGATGCAGAAGCGATCGGCACGCGAAACCGCAAAGACGCCTTGGAGTGGGACGAAGCCACCGTAGCGCCCTTCAGGAACGAGTCTCCGCACCGTTGGCGTCTTTGCGAATTTGCGTGAGGTCGGTCTTCGTTCCTGAGCCGGTGTGCCGCCTTTTCCGGATGCACCGGGATTCCATGCAAGACCTTCCCGCGACCCCGGTGGAACCTCCTTCCACACTGTGAAGCAGCAGCATGTCGTCATCGTCGGGGGCGGGGTCATCGGACTGAGTTGCGCCTACTATTGCGCCAAGACCGGGCTCCAGGTCACGGTCGTCGACCGCAACCCCGAGTCGCGCGACGGCTGTTCCTTCGGCAAC
Organism: Verrucomicrobiales bacterium; assembly: GCA_027488845.1. Lineage (GTDB taxonomy): Bacteria > Verrucomicrobiota > Verrucomicrobiia > Limisphaerales > UBA9464 > SXXZ01. The sequence continues at coordinate 42,854 of JAIYBC010000068.1, read as the reverse complement.
GCCGGCATGATCGTGCCGAGCCATTTCGTGCCGCTCGCCGCTCCCGGCATGGTGGCCCTCGGGTTGAAGTGGATGTGGAACCCCGAGTCCCCGTTCTACATCCGTCCCCGCCTCGACGCCTCGCTGATCGCCTGGGCCTACCGGTTCTGGCGTTCCTCGACCGCGGCGCACGTCCAGGCTTCGGCGCCGTTGATCCGTGACCTCAGCCTCGCGAGCCGTTCCGCCTTCGAGGAGTTGGCCGAACTCCCCGGCAACGACTTCGGCCTCGTCCGCAAGGGACTGCTGATGCTCTGCCGGACGCCCCACGGCCTCGAGGAGGAGGCGAAGGGCGCCGAACAGGCCCGCAAGCTCGGGATCCCCGCCGACGTCCTCGATCCCGCCGCCGCCGCCGCCCTGGAGCCCGGTGTCCGCATGGACATCGCCGGCGCGGTCCACTACCCGCTCGACTGCCATCTCAGCCCCGACCGCTTCATGGGTGGACTCAAGCGGGAACTCGACCGGCTCGGCGCCCGGTTCCTTTGGTCCAGCGAGGCGTTGGACTGGAAGTCCTCGGGACAACGCATCGAGCGGGTCATCACGACCAACGGCGAGGTCGCCGGCGACGAGTTCCTCCTGTGCGGCGGTTCCTGGTCGCCGGCCACCGCGGCGAAGCTGGATCTCCGTCTCCCGATCCAGGCCGGCAAGGGCTACAGCCTCACCCTGCCCTCGCCACGACGTCTTCCCACCCTCTGCTCCATCTTCACCGAAGCCCGCGTCGCGGTGACCCCGATGGGTTCCTCGCTCCGCTTCGGCGGGACGATGGAACTCTCCGGGCTCGACGAGGGTATCGATCCGGTGCGGGTCCGGGGAATCATCAAGGCCGTGTCCCGATACTACCCCGAGTTCGGGCCGGCCGACTTCGAGGGCATCCAACCCTGGCGCGGACTCCGTCCCTGCTCACCGGACGGCCTGCCCTACATCGGCCGCACCGGTTGCCGCTCCAACCTGACCCTGGCCACCGGCCATGCGATGATGGGCCTCAGCCTCGCGCCGGTGACCGGGAAGATCGTGGCCGGAATCCTGACCGGCCAACCCGCCGGCTTCGAATCCCGGATGCTCTCCCCGGACCGCCATTCCTGAACGGGGTGGGAAGCGTTCGGACCGCGGCCGGTGACGTGCACGGGCCCATTCCTTTGCAGGGACTCCTTGCCCATTTCGCACGGTCCCGGATTCCAGGTCATCGACGGCCAAGCAGGAGAGAGCAGATGCCGTGGCCAAGGCGCCAAGATCCGCCGACGGACAACGGACCACAGACAACCCGCTGCAATGTCACCCGTTTCGCACAGGGAAGGTCCGGGTTCCCTTGCCGAAGACGAGTTCGCGGAGCGCCAGCCGATGGGTCTCCGGATCCAGGGACGGTCCGATCAGCACGGCCACGGGATCCGGGGCGGGCGTGTGGGGAAACTCCTCGATGAGATGGTGCCCCCACACGGTCTGGAAGAGGTGCAGCTTCGTCGGCGCATGGGTGAAGCGGACGAAGCCCTTCGCCCTCACGACCGCCTTCGGGTCCAGCCGGGTCAGGAACCGCTCGAAGGCCGGACGTTCGACCGGTGCCGGGAACCGCCAGGTCACACTGCGATAGGAGTGGTGCAGGTGACCGGTCGCCTCGGCAGCGGGAGTTGCGTCCAACTCGATCCGCATCTCACCCGCCGGCCGATCCAGGAGAAGCCCGATCTCCGGCAGGCCGTACGGCAACCGGACCAGTTCCGCCGACGCGTTCACCGCCCGGATCGCCGCCGAGGCGGCCTGCACGTCCTCCGCGGACATCCGGTCGCATTTGCTCAGGGCGACCACGTGGGCGAACTCGATCTGCCGCCGCGCGAGGACGCGTTCCCCGATGTCGCCGCCTTCGGAGGGCCGCGCGTACCAGGGCCCGTCGACGACCGTCACCACCGCCTGCAGGCGCGTCACGTCGAGCAGTTCCGGATCCGTCAGCACGTCGATCACGTTGTCGGGATCGGCGAGGCCGCTGGTCTCCACCACCACGTAGTCGCAGTCGCCGGACTCGGCCAACTGCCGGACGGCGCGGTCCAGTTCGCTGTCGGGCGCGCAGCAGACGCACCCGCCGCTGACCTCGCGCACCGGAAGTCCGGGCCGTTCGAGGATCTGGCTGTCCACGCTCTCGAGCCCGAACTCGTTCATCACCACCCCGAGACGCAGTCCCGTGGCCGGCGACTCCTGGAGCCAGCGCAGCAGGAGCGTGGTCTTCCCCGCACCGAGGAATCCGGTGAGGAGGATCACCGGGATCCGGCGGTCGACGTGGGATGGCTCCATGGGTTCCGGGTCCCGGTCAGGAACGCACCGCCGCGGAGAGTTCCGGCCAGAGCAGCGCGGCCATCCGCATGCCCTTCGTGTAGGCCTCGAGGCTGAACTTCTCGTTCGGGGAATGCGGGTTGTCGTCGGGCAGCGACATGCCCAAGAGCAGCGTGTCCGCCTTCAGGTGCTTCCGGAACGCCGAGACGATCGGGATGCTCCCGCCCTCGCGCATCAGGAGCGCCTCGCGGCCGAATCCACCGGACATCGCCTTCAGGCCGGCCTGAACCAGGGGGCCTTCCGGCGCGACCAGGTACGGCTCTCCGCCATGGCCGTCGGTGATGCTCAGGCGGACGGTGGGCGGGCAGAGTTCCTTGAGCCGGCGACGGATCGCCGCGAGCACGCGGGACGGCTTCTGGTTCGGCACCAGGCGGAAGGTCAGCTTCGCGCTGGCCCAGGACGGCACGATGGTCTTGCTGCCCTGTCCCTGGTAACCGCTGGTGAGCCCGTTGATTTCCATCGTCGGTCGCGCGGTACGGCGTTCGTTGGTCGTGAAGCCGGCTTCGCCCGTGACCTGCGGGACGCCGAGGAACTTCGCGTAGCGCCGCTCGTTGAACGGGATCTTCGCCATCTGGGCCCGCTCGTACTTCGAGAGCTTGGCGACGTCGTCGTAGAAACCCGGCACCGACACCCGGCCCTTGGAGTCCTTCAACCCGGCGAGGATCGAGCACAGGGCGAACGCGGGATTCTCCAGGCTGCCGCCGAAGAGACCGGAGTGCAGGTCGCGGTCGGGGCCGTCGACACGGACCTCCAAGGCGACGATGCCCCGCAGGGCGTAGGTCAGCGCCGGATGGGTCAGGGAGGGGATGCCGTTGTCCGAGATCACCACGGCGTCACAGGCCAGCAGGTCCTTGTGGGCGGGGAGGAACGAGTAGAGATGGGTCGAGCCGACCTCCTCCTCGCCCTCGATGAGGAAGGTCAGGTTGCACGGCAGCGGGGTGCCCGTGCGGACGTAGGCCTCGACGGCGTGGATGTGGGCGAGGTGCTGGCCCTTGTTGTCGCAGGAACCGCGGGCGTAGACGTTGCCGTCCTCGATGCGGGGTTCGAAGGGAGGCGTCTTCCAGAGCTCGAACGGTTCCGGCGGCTGGACGTCGTAGTGGCCGTAGACGAGGAAGGTCGGCTTGGCCGGGTCGTGAGGGAGCGTGCGGGCGACCACGATCGGATGGCCGGCGGTCTCGTGGAGGGTCGTGTCCAATCCGAGACCCCGCAGACGCGACGCCACCCAGTCGGCCGCGGCGCGGAGGTCGGGGGCGTGCTTCTCCTGGGCGCTGACGCTGGGAAAGCGGAGGTAGGCGCACAACTCGTCGACATGACGGGACGCGTTGGCTGCGAGGTGGTCTAGGACGGCACTCATGGTGTCGGGAAATCGGGTAGGTCGGCTCAGTTCTTCGGGCGTCCCAGGGAACGCAGGAGGTCGCCCACGGGATTGGCCGGGGCGTTGGTGGACTTGGCCGGGGAATTGGTCGAGGCCGCGGCGTTGTTTCCGCCGAAGGCGTTGCCCAAGGCACCGAGGACGCCGCCGACCTTGTTGCCGACGTTCCCACCGAGGCCGCCGACCGCACGTCCGAGGCTCTTGGCGCTCATGGCCGCCACGGCGGTGTAGTTGATGTCCGGCTGGATCGAGCCGAGGGAACCCTTGAGGGTCAGGAACCGTGGCAGCGGCGCGTAGGGCGCGTCGGCAGGCACGGACGGATCGAGGAGGACCGCCTTCTCGGCGAGGGACCGCTGGAGGGCGATCTCGACGGGGATGTCCAGGGGCGAGTTGTCGAGCACCGGGGCGAAGCGGAGTCCGCCCGAGGCATCCGCCCGGAACGCGGCGCTCTGGACCCGGGCCGTCTTGATCTGCACGCCGCCGTTGCCGAGGTCGGCCGCGACGACGACCGAGTCCAGCGGACGCGCATGCAACTCCTCCGCCCACGGGTCGGAGCCGGTCGTGGCCCGACCCAGCGCACGGCCGAGCATGTCGCCCAGCTTGCCGGTCGGGTTCTTGATCAGCGCCGGGATCGAGGTGACCACGCTGATCACCGACTTCAGGAGCGGGCTGGTGACGTTGTCGAGGCTCAGGTTGAGGTTGGTGGCGGAGAACGAGACGGCACCCGACAGGTTCTTCGCGAGCGAGGCGCCGGTGACGCCGGCCCCCTTCACATTGGCCTCGGCCAGGACCGTTCCCCTCACCATTCCGCGGCGGGCGGGCTGGAGCGTGTTGAGGATCGGCTCCAGGGGAATGGGGGCGGCCTTGAAGCCGACGTCGTACCGGTAGCCCGGCACCGTGAGGTCCGCCAAGGCCTTCGCCGAGACCGGCGATCCGTTGAGCTGCAGCTGGAACGGATCGAGGGAAACGGAGCCGTCCTTGATCGCCACGCCCGTCTTCCAACCGACGATGTCGATCTCGCCCAGGACCACGCGGCGGATGTCGAGGTCGAGGTCGAAGCGCTGGAACGGAAGGACGACCGGGGCGGGCTCGGTGGGCGGGGTCGACGGGGATTTCCCGGCTTCCGCGACCACCGGTTTGGCGGGAGGGGCTCCGGTGGTGCCGCCGGAGGCGAGGATGTTGTGGAGGGGAGTCAGGTCGAGGCCGTCGCTGCGGATGCTGAGGCGACTGGGAGCCGCGTTGCTCGGCGAGAGGTCGACGCTGCCGGCGAGCGTGAGCTGGTTGAGGGCGTTGGTCGTCTTCCCGAGGTCGAGACGGACCGACTTCAACTCGATCACACCGCCCTTGCGGGCACCTTCGACGCCGAGTCCCAACTGGAGGGGCTCCGCAGGGAAACGTCCGCCGGCGTCCTCCACGACGAACTTGGCCACACGGATCTCGGAGCTGATCTCCGCGTCGAACCCGGGGGCGACCAGGACCTTGCCGGTGCCGTCGATGGCCAACGACCGCAGGCGTCCGGGCTTGAGCGAAGGTGCCAGGAACGGCGCGAGCGCCGCCTCGTTCAGGTTGACGATCTTGAAGTCGATCTCGCCGCCGCCGCGGCTCAGGTTGACCCGACCGGCGACGTCCACGGTGCCTCCCGCGGCGAAGCCGCTCTGGGCGGTCAGGCCCATCCGCTGGATCGAGAGCGACCCGCCCGACGCGTCGACGGCAATCCCGACGGTGGCCCGGTAGTCGCGGAATTCCATCCCGGCCACTCCGCCGGTGAAGTTGTCGATCGTGATGTCCGAGGTGACGTTCGTGGTGCCATCCTTCAGGGACAGCGCACCGGAAGCCTTCAGGCTGCCGGCGGAGATCGCGATTCCCTCGACGGGAAGGATTCCGGCGAACCTCCGCAGATCCAGGTTGAGGCTGAACTGCGCCCCGCTCGAAGCCTGAACCAGGCTGTGGTTCAACGTGCCATTCAGGGAAAGCAGGGCCGCCCCGCCCTGAGAAACCTCCAGCAGCAGCTTGGAGATCCCGAAGTCCGCAAACTCGAGCATGACCGCCTCCGTCTGGAGGGTCGCCGCCACGCCGCGGACTTGGCGGTCGCCGAATGCGGCCGAAACGTTGTCCACCTTGCCGATCAGGCTCGCCTTCAGGTCGCGGCCGTCCCGGTCCGAGCGGAGCACGAGATCCGCCGAGACCGTCGCCGTGGGCGCGGAGGTTCCGAGCACGGCCACCCAATCGGAGGTCTGGAGCCCGTCCAGTTTCAGGCTGAACGTCGAATCCCGGAAACCCTTGCTCACCCGGTCCCACGAGAGGTTCATCGGGCGGTCCAGCGATCCCGCGACCAGATTGCGCCCGGTCTGCACCGCGGCGATCTCCAGGCGGTCCAGGACGGCGGTCTTCTCGGCGAGATTCACCCCGGCCTTGTAGTCGAGGCCGATCCGGAGATTCGGGGTCGTCCCGTTGGTGGTGCCCAGGGTGAGGTCGTTGACCGTCAGGCGTCCCTGGGAGGTCACCAGATCCCCGCCAAGCCCGAGGTCGACGCGTCCCTCGGCCGACACCAGCATCTTGCCGAGGTCATACGGCAACGCCGGTGCCGCCAACCGCACGAGTCGCCGGTCGATGCCCCCGATCGCGTAGCTGATCCGGGCCTCCTTCTTGGCGAAGTCGACCGGGCCGGCGAGGCGGATGTCGGCGAAGGACTGGCCGCCCTGCTGGAAGCCGAGCCGCAGTTGCTTCACCTCGGTGGCGGTGACGTCGACGTCCACCTGCGCACGAAGTCCGGCCAACTCCTTCAGTGCACCGCTGGCCGAGGCCAGTTGGGCCACCAACGATCCGTTCACCAACGACGGCTGGAGATTCGCATCAAGCTGGAAGGTCAGGTTGCCGTCGAGCCCGCCGGAGAACGCCGAAAGGTCCGGCATCTTCGAGGCGAGCTTAGCGGCGAGGGTCAGCTTGCCCGGCGAACCGGAGAGCACGCGGTCCAGGGTGAGGTTGAAGCCGGTGACCTCGGCGGATTGGGTGCCGTTGGTCTGCGCGAGGCTGGCCTGGAAGGCGGCGTTCTTGACCTGGATGTTCCGCAGGTTGAGCCGGGGAGCGGTTCCGGCCTTCTCCGGGGCGGCGCCGGAGGACGGCTTGGCGGAGGAGGTGGGCAGGTTCATCGAACCGTCGGCCTTGCCGAACAGCGTGACCACCGGGTTCTCCACCGTGACCTCCGAGACGTCGATGTCGCCCCCGAGGATGGAAAGCAGGCTGTAGCGGGCGCGGATCAGGTCGACCTTCGCCAGGGATTCCTTGCCGGGAACGGTCACGGTGAGATTGCGGATCTCCACCGAGGAAAACGGGCTCAGGGAGATGTCGGAGGCGTCGACCGCGACTCCCGCGGCGGAGGAGACCCGGGGGAGCACCACAGACCGCAGGAAGAAGCCGCTGGTGAGGACGAAGTAGAGGACCAGGAGCGAGCCGACCACGGCCCCGGTGATCAGGGGCCAGCGTTTGCGGCGCGGAGCGATTAGAGCAGACATGTTGGAGGTGTCGGGCCGTCCCCTGCCACCGCCCTGCACTGCAACTGTGACGGTTGGCTGGAACCGGCCCAGCGGCGGGGAAGCTAGGGTCTCCCCCCACGGTCGCAAGGCCGGGTTTGGCGCCGACACGGCGCCCTCGGATCGTAACGGAGTTGGAGATGGTGCTCCCTGCCGGGAAGGATTCTCCTACGGGCGTTTGAAGAGGAGCGCCTTCACCCTGATCGAGCTGCTGGTGGTCATCGCGATCATCGCCATCCTGGCCGGCATGCTCTTGCCGGCCCTCTCGCGGGCACGTACGCGGGCGTCTCAAACCGCCTGCCTTTCCAACCTGCACCAGATCGGGATCGCGACCGCACTCTACCTCGGCGACTCCGCGGACCGGATGCCCTACGTTCCCGACTCGGATCTGCAAAGGACCCCACCCGTCGACGGTTCAGGAAAGCGGTATGCGTCCATGGGTTCGTTCATGCCCCTCCTGGATCCGCATGGTTCCATCGAGAAGGTGTGGCTGAGTCCGCCGGTTCCGGTGATCCGTTCCAACGAGTGGCTTCGCCACTTCCTCAGCCCGTGGCGTTCGGAAGGGGTCGACCACCCCAACCGCGGCTGGGCGAACTACATCTCGGACAAGCTGGCGGAAACCAACGCCGCGGCGGCCCGCTATGCCCGGGGGCGCACGCCGGAGAGCATCGTGCAACTCCGGGGCAGCAGCCCTTCCGACGAGGAGTGGCTGATGAGCCCGTTCTTCGAACGTTCGTGGTGGAACGGCTACAGGGACGCCTGGTCCGTGGGCGACAGCCAGCCGCCGGCCGCCGGCTGGTCGGCGCACCGCGCCGGACGCAACCAGCTCTACCTGGACCAGCATGCGGCATGGGTGAAACGGGACATCGCCCGCTGAATCCCGGGGGCGCGGACGCCGAGGCCGAGAACGAGACCGGGGCGAACCTTTCGGTCCGCCCCGGGGGGATCCGGGATCACTGCCCGGAAGTGGGCGTCACTTCAGGACGGCCTGGTGGAACTCGAACCAGTCGTCGAGGTTGTTGATGTTGATCGCGTCCGGCAGGACCGAGCCGTCGTCGGGCAGGCCATTGGCGGCGAGGACCGACTGACGGACGGCATCGGTGTGGATGTAGCCGGAGATGGCGACGTTGAGCTTGTGGATGTTGGCCTTGGTCAGGTTCACGCCGGGCTGGACCCGGATCCACGCCTCGAACTGCGGATAGGTCGGACGCTTCTCGGTGATGAAGGAGCGGGCCGCGTCGGCGTCGAGCCCCAGCGCGCTCAGGACCATGGAGTCGTAGCCGGCGCCGATGCCGGGATAACCCGGGGCCAACAGGCCACGGGCTTCGAGGGAGGCCTTCAGCCAGAGACGGGGAAGATGCAGGACGCCGAGCGGGCCGGCGACGCCGGAGCTGATCAGGGGAACGATGGTGTTGCTCATGGGATGATTGTCGGAGACTCGGCCACGCTAGGAACCGTCGGCAACCCGGGTCAAACCCGTTCTCCGGAAGAACTCCATCGGCGGAGAACCCAGGGGCCAAGGGTGATCAGCACGACCCCGAGGACGATCACGCCCATCGACACCGCCATCCTCCCGGAGATCGACTCGCCGAGCAGTGCCCAGCCGAGGAAGACGGCGACGACCGGGTTGACGAAGGCGTACGTGGAGACCGCCGCGGGACTGGCGTGCCGGAGCATGTAGTTGAAGGCGTTGAAGGCGACGAAGCTGCCCATCACGACGAGGTAGCCCCACGCGGCCCAGGACCGGGCGGGAATCGCGGCCAGGTGGAGTCCCGCGGTCTCACCGCGGAACAGGGCGATGAGCAGGAGCGAGCCTCCGCCGCAGAGCATCTGCAGGGCGGCGCCGAGGACCGGCGAGGACGGCCGGCTGCCGTTCCGGGACCAGATCGAACCCGCCGCCCAGCAGGCGGTGGAAAGCACCATTGCCACGAGGCCGGTGACGGTGAAGTGGAGGTTGGTCCCGGCACCGGCGCCTCCAGCGAGGAGCATCGCCACACCGCAGAAGCCCACGGCGATCCCAACGAGGGTGACCGCGGACGGCCGCACGCCATGGGGGCGGATCCAGTCGAAGAGGGCGAACCAGGCGGGCACCGTCGCGACGATCACCGCGGCGAGGCCCGAGCTGACGGAGGTCTCGGCCCAGGACACGAGACCGTTTCCGCCCGCGAGCATGAGCGTTCCGGCGATCGCGGCGTCCCTCCATTCGGCCCGGGACGGGGACGGCGTCCCGCGGAGCACGGCCCAGGCGAGCAGCAACCCACCGGCGATCAGGAAGCGGCCCGAGGCCATGAGGAACGGCGGCATGGTCTCCACCGCGACGCGGATCGCCAGGTAGGTGGAGCCCCAGACCACATAGACCGTGGCGAAGGCGGCGGCGAGGGCGAGTCGGTGATCCGACCGGAGGTTGTTCATGGGCTTTTGGCCGTTGAGGCCGCCGGCCGGCAGGTGAAACGAAACACCCGCCGGGACTCGGCGGGTGTCTCGCAACGGGCTGTTCGGTGTCTTTCCTGTTCAGTGTCCCGATGCGAGTTCCGCCATCACGTTGGCTTTGGCCCACCAGTTGGCGACATGGACCATCATGGCCTTGCGCGGGGCGCTGGCCGGACGGAAACCATGGACGGCGGCGGAAATCACCGGGCGAGACGCTGGGGACGGGCGGTGCGGCTGTCAATTGCGCCGGTCCGGCAATCCAAGTTCATGGATCCTCCCGAACCAGCCCGGCGAGGCCACGCTCCACGTCGCCGACCCCGAGGCGTCCGCTGTTCGTGGCATCCCAAAGCAGGTACCAACCGGTCCATCCACCGGCGAACTCCCCCCGCGACACGGCGCCGCTGCGGTCGGTGTCGAAGCGGCTCAGCACCTCCAACGCGACCGCAGCCACCGCCTCGTCCCGTGCAGGGCCCGGCCGGCCGGCCAGCCCGCCGATCCCGGTGAGGAGCGACTCCAGCCGCAGCACGCCACCGGGACTTCCGGCCCATTCCCCGAACCAGCGTTCCGCGGAGCGCGAGACTTCCGCACGCGTCACCGTCCCGTCCCGATCGGCGTCGAGCGCGGCGGCCAGTGCGGCAAACACGGCGTTGCGGCGAACCGCATCGGCGTTGGGCGTGACGCCGCCCTCGATCCGCAGGCCCGCATCGCGGCCGTCCAGTTGGGCAAGGATCGAGACCCGGCGCGCCGCCGCAAAGCTGAGGATCGGCTTCGGATGGGTCGGCAGGGACTCCACGTCCGCATCCGGAAGCTCCCCGTTCGGCCCGACCGGCGCCACGGCGATGCCTTTCCGGACCGCGTCGAAGCGACGCAGCGCCACCGGCCCTTCCTCGGCGACAGCCGGCCGGATACGATCGGCGATCTCCGCGATCCGGCCCTGGATCCGGTCCGGATCGAGGGCGACCGAAGCGAAACGGCCAAGATGCCCACGATAGGCCGAACGGAAGGCGTCCACCTGGAAGACGCGCTCCAGGAAGCGGTTCGTCCCAATCCACGGATGCTCGATGCTGAGCCGCTCCCGCTGCTCCTGGGTCCCGAGTCCCCCCACACCGCCGAAGGCCTGGTCCAGATCCCAGGGGGCGAAAACGAAACGGAGCGTCGCCGGATCCAGGCAGACCAGGAGGTTTCCTCCCCGGCCGAGGATCGAGTCGAGCGAGGATGTCCCGACCGTGACCGCCATGAACCGGGCGAACTCGTCGACATCCAGATACGAGGACAGCTCCCGGGAAAACACCGTGTCGTCCGCCTCGGAAACCAGACGGGATAGCCCGACCACACGGCTGGCTTGTCTCTCGAGGACCGACGTCTTCGGGTCGTAGGCCTCGCGATACCGGGACCAGTCCGGTCCCCGGTCGACGAAGAGCGCCTCCGAGGTGGGCTTCAGGATCATCACCTTCTTCGCCCCGAACCATCCTTCGCTCCAGTCGCCGTCGGGATTCTCGACGAGGGTGTAGAGTCCGAGGAACCGGCGTTCGAAGAGCCCCGGCACGACGACCGAGAGCCTCGCGTGGGCGGTGCGTGGCGCCGGAACCCCGGCCTCACGGTAGAGGTCGTAGGCCACCACCTCGTTCATGAACGACGGGTCGGCCACGTTGTTGTTGAGCCGGACCTTCGTCACCCCGCCGAGCCGGTTGGACCGGACGAACTGGTTGAGATCCAGCTTGAACGGCCGCTTCAGCGTGGCACGGGACTGGCGGAAGGTGCCGTGGCCCTTGTACCGGACCGCCACGTTCGCCAAGGCGAAGCCGTCCATCTGGAAGTCGGCGTGCGCCGTCGCGAAGTCACCTTCGTCGCGACCCGCCCGGGAGCCTCCAGGGCCGACGACGGCGAAGAGGTCCCGGGACTTCGGCTCAAGCACCCGCCACTGGTCCTGGGTCAGGACCAGCACGCCGTCGTGGACCCGGCCCGGATCCAGGAACTCGGTCATCGCCGCCGCGCCCTCCCACGGCACTGCGGCCACCGCCAGCAGCAGGGCGGCCAGCGTCTGGAGCGTAGGCATCGGCATGGATCTCAGGACGGGAAACGGCGGCACCGGGAACCCGGAGGCCCGACGGCGTCCAACCGGACGCCGGGAAGAGATGACCGGACCGCGTCACGCGTTCAAGCATGGGCAAGGCGACGGCGCCGGACCGGAATCCTTCCACCCTCGAAAACTCCACTCGCGGAGTCGCCGCCGCAGGAGGATTCTGCGGACGACATGACCTTGTTCGAACGCATCGTCGCCCGTGAGATCCCGGCGGAAATCGTCCACGAGGACGACCTGGTCTTCGCCTTCCACGACATCCATCCCCAGGCCCCCGTCCACATTCTTCTCATCCCCAAGAAGCCCATCGCCCGGATCGCCGAGGCGACGGCGGAGGATGCCGCGCTTCTGGGACATCTGCTCGCCACCGCACCGGTGGTCGCCCGCAAGGCCGGGATCACGGAGACCGGTTTCCGGTTGGTGATCAACAACGGACGCGACGGGGGCGAGTCGGTGCCGCACCTCCATTGCCACATCCTCGGCGGACGCCCGCTCAACTGGCCGCCAGGTTGAGCCGGCCCGCCGGCTGGGTTCGATCCGCAGGCGCCCATCGGGAGCGGAGACCGGACTCGGGCAGATCCCTCCCGGAGACCAAATGGGTACGGCTCCGGAACGGGAATCCGTCGGCTTCCTCCCCTCCCCGGCGGCCTTGCTGCCTGGAGCGCCGATCCCTTCCGCTCCGTTCCGTTTCAGGGCAAACGCGCGCCGAGGGCCGCCTCCAGCAGGCGATACCAGTCGTCGCGTTCCAGCTGGATCTCCGCCGCGCGGGCCATCGCACGGATGCGTTGCGGCTTCGTGGAACCGACCACGGGAAGGATTCCGGAGGGATGCCGCATCAGCCACGCCAAGGCGACCACCTCGGGCCCCACGCCCAGGCGTTCCCCGATTCCGGCCAGCACACGGAGCACCCCAGGGCTGAAGGAGCCGGGGCCGGAGCCGCCCAAAGGACTCCAAGCCATCGGCGAGATCCCCAGCGCGTGGCATTGGTCCAGGGTTCCGTCCGAGAGCGTGGCCAACTGACGCAGGCTGATCTCGACCTGGTGCACCGCCAAGGGGAAGCCCAGGTGCCGCTGCAGCAGGTCCACCTGGCCGGGACGGAAATTGGACACGCCGAACTCGCGGACCTTCCCCTCGCCGCGAAGCCGTCCGAACGCCTCGGCCACCTCCGACGGATCCATGAGGAAATCCGGGCGGTGCAACATCAGCAGGTCGATGTGCGACACGCCCATCCTGCGCAACGCGACGTCCACGGAGCCGGTGATGTAACCCGCGGAGAAGTCGTACCGGTACGGCGCCCCCGCAGGCACACCCGGTACCCGGATGCCGCACTTGGTGGCCAGCAGGATGCCCTCGCGCATTCCCGGCGTCCGGCGCAAGGCCTCGCCGAGGATCTCCTCGCAGACGCCGCCGCAATAGACGTCGGCGAGGTCGAAGCCCGTGTAGCCGGCCTCATAGGCGGCCTGCAGCGCCGCGATTCCGGACTTCCGCGCGTCCGCGGTCACCGCGGTCGCGTCCTGTGTGCCGGCGATGCGCCAACCGCCGTAGACGAGACGGGAGCTGCGAAGCGAGGTCTTTCCGACGGGGACGGTTTGCATGGGTCAGCGTGTTCCGAAGCGGTACTCGGTCCGGCTGGTGAACACCTCGCCGGGCCTGAGGATGCAGGTGGGAAAATGGGGATGGTGGATCGAGTCGGGGAAATGCTGCGTCTCGAGGCACAGCCCGCCGTGGCGCGGCACCCTGAAGCCACCGGTGCAGACAAGGTCCGCCGCCGGTTCGCGGTTCATGGTCCACAGCTGGACGCCCGGCTGATCGGTGTGGCACTCCATGGTGCGCCCGGAACCGGGCTCGTGGACCGTCGCCGCCAAACCCAGCGCACCACCGCCGTGCCGCAGGACGAAGTTGTGGTCGTAGCCCGCCGGATCCAAACCGGTGACCATCCCGGCATGGGAAACGGGCACCGGCCGCGTGAAGTCCAGCGCCGTGCCGCGCACGGCAATCATGCGACCCGTTGGGATCAGCCCGGCGTCCACCTCGGTGACTTCATCCGCCTCGATGGAGACCTCATGTCGGAGGACGTCCCCCTTCCCCGCCAAGTTGAAGAAGCTGTGGTTGGTCAGGTTCAGGATCGTCGGGGCGTCCGTGGTCGCCCGGTAGTCGATCCGCCACACGTCGTCGTGGGTCAGCGTGTAGGTCACCGACACGGTCAAGGTGCCCGGGTAACCCTCCTCGCCGTCGGGGCTGACACGCGTCAGTTCGCACGAGATCCCCTCCTCCGTGACCCCGACCTGGCCGGCGTTCCACAGCTGCTTGTCGAAGCCGCGGAGTCCGCCATGCAGGTGGTTGGGTCCGTTGTTGACCGCGAGGACGTGGTCGCGGCCGTCGAGGCTGAAACGCCCGCCGGCGATGCGGTTCGCGAACCGACCCACCACGCAACCGAAGAACGGATGTCCCTGGAGGTAGCGTGCGAGGTTGTCGAAACCGAGGACCACGTTCCCCGGGACGCCGTTCCGGTCCCGGGTGTGGAGTTCCGTCACGATCAGTCCGTAGTCCGTGAACTTCAGGACCGTGCCGCGGTCGTTGCGGAAGACGTGCAGCCCGGCCTCGCGGCCGTCGGGAAGCGTGCCGAATACAGTGCGTTCGGAGGTCATTTTCTGTCGGTTGGATCCGCGTCCAGCGGGCCGACGCCCCCTGTGAACGGGTATCGAGGCCGGCGCGGAAAGGATCGCGCCGATTCACGCACGAAGCACATCCGGTTGGCAAACGCGGCTTTCCGAGCCGCCCGCTTGGCCCTCCGGGAAACGTGGCCGGGTACGCGGGTCCCTCGAACCCGCGGCCCCCGTGGACTCAGCCAGCGCCGCCGCCGGCCATCTTCTTCGGGTCACCCTTGAGCAGGGCAACCGCGTAGTCGCGGTTCATGCGGGCGATGAAGTCGAGGCTGATCTCCTTCGGGCAGACCGCCTCGCAGCTTCCGGTGACGGTGCACGAGCCGAAGCCCTCGGCGTCCATCTGGTCCACCATCGCCTTCACGCGGCGATGGCGTTCCGGCTGGCCCTGGGGCATGAGGCCGAGGTGGGAGACCTTGGCGGAGACGAAGAGCATCGCGCTGGCGTTCTTGCACGCGGCGACGCACGCACCGCAGCCGATGCATTGCGCGGCGTCCATGGCCAGGTCGGCGTCCTCCTTGGGCACCGGGATGCTGTTCGCGTCGGGAGCGGCACCGGTGCGGACGCTGATGAAGCCGCCGGCCTGCTGGATGCGGTCGAAGGACTTCCGGTCGCAGACGAGGTCCTTGACGATGGGGAACGGGGCCGCGCGCCAGGGCTCCACCACGATCTCGTCGCCGTCGCTGAAGCTGCGCATGTACGTCTGGCAGGTGGCGACGCCCTTGTGGGGTCCGTGCGGCTTGCCGTCGATCACCAGCGAGCAGGTTCCGCAGATGCCCTCGCGGCAGTCGTGGTCGAACGCGATCGGCTCCTCGTTGCGGTTGGCCAGGTCCTCGTTGAGCACGTCGAGCATCTCCAGGAAGGACATGTTCGGGTTCAGCTCCGGCGAGGTGTACGTCTTGAATTCGCCGGCGGCCTTGGCGTTCTGCTGCCGCCAGACTTTGAGGGTCACTTTCATGGGGAAACTTTCGCTCGCGACCGAGCCTTGGACTTGGAAGCCCGCTCGGGAAGGTTGGTGTGAAATCCGATTTCCCGCTGCTGGGCCGGAGTCGGTGGCTCCATCAGCTCGCGGATGGCATCAAGGACCGCACGGAACTGCTCGTCATACTTCTGCTCCAAGCCGGCAAGCTTCCGGGCCAAGTCCGCATGGGTGGAAAGCCACTGCCGCACCTGCACAAAGGTCCGCAGGATCGCTATGTCCACCTCGACTGCCCGAGCGCTGCCCAGTACGCCAGACAGCATCGCCACGCCCTGTTCAGTGAAGGCGAGGACGCTTTTGGAGTACTTGAGTTCGGCCGTTCCCGAGGATGTCACAAATTGTGATATCCTCAGGATCTCGTCGCGATCCAAGGCGAACATGAAGTCCGCGGGAAAACGATCGATGTTCCGACGGACTGCCTGGTTCAACGCACGTGTCTCCACTCCGTAGAGTTCGGCGAGGTCGCGGTCCAGCAGCACCTTCTGCCCCCGAACGAACAGGATCCGCCGTTCGATGCGCTCGGCGGGAATCGGATGGGTGTCGAGGTTCATCCCGGAATCGACCCCGGAACCGGCTGCGACACCAACGTGCCTCCGGCGCCCGACCGCCAAGCGCCGCCGCAAGCCTCCAACCGCCGGACGGAGCCCGGAGATCCGAGGCAGGCCGACGCGCGACGCTCCCGGTCGCCGCTGGATGTGGATGTCGTGGACCATCGCGATCAGCGGCCGCTCACTTGTAGCTCCGGGTGCTCATCTTGACCTCCTCGTACACGAGGGGCTCCTTGTTCAGGATCGGGGCCTTGTCCGGGGCGCCGGCGTATTCCCAGGCGGCGACGAAGGCGAACTGGTCGTCACGACGCTTCACGTCGCCGACGTTCACGATGCCCTGCTGCACCTCCGGGTCGGCCGCAGTGTACTGGTACTCCTCGCGGAAATGGCCGCCGCAGCTCTCCTCGCGCATCAGCGCGTCGCGGCACATCAGCTCGCCCAACTCGATGAAGTCGGCCACCCGTCCGGCCTTCTCCAGAGACTGGTTCCAGCCCTCGGCGGCGCCGAGGAACTTCACGTTGGTGCGGTACTCCTCGCGGAGGTCGCCGATGAGCTGGATGGCCTTCTTCAGGCCGGATTCGGTCCGGGCCATGCCGCAGTACTCCCACATCAGCTTGCCCAACTGCTTGTGGAAGCTGTCCGGGGTGCGCTTGCCGTTGCCGGACGAGACCCGCTGGATGAAGGCGCGGACGCTTTCCTCCGCCTCGCGGAAGGCGGCGCCGTCGGTGCCGGGCCGGCTGCCGGCCTTCACCGTCGACAGGTAGGTGGCGATGGTGCTCGGCAGGACGAAGTAGCCGTCGCTCAAGCCCTGCATCAACGCGCTTGCGCCGAGGCGGTTCGCGCCGTGGTCGGAGAAGTTCGCCTCGCCGAGCACGAACAGCCCGGGGATGTTGCTCATCAGGTTGTAGTCCACCCAGAGGCCACCCATGGTGTAATGGACCGCCGGGTAGATGCGCATCGGCGTCTTGTAGGCGTCCTCGTTCGTGATCTCGTGGTACATCGCGAACAGGTTGCCGTAGCGCTCGCGCACCTTGTCCTCGCCCAGGCGCCTGATGGACTCGCCGAAGTCCAGGTAGACGCCCAGTCCGGTGTCGCCGATGCCGCGGCCCTCGTCGCACACGTACTTCGCGGCACGGCTGGCGATGTCGCGCGGAGCCAGGTTGCCGAACGCCGAATACATCCGCTCGAGGTAGTAGTCCCGGTCGCCCTCGGCGATGTCCGCAGGGTTCTTCTTGCAGTCCTCCTTCCGCTTCGGGACCCAGATGCGGCCGTCGTTGCGCAACGACTCCGACATCAGCGTCAGCTTGGACTGGTAGTCGCCGGAGACCGGGATGCAGGTCGGATGGATCTGCGTGTAGCAGGGGTTGCCGAAGCAGGCGCCCCGCTTGTACGCGCGCCAGATCGCGGTGGTGTTGGAACCGCGGGCGTAGGTCGAGAGGTTGAAGACGTTGCCGTAGCCGCCGGTGGCCAGCACCACGGCGTCGGCGCTGTGGCGGGTGATCTCGCCGGTCTGGAGGTTGCGCACCACGATGCCCTTGGCGTGGCCGTCGACCACCACGAGGTCCAGCATCTCGGAGTGGGTGTGGGACTTCACCCCGCCGTTTCCGATCATCTTGTTCAGCGCCGAGTAGGCGCCGAGCAGCAGCTGCTGGCCCGTCTGTCCACGGGCGTAGAAGGTGCGGGAGACCTGGGCGCCGCCGAAGGAACGGTTGTCGAGCAGGCCGCCGTACTCGCGGGCGAACGGCACTCCCTGGGCCGCGCACTGGTCGATGATGTTGACCGAGACCTCGGCCAGGCGGTGCACGTTGGCCTCGCGGGCGCGGTAGTCGCCGCCCTTGATCGTGTCGTAGAAGAGCCGGTGGACGGAGTCGCCGTCGTTCTGGTAGTTCTTCGCCGCGTTGATGCCACCCTGCGCGGCCACGGAATGGGCGCGGCGGGGGGAATCGTGGAAGACGAAGTTGTGCACCTCGTATCCGAGCTCGGCGAGGGTGGCCGACGCGCTGGAGCCGGCGAGGCCGGCGCCGACGACGATCACCTTGAACTTACGCTTGTTCGCCGGGTTGATCAGCTTGGACGAGAACTTGTGCTTCTCCCACTTCTGCGAGAGCGGGCCGGCGGGGATGTTCGAGTGGAGCGTGGCCATATCAGCGGGAATTCGCGGTGGCGTTGACGGTGGCGGCGGCGACGCCGGTCGCGGGGACCCGGGTCTTCAGGTAGTCCGATCCGAGTCCGGCGAGGACGGCGACCGGGATGGAGGCGTATCCGATGAAGATCAGCACGCTCGCCACCCGGGCGAAGTTCGTGATGCGCGGCCACCAGACGTGGTTGCGGAGCCCGAGGGACTGGAACATCGAGGCGAGCCCGTGGCCGAGGTGGACGAAGAGCAGGCCCTGCGCGACGAGGTAGAACAGGGTGACCCACGGCACCCGGAAGCCGAGGACCATCATCGCGTAGACGTCCGGAACCTTCTCCGGGACGCCGGGGATGTTCGCGGTCAGCTCGCGGAAGTCGCGGCCGGTGCCGTTGAGACCGGGCACGAGCGCGGTGTAGTGGAGGAGGTGGTACACGATGAAGGCGAGGATCACGAGTCCGCTCACCAGCATGTAGCGCGAACGCCAGGCGGAGCCATAGGCCGAGCCGCCGGCATAGGGCACGGGACGCGCCGCACGGTTCGCCATCGACAACGTCACGGCGGCCGCGATGTGCAGTACAACCACCCCGAGCAGGCCGAGGCGGGCGCCCCAGATCAGGCCGGGCTTGGATTTCAGGAAATGCGCGTAGGTGTTGATCAGGTCAGGATTCCCGAACACCTGGAGGTTGCCCACCAGGTGCCCGATCACGAATCCAAAGAGCGCGATGCCGGTGACGGCCATCACGTACTTCTTCCCGAGCGACGATCGCCAGATGCGGGTCAGCAGGTTCATCTTCGTTGAGTGGGGGCTTTCGCGGCGGAGACGCCGGAAGCCCTTCCGGCCCAGCTAATGCCCGGGCTTAACTTAGGTCAAACGATCCGTTCCGGTATAAGGCGACCTACGAACCTGGGTAAGGCCTCCGGGTCGCCCCCGATCGGTCACTCCACGGCCACCCTCAGGAACCCGCTGGACGTCCCGGGCGACAACGAGAAGCGGTATCGTCCCGGGCCGTTGGTCGTGAGCGTCGCACCGGGAAACACCGACCAGGGACCCGTTGGCGTGGGTGCGCCCTGGAGTCGCCACACGCCGGAAAGCCCCGATCGCAACGAGAAGTCCAACTGAAGCCGATCGGCCGCGGACCTTCCGATCGAGTCCACCACGATCTCGCCTCCCGCGGTCCCCGCGCCGCCGACCACGAGCCGCAATGGCGCCGAGTAGGGAAGTCGGAAACCGGCCATCACCGGCCGGACCCTCAGCTCGATCGTCCCCGCGGTCCCGGGCTGGACCACGACCGTCCGGTCGCCCCCAAGCGGATGGGGACCCGACGTCACAGGATTCGAGGTCAGGTCGAATCGGATCTCGTCGAGGTGCCAGCCGAACGAAGCGGTCGTCTGGGGAAAATAGCTGCCCGGCTCCACCCGGTACCGGAACCGCACCCGGATGTCGGTCCCGGCATACGCCTCCAGCGAGGCGACGACGTTCGAGTAGGTCGTCTGCGAACCACCCCCGTTGCCCCAACCGCGCTGCGTGAACACCGGGACCCATGGACCGCCCGCCGCCGGGGAGACCTCGGCCGTGGCGACCTGCGTCGTCGTCGAGAATCCCAGCATCGACCGGAACCGCAGCGCCGATCCCGGCCCGGGGCGCAGGACGGTGCGGATGGTCAGGACCTGGTCCTCGGCGGTTCCGTGGACCAGCTGGTACTTCCTGGATCCGACAGCCGCGCCGGTCGCCCTCACCGGATCCCAGCCCGGACCGACCGACACGTCCATGTTGGTGGCCCCACCTTCCGCGCCGTCCACGAAGCCGTAGGGCTCCAGACGGACCTGGGTCCATTCATGGGCCTCGGCACCGGGAAGGCGGGTCGAGAGGAAGACCGCCGTGGCGCCGACCGGTACCGACGTCGGTCCGGACAGGACCGGTGCCGCGTACGGCAACACGAGATCCTGCTTGTGGTTCCGGTCCGAAGCGGCCGTGAACGAGCGCGAGGAAAGCGTCTCCGTCCCCAGCAGGAACCGCAGGCCGTTGGATCCCACCACCGCCGGGACCGAGAACCCGCCGGAACGCCCGGTCACCGCGAATGCACCGGCTTCGGCGGACTCGATTCGGACGCCGGGGATCCCCTCGCCCGCGTCATAGGTGGCATTGGTGTTGACGTCGTAGAAGACCACTCCGGTCGCCAGCGGGGTCGTGGAGGACCGACGGCCGAAGTCGATGGTGACCACCTGCGGTCCGACGATGTTGGTGGCGGTCGCGGTGACCCGTCGGTTGGTCCCTTCCAGCACTCCGATTCCGACCTCGCGGAACGCGGCGCTGTGGTTGTTGTCGCGGTGCCCCGGAGGCCTTTGCACCCCGCCGTCGCCGAAACCCCAGTCGACCTCGAAGCCCGCATGCCCCTGGTCCGCGCTCGAGGCGTAGGAGAAGATGTTCTCCCCGACCGCGTTCCACGGATAGCCGACCGCGCTGATCCTCGTGTCGATGCTGTTGACGACCGCCCCGGTGACCGGATCGCGCTGCTCGTGTTCCTGCACCGCCTGACGGAAGAGGTAGTCGGTGTGACCCCGTGCCGCCGCGATCAGGCGGGGCTCGAACGACAGCGGCGGCTGGGCGGGATACAGCGCGATCTCGTCCACGACCCGCTGCAGGTCGACGTTGAAGAAGCGGAGAGCGCTCTGGATCTCCGGATCGGTGCTGGTCACCAGGAGGAAACCCTCCTCCCGCGGAAACGCCCGCGCGCGGTTCACGCGTTCGAGGTAGACCTGCTCCAACGGCGAAGGATCGCCGATCGAATACTCGACCGGGCCCGGACCGGCGGACTTCGCCTCCGGTTCCGGGACCGGCGGCCGGCTGAAGTTCAGCGCGGGCGGCGCAGGACGCGGATCGGCCGCGAACCCGACCAGGACGATCCCGAAGGCAAGGGCTGCGGAAAACCGGATTCGCATGTCGCTCGGTACCTTGTCCCGTGCCGCGTTTGCCAGCGGATTTCCTCAGGCCGGAAACGGAAACACCGTGCGGCCGCCGACGACCGTCCGGACCACCCGTCCACGCAGATGCCAACCGTGGAAGGGATTGTTGCGGCAACGGCTCTCCGTGTCGGCCCGGTCGCAGACCCATCCGGCATCGGGATCCAGCAACGTGACGTCGGCGAACGAACCCGGTGTCAACGTCCCGCGTCCCCCGGACAGCCGGAGCAGGCGCGCCGGGTTCACGGTGAACTTCGCGAGGATCGAGGGGAGGTCGAGTCGCCCGGTGTGGAGCAGCTGCACCAGCGAAAGGGCCAGCTCGACCTCGAGACCGGTGATGCCGAAGGGCGCGTAGTCGAACTCGACGTCCTTCTCGGACTCCGTGTGCGGGGCGTGGTCGCTCGAGATGATCTCCAGCGTTCCGTCCACCAATCCCTCCAAGACCGCCTCCCGGTCCGCGGCGGTCCGCAACGGAGGGTTCATCTTGAAGTGGGTGTGGTACGAGGGCCAGACGGGTGGCGTCGCACCGCCGACCCCGCGTCGCAGCAGGTCCGCACCGTCTGTCGCCCAGAATTCGGCGCTCCCGGCGATCGAGGTGTCGGTGAGCGTGAAGTGGTGGGGACACGCCTCGCCGGAGATCGGCACGCCCCGCCTCTTGGCTTCCCTCAGAAGCCGGATGCTCCCGGCCGCGCTCAGGTGCTGGCAATGCACCGGCGTGCCCGTCTGTTCCGCCAACAGGATGTTCCGCGCCACGATCATCTCCTCACCCGCGGACGGCCACCCCTTCAGTCCGAGCCGGAGGCTCTGGATCCCCTCGTTCATCACGCCGTCCTTCACCAGGCCGTAGTCCTGGCAGTGGTCCATCACCGGCAACCCGAATTGACGGGCATACTCCAGCGCGCGTCGCATCAGGTCGTTGTCCTGGATGCAGTGGCCGTCGTCGGTGAGCGCCACCACCCCCGCCTTGGCCAACGAACCGATGGAGGCCAGTTCCTCGCCGGCGATGCCCTTGCTCAGGGCGCCGGTCACCTCGACCCGCACCGACGCGTTACGGGCCTTCTCTTGGATCAGGGCCACCGTCGCCGCCGAATCGATGGCGGGCGAGGTGTTGGGCATGCAGACGACCGTCGTGAATCCGCCCCGGGCCGCCGCCCGCGCGCCGCTGAGGATCGTCTCCTTGGCGGTCTGCCCCGGTTCCCGGAGATGCACATGCAGGTCGATCAGCCCGGGCGCCACCACCAGTCCGGTCGCATCGATCCTCTCGGCGCCTTCGGGAAGCGGGATCCCGGGCCCCACCTTCTCCACCTTGCCGTCGACCAGCAGCACATCCGCCTTGGAGTCGATCGCGTTCGCGGGATCCACCACACGCCCGCCTGAAATCAGGGTCACAGACATCGTGGCGTCGACGCTACCGGGTCCCTCGCCGCCGGGGCAAGGGACGGCTCAGCCAAGGACCCCTTCCTGTCGCCGCCCCGTGTCGACGCTCCGCCAGGGATGACATTTTTACCGGATTCGGCCACCATGCCTGTCGGAACCACCGTTCGACGATGTCCATCCCGAATCCCCACACCATCCTCATCGCGGACGACCATCCGATCTTCCGGAAGGGTCTCGGCGAGGTGATTGCAGCCGATCCGGCATTCCGGATCGTGGGCGAAGCCGCAAACGGCGAGGAAGCCCTGGGACTCATCCGCTCCCTGCAGCCGGATGTCGCCATCCTCGACATCAACATGCCCCGGCTCAACGGAATCGGCGTCGTGCGGGGGCTGACCCCGGCCGAAGGCACCCGCACCCTGACTCTGCTCCTGACGATGCACGAGGACGGCGACCTCTTTGACGAGGCGATGAATGCCGGGGTTGGCGCCTATGTGCTCAAGGAAAGCGCGGTCGAAGACCTGCTGACAGCCCTCCGGGCCGTCCTGAACGGCGACCGCTTCGTGAGTCCGAGGCTCACCCACCTGCTTCTCCGGCGGCGCGAGGAGGCGGCGGGACTGAGAAAGGAGAAACCCGGCCTGGATCTCCTGACACCCACGGAGCGGCGGATCCTGAGGTGCATCTCGGACGACAAGACCACCAAGGAGATCGCCGACCACCTCGGAATCAGCCCGCGGACGGTCGAGACCCATCGCCAGAACGTCAGCAACAAGCTCCACCTCCAGGGCAGCCACAGCCTCCTTCGGTTCGCCTTCGCCAACAGGGCGCTTCTGGAGCGTTGATCCATCGGCCCTTCAGTCGGCCCGCGGACCGCAGTCCTGGAGAGGGGCGCCATCACGACCATCGTCTTCCCGAGGCGACAGGGCGTCCGATCCCCAGGAACGGCTTCTACGACCCGCATCCGAAAACCGGCCCCGTCGCGTCGCCGGTCCAAGGCCGTCCTCAAGGTCCAACCGTGGAATCCGCCGCCCATACTCACTAATCTCTACCAGATAAATCGGTTTACAGGAGTTGGGATGGATTCGTACCTTGGCCACCCTTTCTCTGGATGGCTTATCGCAAGACCAACGTGCTGCCGGGCTTCGGCCTGACCTTGGGCTACACCCTGGTGTACCTGAGCCTGATCGTCTTGATCCCGTTGGGGTTCATGATCTTCAAGGTCACCTCGATGACCCCGGCCGAGTTCTGGAAGGTCGCCGCCAGCGAACGGGCCGTGGCCGCCTACCGGTTGACCTTCGGGGCTTCGTTCATCGCGGCCAGCTTCAATGGCGTCGCAGGCATCCTCTTGGCATGGGTCCTCACCCGGTACCGCTTCCCCGGCCGTCGCTGGATGGACGCGCTGATCGACTTCCCTTTCGCCCTGCCCACCGCCGTGGCCGGCCTGACCCTGAGCAGCCTGTTCTCCGAGGACGGCTGGCTGGGCCGCTTCCTCGTGCCGATGGGAATCAAGGTGGTCTATGAGCCGTTGGGGATCGTCGTGGCCCTCACCTTCGTCAGCCTTCCCTTTGTGGTGCGGACCGTCCAACCCGTGCTCGAGGAACTCGACACCGAGGTCGAGGAAGCCGCGGCCACGCTGGGTGCCGGCCGATTGCGCACCTTCTTCTCCGTCGTCCTTCCCGGCCTGTTGCCGGCCCTGCTGACCGGCTTCGCGCTGGCGTTCGCGCGGGCGGTCGGCGAGTACGGCTCCGTGGTCTTCCTCTCCAGCAACCGGCAGTTCGAAGCCGAGATCACGCCGTTCGTCATCATGGGCTGGCTCGACCAGTTCGAGTACGCGAACGCCATCGCCGTGGCCGTGGTGATGCTGTCGGCCTCCTTCGCCATACTGGTCTCCATCAACCTCGTGGAACGGTGGGCCGGCCGGTTCCAACGCTGACATGGCCGCCACCACCAAACGCCACTGGGGGCAGGCCGAGAGCCGCTCCCGCCGCGGAAGCGAAGACCCCGCCTGGGTCCGCATCCTCCTGATCCTCCTCTCCCTGGGGTTCGTCGTGGTGTTCCTGCTGCTGCCCCTGGCGAACGTCTTCGCCCAGGCGATGTCGAAGGGCTACTCCGGCTACGTCGCAGCCCTCCGCCATCCGGACACCCTTTCCGCCATGAAGCTCACGCTGCTGGTCTCGGCGTGCTGCGTGCCGCTCAACCTCGTCTTCGGACTCGCCGCCTCCTGGGCCGTCGCCAAGTTCGAGTTCCCCGGCAAGGCGCTTCTCATCACGCTCATCGACCTCCCCTTCTCCGTCTCGCCGGTCGTCTCCGGCCTCATCTACGTCGTTCTGCTCGGCGCCCGCGGACCGTTCGCCCCCTGGCTGGACGCACACGACATCCAGGTCATCTACGCGGTCCCCGGCATCGTCCTGGCGACGACCTTCGTCACCTTCCCCTTCGTCGCCCGCGAGCTGATCCCGCTGATGGAATCCCAGGGCAGCGACCAGGAGCAGGCGGCGCTGACGTTGGGCGCAAACGGTCTCCAGACCTTCTGGCACGTCACGCTCCCTTCCGTGAAGTGGGGACTGCTCTACGGGGTGATCCTCTGCAACGCCCGCGCCATGGGCGAATTCGGTGCCGTGTCCGTGGTGAGCGGGCACATCACCGGCGTCACCGACACCCTTCCCCTCCGCATCGACAAGCTGCACCAGGAGTACCAGTCCGCCGCCGCCTTCGCCGCCGCCAGCGTCCTGGCCCTGCTGGCACTGGCCACGTTGGCGGTGAAGTCCTGGCTCGAACACCGTCAGACCGCACTCCTGGCCGAGGGCCAGACCGAGGAGACCCCAGCCGATGAGCATTGAACTGCGCAACGTTTCGAAAAGGTTCGGCGACGTCGTCGCCGTGGACGACGTCTCGTTCACGGTCCGCGACGGCGAACTGGTCGCCCTCCTCGGCCCCAGCGGCGGCGGCAAGACCACCGTCCTGCGCATGATCGCCGGCCTCGAGGTCCAGACCTCCGGCGACGTCCTGATCCGCGGCGAACGCGTCAACGGCATCCCCGTCCAGAAGCGGAACATCGGCTTCGTCTTCCAGAGCTACGCGCTCTTCAAGACGATGAGCGTCCACGACAACATCGCCTTCGGCCTGAAGATCCGGAAGTGGTCGCGCGAGGACATCGACAAGCGCGTCGGGGAGCTGATCGGCCTATTCGGTCTCCAGGGCCTTGGACGCCGCCTGCCGCACCAGCTCTCCGGCGGACAACGCCAGCGCGTGGCGATCGCACGGGCACTCGCCCCGAAACCGGACGTCCTCCTCCTGGACGAACCGTTCGGCGCCGTGGACGCCAAGATCCGCCAGGAACTCCGCGAATGGCTCGTCCGGCTGCACGAGGAACTCCACGTCACCACGGTCTTCGTCACCCACGACCAGGAGGAGGCGATGGAGGTCAGCAACCGCATCGTCATCTTCAGCCGCGGCCGACTGGAGCAGATCGGGACGCCGCGCGAGGTCTACGAGGAACCCCGCAACGAGTTCGTCGCCCGCTTCATCGGCGTGATGAACGTGCTCGAGCTGAAGGTCTCCGGCGGCGTCGCCCGCCTCAACGAGCTGACCTTCCCCGCACACGGCGTCGCCGACGGACAGACGCTTCGGATCGGGTTCCGACCCTACGCAGTCCAGATTTCCCGCGTGGCCGCGGAGTACCCCTACACCGCGGTCGTCCGTCACGTGTTCTTCCTCGGCGTGCTCCTGCGACTGGAACTGGAGACCGCGTCCGGACTCTCCCTCCGCACCCGCATCACCAAGGACGAATACGTCCGCCAGGGATTGGCCCAGGGACAGACCGTGAGCTTCCAGATCCGTGAGTACCGGGTGCTGTCGGCCGGCGGCGACGCCCTCGCGGCCGAGGTCTCCGCGGTCCATGCGGCCCCGACCTTCGCCGAGGGCATCTGAGCCCGGTCAGGGTTCCCCGAAGACAAGCCGTCCGTCCGGACCCATCGGAAGCTCCACCACCTCGAGCACCGCCGAGAGGGGCACCGGTCCGTAGACGTGCGGGAAAAGCTCCTGACCTCCCCGGGTGTTCTCCCGCACCACCGGCACAGACAGGGCGGCATCGTCCACCTTCAGCAGGAGCATGTCCCCGCGGCCCTTGTAGTAGCGGTCCGCCGTGTTCCGGACCTGGTGGAGTTCCGAGAAGTGGATGAAGCCCTCGGCGAGGAGGTCCGGCGAACGGAACTCGCCCTTACGAAGCGCCTCCCTCCAGTGGTCCGGCTCTGCAATCCGGTAGATCATGAATGCCGGGAACCGTCTCATCCGGCCGACGGCTGTCCAGACGCGGTTGGCCGACGGCGACGTGACGGCGGTTCCGTCCAAGGCCGCGGAAAACGAAGGCCTTCGGACGCGTCCACACCCGTCGTCCACTCCGGTGGAACATTTCTGTTGCCTAAAACGTTTCAGTCAACGGCATTGGATTCATGAGCATCCAGGGACAACGGCTGGT
Source organism: Verrucomicrobiales bacterium (assembly GCA_027488845.1). Classification (GTDB taxonomy): domain Bacteria; phylum Verrucomicrobiota; class Verrucomicrobiia; order Limisphaerales; family UBA9464; genus SXXZ01. Next base: position 15,954 of record JAIYBC010000068.1, on the reverse strand, counting down.
CCGTGGCGCCGACGTGGCCCATGCGGCCGGCGTTTCGGTGGCTACGGTCTCGCTCGTTCTGAACGACCGCCGCAACGTCGTCCTTTCGGAACGGACCCGTGACAGGGTACGCGAGGCCGCCCGCCGGCTCGGATACCTCCCGAACCGGGTCGCACAAAGCCTGATCCAGGGGCGTACCCGCACCATGGGCGTCGTGCTTCCGTCGCTGGCCAGTTCGTTCGTCGCCCGAATCGTGGACGGCATCGGGTCCGCGGCGACCTCGGCGGGCCTGGGACTGCTCCTCGCCCACTCCCGACACGATCCGGAGTCCGAGGACCGCCAACTGGAGATCCTGCTGGGACAGCGGGTCGAGGGGATCGTCATCGTGGCCGGCGAAGGCACGCTTCCCACCCTGGGCAGGCGCCTGGACCGACTGCAGCAGTCGGCGACCCCCTTCGTCGTCGTCGACGACGACACCCATGGGCACCGGGGCGACTGCGTGGTCAGCGACGACCTCCAGGGGATGGACCTGGCGGTCGCCCACCTCGCATCTTTGGGCCATCGACGGATCGCCCACCTCGGTGCCGGGACCGCCACCAGCACCGCACGGGCCCGACAGGACGGCTACCGCGCGGCGATGACGCGACTCCGGCTCCGGGTGGACCGCGACTGGATCGCGGGTGACGCATTTCGGTCCGCCGATCCGGCCGCGTCGCTGATGTGCCTGCTCCGTGCGCGTCGGCCTCCCACGGCGGTGGTGGCGGCCAACGACCGGCACCTGGCGGCGGCGCTTCCCTCGCTTCTCGCGGCGGGCGTCCAGGTTCCCAGGGACCTCTCCATCGTCGGCTATGCCAACTACGACTTCGCCTCCTACCTGGGGCTGACCAGCGTCGAACAGGATCCGGAACTCATCGGGGCCAAGGCGTTCGAGCGGCTTCGGTCGAGGATCGAGGAGGGTCCATCCAAGCCGACCCGGATCCGGATGCCGGTCCGACTGGTCCTCCGTTCCTCCACCCAGCCTGCCTTCCTCCGCGCATGAATCCCTTCCTGCTTCTGGCGGCCATCCTCGGCTCCGTCCTCGTCCTTCTTCCACGATCCGAGGCGTCGGACTTCAACTATGCCGAGGCGCTGCAGAAGTCCCTCTATTTCTACGAGGCCCAGCAGGCGGGGCGGCTCTCGCCGAACAACCGGGTGGCGTGGCGGGCCGATTCCTGCCTCGAGGACGGTCAGGACATCGGCCATGACCTCGCGGGCGGTTGGTTCGACGCCGGGGACCATTGGACGGCGAATCTGACGATGGGATTCGCGGCCATGACCCTCGCCTGGAGCGCGGTGGAATCCCCCGAGGCGTGGCGACGGAGCGGGCAGATGGGGGTGCTGCTCGAGTCCCTGGTCCATGTGAACGACTACTTCCTCCGATGCGTGCTGAACCCCGATTGCCGGGACCCCGCGACGGAACTGGAGGTCGCGATCGGATGCGGCGGACGCGAGGGTGTCGAGGCACCGAACGTCCATTCCATGTGGGGTCCCGCGGAGACGGCCCACCTGCTGACCCGGCGGCCGACATTCCGGCTGAACCGGAAGGTGCCGGGTGGTGACATCCCGGCGGCGATGGCCGCCGCGATGGCGGCGGGGGCGATGGTGATCCGGGACCATGGCGAGATCCTGCGGAAGAGACCGGGATTCCACGACTTCCAGGCCGGGGAGTTCGCCTCCCGGCTGCTCGATCGGTCGGCCAAGCTGACCGAGTTCGCCCTCGCCAACGCGGGACCGGTCCTGGCGCCCTCGCTTTCGACCGCGCAGAAGGAGGAGATCTCGAGGCGCCGACGTCTCGCGCTGCGTGCCGACGGAAAGGTGGTCGAGACCGGCTACCGGGCGGATCCGTTCGACAAGATCGTGGCGGCGGCCTCGTGGCTGGCCAGGGCCGAGGCTTCGGGCCCGCGTGGATCGGAAGGACGCTGGTTCGGCGTCGCGCTGGGGGTCTACACGAATCAGTACCGGCTTGAGGAGAACCAGGACTGGTGGAAGGACTACGGCGCCGGGAACTTCGGGAAGCTGGCGGCCTTCAACCTGATGCGGCTGCACCCCGAGGACCCGCGCTTCCACGAGGAGCTCCAGTCCTACTGCACCCGGTTCTGCGGCTATCGCAGCACCCCGGGAGGATTGCGCCTCAGGGAATGGCATGCGCACGAGTACGGCAGTCTCCGGCATGCGAACAACGCCGCCACGATCGCGCTCCACTACAGCGACCACGTCGGGAACGCACCGGCGATCCCGGGCAACACCTGGTGGAAGGAAGGACGTTCCAACGAGGCCCTTCGCGAGCTCTTCCGGGGCGTCGGGCGGAAGCAGGTGGACTACGCGCTCGGGGAGAATCCATACGGCCGCAGCTACCTGGTCGGCTTCGGCAGGGATCCCTTCAACGACGTGCACCACCGGGGCGCCTTCGGCGCATGGGCCGGATTCGACCACTTCATTCCCGGCAAGGCGGACGACCGTGCGACCAACCGCCATGTCCTCCACGGCGCCCTTGTCGCGGGCCCGGACCACAACGACGTCTTCCTTTGCGGACCGAAGAGGAGGCTATGGAGCCCCCTGCCCGCCGGCGGCGACGGTTTCCTCTACCTGTTCCCGGGGAGGCAGAAGGCCATCCCCAAGGATGGCTACGTCTGGAGCGCTGGCGATTCACCGGTCCAGGACGTGATGGACTCCCAGTTCAATGAGGTCGCCCTCGACTACAACGCAGGCATCACCGCTTCCTTCGCCTGGTTGATCGAACACGGACACGGAAGCGGGGTACCGATCCCCGACACCGGTTTTCCACCGCGCACGGTTCCCGTACCGGACGACAATCTCCGCCGGACGGACCGTGAACTCTTCCTTTCCGGTCGAAGGGCGGGCGCCGCATCCGGCGGCGCAACCTGGGAACTGCGTCTTCACAACCGGACCCGATGGCCCGCAAAGGTGGTTCGCCGGCTGACCGCGGAACTGGCTCTGCCGGGAGATCGTCCGTCCCAGGAGTCCATGCCACGGGTCGAACAGGATTCGACCCGGGGTGTGAAGGCGGTCGTTGAGCTGGATCGGAAGAAGTCGCCCACGAGGATTCGGATCACCTTCGAAGGACTGCTCCTCCATCCGGGCAATGCGGAGTCCTCCACCTTCGGATTCCGGCTCATTTGGCCAAAGGACAGCCATGTCGACGGCATCGCGGCCGGCCTCCCGGCCGGCCCGGAGGAGGTGATGATCCCGGGCGCGGAGGTCTCCGCGATGGAATCGATCCCGTCTCGGCCGTGAACCGCGGTGTCCAGACGCGGTTGGCCGACGGCGCCAACGAAACCCAGCGCTTTTCACGCCCCTTCAACCCTTCAGCCTTTCAACTCCTCAACCGCTCACCCCTTCCTCGGAGCCGGCGGCGGCTTGGCGAGGAACTCCTCGGTGTCCCGCACGGCCTTGGTCGGCGTCCCGGTCTTGGCGAGGAACCCGAGGTCGCGGAACCACTCGATGAAACGGTCCTGCCACTTGCCCAACGGCGTTCCGTTCCGGTCCGTGATCCCCGCGGTCGAACCGCTCCCGGGGTGGAATCCGTTCCCGTAGATGTGCATCTCCAGGTTCGGGATCCCCGCATCGAGGAAGGCGTCGAAGTACTGGTCGGCCCAGATCGCATGTCCCCGATCCCCTGAACCCGGGCACATGATGAACGACGGCGGTGCGTTCCGCGGCACCGTCGGCTTCGGATCCCGGGCGAAGGGCGTCGGACCGGGATAGACCAAGGCCACGAAGTCCGGGCGCGCGGAGTGCGCGGCGAAGGGGTCCGAGGAATCCTTGTGTTCCGCGGCCCAGGACTCGAACAGCACCCCGGCCGGGGCCGCCAGTTCGGCACCGGCCGAGAAGCCCATGATCCCGATCCGCGCCGGATCCAGCCTCCACTCCTGGGAGTAGGCCCGGACGATGCGGATCGCCTGCATCGCGTCGTCCACGGCATCGGTCTTCGGCTCGTAGCCGTCGCTGCGCAGACGGTTCCGGAGGATCACCGTGTTCACGCCGTAGTTGAAGAAGTAGGGCACGAGGTCCGCGGCCTCGGAACCCACGTTCAGGGTCCGGTGCCCGCCACCCGCCGCGAGGATGACCACGGCCCCGGTGTTGAGGCTTCCGTCCACCAGATGCACCTCGATCGAGGGGTTGTGGATGTTGGTGACGCTGGCGATCCGGCCCGGCACCGAACGGCTCATGATGTAGTGCTCCGCCTCATGGACCCGCGACCCCCGGAGCTGCGGCGCACCCTCGGACCAGAGAGGGACCACGATGCCGCCCGGCAGGATCGGTTGTGGCCGGTACGGCAGTCCGTTCGTGGGTCCCGGCGACGGGATCCCGGACGGCGGCGGCAGGGGCGGAAGGGCGGAGACAACCCCGGCGACGGCGGTCATCACCCAGCAGGAGGCCAGGATGCGGAGGGGAGTGTTCATGGCGGTCCGGAAAGCGTCGCAGGCGTCCCCGGATCCGCAATCGCGGCGTCATGCCCGGGAGCCATTCGGGAATTGCCGCGGCAAGGCCGGCCCGACGAACGTCCCCGGCCGATGATCGCCTACAACCCGAAGGACTGGTTCTCGATCCTCTTCCGCTTCCACAAGGCGGACACCTTCCGGAAGCTGCTCCCGCTGATCCTCGCCATCGGCGTCTATTCGGCGGCGGTGGCGTGGCTCGAACTCGTGCTCTGGAAGGTCGGCCCGGACAGCCGCGTCCGGAACCTCTCCCTCATCCACAGCACGCTGGGCCTGGTCATCTCCCTGCTCCTGGTCTTCCGCACCAACACCGCCTACGACCGCTGGTGGGAAGGCCGCAAGATCTGGGGCTCCCTGGTCAACGCCAGCCGCAACCTCGCGATCAAGATTTCCCACCTGGCTCCGGACCAACGGGGGTTCTTCCGCATCATGATTCCCAACCAGGTCCGGGCCCTGAAGAACCACCTGCGCGGCGAGTTCCTGCCCGAGGACCTCCACGCGTGCGACGGCTTCCACGTCGGCGGGATCGACCCCGGCGGCCATGTCCCGAACCAGGTGGCCAAGGTCCTCGTCGGACGTCTCTACGCCTTGGAACGCAAGGGCGTGCTGAGGCCGGAACACCTGCTGGGACTCCAATCCGAATTGGTCGCCTACACCGACGCCGCGGGCGCCTGCGAGCGGATCCGCAAGTCTCCCATCCCCTACTCCTACTCGGTCTTCCTCAAGAAGTTCATCTTCCTGTACGTCATGACCATGCCCTTCGCCTACGTGTTCTCGCTGGGCTACTGGGTCGTCCCCGTGGTCGGGATCGTGTTCTACGTCCTCGCGAGCCTCGAACTGATCGCGGAGGAGATCGAGGACCCCTTCGGCAAGGACGCCAACGACCTGCCGCTCGAGGCGATCACCGACACCGTCCAACGCTCCGTCGAGGAGATCCTCGCCGACTGAGCGGACTCATTTTGGAGTTCACGCCAAGGCGCCAAACCGCGAGCGGAAAGGGAGGAACCTGAGGTTCCCTCTGCGCCAGTGCCGAACCCGCCGGATGGTCACCTCTCCGGTTCCGGATCCGGTTCCTCGTTTGCGGCTTGGCGATTCTGCGTGAAATCCCGTTGGGCCCGCTCAGAGCACGCGCCTCAACCAGTCGACGGTGAGGGTCAACACACGGTCCGGGATCGGGCTTCCCGGTTGGAACACGTTGAAGACATGGTCCGCGCCGCCGATCGAGACGGCCTCGCGCGGCTGCCCCTGCACCGCCTTCAGGAACTCCGCTTCCCGCGCCGGAAGGTAGTCCTCGGTGCCGCGGACCGAGAGAAACGCCCCGGTGTACCGGCGCAGGTCCTCCTCCACGACCCGTCCACGGAAGCTTTCGAAGAACCCACGCCGCAGGGTCACCGTCTTCCAACCGGGAATCTCCAGACGCCCCTGCCCTTCGCGGGCCGCCTGCTCGAACGTCGCCGCGAAATCACCCCGGGTGAATCCCTCGTGCAGGTCCCCTCCGGCCGAGGACCACAGCACCATGCAACGGATCCGGTCCGGGACGACTGCCGCCGCACCGGCCGCCGTGGCGCCACCCAGGCTCCATCCCATCACCCCGATTCGCCTCACGTCGACGCCGGCCTGCGACCGGACCCATTCGAGGACGTTGGTGGTGTCCGCGACGCGGCCGTGGAAGGTTGACAGGAGATTCGTCCGAAACCGGTCGCCTTCGCCGCGGAAGTTGATCCGGAAGCTCGCGATGCCCGCGGACGAAAGCGCCTCGGCAAGGCGCTTCTGAAGGTTGCCGGCGCCGTCCATGTCGTCGGCGAAACCATGGAGCAACAGCATCGTCCTGCCGTCCCAGGACGCCTCGGGCATCCTCCACGCACCGTTCAGGCCATCGGCCAGTTCAATCCGCCGCTCGCCACCCAGGACGCACACGTCCGCGAACGCGAGGAGAAGCGGGATCGCCGCCAACAGGCGCAGGAAGGGGGCGAGGTTCCGAAGCCGGGACTTCATCGCGGAAGCCTCTCCGCGCCGGCGGGGTTTGGGCAAGCGGTTCGCCGGCAACCGGACGGATGAAGTCGGCGAAGGTCCGCTGCGTCTCGTTCCCCGTGATCCGTTTCCGCCTCGTCCTGCCAGCCGCCTGCATCCTGCTCGCGAACGTGCTTCTCCTGCGCCTCCGGGCGGCGGCGAACCCGGAGCCGTATCCGCAGACCGCTTCCCGCAAGGGCCTCCAGGTGCAGATGGTCGACGACGCCCTCGCGCTCGGGGTGAAACACGCCGCGCTGAACTTCAACCTCGCCCAGTTGCTGGATCTCTCGGGCAACACCAACGGTCCTTCCCGCGAGGTCGACGGACGACGCTGGTTCTTCCGCACCGACTACCTGGAAGCGATGGACCGCCAGATCCGGCCGCTCTCCGAGAAGGGTGTCGTGGTCTCCCTGATCCTGCTCAACTACGAGTCCCAGGATCCCGCGTTGCGCCGGGTGCTCCTGCATCCGCGCTACGATCCGGCCTGCCCCAACCACCTCTCCGCCTTCAACACCGTCGGCGAGGAGGGCCGGTCCGCCTACGCGGCCGCGATCGGTTTCATCGCCGCCCGCTGGTCGGATCCCGCCGCCCGGCAAGGGAGGGTCTGGAACTGGATAGTCGGCAACGAGGTCAACTCCCACTGGTTCTGGTCCAACATGGGACACCTCCCCATGGAGGACTTCTGCGACGACTACCTCCGGACGGTCCGCCTCACACACCGGGAGGTTCGTCGCTTCTCACGCGAGGCCCGGGTGTTCGTCTCCCTGGAACACCACTGGAACATCCCCTACCCCGGCGGCAAGGAGGGCGAGGTCTTCCCGGCGCGTCCGTTCCTGGAGCGGTTCGCCCGGAAGGCCCGCGAGGAGGGGGACTTCGACTGGCATGTCGCCTTCCATCCCTATCCCGAGAACCTCTTCGAACCGCGGTCATGGAAGGACGCCTCGGCGAAGCCCGATTGGCGGACGACGCCACGGGTCACCTTCCGCAACCTCGGCGCCCTCGGGGATTTCCTCGGCCAACCGCCGCTCCTGCACGCGGGAGCCCGCCGACGCGTGATCCTCAGCGAACAGGGCTTCCATACTCCGGCCGGTCCGGACGGCGAGACGGTGCAGGCCGCCGCCTACTGCTACGCGTGGAAGCAGGTGGCCCTGCAGCCCTGGATCGATTCGTTCATCCTGCACCGCCACGTCGACCACGCCGGGGAAGGCGGCCTGATGCTGGGGCTCTGGTCTCATCGCAAGGGATCGATCGCCGATCCCGACCGCCGCAAGCCCATCTACGAGGTCTTCCGGAAGGCCGACACCGAGGAGGCCGACACGGCCTTCCGGTTCGCGTTGCCCGTGATCGGAATCGCCGACTGGAACGAACTGCAGTCCGGTCGCTGAGGCGTGGGAGCCGAGGAATCGCCGAGGTCGCCATTGCACGTCGCGCCAAACCGGAGTGCGATGACCTCCGACCGCACCATGATCTCCGTCTTCAAGTGCCCCGCCTGCAACGCCGCGTTGGGGACTCCCGAACGACCGACGCCCGATCCGCTTCCGCCCTGCCCGCAGTGCGGATGGAATCCCGCGAAAGCCCGGGACCGCGGTGGCGTTGGCTATCTCGTGCCGAGGGCGGTCGTGTGGTCGCTGTTCGGGGCCGCGACCGGCTTCCTCACCGCCCACTCGCTGCTGTTGGCGCTGTTCGCCGTGATCGGGTTCGGTCCCGTCGTCCTCGTGCCACTCGCCTTCGCCTCCCGCAGCGGCTGGTTCCTGCTGCCGCTCTCCTACTCCGTCGGATTCATCGCCACCCTCCTGCGCTTCACCGATCCGACCGGAGCCGGTGTCGGATGGCAGTTCCCGGTGGTGGCCGTGCTGGGCAGCCTCCTGCTCGCCTGGCTGGTCGGTTGGCTGCGGCATTCCCGCTGAATCCTCCGCCCCGTTGGCCGCCGGACACCACCCGGCTCACCAGACTCCACGCACCGGGAAGTCGCGTCCCTCCTCCACCACCCGGCGCATCTGGTCGAACCACCAGTCCGCCCGCGCCCGCCCACACGGCTTGACCTCCCGGATCCGACGCTGTCCGCGGCGCGCCCCCGACGAGGGCAGTTCCATGGGCAGGAGTCCGGTCGTGACCCGATCGATTTCGTTCTTCATGGCCACATCCTCACACGGTTGATCGGACAAACGCTGTCCGAGGGTGGACGACTCTTAGGTTTCGAGGCGGCTCCGCCTCCAAGGAAAGGAACGGTCGGAAACCGGCGTCGCACCAGCGCGTGGATTGTCGGGAATCCGGCCGATTTTGACGTGTCCCGCGGCGTTCCGTAGGGTGGACGCCAGATGACCGATTCCGAGCGTGCCCGGCGGATCCGGGAGGCGCTGCCTCCGGGTGGACTTTTCGCCGGCATGACATGGCGGACCTCGCCGCATCCCTTCGCGCTCGGCGAGACGCTCGCCAAGGAGCTGGAGGGGCTCGGCCGCGTCCTCCACCAGTTCAACCGGGCCGTGAACCAGCTCTATCGGCGGTCCTGCGAAGGACGCGCCCCGGCCTGGGTCGCCGAACTGCTGGACCAAGGCAAGCCGGCCTCCCTCGTCGCGGTGCAGCGGGAAGCGGCGCTCCGCAACGAACTGCCCCGGGTCATCCGGCCCGATGTGCTGCTGACCGAGGACGGTTTCATCCTGTCCGAACTGGATTCCGTGCCCGGCGGCATCGGCCTCACCCAATGGCTGAACCAGACCCATGCCGCCCTCGGCGACCCGGTCGTGGGCGGCGCCACCGGGATGAAGGACGGCTTCGCCGGCATCTTCGGCGCGGCGAAGCAGGTGCACCTGGTCGTCTCCGAGGAATCGGCCGGCTACCGGCCGGAAATGGCGTGGCTCGCCGGTCAACTCGGAGCGGAACGCTTCCAGGTGGTCGGCTCGGACTTCGCCTCGCCCGCCGACGGCGACGCGGTGTACCGGTTCTTCGAGCTGTTCGACCAGGCCCAGGTGCCCGGCGCCGCAGAACTCTTCCGGTTGGCGGTCGGGAAGCGGATCCGGCTCACACCGCCGCCCCGGCCGATCTTCGAGGAGAAGCTGCTCTTCGCGCTGTTGTGGAACCGGAACCTCCGCGACTTCTGGAGGCAGGAACTCGGCGACGCCTTCCTCCAACGCCTGCTCCGTGTGGTTCCCCGCTCCTGGGTGATGGATCCGGCTCCGCTTCCGCCGCACGCCGGCATCCCGGGCCTCGAGCTGACCGATTGGAACCAGCTGAAGAACCTCTCCCAGCGCGAACGCGAGCTGGTGGTCAAGGTGTCGGGCTTCAGCGCGGACGCCTGGGGCTCGCGCGGGGTCCATCTCGGGTCCGACCTCAGCACCGTGGAATGGAGCGCCGCCGTGGACCACGCGCTCGCCGCCTGGCCGACGTCGCCGCACCTCCTCCAGCGTTACCACAAGCCCCGTCGCGTCGAGGCCGCCTTCGTGGATCCCGATTCCGGCGCCACCGTCGCCATGCCCGCCCGCGTCCGGCTTTGTCCCTACTACTTCGTCACCGGCGAAGGCGACGCCGCGAGGCCCCAGCTCGGTGGCGTGCTCGCCACGCTCAACCCGGCGGACAAGAAGATCATCCACGGCATGACCGACGCCATCCTGACCGCCTGCGTCCCATGAACCTGCACCCATGCCAACCGAAGCCGGAGGCGACATGACCCTCGGCTCCTACCTCCTGCTCGCGTTCAGCAGCCTGTTCGTGATCGTGGATCCCATCGCCACGGTCCCGGCGTTCCTCGCCATGACGCCCCACGACACGCCGGCGGAACGGATCCGCATGGCGCGCCTCGCGAGCATCATCATGGGGATGGTCCTCGTCGCCTTCGCCGTGCTCGGCCAGCACCTCTTCCGCTTCCTCGGCATCACCCTGCCCGCCTTCCAGATGGCCGGCAGCATCGTCCTGCTCCTCATCGCTCTCGACATGCTCCGGGCCCAACGCACCCGGGCTTCGGAGACCAAGGAGGAGGTCGCCGCCGGTGCCGAAAAGGACGACATCGCCGTGACCCCGCTCGCCGTGCCGATGCTGGCCGGACCGGGTGCCATCTCCTCGGTCCTGCTGCTCCAGGGCAAGGCCGACTCCATCGACAAGCGCATCGGGCTCTGCGGCGTCATCGTGCTCGTCGCCGCGTTGAGCTACCTCGTCTTCGCCGTCTCCGCCCGCGGCGCCCGCTGGCTCAGCCCCATCGTCCTCCGCATCGTCGAACGCATCATGGGACTGCTGCTCGCCGCCATCGCGATGCAGTTCATGGTCAACGCGCTGGTCACCCTCGGCATCATCCCGAACCCGCCGTCCTGAAGCCGGGGCGTTCCCGTGGGATCGGGAAGCCGGAGAGTGGGAACGGACCGCAGCCTGGCGGCCGCGGCTACGGGAAGTCGGGAATCCCGAATCCGGAATCCCAAATCGAATCACGTTCCCGTCACCGGTCTCTCCAGGATGGCCTTGAGCCCTCTCCGCGGAGACACTTCCGCCGTGCAGTCCTTCCACGTCCTCCGTCGCTGGATCTGGCTTCCGCTCCTCCTCCTGGTCGGCTGTCGAACCGCGCCCGCGCCCAGGAGGGGTTCCATCCCGGAATACACCCTCGAAGCCCAGGCCGCCTGGACGCTCCGCCCGCCCGCGGGTCGGTTCGACGCCTCGGCGCTGCTGCGGATGCCGGACGGGAGCCTTCTCACCGTCAACGACAAGGAGCCCGCCCTCTTCGAGATCCGCTTCGGCCAGGAGACCGGTTTCGCCGACCTCGTTCCCGTGCCGCAGGTGCCCGCCTCCCACTTCGCACCCCTGGCCGCCGGACGCGACCTTCCGTGGGACCTCGAGGGACTCGGACTCGACGAACGCGGACGGATCCACTTCTGCGAGGAGAACTCCCGGTGGATCCTCCGCCAATCGGCACCCAACGGACCGCTCGAGCGTCTGCCCATCGACTGGAGCCCGGCGGAACGCTGGTTCAGCAAGTCGGATCGGAACGCCTCGTTCGAGGGTCTCGCGGTTGGCGGCGGAAGGATCTGGGTCGCCAACGAACGCAACACGGGACGGATCATCGAGGTGGACCAGAAGTCCCTGCGGATCCTGGGCGACTTCCGCGTCGCGGCTCCCGGGGTCACCGCCGAGGACGTCCACTACACCGACCTCTGCTGGCATCGCGGCGAGCTCTGGGTGCTCTGCCGCGAGCTGCGCCGGGTGCTCCGGGTCGACCCGGACCGGAAGGAGGTCCTCGCCTCCTATTCCTACTTCGACCTCGAGATGGATCCCCGTCACGCCTACCGACACATCCTGCCCTACGGCTTCTTCGAAGGCTTGAGCGTGGACGACGACGCGATCTGGCTGTTGGTGGACAACAACGGCTACCCGCGGAGGTCGGACGCCACCGATGCCCGTCCGCAGTTGTTCCGTTGCCCTCGGCCGGATCGCGGAGGAGGATCACTCCGATGAGAGTCCTGACGCCGCTCCTCCTGGGTCTCGCGCTCGCCGCCTCCTCCCTCTCCGCCGCCAACTGGCCACAATACCGCGGTCCACAGGCCTCCGGCGTGGACGCCACGGCCGAGGCGCCGACGCGGTGGGACGTGACCACCTCCAGCAACGTGCTGTGGAAGGCCCCGCTGGCCGGACTCGGCCATGCTGCGCCGATCCTCTGGGGCGACCGCATCTACACGATCTCCGCCACCAAGTCCGGGAAGGCCGATCTCAAGGTCGGGCTGTACGGCGACATCGATCCGGTCGAGGACACCGAGGTGCACGAATGGCATCTGGTCGCCTTCGACCGCGCCACCGGCCGACAGGTCTGGGACACCGTCGGCCATCGCGGGGTGCCGCGCGTCAAGCGCCACACCAAGTCCACCCACGCGAACTCGACCCCGGCCACCGACGGCAAGCGCATCGTGGCCATCTTCGGATCGGAGGGACTGTTCTGCTTCGACACTTCGGGCAAAGCCCTGTGGAAGCGGGACCTCGGTCCGATGGACTCCGGCTACTACCAGGTGAAGTCGGCCCAATGGGGGTTCGCTTCGTCCCCAGTGATCGACGGCGGCCGGGTTCTCGTCCAGTGCGACGTCCAGAAAGGTTCGTTCCTCGCCGCCTACGACCTGGAAACGGGCAAGCCCCTGTGGAAGACCGACCGCGCCGACGTCCCCACCTGGGGCACGCCCACCGTGTTCGAGCACGGCGGACGCAGGCAGGTCGCGGTCAACGGCTGGCATCACATCGGCGGCTACGACCCCGAGACGGGCCGCGAGCTGTGGCGTCTCGACGGCGGCGGCGACATCCCCGTGCCGACGCCCGTGGTGGGCAACGGACTGATCTACCTCACCAGCGCCCACGGGAAGCTGCGTCCGATGCGGGCCGTCCGGGCCGGTGCGACCGGGGACGTCACTCCCGCCGACCCCGCGCAGACCAACGCCGCCATCGCCTGGGTCCATCCGCGTCAGGGCAACTACATGCAGACGCCGATCCTCGTCGACGGACTGCTCTTCGGCGGCTTCGACATCGGGCTCGTGACCTGCTTCGACGCAGTCACCGGGGCGATCCAATACTCGGAGCGGCTGACGCCTGCCGGACGCGGCTGGACATCGTCCCCGGTTTCCGACGGCAGGAACCTCTTCTTCACCAGCGAAGAAGGTGAGGTCGCGGTGGTGAAGGTCTCGCGGAAGTTCGAGCCGCTGGGCGTGAACCGGTTGGAGGAGACCCACCTTTCGACGCCGGCCCTGGCCGATGGCGTCCTCTACTTCCGCACCCGCGGACACCTGGTGGCCATCGGGCGGAAGTGAGCGGTACCGACACGGGCACACTTCCCCAAATCGGAAGGAGTCGCGCGGAGCCGCGGAGGAGCAGGAGCTTGATTCCTCATCCGCTCCCCCTCCGCGTTCACCGCGCCTCCGCGTGACACAAACCGTCCGCTGGGCAAACGAACGAACCCGAAAGGCCGGAGCCACCCGGTTCAGAGCCCACCGAAGCGCCGATGGCGACGGGCGTATTCCTCGATGGCCTCGTACAGGTTCGCCTTCCGGAACTCCGGCCAGAGCGTCTGGGTGATCACGAACTCGGCGTAGCTCAGCTGCCAGAGGAGGAAGTTGCTGATGCGCATCTCCCCGCTGGTGCGGATCATCAGGTCCGGGTCCGGCCAGTGGCGGGTGTAGAGGTGTTCGGAAACGACCCGCTCGTTGATCTCCGCCGGATCGAGGGTGCCGGCCTTCACCTTGTCCGCGATGGCGCGGGTTGCCTCGATCAGCTCGGTCCTGCCGCCGTAGCTCAGGGCGAGGATCAGCGTGAGACCGTTGTTTTTGGCGAGCGTGGCCTGGGTCTTGGCCAACTGCTCCTGGACCGCCTCCGGCAGACGCCAGATCTGGCCGATCGCCTCGAGGCGCACGTTCTGCCGGTTCAACTCCGCCGTCTCGCCCTTCAGGAAGCGGGCGAGGTACTTCATCAAGGTGTCGACCTCGTCCTTCGGCCGGTTCCAGTTCTCCACCGAGAACGCGTAGAGGGTCAGGTACTTGATCCCGACGTTGCCCGCCTCACGCACGATGACCCGGACCGATTCCACGCCGATCCGGTGGCCTTCCACCCGCGGATACCCGCGCTGCTTCGCCCACCGCCCGTTGCCATCCATGATGATGGCGACGTGGGTCGGGAGGTTGGCGAGCGCCGCGGGCGACAGCTTGGGTTCCGCGCTCATGCGGGACGGTCAGAGGAACATCGTCTGCTCACGGGCCGGTCCGACGCTGGTGATCGTCAGCCGCGCCCCGGTCATCTGGGCGATGCTCAGCAGGTAGTGACGGCAGTTCACCGGCAAGTCCTCCCAACGGGTGATGTGGTCCGTCGGCGTCTGCCATCCCGGGAACGACTCGTACACCGGCACGCACGCGGCGAGGATCTCGCAGTCGCTCGGCAGGTGCTTCAGGCGGCGTCCGTCCACCTCGTAGGCGACGCAGACCTGGATCGTCTTCACCGAGTCGAGGCCGTCGACGTTGGTGATCGCGAGTTCGTCGATGCCGTTGACCATCGCGGCGTGGCGGGTGGCGACCGCGTCGAACCAGCCGCAGCGGCGGGCCCGTCCGGTCGTGGCGCCGAACTCGCGTCCCATCCCGTGCAGCAGGTCGCTGATCTCGGCGTTCTCCGTGGGCAGCGGTCCCTCGCCGACGCGGGTGGTGTAGGCCTTCATCACGCCGACCACCTTGTCCATGCGGTTCGGGGGAACGCCGGAACCCGTGCTCGCGCCACCGGCCGTGGTGTTCGAGGACGTCACGTACGGATAGGTGCCGTGGTCGATGTCGAGGAACGTGCCCTGGGCGCCTTCGAAGAGGATGTTCGCGCCGCGGCGGGTCGCCTCATGCAGGTAGACCACGGTGTTGGTCACGAACGGGCGCAACCGGTCGGCGGCCGCCGTGTACTCGGCCAGGATCGCGTCGTAGTCCAACGGCGTCCCGCCCAGGGCCTTGATGACCTCGTTGTTCTCGGCCAGGCGCTCCTGGAGACGCACCGGGAAGCGCTCGCGGTGGATCAGGTCGATCACGCGGAACCCAACCCGCGCGGCCTTGTCGCCGTAGGTCGGACCGATGCCGCGCTTGGTGGTTCCGATGCGGTCCTTGCCCTTGCGGGACTCCCGGGCACCGTCGAGTTCGCGGTGCCACGGGAACACCACGTGCGCCGTCTCCGAGATCTGGAGGTTGTCCGGCGTCACTGTCACGCCGAGCTTGGCCAGGCCGTCGAGCTCCTTCACCAGGCCCACCGGGTCCAGCACGACGCCGTTGCCGATGACGCAGACCTTGTCCTTGCGCAGGATGCCGCTGGGGATGAGGTGGAGCACGTATTTGTCCTTCCCGACGAAGACGGTGTGCCCGGCGTTGTTGCCACCTTGGGTGCGGACGACGATCTCCGACTGCTCGGTCAGCACGTCGATGATCTTGCCTTTGCCTTCGTCACCCCACTGGGCGCCGACGAGAATCACGTTAGCCATGGAAAAAAGGGACGGTCTGGAACAGCAAAAGGCCCCGAGTCGTAAACGTCGGGGCCGCGTTCCGGTATTTACTGGGCGAAGTTAGGGAAGGACCCCGGCCGGGGTCAACGTTTCGTCCGGAATCCCGTTCGCGCGGCGCCGTCCCGCTCGCCCCTGACTTTTGCTGCGTCGACGCGACGACCAACGCTTCGCCTAGGTCATCCAGGAATCCGCACACCACACGGGCTTGCTCCCCTCCCTGATTAGGGACACGTCCCACCCCGCTCATCTTCCCGCCCTAGGGACACGTCCCACCGCGAGTGGAATCTCCATCCCACGGAGCATCCACGGAAGTCATTGCCCTGGAACCGAGTGCCGTTTTTCTTCGCGCAGCAGGCCCTCCCGCCATTCGCCCCCTGAGCACAAGCCGCCCGTCGCCGAAGGTTCTGGAGCCGTGGCAGAGTCCTTGCCGAATGAGGACCCGGAGATACCTGGCGCCGCCGGAGGCGGCGGTGGCCTACTACCACTGCATGTCGC
>JAIYBC010000035.1 GCA_027488845.1 Verrucomicrobiales bacterium | reverse complement strand
GTAGCGCACCGTCGCCGGCGCGATCACGCCGCCCGTGCGTGTCACCCACACCTCCGCGCGCGCCGTGTTCTCGGGGAACGACCGGTTCGCGTAGAAGGCGAACTGGCTGTCGTTGTCCACCACGGTGGCGGTCAGGACCATGGCCGCACCGGCCTGCGCCCCGCCGGTGAGCGAGGAGAGCGTCAGCGTGAAGGTCTCCGCGGACTCGATGACCGCGTCGTTGAGGATCGGGACGACGAGGGTCTTGGTGGTCTCGCCGACATTGAACTGGAGGGTCCCGGAGACGGCGGTGTAGTCCGAACCGGCCGTCGCGGTGCCGTTGGCGGTGGCGTACGCCACGGTGGACACGCCGGCCGTCCCTCCGGTCCGCGTCACCGCCACGGACAGTTGTCCGGCGTTCTCGGCAACGTTGGCCGTGGCCGCCGACAGCCCGATGCGGGAGTCGTCTTCCAGGATCTGGACCGTGGTGTCGGTCGGGGCTCCCAGACGGGTGCCCACGGCATTGGAAAGTCGTACCACGAACGTCTCCGCGGTCTCGACCGCGGAGTCGTCGGCGATCGGGATGGTGATGAACCCGTTTGTGGCCCCAGCCGCGAAGGAAAGCGTGCCGGAGGTGGCGGTGAAGTCGACGGAGGCCGAGGCGGTGCCGGCGAGGGTCGTGTAGTCGACGGAGGCCGAGGCGGCGGTCGAGCCGAGGCGCCGGACCTCGACCCGCACGGTCCCGGCGTTCTCGACGACGGAGGCCGTCGTGGCCGCCATGGCCAGGCTGGAATCGTTGTCCGCGATGGTGAGCGTGGTGACCGTGACCGCGCCGAGCATGGCCCCTGCGGGTTGCCCCAGGTTGAGGCGGATCGTCTCCGGGGACTCCACGACGGAGTCGTCGAGGATCGGCACCGTGATCACCTGGTTCGTCTCCCCGGCCGCGAAGGTCAGCTGCGCATTGGCCACCGCGGTGAAGTCGGAGCCGGCCACCGCGGTGCCGTTGGAGACGCCGAACCACACGGTCGAGGTGCGGGAGACGTCGCCAGACCGCGCCACGTTGACCGAAGCGCTCCCGACGCCCTCGGAGACGGTCACCGTGGCTGACGCCATCTGGATGACGGTTCCCTGCCCACGGAACCCGGCGGCCACCGGAGCGGTGAGGTTGATCGTCTGGGCATTGTCGGCGGCGGTGGCCTGGCCCGCGGTGACGCCCGTGGCCACGCCCAGGTAGGGAACCGAGGGATTGGAGAAGTGCGGGATGGGGACGCCCGGCGCATAGGCCATCACGGTCCGATAGGTGGTGCCACCCGCGGCGAACCGGTGTCCATAGGAGTACGCGTAGGCGCCGGAGTTGTTGGCGTTGTTCCGGTCGTGCTGGCAGCCGAGGTTGTGGCCGACCTCGTGGGCGAAGACGAACTGGCCGTGGGCGTACATGCGGCGCACCACGCTGAAGGCGTAGTCGGCAAAGGCCGCCCGGGGAGGGCTCATCACATATCCCAGGCCGGCATAGGAGGCCATGGCCTCGGTGAAGAGGCACACGATGTCGGCTCCGTATTGGTTGCGCAGGGTGTGGACGCCGTCCATCTGGCCGTCCGAGGGGCTCTGCAGGCGGGTGAGGTCCGTGTTGGCGTTGCCGGTCTCCGTGTAGGCGACCTCGCCGGCGTAGACGAGGTTGAGCTCGGCATCGATGAGGCTGCGGGTGTAGGCGTCGTTGGCCTCGGCGATGGAGAGATTGATGAGGCTCCGGATCCCGGCGTCGCCGCCGGCACCGGCACGGGCCGCACCGGTGTAGACCACCATCACGTCGAGCACGGTCTTCACCGCCTTCGCCACCGGGAACGGGGCGACCAAAGGGTTCGGGATCTTCGTCTTCGCCGCCTCCGGTTGGTTGGTCAGGTCTGGAACCAGGGGGTTGCACGGACGGAACTGGCTGGAGTCCAACTGGATGACCTCATGCAGTCCCTCGCCCAGGTAGCGCACCTTGATGGCCTCCCGTCCCGGGATGGAGACGGTGGCGGCGAGGACGTCGCCGTCCACGCTGATCAGGACGAGGCTGTCGGGTTGCCCCTCGACCACGCCGCGGGCCACGAAGCGTCCATCCGCGAGGAAGTCGGTCCGCTCGACATGGAGGACGGCCTCGAGGTCGGGAAAGAGGTTGAGGCGGAGGCGGGAGGCGGTCCGCTTCTGGAAGGCCGGCGAGGGCTGGTGAAGCGCGGCGGCCGGATCCTGCAGGCGCAACGGGTCGACGCGGACCACCCTGGAACGGCGGGCGCCTTCCTCGGCGCCGGGAGAGGAGGGCAGGCGTTTGGCCGATAGGACCGCCTCCACGGCGACGTCGTCGAAGAGGGATTCCTGCGCGCGGGCAGCCAAGGAGAGGAGGACCAACCACACGAAGCCGATGGCTCGGTGCCGGACCCCCGAAATGCAAGATGACGTGAAGTCCCTACTCCACCCTCCGTGGTGCGCCTGCTGCATGGTTTCGCGGACCCACGAAGGACGCCCCAAAGCGACACGGCGGCAGCCATCCCTTGAATGCCGGACCGATTCCTCCCTGAACCCAATGAGGTTCATCGGCGGGGGCGCCGAAAACTTTAGGGGCGATCGGCTGGCCGACGCCGGACCGGGTGACAGGAGATCGGGATTCGATCTCAAGGCGTGCCGCCAAACGGCCGCTGTCATGGGTACCCAGGGGTTCCTGCCAGGAAAGGAAGCGTGACCCAACCCGAAGCCACTCCCATCCACCGTCGTCGTCAGGAAGCCCTGTTCCTCGGCAGGCTCCTCATGGTCACCAGCGTCCTCGGGATGATCTATGTGATCGTCTGGATGGCGCCGGCGAAGTCCCGTGCGAAGGCGGCGCCCGCCCTGGACGCCGGATCCGGTCCGAAACCGTAGGGTGCCCGGGTGTCGGCGAGCGAAAAGCTTAGCGGAAGCCACCCCCGAGGCGTTAGACTCCGCACCTGCGAATGAGCACCAAGCTGTTCTCCGAACTCGGTCTGTCCCCGGAAATCCTCAAGGCCGTGCAACGCCTCGGCTTCGAGCAGGCGTCTCCGATCCAGGCCGAGGCCATCCCTGTCCTTCTCACCGGACGGGACATGGTCGGGCAGTCCCAGACCGGGTCCGGCAAGACCGCCGCCTTCGCCATCCCGGCGATCGAGCGCCTCGACGCCACGGTCCCCGGCCCCGGTGTGCTGATCCTCTGCCCCACCCGCGAACTGGCCATCCAGGTGAGCGAGGAGGTCCACAAGCTCGGGTACTTCAAGCGCGGCATCCGCCCGCTTCCCGTCTACGGCGGGCAGAGCTACGACCGGCAGCTCGCCGGGCTCCGCTCCGGCGCCAACGTCATCATCGGCACCCCGGGACGCGTCATCGACCACATCGGCCGCGGCACCCTGAAGCTCGGCGGCATCCGCACCGTGATCCTCGACGAGGCCGACGAGATGCTGAACATGGGCTTCCGCGACGACATCGAGAAGATCCTCAGCTCCACGCCGACGCAGCGTCAGACGGTGATGTTCTCGGCCACCGTCCCGCGGGCCATCGAGGAGCTGATCGCCCGCTTCACCCGCGACCCGGCCCGGGTGCGCATCGAGTCGAAGGCCATGACCGTGCCGACGATCGAGCAGGCCTACTTCGAGGTGGACCGCCGGTGGAAGTTCGAGGCGTTGACCCGCCTGCTGGACCGCCACGACGTCACGCTCGGGATCATCTTCGCCAACACCCAACGCGTGGTGGAGGAGCTGACCGAGGAGCTGGTCGGCGCGGGCTACACCGCGGACTGCATCCACGGCGGCATGGCGCAGGGCGCCCGCGACCGCGTGATGAACAAGTTCCGCGCCGGCGGGCTGCGCCTGCTGGTGGCCACCGACGTCGCGGCGCGCGGCATCGATGTCGACGACATCCAGATCGTCTTCAACTTCGACCTGCCTTACGACCCGGAGGACTACGTCCACCGGATCGGCCGGACCGGCCGTGCGGGCCGGAGCGGCATGGCGATGTCCTTCGCCAGCGGCCGCGAGGTCTTCCTGATCCGCGACATCGAGCGCTTCACCCGCCAGCGGATCCGCCGGGCGGACATCCCGAGCGCCGGCGAGATCGAGGAGGCCCGCCGCGACCAGCACCTCAACGGGCTGCGCGAGACGCTCAAGGCCGGGGACTTCCGTCACTACGACCACCTGATCGAGGCGTTGCTGGAGGAGGGATTCGACTCGCTGGACGTGGCCAGCGCGGCCCTGCACCAGCTGCTGGCGAAGTCCGGCGAGGAGGCCGCCGCGGCCAAGGCGCCCGCGGCGCCGGCCGCGCGCCGGCCTGAGCCTTCCGACTGGGATTCCGCCCAGCCGGACCTGGCCCCCGCTCCCGCTCCGTCACGCCCGCGTCCCGCCGCGCCCACGCCGGCACCCGCTGCCGCCGCACCGGCCAAGCCCGTTCCACCCGCAGCCCCGCGGGTCCCGAAAGCCCCGAAGATCCCGACGCCCCCGGCTCCGGCTCCGGCGCCCGTGATGGAACGCCCGGCTCCACGGGAGATCGAGCCCGCCTCCGTCGCCGCCGTTCCCGAGCCGGCTCCGGCTCCCACGCCGACACCGCGCCCGGTCAAGCCGACGGCGCCCAAGGCGCCCTATGTCCCGAAGTCCGCCGCCAAGGCCATGGCGACACCGGCTCCGGCACTGGAAAGCGGACCGGAAGGCGAGTCGGCGCCGGTGGAAGCGCCCATCGAGGTTCCCGGAGCCAAGCCCGCGGGACGCGTGCGTCTGTGGATCGGTGCCGGCGTCGAGAATGGGGCCACGCCGGAAAACCTCCGGGAGCTGATCCTGGGAAGCACCGGTGAACCCGACGCTTCCCTCGGACGCGTGGATGTCCGCGAGCGCCACGCCTTCGCGGAGGTCCCCGGCGACCGCGCCGCGTCCTTCGTCTCCCGTCTCAAGCGCACCGAGTTCGCCGGCAAGCGGATCAAGGTGAAGATCGCCTGATCCCGCCGTCCCCTCGCAACTGAGACGCGCCCGGAGCAGTCGCACCTCGGGCTCCGGATCGCCCTTGGGGCGACTCCCCGTCCCTCGGATCCGGGGGCGCGCAGCCGTCCGGCCGGAACCGGAACGAGGCCCCGGATGCGGTCCGTCCGGAGGCCTCGGTCCGGATGGCTTCGTTGTGAACCGGGGCCCTGGCACGGGGACCGCATCCGGATCCTTCGAATCGACCCCGCACGTACCAAGGATCACGAGGTGCTGAAAGACGGGAGGCCCGGGGACGCAAGGTTGCGTGCCCGGGCCTTGGTCGTGGACCGGAACCGGTCAGGAGGCCGTCGGCGCAACGGGCGGCTTCACGGCCGCCTTCACTTCGATGTGCAGGTCGCGCAGTTGGCGCGGGGTGACTTGGCTTGGGCTCTCGGTCATGAGGCAGACACCCTTCGCGGTCTTGGGGAACGCGATCACGTCGCGGATGCTCGTCGTGCCGCAGAGGATCGCGCAGAGGCGGTCGAAGCCGAGGGCGATGCCGCCGTGCGGAGGCGCCCCGTACTGGAACGCGTCGAGCATGTAGCCGAAGCGGCTCCGGGTCTCGTCGGGCGGGATCTGGAGCAGTTCCTCGAAGATCGTCTTCTGAACGTCCGGCTGGTGGATCCGGATCGAGCCGCCGCCGAGTTCCACGCCGTTGACCACGATGTCGTAGTGCTGGCCGCGGACCTTCTTCGGGTCGGTCTTGAGCAGCGGGATGTCCTCGGCGACGGGGGCCGTGAACGGATGGTGGCTGGAGTACCACCGGTTCATCTCGCGGTCGAAGCCGAGCAGCGGGAACTCGACCACCCACATGAAGTCGAAGCGCGTCGGGTCGATGGTGAGCTTGCCCTGGCCCTTGAGCACCTCGGCGCAGTAGAGGCGGATCTTGCCGAGGATCTCGCACGCGTTGAGCCACTGGTCGGCGGCGAAGAGGATCAGGTCGCCTTCCTCGATGCCGAGCTTCGCGGTGAGCGCGGCCTTCTCGGCGTCGTTGAAGAACTTCACGATCGGCGACTTCCACTCGACCACGCCGGCGGCGTTCTTCTCGACCTTGATGAAGGCGAGTCCCTTCGCGCCGAAGCTCTTGGCGTAGTCGGTCATCGTCTCGATCTGGCCCTGGGTCGCGCCGGCGAGTCCCTTGGCGTTGATGGCCTTCACGACGCCGCCGTTGGCGACCGCGTTGCCGAAGACGCCGAACTTCGAGCCCTTGAACTCCTCGGAGAAGTCCACCAGCTCCATGCCGAAGCGGGTGTCGGGCTTGTCGATGCCCCAACGGTTGAGCGCCTCGTCGAAGCTGATCCGCTTGAACGGCGTGGGAATGTCCACGTTGAGCGCGGTCTTCCACACCTTCTTCAGCAGGCCCTCGATCAGCGCATAGATGTCCTCGCGGTCGATGAACGACATCTCGATGTCCACCTGGGTGAACTCGGGCTGGCGGTCGGCGCGGAGGTCCTCGTCGCGGTAGCAGCGGGCGAGCTGGAAGTAGCGTTCCACGCCGCTGACCATGAGGATCTGCTTGAACTGCTGCGGCGACTGGGGGAGGGCGTAGAAGGTCCCCGGATCGCGGCGGTTGGGCACCAGGAATTCGCGGGCGCCCTCGGGCGTGGACTTGAAGAGGGTGGGCGTCTCGACCTCGAGGAAGCCCTGTTCATCCATGTAGCTGCGGGTGGCGATGGCCACCTTCGAACGCAGCCGCAGGTTCCGCATCATCTCGGGCCGCCGGAGGTCCAGGTAGCGGAACTGCAGGCGCAGTTCCTCGTTCACCTTGTTGGCGACCTCGGGATCGTCGACCTGGAACGGCAGGATCCGCGCGTGGTTGAGGATGGTCAGCGACTTCGCCAGCACCTCGACGTCGCCCGAGGCGATCTTGGCGTTCCGGGTGCCATCCGGGCGGACCCGCACCACGCCGGAGACCTCGATCACGGACTCGGCGTGGAGATGGGCGGCCGCCTCGAAGACCGCGGTGTCGAGGTCGGAGGGATCGAACACCGTCTGTGTACGGCCCTCGCGGTCGCGCAGGTCGATGAACAGGACGCCGCCGAGGTCGCGACGTGAATGGACCCAACCGGTCAGGGTGACGGTGCGACCCGCGTCGGAGGGACGCAGTTCGTTGCAATGGTGCGTGCGCTTCATTCGAAACAGGGGCGGGAGGTTGTCCGCCGTCCCGCGGTTTTCAAAGGGGGAAGTTCGGGCACGACTGTCCCGGATCCGTCGGCTTCGGGAGCGGGTCCCGGTCCGGATCAGGGGCGGTGGCGGTGGTGGCGGATGGTCGCCACGGCACCGAAGACGGCGGCGACGACCGCGGCCGAAACGCCGGGGGCCTCCGGGACGCCGACGAATTCGGACCTGAAGATCGTCACCGGTCCGGAGTTCGACGGGACACCCAGCCACTCCGCGGAGGATGCGATGCCGGGGATGGTTCCCCAAGGTCCCGTGCCGTTGGCGCCGGAGGACGGGGGATTCGCCAGCCAAGAGCCACCGGAGGCGGCGGAGGCGATGTCGAGGAGCAGCGTGGGCAGCAGATTCGGCTGTGAATCGCCGGGGTTGGCCGCCGAGGAGGTGGTGTGGCGCCAGCCGGAAGGGTTGGAGAAAAGGGTTCCCGCCACGGAGCCAAACTGCCCAAGCCAGCCGCCTTGGCTCCCGGCGTCCCAGGCCACGACATAGATCCGCTGTCCCAAGGGGAGCTGGAAGTTCCACGACTCGGGTGCGCTCCAGTTGTAGACCCCGGGATTCCCGGTCGAGCCGGACTCATTCTGTCCGATGAGGGTCAACTGGGTCCCGGCGGTGTCGCCGATGTAGAGTTGGTAGTGGTTGTCGGCCGTCACCTGCGCCGAAAACGACTGCGCCACGGCGCGCGTCAGCGCCATACCGCAGGCGGTCCCCAAAAGGCATCGATGAAAGGTCGTCATTCTCGTTCTCCCCGCCGGCGACCTTCCCATGGCCGGCGGGGTCGTCAATCGCCGAGCCGCGGTTCCCTGCCGGATGATTTCCGGTCCCTCACCTCTCCGTGTCCGATGTCCTGGAACGGCGGCCATGGAACCCAGGATGGCCGGCCATGGATCGAACCGATTTCCCGGGTGGGCACGCCCGCATGGATCGGGGGCGGACGCCGGAAAAACCGCGCCCGTGTCGGATGGTGCTTCCCGATTTTTCCGGTCCGACTGCGACCGGCGTGTTGACAAGCTTTCCCGTCTGCTCCATACAACTCGCCGATTTTGGCGCCTCGGTAGCTCAATGGCAGAGCAGCTGACTCTTAATCAGTTGGTTCTAGGTTCAAGTCCTAGCCGGGGCACCACTTCCTCCCGTACCTTTCTCCGATTCGGCTTTGGTTGCGTCGATCCCGGAGTTTCTCCGATTCGAACTCCATCGTCATCGGCGGTTCCCGCAGCGGAAGATTCCTTGGCTTTCCGCCTTCGAGTCGATTTGTCGATGGCCTCCGCGGTCGCAAACTCCCATCCTCTTTGAACATGCAGACCCTGTCCTCGCTGCTCCGACCTTTCCGTCGCCTTCTGCTGGTGGGCGTCGTGCTGGGAACCCTCCTTGCGGCGATACACCCGACCCGGGCCCGGGCCGAACTCGTCTACGAGAACACGCTGGGATCGACGAACTACTCCCTTTTCACCCGGGAGTACGGCGACGACATCGTGTTGGCGGGCACGAGCCGGCATCTGACGGACTTCAGCTTCCTGTACAATGCCATCCTGCCCAGCGGAATCACGACGCCCGCGCAGTGGAAGCTCCGGATCTATGCCAACGACGGCGCCCGCCAATACCCGGACATCGTCACCTCCCAGCGGCCCGGCTCCTTGCTCTGGGAAAGCGCCTCGTTCCCGGTGCTTTCCGGATTCGTCACCAACAATCTTTCCCTGCCGCTGGTGCAGGTGCCCGACCGGTTCACCTGGACGATCGAGTTCAGCAACATCCCGCAAACCGCCCAGTTCGGAGCCGGTTTGATCATCGCGAACTACCCGACCGTGGGAGCCCCGTTGGGTCTGAGGGGTGGCGGAACGACCATCGGCAGCTACGCCGACTTCTGGGTGCAGATGGATGCCAACGACAACAATTCCTGGGCGTTGAACATCTTCAGCGCGAATCCGAACCTTGGGCCCCAGGGCAATTTCTGGGTCCGGGTGAGCGCCGTTCCGGAACCCACCCCGCTCGTCTTGGGCACCTTGGGCTTCGGGGCTCTCCTCTGGGTGTTCCGTCGCGGCCGCAAGGGCTGACCGGCCACGCCTTTCCGAGGTCTTCCTCCGGCTCACGGAAGGCTTGACCCCGATCCGCGACGGGCGGGAAATCGAATCCGTCGTGTCACCCGCCTCCCCGTTGGAACGCCCGCGTCTGCGGGCCTTGATCGTCGAAGACTCCGAGTTCGACGCGCTGGTGCTGGTCAACCATCTCCGGCAGGGAGGGTGGAAGGTGGAGCACAAGCGTGTCGCCGACGGCGGCTCCTTCGTCCACGAACTCGCCGAGGGCCGTTGGGACATCGTCCTCTGCGACCACTTCATGCCGGGGTTCAGCGCCCCGGAAGCCCTGAGGCTCTACCAGCAGTCGGGGCAGGACATGCCGTTCATCATCGTCTCCGGCGGCATCGAGGAAGGCGTGGCCGTGGAGGCCATGAAGTCCGGGGCCCATGACTTCATGACCAAGGGCGCGCCAGGACGGCTGGTGCCGGCGATACAGCGTGAACTCCGCGAGGCGCAGGTCCGTGCGGCCCGCCGCACCGCGGAGGATTCCCTGCGGCGGAGCGAGCTGCGCTATCGATCGGTCTGGGAGAACTCGACCGATGCCGTCCTGCTCATGGACCTGGAGGGGGCGATCCGTTTTGCCAATCCCGCCGTGACCCGCCTGTTCGGCTGGGAGCCTGACGCACTGACGGGCAAATCGATGGATGTCCTGCATGTGCCGGCGGTTCCGGCCGGCACCTGGTGGTCGGCCGCAGGCGACGGGAACCGGAAGGTGTTCGAATCCCGGTCCGTGCGGACCGACGGGTCCGAGGTCGAGGTCGAGATCGCCTTCACGCGGATGACCATGGGTTCCCAGCTCTGGGTGGTGGCGTTTGTCCGGGACATCACCGAGCGGCGTCGCCAGGAGGCCGAAATCCGGAAGAGCCGGGCCGAGTTCGCGGCCGCGCGCGAGATCCAGTCCCGCCTCTTCCCGAAGGCCTCCCCGGTCATCGCGGGTTTCGACATCGCCGGGGTCTCCCACGCCGCCGACGCCACCGGCGGGGACCTGTTCGACTTCCTCTCCCTGGCCGACGGCTCGACCGGCGTTCTGGTGGCGGACGTTTCCGGACACGGCATCGGTCCGGCGTTGCTGATGGCCGAGACGCGGTTCTGCCTTCGCATGAACGCACGCGACCATTCGGGTCCGGCCGAGATCCTGACACATGCGAACCGGCTGCTGGCGGAGGACCTTGGCGGCAACCGCTATGTCACCGTCGCCTTCGTGCGGCTGGATCCGGTGACACGGGAGCTGCGGCATGCGAGCGCCGGCCATCCCGCGACCTGGGTCCTGGACAGGTCCGGGGCGGTGAAGTCCCGCCTGCAGCGCACGGGTCTACCCCTTGGACGCCAGACCCCGGCCCGGGGGCCCTACACGGAGAATCCGTCGCTCCGGCTCGACTCCGGCGACGTGGTCGTTCTCCTCACCGACGGCATCGACGAGGCGATGCGGGCCGACGGCTCGCTCTTCGGCATCGAGCGCGTGCTCGACCTCGTGCGGGGCCATCCGGGACTGCCCGCCGCGGAACTGGTCGAACTCATCTGCCGTGAGGCGCGGGCCTTCACGGAACCCGAACCCCAAACCGACGACTTCACGGTCGTGGTGATCCGGATCCTGTGAAAACCGACCCCGACCTGCGCCACTTCTTCACCGGCGAGGCGATCAAGACCGAGCTGCTGGTGGTGTGGCTGGAGAAGCATGGCATCCCCGCCGTCGAGGAGCCGGTCGATCCCGGGGCCGACGACGACGGCGATCTCTCGCGTCCGATGCGCGTGCTGGTGGCGTCCTCGGAATTCGAACGGGCCCAGCGGCTCTTCTTCGAGGAAAGGGAGGACGAACTTTGAACGACGAGGATCTCCCGGCCCGTTTGGCCCGCACCGAGGCGGCCTTGGCGCACCTCGAACGCAACTACGACGGCCTCAACGCCGTCGTGATCGACCAGGGAAAGCAGTTGGCGAGGCTGCTGAAGCGTCTGGAGGAGCTGGGCCAGGCCTTCCAGGCCCAGGAGCCGGACCGCATGCTCCCCCACAACCAGAAGCCGCCCCACTACTCCCCTTGACCTGACCGGCCGCTTCCGCGGCCCCGGGGTTCAGCGACCCTGCCAGGACGCGATGGACTCGTTGCCCCAGATGGCCGGGATCTCCTGGCGCCGGCGCACGACGGCCGACTTCCGGCCGTTCACCATCACCTCTGCGGCCAGCGCACGGCTGTTGTAGTTCGATCCCATCACGGATCCGTAGGCGCCCGCGCTCAGCAGGGCGAGGTGGTCTCCCTCGGCGACCTTCGGCAGCGGCCGGTCCTTCGCGAAGTAGTCGCCGCTTTCGCACACCGGTCCGACGACGTCGGAGGACACCGGCTTCCCGCCCTTCTTCTGGACCGGAACGATTTCGTGGAAGCTGTCGTAGAAGGCGGGCCGGATGAGGTCGTTCATCGCCGCGTCGACGATCACGAAGTTCTTCTTCCCGGTCTTCTTGATGTACTCGACGCGCGTGACGAGCACCCCGGCGTTGCCGGAGAGGAAGCGTCCCGGTTCCAGTAGGATCTTCAGGCCGAGCGGCTTCAGCAGCGGCACCAGCGTGTCCGCATAGGTCTGCGGCGTGAGGATCCTCCGGCCTTCCGGCGTCTTCCACCAGGCCGGTGAACCCGAGGCGAGGGCGTCGCCGTAGACGATGCCGAGGCCGCCGCCGATGCTGAAGAAGTCGAAGCCGTGCCGCGCGTTCAGGCGGGCCACCAGCGGTGCCACCTTCTCCACCGCCTGGCGGAAGGGTTCGACGTCGGTGAGCTGGGAACCGATGTGCATCTGGAGTCCGCGGAGGCGCAGGTTCGGGAGCTTCGCCGCGCGGGCGTAGACGGCCTCGATGTGTTCGAACTGGATGCCGAACTTGTTCTCGTAGGTGCCCGTGGTGATCTTCGCGTGGGTGTGGGCGTCGACGTTCGGATTCACCCGGACCGCCACCGGGGCGATCTTCTTCAGTCGCACGGCCACCCGGCTGATCCGCGCGAGCTCGGCCTCGGATTCGACGTTGAAGCTGTAGATCCCCTGCTTCAGGGCGAAGGCGATCTCCTCCTCGGTCTTGCCGACGCCGGCGAAGACGCACTTCGACGGGTCGCCTCCGGCCGCGACCACGCGTTGGATCTCACCGGCGCTCACCGTGTCGAACCCGCCCCCGAGTTCCGCGAAGGTGCGGATCACGGCCAGGTTCGAGTTCGACTTCATGGCGAAGCAGATCAGGTGGTCGAGGGGAGCCAGGGCGGAGTCCAGCCGCTGGAAGTGGTCGGCGAGGGTGGTCTGGGAATAGACGAAGAGCGGGGTGCCGTGCTTCTTCGCGAGCGCGGACACCGGGACATCCTCGCAGTACAACTCCTGGCCGACGTAGCGGAACGAATGCATCGGGCGAGGTTATGCCAAACCGCCGGCCTCCGAGGCAACGCGCAAGCGGACCGACCGCCGCCGCCCGTCCGCAGGGTCGCCGCCGCGTTCCACTTCCCGCTGCCGTCGGGCTGGGCTATGGTCCACCCATGCCGAGTTTCGACATCGTCTCCAAGGTGAACTCCATGGAGATCGAGAACGCCGTGAGCCAAGCCCAGAAGGAGCTGCTCACCCGCTTCGACTTCAAGGGATCGGGCGCCGAAATCGTCCTGGACAAGCAGGAGATCAAGCTCCGTGCGCCCGACGCCTTCAAGATGAAGGCCCTGGTCGAGATGGTCGTCCTGCGCCTCGCGAAGCGGAACATCTCGATGAAGAGCATCGACCAGGGTGAGGCCGAACTCTCACCCCTGGGCCATGCGCGACAGGTGATCAAGATCAAGCAGGGCATCGACGGCGCGGCCGCCAAGGAGATCAGCACCCACATCCGTTCCCTCGGGATCAAGGTCACCGCCGCCATCCAGGGCGACGAGTTGCGCGTCACCGGCAAGAACCGCGACGACCTCCAGGCGGTCATCGCCGCCTGCCGGACCCAGGACTTCCCGGTCGCACTCTCCTTCGTCAATTTCCGCGACTGAACCGGCCACCGGCATCCTTTCCTCCAACCTTTCCGAACCGAAAATGACCCCCCTCAGCCCCGAGCAGCAATCGCAGGCCCGCCAATGGATCGCCGACGGCATGAAGCTGTCCGACTTCCAACGCCGGATCGAAGCCGACTTCGGGATCCGGCTCACCTACATGGAAGTCCGTTTCCTGGTGGACGACCTCAAGGTGGTGCCGAAGGACCCCGAGCCTCCCAAGGCGCCCGAGCCGCCTCCCGCAGCAACGAAGCCGGCGTCTCCGGCGGCCGCGGCCGACGCCGCGGCGGTGGATCCGGATGAGGTCACTCCTGCGCCCGGCTCGTCGCGGGTTCAGGTGACGGTCGACGTGGTGACCCGTCCCGGCGCGATGATCAGCGGTCGGGTGGTGTTCTCGGATGGCAAGGGCGCGGCGTGGCTGCTCGACCAGTACGGCCGCCCCGGCCTGATCGCCGACGAAAAGGGCTACCGTCCGTCCGCGGCCGATCTCGCCGAATTCCAGGGCGCGCTCGAACAGGAGTTGGTGAAGCACGGCTTCTGAGCTGCCGTCCCGGATTCCGAACTCCCGAATCCTGCATGAGCAAGGCTTCCTCTCCGGGTGCGGTGCGAAACCCCGACCCCCGCGGGAAGGGAACCGCCGGGGAAGAGGCCAGCCACGTCTCGGTCGACGTCCGCCAGCGGACCCACCCGCTCGACCGGGATCGGCTTGCGGGGTTCGTGCTCGAACTGCTGAGGCACCGTCGGCAGGTCGGGGAACTCGGTTTCCATTTCGTGTCCGCCCGGGAGATGGCCCGGGTGAACTGGGACTTCCTCCGGCATGAGGGTTCCACCGACGTCATCACCTTCGACCACGGTTCCGGGAAGGGTCGGCTCCACGGGGAGTGCTTCATCTCGGTGCCGGACGCGGTCGGACAGGCCGCGGAATTCGGTCGCCCTTGGACCGAGGAATTGGCGCGGTACGTCATCCATGGCGTCCTCCACCTGGAAGGGTTCGACGACCTGGCCCCGGAGACCCGCCGCGTGATGAAACGGCATGAGAACCGGTTGGTCGCCTGGGCGAACCGCAAGTTCGACCTGGGGAAGCTGCATCGACGTCCCCGGGCGCCGGGAAGAAGGGGCGGCCGGAAGCCATGAGCTCCCTGGCCGACCATGGGATCATCCTCCGGGTCCGGCCCTACCGCGACACCAGCGTCATGGTCCACTGGCTGACCGCCGGATGCGGCCGGATCGCCACGGCCGTGCGCGGTGCCCGTGGACCCAAATCGCGTCTTCAGGGGCGTCTCGACCTGTTCCTGGAGGCGGATATCCTGTTGCGGATGCGGGAGGGATCGGAGGTCCATTCCCTGGGAGAGGTCCAGGTGACGGACCATCATGTGGCTTTGCGTCGCGATTTCGCCTCATTGGCGATCTTGGCCCATGCGGTCGAGACCTTGGAGCAGGTGACCGAGTCCGGAACGCCGCAACCGGAGGTCTACGAGCAGTTCCTTGGGTTGGTCCGCCATTTGGAAATCTCCGGGCCCCGTCCTCGGGCTGTCTTCGCTTGGGAGCTCCGGTTCCTCGCAACGCAGGGACTGGATCCGGGAGAGATCCCGACCGTTGCGGCAACCGCCGAGAATGGCGCGACGCTCACCGCGTTGCTCTTGGACATGGGTTGGGAGGAGTTGGGTGCGATCACGGCCGGAAGTGCCGAGATCCTGGCCTTGGACCGTGGCTTGGCCGCATTCTGGGCCCGGCAGTTCGGGCGCCTGCCGAAGTCCAGGAAGCCGGCCTTGGAAGCCGCGCGCGCCTCGATCGGCGCTCCTTCGGAACCGAATCGGGATTCGTGATCCGATGGGAAATCACCCGATGCGTGAATTATCCTCATGGGATTGCCTGCGATGGCGAGGAAACGTGGCACACTGGCGGCTTGGTGGGGGATGGAACGGGATGATGACGAGAACTCTGGCTGATTTTTTGCACCGTGTGCTCTCCGAGCACTTGGGAGGGCTCGCTAATTTCCACTTCCAACCGGTGACGATCCCGCTATCACAGGCCGACCGCATGGTTGTTTCCGAAAAGTTCAGGCCACGGCTCCGTGACGAAGTGGGGTTTGCGCCCCGGCTGACCGGCGGTACGCTGCCGGGTTACGTCGTGCAGCGACCCTTCTGAAGCGATCCATGAGTTCGAGCACCCTTTCGTCGGCCGGCGCGCCTTCGCAGCTCCTGAAGTCGGAGCTGTACCGTGCCTGTCTGCCGCAGAGCGCCAACGACCCGGGTCGCAAGCTGATTTGGATGAACACCCTCTGCCTGGTGTTCCTGACCTGCGGCATCCTGGGCATCGCGCATCCTCCGGGACTGGTCCTCCAGCAGTTTTCCCAGGAACAGGAGCCGCCCCCGGTCGAGATCGTCCAGATCAAGCAGCAGGACCAGCCGCCTCCCGAGGTCTCCAACCAGGAATCCGAGCCGACCGACGAACCCCAGCAGCAGCCCGTGGCCGTCCAACCGGTGGTGGTCGCCGCAGCCAACGCCGACGTGGCGTTTGCGGTCGAGGTCAAGGGACCGGTCATCATCTCGAAGGATCCCAATTTCTCGGTTCCGCCTCCCCGCGTCACCCAGCGCAGCTCCGGTCCGGCCCAGACGGGTCCAATCCGCATCACCGGCACCGGCGATGGCAGCGGCAGCTTCTTCCCGAAGCCGGGTCCCACCGACTATCCGCGCGAGGCGCTGATCCGTCGGGAACAGGGCAGTGGCGAATACCTCATCACCGTGGGTGCCGCCGGCGAGATCGTGGAGGCCAAGGTCAACGCGTCCTCCGGCAGCCCGACCCTCGACAACGCCTTCCGTCAGTGGATCCGCAAGTATTACCGGTTCGGGCCGGAATACTTCGGCAAACAGGTGCTCGCCCCGTTCGAATACCGCATCCGCTGATCCGAAGCCCAATCACCCCTTTCCCAAGAACCTATGCTAGCCAACATTGTAGCCGAGTACTTCAAGGACGGCGGACCGATCATGTACCCGATCGCGGCCGTCGCCATCATCATGGTCGCCGTCATCGTGGAACGCGGCATCTTCTGGCTGATGCTCAGCCGTCGCCGCGACGCGGCGAAGCTCGAGAAGACTCTCGGCGCGATGGAAAGCCACGACTTCAAGAGCGCCGTCACCGTGGCCAAGGGCGCGGATGATCCGGTGGTGCGCATGATCTACCACGGCCTCACCCACGTGCATGGCTCGCTCCAGGGCGCGCTTCAGGTGGCGGCCGGACTCGAGATCAAGCGGGCCGGACGGTTCATGGTGCTCATCGACACCTGCATCACCCTCGCCCCGCTGCTCGGTCTGCTCGGCACCGTCACCGGCATCATGGGTTCCTTCCAGAAGATGGGTGAATCCAGCATCGCCGGCGCGATGAACGAGATCCAGGGCGGCATCGGCGAGGCGCTCATCGCCACCGCCGCCGGCCTTGGCATCGCCATCTTCGGCGTCTTCTTCCTCAACCTCTACAACGAGATGATGGAGAAGCTGAAGTTCGACCTCGAGACGGCGGCCACCAACGTCGAGGTCATGGTCACCAAGGCGAAGCAGGAAGGCTTCGACACCATGGTGTTCCGCCGCGAAGCCGCAGCCGAACTCGCCTGACCTATGGCAGGAGGAGGAGGCGGCGGTCGCGCCGTATCAGCATCCATCGGCCGCAAGGGGAAGTTCAGCTCCCCCGTCCCGATCAAGAAGGCACGCATCGAGATCGTGCCCCTGATCGACGTCATGTTCTTCCTGCTCGCCGCGTTCATGCTGGTGTCCCTGAGCCTCCAACAGGCCAAGACCCGCCCCATGGAACTCGTCGACGCCCGCAAGGCGGAGAACGACTTCAAGCCGGACGTGCTCAACATCGGCATCGAGAAGGACGGCACCGTCGCCGTCGGGACGAATGTCGTGGACGCCACCGGCCTCATCAACGAGCTCAACAACCGCTACAAGCAGAACCCGAAGACGCCGGTGTTCATCACCGGCGACAAGGCGGCTCCCTACAAGGCGATCGGCGGCGTGCTCCAGCAGGTCCGCATGGCCCGCTTCACCCACGTGGCCTTCGTGACCCGCGAGGCCGAGAAGTCGAAGAACTGACCCCCGCTCCATGCACCTGGGTTCCCCAATCCCCCTCAAGAAGGCCCGCGTCGAGATCATCCCGCTGATCGACGTCATGTTCTTCCTCCTGGCCGCGTTCATGATGGTCACCCTGACCATGCACCGGCTCCGGACGCTCCAGATGGACCTGCCTTCGGCCGTCGCCCCCAAGTCCACGGAGAAGCCGGACATGATGGAGATCCTGATCAACCGGGACGGTGATCTGAAGGTTGGTGGCAAGTTGTTGCCTTTCAGTGAATTGGAGGGACGGGTCAAGGCCAAGGTGGAGGCCAACACCAACTACCCGTTCTACCTCAAGCCCGACAACCAGACCGCCCATGGGAACGTCCTCCGGGTCTTGGACACGATCAAGGCCGCCGGCGGCAGCAAGATCTCGATGTCCATCGACGTCTCCGATACCGGCTCCGGCAAGTGATCCATGCGGCCGCTCTCCGGAACAGGATGGCGGTTCCGCCGCTTTCGGTTCTCCCGTTCACGCGTCGCCCTGCTCTCATTCAGGCTCGCCTTCACGCTTCAGGCGGCGGATTGGCCCCAGTTCCTCGGTCCCGCGCGTGATGGTTCCACCTCGGACCCGATCGGGGATTCCTGGCCTGCCGGCGGAGCTCCCACCGTTTGGGAAGCCCGTGTCGGGGAAGGCTTCTCCAGTCCGATCATTGCCGAAGGAACGGCCTATCTTTTCCATCGGCGTGACGACCGGGAAGTGATCAGCGCCTGGGTCGCCGGAACGGGAGCCGAGCGGTGGGCGGCCTCGTTTCCCACCGACTATTCCGACGACCAAGGCAGCGGTGACGGACCGAAGTCCACGCCCGCCGTGGCGAATGGGCGGCTGTTCACATTGAGCCCGTCGGGAGTCCTGCGTGCGGTCTCGATCCGGGACGGCGCACTGCTTTGGGAGGTCGATCTCGTGCGCCGGTTCGAGGGCAGCCGCGGGTTCTTCGGATTCGCCACCTCACCGCTGGTGATGGGAGATCGCCTGGTGGTCCAAGTCGGCGGGACCGGCGCCTCGACGGTCGCCTTCGGCGCGGCTGACGGGAAGGTCCTTTGGAAAAGCGGTTCCGACGAAGCCGGCTACGGGTCACCCGTTCCGTGGATCGTGGACGGCCGTCCGCGGGCGCTCGCCTTCAACCGGTCCGGTGCCGTGGCGCACGACATGGAAGATGGCCGGGAGGTCTTCCGGTTCCCCTGGCGGTCCCGGATGCATGCCAGCGTCAACGCGGCCGCCCCCAGGGTCGATTCCGGTGGACTCTTCCTCACCGCCAGCTACGGCACCGGTGCCGCATGGATTCGGGCCGAAGGGGCGTCCGGCAACGTGGTGTGGTCCGGCGACGACATCCTTTCCGCGCATTTCGCGACCCCGGTCGAATCTGGGGGATTCCTGTACGGATTCCACGGACGACACGAATCCAACCCGGTGTTCCGCTGCGTCGAGCGCGCCACGGGCAAGGTCCGTTGGACCCTGGAGGACGTCGGATCCGGCTCGGTGATCCGGGTTGGGGGACAACTGCTCGTGCTCGCCGAGAGCGGCGAGATGCGGGTGCTCCTCGCCAATGCGGAACGGCCCGTCGAGCGAACCCGGTTCCAGGCCTGTGGAAGCGGGGCACGGATGATTCCGGCCGTCTCGGAGGGTCTGCTGTGGGTCCGTGACCGTTCCCGACTGACCTGCCGTCGGCTTCCCGGGCCTACGGCTACGCGGTCAGCGAGGCCCGGAGCTTCCACGCCGACTTCTCGTGCTGCTGGATCAGGCCCGTGAGGAAGTCCTGGGTGCCGACGTCGGCGACGTTGGGGATGTCGCTCCGGAGTTGCCGTACCAGCGTTTCGAGGTCGGTCAACAGGGCCCGGAGATACTCCTCGGCGTTCCTTGCGGCATTCGGAAACTCCGGCAACCGCTTCAAGGAGAGCGCACCGCCGAGGCTGGCGTCGGGCCTGCCGCCGAGTTGGCGGATCCGTTCGGCGATGTCGTCGATGACCGGTGCCAAGGCGGTGTATTCCTCTTCGAAAAGACCGTGGAGGGCGTGGAAGTGCAGGCCGGTCACATTCCAGTGTGCGTCGCGCAGCTTCTGCACGAACACCAGTTCATCGGCGAGCAGCGGATGGAGTCGCTCGAGCGCCTGGGAGCGCCCGGTTTCGGACAGTCCGATTTCCGGAATCATGGCCTCACGGTAGGGGGCGGCATCCGGGTCGGCAAACCGGCGCGGGGGATGTTGATGGACGATCTTTTTTTCAACCGCCCCGGTTTCGGTTTGCCTGACTGCCCGGATGCCGCTACTTCGACCCCGTCCAACAAGCGGATACACCCGACACGGACGATTTATGCCCAACGCCTATCATGCTTCGATCGAAGGTGCGCAACACGGCGCCAAGTCGCTGGAACAGTTCCTCGACTACGCCAAGGCCGCCGGTGCCGCCGGTGCCCAGCCGAGCAACTACATGCTCGGCGACGGCAAGGGAGGGCTGCGCAAGGCCAAGGACATCGCGGCCATCTTCGGCGACCGCGGCATGCGGCTCGACGGCATCTCGGCCCATTGCCCCTTCTGGGTGCACACCAGCGCGTGGACCGGCACCAAGTCCGGCAATCCGTTCATCGCTCCGGATGTCGCCAAGCTTTCCCCCGAGAAGATCGAGGCGTGGCATGAGAAGTACCTGTTGAAGCTCATGGACTTGGCCGGCGAGCTGGGCGTGAAGTCGCTCCCCATGTTCTGGGGAGTGGCCTTCGGCTGGGAGCTGGCCAGCGGCTATCCCTGGGGCTTCTGGAGCGGATCCGGCTTCGACCTGCTCAAGGAAGGCCAGGAGCGCTTCGTCAAGAAGACCGCCAAGCTCCGCAAGCACGCCAACGAGCTGGGCATCAAGCTGTGCCACGAGATCCATCCCGGCACCGGTGCGATGACCGCCGACGATTTCCTGATGCTCGTCGACATCTGCGACAACGATCCCTGCTTGGCCGTGAACGCGGATCCCTCCCACTGCTGGGAAGGCGAGAGCTGGGAGAGCCGTTTCCTGAAGGTCGGGAAGCACATCTACGCGGCCCACGTGAAGAACTTCGTGATCCGGCCCGGCTTCCCGCTCCGTACGATGGAGCCGAACTGGACCCGTCGCGCCATGCAGTTCACGGACCTCGGCAGCGGCGACCTCAACATGCAGCGCTACGTGGAGCTGCTGCTCGCCGTCGGCTACCAGGACCGCTACTGCAAGCTCCACAAGTGCGCCTCGGCGCCGCTGGTGGTGGAGGCCGAGAGCGCCCACAAGGCCCTCGACTACTGTTCCGCGGACGGCATCGCCTACGTGGCCAAGAACCTCTGCTTCCCGCAGGCTGCGGGGAGTTTCGAGGACGGCATGGGTGCCTGAGCCGTCCGCCCAAGACACGACGCCTTGGCGACACGGGTGCCGGAACCGTCCGGCACCCGTGTCCGCTTTTGGAAGCCGGATGCCGTCCATCCCGGCGGCAACTCTTGGGTTGCCGCCTCGGGGTGCGCCCCTATCCTGTTCCAATGAAGAGGGCAACCAGAGCGCAGGTCGCCGGATTCCTGCTTGCAGTCGGCTCGATGGCGAGCGGCTGTGGCGGCATTTCCGGCTCACACAGCGTGTCCCCCGCCACCTTCCTGTTGCCCGGCCTCCTGAAGGCCGAGCCGCCTCGGCCGCTTCCCGGCGCCCAGACCAATTGGGTCGCCGCTGTCGGTGCCCCGGCCCCTTCCTTCCGGAACTGATCTCGAACCATGCGTTTTCCCCTCGCGCCGACCGCCAAGATCGCGCGGCACATCGTCACCAACAAACTCAAGGGCAACCGCAAGTTTGCCATGGTGCTCCAGTTGGAGCCCTTGCACACCTGCAACCTGACCTGCACCGGCTGCGGGCGGATCCGCGAGTACTCCACCTCCCTCAAGGATCTCGTCCCTCTCGAGCAGTGCCTCGCCGCCGCCGCGGAATGCGAGGCCCCCATGATCTCGATCTGCGGCGGTGAGCCGCTGATCTATCCCAAGATCGAGGAACTGGTCGCCGGACTCCACGCCCAGGGGCGGATGGTCTACATCTGCACCAACGGCGTCTTCATGCGGAAGAAGATGCGCGAGTACATGGCCGCCCACTTCTCCCCCGAGATGGACGGCAAGCTCCGCCAGCTGGTCTCCAGCAAGCTGGTGACCGAGAAGGAGGCCGAGGCCATCCGCAACGCCGACGAAGCCGCCCGCAAGAAGGTCACCATCCGGCCGAGCCAGTGGCACTACTGGAACGTCCACGTCGACGGACTCGAGTTCACCCACGACCTCATCGTCGAGCGTGAGGGCGTCTTCAAGGAATGCGTCGCCGCCATCCAGATGGCGAAGGTCCTCGGATACCAGGTCGCGACCAACACCACCGTCTACAAGGAGACCGACGTCGCCGAGCTGGAGCAGATGTTCAAGTTCCTCAGCTCGTTGGGCGTGGACGGACACACGATCTCGCCGGGCTACGACTATGACGCGGCCAAGAAGGACATGGTGAAGCGTCTGGGCAAGGATCCGACCGACTTCTTCCTCACACGCGACCTCACGCGCCAGAAGTTCAAGGACATCGAACGTTGGGGCGAGATGTTCACCATCTTCGGGACCCCGGGCTATCTGGAGTTCCTTGCCGGCAAGCGGGAGCTGGCGTGCAGCGCCTGGGCGGTGCCCACCTACAACGTGCGTGGCTGGAAGGCCCCGTGCTATGTGATGACCGAGACCCACTACCCGACCTACCAGGAAATGCTGGCGAAGGTGAACTGGGACAAGTTCGGCGTCGACGAGAAGGGCTGCGGACGGGATGCGCGTTGCGAGAACTGCATGATGCACTCCGGCTTCGAGCCGACGGCGGCGCTCAGCAGCGGGCTGCGCGACACCTGGGTCAACTTCCGCTACAACTTCGGATCGCGGCCCGCCCCCTATCCGACCAGCGACACCCTCACCCAGGCCGCCTACAACGGCGCGACCATCGGCAAGGGTCATCTGGCCGAGGCCAAGGCGGCGGTGAACCGCGAGTTCTCCGGGGCCAAGTCCGCCTTCGCCCGCAACGGCAACGACATCCCCCACGACGCCGGTGCCGGCCACGACCATGGCCATGATCACGGCGCCTCCGGCGGCGGTTGCTCGACCGGTCCCGCCAACGACCAGTTGGCCGACCTGAAGGCCAAGATCGCCGCCGCGAAGAAGATCGAGGTCAAGACCGACTGACCTCGTCGCCGGATCCCACGTTCCACCCAGCACCGTACCGATTTCCATGTCCGCACTGTTCCTGTCCCCTCCGTCCTTCGACGGTTTCGACGGCGGCGCCGGCGCCCGCTACCAGGCCCGCCGCGAAGTCACCTCCTACTGGTATCCGACCTGGCTCGCGCAACCCGCCGCCTTGGTCCCGGATTCCCGGCTGCTCGACTGCCCGCCGCACGGCGTCGGGGTCGAGGAGACCCTCCGGATCGCGAAGGGCTACGACCACGTCATCATCAACACCTCCACGCCGTCGCTGAAGAACGACAGCAGGATCGCCGAGGCCATCAAGGCCCAGCGGCCGGAGACGAAGATCGGCTTCGTGGGCGCCCACACCGCCGTGCTGCCCACCGAGACCCTCAAGGCGTCGCCCGCCATCGACTGGGTCGGACGCAAGGAGTTCGACTTCACCTGCAAGGAGGTCTGTGAAGGCCGGCCCT
This sequence comes from Verrucomicrobiales bacterium, assembly GCA_027488845.1. Taxonomy (GTDB): domain Bacteria; phylum Verrucomicrobiota; class Verrucomicrobiia; order Limisphaerales; family UBA9464; genus SXXZ01. The sequence goes on along the minus strand of JAIYBC010000035.1, from coordinate 4,577 downwards.
TGGAGACCATCTCCGGGCTCAGCTTCAAGAAGGACGGCAAGATCATCCACAACCCGGAACGGGAGCTGATCCACAACATGGACGCCCTGCCCTGGGTGGCCGACGTCTACAAGCGCGACCTGGAGATCGAGAAGTACTTCATCGGCTACCTGCTGCATCCGTACATCTCGATGTACACCGGACGCGGCTGTCCGGCCCAGTGCACCTTCTGCCTCTGGCCCCAGACCATCGGTGGACACAAGTACCGCGTCCGTTCCGCGGACAACGTCGCCGCCGAGATGGCCTACATGAAGAAGCTGTTCCCGCAGGTCCGGGAGTTCTTCTTCGACGACGACACCTTCACCGCGAACCTTCCGCGCGCCCGCGAGATCGCCAAGAAGCTGGCCCCGCTGGGAATCCACTGGAGCTGCAACAGCCGCGCGAACCTCGACTACGACACCATCTCGTTCTTCAAGGACTGCGGCCTGCGCCTGTTCCTCGTCGGCTACGAGTCCGGCAACGACGACACCCTCAAGCGGATCAAGAAGGGCGTCACCACCGACGAGATGCGCCGCTTCACCAAGGCCTGCCACAAGGCCGGCGTCGTGATCCATGGCACGTTCATCCTCGGCCTGCCAGTCGAGACCCGTGAGACCATCGAGCAGACCATCCAGTTTGCGCAGGAGTTGGACGTGTTCTCCCTCCAGGTCTCCCTCGCGGCACCCTATCCCGGCACCGAGCTGTACGAGATGGCCCGCCAGAACGGCTGGTTCGCCAAGAAGGACAAGACCGACATCATCCACGGCGACGGCTTCCAGCAGTCCACGCTGGAGTATCCCGGTCTGTCGAAGGAGGAGATCTTCGAGTCCGTCGACCGCTTCTATCGTCGCTACTACCTGCGCTCAGGCCCGATCCTGCGGATCGTGAAGACGATGCTCGAGGACAAGAGCATCCTGGTTCGCCGCTGCCGCGAGGGCTACGAGTTCTTCCGCAGCCTCGGTCAGCGCAAGGCCGACTTGGCCGCATCGCAGGGCGGTGTGCTGGTGCACTGAGCCTTCCTTCGTCGCGGCCCACTTCGTGGCCGTCACGGCAATCTTCCCGTCGGACGGAATCCCCGTCCGGCGGGATTTTCCTTCCCGGTGATCGTCGGTTGCCGAGGGAAGGAAGAGCGGGTGGCCGACGACGGGGCCGCCTCGTTCGAGAGAGTTTCAGGGCGACGAAAGCGTAGGGATTTCCGCAATACCCCACCGGACCCCGAACGGGAGACTAGGTTCCGACCCTATCCTGAAAACGCTTGGAAAGCGCGTTTCGGTCGGACAGCAGGCGGGGCAGGGACCGCAGGTTCCAAGCAATCGCCTTGGCCCGACGCATGGCATTCGATGGATTCGAAAACAGCTCCTTTATCGTTAGCCAAATGCCATAACGAACCCAGACAGCGGCCACGGCCCCCCATCTGGCGTGAAGAAGATAAAGCGCGAAGAAGTTCTTCAGCCGATGGAATTCGACAAACGCATTTGGAGCGCCCCCGGCGGGTGGTTCGAAATGAAAAACGTGGGCATCAGGGATGACCAACATCTTTCTGCCGCTTCGGAGATGACGAATACACAATTCCACATCCTCCATGTAGAGGATGAAATCCTCTCTGAATCCGTCTTCTGATTGAAGCGTCTCCCGTGAGGTTAGAAAGGTGGCCCCGGCGATGAACTTCGTTTCAATGGGGCCCGCAACTTTGGATTTGGGCTCTGGGAGACTCAGATGGAAGTCGATCTTCCAAACAGAGTTCAGGTGAAACTCGCCTCCAGCACAAAGTATCGATCCGTTCGATTCATTGTAGATGACTGGAGCTACAATGTCATGAATTGAAACTGCCAGAAGTGCCTTCTTGAGGTTCTCTAGGCAATCATCCCCAATCAAGATGTCGTCTTCTGTGAGAAAAATCAGATCTTTTCTGGCGAGTCGAATCCCTTGATTCATTCCCCCCGTGTACCCCCGATTGTCTGGGTTGAAGATTGCTTGTACCTGTGGGTATTCCTTGACCAATTCGCGAATCTCCTCGGAAGCAGGGCTCGCGTTGTCGATCATGATGATCTCCCCCACCGGGTTCCTGAGTCGCACCAAGGAGTCCAGTGCCTTCCGGAGGAAATGCGGTCGATTGTAGCTCAGAAGCACTACCGACACATCCTTCAAGCTATCGCCCATAAGTCTTCCCTCCGGTCCAGACAAACCCAAGTATTCCAGTGAAGGCGCCCCACCTGTGCACTAGGATATAGCTGGCCATCGGGAGATAGCCATGCCGATAAAGCCCAACACCCGCGTGCCAGAAGGCAAATAGCGGAAAAAATCCAAGCAGGGCACGAGAGCCATGCAAATAGGCGATCGACTTGCCTTGCCATCTTCCTAGCGCATATACCTCAGAGAGGGTTTCCACGTTATAATGGCGGCAGACAGCCTCTTTCACGAAACGGGCCTTGACGCCAAGTTTGGCGAAGAGGGTTTGATCATCCAGATAGCCGGTATCGTTGAAACCGCCGACCCTCATGAATTCAGATTTCAGGATTGCCCTGAAAACAATGCTCCCCTCGGAAGCTTCCTTGTCGGTGAGACTCAAGCGGAGGTTTGGGGGCAGCCCCGCGGTGAGTTGCCAGCATCGTGACCATCGTCCTTCCGGGTTCGCCACGTACTCGGTGCCGTGGCAGGTGCCGATCTCCTGTCCATCCAGGATGGGTTGGACAAGGCGGCGGACATAGTCGGGTTGGAAGACCATGTCGCCGTCCAAAAAAAGAAGGATGGAGCCCAGCGACTCCCCTGCGGCTTGGTTGACCGTCTTGGCCTTGCCTCGGTGGGGCAACCTCAGGACGCGAACCTTTGGAATGGCTTCAGCCAAGGCAGCGGTATCATCCGTCGAACCGTCGTCAGCAACGATGATCTCCAGCGGTCCAAGATCCTGGAGGAGAAGGGAGTGAAGGCACTCAACGATGCGTTTGCCTTCGTTGTGACAGGCAATGAGGATTGAGACCTTGGGTGTCATCTACCGGGGACCGGCCCCTGGGTGGGCATCGAACGCAAACCTGCATCGAGTTGGGGAGAATGCTTTCCCTTGCCAGGCTCCCCCACGTGCGAATGACCAAAAACTTCGCACAGGCTGGGGTGGGGTACGAGGTTTTTTGGATCGAGGGCGGTGATGCCGACAGGGAGCCCGGTCGTCACAAAAAAGGGGCGGGTCCCGTGAAGGACCCGCCCCGTTGGGAATCAGCGCCCGCTCAGAAGCGGAGGCGGTAGAACGCGGCGGCCGTCGGGGCCGGGAGGGTGACCGAGTTGTTGGCCACGCCGGACACCGGCGCCCAGGAGGCGTCGGAAAGCGCGGACTTGGACTCGAGCACGAACGTCGCCGTGGAGCTCCACGAGAGGGTGATCGAACCGTTGAGGTTGCGGACCACGCTCAGGCGCGGGCTGGACGGAGGCGCCGGGGTGGTCAGGACCACCGGGATCGGGGCGCCGGTCGGCACGCCGAGCTCGACCATCTGGGCGTCGCTCAGCTTGCCGGCGCGGATCTGCACGCCCTTGACGAACATCTCGCGACGCTCGTCCTGGTCGCCGTCGCCGAACAGGATCGCCGTCGGCTGGAGGGCGCGGCGCGGGTTGTCGAGGCCCTGGTTGGCCGTCCAGTCGTCCTGCTTGATGCCGTCGACGAACTTGGTGACCACCGGGGTCGCCGCGGCCATGTCGTAGGCCGCCACGACACGGTGCCATTCGCCTGCGGTGAAGGCGCCGGTGCCGTTGTAGCCGTTGCCGCCCTGGCCGAAGTTGTTGCCCTGCCAGAACAGGTCGCCGTCGTCGGTGTTGGCCGTGGAGCTGGTCTGCAGCAGCGAGGCCGCGCCGGGTCCGGAGCTGGCCACGAGGATGTCGAACACCAGGGTGTACTGGTTGACGCGCTGGCCGCCGCCGTTGGGGGCGATGCCATGGGTCATGACGTAGCCGATGCGGCGGTCCAAGGTGCCCGGGACGCGGAGGACCTTGACGTCGTTGGTGCCCAACGCCGGGAGGCTGAAGGAGCTGGCCGTGCCGAACGCGGTCTTGTCCTCGGCGGTGCCGGAGGGACCGTCGAAGGTCGGATCGAGGTAGGCGAGGGGGCTGCCGATCGAGGCGCCCAGGTCGGTGAACTCGAAGTCCCACTGGCCGGTGACCGTGCTGGTCGGGAGCACCACGGGGATGCCCGCGGCGGTGGGCTTGCCAAGCAGGTACAGCTGGGCGTCGGTGAGACGTCCGGCCCGGACCTGGATGGAGCTGACGAACATCTCACGACGCTCGTCCTGGTCGCCGTCGCCGAAGAGCAGCGCGGTCGCCTGCATCGCACGACGCGGGGCGTCGAGACCCTGGTTGGCGGTCCAGTCGTCCTGCTTGATGCCGTCGACGTACTTCACGACCACGGGCGGGTTCGCCGCCATGTCGTAGGCCGCGGCGACGCGGTGCCATTCGCCCGCGGTGAAGGTGCCGCGGCCGTTGTAGCCGCCGCCGCCCTGGCCGAAGTTGCTTCCCTGCCAGAACAGGTCGCCGTCGTCGGAGTTGGCGAGCGAGCTGGTCTGCAGCAGCGAGGCCGC
>JAIYBC010000019.1 GCA_027488845.1 Verrucomicrobiales bacterium | reverse complement strand
GCCTGAACTGACAGAAGATCCCTGACGCAGACAGGGAAACCTCCCAAAAGCGCACCGAAACCGGGCTGCAACGGCCCGGGTACGTCAGAGGTGCGCCTGCGGCGGCCGCTTTGCTGGCCGATACCGCCGATATCGAAGCGAGCGGGCTCCAAAACCGCCGCCAAGCGCCGCTGACGAACGATCCCAACCGCCGAACACAGTGCTGCCGGCGATCAGCCGGCCTGTAAGTCACCTGAGCCAACCACGCCCACCCGCCTACCCAGACAGATCTTCCTGATTCGGTAGCCTACGGACATGTCCCCAATCGGCTCTTGTCCCCAATCGGCTTCTTGGAGCAGGCGAATTCTGGCATGACAAACAGATGGGAGCGGCACCAAGACGAAGGATTAGTTGTGCCGTTCCAAGAGCTTTCGGATGAATTGTCGCCTGGGAGGCATTGAATTGAGTGGCAGAGCTCCTTGGTGAACACAGGTAGCCAATTGAAGTGTCCCTTTATCGGCTTTAGCCCTTCAACCTTCCATCAGGAATCGAATGGGGACACGTCCGTGGGTGAAGGAGGAATCGAATGGGGACACGTCCGTGGGTGAAGGAAGTTCGGCGCCAAGAGAGGTGTCCCCAATTGGGTGGGCTCTGTCAGAGAGGTGTCCCCAATTGGGTGGGCTCTGTCCCTATAGCGTCGGCTTGAGGACGTCTCTTGGCCGCTCGGGAAAAGCGCGAGAGGACTCGCGCACTCCATGACGCGTGCGCGCTTCCTCCAACCGCAGAAGCTCAGCCCCTTTGTGAATCCACCGGGGACACGTCCGTGGGTGAGGGAAACCCAGCGCCGAAAGACGTTTCCCATCCCGAGCGGGCGGATAGGGCTGGACGGAGATGGCGCCGCTTCAGCGGCTGGCGCGCGTCAGGGTGACCAGCTCGCCGAGGCGCTTGTTGTCATTCCGGATCCGGCCCGTGAGCGTCCGGCCGAGGCTCAGCAGCAGCGGCGTCGCCAGGTCCGGATGCTTCGCGCAGAGTTCGTCGAACCGCGCCGACGAGATCCGGAGGAGCGTCGAGTCCACGTTGGCGATCACGTCGGCCGAACGCGGTCCGTCGTCAAACAAGGTGATCTCACCGAAGACGTCTCCGGGTTGGAAGGTGGCCAGCGTGGTCTCGCGTCCCGCGCTGAGCAGGCGCGCCCGCAGCTCGCCCTCGAGCACCGCGTACATCGCATCTCCGGGGCCGCCCTGTTTCACGACCTCCTTGAACGACGCCACCTTCACGACCTCCATGAGCTGCGCGAAACGACCCAGCTGGGTGTCGTTCATCGCCGCGAAGATCTTCACCCGACGCAACGATCCGGGCCGGATGCCCGGCACCAGTTGGGTTGCCGCGGACGGATCGGCGGAACCCGCCGTCGCCGGCTCGGAGGCGCCGAACAATGCCTGAAGCTCGGGAACGTCGCCGGCGCGGGTCCAGGCCTGGCTGGACTCGCTGAAGATCCACGTCGAACGCAGGACGCGTTCGTCGCCCACCCAGTCGACGAGCACCGGGAGTTCGACGGGGCCGTAGACGACGTCGTCCGCGGCCCAGACGCGAAAGCCGGTGGACGGGGAGGTGGAGGGATCTTTCTCGTTGGACATGGGTGCGGGGAAGGGGATCAGGCGAGAGGTGAGAATTCCCGGTGCCAGCCGGTGGACTGCTCGTAGGCGTGGGCGATTCGGAACAGCGTGGATTCTCCGAACGGCTTGCCGAGCAACTGGAGGCCGATGGGCAGCTTCGGCGACGCGGTGAACCCGCACGGGATGCTGATGCCGCAGATGCCGGCGAGGTTGCACGAGATGGTGAACACGTCGCAAAGGTACATCTGCAGCGGGTCATCCGATTTCTCGCCCACCTTGAACGCGGCGGATGGGGTCGTCGGGGTGACGATGACGTCCACCTGTTCGAAGGCCTTGAGGAAGTCGTTCCGGATCAGGGTACGCACCTTCTGGGCGCGGATGTAATAGGCGTCGTAGTAGCCGCTGCTGAGCACGTAGGTGCCGAGCATGATGCGCCGCTTCACCTCCGGACCGAAGCCGTCACCTCGCGTCCGGCTGTTCAGCTCGAACGGATCCGCGCCGTCCACCCGGGCCCCGTAGCGGATGCCGTCGAAGCGGGCGAGGTTCGCCGATGCTTCAGCCGGCGCGATGATGTAGTAGGTCGCCGCGGCGTACTCGGTGTGGGGCAGGGAGACCTCCACGATCTCGGCCCCGAGCTTCCGCAGCTGCTCCACCGCCTGGCGGACCGAGGCGTCCACCTCGGGATCGAGCCCGCCGATCATGTACTCCTTCGGCAGCCCGATGCGGAGGCCCCTCAGGTCCCCGCCGAAACCCGCGCGGTAGTCGACCACCGGCTCCCGCATCGAGGTCGAGTCCATCGGGTCGTGCCCGCTCAGCACCTGGGTCACCAGGGCCGCGTCGGTGACGTCCTTGGTGAACGGTCCGATCTGGTCGAGGGAACTGGCGAAGGCGGTCAGGCCGAAGCGCGAGACGCGGCCGTAGGTCGGCTTCACGCCCACGCATCCGCAGAGCGCGGCGGGCTGGCGGATGGAGCCGCCCGTGTCCGAGCCGATCGTCGCGAAGGCCTCGTGCGCGGCCACCGCCGCGGCGCAACCGCCGGACGATCCGCCCGGGATCCGCGTGGTGTCCCATGGGTTCAGCGTCGTGAAGAACGCCGAGTTCTCGGTCGAACTGCCCATCGCGAACTCGTCCATGTTCAGCCTTCCGAATACGACCGCGCCGGCCTCCTTCAGCTTGGTCACCACGGTGGCGTCGTAGGGCGAGATGAAGTTGCCCAGGATCTTCGACGCGCAGTTGAGGGGCTGCCCCTTGTGCGCCAACACGTCCTTCAAGGCGATCGGCACGCCCAGCAGCGGCTTGGCGGAGAGCATGGCTCCGCCGCGGACCAACGCGTCGGCCGCGGCCGCCTGTGCCAAGGCGTCGGCCTCGTCGTAGCTCAGGAACGCCTTGACCTGTCCGTCCACGCGGCGGATCTGGTCCAGGCAGGCCAAGGTCGCCTCACGGGACGTGCATTCCCGCTTCTCGATGCGGGCGGTGAGCTCGGAAATGGTCAGTCGGTGCAACATCGCAGGGCGGGAATGGAACAGCGAAACCGCCGTCCGGGCGAAGTGTTTTTCCAAGGACCCTTCCACGCTCTCCGGTCCTTCTCATTGGCGGTTGCCCAGTCGGTCTCCCGGACGGATCCTGCCGCGGTTCCCAATGCATCCGGCCCTCAACCCAAGGCTTCTCCGGCTCGCCATCTCGATGGCGTCGTTTGGCGCGGTCATGGGCTTCGGCGCAGAGCCGGCGTTGGAACGGCGGATCGGGGACGCCTGGAGCGACCCCTCCAATCCCATCGTCCGGATCTTCGGCGGCACCCGGCTCGACCTCTGGTCGCTCCGCCCGGTTTCCACGAATCCGCCTCCGCGCGATCCTGCCGTCGGTGAACGCAATCCCATCGACCGATTCATCCGTGAACGCCTCGCCGGTTCGGCCCTGGAACCTTCCCCCGAGGCTGGACGCCGCTCCCTGCTACGTCGGCTCAGCCTCGACCTGACCGGTCTGCCGCCCACGCCCGCCGAGATGGAGGCGTTCCTCGCCGATACGTCCGAGGACGCCTACGAACGCCAGGTGGAGCGGCTGCTGGCCTCCCCACGCCACGGGGAACATCAGGCGAGGCTGTGGCTGGACGTGGTGCGGTACAGCGACAGCAACGGCTTCGACTGGGACGAGTTCCGTCCGCGGGCGTGGCGGTTCCGTGACTACGTGGTCCGAAGCTTCAACCGCGACCTGCCGTTCGGCCGTTTCATCCGCGAGCAGCTGGCCGGCGACGAACTGGTGGAGGGACTTCCGTCGAACGCCGACGAACAGGACGCCTGGATCGCCACGGGTTACCTCCGCATGGGACCGCACGACAACGCGGCGTCCCTCTTCAACGAACAGGATCGGAGCCGGGCCGAACTGATGGCGGACCTGGTCGAGACCACCGGCAGCGCCTTCCTGGGGCTGACCTTCTCGTGCTGCCGTTGCCACGACCACAAGTTCGACCCGCTCTCCCAGGCCGACCACTACCGCATGCGGGCCTTCTTCGAAGGGGTCCGCTTCGCCGATGACCGTCCCTTGGACCTCGAACCGGCGCACCGTCGGATCGAGCAGGAGCAACAGGAGATCGACCGCCGCATCGACGATCTGGAACGCCGACGCAACGGCGTCATGGAACCCGTTCGCCAGCGCCTCGTCGCAGCGAGGCTACGGAAGCTTCCTGCCGAGGAGCAGGCGGAGTGGCAGCGCTGGAAGACCGATCCGAAGTCGGTGTCCGAGGAACGGGCCGAGGCGTTGCGCAAACGGATCGAGCCCGGCGACAAGGCGTTGAAGTCGGGGTTGGAGCCCTGGGCCGTCGCCTTGGTGGATTCGATCGACGCCCGCATCCGCTCACTGCGCACGGATCGTCCCGTGCCGGAATCGGGCCTCCTGATGACCGACGCGCCCGAGCAACCGCGCGTGACGCGCATCCTGTTCCAGGGAAACCACCGATCGGAGCGGGAACCTGTCGCACCCGGATTCATCTCCGCCTTGGATCCGAACCCGGCGCCGGCCAGCCGTCCGCGCAATCCGAAGACACTGGGACGTCGGCTCGCGCTCGCAGACTGGATTGCCTCACCGACGAACCCGCTCACCGCCCGCGTGTTCGTGAACCGGATCTGGCAGCAGCATTTCGGTACGGGACTGGTCGCCTCCGCCAACGACTTCGGCCTCGCCGGCACGCGACCCAGCCATCCGGAATTGCTCGACTGGTTGGCCTCGGAGTTCGTGAGGTCCGGCGGTTCCGCGAAGGCCCTGCACCGGTTGATCGTGAACAGCGCGACCTACCGTCAGTCCTCGCGCGTCCATCCCGAACAGGCCCGGATCGATCCCGGCAACCGGCTGCTTTCCCGTTGGAACCCGCGGAGGCTTTCGGCGGAGCAGCTGAGGGACTCCATCCTCGGCGTCTCCGGTCAACTCCGGACCACTCCGGGCGGACCACCGGTGTGGCCCGAACTCCCGGCGGAGATCCTCCAGGCCAATCCCGCCTTCCTCGACGACAACGAGACCCGGACCAAGGGCTGGTATCCGTCGCCGAAGTCGGAGCAGGGGGTGCGGAGCCTGTTCCTCGTCCAGAAGCGGACGGTCCGCGTGCCGTTCCTCGAGACCTTCGACCTCCCGGAGAATTCGACCTCCTGCGCCCGCCGCGACGAGTCGACCGTCGCTCCCCAAGCGCTGACGCTGCTGAACTCGCCGTTCATCCAGGAAGCGTCGAAGGCCTTGGCGGCCTCGGTGGCCGAGACGGTTCCGGGAACGGAGGAAGCCCGGGTTCGGGAACTGTTCCGGCGGACCCTATTGAGGCAACCGGACAATACGGAGCTGATGGCTGCGCTGCGCTTGGCGAAGGATCGCAGCGAAGCGGAACTGGCCCGGGCGTTGTTGAACCTCAATGAGTTCGTCTACATCGACTGAGATTGCTTCTTTCGTCCGTGGTCCGAAGGACCGTCGTTTTGCGCACAACGAAGTCCACCACCCGGGAATGCACGCGAGCGTCATGGAGTGCGCGAGTCCGCTCGCGCTTTCCTTGGAGACACGGATTTGCACGGAAAGCCACGGATGGGTGAGCCAAGTCGGGATTCCCACCCAGAGCCATTCGCGAAGGGGCGGCGCGCCAAAGCCGGGTTCGCGACTCGGATCCGGAAACCCAGGCGGTGAGAAGTAAGGCTCCGGCCGGGTGCCCTTCATCCCACCTGGTGCCGCCTGCGGCGAGCTCCGTTCCTTCCTGAAGTGGTGCCAAGGCGCCGCGCTTTTCCTGATTGTAACCGAAGCGTGCTGCGATCCTTGGAGAGATCCTTGAACCTTGCCCGAAGGCCGTTGGGCGCCGCTGCGCCTTTACGGATCCCTCTCCGGCAAACATGGCCCCCCTCACTCCCGAATCCGGCACTGCCGCTCCTTCAACGGGCTTCCGATTCCGACTCCTCGGTCGGTGGTGTCCGTCCTTGTTCCTCGGCTTCGTTCTTGGAGCCGGGACGCCGGCTTTCGGGGCCGAGGCACCCGATCTGATCGTCCACAACGCAGTCGTCCTCACCGTCGATCCGGCTCGGCCGACAGCCAGTGCGTTCAGTGTCCGTCGGGGACGTTTCACCCAAGTCGGTTCGGACGCCGAGGTGCTGAAGGATCGCGGAGCCACGACCCGCGTGCTGGATTTGGAAGGGCGAACCGTGGTTCCGGGCTTCAACGACTCCCATCTGCATCCGCGACCCGAGTTCCCGGAAGATTCCATCCATGGCGAAGTCGATCTGGATCCGGAGCGGGTGCCGGATCGGGAGAGGCTTCAGGCGGTCCTGAAATCCAAGGCGGCCGCGGCGCCGGCCGGCTCGTGGATCCGGGGATTCAATTACCAGGACACCCGGTTGGGAGGGCATCCGACCCGGGAACTGCTGGATCGGGTCTCCACCAACCATCCCATCCTGCTGCGGCACTCCAGCGGGCATGTATGGGCCGTGAACAGCGTCGTGCTGAGGGCGGCCCGCATCACCCGTCAGACACCGGATCCGAAGGGGGGCGCCTTCGGACGGAACGGGGAAGGGGAGCCGGATGGGATCCTCCGCGAACCTCCGGCCCTTCGACTCGTCGAGGCGGCCGGACCGAAGACGACGGAACCCACGTGGGAGGAGTTGGTGGAGGCCTATGGACGTTGTTTCGATCGGTTTCTCGCCGAAGGGATCACCAGCGTGCAGGACGCGGCTGGAACGCCGAAGGCGCTCCGGGTCTATCAGGAGCTTTCCCGACGCGGACGCGGTTGCCGGGTCGGAGTGCTGATGCAGGCCTCCTACCTCGATGTCGTCGAGGCGGCGGGCATGGAGTCCGGGTTCGGCGACGAATGGGTGCGGCTCGGAGGGATCAAGATCGTCCACGGCAACTCGTTGTCCGGCCGGACCTGTTGGGTTTCGGAACCCTACGACCGCGTGAACCCGGCCACGGGCTTCCGCGACGACTACGGGATCCCGCCAGCCCGAACCCAGGAGGAACTGGACGCCTTGGTGCTCCGGGTGCACAAGGCGGGCCTCCAACCGGCGATCCATGCAAATGGGGATCGGGAAATCGCCATGGTCCTGGATGCGTTCGAAAGCGCGTTGCAGGAGCATCCGAAGGCCGATCCGCGATTCCGGATCGAGCATGCCAGCATCTGTCCCGGGCCCCTCCTGAGACGGGCGAAGGACCTTGGGGTGGTGCTGGCCCTCCATTCCTACGTCTACGAACACGGCGACAAGATGGAGGAGTATGGATCCCGGCGTTGGGAGTACATGCATCCGAACCGCAGCGCCGAGGAACTCGGCATCGTGGTGTCCGGCAATTCGGATTGGCCGGTGAGCGCCTGCAAGCCGATGCGGCGACTGCAAAGCCTGGTGACACGCACCAGTGTCGGCGGCCGGGTGTACGGGGCATCCCAGAAGATCCCGGTCGAGACCGCGCTGCGCGAGTTCACGTGGGGTTCCGCGTTCGCCGAGAGGATGGAGGCGGTGAAGGGGACCATCACGGAAGGCCGTGTCGCCGACTTCGTGGTGTTGTCGAGGGATCCGAGGACGTCCGAGCCCCTGCGGATCGCGGAAATCCGGGTCGAGTCCACCTACGTGGGAGGCTCCCAGCGATACCCGGCCACGCGACGGTGAAGTCCCGGCCGCCGGTGGCGCGGGCGGTCCGCTCCGGCCGTTGGTTGGCATCTCCGACTGCGGATTGGGAGGCCGCCGGGCCATGGCAGCCGCTCCAAAATCGACTGCAAAACCCCTTTACGCACTGTCGGCAGCGAATAACCTGATGGGCCTGTTTCGCATGGACAAAGCACGTCGTCTCATCATTGCCGGCAACTGGAAGAGCAACAAGACCAACACCGAGGCCGTGGCCTTGGTGACGGATCTCATCCGGGATCTATCGACCGTGAAGGAAGTGGACGTGGTGGTGTGCCCTGCGTTCACCGCCCTCTCGGACGTATCGCGTCTCGTGCTCGAATCCAACATCCGGTTGGGCGCGCAGAACCTGAGCGACGCCGGCTACGGCGCCTTCACCGGCGAGATCGCCCCGGGAATGCTCCGGGAACTCTCGGTCCGCTATGTCGTCCTCGGCCACAGCGAGCGTCGCCAATACCAGAACGAATCCGACGCCCTGGTGGCGAAGAAGGCGGCCAACGCGCATGCGAACAACCTGATCCCGATCGTCTGTGTCGGTGAGACGTTGGCCGAGCGCGAAGCCGGGATCACCGAGAGGGTCGTCGAGACCCAGGTGCGAGGCAGCCTGGCCGGGCTCACCGCGGAGCAGGTTGAGGCGACGGTGTTGGCCTACGAGCCGGTCTGGGCCATCGGCACCGGCAAGACCGCGTCCAGCGCGCAGGCGCAGGAGGTCCACGCGTTCATCCGCAAGGTGCTCGCCTCGATGCATGGCGAGGCCGTGGCCAAGCGCGTGCGCATCCAGTACGGCGGCAGCGTGAAGGGCTCCAACGCCCGGGAACTGCTGGGCCAGCCCGACATCGACGGCGCCCTCGTCGGCGGCGCCTCCCTCGAGGCCAAGAACTTCGTCGAGATCATCCGCAACGCCATCTGAGGCGCCTTCCGGCCACCTCGCATTCGGCATCCACCAATCCTTTCGAACTTACCCTTTCGACATTATGGGAATCGTCATCGGTCTACTCAGCTTCGTCCTCATCATCACCTGCCTCCTCCTCGCGTTGCTTGTCCTGATCCAGCTTCCGAAGAAGGAGGCCGGATTCGGCATGGCCTTCGGAGCGGGCGCGGTGGACACCCTCCTGGGTGCCGGCGGCGGCAACGCCCTGACCAAGATCACCAAGTGGGTGGGTGGGATCTTCCTGGGTCTGTGCATCCTCCTGTCGTTCCTGAACAGCCGGGCCAACAGCGCCGCGTCGGGAACCAAGAGCGTGCGGGACGCCGCGGCCAAGGCCGCCGCCGCCACGCCAGCGGCGCCGGTGACGCTCGGAGCGGGCGCCTCGAACACGGCCGCCCCGGCGCTGACCCTGCCCGCCACTCCCGCCACCAACCTCCCGGCGGCCAAGTGACGGTCCGGTGAGCCCCGGCGGAGACATCCGAAAGACCCCCGAGCCAGTGCCGGGGGTCTTTTTTCTTTCCACACCGTCTCCCGCTCCGGCCCGTTTCCGAGTCGCCTTCCTGCTTCTTGTCCTAGGGTTGCTCCACGTGGCCTGCGGTCCACGGCAGCGGGCCGACCTCGTCGTCCACAACGGTCCCGAACCGGAGACGATCGATCCCCAGATCCTCACCGGACAGGCCGACGGCCGGGTTGCCGGGGCGTTGTTCGAGGGTCTGACCCGGTTCAATCCCTTGGACGGCCGGGCGATTCCGGGTCTCGCGGAGACTTGGGAGATTTCCCCGGACGGACGCCGCTACCGCTTCCGGCTCCGACAGGGACTCGCCTGGTCCACCGGGGAAACGATCACCGCCGAGGATTTCGTCTGGTCGTGGCGGAGGGCCGTGATGCCGGCGACCGCCGCGGACTATTCGGCCCAGTTCTTCCACCTGGAAAACGGCGAGGCCATCGTCACCGGCCAGGAGAAGGACGTCACACGGCTCGGCGTCGGTGCCCTGGATTCGAGCACGTTGGAAGTCCGGCTGGTGAATCCCGCGCCGTTCTTCCTGGAGTTGGCCGCATCCCGGATCTTCGCGCCGATCCCGCGGCATCTGGTGGAGCGCTTGGGCGACCAATGGATCCGGGCCGAACCGCTTTCGTGCAGCGGGCCCTATCAGCTGATGCAGTGGCGGGTGAACGACCGGTTCCGGTTGCGCCGCAATCCGCGGTATTGGGACTCCGCCTCGGTCGCCACGGAACGCATCGACCTGCTCAGCGGCGACAACGCCGGGACGGCGCTCAACCTCTTCCTGCGCGGGGACGTCGACCTCATCATCGACCGGAAGATCATCCCCGGCGAACTGGGGCCGGATCTGGCTGAGCGGGCCGACTTCCACCGCTTCGACTTCCTCGGCTGCGACTTCATCCGGTTCAACACGGGGCGCAAGCCGTTCGACGATCCGCGGGTGCGGAAGGCGTTCGCCCTCGCCCTCGATCGGCCGGCCATGACCCGGCGGATCACGCGGTTGGGCGAGCGCCCCACCGGCGCGATCACGCCCCGCGGGGCGGGTGGCTACGAGCCGCCGGAGGGATTGGGTCTCGATGTGGCCCAGGCTCGGCTGTTGCTCGGCGAGGCCGGGTATCCGGAGGGCAGGGGATTCCCGCGGGTCGAATACACCTACAACGTCGGGACCCGCCTCTACGAACAGGTCGGCATCGAGATCCAGGCGCAGCTGCTCGCGCACCTCGGCGTACGGATCCAGCTCCGTCCGTTGGAGTGGAAGACCTACCTCACCGAGATGTCCCGTCAGAGCTACGACTTCATCCGGGGCTCGTGGATCGGCGACTACAACGATCCCCTGACCTTCCTCGACTGCTTCCTCGCCGACAGCGGCAACAACCGGACCGGATGGCGCCAACCCCGATACGACGCGCTGCTGCGTTCGGCGGGATCCGCCGCGGACCCGGCATCACGGTTGGCCCTGCTGCGTCAGGCGGAGGTGCTGCTCGTCGAGGAGGAGGTGCCGGTGACGGGACTCTATTCCTATGTCGGGCTGTGCGCCTACCGGCCGGATCGGCTGGAAGGATTCCACGCCAACCTGATCGACGAGCATCCCCTGTGGAGCCTCCGGAGGCTTCCGCCACGATGAACGGGATCCTCAAGCGCCTGGCCCTGGTGCCGTTGATCGCCTGGCTGGTGGCGACCGGCGGATTCTTCCTGCTGCGCCTGACCCCGGGCGGACCGTTCGACCGCGACCGCGCGCCGGCGTCGGCCGAAGTCGAGGCGGCGCTCCGGGCGAAGTACCACCTGGACGAACCGCTCCACCGGCAGTACCTGCGCTGTCTGGGTGGATGGGTCGTCGGCGACTTCGGTCCGTCGTTGAAGTATCGGAACCACACGGTGAACGACATCCTCGCGCAATCGCTGCCGGTATCGGCCGTCCTCGGCCTGCTCGCGGGCGGTGTGGCTTTCGGAATCGGGATCCCCGTGGGCGCTTGGGGGGCGCTCCGCAGGGGGCTGTGGCCGGACCGCCTCGCCTCGATGTTGGCCGTCGTCGGCATCTGCATCCCGTCGTTCATCCTCGGCCCGGTCCTGGTGTTGGTCTTCGGACTGCAGTTGGCCTGGCTTCCGCCGGCGCTGTGGGGCTCCTGGGAGAATTGCATCCTGCCTGTGCTCGCGTTGGGACTCTACTTCGCGGCACGTGTCTCGCGGTTGACCCGGGAAGGGATGACGGACGTGCTCCGGAGTCCGTTCGTCCGCACCGCCCGGGCCAAGGGCCTTTCGCCCGGGGCGATCGTGCGGCGCCATGCCCTGCGCGGTTCATTGCTGCCGGTCGCCGCCTACGCCGGCCCGATGCTCGCCGATCTCCTGACGGGCTCGTTCATCGTGGAGAACCTCTTCCAGATCCCGGGCACCGGCGTGTTCTTCGTGAACAGCTTCCTGAACCGGGACTATCCCATGATGATCGCCCTGGCGGTCCTCTACTCGGTGCTGCTCCAGGGACTCAACCTCGCTTCGGACCTCGCGTTGCGCAGCCTCGATCCCCGCGTGCGCCATGCTTGAACGGGTCCTCCAACTCCTGGTCTCTTGGACGCGTCCCTTCCGCGGGGACCGCACCACCGCCGTGGCGTTCGGGCTCCTTCTGTCCGCACTCCTGTTCGCGTTGGTCTTCCCGGCGTTCTCGCCGTTCGCTCCCGACGCGACGGACGCCGAGGTGTTCTCCCCGCCGAGCCCGAGGCATCCGCTGGGCTCGGATCTGCATGGGCGCGACCTGCTGGTCCGGATCGCCGTGGCGACGAGGATCTCGATCCTGGTGGGCGCGGCGGGTGCGGCGGTCAGCCTCGGCATCGGTGTCGGCTGGGGCCTGGTCGCCGGCTATTTCGGAGGGAAGGTAGACGCCTGGATGATGCGGATCGTGGACCTGCTCTACGCGCTGCCCTCGGTGGTGCTGGTCCTTCTCGTACTGAACTTCTTCGAATCCGCCGTGGCCTCGCGGCTCCAACGTGTGTTCCCGGATTCGCCCGACCAGGCGCGGTTGATCCTTCTGGTCCTGTGCCTCGGCGGAATTTCCTGGCTGACCATGGCGCGGATCGTTCGGGGCCAGGTGCTGAGCCTCAAGGAACGTCCCTTCATCCTCGCCAGCCGGGCCCTCGGCGCCGGCGCCGGAAGGATCCTGTTCCTCCACCTCCTGCCCAACCTGTCGGGCATCATCCTCGTCTACCTCACCCTCACGGTTCCCGCGGTGATGCTCCAGGAGTCGTTCCTGAGCGTGTTGGGACTCGGCATCCGGCCGCCGCAGGCCAGTTTGGGGACGTTGATCGCAGACGGCGCATCGCAGCTGAATCCGGTGCGGATGCGGCTGTGGCTGCTCGTGTTTCCGGCCGGGGCGCTCGCCGGGATCCTGTGGGCGCTTGGGCGTGTGGGTGACGCGCTCCGAGAGGCGTTCGAACCGAGGGACCGGGATGTCTGAATCCGGCGTCGTTGACTTCCGCGAGGCGGGCTTGGTTCCCTCGTCGCCTCTGATGGATCCATCCCCGGCATGCCCGATCTGCGCTGGCACCGACTCCGAGCGCGTCGACAGTCTGAGCCCGGCGGAACTCGTCCAGCTCCACGAGCACATGGGTGTCCGTCTGACGGCGGCGGCCTGCGAGTCGTTCCGTGGGGCGGGGAAGGTGCATCACCTCCGCTGCCGTGCGTGCGGTTTCCAGTTCTTCGATCCCGTGCTTCCCGGGAACGCGGCCTTCTACCGGGACCTGCAGGACCAGTTGGAATGCTACTACCCGGACGACAGCCCGTCGTTCTTCCTGGCGTTGGACCTCGCGAAGCGGACCGGCGCACGGACGGTGATGGATCTCGGATGCGGCGCGGGCCGGTTTCTGGACCGGGCGCGGGAAGCGGGGCTCCAGACCCATGGACTCGACCTCAACGACCAGGCCGTGGCCGCCGCCCGGGCCCGCGGACACGACGTGATGTCCGGAACCGCCGAGGCGTTCGCGGCATCGCAGCCGACCAGCCGCTTCGACCTGGTCACCGCATTCGAGGTGCTCGAGCACCTGGCCGATCCCGCGGCATTCCTTCGCGATGCGGCTCGTCTGGTCCGTCCGGGCGGACACTTGGCGATCGCGGTGCCCAACGACGAGGGCATCTACCGGTGGTTCCAGCTCGAGCCGCGACAATGGCCGCCCCACCACCTGAGCCGCTGGCGTCGGAGCGACCTCCGGCGTCTGGGCGAACGGGCCGGGCTCGAGGTGGTGACGCTGTGCGCCGACGCCCTTCGGGGAGTCCAGATCGGCGGCACCCTGAGGACCCAGGGTGAATTGGAGCAACGCATCGGCCGCCGCTCCTCTCCGCCGGGTCGCCTCTGGCCCGCCTTGGCGACCTTCCTCTACCGGGCCGGCCTGTGCCGGCTCTACCTGCAGCTTGGGAACAGCCTCCATGCCCACTACCGAAAGCCCGAAGCCTGACGTCGGGGCGCCCGCGGGGTTGGCGCTGTCCGAGATCCTCAACGCCGACGGCTACCTGGACCGTCGGCTGAACCCGCCGTTGTCGGACCTCGACCACCTCATCTTCCGGGACCTGCTTCGCGTCATCCGGCGCTTCGCCGCCTCGGCACGCGGACGCCTGCTCGACTATGGCAGCGGAGGTTCCCCCTACCGGGCGCTCTTTCCCGAAGTGACCTGCTACGAGGCGGCGGACATCACGCCCGGACCGCGGGTGACGCTGCCGTTGGCGGCGGACGGTTCGGTGCCGGCGGGAGACGCGACCTTCGATGTCGTCCTTTCCACCCAGGTCCTGGAACACGTCCCGGACCCGCACCGCTACCTGTGCGAGGCGTTCCGGGTGTTGCGTCCCGGCGGCACGATGCTGGTGACCACCCACGGGCTCTACATCGAGCACGGGTGCCCGTTCGATTTCCACCGCTGGACCGCGGTCGGCTTGGCCGCGGCGGCGGTTCGGGCCGGATTCGAGGTGACGCGCGCCTCCAAGTTGGTGGCCGGGCCGCGCGGCTCGATCCATCTGTTGCACTACCTCGTCGCCGAACTCCAGCAACCGGACCGTCCCTGGGTCCACCGATTCCTTGCTGTGATCCGGAACCTCTACCGGATTCTGGCCCAGCCGCTTTTCAACTGGATCGGAGGTGCGTTCCGCAACATGTCCGAGGTTCCCGCCGAACACCGCACGCCGGTCTTCACCGGGGTGATGGTGGAGCTGCGGAAACCGGTTGTCCCCGGCGTCGCTTCCAGTCCATGAGCCGGCGGATGGCGCCGAAGGACAGCCAGTCGGTCGGAAACGGCCTGCCGGTGAGGGGTCGCTTGTCGAGCCTGGGCAGATGGGTGATGCGGCGTTGGAACCCGGCCATCGCTTCCCGGTAACGGTGAGCGGCATGGCCGGCGACCACTTCCGCGGAACGGGCCCGCAGCTTCCGGATCGATCCGCCATCCCGGGAAAGTTGGACCAACCTCGAGGCCAGCGTGGCGATGTCGCCAGCCGGATAGAC
This sequence comes from Verrucomicrobiales bacterium, assembly GCA_027488845.1. Lineage (GTDB taxonomy): Bacteria > Verrucomicrobiota > Verrucomicrobiia > Limisphaerales > UBA9464 > SXXZ01. Next base: position 42,954 of record JAIYBC010000019.1, on the reverse strand, counting down.
CAACGTCGGGTCGACCTGTGCCGAATACTGGTCGCCGCCGCTGCCGATCCCCGGATGAATCGGCACCACGCCGCAGGTCATCGCCTCCAGGAGCGCGATCGGCGTCCCTTCGTAGTCGCTGACGAAGAACAGCGCGTCCCACGAGGACAGCGTCTCCCAGTATTCCCGGCCGGATTTCCGGCCATGGAAGACGAACCGGCTGGAATCGGTGAAACGTTCCTGAAGCCATCCGCGTTTGGGTCCGTCGCCGAGGAACTCCATCCGGAACCGGATCCCGGAGCGGCCGAGCTGTTCCACCAGCTCCGGGATGCGGTCCACGCGCTTCTGTTCGAAGTCGAGACGTCCGCAGAAGCCGATCACCATGGGATCGCCGACTTCCCGATCGGAGGAGGGCAGGGGAACCGGCGGGTCCACGGGGTAATGGACACGATGGATCCGGTCCGGCGCGATGTCGGGCCGCGCGTCGCGGACGCGCTGGACCAGGCGGTCGTTGACGCAGGCGAATCCGTCCGCCCACCAGGCACGCGTGGCCAACTGCGCCTCGAGGCCGGGCGTGTCACTGTGGAGGAAGAGCACGCGGGCCGCGGAGGCTCCGGCGAGGTCGTCGAAATAGGGCCAACCCCAGACGGTGTGCCACACCACCAGCTGCGGATCGAATCCGGCGATGCCTTCGCGAAACCGCCGACGCGCCGCGCGGATGGTGAGCGCATCGGAGAAGTCGAGGAACCGGGCGTGGTCCCACCCGGGATGGGGCGGCTCCCAGAACACGCAGAAGCGCGAATCCAGACCGTGGGCGGCGTCGTTGCGATGATGGTCGCGGACGACGGACTCGACGCCGCCGAGTCCCACGAACTGGGTGCAGAGGTTGAGGACCCGGAGCGGACCGGCGGCCGCTTCATGGGACTTGGGACTGGGCGCCGACATGGAGGGCGTCAGTCGATCCGGATCCAGACACGACCGTCTTCGGTTCGTGTGGGGTAGGTTCGGACCGGCTTCTCGGGACGGGGCTGGCAGGCGCCATCGCGGATGTCGAAGCCCCAGCCGTGGAGCGGACAATGCAGCGTCGTCCCGTCGAGGAAGCCGGCACCCAGCGCGCCGCCGCGATGGGGGCAGGCGTCGTCCACCGCGAAGAAGCCCTCCGGGGTGTGCGCCAGCGCAATGCGCCGGCCGTTGATTTCCACCGTGCGGCAACTTCCGGGCGAAAGGCTTGAGGCCTCGGCGGCATCCCACCACGAATTCATGCGACAAGGAAGCCAGCCCGGACCACCTGCTGGCAAGAGCGGCGCCAACAGGTGGACTTCCGACCCGCTTCATCCGGGTTGCCGCTTGGCTTGCCACGGTTCGACCGTATCCTTTCCCGCGTCACCACTGCGTCCTCGGCACCGTGCCGCCACGCAGCGTGCCTCCAGCCCGACATGCTCCGATCCATACTCATCGCCGCGGCGTTGCTGACACCCCTTGCGGTCCGTGCCCAGAACGGGGACAAGGCAGGGGAAACCCAATCGGAAGTCGTGCCGGCCGCGCTCATTCCGCCGGCGCCGGTGCTGACGCCGGAACAGCAGATCCAATCCTTCCGTCTTCCGCCGGGCTTCACCGCGGAAGTCGTGGCGGCGGAGCCTCTCGTGCGGACCCCGGTGGCGATGCAATTCGATCCGCGGGGCCGGCTTTGGGTGGTCGAGATGTCGGGCTACATGCGGACGCCGGATGGGGGCGGGGAATCCGAACCCAACGGAAGCGTCGTGATCCTCGACGACCGCGACGGCGACGGACGCATGGACCAGCGGACCGTGTTCGCCGAGGGATTGGTGATGCCGCGCTCACTGATGCTCTTCCAGGACGGCGCCCTCGTCGCGGAACCGCCGAGGGTCTGGTTCCTCCGGGACGCCGACGGCGACGGCAAGGCCGAGGAGAAGGTGCTGGTGTTCACCGACTACGCTTCGCAGAACGATCCGGCCCTCGGGGCGAAATCGAATCCGGAGCATGCGAGCAACGGCCTTCTGCGGGCCTTGGACAACTGGGTCTATTCCGCGAATCACACGCTCCGGTACCGACACCTCGGAGGCAGTCCGACCAACTGGATCCGTACGGAGACACCGTTCCGGGGACAATGGGGAATCAGCCAGGACGACGACGGTCGGCTCTACTTCAACTCCAACTCCGACCAGATCCGCGCGGACCTGCTGCCGGCGGCCCAGTTGATCCGGAACCCCAACCTCAAGACGCCGTTTGGGATCAATGCGCAGTTGGCCGACAGCCAGAAGGTCTGGCCGGGCCGTGTCACGCCTGGCGTCAATCGGGGGTACCAACCGAACACCCTGAACCGCGACGGCCGGTTGGCCCAGTTCACCGCCGCCTGCAGTCCGTTGGTCTATCGCGGCGACCAGTTCCCGGCCGAGTTCGTCGGAGACGTCTTCCTGTGCGAGCCGAGCGCCAACCTCATCCGACGCAACCGCATCGTGGACGAGGACGGCGTGCTCAAGGCCACCAACGCCCATCCGGAATCGGAGTTCCTGACCTCCACCGACGAGCGATTCCGTCCGGTGGCCCTGCAGAACGGACCCGACGGGACCCTGTACATCGCCGACATGGCCCGTGGGTTGATCCAGCATCGCATCTACCTGACGAGCTACCTGCGGAAGCAGATCGAGTCGCGGCAGCTCCAGGCGCCTGCGGATCTGGGCCGCATCTATCGCATCGTGCATTCGGGCCGAGCAGTGGCGCGGAAGGATGCACTGTCACCGCGTCCGGGATTGGCCGAACTCCAGTCACGGCTTTCCAGTCCGAACGGGTTCTGGCGGGACACCGCCCAACGGTTGCTCGTGGAGAAGCGTGAGCCCGGTACCGAGGTGGCGATGGCCGGCGTGCTGGGTTCGGCAACGGCTTCCGCCTTCGGCCGCCTGCATGCGCTGTGGACCCTCGAGGGCCTGGGTGCATTGAAGGCGACCCATTTCGCCCGGGCGTTGGAGGATCCCGACAACCGGGTGCGCACGGCCGCATTGAGGGTGTACGGATCGTTGCCTCCGGGCGACGAGCGGAAGGCGGCGACCGAAACCCTGCTCCACCGCGCCGGATTCGTCCGAGAGGCCTCCCATGCCCAATTCCTCCTGACCTTGGGCGACGTCGGCGGCGAATCCGCGGAGGCGGTGATGAAGGTCCTGCTGATGAACGGCCCACCGTCACGGTTGCGCTTCGATGCGGCGATCAGCGGATTGAAGGGCAGGGAACTCCCGTTCCTCCAACTGCTCGTCTCCGACCCGCTTTGTGGGGCTTCCCGAAAGGACCACGCCCCGTTGGTGTCCGGGCTCGTCCGATGCATCGCCAATGCCGGCGACGCCGAATCGATTGCCGCCACCCTGAAGCTCGCCGGACGGCGGGTCTCGGTGGACTGGCAGATGCTGGCGATCCTGGACGGTTTCCTGGGTTTGGTGCCGGACGCCAAGGGTGCGGCCGCCCGGTTTCGGCCGTTGACTCTGGCCTCGGAGCCCATCGCGATGAAGGACCTCGCCCGGTTCGACGACCCCGCCGTGGTCCAACGGGTGCAGCGTTTGGGGAAACTTTTCACATGGCCGGGCAAGGCCGTTTCGGCAGATGAGCCGGCCGTGGCCGCGGTCCAGCCGCTCGCCGGCGCGGAGTTGGAGAGTTTCAACCGCGGCAAGGAGATCTACCCGACACTCTGCGGAGCTTGCCATCAACCCCATGGCCGCGGACAAGAGGGATTGGCGCCGCCGCTCGTCGACTCGGAGTGGTCCCTGGGTTCCGAACAGCGCCTCGTCCGGATCGTCCTCCACGGGGTTCGGGACGCCATCATGGTCAAGGGCGTGAAGTACGAGCTGAACATGCCGGCCTTGGCCGAGGCGCTCGACGACCAGCAGATCGCGGACGTCCTGACCTACATCCGCCGGGAATGGGGTCATGGCTCGGCGCCGGTCAAATTGGAGACCGTCCAGTCGATCCGCGGCAAGGAGTCCAAGCGCGAGGACTCGTGGACCCAGACGGAGTTGCTGCGGATCCCTTGAGGTGGGTTTGGACGAGTGCACGCAACAACGGGGGCATCGACGGCGGATACCGACATCGGTGTCGAATGGTGCGGAAGCGGTTCAGGACAAACCGTTTAGGATCGATCGAGCCCTCAGTTCTCCGAGCTTCAGCTGCGCGCCCACAGCTGTCGCACAATAATAGATATTCGATTCCTTTCGGAGGCTCCCACCCTTCTGGGGAGACTTGTTCACCGGCTGTTCACCGGTTTTCCCCATGCCCCTGTGAAGGGTGCGGCCTGCGGCCGTGAACAACTGGGGAACAACGGTTTAGCGCTTTGTGCTCGGCTGGTGATCGGGGCGCGTTTGGAAGGTGGGGGCGCGGGGGAGGAAACCGGCGTAGAAAAAAATTTCCCACCCCTCCCTATCTCTCCTCTCTCCTGCGATAAACGTAGAAATACCCCCCCACCCCCTCACCTAGGGAAAATCGCATTTCCGGAGGTAGAGGGGTGGGGGGGGTGGGGGGGTGTTTTGAAAGTCGACTCCCCGTTGCGCGGTCAGGGCAGGGCGTCCAAATTCATCTCGCCGTCAGGGAGGATAGGGGCAACGCAGCGGTGCGACCCCGAGCGCCCTACGGCCTCGGATGGTGATTCGCCCCGGTTGGACTACTGAAGCCCTCAGCTCCGACCGGGGCGTTTCCTTTTTCGGCCTCCCCGCCCCCCGCGCCCCCCGCCCCACCAGCCGAGTCCAAAGCGAAAAACCGCTCCAACGTCCCGGGGCGAAGCCCCACCCCTGCCATGAAGCCACTCGAAAAAACCATCTGGGAAAAGTTCACGATCCGCATTCCCGCCCCTTGGGGCCGAAGAATCCGGGAAATCTGTTCCATCTCTGGGACCACCGAAGCGCAGATCATGCGCGAGCTGGTCCAGATCGGCCTTCCAATCATCGCGCGTCAGACCGAGGAGCGCATGGAATGGGTTCGCGGCAGAATCGACCCCGAGCGCGGCCGCGACGGGCGCACAGCCGACGGGCAAGGCTCACGGCGTGAGCGAAAAAACCGATCCCAAGAATCCCGCCGTGCCTCCCCCAGAGGCGCCCGCAGCCGCAAAGGGGCCGAACAAGCCCGAGGACGTAGGCCGTAAAGCCAAGGCGTCACGACCGAAGGCCCCAGCGGCACCGTCCGCGCCGGCCTCGGCTCCGTCGGAAGCTCCGACCACCTCCGCACCGGGTCTTGCCCGGTCCGTCTTTGATGAACTCTGGAACCTTCCTTGACGCATGGAAACGATTCCAGAATTGGCGCTGCCTCCGTCGTCGGATCCGGGACCAGCGAAAGCAGACCCAAGTCCTTCAATCCCTCCTGTCGGAGCTGCTGCAATCGCAGCTGCGGGCGTCTCCGGATCCCGTCCTTCAGGCGATGGGGCGCCGCCTCGCGGACCGGGGCGGCCCCCAATTCATGGTCGCTACAGCAAAGCTGCTGGATCGGACGGGAAGAATCCTGCTCGGGAACCGGTGGCCGGAAATCCGGGCGAACCTCCTCGGGCACCTCGTCCTTCTCTTCCTCCTGGCTTGGTGGCGAAGATTGCAAGGGCTGGAGCCGGCTTGGCCGACCAGTACGGCCGAAACAAGGTCAAGGCGGCGGCCATTGCTGCCGGTGTTGACCAGTCCGTGGCGGCCCCTGTGATCGAAGGGGCGGCTCTGTCTCCGGAGATGCGCGACATTCTCGGCGAGCTGGCCCCGCACGTCCTCGCCGAGCACGGCATGGATCCGGAGATTTCCCCAACGGGATGCGCCGTTGCGATTCTTGGGACATGGTTCCTTGGAGTTCACACCGCGTGCGCCACCTTCAAAAAGGAGACACCCGGTGCAAATTGACCATCCGGCATACCGGCTTGGAATCTTCGGCGGATCCGGATCGGGCAAGACCACCTTCGCATTGAAGGTGCTGGCCAACCTGCCGGCCAAGGTGCGGTTCATCTTTGACCCGGAGGAGGAATTCGCCCATCGGCTGGGGCTTCCGATCTGCCGAACCTTCGCCGACCTCGACCGGGAAATCGGAACCGGCTGGGTGTGCTTCGAACCGTTCACGGAGTTTGAAACCCCGGACCAAGGGTTTGCCTTTTTCACCCGGTACGCGTTCGAGCTTTCCCAAAGGATTCCCGGGAGAAAGCTCTTCATGGTCGACGAGCTACAAGAGCACATCGACGGGCACAAAATCCCGCCCGAGCTGTCGTCCCTCGTCTGGCGTGGGCGTCGTCGTGGCCTCGATTCCATCTTCATCGGGCAATCCCCGAACCTCCTCAACAACCGGGTGCGGCTCCAATTGACGGAAGTCGTCTGTTTCCAGATGACCGACGACACCGCCTTGGAGTTCCCGAGGGGGTTTGGGTTCGATGTCGAGGAGGTCCGACGGCTGCCGCAATTCCGGTTCGTCTGCAGAACAAAGCGCGGGGCCTGTGTCCGTGGCTGAAGGTGCCGCTGGCACCGATTCCGGCCCTGATGGCGGGACTGATGCAAAACCGGATTCCGTGGTGACGTGAAAACCGCGAAAGCAAAACGCCGATTCCACGAATGAACGCCATCAAATCCGTCCTGATGTCCAAAGGCTTCTGGATGTCCGTCCTGACGACCATCGTCGTCATCGAGTTCTACCCGAAGCTGAAGTCCAAGGTGATGTCCCTTCTCGGGAAGTAACCCTCAACGCAACCCCCTCCAAACAACACCCATGGTCTTCACCCGGAAAAAGGAGTTCATCAATCTGTCCTCGGGATCGGTTGCCCTCGGATCCTCCGCCCAGTGGCGCCTGTCTCGACAGCCGCGCCGTCTGGAATCGCTCCTCCTTCGCGTCAACTTCACCACCGACTCCAGCGCTGCTACCGCGTCCAAGGTTTCCGCGCGCTTCGGCATCCTCGCCGCGATCAAGCGCATCAAGTTCCACGTGAACGACCGCGCCGGAAATCGCGATTGCATCGACCTCACCGGCGCCAACCTGGCTTCATTCCTGACGAACGTGGGCGTGAAGCTGGATCGGAACACCCTTCAGGCGATGCCGGCCGGCCTTGTGGTCTCGACCGCCTACACCGCCACCTTCCGAATTCCGATGCGTCATCCGCAGGTTGCGGAGCCGTTCGGGAACTTCCTTTCGATCCCCCTCGACGAGTCGAACCTGAACGACGACCCGTACCTTCAGGTGGATTTCGAGACCTCCGGAAACCTCCTCAGCGCCGGCGCCATCTCTGGCGTTGCTGCTAAGGTTCAGGCGATCTACCGCGAAGTCCCCATCGTGTCCGGATCCCCGGCCCGGAAGACCCCGTATCTTCCGTGGGAACTGTCTCAGACGGTCATCGCGCCGAGCACGGCCCGTTTCACGTACGAGTTCCCCACCGTCGGCGTCCTGACTGGCTTCCTCCTTCAGGCCTACGACACGACGACCTTCGCGGGCACGTTCCCCCTCACCTCGACCGGTTCGTACCAGCTCAAGTACGGCACCGATCAGTTGGAAGAGACCGATGACCTGTTTCAGGAAGCCGCCAACGATTCCAGCCGGGATCCGTTCCCGGCTGTCCTCAGCGGCGCGACCACGCTGCCGACGATGCAGCCCCGTCAGGAATCCTTCTTCGACTTCTTCACCGAGGAGGACGGTCAGGACGCGTACAGCGTCAACTCGACCATCAATCTGGATTCCAAGGTGCTCGCCGGCGACAAGCTGCGCCTGACCTTCGCGGATCTGGCGGACACCTCGACCACGGTCGAAATCACCTCCCACCGTCTCCTTCCCAACAGCCTGGACGAACTGAAGCTGTTGGCCGTGGCGGTCTGACACTCACCCGGCAGGGTTCAACCGAGGGGGCCGGCGAGGTAGCCATGAGGCTGCCGCCGACCCGGCCCCCTCCACCTCCTCCCAATGAAACAGACCCGCACCAAAGAGACCTCGACCGGAACGCCCGACGTGGGCACCAACCCGCAGAACTGGGCAACCTCCATTCTCGGACTCGCCCGCGATGTGGGCATTGTCGTGGCGGACAACATGACCCGCCAACAGGAAGCGGTGGTTCAGCGCCAGCCAACGGCGTCCCCAGTGCCGTGGTATCAGCAGACGCCGATTCTCATCGGCGGAGGAATTGCCGCCGTCGTCGTGCTCATGCTCGTGATGCGCCGCAAGTGAACGCGCCCACCTCCACCGTCCAGTCCGTCACCGTCGGACAGGTGACGCCATACACGCCGGATCCGGCGTTGCTGGCCACGCCCTACGGCAAGACGCGGATCGAGCTTCCGTTGACGGCGTCGTTTCCGTTTCACCGGATCTACTTCGGCCGCATCTCGGGCGCCGGTGTGAACTACAACGAGAAGTTGCGGATCGGCCTTCGATACAAGGGCCGCGAGGTCTGGAGCGTTTCCACGCAGGAAGGAAACCTCGATCTGGCGTCCATTCTCGCGGCCTCGGATTCGTTCGGCATTTCCACCCAACAGGTGGTCGGTCCCCAGTATTGCGTCGAGACGGTCGAAATCGACTCCGCCAGCGCTGCGCCCGATTGGAATCCGCGCAGCCTGTTCAACACGGCGGGCCTGATGGTCTTCAACTGCCGAATCCGCACCAGCCTCACGAAGGATCTACTGACGCGGATCTACTCTGCGCCGCTGCCTGTGACCCAGCTCGCGGACACCGTCTTCCTTGAAGTGTCTCACGACAATTACGGCACCACTCCGGATCTGAACTGGGCCGGACGCGTCTACGCTCTCGGCTGCCATTCCTCCATCACGCCATGACCGCCGATTCCCTCAGCACCAACCTTTCCGAGGTTCGCCCGTTCCCGGTCGCGAAGCTGTTGGACTACGGCGACCGCTCTTCGTCGGTCGTGACGAACCAGCAGCAGTACACGGACTCCTTCAACAGCACGACCAGCAACAGCCAAGTCCAAGGCGACACGGGCAACACCACCGTCACCCTGGCTGATTCCTCGGGCTCTGGTGCGTGGTTCGACAAGCTCCTTCCCGCCGTCGTCCTCGGTGCTCTCGTCATTGCCGCTCTCGTGGCCCTTCGCTCCAACAAGTGAAAGCCTTCAACACCATCTTTGACCCGGCGAAGGTCATGGGAATTCCCAACCTGTCGTTGTCCGACCAGACCAGCCTCGCGGCCAATTCGGACGCGTCGTCGTCGGCGGCCCAGCGCGGCAGCGGCTACCGGGGAAGCATCTTCAACAACGTTGCCGTAGGCGGCTCCAGCCTCGACGCGGAGTCCGGTGATTCCTCCAGCTCCGTCCCCATGTGGGTCTGGTGGGTTGCCGGCGGCCTCGGGCTCATCGGTGCGCTGTGGTACGTGACGAAAGGCCGAAAGTGAATATGCGTCCGAAATCGTGGTGGGATCCCCGGGATTGGATCGGCTCCAACGGGATGTCGCAGGAAGAGCTGCAAGCGCAGTCCGACGCTCTGGACGCGCAGCGCGGGCAGCTCAATCAGTCGACCTACGCACGCATTCAGTCTCAGCAGGGGCAGGCGGCGGCCGACCGTTGGCTGAGTCAGGCGGCTGTAAACGAAGCGGCGGCCGACTACGGCACCGTTGAGGAGCAAATTAACTCCGATTTCAACGAAGGGTTTTCCAGTGGGTACGACAACGTCACCGGGACCATTCGGAGCGGCATCAATTGGCCGCTGAAGTTCATTTGGGATGCTCTGCCTTGGTGGGTGTGGGTCGGCGGGCTGGGAGCGCTGTTCTGGTACCTCGGCGGCGGCGTCTGGATTCGTCGAAAGCTCACGGCGTGAACGTCTCCAAGTCAGGAAGCGATGTGACCATCGGCGGGCAGGAATACTGCCTGCGCGGCGGCTTCGCGTTTCCCGGCCGCTGCGAGGTTGAGACCAACCCAACCAATCCTCCGGCTCCCGTGCTGTTTGGTCCGTTCGGTCTGCCTGTGTCCCCAGAGGCGTCCACCGTCTTGGAAACCGGTCCGATTGTAGGTCCGTCCGAAACTCCCTATCGGGTACCGGAGACTCCCGCCAACCCCGAGTTGTCGGTGGCACCGCCGAGCTGGTGGTCTGGCGTCCTTCGTCCGTTCAACCGAATCGCCAACGCCGTTGTGCCGGAGCGCTTCATGGGGCTCCGCGTCTTTCTTGGCCTCGCCATCCCCGGAGGACTCCTTGTCCTTCTCGCACTCTGGATCCTGAAGAAAACCCGCCGATGACCGACACCGAAGAACAGATGATCCGCGACATCCGAGACCGATTGATCCGGATCGAGGAGCGCCAGTCTGCCAACACCGAGCGCATCGAGCGCATCGAGGGTGAACTGGAAAAGCTCCGCGGTGCGTGGTTGAAGCTGGCCGCGTTCATCGTCGGCGCCGGCGGCATTGCCGGCGGCACCGCTCACAAACTCACCGAACTCATATCGTGACCTCTCCCCTCGTTCTCATCCTCGTTGCCGTCTCCCTGCTTCTGGTCTCTGGCTGCGCCTACAACCGGCCAACCATCCGAACGGAGACCAAAGGCACCAACGGCACCGTCACCATCTCCGAAACCTCGGCGCGCACCTTCGCGGTGTGGCCTGCCACGTCCACCGTGGAACGGCAAAAGCTGTCGAACGGCAAGACACAGTCCATCGGCACCGATGGTCTGGAACAGCAGGGCGGGGGAACCAACCTTGTCGAGGCCTTGAAGGCTCTCGACTCCATCCTCGGGAAGATCCGGTGAAAGCTTCTTGGATCTGGCTCCTAATCGGCGCCGTGTTCGGCGGCGTCTGGTTCTTCCGGTCGCGCAAGCCGTCGGCGGAAAAGTCCGACGCCATCCCCCAGGGTGCGGTCATCGGTCAAATCGGATCCCGGATCGAGGACAGCAAGGGAACGCAGGCCTTGGCCCAAGCGCTGAGTGAAGCCGCGAAGCCTCACGTCGTTGGGATCTGGGGAAACAACAACTACAACCGAATGGTTTGGTCGGACGGACGAGTCACAGTTACCGGTGGAGATGGTTCCATTGTGGTTGCCGATAATCCTTTCATCCCTTCTCCCTGACGCATGAGTAATTACATCCCACCAACCGCTTTTCCTCAGCAGGAAGATTCCATTTTGGAGGTTCAAAAGCGCGCGCTTTTCAAGCGTTCGTACAACGAGGTTACCGCATTGGCCCGAGCCTTTCGGACCGCGAACACATCAACCGCTGTCCTTACAAATCCGGGTTATAAGGGAATAATCGTAACTCTCAGGATTTACACAATCACAGCGGGCGGTGTGAAGATTCGCTGCACGACAGGGTGCAGCATCGGACAGAATACAGCGCATCTGGATTCGTCGTCTCTAACTACCGCATCAACCAGAACCATTGAAATCTACCCGGGTGGATCTACCTCCGCAGCGCTGATCTGCAATGCGTCCGTTTTGGGACCGAGCTTTGTGATTTCCGTCGAGCACGACACTGCCGATTCGATCGAATACGAACTTCGATACTGCCTTGTGGAATGAAGACGATTCTAACCATTGCTGAAGACGACGCCGGAAACGTCGTCGGCGCATTTGTCGGCACGCAGGAAGCCCCGGAATTCGTGGCGATTGACGAGGCTGACAGATGCCCTAGGTCGGAGTTGGCTATTCGCGCCGCCGACCTGTGCGCCAAGTACCGGTTGGCCCCCTCTCCGAAGATGCAGGAAGCCCTTGCCCGGGCTCTCACCGCGCCGGTTCCAGACGGAGCCTAAAGAAGCGGTTGGTTCCCACGGCGGGAAGGTTGGTCCCAAGCGCAGGCTGCCACGCTGTGAGGTCGGAGGACGTTTCGAGGGTCAGGACAGCCCCGGATCCGGCCGGAACCACTGGCGTCGTTTCTGCCGGCGTCGGCGTCGGCTCCCATTCGCGCAAAAGGCAAAACGCGGGTGAGTTGGTCAGGCGCGGAATCTCGATGGACATCCGAAACGTCAACTCCGCCGGTCCTGCAACGGTGTTTCCTATGGATTCAAACGAACTCCATTGGTTGGTGAATCGGCTTCCGTTCCGGATCATCACCACCTGAATGTTGGCTCCCGGTCCGCTGTTGTCTGTCGACTGCTCGTAACTGCGGCCGATGATCGTAACCAGCTTTCCCTCGGGCACTTCATGCCGTGGCCTTACACCGTCTTTCGAGAAAAGCTCGATGATGCGGTCAGCGGAGCAGGGCAGGGCGGCGAGTAGTAGAGCGGCAGCGGTGCGGTTCACGTCCCCGGGATAGCTCTGGCCCGGGAAAAGGAAAGCCCCGAGGGGATACCTCGGGGCTTCTTTGCAGGTGGAGGGGGTGGGGGGCTATTCCTCGGCCGGCCGGATGTACCAGCGGGTCTGACCGTTCCTCACGCGCTTCTCGACCCTCTGGGGCTTCTCGTTGGCGATGCGACCGAGGTACACCCCGCACGCGCTGCTAAAGGACAACAGACGCTCGACCGCGAATCCGAACGGGCTCTTACGGAGGCGCATTTCCAATTCCTCGGCCGTGAAGATCCCGGCCGGGTGCAGTTCATCCCGAGGGATGACTTGGTCGATGAGCGCCAGAAGTCGGTTCTGGGGCTCGAGTGTGGACGCGGCCGCGAGAATCTCCCCGTTGTGGAACGCCTTCACTCCCATCCGGGGGCAGGCCCGGTCCTTCGGGATCTCCCGGCGCATGAGGAAGGCCCGGACCGCCGGCAGCTCGGAGACGAACGCCTTCCACGTCTCGGGCTCGGTCTTCTTCAGCGCCGCCGTGGCGTCGTGGCACTTCAGCAGGGTCAGCTTGTCCAGGATGGACGCATCGAGCGGCGGAAGAATGTTCAGGTTCTCCACCTCGTCGTTGATGGTGACGGTGACGCGGCGGAACGTGTGAAGGGTGATCGCCTGCGCTCCCTTCCGGTGGATGCTGATGTCGCGATTGACCACCAGCTCCTTCAGACGAGCGCCGAACTCCCGGCGGCTCCGGATGTCGGTCGAGGAACTCTTGTCCTCGATCATCAGATGCTCGGCTTCGGCGAGGTCGCCGTTGAAGGCGGTCGCTCCGGTCATGTAGCGGAACGGGTCCGCCTTCCTGCCGCCGAAGATCTCGGTAGTCAGGTGTTGGAGCAGGCTTTTCCCGCAGCCTGGAGGACCGGTCAGGACCAGCGCTTGCCCGGGGCCGAATTCCCCCTTCATCAGGCGACGGAGTCCGCAGGCCCACCAGTCCATCACGGCGTCCAGTTGCTCCTTGTCCTTCAACAGCGCCTTCAGGAAGCCCGACCAGAACGGGAACTTGCCCAGCTTCTGAGGCGCCGCGTAGGCGGTCGATTCCCGCGTGACGAGGACCTGCTGACCTCCGGAGGTCACGAACAGGCCCTTGCGGTGTCCGGCGAGCGGGCCGGCGTAGTCCACGCGCTGGGTGCGCTGGGCATGGAGGATGATCTTGTCGAAGGGCGACAGCTCCCCGCGCGGGGCGGTCGTGTCGACCTCGTGGTGCATCATCCAACGCTGCAAGTCCGCCAACCCGAGGCGCACGATGGCGCCGTCTGGCATGGTGAACCAGTAAGTGCTGCCACCGGTGCCGGCATCGTAGTAGATCGGCGGCAGCTTCTTCGGTTCAGGCTTAGCCATGGAGTTCCTTTGTCGTCCAGGCATTGCCCTGAAGTTTCCAGTTCCAGTCGGCCGATAGGTATCCCAGCTCCGAAGGAGGCTGGGGAATCCATTGGAGAATGAGAGCCCCGCACTCGGAGCAAACGACACCGGCCGGAACGTAGGCGCGAGAGTCGAAGCAAAACTCGTGACGGCAACTCATCCAGTCCGGCCGAAGATCGAACTCAAACTGCTTCATGGAGCCTCCTGTGCCGGGATTACCACGGCTGTCTGGTAGGCGTGGAATGGTGCGCGGGTGTCGCGGTGCTTCCGGTAGGCCTCGCGCCGGGCTTCCATCTCCGTCGGGGCTTTCACCCGCAGGATCTGGCGGTGGAGGAATCCGGAGCCGGGGGCAAACCAGCCCACGTGGACGATCCATTCGGAGGTCACTGGCGGCCTCCCTTCACGATGTTGAGCAATCTCCTAGCTTCGCTCAACTCACGATAGAAATCGTTGCGTTCCCTCACTGTGCGGCCGAGTTCAGCCCGGTCAGCGTTCAACTGTTGCTGAAGGGATGAAATCGTCGCGTGGACGCTGTCGGATACAGTCCCCGAAAGGATGTCCTTCGGGAGTTCTGATTCCGTGACCATTTCGACCCCGGGAAGGACGTTGTAGCAGGACACCAACTCTTGCCGGGCATCCTGAAGGCAGCACCGAAGGCGGAAATTCCGGTAGGTCAGTTCCAACACCGCGCCGAGAAGTCCGATGACGGTCCATCCGAGGATTTCGGAAAGAAGGTTCAAGGGCGGCCTCCCTTCACGATGTCGACCGCTTCGCGCATCAGAGGAAGGCGTCGGTCCCACTCGGCGAGGGTCTCGGCGGCAGCCTTCGTCCGAAGGCGCCACGCAATTTCAAAGTCCATCCGTTCATCGGATCCCAGCGGAAGCTGTTCTCCCGGGAATGTGACCACCTCGTGGAGTTTCCGGAGGTCGTGCAGCGTCCGAGCGTGGAGCTGGCACACAGTGAGGAGGGAAAGGCAGTTCACAGGGCACCTCCGTCCTTCAGGTTCACCCCCAGCTTGCAAATCAGGGCGGCGAGGGAATCCAACTTCGCCTCGATGTGGTCGAGTCGGTCACAGCCGATCGGCGCCCAGTGCGGCGAGCGGTGCGCAATGCCGGTGATGCGTGCGGCCTCGATCCAGTCGGCGAGCGTCAGCGGGTGGACCAGATTTCGGTCGCTGCGGAGACGCTGACCCTCGGGAACAAGGGGCAGGATGGTCTCGGCGGCTGCCCGGATGGATGCGAGTCGATCCATGTTGGCCGTCAGGCTTGCCGGCTGGCAGCTCGTGGCGGCGTCGATGCAGCGTTCCAGCTCACGGCGGAGCTGGGCGGCGACTCTGAAGCCTACGGCTTCGGAGGGGTGGCGTTGAGGGGTGTCGAGCCCTTGGAAAGCAGGGCTGACGGAGACGCGGAAATGCGTCTGGAGCGTCTTCATGTTCGGCTGTCGGTGGCATTCCGCCTCACCTCGGCCGTCTGCCGGACACCCCGGAAACCCGGGGGCCGGCCCGACAACCTATGCGGCGGTGCCGGGAGCTACCCGGCCCCCATAGGATGGTCGCACAATAATAGTTATATTCACTTCTTTTGGAGCGGACTTATCGGCCGTGGATGCCTGATGGTCGCCGCTTCCTCGGGACTACATTCCCAGAAGCAGGTTCGGATTGCTCCGGTCCTCCCCCAGCCCGAACCGCGGGAACGCCTTCAGGGAGAATGTCACTCCAATCGTCCAGTCGGAGGGTGCTCCACGGTTGTCGCGCAGCCGCACTCCCAATGCCGCGGTCCAGCTCCGCAGGTCGCGGTAGATCTGGTACTGCTGTTCCTCGAGCACTCCGTCCCGCGATTCGAACTGATGGACGGCGCGGGCTCCCCAGTTCTCGTTGAACTTCACGAAGAGGCTGCTGAAGAAGACGTTGTTGCCGATGCCGTAGGTTCCGAAGTCGTCGCGGAGGTACCGGTGCCCGAAGGACCAGTCCACCCATTCGTTGGGAGTCAGTGTCAGCCGATGGTTCGACTCGCGGAACTCCCGGGTGTCGATGTCGAACCGGGTTTCCGAGGTCAGCGTGATCCAGCGTCGCGGAGAAAAATCGAGGTCCGAATAGATGTCGGCAAAGGTGGTTTGTCCGACCCTCGGCCGCAGGCGCCAGTCGGTCATGACCGACCAGTTGACCAGGTTCTGCACCTCGCCACCGCGTTTGGTCTGGACCTTGTTCCGCAGTCCCAGCCGGAGGGTGTTCTGCGAGTCCACCGAATCGATCTGCGAATAGTCCGGGAAGTGGATCGGCAGGAGTCGGGGCGTGATCAGCTCGCGATCGAACTGCGGCAACTCGACCGGTGTCTGGTCTGGCCGTGGCACGTAGACGTAGCTGACGGTCGGCTCGACGATGTGCCGGACCCCCTCCAGGTCCAACGCCCGGTTGGAGATCGAAGGCCAGATCCTCGAGGCCTTCGTGCCGACGTCCACACCTGTGTTCAGCACCCAGCGGTCCCGCCCGCCAGAGAGGGCAGGGTCGCCCTCGACATCGCCGTAATGGGTGAACCGTCCCCCTGCCCTCGGCGTGACATTGAGCCAGCCGAGATAGGTCTGCGGAGCGAGGATCTGATGGTAGCTGTCCGCTCGGAACGCGGCGAAGTTGGTTCCGCCGGGAAAGGCATCCCGATAGCGCAGGTAGGCCAGGGAACTTTCGGACTCGTAGAACACGGGCGTGACGCCGATGGCCTGTCGGAATCCTTTCAGCCGGACGTCCGGGAGCCGTTCCACGGTCCGGAAGAAGTCGTTGACCTGCGGCTGGGCCAAGAGGTCGAGGCTCCAGTCGGACCAGGACTTGGACACTTCGGCGAAGGTCTTCGGCTGGGGATCCTTGCGGTACTCGCGTTCGAAGAAATCCCTCCAGACCATCGAGTCGCTCTGGCCGCGGAGGATGCCCTTGAACTCGAAACCCGAGTCGTTGGTGACGCTGTGCCGGAAGTCGAAGCGATAGCGGTCCGGATCGATCGGTCCGTTGAGTGCGCTGAGTTCGGGCGCGTCGTCGTGGAGGTAATAGAAGCGTCCCCCGCCCTGCCCCAGGTTGCCGAGGTCATAGGCGACCTGGGGACCGCCGCCCACGCCGCGCCGCTGGCGCAGATCGAGGTCCAGCGCCGCGGTGACGTTGGTCCGCACCTCCCAGTGGTAGCTGCCGAGGACGAACGGTCCATAGAGGCTCCGGTAGCCGGGGGTCGCAGTCCAGAAGTTGGGATGACGGTCCGCGGTCCGTGTGTACTTCGGGAAGTACATCATCGGCACCTTGCCGACGTAGAGGACGGCATTCTCCGCGACGAGGGTCTTGTCGGGCTGGATCGTCAGCGACTTGGCGCGGATTCGGTATCCGGGCTCGGCGACGTCGTCGGTCGTCAGCACCACCTCGCTGGCGTTCTGCTGGCCGCCTTCGGCAGACACCTCGGCCTTCTTGCCGGCCACGAAGAAGGGTGGCCGACCCATCCGGAATCCGCTCGCCACCACACGTCGACGGCGGAAGTCATACTGGACCTCCGAGCCCTTCCATCGCTGCGGCGTCCCCAGTTCGTCGACGTAGTCGATCACGACGTCCCCGGTCGCCTGGACGCTGCCGGACTCGTTGTCGATCGCCACGGTCTTCGCCGAAAGCGTGCTGCCCATCCACCGGATGACCACGCCGTTGCGCGCCGTCGCCGTCGAGGCGTCCGTGGAGACCTCGACCTCGCTCATCCCGTCACGGGACTGGACCACGATGCCGGAGTCCGGCGCATTGGGAGCGACTTCGCCCGCGGTTGCCCCAAGGACGGCAAGGGTACAAAGGGTCAACGCGCGGGTGCGGCTCGAATTCATCGCTGGAGGCCGAGCCTAAGTCGTATCCCGTCGTCGGGGCAACCAACGAGCGCGCGCCCAAACGCTTCCGCCTCGGCAAGCCGGCCTCGGGAGTATACCCATTCCACATGGACCACTTCCTCCGGCGCCTGCGCGTCATCCTTGGGGAGGAGTTGTCGCTGAAACCCGGTCCGCTGCTGGTCGGCGTCTCCGGCGGCCTCGACTCGATGGTGCTGCTCCATGCACTCGCGAGTTTGGCACCGGACTTCGGTCTCCAACTGACCGCGGCCCACCTGAACCACGGCTTGCGCGGCGGAGCCGCCGAACTGGATGCCCAGCTTGTCGAGCGGACCTGCCTTCGGCTGGGGATGGCACACCACGGCGCCCGGATCCGGATCGGCGACATCGATGCGGCGTCTGGGGAATCCATCGAGATGAAGGCGCGCCGTCTTCGGCATCGATTCCTGTGTGAAGCGGCTTCGATTGCCGGATCCGATCGGGTAGCCCTCGCACACCACGCCGACGACCAGGCCGAACTGATCCTGCTCCGGATCTTCCGCGGCGCCGGTGCCGATGGGCTCGGCGGGATGCGCCCCGAGTCTCCGTCGCCTGCGGATCCGCGCATCCGGTTGCTGCGGCCGTTCCTTGGATTCACGCGCTCCGAGCTGAAGGAGTTCGCGGAGACGGAGTCGATCCGGTTCCGGGAGGACGCGTCCAACCGCGATCTGTCCATCCCGAGGAACCGGATCCGTCACCGCATCCTGCCTTTCCTCATGCGGGAGATCTCCCCGGCGCTGCCTCGGGTCCTGGGTCGGATGGCGATCATCGCCGCCGGGGAATCCGAGCATCTGAACCGTCAGGCGGAACGTTGGCGGCGGGGTGGACGGCGCAGCCGCTTCGACCGGCTCCCGGTGGCCCTTCAGAGGATCGTGCTGCGGCAGGAACTGTGGGCGGTCGGACAGGATGTCGGTTTCGAGGTGTTGGAGGAGATGCGCCGGAAGCGGGCTTCCATCGAGTCGACCGGAAAGGTCTCAGCCAAGGCCAAGGCAGGAAGGCCGCTTCGCGCTTGCCTGGAGGGTCCCCTGCCCTTGGCCGTGGAACGCAAAGGCGCGCAGGCCGTTCCCGGTGGGCGACTCGAATGGCGTCTTGTCCGACGCCGGCAGAAGTCCACGACCGGGGTGGAACAGTTCGATGCGGATCGGTTGGGCGACCGGGCCGTTCTGAGGCATCGTCGATCGGGAGATCTCTACCAACCGATGGGCATGGACCGTCCAGGTCGGCTGAAGCGGCTGTTCATCAACCGGAAGGTGCCCATGGCGGAACGCGGGATGCGTCTGGTGTTGGAGGCGGCCGATGGTCGGATCGCCTGGGTGGAAGGATTCCCCCCGGCCGAACCCTTCAAGCTCACCGACTCGACCCGGCGCATCCTGTTGATTCGGCTAAGCGTTGGGGACTGAATGTTTGCGCGGGTGTGCCAGTGCTGATAGTTTTGAATCACAAACAAATGTCCGACGAGCATCCTTCCAACGGCAACCGCAGCAATCGGCCGGGCGATTCGAGGGTGCCAACCCAGAATTGGCTCATCTGGCCGGCATTGGTTCTTCTGGGTATCGCTTTGTTCTATTGGACCCGCCCGGGGCGTCGTACCGAGGAAAAGGTCATCACCTCGACGTTCTTCGAGCAGTTGGTGAGCTCCAACCTCGTCCGGGACGGCGTCATCGAGTTCAACCCGCAGCAATATCTCCGCACCGTCCGGGGTTCCTACGCGACGGGTCCTTCCAATGTCGTGAACTTCCGACTGGAGATGCCGATCACCGAGGCGACGACCGACCGTCTGGTCTTCGGCAAGGGATTCAAGACCGTGGAACGCTCGGCTCAGTGGGCTGCGATCCTGTTCAACTTCCTGCCTTTCCTCCTGATCGGCGTGCTGATCTGGGTGTTCTTCCTCCGTCAGATCAAGGCCGCCGGCAAGGGAGCCCTGAGCTTTGGGAAGTCCAAGGCCCGACTGCTCACCAAGGATCGCAACAAGACGACCTTCAAGGATGTGGCCGGTGTCGAGGAGGCCAAGGACGAGGTCGCGGAACTGGTGGAGTTCCTCCGGGACCCCAAGAAGTTCCAGAAGCTGGGTGGCCGCATTCCCAAGGGCGTGCTGATGATCGGACCGCCGGGAACCGGCAAGACGCTCTTGGCCAAGGCGATTGCAGGCGAGGCCGACGCGAGCTTCTTCAGCATCAGCGGTTCGGATTTCGTGGAAATGTTCGTGGGCGTCGGCGCCAGCCGAGTCCGGGACATGTTCGAGCAGGCCCGCAAAAACACGCCTTGCTTGATCTTCATCGACGAGATCGACGCCGTGGGACGCAGTCGCGGCCACGGTCTGGGCGGCGGCAACGACGAACGCGAACAGACGCTCAACGCCCTGCTCGTGGAGATGGACGGTTTCGACACCCAGGAGGGCATCATCATCATCGCGGCCACCAACCGGCCCGATGTCCTGGACCCCGCCCTGCTCCGCCCCGGCCGTTTCGACCGCCAGGTGACGGTCAACCTCCCGGATGTCCGCGGTCGCGAGGCGATCCTGAAGGTGCACGCCAAGAACGTGAAGCTGGACGGGTCTGTCGACCTTTCGGTGATCGCCCGTGGCACTCCGGGGTTCTCCGGTGCGGAGTTGGCCAATCTGCTCAACGAGGCGGCCTTGCTCGCCGCCCGGACGGGCAAGAAGTCGATCGGCATGACCGAACTCGAAGAGGCCCGCGACAAGGTCCGCTGGGGACGCGAGCGCCGGAGCATGGCCATGTCCGAGGAGGAGAAGAAGGGAACGGCGTGGCACGAGGCCGGTCACGCCGTGGTCAACGTCGTGCTCAAGCACACGCACCCACTACACAAGGTCACCATCATCCCGCGCGGACAGGCCCTTGGGGCCACGATGTACCTGCCCAAGGAGGACATCCACAACCGCAGGAGAAAGGAACTCCTCGACCTGATCGCCGTCACCATGGCGGGACGGATTGCAGAGGAGTTGGTCACCGAAGACGTCTCAAGCGGAGCTTCGGGCGACATCCAGCAGGCCACGTCGATGGCCAAGGCCATGGTCATGCACTGGGGCATGAGCGAGAAGCTTGGCATGGTTCTCTACGGTGAATCGCAGGAATACGTGTTCCTGGGCCGCGACATGATGCGTTCGAAGGAATACAGCGAGGAGACCGCCCAGCGCATCGATGCCGAGGTCAAGAGGATCATCGATGAAGGGTATCGCACGGCCCAGGAGATCATCATCGGACAGCGCGACAAGGTGGAGGCGGTCGCCAAGGCGCTTCTCGAATACGAAACCCTTGAAGGTGGCCAGGTGGAAGAAATCGTGAGGACCGGATCCTTCACACCTCCCCCGGTCAATCCGGGGCAGATCGAGCCGCCCTCGGGTGCTCAGGCGGTGACGCCTTTGCCTGAAGTCGCCAAGCCGGTCCCGCCGAAGCTCCCCGGTTTCGGAAACCCGGCTCCCGCTGCCGCCTGACCGTTCCCATCGCGAAACCTCGGGCGCCAAGCCCGAGGGATTCCGGGGGAGGGAGTTTTGGCCACGGAGACTTGAAGACCACGAATCGGACTTTGGCGCGAACGAAGCCTCCTTCTCTCGGACGGATTCCGTGGCTGGCCTCGATCGCAATGGCCGAGTCGCCGCCCTTGGACAGGAGTTGGCTGCGGAGTCAGGGAGGATCGGGCGAAGACCCATTCAGGGATGTTGCCCTGTCCTGAGGATCACTTTCCGTCGAGGCCTCGGTTCCCATGTCCGGTGAAGACCGGAATTTGGACTTCGTTTGAATCCCCAGTCGAAGTTCACCTGCGTCGCGGATTCCCGGTCGAGATCCGGCGGCGGGTTTTGCCGGTGGGAGGTACGGCTCACCTCGTCTTCAATCCAACCAACCAGACAAAGACAAAGGCGGAAGGAGTCGAGGACTCCATCCGCCTTTTGGCGATGTTGAAGAAATCAGCCTTGGTTCAGGCGTTCTTCTCGGCGGGCGCGTCCGCGGCCGGCTTGCGGCCGAAGCGGGAACGCTTCTCGGTCTTCGGCGCCTCGGCAGCCGGGGCCGCGGGGACCTCGGGCAGCGGGTTGGCGCTCTTGACCACCAGCTTGAAGGCCGACTTCACCTCAGGATGGAGGTTGAGGGCGACCTCGTACTCGCCCAAGGCATGGATCGCCTTCTCGAGATGGATCTTCTTCTTGTCGAGGGAGACCTCGAGCTGGGTCTTGAGCGCGTCGGCGATCGTTCCAGCGGTCACGCTGCCGAACATCTTGCCGTCGTCACCGGTCTTCATGGTGATGGTCAAGGTCACCTTGCTCAGGCTCTTGCCCAACTCGGCCATGGCATTCAGGTCCTTGGTCTCACGCTCGGCGCGACGCTGGCGCAGAACCTCGAGCCGGCGCTTGTTGCCATGGGACAGCGGAATCGCGAGGCCATGGGGGATCAGGAAGTTCCGGGCATAACCCGTGGCGACCTTGACCTGATCGGACTCGCCACCGAGGCCGACCACATTGTGAATCAGAATGACTTCAGTCTTTGGCATGGGAAAAGAATGTAGGGTTTGAACGGACCTTAAAATGGAACATCGTCGTCTTCGGGAGGCGGACCATCCGTCTCCGGGGCGGGCGATTCCGAACGGGCTGGCGGCTGCGGACGGCCTTGGGGCCGGGGTGCCGGGGCTCCACCGGAAGACGGGGCGGCGCCCCCTTCCGTGCGGCCGGTGCCAAGGAAGGTGAACCCCTCGAGGACGACACCCAAACGGGAGCGCTTCTGCCCCGTCTGCTTGTCGTCCCATTGATCCAGGCGTAAACGCCCTTCAACAAGGATTGCTCCGCCCTTTTTGAGATACTGGGAAATGGTCTCCGCCTGCTTGCCGAAGGCGTCGATGTCGACGTAGGTGACCTCTTCCCGCTGCTGCCCGTCCTCGCCGGTCCAACGGCGGTTCACCGCCAGCGCCAACTTGGCGATCGCGGTACCCTTTGGGGTGTACCGCAATTCCGGATCCCTGGTGAGGTTTCCGGCCAAGATGACCTTGTTGAAGCTGGCCATGGACTCGTCCTCGACAATTTCAGGAAACCGGGGCAGCGATCTTCGGCGCCTCCGTGAAGATCACGCGGATCACTTCATCGGACAGCTTGAACTTCGCCGAGAGGTCGGCAACGGCACCGGCCTTGGCTTCGAAAATGACGTTCACGTAGTGGCCGGCGGAATGGCCGGAGGCCGACATGCGGGCGAACGGCTTACGATCCATCTTCTGGACCGTCTCTACCTTGCCGCCAGCGCTGGTGATGTCTGCCGAGACCTTGTCGACAACCTCCTTGAGGCCGTCTTCCTTGCCTGCCAGATCCAAAATAAACAGTCCTTCGTATCGCTTCACTCGTTTCCTTTTCTTGGAGGGCCTATTCGACCTCTCCGTTGTATAAATTCATCGCCTTCTGCAAACCATCTCGAACCGTCGTCTCCACCTGGCTCTCGGCCCGTTGGAGCACACGCTCAAAGTGCGCGCGTTCGTCGCCCGAAAACTCGCCGAGCACATGCCCGGCGATATCCCTGACCGAAGCGGCTGGCCTTGCGATTCCCAGCCTCAACCTTGGGAACGATCGGCTCCCCAGGTGTTCGGCGATGGAATCCAAGCCGTGGTGCCCACCCGATCCCCCAGAGGGCTTCAATCGAAGCGTCCCCACCGGAAGATCGGCGTCGTCAACCCCGACCAGGATGCTGCCTTCGTCGATCCGGTAGAACCGGCTCACGGCGACCACAGCTTCCCCGCTGAGATTCATGAAGGTCTGCGGCTTGCACAGCAGGACCTTCTTGCCGCCGATCCGAAGCTCGGCGAGCTCTGAAAAGAACTTGGACTCGTTCCGCCACCCCTGACCGTGGGTCGAAGCGATTCGCTCGACCAACAGCGCGCCGGCATTGTGCCGGGTGTTGCGGTAACGCGCACCGGGATTGCCGAGCCCAACCACCAAAAACGGTCCGTCCATGTCCGGAGATCAAGACCGTCGGGTTGGGTCCGACACCCTTGGAATCACTTCTTCTTGTCCGCGGCCTTCGCGGCCGGCGCCTCTTCCTTCTTCTCCTTGATCATCTCGGGCTGCTTGGCTTCGGCACCCGCAGCGGCCGTGGCATCGGCAGCCGCCGGCGCCTCGGTCAACGGGGCGGCGACCGCGAGCACCGTGATGTGCTTGTCGCCCAAGATCTCAACGCCCTCGGGAGCCTTGATGTCGCCGATGTGGATCGACTTGCCCACCTCGAGGCTGGAAACGTCGACGTTGATCTGTTCGGGAAGGTCCTTCGGCAGTGCGCGGATGCGGAGCTTGAGGAGGACGTGCTCCAAGGTTCCGCCACCGCTCTTCACTCCGACGGGCTCGCCAACCGCCTCGACAGGCACCTTGATGGTCACCTTCTCGGTGGGCTGGACCTCATGGAAGTCGACATGGAGGACACTCCCGGTGAGCGGGTGGTGCTGCACGTCCTGGATCAGGACGAGACGCTCGGCGCGGGCATCACCGGCGACCGAGAGGTCGACGAGGATGATCTCGGAGTGGGCCGTATGGACCAACTCCTTGAACGCGATCGAATCGACCTCGAGATTCTGCGGGGCGGCGGTCTTGCCGTAGATGTTGGCGGGGATGCGTCCGGCGGCGCGGACGGCTTTGGAGCCCTTGCGACGGAGGCTCGTGCGCGGGAACGCGCTCAGTTTCAGCGATTTCATTTCTAAAGTCGTATCTGCCGGACCCACACCGGGATCGGCGCGGATGTCAGCCCTTGAACTCGAACAGGGAGGTAACCGAGGAATTGCTGTGAATCCGCTTGATCGCCTCACCCAACAAGCCCGCCACCGAAAGCGTCGTTATCCGAACACCCTCGATCGCGGAGCGCGCGACAGTATCGGTTGTGATCAACTCGTCAATGGCCGATTTTCGCAATCTTTCGATACCAAGGTCGTTCAGCAAGGCGTGCGAGACACAGGCCTGAATGCGCTGGGCACCCCGGCTCTTGAGCAGCGAAGCGGCGTTCACGAGCGTGCCGGCGGTCTCGGTCAGGTCGTCGACCAGCAGGACGTTTTTCCCTTCGATGTCCCCGATCACGGAGATCGCCTCGGTTTCGGTGGGGCTCTTCCGACGTTTGGCCACGATCGCCAGCTCGGATCCCAAGGTCTGGGAATACGCCGCCGCCATCTTGAGGCCACCCAGGTCCGGGCTCACCACGACCATGTTCTGGGTGTTCTGCCGCTTGATGTGGTCGAACAACACCGGCGCGGCATAGAGGTGGTCCACCGGGATGTCGAAGAACCCTTGGATCTGTTGTGCGTGCAGATCCATGGTCAGGACACGGTTCGCCCCGGCTGCGACGATCAGGTTCGCCACCAGCTTCGCCGTGATCGGTACCCGCGGCTGGTCCTTCCGATCCTGGCGGGCGTACCCGTAGAACGGCAGCACCGCCGTGATCCGCGACGCACTCGCCCGACGGAGCGCATCGATCATGATGAACATCTCCATCAGGTGCTGGTTCGCGGGCGGGCTGGTCGACTGGACAACGAAGACGTCGGTTCCGCGGACGTTCTCGTCGATCTTGACGAAGGTCTCACCGTTCGGGAACGGCTTCACCGTGGACTTGCCCAGGGAGATCCCGATGGACTCGCAGATCGACTGCGCGAGCTTCGGGTTGGAATTGCCTGCAAAGACTTTCACGTTTGGGCGAAATGGAAAACCCACCGTCTCCGGCGGGTTTGACGGCAGCAGGCTGGGCAACACCGGCCGGACGGGCAAGCGGTTTCTCCCCCATCGTCACCGGAACGTCCCGGAACATCCTCGCCGCCATTGGACTGACGGTCCGCCGCCGTCCGGGCGCCCTCCCGGAGGCGGGGTCGGCGGCCGTTCCCATTGGGCCGATCCCAGGACGGCTCTTGGGCGACACCCAACGGATCCCCAAATCAGTGTGCCGCCTTCTGGAGCATCGCGTAGAGCTCGTCCTTCAAGCGAAGACGCCGATGCTTGACCTCCTCCGTCCGGGCATCGGATGCCGGCTCGATGCCTTCCTCGATTCGGACGACTTGGCGGTCGACTTCATGGTACTCGTCAAACAGCCGGCGGAAGTGGTTGTTCGCGGTCTTCAGGTGATGGATCGCTTCCCTCAGCTCGGGAAACTCAAGAACCAGCGGATGGTGGAGGTCGGTTTGCATCGGATTCCTTTCCTAGTCCCCCGGAGTCGCCCCGCCGGCATCATTCCGCCTGCGGTGGTCGGCTTGGGGTGGCAACGACCAGTCTCCACATCCGCCGCTTCCAACCCCTCCCCGGGTTGCGGTGTCGGACACGGATTTTGTCCGTTCATCCGAAACACTCATTTCCCGAGGCAGAACCGGCTGAAGATGGTGTCCAGCAAATCGTCCGTCGTGGCTTCCCCCACCACCTCCCCGACCGCCTGGAGCGCTTCCCGCAGTTCCAACGCGACCAGATCCAATCCCAATCCCGATCCCAGTCCATCGACGGCCCTCCCGATGGATTCCGCGGAACGATCCAGCGAAATCCGGTGTCGGCTCGCGATCGGTACGTCGCCTTCGGATACCGCCGCATCGGCTTCCCCCAGAAGAGCGGCCTCGATGGCGGCGCCCAACTGATCCAGGCCCCGGCCGGTCTTGCAGCTGATCGCCACCGCCCCGTTCGGAACCCGGGCGCCTTCCACGTCGCTCTTGTTCGCCACCAGGATCGTCGGGACTCCGGCGAGATCCCGTCCCAGTTCCCGTTCCACTTCGACGGACGAGGCCGCAGCCGATCCATCCACCACGTGGAGAACCAACTCGGCGGTCACCGCCGCCTCGCGTCCGCGTCGGATGCCTTCCTTTTCGATGGGATCGTGTGTCTCACGCTGTCCCGCGGTGTCGATGAACAACACCGGCAATCCCCGGATGGACGCCACGGCTTCGACCGTGTCACGGGTGGTCCCGGGAATTGGTGACACGATCGAGCGATCGAGGCCGAGCAGGCGGTTGAGCAGCGACGACTTCCCGACGTTGGGCAGGCCCACGATGGCCACCCGGGCCCCTTGGCGCAGGACTTCCCCTTCCCGCGCGGTTCGGACCATTCGGGCGATCGACTCGCGGATTCCATTCAACCGCCTCGTCAACGCCTCCGCCGTATCGGGAGCGATGTCCTCGTCCGGGAAGTCGATGTGCGCCTCGACATGCGCCAAAACCTCCAGCAGCGAGCCTCTCAGCGTCGCCACGCTTCGGGTCAGGCCGCCTTGCAGTTGTCTCTGTGCACAGGCCAACGCCCTTTCGGTCCGTGCATGGATGACCTCGGCGACCGACTCGGCCTGGGAGAGGTCGAGGCGTCCGTTCAGGTAGGCCCTCAGGGTGAACTCACCCGGCTTAGCGGCCCTTCCTCCGTTCTGCAGCAACGCCTCCAAGACCAGCCGCGTCACCAGCACCCCGCCGTGGCACGCCACCTCCACCGTGTCTTCCCCGGTGAATGAACGCGGCCCTCGGAAGACCGTGGCCATCACCTCGTCGAGCAACGTCTCGCCACGAAAGAATCCACCGACGGTCGCATGGCGTTCCTGGATCCGCGAAAGGACGCCCATGGCACCCGTTCGCGACCGGAAGCATCGGTCTGCCACCGCCACCGCATCCGGACCGCTGACGCGGATCAACGCGATGCCTCCCGAGCCGGGTGGCGTGGCCACCGCGGCGATGGTGTCCGTCGGATTCATCCGCGCGGTCCTTCGCAATGTCCTCCAGGCGCCGTCGGTTCCCCTTCCCCATTCCCCTCCAGGAAGAGCCGCGCCTTCCCGTAGCTGTGCTTCCTCAGGTAGTGGACCAACTGGGGATTCGCCTCCGCCGGCAACAACCGCGCGAGCTCATCGAGCCTGCGGGTCACCGGCAGCACGCTTCCCGCCCGTCCGGCGGCCATGTCGGCGACCGTCTCGTCCAGTCGGACCAATTCACGGAGGATCTCGGATTCCAGCGAAGTCACCCCGGCAGCATGCCATCGGGTCCCGATGGCGCCAACCTCCGCACGACTTCGCGGCGCAGGAAGCGGGACCGCTTGCGAATGGCTCGGGGCCGAACGACCGACGACCCCGGCGCACAAGCTTCCTGCTTTCCTCCACCCCGTCCGCATGGAGACTTTGCCGATGCGTCCCCTTCTCCTGGCAACCGTCATGATGATCCTCTCCGACGTCGCGGCCGCGCAGACCCCGATTCCCCTCTGGCCCACCGGCCAGGTGCCGCTGGCCCGCGGGCAGGCCGAGACCGACGTGCCCACGTTGACCGCCTTTCCGTCGGACAACGGTGCGACGAACGCCCCGGCGATGGTGATCCTGCCGGGCGGCGGCTACGGCGGACTGGCCCAGCACGAGGGCCGCGACTACGCACTCTTCCTCAATCGCGAGGGCATCCGCTGCTTCGTGCTCCGCTACCGTCTCGGCTCCGCCGGCTATCGCCACCCGGCGATGCTGTTCGACGCGGCGCGCGCGGTCCGATGGGTCCGTGGCCATGCCTCGGAGCTGAAGGTCGACCCGGCCCGCATCGGCATCATGGGCAGCAGCGCCGGAGGGCACCTCGCGTCCACGCTCCTCACCCACCACGACGCCGGTTCCCCGGACGCCACCGATCCCGTGGATCGGGTCAGCAGCCGTCCGGATCTCGGCATCCTCTGCTATCCCGTCGTCACCATGGGCGAGTTCACCCATGCCGGTTCGAAGAGGAACTTGCTCGGGGAGAATCCGTCCCCGGAGCTGGTCGAGGACCTCTCCAACGAGAAGCGGGTGAACGCCTCGACGCCGCCCACGTTCCTTTGGTCGCTCCGTGACGACGGCGCGGTTCCCATCGAGAACTCGATCCAGTTCGCCCTTGCCTGCCGCCGGGACAAGGTCGCATTCGAGTTGCACCTCTACGAAGGCAAGCAGCACGGCATTGGGCTCGGATCCAAGCCTCCCGCGTTCGCGGACCCACATCCCTGGGCCCTGGACCTGCTGGCTTGGCTCAAGGCGCGCGGCTTCCGGAATTGATTCCCGGCCTCCGGGCAGGGCTTCGCCGAACTACTGCGACGACATTCCCGGCCAAGGCTTGACCCGGTTCAAGGCCTTCACGATGGCCCGGCGCAGGGCGACGAAGTCGATCTCCTCGGTCTGCCGATAGACCACCTTGCCTTCCGCGTCCACGACGAGGGTGTGTGGCAAGGGCCCTTGCCATTCCGGATCCAGGGCCTCGATCAGGCGGTACTTGTCGCTGCCTTCGAAGAGAAGGTTCCGGCCCGAGGCCTTCTTCTTCTTCAGGAACCGCAGCACCTCGTCCCTTTCGTCCGGGAACTGGGCCGCCACGGTGACCATCTCGAAGTCCCGATGGCGGAACCGGAGGTTCGTCTCCACCACCTCGTCGAACTCCGACACGCAGGGTCCACACCAGGTGGCCCAGACCTGGATCATCCGCACCTTCCCGCTCTTGTTCTCGCGAAGCGCCTTCAACGCGTCGGCCCCGGCGGATTCCAGTGTGACCGGTTCCGCGGCGACCTTCTCCCGCCAACGCACGTTGCCTTCCGACTTGTCCGCCCACTTCGTGGAGCAGCCGAACACCTTGGTCTCCGTGACCGCCGGGGCTTCACCCCGGAGCAGCGCGTCCAAGGCGTTCCGCGCGTCGCGGCTCTTCACCAGGTCCTCACGCTCCGAGTCGTCGATCCGGCCCTGGTAGCGGAGCCGACGCTCCGCGTCGAAGATGAAGACATGGGGCGTCGCCTGCGGCCCGAGCGCCAACGAGAACGCCCCGGTGTCGCCGTCATAGAGATAGGGAAGGGTCCAACGGATCTGACGTGCCCGGACCTTCATGTCCTCCAGCGTGTCGCCGACATCGGTGTAACCCAATTCATCCAAGCGCACCGCGGCGGGACTGTTCGGCGAGACGGCCACGACGGCCACGCCCTTGGACGCGTAGTCTTCGGCGAGGATCCGTATGCGCTCCTCATAGGCCTGTGCCGTGGGGCAGTGGTTGCAGGTGAAGACCACGGCAAGGAGACGCTTGTCGGCAAATTCCGCGGATCGGTGGATCCTGCCGTCGACCCCGGGCAACTCGAAGTCCGGCATGCGGGTTCCCAACCGGGCCACGGGATGCTCGGCAGCGCATGCCGCCGTGGTGGCCATCAGGCTGGCCAATGCGAGTCGGGCGACACGGAGAAGGGGCATGGGGGAAATCCTCCCCACCGCTCCGGGAAATCGGCAACTGCATTCGGCCGTGGGCCTGGGCCCAGGCCGGCTGTCAGGCCGCGGTGGCGGCCGGCACGGGGACCGGTCCGGTGCTGGCGCGGATGGTCAGCTCCGCCGGCAGTCGTGCGGACTTCGCCGGTTCGCCGGCGATGAGCTTCTGCATGAGTTCCATGGCCACGGCACCCAGCCGGAGTTTGGGCTGGCGGACCGTGGTCAGGGGAACGCGGAAGAACTCGCTCACCAAGACGTTGCCGAAACCCGCGACGCTCAGGTCCTTGGGAATCCGGACTCCCTGGTTCAGCAGCGCGTCCGCCGCTCCGATGGCGACGAGGTCGTTCGCCGCCTGCAGGGCCGTGGCACCGGGATTCTCCTGGATGAACTGCAATGCGGCCGAGGCCCCTTCCTCGACCGTGGAACCCGCGTTGAACACCAACTGGTCATCCATCGGGATCCCGGCGTCCCGATGCGCCCTCCGGTATCCTTCCAACCGCTCCAAGGCCCAAGGGGAATTCATCGGGCCGGCGAAGAACGCGATGCGACGGTGTCCCAACTCGAACAGGTGCCGGGTCACGGACTCGGACGCGGCGATGTCGTCGGTCTCGACGTTGATGAATCCCTCGCAGAACGGCGCGCCGTGCCCGAGGAGGACTACCGGCAATCCCTGCTTCCGCAGGTCTTCATAGATCGCCGCCGTCTTGGACATCCGATAGACCGGAGCCACGAAAAGGCCGTCCACCCGACGCGACATCAACCTCCGGATGACCACATCCTCGCGTTCGGCCTTGCCCAGCGAATGCGCCAGCAGGAGGTCGTATCCCAACTCGTGGGCGTGACCTTCCAAGGCCAGCATGACACGGGAGTAGACCGGGTCGGTCGGGGCGGGAATCACCAAACCCAAGAGACGGGTCTTCCGGTTCCGGAGGCCGCTCGCCGAGGCGTCGGGAACGTAGCCCATCTGCTCCGCCAGGGCGCGGATGCGAACCTTCGTCGAGCCGGCCAGATCCGGCTTGTCGCGCAAGGCCTTGGAAACCGTCATCACCGAAACCCCGGCCTTCTCCGCGATGTCCTTCAGTCGTACCATGGTCCGATTGTCCTGCGTTCGCCCCATCAACGCCCACACACCCGGCAACCGCAAGCTCTCTGTCCAAACAATCCCCACCGCTTTCGCCTGCTTTCCGTTTGCCTCCCTCAAGACCTCGGCTCTAGTTTCTGCAAACGATTTGCAGAAGGAAGTTGATTTGAAGAGGTACCCAAAGTCCAACGCCTCCCGCGGCTTTACCCTGATCGAGCTCCTGGTGGTGATCGCCATCATCGCCGTGCTGGCGGGCTTGCTGTTGCCGGCGTTGGCCTCTGCCAAGACCAAGGCCCGACAGGCGGCCTGCTCTTCGGGGCTCCATCAGATCGGACTCGGAATCCAGATGTATGCCGACGACAACCGCGGCCTGTTCGTCGAGACGACACATGGAACGTCGGATACCAATCGCTCCTGGATCCTCACCCTCCGCCCCTACGTCGGCAACGTCGACGCCATCCGGGCCTGTCCCGCCGATCCGTTCCGTGTCCCGCGTGTCACCAACTCCGCCTCCAGCTACATCCCGAACGAATACCTCGCCGTCGATCGGTTGAGCCCTTTCGGAAACGTCCTCGAATCCTACCGCCGCATCGACCAGCTCAGGAATCCGGTCGACACCGTCTCGCTGTACGAGATCGCCGATGCCAAGGATTTCAGCATTTCGGCCGACCACACCCACTCGAGGACATGGGCGACGGGCGGATGGAACGCGGTTCTCGCCGACATCCAGCCCGACCGCCATGCGTCCGGAGCCAAATCGAGCCGCCACGACACCGGCCGCGCCAACCAGCTGATGGTCTGCGGCCATGTCACCTCCCCATCGGCCGCGCTGCTCAAGGCGCGGGTCGATCGCGGCGAGGACATCGCCCGTCCACCGGAATGAGCCCCTCTCGGATGAACCGTTTGTTCCTCATCGCAAACCTGGTCGCCGCCGGCGTGGCTTCCCTGCTCGCCGCGGAACCGCCCACGCGGATTCTCCGCGGCCACGTCGATGTCCAGGTCACCTGGACCGCGGACACCCCTCCGGGGACCGGCAGCCTCTCCTTGGCTCTCAATGAGGAGGAGGCCGGAGTGGTCCACTCGCCTTCGAACAGCGTGGTGGTGGTCGCGGAGTCGGCCCGATTGACCATACCGGACGGCTTCGAGGTTTTTGGTCCGGTTGGAGGCGATCTTTGGGTCCTGCCACAAAGCCCCGATCCCAACCTGCCCTACCTCGGCTTCTCCGCCCAGGACCTGCCCCGGGATCTCTTCGAAAACCGGATGGAGATACGGCTGCTCTCGGTGGAGGGCCCCGGGAACTTCTTCCTCTGGCAGTCGGACGGCTTCGGTGGGATCCAGATGGCGATGAACTCCAGGGACGGAATCGGCGCCTTGGACCGCGTCCAGCCGCTGGTCGGCGGGCATGACCACTACAACTTCGGGTTCACCGCCAATGGCGTTCACGATGTCTCCTTCGAAGTCCGTGGGATCCACAGCGCCTCCGGCACCAATGTGGTCAGCCTGCCGCAGCGCATCCGGTTCGAGGTTCTTCCCCTGCCCCCTTCACCTTGGGCCGATTGGATCCGCGCCACATTTCCCGAGGATCCGGACCGCTGGCTCGACCTCCCGCAGGGCGACGCGGACTCCGATGGCGCTTCGAATCTCGAGGAGTTCCTCGCCGGCACCGATCCCAGGTCCGCTTCCGCTTCTGCCAGACTGGCGGTTTCGAACGGGGATAACGGGGCGGTCGAACTTCGGTTTCCGGTCATGGCGACACGGACCGCAGCAGTGACGGCGACCCTGGAATCCGCCCCTTCCCCGGCCGGTCCTTGGCTTTCCGAACCGAGGTTCGCGTTGAACCCCACATCGACGGCGTTGTGGATGAGGGAAACTCTTTCCGCGGCGCCGACCGCACGCTTCTATCGGCTCAGGCTCCAGCTGCTCTAGACCGATGAACCGACCTTCCCGAATCCTGTTGTTGGCCTTGATCCCGTTGTTCCACGGATGCGGTCCGGGCAAGGATGAGCATGCCGGACATGACCATGGTCCTGCCCACAAGCACGAGCATCGCGCGCCGCACGGCGGCACCGCGGTGGTCCTGGGCAACGAGGCCTTCCACCTCGAGTTCGTCCGTGACGCCGCCACCGGCACACTCACCTGCTTCGTGTTGGATGCGCACATGGAGAACTTCGTGCGCATCGCAGCCGCTTCCGTTGCCCTGGAGGCGGAACTCGAAAACGGGAAGCAATCGCTCGGGCTCGCCGCGGTGGCCAACGCCGCCACCGGCGAGAAGGTCGGCGACTCCAGCCAGTTCGAGTCCAAGGCCGACTGGGTCCGCAACGCCGCCAAGTTCAGCGGGCGCATCCCGGAGATCGAGATCCGCGGAACAAGGTTCACCGATGTCCGCTTCCGTTTCCCCGAAGGGAACGAGTAGGCGGGCGACCGGTCCCGGCAGCGAGGCAAGGGACCGACTGGATTGGCCTTGCAACGTCGGCGATCCAATGGCGTTTTGGCGGGGTTGAATTCGACCCGCTTCGTCCCATCCGGAACCCCGCCCGTGGCGCAGGCACGCTCCGAGGCCTCCCGTAGGTTCGCCCTTGCGGTCTTCGCGGCCGTGTCCATGTCGACCGCGTTGGCACGGCAGGGTGACCGTGGGTCCTTGAATGTCAGCTCCTTGGCCACCACGCCGTTTCAGGGTTCCGACTCCCGCGGGGGGGCCTCCGCGCTGACCAGCGCCGGATCCGCGATCCAGATCAGCGCCGGTGGCACCTTGGCCGGGAACTCCGTGGCGCTCGCCGCGTTCAACCGCGCGGCCGACCAGTGGGAACAGTTCCTCGCCGACCCCGTCCAGATCACCATCAGCGCCAACCTCGCCCCGCTCGGGCCGGGGATCCTGGGCCAGGCCAGCTCGGTCACGCTGAACACCGGGTTCGACGTGATCCGGAACCAGATGGTCCTGGACAACGGCACGGGCCCTTTCGCCGCGCTCACCGCGGCGCTGCCCACCGCCGCGACCTATGGCGTCACGCTGCCCTCGACCGGCGGCTGGACCACCGAGCCCACGATGTACGCGACCGCGGCCAATCTGGCGGCGATGGGATTCGACCTCACCGGACTGCTGCCCGGCGGCTCGCACGCGAGCATCACCTTCAGCTCCGACTTCGGCTTCGACTTCGACCGGACGGACGGCATCGACCCCGGCCTCTTCGACTTCGAGGGCGTGGCCCTCCACGAGATCGGCCATGCCTTGGGATTCATCTCCGAGATGGATTACGTCGATTCCGTGCAAGGCGGCGGCGGCGGACCCGCGATCGCGTGGACCACGCCGTGGGACCTCTTCCGGTTCTCGGCCAATGGCTCCAACCCGTCGAACCTTTCGCAATTCGGTTCCATGCCCCGGAACCTCGATCCTTCGCAGGCGACGGTGAACGATTCGATCAGCTCGTTCCTGGGCTCGAATCCCGAGGTGCCCACTTCCACCGGCGTCGACACCGGCTCGGGCGACCAGGCCAGCCATTGGCTGAACCAGGCGGCCTTGGGCTACTACCCGGGCGCCATGCTGCCCTCTTTGGCTCCGGGACAACGGATCGACATCGGACTCAACGACCTCATCGTCCTCGATACCATCGGCTGGGACGTCAACTACGCGGCCCTGCCCGAACCCGGCACCTGGGCTGCAATCGCCTTCCTGGGTGGCTTGGGACTCCGGCGCTGGACCTCGCGTCGTCGTCGCACCGCTACCGCCACTGCCTCCGCTTAGCCGTTCGCTGGTGGCCGTTTGCACATAGCCGCGGGCGCAAGCCTGCGGAACTTCCCCACTTCGGCGCTGGCCGTAGGACGTGGCTTGGGCGGCAGCGCCGACAATGCCGCGCGGGATCCCATGCTTCCCTAGAGGCAGGACGCCCCAAGGAGAACCGAGCAAAGGGAACGGTGAAGAGGAAGAAAAGTGGAGCGGGCGACGGGATTCGAACCCGTGACAACTAGTTTGGAAGACTAGTACTCTACCGCTGAGCTACGCCCGCGAACCGGGGAGACGTTCCGCAAGACCGACGGGGAATTCAAGCCCTGCTTTCGGGTGAATTCACGGTGGCGATCCCAAGGGCATGCATCCGTGGTCTGGTGAGCGCTTCCATGAAAAGTGCGTGTGGGAAACTTGGGACTTGCCCGGGAGGGAGTGCGCCACTACTAACACGCCCGCATCCAGCGCCCCTCCGGGCGTTTCCATGGATCCGCCGGTGTAGCTCAGTGGCAGAGCAACGGTTTCGTAAACCGTAGGTCGTCGGTTCAATCCCGACCACCGGCTCCAGTTCAAGTCCCTCCAGACCAACGTTTTAAGGACTTTCTGGCTTTCCCAACGGTTTTCTCTCGTGGTTTTTTGGGACACTTTTGGGACACTCGGGCGCGGGATCGGCGACCGAGCCGGTCTTGGATCCCACTCGATCATGGCCCTCCCAAAGCGCTTCCCGCACCGAGTTCAGGTCGGGAACGTCTCCGTCACCATCTACCGCAACCGCGTGGATGCGGACGCCAAATACGAGTCGTTCATCGTCGCCGACCTCCTCACCGGAAAACGTCGGCGCCAGCGCTTTCCCAGCTACGAACAGGCCCTAGCCGAAGCCCAGCGCCTCGCCCTGAGCCTCAGCCGCCAGGAAACCGCCGCCGGTGCCGTCGACTTCAAGGACGCCGCCACGCTCATCCGAGCCCGTGAACTGCTCGAGGGACTCGACATCGCCCTCGAGTCCGCAGTCGACATCTTCGTCAAAGCCGCCCGCTTGGTCGGCCCCCATCGGATCATCGAGGCCGCCACCGAGCACGCTCGACTCCATCCCGTCGCGATGGAACGCCTGTCCTTGGCCACAGCCGCCGACAGGTACTTCGCCACCCTGCGCGAGCGTGGGGCCTCGGAGCGTCACTTGACGGATGTCCGCGCTCGCCTTGGACGGCTGCTCCACGACCACCCTGGACGGCAACTCCACGAGCTGACCACCAGCCAGCTCCAAACCTGGATCGACGGCTTGCGGAAGCAGGACGGGCAACCCCTCTCGGCCATCTCCAAACGGAACTTCGCCACGGTCGTCGGTGGATTCTTCGAGCACTGGCGGCGCCGCGGGTACCTTTCCACCAACCCGGCCACCGATCTGGACCGTCCGCGGACACGAAAGACCGAAGACGTTCTCTTCTGGACTCCGGACGAGACAGCACGGCTCCTGGAAGCCATCGAGCCCGCTGCCAAGGCCCCGCTGGC
The DNA here is from genome assembly GCA_027488845.1 of Verrucomicrobiales bacterium. Lineage (GTDB taxonomy): Bacteria > Verrucomicrobiota > Verrucomicrobiia > Limisphaerales > UBA9464 > SXXZ01. Next base: position 7,102 of record JAIYBC010000019.1, on the reverse strand, counting down.
CGTGGCGCTGTTCGCTGGCGTCCGCTCGGCTGAGCTGGTCCGCCTCAAGCGCTCGGATTTCCAGTTCGACTCAGGACACCTGGCCCTCGGCGGTACCCGCACCAAGACCCGCTCACGTCGCCTCACCCCCATTCCCGCCAATCTCCTCGTTTGGCTGAAGGAGGCCCGGTTCCACGACGCTTCACCGAACCAGCCACTCTGGGACAGTACCGACAAACAGTTCTACCAACAGGTCACACAGGCCTGCGCCACCGCCGGAGTCCGGCGTTTGGCCAATGGAGCCCGACACTCCTGCATCACCTACAAGGTGGCCCTGACCGGGGATGTCGCCCGCGTGTCCCTCGAGTCGGGCAACAGCCCTCAGGTCATCGACACCGCCTACCGGGGACTGGCTACCGAGTCCGACGCCCGCGCCTACTTCGCCATCCTGCCCCGAACGACCACGCCACCAGCCACGCCGGGTACATGACCGGGGCGATGAGAAGCCGATCGTCTCATCGCCGGCTCCGCGGCCGGTAGTTGGAAGGCCGCCCCGCGTTGAGGAACTGCTCACGGTACCACTCGTCGCACCGTTTGGGCCAGAAGCGGACCATCCGTGGACTGGGACGGGAATGCGGCATCCCCTGGCGCATCCAGCTTTCGATCGTTCGGACCGAAACCCCGAACCGGCGGGAGATGGCCGCCTTGCCAACCCAGACCTCTTCAGGCTGCGGCGAAGTCTTTGCATCGCTCGCCGGAAAGTCCCACGGGCGCTGGAGACGTAGCTCGACACGGACTCGCTCCGTCAATTGGGCCCAGGTGAGTTCGATGAACGGAGAGCTCGCCGGGAGTCCTCCTCGATTCACGGCGTTCGATTTCATTGGGTGATGGGATTTCGGGGGGCATTCGGTTGAAGAAGTCCATTTCAGCCAACCGCCGGGGCAGTCACCTCTGCCGGGAGAACGCTCGGGTTCCAGTGTCCTTCAAACGTCGGTTTGGAGAGCAGCAACAGGCCGGACTTTCCGCGTCGGGTGACGAGCATCGGCTCCGGAGACAGATCGACGTCGGCCAGGAACGAGGCGAAGTGGTCCCGAATCCATGCCGAGCTGGAATGCGTCCATCGATGCCGGACTCCCGGCACCAGTCCATTGGGTTGAAACCCGGCAAAGGGCAGCCTCCCTCGCAGGTTGGGCCAGGGATCTCGCCCCAGGAGTCGCCGTTCAAACTCATTGGCCGGCACCAGGAAGACACTGCGCTGGCCGCGGCGGGTGATCTCAAGCGGCGATCCAGAGTCCGCCGTCTCCGCGAGCAGCCGGACCCAATGGCGGCGGGCATCGCAGGCGCTCAGGCGGCGAGGAATCAGGACCCTTGGAACGTTCGTAACCATGGCCCCATTCCTAAAAGCAGCAGAGTGACTCAGCCAAAGCGTTTGCGTACCCTCATTCCATACACAGGTATTGAATCGCGCATGTCCCGTCCCAATCAACTCACCCACCGCCTCGTCGAGTTCCGGAAGTCGGCCGAGCTGAGCCGGGAGAAGCTTGCCCGGCGCATCGAAGTCAGCGCCGTCACCATCGAGAAGTGGGAGCGTCAGGAGCGGTCGCTTCCGGCCCGGCAGGTTTGGAAGATCTTCGAAGCCACCGGCATCTGCCCCGGTTGGCTTGGTGGAACGCATCACGGCCCCATTCACACCGCCGATGGCCATCCCTTCAGCGCACGGGAGGTCGACCGGTGGGAAGCATGGCGCAACGCGAAGACACCCGAGGTGGTCCGCCTTCCCAGCCAAATGGGAATGGGAGGGCGTCGATTGGGCCCACACTACAACCGAAGTTGCTGCCCCGGGCCCAGCGACCTGCTGGCCTACGGTCCATTCGAAGTCACTGACACAGAAAAGCCCCAAGCCCGGCAACTGCAGAAGAGGGCGCGCCACCAGGCTTTCCTGCGCCTGAAATCCCATTTTCTGGACATCGCCCGGGGCGTGGTGGCCGCTGCCCAGAAACCCGAAGACGAAGAGCGCCTCCTCAAGGCGATCGGCGCCCTGAAGAAGCTCTTTCCCGAAGCCAAACCGCAAGCCGATCCACGCCAGGAATCTGGGGAATGGTCCACGCTCATCCCGGACTCATCGCCTCAATCCAGGTGAGAAACCCGTAGATTGGGGAAACCCACGGCGTTTCCAGAAAACTCCACGAGATTCCAGCCGAGTTTCCGGAACGTTGGCCAACGGCGAGCCAAGGCGCCGCAAAACAAATCGGAGTCGTGGTCCATTTTCGCATTTGCTCTCGATCCACTCCGTCGACTCCCCATCAAGCAGGAGAAACCGAGCCTCTGGCACTCCCAATCCTACAGGTGGATGGGTTGGCCGAGATTGGTTGAATGTCCGTGCGGAGTGGCTGGGACCAAAAAGGGGTTGGAACGCTTTCGTTCCAACCCCTTTGGGCGCTTGGCGGACTCCCTTTTTCCGGGAAAGGGGTTTCGCAACCGCCACGACGCGGATCATGCCGGTCGTCAGCTGCGAAGCCTCACCTTCCGTTCGGGATCGGATCCCCTGGCGGCAGCAACGCCGGAACGTTTCCGCGTAGGCGATAGAACCGATGCGGCGACCCACCGATGGAATTGGTCGGCGCCAGATAGAAGGGCTGCCCGGTGTGGACCAGGGTGCCCACCGGTTGCCATCCCACCGCCCCCAAGCCGAGATCGGCGGTCGATTCGACAACAAGCGTCGATCCCATCTTCGCGGCGAGGTTCAGTTGGATGCCGCCGCCGTCGTTGATCCGGAACCTGCTGACATAGGGAACGAGGATTTCTTCGCCAAGATCGGCGCTGACCGGATCCACAACCGCTTCCTCGACCTCGAAGCCGTTGTAGGTGAACTCGGAATCCACCAGCCCAATCTGTCCGCGCCAGTTCGCGGGGAGCGATTGCGAAACGTAGAAACGGAACCGGGCCAGCACGCCGCTCGTGACCGGCCAGTTGGTTTCCGCACTCAGCCCGAACTGCAGCCGCCCTTCCAGCGGTTGGTTGTTCCAGTATGGATTGGATCCCGGAGGCAACGCCGTACCCGCTTCGTAGCTGTCGCTTCCGATCAAGCCGACGTACTCCGTTGGATAGGCCAAGGTGAACCGGATGCCGCGAAGCCTCGGTGGAACGGACTTGATGCGGATGCCGACTTCGACGACCTGTCCACGCTCAAGCGAAACGTTCTCCGGATCCATCTCCAGCCATCCGATCTTGGCGCCCCCGCGCCGCGCTGAGCGGGCAAGCGGCCACTCCGCACCCGCGGTGCGGGAAACAGGTTGCGGATCCAAACCGACGACGACCCGCATCAACCGGACCACGTCGCCCGAATCGATGCTGCCGTTGCGGTTCAGGTCGTTCAGCGCCGTGTCCCAGCTGCGTCTCGGATCCAGGTTCACGGCGAGCCTCTGAAGGAGCGTTGCGTCACCGATGTCGAGGCGGTTGTTGCCATTGAGGTCGGCGGTCAGGCGACGCGGCTTGAGGCGAACCTGGCCGGCAACTCCCTCGACTCCCGGAACCGGATCACCGAGCTCATTCGAGACCTCGAGGAGCTCCGGATCGACAAAGGCCTGAAGGCCGATTGGGGACAGTAGGCTTCGAACCCTGAGCTTGAGGTTTCCAACATGGGTTCGGCCCGGCGGAAGGCTTTGCCCCGCCAGAGCCACCGTGACTCGCACGACACCCGGCTGGTTGGTGTTCACCGTGATGAGTGCCCCTGGCAGAAGGCCGGAAGGCTCAAAGGATGGCTCGCCGAGGAAGTCGACGTAGTCTTCGAATCGGAGATTGAAGCTCATGCCCGAAATGGACGAGGCGTTGTTGATTCGCACCGGGAAGTTCACCAACTGCCCTTCCCGCGTATCCGGCGCGTCCCCGACCGCCAAAACGCTTCCAGGCTGCCAAACCAGGGACATCCGGTTGGTCGTGGTGTTGCCGGAATCATCCGCGGCGACCAACGTGAACGGATTGACACCAAGGGCGAGCCGGACCCCCTCGACTGTGAATCGACCATCCACGAGGTTCAGCGGCATCGCGGGCATTCCCGGCCGAAGGAGTTGCGCGAGGGTGATCCGGTCGTTGTCCATGACCGATCCGGAAACGACCACGGTCTCGGTTTCGCTCAAATCCGACATCGGGCCATCCCATTGGATCACAGGAGGTGTGACATCGGCGAAGACTCCTCCAATCAAGGAGTCCGCAGTCACGGTCCAAACCTGTTCCAAGTTGGTGGCCGCCATCGATCCGCCAGGAAGTCCGGTCCACATGCGCAGCTCCCAACCGGGGTTGGGTACGGCCGTTGCCTGAAGTCGGAATCCCTCCTCATATCGCTCCGCCACCGGACTGAGGCTGACTGTCCCCCCACGGTTGGTGACGATCCCGACGGTGAATGTCTGGGTCGGGAGGATGGTCACCTCAACGGTGGCACGTGCGGTCAACTCCCCATCGCTCACGCTCAGGTGAACCGGAACGCTCCTTCCTTCACCTTCCACCGGCAGGATTCGGAAGCTCCGATTCGTTCCCGTGCCTTCGACCCGGATCCGCTCGTCCGACAGCTTCGTTGGATCGCCAGAAACGACGCTGATGACCAGCCTGTCAGCCGGATCCGGATCGGAAATGGAAACGGGAACATCGTCGGATCCCTCTCTCCCTTTGAAAACAATCGAAGCCGGAGCACGGATCGCCGGGGCGTCGTTGACGTCGGCGACGACAATCCGGACCGAAAGCCTTTCCGTGGTGATGCCGTCGGTGGATTCAATCACGACATCATGGGTGCCGACGTCCGCGTTCGATGGGCGCCCCGACAAACGACCCATGGTCGGGTTCAGGGTCGTCCACTGGAGCCACGAAGGCAAAGTGACAGGACGCAGCACAATCGACTGCCCAACTCCAGGGGGAGCGACCGCCACGTCTCCCGCATAGTCACGGTCCTGAACCGCCTCAATGGGCGGCGTGGCGGTGAAGACCATCGGCCTGAAGTCGGCTGCCACCGTTATCGTGAAGTCGTGGACAACTTCACCTCCGAAAGCATCGGAAACCCTCAGGCGACCGACGAAGTTTCCTGTGGTCGCGTAGGTGTGCGTTGTTTCCGCACCCTCTGCGAACTGGCTGTCCCCGAACTCCCACCGATACCGGACTGGGCTTTCTCCAAGGTCGGAGGCCGCTGCCCTAAAGGTTCCAGGCTGTCCTGCCACCAGTTCCGACGGAACCGTGACGCCTCTCAGGATCGGCGGCGAGTTGGTGATTTCGAACTCGACCGGAAACTCAACAAGGCTTCCGACAACATTGGTTCCAACCATTGTTGCACGCGTTGAAAAGTTCGCCAGCGGTTGCCCTCCAGGAAATCGATAGAATCCCCACCGAGTCCCCTCGTTGACAAGGAAGTCGTCATAACTGAAACCAACACGGCCCGTCATATTTGTGCTTCCAAAGACAAGGCCCACGCTGCGTCCAGCGGTCTGAGGCACATTGGTCCACACTACAGACCAAGTCAGACGATCAGGTGCCGGGATTTGAATGTCACTGAATCGCTGCACAAAAACACCAGCGTTCACCCCGAAGACCGGACTCTCATAGATCATCGTACCCGGAAGTCGAGATTTCAGATTCTGGTATGTCGGCCCATCATTGAGATACAACCTCAACCTTCCTCCCACCCTCGCTCTTTCCTGCGCCGTCATCGCGGATAAATCAGCAAAATAGTTGATCGACACTTCGTGGATCACTTCGTTGGTACGACTGAATATCACCTCATCACCGGTTTCCTGACGTGCCAGGTGAAAGAGGACTCTCTCATTGGCGTTGTACAGGTTGTTGTAGATACTGACCAGACCCAACTCTTCAACTCTCAGAGAGGCAGTGTACCGTCCGGGCGGAAGCAACGGCAAATCGGCATTCAAACCCGGAAATGATCTGCCATCCTCCAGTATCCAAGAAGCTCGAACTGCAGAAGATGGCCATGCATAATTGACGGTGGCTCCCAAATGAGTTGTTTCGCCTTCGCTTGTTCCAACAACGGAAACAGCGCTGATCTCTGGCGGTCGGTTGGCAACTTCGATCGTGAAGGCAGCGGGGGGCGTCTTCCGCCCAAGCGCGTCGGTCACCGTCAGATTGAAGTCGATGATTCCAGGACGAAGCCCAGCACCGCCCAACTCCAAAATCCGATTCGTCTGTTGTCTTCCATCCGGCAATTGCCAAAGAAAACGAAACGGCTGCACTCCGCCCGAAACCTCTGGCGTCACGGTCAGAGGGCCCCCTTCCAAGGCAACGTTATGTGTGATTCGTCGTAACAGCGGTAGCCCGACCAATGGCGGCTGTAGTCGGATCGTCGGAAGGTTCCGCATCCAGGAATCGGAAGGGACGGCCGGCTGTGATCCGGTGTAGACGTAGTCGAAGAGTCCCGAGGTGCCCGTGATTCCGCCTGCTGATGCGGCGGCCTCGAAGGTGCCGTACAGGGACGCGTCCCAGACCCGAACCTCCAGTTGGACCACCTCGTTCGGCGCCACGCCCACCAACTCCCGAACCCCACCTGCCCAAAAGCCTGGCCCAAAAAATGTCGGCGCTGGAAATCGTCCAGTGCCGACCCCAGGTACCAAGATCAGTCCACTCCCCGTGTCCCGATACAGTTGCGCCTGCCAGTTGGTCCCTGCCAGTGGCAGGCCGTCGAGCCCTTGGACCAGGCGTTCGGTTCCGAACATCTGGTTGCCAAAGTTCACCGGCACCGCCTTCGCCGGCGCGGTCCAGAGGATCGCGATTAGGGCGACAAGGGTTGCCACCAGATGGTTGATCGATTTGATCTTCATGACGTTTTCCCAATACTGATCGAAAGTTTTCAAAGCCCCCGAACTCGCCAGAAGCGGGCTTCGACGCCAGGTTGGGGGGTGATGGTGACTCGCACGGGCGAGCCGCCGCCCTGCCCTGTCACCCGTTGGGCTTCGCTCCATGACCTCAGGTCGGTCGTCGTTTCCACGACCACCTGCTGCCCGACTCCAGCAGTCACTTCCAAGGTCAGGCTTCCATCCGCACCCGGTGCCGGCAGACGGATTGCCGGCGGCTCCGTAGGCACCGTCTGGCTCCGCACGACGCCGGTCACGTCGTCCATCGCGCGGATGTC
>JAIYBC010000026.1 GCA_027488845.1 Verrucomicrobiales bacterium | reverse complement strand
GTGGTAGTAGGCCACCGCCGCCTCCGGCGGCGCCAAGTATCTCCGGGTCCTCATTCGGCAAGGACTCTGCCACGGCTCCAGAACCTTCCGCGACGGGCGGCTTGTGCTCAGGGGGCGAATGGGGGGGGAGTTTCCGGCGCGGAGACGGATGGCACTCGGTTCCAGGGCAACGACTTCCGTGGATGCTCCGTGGGATGGAGATTCCACTCTCGGTGTGACGTGTCCCCAGTCCAGAAGGTGTGAGCGGAGTGAGACGTGTCCCTAGGGCAGGGCGTGTCCACTCTCAGTGAGACGTGTCCCTAGTCCAGAAGGTGTGCCGTTCCCGGATCGCCGACTTCCGGTGGTACCCCAACAGCTCGACGGCCTGGTCGATCAGCTTCATGCGATGTTCCAGACCCGCCTTCTGGTACCGCCGCCTCAGCTTCCCAAGCACCTCCTTGCGCGTCCCCTTACTTATCGTTTCGTCCATCCAGACCAGGGTAACCGGACTTCTGGCACATCGATCCTCCAAGCCACCCAGCCCACCACCCCTGCCGGCAGCAAAACCTTTGGCGCAATTCGCCGTTTCCCTTCCGTCGAAATACCTCCTCCCTCTCGTCGAAGTCCGCAGCTAGCTTGCCGCCGTGATTGGACGTCGTTTCCTGATCCTGCTGACTGTGCTCCTTCCGATCCGGGGGCTCCTGGCGGAGGACATCGTCTTCCCGCCCGACGTCGGCGTGGTGAACGTCCAACGCGCCCCATATTTCGCCCGCGGCGATGGCGTCACGGACGACACCGCCGCGATCCAGCAGGCCCTCCACGAGAACGGCGCATCGAACCGGATCATCTACCTGCCCAACGGAGTCTACCGGGTGAACGACACCCTCCTCTGGCCCGGCGGCAAGGACGACGAGGAACGCCAACGCAATACCATCCTCCAGGGACAGAGCCGCGAGGGGGCCGTCATCCGGTTGGCCGACTACTCACCTGGATTCGGTAGTCCAGGTCAGCCGCGGGCAATGATCTGGACCGGCAAATCCCCCGGACTCAGGCCCCGCAACTCCATCCGCAACCTCACCATTCACACCGGCAAGGGGAACCCCGGCGCGATCGGCGTGCGTCTCTTCACCAACCGACAGGGAGGAATGCGCGACGTCGACATCGTCGCCGGCGGGGACGGCACCGGAGTGACGGGGCTCGACCTCTCATTCTCTGAATTCATCGGGCCAGCGTTTTTCTCGCGGGTCCGCATCGACGGCTTCGACTTCGGCATCAAGGCGGCCAACTCGGTCAATTCCCTGACCTTGGAGGACATCGAACTCAGCCGCCAACGGCTCACAGCCATCCGCAACAGCGGACAGGTCATGAACCTCAGGCGGGTGACCAGCTCGAACTCGGTGCCGGCGGTGCAGAACTTCGACAACACCGGCTTCGTGACGCTGCTCGATTCCACCTTCCACGGGATCAGCGGTCCACGGCGGCAGGATCCGCCGGTCCAGAACCGTGGCGCCCTGCTCATTCGGAACCTGAGCACCCCGGGCTACACCAACTTCGTTGAGAACCGCGGAGGCAACCGCATCCAGCCCGAGACCCAGGACGTCGACGAGTTCCTCTCCCACGATGCCTTCGCCCTTTTCCCATCGATCACCAACACCCTGAACCTGCCCGTGATGGAGACCCCGGACGTCCCGTGGGATCCGTTGCCCGCATGGTCCGGCCCCCATCGCTTCGGGGGCGTGCCCAACACCGGCGAGGACTGCTCCCTCGCGGTCCAGAAGGCGATCGACTCCGGGGCGCCGACGCTCTGTTTTCCGAACGGCGTCTGGACCTTCAACCGGCCGGTCACGCTCCGCGGCCGGGTGCGCCGGATCATCGGATGCGAGGCCCGGCTGGTGCTCGCCCTGCCCGCCGGAACCCCCGCGTTTCGGGTCGAGGACGGCGAGCCGCCCGTCGTGCTTTTCGAACGCCTCGAGGTGACCTCGTCAAAGGCTTCCACATTCTTCGAAAAGTCCACCCGCCGCACCTTGGTCGTGCGTGACTGCACCGGCATCCAGGGCCGCACCATCCCCGGAAACGGCGACCTCTTCCTCGAGAACGTCAGCTCCTCCGGCCCGTGGGTCTTCGAACGCGAACGCGTCTTCGCCCGGCAGTTCCACATCGCCCACGAGGGGACCAAGATCCTCAACACCAACGCCACGGTCTGGATCTTCGGCCTCACCAGCGAGATGTCGGGGACGCTCATCCGCACCGTCGGCGGCGGCAAGACGGAGCTGCTCGGCGCGCTCTGCGTCTCGACCGGGGGCTGGAAGACGGATCCGATGTTCGCGGTCGAGGACGCCCAGGCCACCTTCAACGTCGCGGAGGCCTCGTACAGCCGCGCCCCCTATCAGACCATCGTGTCGGAGACCCGGCAGGGTAAGACCTTCCTGCTCAAGTTGCAGAAACAGAAGGATGAACGTGTCCTCCCCGAGCGGCTCGGCGGGATCCTCCTGCCGTTCTTCACCGCCCAGCCACAGCGCTGAGCCATTGCTCCGCTGCCGCCCGCACCGCCTCGCCGGTCCGAGCCAAAGGAGTCGCGAACTTCGGCGTGAACCACGGGAACGCCCCGACGAGGTCGTGGGTCACCAGGATCTGCCCGTCGCAGTCCGGACCGCTCCCGATGCCGATGGTGGCCATCGAACGGCATTCCCGGGTCAATTCCGCCGCGACCGGCGGAGTCACGAGTTCCAACACGCAGGCGAAAACCCCCGCCGCCTCCAACGCCCGCGCGTCCTCCACCAAGGCCAACCTGCCCGCATCGTCACGCCCCTTCACCCGGTACTTGCCTCCTTCCTCCAGGACGTGCTGCGGAAGCATTCCCAGGTGACCCATGAACGGGATCCCCGCCGCCACGATCGCACGGATCTGCGGCAGGATCTCCCGTCCGCCCTCGGCCTTGACGTATTCCGCACCGGCGTCCGCCAGTTGCCGCGCAGACGCGACCGCTTCCTCCGGGGTGCGATAGGTTCCGATGGGCAGGTCCGCACCGACCAACGCCCGCGGACGCGCCCGGGCGACCGCGGCAAGGTGGTGCAGCATGTCCGCCAGGGTCACATGGGTGGTGTCCGGATGCCCGAGCACCACCATGCCAAGCGAGTCCCCCACGAGGATCACCGGCACGCCGGCCTCGTCCAGGAGCCGCGCCCCGGGATAGTCGTAGGCGGTCAGCGCCCCGAACCGCCGGACACCCTTCCACGACCGCACCGTCTCCACCGTCACCTTGTTTCCTTCCACGTCCGGACTGTGGCCCGGGACCGTCCCCGGTAAACAGGGAAACCGGCTCCCGCATTCCGGTTCCCGCCGCAACCGCGGACCGCTAACCTCCGTCGTCGATGCCCGCAGAGATCCTCCCCACCCACACCCCGACGTTGTCCGCCACCGCCGTGGCGAGGACCGTCTCGGTGCTCCGCTCGGGTGGGGTCGTCGCGGTTCCGACGGAGACGGTCTACGGCCTGGCCGCCAACGCCTTCTCCGCGTCCGCGGTCGAGGCCATCTACGTGGCCAAGGGCCGTCCCGCCCACAACCCCGTGATCGTCCATGTCGCGAGCGCCGCCCTCGCCCGCGAATGCTGCGCCGCTTGGACGCCCCTGGCGGACCGGCTGGCGGCACGGTTCTGGCCGGGACCGCTCACGCTCGTCCTGCCGCGCTCGGAGCGGATTCCCGACGTCGTCACCGCCGGCGGTCCCACCGTCGGCATCCGTTGGCCCTCCCACCCGTTCATGCAGGCGGTCATCCGCGAGTGCGGATTCCCCCTCGCCGCCCCCAGCGCCAATCCCTCCGACCGCCTCTCCCCCACCTGCGCCGAACACGTCGCGCAGGGCCTCGGTGAACGGATCCCGCTCATCGTGGACGGCGGCCAATGCGCGGTGGGGATCGAGAGCACGGTCGTCGACGTGACCGGCCCGTTCCCCCGGATCCTGAGACCCGGCGTGATCACCGCGGCGCAGGTCGCCGATGCCGCCGGTCCGGACACACGGGAATCCACGGCGGCGCCCGCGGCGCCCACCGGCGGCGGACCGCTTAGGAGCCCGGGCCAGCTGACACGGCACTACTCGCCGCGGGCACGGCTCCGGGTGTTGGACTGGGCCGACGACTCCGACCTGGCCCGCCAGATCGCCACGGAACTCAGCGGGGGACGCCCCGTCCACATCCTGACCCACACGCGGATCCCCTCCGCCGAACGCTTCCCGAACGTCTCGTTCATCCCCGACGACCCCGAGGCCTTCGCCCGCGCCTTCTACGGCTACCTGCACGACTGCGACGCCCGGGGCGCCGCGCTCATCGTCGTCGAATCCCTCCCGCCGGGAGACGAATGGGACGGCATCCGCGACCGTCTCCGCCGCGCCTCGGCCGGCTGATCCGAAGCCTCGGGCCGGGTCGCACGACCGAGCCGGATGGAATCGGCCATCGGGCTTTCAAATCGCCCGGGGGTTGGACAGTCTCCCTAATCACAGCCCGGCACCCCAGCGCAGCCCGATCCATCCGGGCACCGACAGGGCGCCGGACAACCCTCCCGGAACCGCAGAACGCGAACCCAAGAAACCCATGCTCACGATCCTGATCTCGCTCGCCTTCCTGGCCGTGCTGGGCCTCGTCGCCGTGGCCCTCACCATCCGCAAGATCCCACCCGGCAAGGCCGGACTCATCGTCGGTCTCGGCGGCATGCGCGTGTCGTTCGACTGGATGATCCGCGTGCCCCTGCTCCAGACCCTGGAGCTGGTGGACATCTCGGTGAAGAAGCTCGAGATCCACCGCAAGGGGAAGGACGGCCTCGTCTGCAAGGACAACATCCGCGCCGACATCTCCGTGGCCTTCTACATCCGCGTGGACGCCACCGCCGAGTCGGTGCGGAAGGTCGCCCAGATGCTCGGCTCCGAACGCGTGTCCGACATGGCCCAGCTGCGGGAGCTGTTCGAGGCGAAGTTCTCCGAGGCGCTCAAGACCGCCGGCAAGCAGATGGAGTTCCACGAGCTGTTCACCGAACGCATCAAGTTCCGCGAACAGATCCAGGCGACGATCGGCAAGGACCTCGACGGCTTCCAGCTGCAGGACGTCGCCATCGACTACCTGGAGCAGACCCCGCTGGACCAGCACGACCCCAGCAACGTGCTCGACTCCGAGGGCATCAAGAAGATCACCGAGATCACCCAGCGCGAACGGGTCATCGCGAACGAGTTCTCCCAACGTGCGCAGGTGCAGGTGGAGAAGGAGAACGCCGACGCCGACATCGCAAAGCGGGAACAGAAGCGCCGCAACGAGGAGGACACCGCCCGCCAGACCCGCGCGATCAACGAGGTCAAGGCCACCGAGGAGGCCGAGGCGCGCAAGGTGATCGAGGCCCGCCGTCAGGAGGTCGAGTCCAAGCGCCTGGAGACGGAGGAATCCATCCGCCTGCGGCAGGAGGACATGAACCGCGCCGTGCAGGAGCGGGAGTTCACGGTGCGGAAGGAGAAGCAGCGCCTGGAGCAGGAGGCCGTGCAGGAGGGCGAGGAGGCGCGCGTGCGTCGCGAGCGGACCGTCTCCCTCGCAGACATGGACCGCCAGGTGAAGGTCGCCGAGGCCGCGGTCGAGGTGGAACGCCGCCGGGCGACCGTGGTGGCCGAGCAGAAGGCCGTCACCCAGCAGGAGGAGGAGAAGCGCAACATCGAGGCGCGCATGACCGCCGAACGCGTGCGCGAGGTGACGCTCATCGAGGCCGAGATGAACGCGAAGAAGGACCAGACCGAGAAGGTCGTCGCGTCCGAGGCACAGAAGGAATCCGAGAGGAACCTCGCCGAGGCCGAGAAGATCCGCACGATCACCTCCGCGGAGGCCGCCCGCGAGGCCGCGCTGCGGGACGCCGAACGCATGCAGACGATGGCCGACGCCGAGGCGCGCGCCTCCGACCGGAAGCGCCATGCCGCCGTGCAGGACGCCGAGGCCACCGCCGCGCGCGAGGCGGCCAAGGGATTGGCCGAGGCGAAGGTCGTCGTCGCCCGCGCCGAGGCGCGGAAGTCCGAGGCGGTCGCCATCCGCGAGGTCGGCCTCGCCGAGGCCGAGGTGTCCAAGGCCAAGGGCACGGTCCAGGCCGAGAACACCCAGACCCAGGCGGCTGCCGAGGCCGAGGGCTCGAGGGTGAAGGAACTCGCCGCCGCCACCGGCATCGAGGCCCGCGGCTCCGCCGAGGCCAAGGCCATCCAGCAGAAGGCCGAGGCGATGAAGCTGCTGCACGAGGCCGGACGCGAGCACGAGGAGTTCAAGCTCCGCCTGCAGAAGGACCGCGACGTCGAGCTGGCCGCCATCCACGTCCAGCGCGACGTGGCCCAGGCCAACGCCGGGGTGGTCTCCGAGGCCCTGCGCCATGCCAAGATCGACATCGTCGGCGGCGAGAACGACTTCTTCGAGAAGGTCGTCCGCAGCATCGGCACCGGGAAGTCGGTCGACCGCATGGTCCAGAACAGCGCCACGCTCACCGACATCAAGGAGACGTTCTTCAGCGGCGACCCGGAGCGGTTCAAGTCGCAGCTCCGCAAGTGGGTGTCCGACTTCGGCATCGGCACAGCGGACCTGAAGAACCTGACGCTTTCCGCGCTGCTCGTGCGGCTCGCGGCCTCGGCCGGAGAACCCACCCTGAAGCAGACCATCGGCGAGGCGTTGGCCGCGGTGCAGGCGAAGGGCCTCGGCGAGGTTCCCGCCCGCAAGGCCCTCGAGGGCTGACCCCGGTCGGCCACGGACCGCCGCCCGCGGGCGGTCCGTGTCCGCATGAACCCCACCGTCCCCGGAAATCGCCACCTCCATGGCCGATCCCACGCCCACCAGAAACCCGGCCGCCCCCGCACCGGCGGCGGCCCCGGCCACGCTCGGCGGCGCCACGTACGACCTGCTGCGGCAACGCCTCGCCGACGCCTCCGGCACGCTGCGCGAACGCATGGGACGGCTCGACGGACGCCGCCAGGAGGTCTTCGGCCGCATCGAGTCGAAGCTGCTCCAGGCGGACCGCGTCACCACCGCCAACAACTGCATCCCGCGGGACATGGTGGAACTCGGCGCGGGCCGCTTCCTCTTCGGGTTCAACGTCCAGTTCGGCCTGAAGAAGGAGGTCGACCTCGGCGACGTCTTCGCGGTGTTCGCCCGCGACGAGTCCACCGGGTTCTTCCGCGAGTCGCCGCTGGATCCGTTGCAGGACCGCCGGTTCCTCGGCGACTTCAAGCGCCTGTACCAGGTCTACGACCGCACCGTCTTCTCCAAGTTCTCCCTCATCGACGGCCACCTCTACATGGTGTTCCGGACCGGGGCCGGGCCGGGGGACATCGCGGTGTTCAAGTGGGTCTGGAACGGAGGCGCACCCGCCTACGTCGACGGACGCGCCGAGGCGGAGTTCCGCCGCATCGGCTTCCCGCCGCAGTACGACTTCCGCTGGCTCACGCCGGACCGCGAGTCGTTCCGCTACGGCGACCACCCGCACGTCTCCATCGAGGACCGCGTGTTCGTGGAATGCGTCGGCGGCGACCTGACGATCAAGGTCGAGGACAACACCGCGACCGGCGAGGGCGTGTACTCCGAGCCGGTCGTGGACCGGCACCAGAAGGTCGACGACGCCGAGATCGCCTACGCCCGGCTGGGCCACCTGATCCTGCTGCGGATCCGCCCCTACAAGGAACCGGCCGCGCGGTTCTTCATCTTCAACGAGAAGCTGCAGTCGGCGGTCCGCGTGGATGCCCTCGGACAGAGCTGCGCCCGCCTGCCCGAGGAGCATGGACTCGTGTTCCCCACCGGCTACTACCTCGCGACCGGGGAACTGAAGGAGTTCGAGAGCCGCGAGGAGACGATGGTGCTCGAGCGGGTCGTCCACGCCCCCAACGGCGAGGATTCGCTCTTCGTCTTCTTCAGCCGCGAGGCCGGCGAATACGCCCTCCTGCCCTACCGGCTGATCGGCCAGAAGATCGAGGAACGGATCGTCTGCCATGGATTCTCGCTCTTCCCGAACGGGCACCTCGCGCTGTTCCGGGCGGACGCCGTGCCGCAGAAGCACCACCAGGTCCAGCTCCGCCAGACCCCGTTCCACCAGGTCGGACAGGAGCCCGCCGGGCAGAAGGACGCCTTCCTGTACCAGGTCGGGAACAAGGACGTCGTCCGCTGCCTCGCGGAGTGCAACGAGGTGCTGGCGCTCTCGGGGCGCGACAACCCGTACGCCGAGCTCTACCACGACCTCGTCCGGCGCTGCACCGCCGTGCTCGACGCCTACCCCTGGCTCGGGTCCGAGGAGGGCTTCGGCGTCCGCGAGGCCGTCGCCCAGGTCCGTTCCGTGGCGGACGCCGCGGTGGACGAGTTCGCCAAGGTCCGCCGGCTCCGCCAGGAGGCCGCGGGACGGGTCGTGGACATCCGCAAGCGCTGCCAGGAACGGTTCCTCACCCTGCGCCGCGCCAGCCAGGACGCCCTCGCCGACTTCGTCCAGAACCTCACCGCGCTGCGCCATCTCCGGGGGGAACTCATCACCCTCCGCGAGGTCCGCTACATCGACGTCGACGCCCTCGCCGCGCTGGAGAAGGAGGTCGCCGGACACCTGGAGGCGGTCGCCGCGGGCTGCGTGAAGTTCCTGCTGCGGCCCGAGGCCCTGGAACCGTACCGACGCCAGGCCGAGGCCCGTCTCGCGGCGGTGGACACCGTGACCAAGGCCGCGGACGGCCGTTCGCTGGAGAAGGAGGTCGCCGCGTCCGCAGCCGAGCTCGAGATGCTGGTCGAGGTCGTCAACGGCCTGCGAATCGACGACGCCACGGAGACCACCCGGATCCTCGACGGGATCACCGCGGTGTACGCCACGCTGAACCGCGTCCGGGCGGCGCTGAGGAAGCGCCTGGAGGGGCTCGTCGCCTCCGAGGGTTCGGCCCGCTTCCACGCCCAGCTCAAGCTGCTCGGGCAGTCGGCGTCGGGCTTCCTCGACCTGTGCGACACGCCGGAGAAGTGCGACGAGCTGCTGAACCGGCTCACCGTCCAGCTGGAGGAGCTGGAGGGCGCCTTCGCCGGGTTCGAGGAGTTCACGGTCCAGCTCGCCGAACGGCGCACCGAGTTCCACGAGGCCTTCGAGCAGCGCAAGCTCGCCCTCGTCGAGCAGCGCAACCGCCGCGCCGCCGCCCTCGTCTCCGCCGCCGAACGCATCCTCAAGGTCGTCCAGAACCGCCTCGCCGGGTTCCAGTCGACCGAGGAGATCAACAGCTACATGGCGTCGGACCTGATGACCGCGAAGGTCCGGGACACCGTCGACCAGCTGCTCGCCCTCGGGGACCCGGTCAAGGCCGACGACCTCCAGGGCCGGCTCAAGTCCGTGCAGCAGGAGGCCGTCCGGCAGCTGCGCGACCGGCAGGAGCTGTTCGTCGACGGCACCGCGGTGATCCAGCTCGGGAAGCACCGGTTCAACGTCAACACCCAGCCGCTCGACCTGACCCTCGTGCAGCGCGACGGGGAGCCGCACTTCCACCTGACCAGCACCCGCTACTTCGACCCGGTCACGGATGCCGACTTCCTCGCGACGCGAGGCGTCTGGGACCAGGAGGTGGGCTCGGAGAACGCCCGCGTCTACCGCGCCGAGTTCCTCGCCTGGCTGGTCTTCCGTCGGCTTGAGACCCCGGGCCTTCCGCTGCTCCCCGGGGGGCGGCCCGGACTTCCGGAAACCCCCGAAGCCTTCCTCGCGCTGGATCCCGCCGGCGCCCTCGGCGTGGTGCAGGAGTTCATGGCCGCGCGCTACTCCGAGGGCTACACCAAGGGCGTCCATGACGAGGACGCCCTGCGCATCCTCTCCGCCCTGCTCCGCAGCCACCTGGCCCTCCGGCGTGCGCGCTTCTCGCCGGCCGCGCGGGCCTGCGCCGCGGTCTGGTGGACCCGTTTCTGTCCGGAGGGGACCCGCAGGACGTGGCGCCTGAAGCTCCGCGCCTTCGCCGAGCGCAACCGGCTGTTTCCCGGCGACCCGGTCCAGAAGGCCTACGTCGCCGCGCTCGAGTCCGAGGTCCGCGGGTTCCTCGCCGCGGTCCCGCTGCACCCCGACACGGTCGCGCCGGACGCGGCGGCGTGCCTCTTCCACGAGCTGTCCGACGGCGACGCCTTCACCGTCACGCGCGAGGCGGACCAACGGGCGACGGCCTTCCGGCTGCAACTCGAGGTGAAGGGCGCGGAGGCGGCCTTCGAGTCCGCCCGGAAGGGTCTCGCCGGCGATCCGGCAGCGGAATTCGAGCTGGTGCGCGACTGGGTTGGGGCCTTCCTGCGGACCACCGACGGCACGGAAGGACTGCGGCTGCTGGAGGAGACCGCGGCGCTGGTGTTCTGCGGCGACGCCCTGGCGCGCACCGTGGTCGACGCCTCGGGCCGGGAGACCCTCGAGGGCCTGCGCGGATCCCATCCCCGCATCCAGGGCAGCCAGCTCGGGTTCGACTACCTCGAGTTCGTCCCGCGACTGCGGTCGTTCGAGGCCGGGGACGTGCCGCGGTTCGAGGCCTACCACCAGGCCAAGTCCCGCCTGATCGACCGGGAACGCCGCCGGCTGAGGCTCGACGAGTTCAAGCCGCGGGTCCTCTCGTCGTTCGTCCGGAACCAGCTCACCGACCGCGTCTACCTGCCCCTGGTCGGCGACAACCTCGCCAAGCAGATCGGCGCCGCCGGGTCGGCGAAGCGCACCGACCTGATGGGCCTGCTCCTGCTGGTGTCGCCTCCCGGCTACGGCAAGACGACCCTCCTGGAATACGTCGCCAGCCGCCTCGGCATCGTCTTCGTCAAGGTCAACGGCCCGGCCATCGGCCACAACGTCACCTCCCTCGATCCCGCCGAGGCGCCCAACGCCGCGGCCCGCGAGGAGATCCACAAGCTGAACCTCGCCTTCGAGATGGGCGACAACGCGCTGATCTGCATCGACGACATCCAGCACTGCTCGCCGGAGTTCCTGCAGAAGTTCATCTCGCTTTGCGACGGCCAGCGGAAGATCGAGGGCGTGTGGCGCGGGCAGCCGCGGACCTACGACCTGCGCGGCCGCAAGGTGGTGGTGGTCATGGCCGGCAACCCCTACACCGAGAGCGGGCAGAAGTTCCGGATCCCGGACATGCTCGCGAACCGCGCCGACACCTACAACCTGGGCGACATCATCGGTGGCAACGCCGAGTGGTTCCGCGCCAGCTACCTGGAGAACGCCATCACCTCCAACGCGGTCCTCGCGCCCCTTGCGAACCGCGCCCCCGCCGACATCCGGGCGCTCATCCGCATGGCCGAGACCGGCACCCGCGACCCCGCGGTCCTCGAGGGCGCCTACTCCGCGCAGGAACTCGACGAGATCCTTTCCGTCCTGACCAAGCTCGCCGCCATCCGCGACACCCTGATGCGCGTCAACGCCGAGTACATCGCCTCGGCGGCCCAGGCCGACGAGTTCCGCACCGAGCCGCCGTTCAAGCTCCAGGGTTCCTACCGCAACATGAACCGGCTCGCCGAGAAGGTCGTGCCGATCCTCGAGGCCTCCGAGGTGACGGCCCTGGTGGACGGCCACTACCGCGGCGAGTCGCAGACCCTGACCACCGGCGCCGAGGCGAACCTGCTGAAGTTCCGCGAGATGATGGGAACCCTGACGCCGGCCGACGCCGCCCGTTGGGAGGACATCCGGAAGACCTTCCGTCGGAACCAGTACACCCGCGGCGCGGACGGCGCGGACCCGGTGGGCCGGCTGGTTTCGCAGCTTTCGCTCTTCCAGGCCGGGCTGGAGTCCATCCAGGCCACCCTGGCCGAGGCCGCCAACCGCCCGCGGGAACCGCTGCGGGTCGACACCGCCTCCCTCGCCGCCGGACTCGACTCGCTGCGCGGCGTCCTTGCCGAACGCCTTGGTCCGACATCGCGCCAGGAGCCTTCGACGGGCCTTCTCGGCGAACGCATCGTCGAGGGTCTGCGGGCGCTCGGCGAGGACCTGCGGCGGGCGGGTTCCGCGGCGTCGAAGGAACCCGAGGGCGGCATCCGCATCGAGACCGTGAACCACGAGCTCGAGATGGTTCACAGCACCCTGGCGACCCTGAAGGACCTCGCGGCGCAGCAGCGGGACCACCTGCAGGCCGCCCGTGAGCTGCTGGCCGCCCGCGCCCGCCAGGGCACCGTCGAGGTGGAGGTCACCCAGGAGATGTTGGCCAACGAACAGGCCTTCCTGGAACGCCTCCACAACGTCCTGAACCGAAGCCGACCCAACTAGCACGAAGCCGACACCATGAGCCAATTCCTCGCACGCCTGAAGGCGCTCGGCCAAAGGGCCGAGCAGGTCCGCCTCGCCATCGACGCCGCACCCGCCCGCGCCGCCCAGCTTCGCGAGGCCATCCAGGGCACCGCCGGCCGGCTCCAGGAGCTGCGGGGTGAGATCGAGGGGACCCTCACCGACCTCCGGGCCGACACCGACACCTCGATCGCGTCCAAGCTCTCGGAACTCGACGGCGCGGACGAACTCTTCCTGCGGGCGGGCTTCCGGCTGAAGGGCATCGACATGGAACAGGGCGCCTCGCCCCGGGTCCTCGTGCTGCTGGAACGCACGGGACGCGCCGTGGAATCCCCGGACCGCCTCCTCGCCGCCTGCGGCGACCGGCGGACCCTGCTCGCGATCCTCGCCGCCCTGGAACGGGCGAGGAACACGGCCGACGACGTCGCGTTCCGCGGCTTCGGACTCTCAGCGGTCACGGTGCAGCTCGGCCATGCGCCCGCGGTGCGCATGCATTGGCTTCCCACAGAGGCGTCCACGGCATCGGCGTCCACGCCGCCGCCCCTGCCCCAACCGGCACGCCCATCGGCGGCCGAGGTCCCCAAGGCACCCGCTCCCGCCACATCGGCGTTCGGCGGCTACGGCACCGGCTCCTTCTTCGAGGCCAGGGCTTCGGCGACGCAGAAGGCACCCGACGTCGGCTTGGAAAACGCCAGGCCGGAGACGGAGACGTCGGCCGGATCCCTGACGCCTGCCAGTCCCGCCTCCGTCGAGAAGCCGGCACCCGCCGACTGGCGCAAGGACGCCCTCGCCCGCTTCAAGAAGATGCCGGATTTGAGGTGAGACGCGGGATTGGGCGTCAGGCGTCAGGCGTCAGGCGCCAAGCGTCGGGCGTCGGGCGTCGGGCATGCCTAGGCGAGGATCCCCTTCACCACGCGGCCTTCGTCGGTGGGGCCGATGAGGCGTTGGTTGAGGCCCTGGTAGGAGAAGTGCATGCGGTACGGATCCAACCCCATGAGATGCAGCACCGTGGCCTGGAGGTCGCGGACGCTCACCGGATTCTCCACGATGCCGTAGCCGAATTCGTCGGTGGCGCCGTACACGCCGCCGGCCCGGATCCCGCCGCCGGCCATCCACATGGTGAAGCAGCCCGGATGGTGGTCGCGCCCGAGGAACGTCGAACCGCCGCGGGCCTCGTTCATCGGCGTGCGGCCGAACTCGCCTCCCCAGATGACCAAGGTGTCGTCCAGCATCCCGCGCTGCTTCAGGTCGAGGATCAGGGCCGCGCAGGCCTGGTCCACGTCCCGACACTTCTTCGGGAAGGCGTTCATCAGGTCGTCGCCCGGACTGGTTCCATGGATGTCCCATCCCCAGTCGAAGAGCTGGATGTACCGGACGCCCCGTTCCACCAGTCGGCGGGCGAGGAGGCAGTTGTTGGCGAACGAGGCCTCCCCCGGCTTGGCGCCGTAGAGCGCCCGCACGTGTTCCGGCTCGCGCTTCAGGTCGAAGGTGTCGGGAACCGTCACCTGCATGCGGTACGCGAGTTCGTACTGCTCGATGCGGGTCAGGGTCTCGGGGTCGCCGAAGGTCGCCGCCTCGCGCCGGTTCAGCGAGCGGAGCGTGTCGAGCGTGCGGCGGCGCGCCTCGCGTCCAAGGCCGGCCGGATCGCTGGAATACAGGATCGGATCCCCGGAGGAACGGCACTGCACCCCCTGGTAGACGCTGGGCAGGAAACCGGATCCCCAGAGCGCCTTGCCGCCGGTCGGGTCGGTCCCACCGCTGAGCAGCACCACGAATCCCGGCAGGTCCTGGTTCTCGGACCCGATGCCGTACGTGATCCAGGAACCCATCGACGCGTTCCCGAACCTCGGCGCCCCGGTGAACAGGAACAGCTCCGCCGGCGCATGGTTGAACTGGTCGGTGCTCATCGACCGCACCACGGTGATCTCGTCGGCGATGCGGGCCATGTTCGGCACCATCTCGCTGAACCACGCCCCGGCCTGTCCCGCCTGACGGAAGGCGTAGGGTGAACCCAGCATCTTCGGCACGCCCTTGATGAAGGCGAACCGCTTGCCGTTCAGGAACGAGTCCGGACACGGCTGCATGTGCAGGCGCTTCAGCTCCGGCTTCCAGTCGAAGAGGTCCAGCGACGGCGGCGCGCCGCTCATGTGCAGGTAGATCACCGACTTGGCGCGGGGACGTCCGGTCGGCGGACGCACCGCCAAGGGTCCCGCAGGGGCCTTCGGGGCGGCCCCACCGAGCGCCTGCATCGCCATCGCCCCGAGACCGAGTCCGGCACCGGCGAGGAACTGGCGGCGCGATCCGGCCCGGGCGATCTGCTGATGGAGCGGGAGGTTCATTGGATGGGTCGTCCGACGCTGCACCGCGGGGAGGAATTCGTCACGTCCCGGTTGAGGTGGACGGAACCGCCGCGGCCGCACGTCACCAACTGATGCCCAAGGCCAGGGAGCCGTAGGTGTCGATGGACGGCTGCCGGTCGTACTCCTTGCTGCGCACCACCTGCATCAGGGTCAGGGAGACCGCACGGTAACCGATCGACGCACCTCCCTTGAACTCACCGAGGACCGGCCTTTTGTCCACGCTGTGGCTGTCGTGGTAGAAGTTGCCGTCGAGGAGCATGTTCCAGCCGACGACGCGTCCCTCGACCGTGGCGAACAGCTGCATGGACCAGTTCGAGGTCTCCTCCCCGCTGCACCCGCCGATCGCCGGCATGATGTCGCCGATGTTCCGGTGGCCGAAGTTCTCCGGGAGATTCCAACCCATGCGGAACTGGGCCCCCACCGCCGCCAACGTGAACACCGTCCCCGCAGAAACGCCGTAGTGCGGCAGCAACTGGGACTCCCAACCGCCCGGGGTCCCGGAGGAAAGCCGGACGACACGTGCGTATTTCAGGTTCACCGCCGGTTCGTTCTGCAGCTGGTTTCCCCAGCCGAGCGCCTCCTGGAAGTTGCGCATGCGGTGGACGGTGTTCTGCGCCTGTTCGGCGCCGGAGCCCGGGCCGACGATCCCCAGGTCCAGCGTCCAGGTGTCCTGCGAGGCCACTCCCGCCCGGCCCACCGGTCCGCGCCGCGCCAGATGCCACGAGGTGTACAGGTAGCCGGCGTAGGGACGGTCGTTCGGGATGAGCGCCGTCTGAACGATGTCGTCCGGCGTGTAGATGTTCTGGCCAAGGCTCGCTCCCCAGCGGGACGGACCCCCGCCCTGCCCCATCGAGGGAAGCCAGTCGGCCAGGCGGGCCACTCGGCTGCCGTCGCCTTCGGGATGTTCCCCGAGGAAGTGTGAGAAAAGGGTCCCGTGGGTGTAGTGCCGGTCGGTGTTGACCACGAGGTCGTTCTCCAACCAGGCGGCGCTCCAGGCGTGCAGGAGGCTGTCGGCGTGAAGCGTGACCATCGAAGCGGCCGCTGCCGCCAACCAGAAGGACTTCATCAGTCTGCCGAGACTAGGGTGTCCGCCCGGGGCGTCAACGCGACGACGGCCCCGGATTCGGCGGACTCAAGGCTTCGGCGCGGACGCCGCCTTCCTCAGGTCGAGGCACACCATGCGGCGTTCGTTGCGCAGGAACAGGCGTCCGTCCGAAAGCACCGGTCCCGCCCAGCAGGGATAGGACATCGAAGGCACCTGCCAGCGGCCGAGTTCCTCGCAGCGCTCGGCGCCGGGTCGGAAGATGCCGAACAGTCCCCCTTCCCCGAGGGCATAAAGGAGTCCGTCGGCCAACAGGAGGGAACCGCGGCCGAACACGGGGGGCTGTTCCGCGCTGTGCGGCGGCCAACGTTCGGGACGTTCCCACTTCACCGCGCCGGTCCCGTACTCGACGCAGCGCAGGACCGCATCCGGCTCGTTCCGTCCGCTGAAGCCGTACAGGTGCCCGCCGACCCGGATCGGCTGGCTCCAATGCATCTCCAGGCCCAGCCCCTTCCACACCTCCGTGAAGTTCGTCGCCCCGGCGCCGCCCCGCAGCAACACCGACCCGGACCGGTAGTAGGCGCTGGAGATCAACACCTCGTCGCCCACCACCAACGGCGTCATCGCGTTCACCGACTCGTCCACCCGCGCCCGAAACCACCGGCTGAAGAGCGGCGTGCCGTCCGCGGGATCCAGGACCACCAGGCCCTGGCGGGTGACGGCATGGACGACACGGCGTCCGCCGACGGTCGCCGGGATCAGCGAGGCGTAGCTCGCGGTCTTCTCCCACGGCTTCCACTGCACCTTCTGGTCGCCCGGCCATCCCAACATCGGTTGGCCGGTCCAGTTCCGCGAACCCACCGACTGCCACAGGGTCCTGCCGTCCTTGGGATCGAAGGCCACGACGGTGGAGTCCGGTTGACCGCCGACCATCACCAGCAACCGGCCACCTTCCAACAGGGGCGTGCTGCCGACCCCGAAGAAGGCTTCGGGGACCTGGAACTCCTCCGCCGTCCGCCGCTGCCAGACCTGCTTCCCGTCCGAGGCGTCCACGCAGGTCAGCAAGCCCTCGGCGCCGAAGGTGTACACCCGTCCGCCCTCGACCAGGGGGGCGCAACGTGGACCGTCGTTGTAGCCGTAGGGATCGCGATAGCGCGTCGGCTGGGAGTGCTTCCACAGCGGCTTCGCCGTGGCGGCGTCCCAGGCCTCCAGCAGCTCCTCGGTGCCCAACCGGTGGAAGAGGTACACCCTGCCGCCGGCCACGGACGGCGCCGAGTAGCCGGTTCCGACCGCCTTGTCCCACAGCACGGGAGGTCCGCCGGCAGGGATCCGGTCGAGGAGGTTCGTCTCCGGACTCGAGGCATCCATCCTCGACCCGAGGAAGCGGGGCCAATCCGCCGCCGAGACGGAGACGGCGACGCAGCCGCAGAGAACCCACAACGACCCCAGGAAACGCATGCCCGCTTCATCGCCGAAACCGGGCAAAGAGCAAGCCGACAACCTAGTTCGGGACAGGCCGGAGACGGAAGAATCCCGGACCGGTTCCCGTCGTCTCGCGGAACTCGCGGCGACCATCCGGAAGTGCCACGGTCGAAACCGGGGCCCAGAAGCCGAGGTCCACCGAACGCTCGAGCACCTCCTCCACACCCGGGCGAGGCGCGAACCGGATCACGAAGCCGTCCCCTTCGAGCGCCGCCGTCAACACGGGTGCCGGGACAACCGGAGCCGGGCCCACCCGGCCTTCCAACACCACGTCGTCGCCGACGCCGCCCAGTCCGGTGAACTCGAAAGGTCCGTTCCCGAAGAGATGGATCCGCAGGACCACCGGGTCCGCGACCGAAGCGGGCAACCCCAGCGCGCCCAGGTCCGCGACGAACACGCCGCTGCCGTCGAAGGTCGGGGTCCCGACCGCCGAGACCGCCATGAAGTCCCGTCCGTTGGTGCTGACCGAGACGCCTGCGCCCCTCGGATCCGTGGCATCGCCAAGGATGTTCTGGAAGTAGGGCCGGAACCTCAGGGCCTCGAGGGTGAGGCGACGTCCGGCAACCGGGGCCACGGTCCATTCGTAGTGCTGTCCGGCCGCCATCGACGCGGCCAGTCCCTGCGCGTAGCGGTCCCCACGAGCCTCGCTGCCGAAGGAGTTCCGTGCGACATCGAGGTAGGTCGTCGGCACCAGTCCCGGACCGCGGACCACGGGACCTGCAACCACACGCGAAGAGCTGCGGCCCGGCGCCAGGGACGCCTCGTTCCCGGAGGCGCCCGTGAATTCGAACGCCACCAGACCCACCCGTTCTCCGTCGGCAAACGGGGTCGCGGACACCTCCAACGAGCCGCGTCCCTGCCCCACGGCATTCCGCGGGAACACCGCGAAGAAATGCGGAACCCCGTTCGGCAGTCCCGTCACGACGCACTCCCGGGCCGACCCCACGTCGGCCGATCTCGGATAACTGCCCGAGGTCGTGCCGAACCGCACTTCGTAACCCGTGGCAACCGGGCCCGAGGACGGCTCCGACCAACGCAGCGTGATCCGTCCATCGCCGTCCTCGGCACGGAGCTCCACGGGGGATTCCGGGGCACCGTCCAAGGCGACGTCGAGCGACCGGACGACGGGTTCGCCGGACAGCGCCTGGACGCGGACCGAATGGAGCCCACGCCCCCAACGGACGGGCAGGACGACGATTCCGCCGGCGTCGACGCCTTCCGCCACGGTCAGGCCGTCCACCAGCACCCGCAGCCGCCCCGCGTTCGTGGTCGCGACCTCCAAACGGTATTCGCCCGCCGTCCGCGCCAGGAGGTTCCAGCCGATCCAGCCCCCGGGTCCCGAGATACGACCGGTGGCCGGCTCGGCGCCCAGCGCCCAGCGCGCCGCCGACGCCGGCAACAGCGCGGGAACGTGGACGCCGTTGGAAGGCTCGGGCGGGAGTGTGGATCCATGATCGTCCACCCCGACCGTCAGCGGGAAGAGGGCGGCGTCCTGCATCGAACCGCGGGGCCACGTCGTGTAGGTGCCCCACGTGTAGACGGCGCCACCGGAACGCGCGAAGAGGTCCATCGAGTCCACCGCCGTCCGCCGCGCCCTCGGATCCCGGAACTTCGCCCAGTTCTGGATCGGCACCGCGCCGAAGTCGCCACCCAACGACCAGCCGCCTTCGTAGGCGACCACCTCCAACCCGAAGGCCTGCGCGTAGCGGGCCTGAGAGGCCACGGCCGCGGCGTGGGACTCGAGGCGCTCCGCCGGTTGCCCATTCGCCTCGCCGCCCGACGGGATTCCCCCGCCGAAAAGCGCGTCCACCGACACCACCTCCATCGCGTCGAAGTACACCGCCCGGTCCGGATCCACGGACACCTCGAACGGATTGAAATACCGGGAGTACCCGGTGGAGGTGATCCGCAGCGTCTTCGGTCCGGCCTCGGCCACCTCGAAGACGAAGGATCCGTTGTTCTCGAACCGCCGCGAATCCCGGTTGAAGCCGATTCCCGGCACCCAGTGATCCCCGACAGGTCCGTCATGGGACGCCGCATCGGGCGTGATGTTGCGGCCGTCGACTTCGAAGAACACGCCGGTCTCCCGATCCGGCGGGGCTGCCGCCTGGAAGCGCAACGCGTAGGTTCCCGGAAGGGCGAAGTTCACGACCCGGCTCACCGAACTGGTTCCCGCCAGCCACAGGCCCTGCGCCCCCTGCGGCGGATCCGGCGGGAATCCCGCCAAGGGGGGATTCGACGCCACGACGACCCCCATGACCAAAGGACCGTAGCTGGAACCCGCCGGGCCCTCCGGATGCACGCTCCAGGCGGCCGGATCCCAGTCCGGCTCCCCGTATTCCGCACGGACCGCCCCGTCGACGGTGATCCCGTGAAGGCCCGTCACGACCGTGTTCGTGCCGTGCAGGGTGTCGCCGGCCGGATCCTCGGAACACAACAGCAGGTAGGACGTGCCCGGCTCCAGGAGCGCGGGAGTCGCCAGCCGCACCACCGAACTCCGGTCCACCAACGGATCCGTGGTCGAGGTCCTCCCTTGGGCCACGACCGACCGGTCCGACGCCCGGAGCAGCCAGAGGTCGTGGTCCCGTTTGGGCCCGTGCGGGATCCGGCGCCCCAGTTCGTAAACCGCCAACCGCGTGGCGCCGGTCGTGAACCGGAGTCCCAGGAGCTTCCGGACATCCGGTGCGGGAACCACCGAGCCGAAGCCCTGCACGGCGAAGGCAGAAGGGGTGACCCTCCTGCCGAAGAGGCCGGCCGTCCCCTGCGCACTCCATCCCGACCCCTCCGGCATCGCCACCGGCGCCCCATCCGCCAACACCGGCGCCTCGAAGCCGCCGTCCAGGACGGACGTGTGCGACTGCGTGCCCTGCGGGTTGCCCGAACTGTAGTAGACCGCACCGCCGCCACCCCAGAAGTCGCGTCGGACCGGATGCGGCTCCGCAACGTGTGCCACGCCGTCCGCGTTGTTGAAGTACCGGTCGAGGAAGTCGAAGGCCGTCTCCGCGGTGCCCTGGAAGTTGTCGTACTGGTACTCCAACAGGAAACGCACACGCGTCCCCATCGCACCGTCGCCGAACTCCGACCGGAAGATCCGGCTCATCCGCAACGACCGCAGCGCATGCCAACGGTAGAAGGAGTCACCCGTCGGATTCGCTCCGTCGAAGTCGAGGATCCGGCCCTCCCCGGTTCCCAGCAGCACCTCCCGCCTGCCGTCCTCCGCGTTCTCGGGTCCTTGGCTGAAGGAGAAGTTCCAGATCTCGTTCCCACGTTCCAGGTACACCCGCAGGTTCGGGTTCAACGGCGGATGCACCGGATCCGACCGCGGCCCGTCGTACGGCTCCACGCCGTCCGAGCCGTTCCTGACCAGGCGCGCCACCTTCCGCACGTAGTCGTCGTCCGCCCGATGCGGAAGGCACGCGTACAGGTCCTTCCCCGCCTCGTTCGACAGCTGGACCATCAGCTCCCAGTGCCGCAGCGAACCCACGTCACGGTGCGTCGAATACGCCGGACGGACGCGGTCCGACCAGGTGCGCTCCGTTTCGAAGTTGCTGATCCAACGCAGGGCGGAATAACGCCCGAACGCACGCAGGGCGCGGATGTCGAACCGGCTCCCGGCCGGCTGCGGGACGGACGCCCCAACCGACTCCGGACGCTCCAACGCGATCCGTCGCACTCCGGTCGGCGCGGTGTCCGACGGCGAACGCCGCGTCTCGGTGAGATACAGGATGAGGATGTCCACCGGCTGAATGCGGACCTCGGCGACGGTGCGGTTGGAGGCCGGATTCCAGCCCGCCCCAAATGGCAGTTCGTTGCCGACGCTCCGTCCATCGACGAGGAACTCGCCGGCCACTCCCTGGAACGCGACACGGGCACGGCCCTCGAAGCTGAGTCGGTAGGTCCCGGCGACCGAGGCCGGCTCGGCGCCTTCCCACACGATGACCGCCCCGTCGCCACGCGGCCATCCATCGGGGTCCCGTTGCGGCCAGGTCGTCCGGTCCTCGCCGAAGCCCGGGTCGCGCCATTCGTCACGGGCCCCGTCCATCGCGTTGGCCCAGATCTCGTCGGCGTAGGTGTCCATGTTCAACGCCGCGAGAGACGCCACGTCCAGGACCTCCTCCGCGAACCCCGGACCGCTCCAGAGCAGCCGCATCCGCGCCGGACCCGAGTCCTGGCGGTACTCGATCCGCAGCTCGTAGCGGACGCCCGCATCGAGGGCCACCTCGGCCACGTGACGACCGGGCGTGGACCAGGCGTCGATCCGGCGCACGAACGACGAATCACCCTCGCGTCTCAGGTCCAGCCGGACGCCGTCGTCGGCCTCGACCACGAGCCGATGGCCCCCGGAGTTGCGTGCCATGAACCTGCCCGACCAGCGCACGCTGAAACGTTCGGCACCCACCGCGGCGAAACGGGGCGAGGCGGAACCGCCGGGCTGAAACCCTGCGGGCCAATCGAAGTCGAGGCGCACGTCGCGGCGATCGAACGAGGGATCGCCCTGGAGATCGGCGTTGGGGAAGTAGCGTCCGAGCAGGCCGCCATCCAGGAGGCCACCGGAACCCGATCCGGCCCGAAGGTGGACGAGCGGAAGCGAGCCCAGCAGCAGGAGGGCCCACAGGAAGCGAACATGAAATCCAATCCGGAACATGGGCAGGATGCTAACCCGGGAACGGCTCCGGAAAAACGTCGCGATTGCGACATCGTCGTCCCGGAGCCTTCCCCGAGCTTCACACGTCGGAGACGACGTCAGGAGTCCCACGCCTGCCAAGCCACGATGAAACGGGCTCGGCTACGGCTGAGGCCGCACCGCCACAACCTGGTAGGAGACGACCGTCTCCGCCCGGCCAGCCGGGACGGTCCCCGCGTCTCCAACCGGCGCCGCCGTGGCGACGGGGGCCGCGATCTCCTCCGCCTTCATTCCCCGTGCCCGGGTCTGGGCCGGAGACTCGCTGCCGAGATCCTGGAAGAGCCCGGTGTACTCCACCCCCTTGGCCAGGTCGACGAACTGCTCCCGGCGCGCCTGGACCATCACGATCTCGGTTCCGAACGGCTCGGTGATCCGCAGACGCCAGCGGTTCTCCGCCGCGCCCGGGATCCGGAACGGTTCGCCCTTCCGGACCCGGTTGTCCGGTTGCCAACGGTTCGGGAAGATCTGCGTCTGCGTGGCGTCGGCCGCGACGATGAACACCCGCACGAAGGCGTCCTCGCTCGACTCGATCGTCAACACCGGCAGCTCGTTGGTGACGTACACCGACCGGTCGAGTCGGGCCTTCACCTGGAAGGGATTCGAGGCAGGGGGAATCCGGTTCGGGGCGATCCGGAGCGAGTCCAGCGTCACCGTCGCGCCGCCCGGGGCGTTCGGCCGGTTCGCAAGGCTCAGGGAATCGAAGATCGAGGTGTTCCGATCGGTGTTCGCCGCGGATGCGGGAGCCGATCCCGATGCCGGCAACGCGCCCAGCAACAGCGGCTGTTCGGTGGCGCCTTCGGACTGCGGATTCTGGGCGCCCTGAGGCAGGCCCTTGGAGGCTTCGGCCACCTGCGCGGCAACGGAGGCGAAGACATCGCGGATGGGCGTCCCCGGGGAAACCTGCAGCGCCTTCAGCAGCTTCCCGGTGAAGAGGCTGTAGGGCCGTCCGGTATAGGAGACCTGCTTCGACTCGCAGGCGCCCAGCCAGAGCAGGGTCTTCCCGCCGGCCTGCTTGGAGAAGGCCTGTTCTCCGACGTCGGGAATCAGGGCCGCTTCCGAGGCGGCGAAACCGAGGTCCAGGACCTTCGGACGGAAATCCGGGTTGCCGCCGAGCGAACGGGTCAACGCGCCCGAATGGCAGCAGTCGAGCACCACCACCTGACGCCGGGCGGGCGATTCGGCGAGCCACCCGTCGATGCGCGACTGCGGCAGGAGCTGTTCCCAGGCGAGCGGCGGCTTGGGCAGCCGGGCGGGAACCAGCGCCTTGTCCACCCGGCGGGCCGTGACGGTGGTCAGGTTCGGCGTCAACGCCCCGTGGCCGCTGAAGTAGAAGACGACCTGGTCGTCCGGAGCCACGCCGCCGATCAGGGTCTCGCGGAAGGCCGCCTCGATCGCGTCCGACCCGGCCTCGCGGTCCAGCAGCACCCGGATGTTCGATGCGGGCACGCCGAATCCCTTCTGCAGGAACTGGGCGAAGGCCTTTGCGTCCGCCACGCAGGAACTCAGGTTGGAATCGGGGCTGCCGTAGTCGTTCACGCCCACCACCAGCGCATGGACGGCGGCCGACACGGGAAGGGCCGCGGCCATCGCGGAGAGGAGCCCGAGGCACAGCGGACGCAGGAGGACGTTCATCACGGGAGGATCGGAAACGGGAATGGGCAGGACGGGACCGCGGTCACTCCACCTTGCCGAAGGCGGGAAGCTTGTAGGCGTCGAGGCGCGCGGCGTACTCGTTGCGCATCTTCTGGATCTCCTGCGTGCGCCGGTCATGGGCGTCCACGAGCTTCTTCCAGATGAAGTCCACGAGCCCGGGCGCCATGGCGGCGAGCGGGAAGAACTTGGGCTTGTTCTCCAGGTCCAGGGCGGACTCGGCGGAGGTGATGAAGCGGCTGTAGGCCTCGTTCGCGGCAAGCTCCCGGCGCTGGTACACCCCCGAGGCGTCGGGCTTGCGGCCGGCGCGGATGGAATCCTGGACGTCGAGGATCCAGAGGTTCACCGCGGTCTCCGCCTCGCCGTATTTCTTCTCCAACGCCGCGCGGGCCGGATCGGTGGTGGGGATGCGGTCGCGGACCTGTCGGACGTAGAACGAAGACGTGTTCCGGATCTTGGCGATGTCGGCCTCCCAATCGCCACGGTCGACGTCGATGGAGGACGCGGGCGAGGCCGGTGCCTGACATCCGGAGCCGAACCACACGACCGGGGAAACCACGAGAGCGAACGCAAGCACCTTGGATCTCACATGCAAAATGAGCCGGGAAACCGCCCCCGGTTGTCACGCGGAAACTCGGCAAGGAGAGCGGGGACCTGCACACGTAGGAGACGACGTCAGGAGTCCCACGCCTCCCAAGCCACGGCGCACGACGGGGAAGGCCAGAGACTCGTCACCTCGTCTCCTACCCCTGCAGGCACCTCCCGCTTCACTTTCCGGTTTCGACGCCTTCCAGCACCACGCGGAACCCGGTGTAGGCGTCCCGCTCCGTCGGACGCTCACGGTGGCGACGCGACGACCACAGGGCGTCCGGCTTGGACTGATACCACGCCCCACCCCGGCGCACCCGGGTGGTGTCCTTCTCCCGGTACAGGTCGTCCACCCATTCCAGGACGTTGCCGCCGAGATCCTGCAGGCCCGCGGCGTTGGCCGGGAACCGGCCGACCGGGGCCGTGGTGGCGAAGCCGTCGTCGTATCCGGGGATGGATTCCCAATCGAGATTGCGGAAGGCCTCGCCGGTGGCGCGGTCCGCGTAGTTCCCCACCGGGGAAGCCGGCGGCCAGGTGGTGCCGAAGGGCCAGACGTTCTTGGCCTTGCCGTCGAGGTCGGACGGAGACCACGCCATGTTCTCCTTCAGTCCCACCGCCCGGCTCCATTCGGCGTCCGTGGGCAAGCGGTAGACGGCGGTCTTCGGAATCCGCTCCTCGGAACGCTCCTTCCGCGTGAGCCATGCGCAGAACAACCGCGCGTCCTCCCAGTTCACGAAGGTCACCGGGCAGGTGTTGGTCGGGGTCACGGCCAGTCCGTTCGACACCGGATTCCTCCAAGCCGGATCGGTGCCGGGATTCGCGGCGGCGAAGGCGGCGTAGTCGCGAACCCGCGTCTCCCACACGCTGAACCAGGCCTTGGTTTCCGCCACCGGCACGAAGCGCATCCTCAGGGAGTTCTGGTACGGGTTGTCCCGGGTCGGACTCAGCTGGAGCCTTTGGGCATACGAACCGGGCGCCGGGGATTCCGCATCCCCAGCCGGCCTGTCCACGGCTTCCGGGGCCGCCTCCCGCCGGGGCGTCGGCTCCTGGGGACGCGGCGCCGGAGCCACCGGATTGGTCACGGCCGGCTCCGGCTCCGGCCGAACGACGCGGTCCCGGCGGATCAACAGGGAGTCCAGGATCGCCGACGTCCGCTCGGACTGCTGCTGGTCGCGCCACCAGTTGAGGAAGTCGACCACGTCGTCGTTCTCGACCACGGGCTTGCGGAAGTGCCGTTCCAACCGTCGCACCAACTCCTCGACGGAACCGGCGTTGGACGCCGCCAGCGCCTTTTCCACCGAGTCCAGAGTCTGCTTGGAAAACTTGGCGTCGTGATCCGCCTGGGCGTTGCGGGCGAGCTTGAGCGCGTCCTTGCGACGCTTCTCGTTCGTGGCGGCCTGCTCGCGGATCTTCTGGGCCTCGGCCTCGGCGGCGGCGCGGGCTTCGGCGAGGCGCCGGGCGGTCCGCGGATCCACCGCCAACGGGATCTGCCGCGCGATCTCCCCCTCGGTCCACGGCTCCTGGGCCACGTTCCGGTTCACCCTCGCCCACTTCGCGGTCTCCACCGCGACCCATTGCGCGACGTCGCCCAGCCGGATCAGGCCGTCCGACGGGCTCCCGCCGACGCCGCCCTTCAGCGCCTGGACGAAGTGGTGTGTGAACACGCCCTGCTGCAGCTCGTCGGATTCCCAGCTCAGCTGCTTGGCGCTGCACGAGCCGAGCACCGCGAATCCCTCGGCCTTGCGGAAGCTCTCCTGCAGTCCCGCGGTCGCGGTCTCCGCCCCGCGGGTGCCGCCCTCGACCGCCTCGCGGCAGGCGTCGAGCAGGAGGATCCGTTTCCGGGCCGAGGCTTCCTGCAGACGTTGCTTCACCAGGTTCAGCGGGATGCCCGTGGTGGCCGCCTCCTCGCGCAGGCCGTTCGACGGCATCAGGTACTGGCCGCCGCCGTCCTCGAATCCGTGCGTGGCCACGGAGACCACGATGAGGCCGTCCTCCTGCGAGGCTTCGGCCTTGATCTGGCGCAGCGCGCCGAGCAGGGCGTTCTTGTCGGCGCCCACGAACCGCACACCCGCCGCCTTCAGCGCCGCCAGCTGGTTGTTCCCGCGCTGGGAACGGGGCGTCCCGGAGATCGCCACCCGCGCCCGGTCGACGGGGACCAGCTTCAGCTCGAGGGTGAAGAGGTGGGCCAACGCCACGGCGTCGTCGGGGGCGTACTTCAGCGAGCCGAGGTTGGAGCCGGCGTCGAAGGCGCCGACGCCGACGAACAGGCCGGCGGATCCGCCCGCGGAGATGGCGTTGGTGCCGCGGACCGCGTCGTCCAAGGGCTCCGCCGCCATGCCGCGCTGCTGGGCGCGCAGGACCGGGAGCAGCGCCGTCGCGAGGAGGATCGGAAGGACGAGACGTTTCATTTCGGCAGGAACGGGAGTCTGGAAAGCCACCTCAGCCCCGACAAGCCGCATACATCCCCTTGGACGCGGTCCTGCCCGATCCGGCTCAGCGCTCCCGGGTGAGACGGCCGTCGCCGCCAACGCGGTAGCGGATGCCACGCCACACGACCCGATCCCCGAACAGCGCCGCCGCCCACACCGCCACGCCCAGCAGATCCCTAGGCACCGCCATCGCGAAGACCCAGCCTTCGGTCGAAGGCGGGCGGCCCGGGATCGCGGCCAGCCTCGCGGCCAGGGAACGTGCCATCCAGGACCGGGCGAGGAGGAAGAACGCGAACAGGACCAGAAGCCGAAACGCCCAGGGATCCGGAATGGCCGCGGTGAACCAAACCGCCACCGCCGCCAGCAGGGGCCAGAGCGTCCCGTTCGAAAGGATGCTCGCCGCGTACGGCGCGGGACGGCAGACGCGGATGGTGCGGTTCCAGCGCACCTGATGCGCCCACACCGCAGCCCAGCCCGACGGGGCGTCGAGGCATTCCACCACCACCGGCGACAGCTCGATCTTCCACCCGGCCTTCGCCAGCCGATGGCCTAGCTGGAAGTCGTCCGCGAGGTGGTCGGCCAACGACCGGAACCCGCCGATCTGTTCGAGGGCCTTCCGACGCACGAGCATCGCCGCACCCAGCGCGAAATCCATCGGCGCCAACATCCGGGACTGCAGCACCTGGCTCCAGAAGTCCGCGTTCGCCGCCACCGCCTCCCAGCGCATCGCCGCGGTCACCGGGTTGGCAAGACGGTAGAAGCCGTTGACCAGGCCCACGGCCGGATCCCGCAGCGGCATCACGAGGTTGGCGAGGAAGTCCGACGGAACCCGGACGTCGGCGTCGCTGACGAGGATCAGGTCATGCGTGGCCAACCGCTCCGCCAGGGCGAGCTTGGAAACCTTGGCATTGACGCCGACCGGCTCGGGGAAGACGCACAGGTGCGCGTCCCGGTTCGGATGACGCGCCAGGAGTCCA
This sequence comes from Verrucomicrobiales bacterium, assembly GCA_027488845.1. GTDB lineage: Bacteria > Verrucomicrobiota > Verrucomicrobiia > Limisphaerales > UBA9464 > SXXZ01. The sequence goes on along the minus strand of JAIYBC010000026.1, from coordinate 1,662 downwards.
CGGACGAGTTCGCACACCGGATCGGCGGGATCCTGGACGAGGAACAGCACCTGGACCGGCCCTGCGTACACCTGCCACATCCAGCTCTCGAGGCACTCCAGGGTGTGCCGGTCGCACCCCTTCAGCGGCTTGAGCAGGGTGATGCCCGGAGCGTCCCGGTGGTCCGCCACTCGCTGATGCAGCGGGAAGCGCCGGGCGGCAAGGAACTGCCAGACCACGATCCCGAAGCTCAGGACCGCCAGGCCGACCAGCACGATGGCGGGAATCGCACCCATCTTCGGAACTCAGCGGGCGGCTCTCCCGACCGCGTTCTCCCAGCGGCCGCCGGCAAGCCGTTCGGAAAGGCCGCGGACGATGTCCCCGACGAGGGCGGGGCCTTCGTACACCAGTCCGGTGTACACCTGCACGAGCGTCGCGCCGGCCGTGACCTTCTCCCAGGCGTCCTGGGCGTCGAGCACGCCGCCGACGCCGAGGATCGGAACCCGACCCGAGGTCTGGCGGTACAGGTGGCGGACGACCTCCGTGCTGCGGGCCGCGAGAGGACGTCCGCTCAATCCGCCCGTCTCGCGGTAGACGCGCTGGGCGAGGTGGTCCTGGACGGACGGACGGGCGATGGTGGTGTTGGTGGCGACGAGGCCGGCGAGGCGGCGGGGCTCCACCAGGCCCACGATCTCGTCGAGCGCCTCGAAGGTCAGGTCCGGCGCGACCTTCACCAGGATCGGCTTCGTCGGGCCGCCCGCCGCGAGTTCGGCGTTCACCGCCTGGAGCGATTCGAGGATGGCGTCCAGCGCGGCGCGGTCCTGCAGCTGACGCAGGTTCGGGGTGTTGGGCGAACTGACGTTCACCACGAAGAAGTCGGCCAGTCCCCACAATGCGCGGAAGGACGCGGTGTAGTCCTCGGCGGCGGACTCGATCGGCGTGACCTTGGACTTGCCGAGGTTGATGCCCACGGGATGCGACGGCCAGAGGCCCTCGGCGCGCCAACCGCGAAGCCGATCGGCCAACGCGGCGGCACCGCCGTTGTTGAAGCCCATCCGGTTGACCAGGGCCTCGTCGTCGACGCACCGGAACATCCGTGGCGCCGGGTTGCCGGGCTGCGCGTGCCAGGTGACCCCGCCGAGTTCGCTGAAGCCGAACCCCATCGAACGCCAGACCGGGACCGCGGCGGCCTGCTTGTCCATGCCTGCGGCCAGCCCCACCGGGTTGGGGAACCGGAGTCCGAACGCGGTCACCGGCAGGTCCGGAACCTCGTAGACCGAGGAGATCAGGTCGCGCGCCACGCCGATGCGGCTGGCCATGGACAGGAGGCCGAGCGTCCGGTTGTGGACGTTTTCGGAATCCTGCGCGAACAGGAACGGGCGGGCGAAGGTTCGGTACAACCAACTCATGCGGACGCGGACGATGCCTGAATCAGGCCAGCGGGTTAACGCGAAACTGCCGGAGGGGGGAGGTGGGGGTGAAATGTTGAAAGGTTGAAAGGTTGAAAGGTTGAAAGGTTGAAAAGGTTGAAGGGCTGAAGGGGTAGATCGGAGATAGTTCTGGACTTTTCGCCTGTTTTCACTCGTCGCCGATGGAACGCTTCAACGCTTCAACGCTTCAACGCTTCAACGCTTCAACGCTTCAACGCTTCAACGCTTCAACGCTTCAACGCTTCAACGCTTC
>JAIYBC010000006.1 GCA_027488845.1 Verrucomicrobiales bacterium | reverse complement strand
GAAGCGTTGAAGCGTTGAAGCGTTGAAGCGTTGAAGCGTTGAAGCGTTGAAGCGTTGAAGCGTTGAAGCGTTGAAGCGTTGAAGCGTTCGATCGGCGACGAGTGAAAACAGGCGAAAAGTCCAGAACTATCTCCGAACCTCCCTTCAGCCCTTCAGCCCTTCAACCTTTCAACCTTTCAACCTTTCAACCTTTCAACCTTTCAACCTTTCAACCTTTCAACCCCCGCCCCTCACCCCGCCAGGATCGGCCGGATGACCTCGCCGTGCACGTCGGTGAGTCGGCGTTCGAGGCCGTTGTGGTAGAAGGTGAGCCGTTCGTGGTCCAGGCCCAGCAGGTGCAGGATCGTCGCGTGCAGGTCGTACACGGTGGTCACGTCCTGGACCGCCTTGTGTCCGAACTCGTCGGTGGCGCCGTACGAGAACCCCGGCTTCACGCCGGCGCCGGCCATCCAGCAGGTGAACCCGTCCGGGTTGTGGTCGCGGCCCTGGGAACCCTTCTGGAAGGTCGGCATCCGGCCGAATTCGGTGCACCAGACCACCAGCGTCTCCTCCAGCAGCCCCCGCTGCTTCAGGTCGATCAGCAGGCCGGCGGTCGGCTTGTCGAGGACCGGTCCGTGGACGGAATACTGGTTGAGCAGGTCCTTGTGGCCGTCCCAGTTGCTGACGCCCTCGCCGCCGGTCTGGTAGGCGCCGTTGAAGAGCTGGACGAAGCGCACGCCGCGTTCGACGAGGCGGCGGGCGAGGATGCAGTTGCGCGCGTAGGCGGCCCGGAGGTCCTTGGTCTTCGAACCGGTCTCGTCCGCGCCGTAGAGCCGGAGGATGTGCTCCGGCTCGCCGGCGAGGTCGGCGACCTCGGGCACGGTGAGCTGCATCCGGGCGGCGAGTTCGTAGCTCGAGATCCGCGCGGCGAGCTGGGAGTCGCCGGGGAAGGCCTCCGCATGACGCTCGTTCTGGCGGCGGAGGAAGGCACGCGTCGCGGCGTCCATGTCCGCGGTGATCCCGTCGGGACGCGCGAGGTTCCGGATCGGCGTGGTCGCGTTGAACTCGGTGCCCTGGTAGGCCGCGGGCAGGAAGCCCGGCGACCAGTTGTTCACGCTGTTCTGCGGCTTGCCGCGCGGGTCGGGGATGGCGACGTAGGACGGCAGGCTCTGGTCCTCGCTGCCGAGCGCGTAGGTCAGCCAGGCGCCGAGGCTCGGGAAGCCGTCGAGCGTCGAGCCCGTGGACATGAAGTTCTCGCCCGGGCCATGGGTGTTGGTCTTGCCCTTCATCCCGTGCAGGAAGCACAGGTCGTCGGCCAGCGCCCCGAGGTGGGGCAGGAGGTCGGAAACCATCTTCCCGCTTCGGCCGCGCGGACGGAACTCCCATGGGCTGCGGGTCAGCGCGCCCTGTTCCCCCTGGAAGGTGATGAGCTTCCCGGCACCGGGCATCGGCTGGCCATGGCGGCGGATCAGCTCGGGCTTGAAGTCGAAGGTGTCGAGCTGGCTGCACGCGCCGCTACAGAAGATGACGAGGACGTTCTTGGCCTTCGGCGCGAAGTGCGGCGTGCGCGGCGCGTAGGGACGTCCGGGATCGATGGAGGGGCGGATCGGTTCCTTTCCGCCGACCGACGCCCCGAGCAGTCCCTGTCGGGAGAGCAGATGGGTGAGGGCGATGGCGCCGAGCCCGAGCCCGGCGTCGCCGAGGAATCGGCGGCGGTCGAGCAGTCCGTTCCGCAGGTTGCTTGCGCTCATGGGATGAAGAGGAACTCGTTGGAGTTGAGCACCGCCCGGCACAGGGCCGGGAGGCCGTGTTCGCGGACGAACCCGAGGGCGTCGCGCATCTCGGCGCGGTCGGGTTCGCGTCCGTAGGCGAGGCGCCAGGCGAGCCGGATGCGGGACTTGGGATCCGGGCCGGCCTCGCGTCCGAGCCGGTCCGCGAAGTGGGCGGCCTCGTCGAGCAGGAACCGGCTGTTGAAGAGGTTCAGCGCCTGGAGCGGCGTCGTGGAACGGCTGCGGCGCGGGGCCACCAGCGAGCCGTCCGGGCAGTCAAACGCCCCGAACACGCCGTCCTGTTCCATGCGCACCTTGAAGGCGTAGACCATCCGCCGCGACTCGGCCGGACCGAAGCGTTCCTTGGGGTGGTAGTGGTACACGTTCTCGCGGTCGACCTCGTGCAGGTGGAACGACGGACCGCCCGGCGTCGGATCGAGCGTGCCGGCCACGGCGAGGATGCCGTCGCGGATGGCCTCGGCCTCCAGGCGACGCGGCTCGAAGCGCCAGAGCAGGCGGTTCGCGGCGTCGACACGGCGGGCTTCCGGACGCGGCTTCGAGGACTGGTTCCACGTGGCGCTGGTCAGGATCAGCCGGTGCAGGTGCTTCAGGGACCATGGCCGCGCCGTCCGTCCGCCGTCGGGGACCGTCGGGTGCACCAGCTCCGCGGCGAGCCAGTCGAGCAGCTCCGGGTGCGACGGCCTGCTGCCATTGTGGCCGAAGTCGTTGGGGGTATCCACGAGGCCGACGCCGAAGTGCTGCTGCCAGATCCGGTTCACGGCGACGCGGGCGGTGAGCGGGTGGTCGGGCCGGGTGATCCATTCGGCCAACGCGACGCGGCGACGCTGTTCGGGCGTCGAGTCCTCCAGGACCACCGGACGGAAGATCTCCAACGTGGCCGGAACGACCTGCTCCCGCGGCTGGAGCGGGTCGCCGCGGTGTTGGCGGTGGACCTTTCCGGGTTGGGAGAAGGTGCCGGCATGGGCCATCGGCGGCTTCGACAGCGCGTCCCGGCGTTTCGCGGCCGACTCCAGCTTCGCCAGCGTGGCGCGGGCCTCGGCCGCCTCGGCCTTCGCGAGTCCGTCGAAGCGGTACTCCGGAATGGCCGGCCCGGATCCGGGACGCGGACGTCGGCGCGACGAATCGGAGACGGAGCGCCAGGCGCCATCCGGTTCCTGGACCTCGATCCGGTAGGCGGTCGCGATGCGGTCACCGAGACGTCCCTTGCGGTCGCGACCCCAGGTCACGCGGTCGACACGGAACTCCTGCGGGAACTCCAGTTCCACCCAACCCTTGCCGGACTCATTGGAGACCCACGAGCGGTCGTTGCCGGTGCGGCCGTCGTTGATGTGGGCGAGCTGGTGGATGGCGTAGCCGGGCAGGGTGCCGCTGGCGGACGCCTTCGTGCCGGCGGTGGCGAGGGCCACGTTGCGGTCGCCGGACCAGGCCTCGAGTTCGTCGAGGCACGGCTCGCCTCCGGTGGTCCCGAGGACGGTGAACCGCAGGCGCCGCGTTGCGACCGCCGGGAAGCGGTCCTCGTTGAGCCGGGCTTCCACCGCCGGCAGGTCCGCCTCGGGACGCGTCCGGTATCGGGCCAGCCGGGATTCCAGCGACTGGACCTCGGCCTCGGCGGCCTTCCAGGCGGCCTCCTCGACGGCGGAGCGGGGAAGGGCGCGTTCGCCTTGGGCCACGCCGGCGAAGACCGCGGTCAGGGAGAAGTACTCGCGCTGGGAGACCGGATCGAACTTGTGGTTGTGGCAGCGGGCGCAGCCGAGCGTCAGGCCGAGGAACGCGGTGCCGGTCGTGTTGACCATGTCGTCCAGCTCGTCGGCGCGCTGCTGGGCGGTGAGCGCGGGATCGGGGCTCTTCACGATGTCCCACGGACCTCCCACCAGGAACCCGGTGGCGACGTCGTCACCGGACGCGTCCCCCGCCACCTGCCGCCGCACGAACTCGTCGTAGGGCAGGTCGCGGTTGAGGGCCTGGATCACCCAGTCGCGGAAGCGCCATGCGCCGGTGCGTTCGCGGTTGGTCTCGAAGCCGTTGCTCTCGGCGAAGCGGATCACGTCCAGCCAGTGGCGCGCCCAACGCTCGCCGTACCGCGGGTCCTCGAGCACGCGGTCCACGAGGTTCTCCCAGGCCTTGGGCGACCGGTCCCTGCGGAACGCGTCGATCTCGGACGGCGTCGGCGGCAGGCCGAGCACGACGTCGTAGAGACGCCGGATGCGCGTCGTCCGGTCGGCCTCGGGCGACGGGTCGAGGCGCTCACGCCGCAGCGCGTCGCGGACGAAGGCGTCGACGGGATGGGACGCCCGTTTCCCCGTGGCCGGGACTTCCGGGCGGACGACCGGCTTGAAGGACCAGTGCTTGGCCGAGGGTTCGGTAGCCTCCGCGGCGGTGGTCCGGATCGGGGCCGCCGCCGCGACGAAGATCCAGGCCAGGACCGTGGCTCCTCCGCCGATCCGCCGGACCGCGTCGATCCGGCGGATGGAACCTGGGTTGGCGAGGGACATGGCAAAAGACTCCGTGTCGTCGCCGGCAGGGGACAGGAAAAAGACGGCAGCCGCGGACCGGCGACCGCTTCGGGGTGCGACAATTCGCCGCACCGCTTCCTCCGGTTGTGGCGTGGCCTGACGGGATGCGGCTCGTGCAGGCTCGGTTCCGATGGGTCGGGATGGGAGCGTGCTTCCGTGGTGGCGTCGAGCCGTCGGATCCCCGGGCTTCGCCCTCCATGGGTTCCGGGCTACGTTGTCGCCATCTGGCTCCGCCGCCGCTGCCGTCGCGGAAGCCCCAGGCCACCGATGATTTTCCGGAACAACCAACCGAAAACAGTCCCCGAGTCCGCAATCTCGGACGCGCGCCTCTTCCTGATCGTGGTCGGCGCCTGCCTCCTGGCCGTCGTCGGCTTCAGTGGCCTGCTCCGGCTCCGGAAGTCGGGGCCGGCCCAGCTTCCGGACCGGCCGAGGGTCTTCGGAGACTTCCTGCTGACCGACAGCCGTGGCCGCTCCGTGGCCCGGGGCGAGCTGAACGGGAAGTACTGCGTCGTGAGCTTCGTCTTCACCAGCTGCGGAGCGACCTGCCGCCTGGTGAGCGGGCAGATGGCGGCGTTGCAGCGCTTGGTGAAGGACCGGCCGGACGTGCGACTGGTGTCGCTCACGGTGGATCCCGTCACCGACACCCCGGAGGTCCTGGCGAAGTTCTCCCGCGACCTCGGGGTGGTGCCGGAGGTCTGGACCTTCCTGACCGGGCCCAAGTCCGAGATCACGCCGCTGATCGAGAGCAGCTTCCTGCCGAAGGATCCGGCCGCCGGCGCGACGAACACCCCGGTGGAATTCCTCTACATCGAACGCATCGCCCTGGTGGATCCGAGGGGCAACGTGCGGGCGTACTTCAACGGGCTGAGCCCGCTGACGCCGCGGGCCATCGTGGATGAAATCGACCGTCTCCGTGAAGACGCCCGTCGCCAACGCTGATCCGGCCCCGGTCCGGACCCTGCACTGGATCCGTCGTCTGCGCTGGACCGCGGTGGCGGGGCAGGCGGGGACGGTGGCCTACGTCCATTGGGGTCTCGGGGTCGCCTTGCCGTTGGTTCCCGTGTTCGGCGTGATCGGCCTCACCGCACTCAGCAACGCCGTGCTCCACCGCTTCCCGGAAGGCCGTGGTGAATCGCCGGCGTCCATCGCCTCGGTGCTGTCGGCGGACGTGGTGCTCCTGACGGCGCTCCTGCATTTCTGCGGCGGGCCGCACAATCCGTTCAGCTCGTTCTACCTGGTGCATGTCTCATTGGCCGCGGTGGCGCTGCCCTCGTTGTGGACCCAGTGGATCGCGGCCCTGTGCAGCGTGGGATTCGCCCTGCTCTTCGTGGGGCAGCGGCTGCTTCCGGTGCCGGGAGACGCCGTGTGTGGCGTGGGACCCAGCCTGCCCCTGGACCTGCATCTGAAGGGCATGCTGGCCTCGTTCATCCTGACCACCGCCGGCGTGGTCCATTTCGCGGGACGACTGCAACAGCGGCTTCGGAAGCGGGAAGCCGAGTTGGCGGAGGCGCGGACGAGGGCCGCGCAGGGCGAGCGCTTCGCCGCGTTGGCCACGCTCGCCGCCGGGGCGGCACACGAGCTGGGAACGCCCCTCGGGACCATCTCCATCGCGGCCGGGGAACTGGCGCGGGAGGCGAAGGCGCTGCCGTCCCATCCGGAGATCCTGGAGGACGCCGAACTGATCCGGGAGGAGGCGACGCGCTGCAGGGGGATCCTGGACCGCCTCGAGCAGCAGGCCGGAGACACGGTGCGGCCGTTGGCGGTGGAAGCGGTGTTGGCGGAGCTGCGGCAGCGCTTTGCCGGACAACCGTTGGAGATCGCCGCCGCGTCGGCGCCGGAGACGGTTCCGGCGCCTCCGGAAGCGCTGGCCCAGGCGTTGGCCTCGCTCGTCCGGAACGCCTTGGACGCCTCGGTGGACGTCGGACCGACACGGGTCCCGGTTTCGTTGTCGGTCCGCCGATCGGGTCCCTGGGTCGAGTTCGAGGTGGTCGACCGCGGTTCCGGCCTCACCCCCGAGGCGCGGGTCCATGCCGGGGAGCCGTTCTTCACCACCAAGCCGACCGGCCAGGGAATGGGCCTGGGCCTCTTCCTGGTGAAGCTGCTCGCGGGCCGGCTCAACGGGCAGTTCGAGCTGCTCCCCGGCGTTGGCGGCGGCACCCGGGCCTTGCTCCGGCTTCCGGCGCACGGCGACTGATCCATGAACCCGAGAACCCGCCTCCTCCTGGTCGACGACGACACGAACTTCCGCGAGCGGCTCCAGCGGGCGCTGGTGGCGCGCGGGGCCGAGGTCGTCGCCGTTGCCTCCGCACGCGAGGCCGGCGGGGTGGCCCGGACGGGTGGATTCGACGGGGCGATTGTCGACCTGAGGCTGCCCGGGGAGTCCGGACTGGACCTGGTTGCCGAACTCCACGGCTTGAAGCCCGGGCTTCCCATCGTGGTGCTCACGGGATTCGGGAGCATCGCGACCGCGTTGGAAGCGGTCCGTCTCGGCGCCCGGGACTACCTCACCAAGCCGGCCGACCCGGACCGGATCCTGTCGGCGCTCCGGGGCGAGGTGGCCTTCGCCGCGTCCCCCGCCGAGGCGCCACCGGGGATCCCCTCGCTCGACCGGGTGGAATGGGAGCACATCCAACGCGTCCTGACGGAGGCCGGCGGCAACATCTCGCAGGCCGCACGGCTTCTCGGCATCGACCGGCGATCCCTCCAACGGAAGCTGGCCAAGCATCCGCCGCCGCGCTGACCGGCCGGATCCTGTCCTGGCCGCGACAATTTGCCGCAGCCGGTCCACTTGCCGGAGGAGCCCCCGGGTTCCCTATGTTCCCGGTGATGAAACTTTCGTTCTCGCAGCGTCTTTCCGCCATGGCCGTCGCCCTGTGCGTCGTCGTCGCCCGGGCGGCCACCCCCACCGAGGTACTGGCCAAGATCGACCCGGCCACCGGCAAGGCCTCGGATACCGCCACGGAGTTCTCGGTCACCGGGGTGGTCAGCACACGCACGGTGCTTCCGGGCGGCCAGGTCGTCGCCTGGGTCCATGCCGTCGGCGAGGCCGGTCTGCCGGTGGTCGCTCCGGTGGCGGACGCCACGCTGTTGGCCCCCCGCAACGAGGTGACCCTCGTCGGCAGGCTCGGCGACGGTCCCCTGGGCCGCGCCGCGCTGGTGTTGAAGAAGGACTCGGTCAAGGTGGGCATGACCAACAAGTCGGTCGGCGCCGCCGAGGTCCGCCCGCCCGCCTTCTTCGCCGACGCCGCGGCGCTCTCCGGCCGGTGGGTCCAGGTGACGAACGTGACCTTCGCGCCGGGCCAGTTCGGCAAGGACGGCAAGGCCTCGGTGAAGGGGGACGGCGGCGAGTTGAAACTGCTGGTTTCGACGGGCGTGGCCGACTTGGACGTCCCGCCGGGACCGGTGAACGTCTTCGGCATTCCGGTGAAGACCGCGGACGGCTGGGCGTTGGCGGCCTCGCGGTTCCTGCCGTCGAATGCCAAGGCCCTGCAGGCCCTGGCCACCAAGCACACCTGCTTCACCTGCCACAATCCGGACATGAAGATGGTGGGGCCGGCCTATCGGGACGTCGCGGCGCGCTACCGCAAGGATCCCGAGGCGTTGGCCAAGCTGGTTTCCCAGATCGAGAAGGGTGGCACCGGAAAGTGGGGTCCGGTCCCCATGCCCGCCTTGGGGACGAAGGTTCCACTGGAGGACCGGAAGACCCTGTCCGAGTGGGTGCTGCACTACCGCTGGGACTGGCTGTTGGCGGAGTGAGGCGGGTTGAAGCCGGGAGCGCTGCCCCCGGGAGTTTTTGCCAGACCGTCACCGTCCCGTTGAGCGACGGTGAACAACGGTCGGCAAGCTCGGCGGGTGTTGGGACAACTGCAGAGGGGTCCGTCGACGAGACGGGCCTTCACGCTGGTGGAGTTGCTGGTGGTCATCGCGATCATCGCGATCCTGGCCAGCATGCTCCTGCCCGCCCTGGGCACCGCCCGGGCGCGGGGCGTCTCGGCGGCGTGCCTGAACAACCAGCGGCAGCTGGGGATCTCGGTCCATCTCTATTCGGCCGACAACCTCGACTGGTTGCCGCCCATCCAGGCGCAGATCACCGGGGGCGAATCGAGTTGGCGTTCCTACCTCTTCCGCTACGTGGGCCAGGCGGCCCGTGTGTACGACTGCCCCTCGGAGAAGGTCGAGTCCTACGCCTCGGCGAAGTCGCGTCCCAGCTCGCGTCCGAGTCCGTGGGTCCTGGGGCAGTTCGTCGATGGCGAGATCGACATCCCGAGCGGCATCGGGGCGGTGAACGTGCACTGGCAGTCGGGCGGCGCACCGCCGCCCTTCGGACGTCCGGCGGGTTATGAGAACAACCTCTGCCGCTGGGGCCAGATCGAGACGGCCTCGCAGCTGATCCTCTTCGGCGACGGACACAGCGACGTCTACGGGGCCTATCCGAGGGACCGCTGGTGGATCTGGAAGGAGCTGGGCAACGCGAATTCGCCGGGCTTCAACCGGCTGGCCCAGGGCGATCCCGGGGCGGTGCGCCATCTGCGCAAGGCGAACTACGCGTTCGCCGACGGAAGCGCCCGCCTGCTCGCCGGGGAACGGATCCCCTGCAACACCAACGAGTGCTGGTGGTCCGCCAAGGCGGATCCGCATTGAGCCATGGCCCAGGGTTCCCCCATCCGGCTCGTCCTGGCGACCCTCGCGGTGTTGGGCGCCTCCGCGGTCCTCTATCGCAGCCTCAGCTCCGATCCCGGACGCGCCGGCGCCTACTTCTACGATCCCTCCGCCTCGCGGCTCTTCGTCGCCCCCATGGGCTCGATCCCGCCGATCCGGGGCGTGGACGGGCCGGAGGAGGACGCCGTGCGCGCCGTGGTGGTGTCCATCAGCGGCAACCCCTCGGACCGCGGTTCGCATCGGATCGCCTATCTCGAGAGGTATTCCCCCGAACTGAAGCGCCAGCTGGAGGCGTCACGCGCCGGCACCGGCCCCGCGCCGATGGGACGCTCCGAGGCGGCCCAGCAGCGCTGGGTGCGCCGTACCAACGACGCCGATTGGTTCCCCCTCTCCTCCGAGGCGGGCGAACGCATCGTGTCGGACTGGGCGACGCCCGGGCCGGACGGCACCACCCCGACCGTATGCATCCCCTGAACCTTCCGCCGGATCTCGCGGTACCGAACCCACAATGAAGATATGAAACCTGGAATCATGAACCTCGCGGCCCTCGCGGCCTGTCGTTGGAGTCTGGCCGTCCTGCTGACATTGCTCAGCGGCGTCGGACTCAAGGCGCAACAGCTGATGAGCAACCTCGGGAACTACTTCCCGGGCGAGCCGATCCAGATCGGATTCTCCGGAGGTCCCGGAAACACCAAGGACTGGATCGGGATCTACCCGGAAGGCGTCACCCCCGGATCGGTGGGCTCGACCCTCTGGTCCTACGTGGACGGCACCCGTTCCGGCAACGCCGGCCTCCGCACGGGAGCCGTCAACTTCGGCACCGGTCTCAACCTCGCCGGCACCTGGAACGCGTTCTTCCTGCTCAATGACGGCTACGAGGTCCTGACCAACATCAGCTTCACCATCCTGGATCCCTCCGCGGCGGCCGTGCGGCCCTCGCAGCGCACCTTCGCCCCCGGCCAGGCGATCACCGTCGGATTCACCAACGGCCCGGCCAATCCCAAGGATTGGATCGGCGTCTATCGCGCGGACCAGACCCCGGGCAGCGTCGGTTCCACGACCTGGTTCTACGTCGACGGCACCCGCTCCGGCGCCACCGGCCTCGCCAGCGGATCGGTCACCTTCGCCACCGGGCTCGCCCAGGAAGGCGAATACCAGGTCTACCTGCTCGAAAACGACGGCTACACGATCCTCGCCGGTGAGCGCATCACGGTGGCGACGCCGGTCTTCTCCGGTCCGAGCCTGCTGACCTCGACCCCGGCCAACGGCTCCACGAACGCCTTCCCCGACGCCCCGTTCGCCGCCTCCATCACCAACGGCACCGGCTCCGCGGTGGCGCCCGCCACGGTCCGCCTCACGCTGGACGGCGCCCAGGTCGCCGCCTCGGTCGTCTCCAACGGCGGCCTCGTCACGGTGGCCTACACCAACGCGACGCTCCTGCCCCCGGGTTCCGCCCACACCTACGTGCTGAGCTTCTCCGACAACTCCGTGCCGCCGGTCGTTCTGCGCGTCACGAACGCGTTCTCGATCCGCGCCTACCGCAACATCGAGCTGCCGGCCCCGATCGTGTTCGAGAACTTCGACGCCGTCGCCGAGGGCTCCGTTCCCGCCGGCTGGACCCTCAAGTCGTACGTCCCGTCCGAGAACACCGACATCGACCTCGGCAACCTCGACTCCGCCGCCTTCGCGAACTGGACCGTGGTGGACGCCGCCCGCTTCAACGGCCGCTTCATCACCTACAGCAATCCGGAGACCCCCGATGGCGAGGCCCTCGACTACCTCCGCGTGAACCGCCCCAACCCGGCGAACGTCGTCGGCGGACGCGTCCTCCGCGAGCCCCTGGCCTCGGGTCGCTTCCTCTTCTGCACCTCCGGCTACCGCCGCGGTGGCAGCCAGGTCTTCTACGCCTTCACCCCCGACTTCAACATGACCGGCCGGACCAACGTCCACGTCGGCCTCAAGAGCCTCTACGAGCAGAACCAGGACAGCATGGGCGCGCTGGAGTACTCCGTGGACGGCGGCACGAACTGGATGCCCGTGGCCTACCTCCTCGACGGACCGGACATCGTCCGCACCGAGTCCGGCGCGGTGGACGCGGTGGCGACCCTCACCGCCGAGCGCGGCGACGTGGCGACCTACACCGATGAGAGCGGAAACACCGTCGGCGGCACCTACGGCGCCTTCATCGCCGCCCCGATCTCCGAGTCGCTGGCCCCGTTCATCGAGGGCCGCGTGAACGACGACTTCGTCGAATCCAAGCGCCAGGAGCTCTACCGCCTGCCGATGGCCGACAACCAGGCGCGGGTCCGCCTCCGTTTCGCGTACGCCGGCACCGACAGCTGGTACTGGGGTGTCGACGACCTGGGCCTCTATTCGATCTCCGCGGCCCCGGAGACGGTGCCGAGTCTCGTTGTGACCCGGACCGCGTCGGGCCTGACGCTCGAGTGGGTTGCGTCGCCGGGCGTGGTGTTGGAGACGAACGACGTCCTCTCCTCCACCGCCTGGACCCCGGTCGCCGGAGCCGTCGGGAACTCGGTCACCGTGACCCCGGACGTCGCGATGCGCCTCTATCGGCTGCGCCGCCTCTGATCGCCTCCCCCGGCCCCAGGCCGGACAGCAACGGGTGCGGACACTCCGGTGTCCGCACCCTTTCGTTTCTCCACCGCGGCGAATCATACGTCCTGTGGGCGGATCGCGGCGCCATTGGGCTCCGCTTCCGTTCCTGTGAAGGGGCACGCGGAGGCGCGGAGGCCGCGCCCGCCGGGGTGCGGCCAAGGGCTCAGAGCCGGAGGAAGAGGTTCCGTCGGTACAGGGCGCGGGCGAAGAGGAACATCACGAGAAGGCTTCCCGCGGCGAGGGCGACCTCACCCCAGGCGCCCATCGAGGTCCGGAGGTTCGGGGACAGGAAGCGGCCGGCGATGCGGGAGTAGCCCATGACGCTGGCGAGCAGGTAGATGGTGATCGCGTTGGTGCCGATCCAGAGGAACGGCCGGCACCAGGTGCGCCAGCCGCGGATGTCGACGATCTCATGGAAGGCCGCCAGCAGCAGGAGGCTGTATCCGCCGGCCACGAGGACGAAGGACGAGGACCACAGCTTCTTCACGATCGGGAACGCGGGCGACCAGAGGTGGCCGAGGACGATGCAGACGATCCCGGCGCCGGCGAGATGGAGCGTGCGGCGGGCGCCGCCGGCCGCGGCGAGGACCGATCCGGCGAGGGTGCCGAGCAGGCAGGTGGCGACCGCGGGCAGGTTGCTGAGGATGCCCTCCGGATCGTAGTAGGTGTCGTAACGGCGGCCCGGCAGGTATTGGAAGTCGATGTGGTTCGCGAGGTTGTAGCCCGGTTCGTAGCGGCCCGAGACACGCTCGGTGGTGGCCTGGTAGAGGCGGACGAGGTTCGTCTCGCCGGAACGGGCCATGGCCTCGGCGACGGCGCCCTTGTCGAGTCGGAAGGCCGGGAACGGCACCTGGCTCATCAGACCCCAGTAGCCGAGGAGGATGGCCACGGTGGTGGCGGCCAGCGCGCGCACCGGCAGGAAGACGGCGAGGATGCCGGCGGCGGTGGAGGCGATGGCGATGCGGTTCAGCACGCCGAGCCAGCGGATGCCGTCGAGTCCGTCGGAGATGCCGCCGGAGTAGAACACCCCGACCAGGAAGAGCAGCAGTCCGCGGCCGAGCAGCCGCTTCACCGCCGCGGCCTTCCCGCCGCGTTCCACCGCCTTGCGGGTCGAGAAGACGAGCGAGACGCCGGCGATGAAGACGAACAGGGGGAAGATCAGGTCGTAGAAGCGGAAGCCTTCCCAGTCGACGTGGGTGAGCTGCATGCGGAGGCCGCCGAGGATCGGCGAGCCGGTGAATTTCTCGAGCGCCCGGAGGATGCCGGCGCCGCCGACGATCCAGAACATGTCGAAGCCGCGGAGGGCGTCGAGGGAGACCAGCCGCGAGGAGGCCTCCGTGGAGGGCGACGCGGTCCGAGGAGAGGGTTCCATGGGAGATTCGGAGACGTTGGAAGGGAAGGTGGAGTCGGGTCCGGGACGGGATCAGACGCGGAGGAACACCTTGCGGCGGTGGAGGAGCCAGGCGAGCCAGACCGAGAATCCGGAGGCGGCGAGGGCGGTCAGCAGGCCGGCCGCGCCCTTGCCGCCGATCCCCTCGACGAAGGCGCCGACCTCGCCTCCGGTGAGGCGTTCGGCCATTCGGCTGAAGTCGACGAGGTTCGAGGCCATGTAGACCGCGATGGAGTTCATCCCGATCCAGACGAACGGACGGGACCAGAGCGACCAGCCCTTCACGTCGATCAGCCAGTAGAAGAGGGCGAGCAGCAGCGCGCTCCAACCGCCGGCGACGCAGACGTAGGAGGAGGTCCAGATGCCCTTGATGACCGGGAACACGAGTCCCCAGAGGTGTCCGGCGACGAGCAGCGCGACACCGGCGACGAGGAGGGTGCGGATGCGTTGGAGCGGGGACTTCGAGGCGTCGCGCATGAGCAGTCCGGCGAAGACGCCGAGCAGGGCGGTCGCGACCGAGGGCAGGGTGCTGAGCAGGCCTTCCGGGTCGTGGGCCCCGTTCCACTTCCGGCCGGGGAGGAAATGGGCGTCGACCCAATGGGCGAGGTTGGTGTCCACCTTGTAGTTCGCGGGGCCGACGCCGGGAACCGGGACGAGCGCGAGGAGGGCCCAGTAGCCGAGGAGGATCCCGGCCGTGGCGTACACCAGCTGCCGCGGGCGGAGGTGGAGGAAGAGGATGCCGGCGCCGAGGTAGGCGAGGGCGTTGCGCTGGAGCACGCCGAGGTAGCGGATGTCGTTCTCCCAGCCGGTGAAGCCGCGGTAGTAGAAGACGCCGAGCAGGTAGACGACGAGGGCGCGGCGGAAGAGGCGTCCGAGCGCGGCGGCGCGGTCGCCGGCCTCCAGGCGTCCGCCGAGGGAGAAGACCAGGGACATCCCGGTCATGAAGACGAACAGTGGGAAGATGAGGTCGTAGAAGCGGAATCCCTCCCACGGAACGTGCTCGAGCTGGTCGGCCAGGAAGTGGGAGATGGGGCCCGAGGCGAATCCCAGGGCCGCATGACCGAGCGAGTCGGCGCCGGAGATCCAGAACAGGTCGAAGCCGCGGAGGGCGTCCAGGCTGGTGAGCCGCGCCGCCGGACGCTCGGAGGCGCTGGGGGAGGATTCGGGCATGCTGCGGTGATTGAATCCCGAAGTCCGGCTCCGCGGCAAAGGAAGGATTCGGGGGAATGCCGTGGCCAGCGCCGGAGGAAGGGGAGCCTCACGCCAAACCGCAAAGCCGCCAAGGGAGAGGAAGCAAACCGAGCCTTCTGCGGCCGCGGAACCGGATGCACGCTGATGATGCCCCGGCCGGCTCCGGTTCCGGGCTGTCCACGGAGCCTTGGCGTGTTTGCGTGAGGTCCGTCCTCGCGCCGACGAAACGGATCAGGGGCTGGCCAGCTTGGGGAGCGGAACCTCCGGTCGGCGACGCTCGAGCAGGGCCCAACCGGCGAACCAGGACGCGAAGAAGGCTGCCGTCCAGTTGACCGAGACCCAATGGCGGAATTCTCGGACGGGACCGTGCGGTTGGCCGTCCTTGGCGGGGGGAAGGGGTGGCGGCGTGGCCAGCTTGACCAGCGGATTCCGGTGCGGGGGCATCGACCACTCCATCGCCAGGCCCGAGGCGCCGCCCAGCACCGCCGCCAATGCCGCCGCGAGCAGCGCCGGACGCAGGCGGGCGAGCCGCGGCATGAGCATCCCGATCAGCCCCGACGGGACCGCGTAGAAAGGCAGGAACAAGGCGGCGAGGAAAAGGCCATGGAGCGTCGAGGTCATCACCGACCAGATCCCGGTGTTGCCCGGCAGGCCGATGCACAGCGTCAGTCCGATCGCAAAGGTGATCACGCCCCGGAGGATGCGGCGTCCGCGGAGCCGGACGTGGCCGACCAGAAGGCATTGCGGATTCGTGCTCATGGGTTGCCTGGATTCAGCGTGCTCCCGAGTTCGTCTTGGTTCCCGCCAGATGCCGGTCGAACCAGTCGGCGAAGCGGATCAGGTCGATGATCATCGTCGGCCAGCCGTGCTTTCCGCCCGGGTGGACGACCAGTTCGACCGTGTTGCCGAGGCCGCGCGCGCGTTCGACGTGGCGGAGGGACTGGTCCAGCGGCACCAACGTGTCGGCGTCGCCGTGGTAGATCAACGTCGGCGGCCGGTTCGGGCCCAGGAGGTGGAGCGGTGAGAGCGACCGCCCGATCTCCTTCCAATCCTTGGGTCCATCCGGATCGGGACGGAACGCCTTCACGAAGCTCTTCGGCGGGCCGCCGTCGCGGAGGTTCTCGGTGGAGTCGCCGAGGTCGAGCAGGTCGGTGACCGGATAGAAGATGGCCACCGCCTGCACCGCGCTGCTGGCCCGGTCCACCGGGTCCGCGGCCGTAGGGTTCCCCGGGCCGCCGGCGGTGGCCAGCATGAGGCTGAGATGGCCCCCGGCGCTGCCGCCGGTGACGCCGATGCGGTCGGGATCGATGCCGTGCTTCGCGGCGTCGGACCGCACGCGGCGCACACCCCGCGACATGTCGGCGAAGACCTCGCGGACCGTCGATTCCGGCTGGGACACGTGGTAGATCGGGAAGACCGTGTAACCGCGCCGCAGGAGCGGGGCGGCGAGCGGGACGGGGAAGGATCCCGCCTCGGACTTCCACCCGCCGGAGACCATCACCACGACGCCGAGTCCGTTGGTCTTGGCGGGGCGGAGGACGTCGAAGGTCAGGTCCTTGCCGTGGCGGGATCCGTAGACGAGGCCGGTTTCCCTGCGGACCGCCGGGTGGAAGTAGGTCCATCCGGCGGCGAAGAGCAGTGCCAGCAGCAGGAGGAGGACGCCGATTGCGGCGCCGAGGCGGATCAGCCAGCGGACGAATCCGTGGCGCGGTGCCGGCGTCGCCGGGTTCATGGGGTTGGTCCCCTCCGGTGGGAGATCCTTCCCTTCACCTGGATGTGGCCGAGGGCGAGTTGGCGCACGACTTCCGGGAAGAGTTCCCGCTCCGCCACCTGGATGCGGGCGTGGAGCGACCCGTCGGTGTCGTCGTCGAGGACGGGCACCGCCTTCTGAGCGAGGATCGGTCCGGTGTCCACGCCCTGGTCGACGAGGTGCACGGTGCAGCCGGTGACCTTGACACCGTAGTCGAGCGCCTGCTTCCAGGCCGCAAGGCCGGGGAAGGAAGGCAACAGGGAGGGGTGGATGTTGACCACGCGGCCCTCGAACCGCCGCAGGAATCCTCCCTTGAGGATGCGCATGAACCCGGCGAGGACAACGAGGTCCACCTCGGCCCTTTCCAAGGTGGCGATGAACTCCGCCTCGGCCGACTCGTCGAGCTTCGTGCGGAACGGACCCGGGGCGATGTGGTGTCCGGGGATCCCGCGCTGGGCGGCCAGACTGAGGATCCCGGAGTCGGGGACGTCGCTCAACACCACCGCCACCGTGGCCGGAAGCGTCCCCGCCGCGACGGCGTCGGCGATCGCGGCGAAGTTCGAACCCTTGCCGGATCCGAGGACGCCGAGGCGGAACGGGGAGGAATGGCTCACGGGGAGATGACGGCAGGAGGCGCGGACGATCTCAAGCTTGCGGTGGGGTACGGGAAAGGGGATCCGCTTCGGCCGGTCGGGGTTGCGGGATCGGCTCCGGTCCCACAGGGTTGCGTTGCGCGGCCGCCGCGGGTGCGGTGATCCCGCGGCCCCGATGACCACCGCCAACAAGATCACGCTGTTCCGGATCCTCCTCGTCCCCGCGTTCGTCCTGCTCTTCCTCGAGCACCGGGAACATGGCGCGGACTGGATGCGCTGGTCCTGTCTCGGCGCCTTCGCCCTCGCCTCGGTCCTCGACGGTGTGGACGGCTTCGTCGCCCGCCGGTTCCACCAGCGGTCGGAGCTGGGCGCCGTGCTGGATCCGCTGGCGGACAAGATGCTGCTGGTGGCGGGCATCCTCCTTCTGAGCCTTCCCGAAAACCGCTTCCAACGGCTTCCGCTGTGGCTCCCGCTGATCATCCTGACCCGGGACGTCCTCCTGGTCGTCGGCCTGGGACTCATCCACTACACCTGCGGCAAATGCACGGTGCGTCCGCGGATCCCGGGGAAGATCGCCACGGTGCTGCAGATGGCGGTGGTGATCTGGGCGTTGCTGCGGCTGCCGTCGGGAATCCAGGACTGGATCGCCGCGGCGGCCGGCCTGATGACCCTCTGGTCCGGAGTCGCCTACGCCGGCGACGCGGCGCGACAGCTGGGGTCGAGTCCGAGCGCGGGCCCGACGCCGGGACAGTAGGCCGCGGGAGCCCTCTCCGACTTTCCTCTGGCCTGTGACGAAGCGCGGCGGGCAGGCTGTCCCGACCAATGATCTCCGCGCTCCGGATCCGTCCGTCTTCCGTCGTCCTGACGGCGGCCGTCCTCCTTTCGGCCCTCGGATGCAAGCCCTCGGGCGGACCGTCCGGGGCCGGCAAGCCGGCGTCGATGGCGTTCCAGGTCGTCGCGGTCGAGGTGCGGCGCCAGCCGGTCGTGGAGTCGGTGCCCCTGGTCGGGACGCTTGCGCCGAACGAGTCCATCGAGGTGAAGTCCGAGGCGGAGGGCGTGGTGACGCGCATCGCGTTCGACGAGGGTTCCCGGGTCGCGGCGGGGGCGCTGCTGGTGGCCTTGGACCAGTCCAAGTTCGCGGCCACGCTCCAGGAGTCCGAGGCGGCCCTCGAGCTGAGCCGTGCGAACCTGGAGCGGGCCAAGCAGCTCCTGCGCGACAAGCTGATCCCGCAACAGGACTTCGACCAGGCCTCCGCCACCTTCAACGTCAACCGCAGCGCGGTCGAACTGCGTCGCCGGCTGCTGAAGGACGCCGAGATCTTCGCCCCGTTCGCAGGCACCGTGGGGGCCCGGCAGGTCAGTCCCGGACAGGTGATCTCGAAGGCCTCGATCCTGACCACCCTCGTCGACCTCGCGACGATGAAGGCGGAGCTGAGCATCCCCGAGCGTTTCCTCGGCCAGCTCCGTGTGGGACAGAAGATCGAGTTCCGCGTCGACGCCTATCCCGCGGACAAGTTCACCGGGGAGGTCTACTTCATCTCGCCGCAGCTGGAGTCCTCGACCCGCACGGCGTTGGTGAAGGCGCGGGTCGACAACGCCGACGGCCGTCTCAAGGCGGGGATGTTCGCCAAGCTGGACCTGCAGCTTCGCCTGAGGGATGCGGCCATCGTGATCCCGGAGCCGGCGATCCTGAACAGCGGGGACACGAACCTCGTGTTCGTGGTCGGTCCGCAGACCAACGCGCTGCTGCGGCCGGTGAAGCTGGGCCTCCGGCTGGCCGGGGCCGCGGAGGTGCTTTCGGGACTGGAGCCGGGAGACCGGGTGGTGGTCGAGGGCGTGAAGAAGATCTTCAACGGTGCCCCTTTGGTCCTGGCCACGGGGCCTTCGGCCGACGCCTACGCGAAGTGAGCCGAGGCGCCCGGGCCGGGCGGACGCCGGGTCCGGACTACTTCCCCGACTTCGACGCGCCCTTCGCGGCGGCCTTGGGGCCGGCCTTGGCCGGCTTGGTGTCCTTGCGGGCCCTCTCGGTCGCGGCGGCGAGCTTCTTCTCCAGCTTCTCCAGCTTCCGGACCAAGGCCGAATGGGCGACCTTGTCGCGACGGGCCTTGTCGCGGGTCGAATGCCACTGCTTCTTCGCCCCCCGCGCCGCCTTCCGGGCGGCCTTGGCGACCAGCTTGGCGGCACGGTGCGACTCATGGGCCGACACCGCCAGCGGTCCGCTCTTCGCCACCAGGGCCTCCGCCTTCTTTGCGGCGACGCGCAGCTGGCCGATCTCCTTCTTCGTACGGGAAATGTTCATGGAATTATGGTTCCGGGACACTGGACCGGCCTGCTGCCGTCGTTTCACCGGATTGTCACCAGCTTGTCATAATCGGCGGCCCGTTGGGCAAGTTCGGCAATGTTACAAGTGCTTCGGAAATGGATTCACCGGACCGTCACCTCGGCTGCGTGATTTCGTGACGGTGCCGCGCCACCAAGGACGTGTGTGGGAATGGGTCGGATGGCGGAGCCGCGAGGCTCGGTAAGCTTGGACTCGGCACCACCGATGGAATCCATCCGGGCAGACCGGTCGTTCCGGTCCGTTTCCTTGCGGCCCGCGGCGACCGGGCCGATTCGGAAACCGCCTTCCCAGCCATGTTCGACCTGAATGACACCCTTGGACTCTGGACTGGTTCCGAGCCCGAACGCACCGGACCGGAACTGCTCGTCGCCGACCTGGAATCGACGGCGATCCGGGATTGCGGGCTGGTGGGTCGTTCGCTGATCGCCTCCCTGCGCCAGTGTGGATGTCCGGTCGGCGTCGAGGACGTCGTCCCGCTGCTGGGATCGCCGACCCGCGTCCTCCTGGCCCAGATCCTCGTCACCCATCACGCCTGCTCGCTGGAGTCCGCGTTCCGCCTGGCGGAGCGGGTGGAGGCGGACTTCTGCGACCGGCTTGCCGGCGAGATCGAGGCCGGTGGGGGCCTTCCGCCGACGCCGGGAGCGGAGAACGCGTTCGCCGTGCTGCAGTCGGAAGGGGTCCGCGTCGCCCTCGATTCGACACTTCCGCGGAAGGTGGTCGACCTGCTCCTGGCGCGGAACACCTGGCTCCGGTCCGGATTGGTCGACGTGGTGGTGTCGGCCGAAGAGGTCAACGCTCCGCGGCCGTCACCGGAGCTGATCCGCCATGCCGTCCGCAGCGTCCTGCCGGCAGGATCCTCCCGGGTGGCCAAGCTGGCCTCGTGTCCCGGCGACCTCGCCGCGGCCCACTCGGCGGGATGCCGTTGGATCCTGGCCTACACGCGGGGTCCGGTGTCCACGGCGTCCCTCCGACTTCAGTCGCCGACCCACGTCATCGAATGCCTCGGCGAGGTGTCCGAGGCGTTGATCGGAAGGGTGTTACGCTGAGGTTGGATGACGTCTTGGAGGGTTTGGACTGCCGACGCCTGAATGCGGGTGTTTCCGAGGTGTGACGGACCGGTGATGGGGGTGTGGCGAATCCGCCATGGACTCGCAACAACCCCGACACCCCATGTTTATCTTTGGAGCGTTGTTTTCGACCTGGGATTCCGGGCGAGAATACGACTTCCAAGCCGTTCTAACCGACCGGCCTGATGCACACCACCGAACCTATGATCATCCCAAGACCCAGAGCGATACTCTCAGCGTTGACCTCCGCCATCGTCCTCGGCGGCGCCCTGTTCGCCGACTCCGCGGAACTGAACGGAGTCTCCCGGTTGACCCTGAATCCCGGCGCCAACTTCATCAGCGCGCCCTTGCACCGGAAGCCCGCCTTCGTAGGCAAGGTTTCCGCGGTCACGGCGAACAGCGTCACGTTCGCCGGCTATCCGAACTGGACCTCGAATCAGTTCGGACCGGTTACGGTCGGAGCCACCTCGATTCCCCAGTTCGCCGTGGTCGTCCGTTCCGACGCCGCCGCCAGCCCCGGCATCCAGGGCGACTGGTGGTTGGCCGCATCGAACACCGCTGGCACGGTCACGGTTCAGACCGCCGGCACCGACCTCACGACCCTCGTCACCGTGGGCAGCGAGCTGGAGATCCGCCCGCTGACGTCCATCAAGGACCTCTTCGGCGCCGACAATTCGGCCGGAATCATCGCCGACACCGACTTCGACTTCCTCAGTACGCAGGAGGATGTGATTCGCGTGGTCAACGGGACCAGCTTCACCGACGAGTTCGTCTTCCACACGGACGAAAATCCCGCCGACACCGGCTGGTACTTCAACGGCGAATTCGCCGGCAACGGCTCGACCCTCCGGATCACGCCGAATCGCCCGCTGATGTACTTCCGCAAGACCGGTTCTTCCCCGCTGACGCTCGGAGTCGCCGGCGCGGTCCAGACCCGCCGCTTGACGACCTACTTGCAGGCCGGTGCCAACGCCGTCGGCACCGTGTTCCCCGTGAACGCGCCGATCATCACCTGCAACCTCTTCGAGTCCGGCTGGAATGCGGACCTCAACTTCGACGTGCTGACCGCCGAGGAGGACATCGGCCGCGTGGTCAACGGAACGTCCTTCGGACAGGACATCTTCTATTACTCCGGTCCTGACGAGACCAACGGCTGGTATGTCGGAGGCAACCTGACCACCACCTTCAGCTTCGAACCGCAGCGCGGCTACATGCTGTTCCGCAAGACCGGCGCCCCGGTCCTCCCCTGGCGCCAAGCTGTGCCGTTCACCTACTGACCCACCCCAGCGCAACTTCTCACATATAGAACCGATTCCACACCATTTCGAAAAGACCCTATTCCCATGAACAAGAAATTCTTCTCTCTGCTCGTCTGCTCCGCCCTCGCCGCGAACGCCCAGGTCTTCATGACCGCGGACATCAAGACGGTCGCCAGCGACCTCGGCTCCGCCAACGGTTCGTCCACCCAGACCCGCCTGTTCACCGATAGCGGCTTCACCACGGCCGCCGCGATCGGTTACAACCTCTGGTTCGTCGCCGACACCGCCCGCAACGGCGTTCCGACCTCGGGCGTCCTGGAGGGTTCGATCCTTGGCTCCGACGACCGCCTCGTCTACTCGGCCCGCCTCGACGGCGACAACCCGGGTTCCATCGCGGGCCGATTCCGCGCCCTGGGCGTCACCATCGACTCCTCGGTCGCGACCGGTGGCGTCACCACGTCGGACATCCTCGCGTCGCACATCTACGTGTATCTCTGGAACTCCTCCTCTGCTTCGTTCACCCCGGCCGCGGGCAACCAGTTCGGCGTCTTCAACACCGGCACCTTCACCGTGCCCGACATCGGAAATGCGTTCTGGGCCATCGACGGCAACATCAACGCGACCGCCTTCACCGTCAGCGCGGTTCCCGAGCCCGGGGAGTACGCCGCCATGGCCGGTGGAGCTCTCGTCGCCTTCACCTTCTGGCGCCGCCGCCAGCAGGCCCGCACCGTCTGAATCCAATCTCCAGCGCTAACTGAAATGAAACTCAAGAAACTCGTCCTCGGAGCCTTGGCAGCCTTCGGGCTCGCCTCGGCGCCCGCGGCGGTTGCAGCGACCAACCTGGTCAGCGGCTACCTCTACGGCACCAACAACTGGACCTCGGACAACACATACATCCTGACCGGGTTCACCTACGTGATGAGCAACGCGGTGCTCAACATCGAGGCCGGAACGCTCGTCCAGGGCGTCACCGGCTCTGGCACGAGCGATGCCCCCGTCAACGACTTCGGGACGCTGTTCGTGTGCCAG
>JAIYBC010000021.1 GCA_027488845.1 Verrucomicrobiales bacterium | reverse complement strand
GGTCAGTGGTCAGTGGTCAGTGGTCAGTGGTCAGTGGTCAGTGGTCAGTGGTCAGTGGTCAGTGGTCAGTGGTCAGTGGTCAGTGGTCCATTTTGGGTGACAAGGCTGGAGTCAAGCCTAGGGCTCCGAAACGACCAACAACTGGCAACGGACAACTGGCAACTGGCAACGCACTACGAACAACAAACATCCCCAATGCTCTCCCTCCGAAACCTCTCCCGTGCCTACAAGACCCGCGCCGGTTTCACCCACGTCCTGCAGCAGGTGAACCTCGACATCCCGGCCGGCGACTTCGTGACGCTCATGGGGCCAAGCGGGGCCGGGAAGTCCACGCTCCTCTCCATCCTCGGGCTCTACGACCACGAGTGGGAAGGGGAGTACACGCTGGCCGGCGCGGCGGTCCATGCGCTCCACCACCGTGATCGCGCCGCCCTCAACAAGAAGCATGTCGGCTTCGTCTTCCAGCAGTTCCATCTGCTCGACGACCTCACCGTCGCCGAGAACCTCGACATCCCGCTTTCGTATCGGGATGTGAAGAAGTCCGAACGGGAGGCGTTGGTCGCGGACACGCTCGACCGCTTCGGCATCGTGGGAAAGAAGGACCTCTATCCCGCACAGTTGTCCGGCGGACAGCAGCAGCTCGTGGCCATCGCCCGGGCCGTCATCGCCAAGCCGGCGCTGCTCCTCGCGGACGAGCCGACCGGCAACCTCCACACCGACCAGGGACGGCAGATCATGGAGCTCTTCCGACGGCTCCATTCCGAGGGCACCACCATCGTGCAGGTGACCCACAACGAGGAATGGGCCGGCTACGGTACCCGGATCGTCCGACTCAAGGACGGCTGGATGGAACGGTGAGCGCGCCGCCATTCCTATCATGCCTTCCGTCCGCACCACCTGGACTCCCTCCCGCCAATCCGGGTTTCCCAAGAACCTCGTCCCGCGAATGGGAATCGTGGTTCCCGTCTCCGGTCACCGCATCCCGACCGATCTTCGCGAAAGCCCGGAAATCGGGGTGGAGCCCGCTGGCACAAGGCCTGCATTGGAGCGCCCGATGAAGCGCAGCTCCTCCAACCCGAAGCCTTTCGGTTTCGCCTTCCGGCAATCCGGACATGTTTCCCGATGGGTCCGCTTCGGGCTCCTGGTGGGAGCGATTGCCTGCGATCTCCTCCAGGCGGCGGACTGGCCGCAATGGCGCGGGGCCACTCGGGACGGCATCTCGACCGAGTCCGACTGGTCTCACACCTGGCCGGGAGGCGAACCGGCCCTCGCCTGGTCCGCGCAGATCGGCAAAGGACTCGCCACGGTCGTCTCCGCCGCGGGCGCGGTGTTCGCGTACGGACACCAGGGGGGATCCAATGTGGTGACCTGTCTCGATGCCGGCGACGGATCCGTGCGTTGGCGTTCCGCGGTGAGGGAGGAACTGATGGACTGGCAGTTCGAAGGAGGTCCCTGTTCGACGCCGTTGCACGCCGACGGACGCCTCTTCGTGGCCGCCCGCAGCGGAAGGGTCCAGTGCCTCGACGCGGCCACCGGCGAGGTCCGATGGGAACGGAACCTGCCGGAGACGACCGGCATCAAGATCCGCAACTGGGGCCTCAACGGCTCGCCGCTCCTCTCCGGTGGACGCCTGATCTTCAACTACGGCACCGCGGGGATCGCCCTCGATCCCTCGGACGGTTCCCTGCTTTGGAAGTCCGGCGACGAGGAGAACACCTACACCTCGCCGGTTCCCGGAACCGCGGGCGGCCGGGAAGTGCTCTTCGTGGCCGGTAGCGAACGGTTGGCCCTGGTCGATCCGGCCAGCGGAAGCATCCGTTGGCAGCGTCCCTTCCATGTGAGCTTCAAGGCGGGCGATCCCGTCCGGACGCCGACGGGTGTGCTCTTCACCTCGCTGGAAGCAGGCGGGTTCTTCCTCCGCCTGCCCTCGAAGGGCGAACCGGACAAGGGCTGGAGCAGCGGTTCCCTCGGGGCGGTGACCGGCACGCCGGTGCTCGTCGGCGGATACCTGTACGGGATCTTCGGACCCAATGGCCAAAAGGGATCGCTCACCTGCCTTGAGCCCGACTCGGGACGCGTTGTGTGGACCCGGAAGGGGTACGGTTGGGGTTCGCTGCTCGCGGCCGGGGACCGGTTGATCACGCTGACCGACAAGGGTGAGGTCACCATCCTGCGCGCGTCTCCCAAGAAGGCCGAGGTGCTCGCCTCGTTCCAGGCCCTTGGCGGGAAATGCTGGTCCGCGCCCGTGTTCGCCGACGGACGCCTCTTCATCCGCAATGCCCAGGGACGCCTGGCCGCCTTCGATCTCCGTCCGGCCGCCGGGAGCGGCTCCAGGTCCTCCGCAACGTCCCCATGACTTTCCCCATCGCGCCGGACCGCTTTCCCCATCTGTTCATGAAGCCCATATTCCTGCTGCTGCTCCTCGCTTTGTTCGCATCGCGTGCACTCGCCGAGGATGCATCGCGGCTGATCGACATCGGCGGCCGGAACCTCCACATGGCCGTCCGCGGAAGCGGCGCGCCGACGATCGTCATCGAGGCCGGCATGGGGGAGCCGCCGATCGAGAGCGGCTCGTGGAATGCCGTCGTGGAGGAACTCTCGAAGTCCAACCGCGTCGTGCTCTACGACCGCGCCGGCCTGGGGCGGAGCGATCCGGCACCGAAGCTCCCGCGCACCGGCGCCGACGTTGCCGCCGACCTGGAAGCCATCCTCGCCAAGGCCGCGGTTCCCGGTCCCTACCTGCTCGTGGGCCATTCCTACGGCGGCATCCACCTCCGCATCTTCGCCAGCCGGTTCCCCGACAAGGTCGCCGGCATGGTCCTTGTCGACGCCTCACATCCCGACCAGGAGCGGCGATGGCTGGCTGCCTTCGGTCCTGCACCCGCCAATGAGACCGAAACGCTCCGTAAGGTCCGCGAACATCTCGCATCCCGCGGCACGCCCGAATCCAACCCGGAGAAGATCGATCCGAAGGCCACGGCCGAGCAGATCCAAGGTGCGCGTGACCTGGGCGACAAGCCCCTCGTCATCCTGACCCACAGCGCCGGCTTCAAGATCGACCCGAGCCTGCCCGACGAACACCTGGCGCGCATCGAGTCCGTCTGGACCGCGATCCAGGACGGGTACCGGCGCCTCTCCACCCGCAGCACGCTCATCCAGTCCAAGACCGGCGGCCACAACCTGCCTGGCGAGGATCCCGCCCTCGTCATCGCCGGCGTCCGCAGCGCCCTCGCCCAACTGGCTCCACGACCGCAACGGTAGGACCGCACCAACCGACCCCGCCTCCCACCATGCAAGACCTCCGCTTCGCGCTCCGCCAGCTGCTGAAGAACCCCGGCTTCACCGCCGTGGCGGTGCTCACCCTTGCCCTCGGGATCGGCGTGAATACGTCGATGTTCAGCGGGCTCCACTCGATGCTCATGCCGGACCAGCCGTATCCGGAGGCGGACCGGCTTGTGCGCGTCTTCCGCACCTCGCCGCACTCGCGTCGCTGGCCGCATTCACCGGCCAACTTCCTCGACCAGCGCGGCCAGAACTCGGTCTTCACCCACATGGCCGCCACCACGTCGCGGTCGGCCAATCTCTCCGAGGCGGGCCAGCCGGCCGAACGCCTGCGCATGGAGCTGGTCAGCGGGGACCTCCTTCCGATGCTTGGCGTCGCACCGCGGCTCGGAAGGGCCTTCCTGCCGGAGGAAATCCAGCCCGGCCGCGACGACGTGGTGCTCCTGAACCACGCCTTCTGGCTGCGACGCTTCAACGCGGATCCGGCGATGGTCGGGCGCACCCTTCGGCTCGACGGCGTGTCGGTCACCGTCGTCGGCGTGATGCCGCCGGAGTTCTCGGACCGCCAGGGATGGAGCTCCGCCGACATCCTCCGTCCGCTGGCATTCACCGACGCCGAAGGTGCGGTGCGCGGAGGCCAGTACCTCGACGTCTTCGCCCGACTGAAGCCCGGCGTCACCCTCGGCCAGGCGAACGCAGGTCTCGCCCTTCTGGCCACCCGCCTGCGTGAAGCCTATCCGGAGACCAACTCGGACCTCGGCCTGCGTGCGGAGGAGCTGGCCAAGTCCCGCATGGACCCGCGCGGCCGGACGATGCTCTGGATGATCCTCGGGCTCGCGGGCTTCGTGCTGCTGATCGCCTGCGCCAACCTGGCCAACCTGCAGTTCGCCCGGACGGCGCTGCGGTCGCGTGAATTCGCCATCCGGGGAGCGATGGGTGCGCCACGGGGACGCCTTGTCCGCCAGTTGATGATGGAAAGCCTGCTGCTCGCGGTGTTCGGGGGACTGCTCGGTCTGTTGTTCGCGCATTGGACGAACCGCTGGCTGCTCCATCGGTTGACCGAGGATGGTCGGCCGCTGATCCGTCTCGAACTCAACCTCGCGGTTCTCGGGTTCGCGTTCGCCGCAGCGACGCTCTCGGGACTCGCCTTCGGGCTGCTGCCCGCCTGGCTTGCGTCACGCACCGACCTCAACACCGTCCTCAAGCAGGGGGCCCGCGACGGCGGATCCGGATCCCGCCGTTCCTGGTTGGGCAACGGCCTGGTCGTCGGACAGGTCGGGCTCGCGCTCATGCTGCTGGTTTGCGCCGGGCTGGTGATCGACGGCCTCGGCCGCTTCAGCGGCACCGACCCGGGTTGGCGTGTCGACGGCCTGCACTCCGGCCGGGTGAACCTTCCGGAAGCGGGCTATCCCAACGTCCAGGCACAGCGTGCGTTCGTCGAACGGCTCCGACAGAGGCTGACCGCACTGCCCGGCGTGGAACGCGCCGCCGTCGCCAACTCCCTGCCGATTTCCGGTTGGCGCAGCCACGTGGGCCTGGAGGTCGAGGCCTCCTCCACGGCGGTTTCCAGCACGCTGAGCGGGCTGGCCGCAGTGTCGCCGGACTACTTCGCGACCCTCGGCATCCGGCTGGTGGAAGGCCGCGAGTTCGGCCCCTTCGACACGGCGGAACGGCCCGATGTGGTCGTGATCAACGAGGCGTTCGCCCGCGCCTGCTGGCCGGATGGGTCCGCCGTGGGACGCCGGATCGGCCAGGCCGGCGCATGGCAGGAGGTCGTCGGAGTCGTGGCGGACGTGCGGTCTGCGACCGACCCCGGCGAACCCACCAGCCGGTTCCAGTGCTATCGCCCGCTGGCCCAGGATCCGTCGTCGGGCCTTGTCCTGGCGGTGCGCGGATCGGTGACCGCCGAGGCGCTGCGTCGGATCGTGGCGGAGTTGGACCGGGACCTGCCCTTGAGCGAGGCCGGAGCCGTCCGGGCCGCCGTCGACCGCTTCTTCGACCAGGCTGCGATCGGCGGATGGCTGCTGGCCGCCTTCGCCGGACTCGGCCTTTTGCTGGCCGCCCTTGGGACCTATGGGGTGGTCGCGAGCTATGTTGGACAGCGCACCCGCGAGATCGGCGTCCGCATGGCGCTCGGTGCGCAGGTTCGCGACGTCCTCTGGCTGGTGCTCGGCCGTGGGCTCCGGCTCGGTGGCGTGGGTCTGTTGATCGGGAGCCTCGGCGCACTCGGATTGGCGCGCCTGCTCGCGTCGATCACCCCGGGCCTGGATCCCAACGCCCCTGTCGTCATCGCCCTCGCCGGCGGACTCCTGCTCACGGTCGCCCTCGTCGCGTGTTGGATCCCCGCCCGCCGTGCCTCACGCGTGGACCCGCTCGTGGCGCTGCGAAGCGAATGAGCACCGGGGTTCAAGGGTTGAAGAGCTGAAGAGTTCAACCAAGACGCCCGAAGCCCGACGCCAGCCCCTTCAACCCTCCAACCGCTTCCCGCTTCAACCTCTGCAACCATGAACGACCTCCGCTTCGCCCTGCGCCAGTTGCTGAAGAACCCCGGCTTCACCGCCGTGGCGGTGCTCACGCTCGCCCTCGGCATCGGGGCGACCACGGCGATCTTCAGCGTGGTCCACGCGGTCCTCCTCCAACCGCTCCCCTACCCGGAGCCGGACCGGCTTGTCCGCATCCACGAGACCATCCCGGTGCGCGGCGTGGAACGGGTTCCGGTCTCGGTGGCCAACTACCTGGACTGGCGCCGGCAGGCTTCGTCCTTCGCGGAGATGGCGGCCCACCGGTGGGTGGACATCAACCTCACCGGCGCGGGCGAAGCCCGGCGTCTCGTCGGAGCGCGGGTGACGAGCGGTTTCTTCGGCGTCCTCGGCGTGCCGCCGATCCTCGGTCGCTCCTTCACCACGGACGAGGAGGCGCGTGGACGCCACCAGGTCGCGGTCATCAGCGAAGAGATGTGGCGGCGGGATTTCGGCGGCGAGGCCTCGGTGCTGGGCCGGTCGCTGACCTTGGACGGCGAAGCGCACACGATCGTCGGGGTGATGCCGTCGCGCATGCGCTATCCGTCGCGCAGCCTGGACGTCTGGATTCCAGCGGCCTTCTTCGAATCCGAGCTCACCCAGCGCGGCAACCATGGCTGGAGCGTGGTTGCGCGGCTCAAGCCTGGGATTGCCGCCGGGCAGGCCGGGGTCGAGATGACGGGAATCGCCGGCCGGATCGCCGCCGCCTTCGAGGATGTGAAGGACTTCAACGCCCGCGTCGTCCCGCTGCACGAGGAGGTCGTCGGCGACAGGCGGATGCCGTTGCTGGTCCTCCTGGGAGCGGTGGGCTGCGTGTTGGCCATCGCCTGCGCCAACGTCGCCAACCTGCTGCTCGCCCGGGCCTCCTCGCGGCGGAAGGAGTTCGCCATCCGGGCCGCCCTCGGGGCGGGGCGGGGGACGATCCTTCGCCAGCTCCTGCTGGAAAGCGTGACGCTTTCGTCCGTCGGCGGCGGCTTCGGCATCCTCTTGGCCTACGCCGGGGTGGCGGTCTTCCGGGCCTTGCCGCCCCAGCTGCTGCCCAGGGCCGACGAGATCCGGCTCAGCCTCCCGGTGCTGTTCTTCGCCCTTGGCGTGAGTCTCGGGACCGGCCTGCTGTTCGGACTGGTTCCCGCGATCCGGGCCTCGGGGTCCGACGCCAACGAGGTGCTCAAGGACGGTGGCCGCAGCGGATCGGAAGGCCTTCGACGCAACCGGTACCGGGCCTCGCTGGTGGTCGCCGAGGTCGCCCTTTCGATGGTGCTCCTGGCCGGGGCCGGACTTCTCCTGCGCAGCTTCATCAAGCTCCAGGAGGTGGACCCGGGTTTCCGCGCCGAGGGGATCGCCACGGCCAACCTCCTCCTGCCCGAGTCCGCCTATCCGACCGAGGGAAGGCAGGCTGCCGTCTTCCAGCAGGTCCTCGAGCGACTCAAGGCCCAGCCCGGAGTCGAGGCGGCCGGGGCCGTGTTCGGGCTTCCCCAGGGGGCGATGCGCTCGAAGGTCACCTTCGAGATCGAAGGCCGGGGCCGCTCCTCGGGCACGGACTCCACCGAGGCCAACTACCGACAGGTTTCCCAGGACTACTTCCCGACGCTGCGGATCCCGCTGTTGCGCGGACGCGACTTCGGTTCCGGAGACACCACCAACTCGATCCCGGTGGCCGTGGTCAACGCGGCCTTCGTGAAGCGCTATTTCCCCAAGACCCCTCCGGATGAGATCCCCACGACACGATTCAATATCGAGGGCGGGACCAACACCTGGCTCCAGATCGTGGGCGTCGTCGGGGATGTCCGGTCGGAAGGAGCGTCCAAGCCGCCGGAGCCCGAGGTGTTCCTGCCGTTTTCTCAGCGGTGCTGGGGGTATGCCTCGCTGGTGGTCCGGACGCGGCAGGATCCCGCGACGATGGGTCCGGTGCTCCGCGCGGCGGTGGCGGCCGTGGACTCGAACCTTCCGCTCGACGCGGTCCGACCGCTCGAAAGCCTGCTCGCGGAGAACCTGGCCGACCGTCGTCTTCAGGCCCAGTTGCTGGCGGGATTCTCCCTCCTTGCCCTGGTCTTGGCCGCGACCGGGATCTACGGGGTCATGGCCTACTCCGTGTCCCGACGGATCCAGGAGATCGGCATCCGCATGGCGCTTGGCGCGAAGCTCGAGGACGTGCTCGTCCTCGTCCTGCGCCAGGGGATGGGATTGACCCTGGCGGGGATCCTCATCGGGTTGGTCGGCGGGCTGGCGGTGGCACGGGCGTTGTCCGGACTGCTCTTCGAGATCCAGCCGACGGATCCGCCGACCTTCGGTGGGGTCACGGTGCTCCTGGCCGCGGTGGCGCTGTTCGCTTGCTGGTGGCCCGCGCGGCGTGCGGCGAAGGTGGACCCGATGGTGGCGTTGAGGGCGGAGTAGGGATGGGCGGCCGCGGTGGAAGGGATGATGAAGCGTTGAAGCGTTGAAGCGTTGAAGGGGCCGTCGGAACCCGGAAGGACCGAGCTGGTGAGGTTCATGGTTTTTGAATGCGCCAGAAGCGGTTCTGTTCCGTCGCCGGAATCTGGACGCGGACCGGTTCCGTCGGGCCACGGCCGAGAACACGGCGGAACTCCTCCCAGCTCCGCAGGTCGGTGCTGGACTCGAGGATCAAGGCCCGCTCTGCGGGACCGAGGACGAAGAGGTCGGGCAGACCTTCCCGAAGTGCTATCCGCACAGTGGCGGAAGTTTCCGGCAGGGAGATCACGAGGCTGGCGAGGCGGCCGTTGTAATCGCCCGACCAACGGCGGAGATCCACGTAGGGAGCCAGTGAGGCGAACTCGCGGGGTGTTCCCCAACCCCCGTTCACGAAGCGCAACGCATGCTCGCGCAGCGTGGTGTCGCCGTTCTTCAGGTAGAGCCAGAGCGACGGGTCCACGAGACTCATGGCTGAGCCGTCGGTGTCCGGGTTCACCGTGATGGCATCCTGGTAGTAGCCGTAGTTCGCGTAGAGGTGGTTCCAGTTCACGAAACCGCCGACAATCGCGAGGGCGTAGGGATCGGGTTCGCCGAGTTCCTCCAGGTAGTTGATCAGGGCCCGGGAGAGAAAGCCGATCTGGAACGGGGCCTCCAGGCTGGTTGGACCACCGCCTCCCATGTAGTACGCCCGGCCGCCCGTGCCCCGATGGAGGAAGCTGGTGTCGGCACGGAAGGGAGCGGCCGGAGGGGCGGTTTCGTCGACGAACTGGAAGTGTCGGTGGATGAAGTTCCGCATCGAGACCAGCAGCGTCCCATCGCCTGTGGCCTTGTAGGACGCGACGGCCTGGGCGAGGGAGTGCCCGAGTGCACGGGCGGACATGTCCGGGAACGGATCCAGCTGGTTGAGCCTTGTCTTCCGGAACTCTCCCATGAAGGCGAGCCAGTCGCGCAACCAAGGGTTCCCGGAGAATTGGTAGGCCTCGTCGACGTGGTAGATCCAGCTGTGTTCGTCGTCGCGGGCATAGGCGTTCGGGGTGGTGGACGGGAGATAGGCACCGGCTCCGGGTGTCGTGCCGACGTCCAGCTTCGGGCGGCCATTGGCGATGAAGCGGCGCCAGTTGCGTACTTGGTCCGGTTGGCTGGCGTCGGGCAGGTAGGGATTCTCGGACGGCCGGATGCGGTTGTAGTCGCGCCCGAACCGGTAGCCCGCCAGCCATTGTGGGCGGATGTTCAGTTCCGCCATGGCGAAATCCACCCCGTAGAAATAGTCCGCCGGATCGCCGGACAGCAGGAAGCGGTTGACGCTGTAGGGCCAGTCGCCGGCCATCGAGGTGGCGATGCGTCGCATCTCGTCGAGACCGAACCGGTTCACTCCGAGGAGCGCTGAAAGCGGTGTTCCGGGGGCGGCCGGCTGATACCGGCCGCCGTAGGTCTGGTAGTCCGGCAGGCGACGATCCGACGCCGGCAGGTTGGTCGGCGGCGTTGGGAAATGCCCACCGAGGTCGCCGGTGACCCGTGTGTCGGCATACCACGCGTAGGGCAAGGCGACCACCGGCGGGAACTGGAACTGTCGGGCGAGGACCGCGGAGGAATCCGACCCGAGCGGGCCGAAGTTCAGCACGAATTCCTTCACCGTGTGCTGCATGTCGTCCAACCAGTGCAGGCCGGTCGCGCTCAGTTCGTCGCCCTGGCGCTGGCTGCTCCAGGCCGGCCACAGTTCGATTCGCAGGAGTCCGTCCCCATCCAGGGCGATCCCGCTCGGCCACTGCTGCTCGAAGTTCCGGTAGAGGACCTGGACGGCTTCCTCCGCCAGCAGTCCGGCACCCAACAGCGGTCCCAGTCCGGCCGGGTCGTCGGCCCGTTCACGGGACCGGACCGCGCGGGCGGCGGCCGGCAACGGAAGGCGCAGGGCGAGTTCGTAGGATTCGAAGTAGAGCGGCCGCGAGTACGTCCGGTTGATCGCACTGTTCTGCAGCTGGAAGTCCACCTTCAGGAACGGCTTGCCGGCGAACGCCGTCAGCCGCAGCGCCCAGCCATGGACGTGGTTGGTGGGTGACAGGTAGAGGGTCGGCGCCGCGAGGCGAACCACCGCCCGAAGCGGGCCTGATTCCTCGACGGCGACCTGGATGTCGGCTGGATCGCGCCGGAAGGATTCCTGGAGGACGTCGACGTCCCCCTGACGCGCGAGCATCCGTCCGTCGAGGTTGCCGAGAGGCGTCTCGATGGACAGCGGTGAGCGGCGGACCCGGAAGATCTGCCCTGCCGTTCGAAACTCGACGACTCCGCCGGCATCGCTGATTTCCAACCTTCCACCCGATGGTTCCACTGGGTCCGCGGTCCGCCCGCTGACGAGTCGGTAGACCGCCTGTCCGGTGCCGGTGCCTGCCCCGGCGAAGGCGCCGACGGTCGCGTCGAACAGGACCTGGAGGTGGCGGATCGAGCGGTCCTTGTTCCAGTGCCGGTTCAGCACCTCAAACTGCGCCGGTACCTCGATCCCGCCTGGATCCAACACCCGGAGTCCGGCCGCGTCCTGAAAATGTCCATAGGGCAGGGGCACCACGACGGACACCGGGAAATTGGTCACGCCGGTGCCTGCAACCTCCTTCACCCTCAATGGCAGGTCGAGGTTGCGGCCCAGGGGGCTCGGCGCAGGAGGCGCCATCTGCGGCACGTTCCAGCCCAGGTTCGCGGGCACGGTGTTGGTGATCGGCACCGGGTCCGGGATTGGAGCGGGATCCACGGGATCGATCTCACCGCCAATACCACCACCGCCGCCACCACCAGCTCCTCCTCCTCCGGGCTCGTAGGGCAACTCCTCGAACTGGGACGGGCCGCTTCTCACGACCAGGTCGCGGATGCTGCCTCCGGCCGGGAACTGGCCCTCGGAAACGCCAGGGCTGACCGCCGCCAGTCCGGAACCGATGTTCAGTTGAACGTCGTCGTCCCAGCCGGTGACCGACCATCCGCCGGGCACCTTCATGCCGTGGACCCGGCGCGAGTCCACCAGCACGCGCAGGCTGTCCTCGGCTTGGCCCGGATCCCATGCGACCCGGAGGTGAACCCATCGTCCCGCTTGCCAAAGGGGCCTGCGGTAGTCGCTGCTGACGGTCAGGTTGGTCCAACCGTTCGGCCCCGGAATCACCACGGTGAGGTTCAACGAGCCGCTTTCACGCAGTTCGATCCGGGGCGCACCGTAGATGTCGCCGATCGAGAAGAGGACGTGATTCACGTCGTCGTCCTCGACCGCGTAGCCAGGCAGGAACCAGAACTCGAGCTCACCCGCGGCGGGGAACGTCGGCCCCAGCGCACCAATCGGATAGGTGATGCGGTCGTCCGCCTGGACGCAGCGTGCTCCCGTGAACCCCGCCGACTCCACGAAGGCGCCTGAAGCCAGGGTCGTGGTTCCCGACGGTCCAACCTGTGGCTGGATGACGGTGGAGACGTTCGTCAGCGGGCTCCGAAGCAGGACGGTTGGGACCGTCGCACTCTGGGTCCTGCCGACGACGGGCCCGAAGACAAGACCCAGGCAAATGGCCCAGGTGGCGACGGCAAGGCTGCGGATTCTTCCGATGGCATCACTGATCCGTTCAGAGGTTTTTGTCGGACCGGAGAAGCGATCTGGATTCTTCATCATGGGTATGGATGACGGCGACCGGCGGGTCGCCCGGTCAGCAGACGGACTGCCGTTCTCACGCGGGACCATGGGTTGTTCAAAATGGACCGTCATTTTTGGGATGTGACGCCGCCCGAGCCTTGAAAACCAAACCACCCATTTCCGCGGCCGTCTCGCTCTTGGGTTTCCTCGGGACAGGGTGCCTGAAGTGGTCCCCGGACCGCCCGACGTCCTTGGGCCAAGGCGTTCAGAGTGAACGAGGTCGTTCAGGCCAAGCAAAGGTGGGAATTGACGGGCATCGGGTCACCGAAGTGAGTTCCATCGGGCTCGATGAATCCGACCGTTCGAGAGGTCCCGTCCGGGGAGGTGCTCGCATTGCGTACGCGCCAGCGCGAGATGGCCGGCTGCCAGATCGTCCATGACTCCATCCATCGTCGTGAAGGGTGGACGACGACCTACCGCATCGAGGTCGCCGGCAATCCCGTCGGATTCGCGGAGGTGGCGATCGCCGGTCCCTGGACGGGCAAGCCGACGGTGTTCGAATTCCACCTGCTTCCGGAGTTCGAGTGCCGCGTCTTCGAGCTGTTCGAGCGCTTCCTGCGGGTCACCGGCGTCCGATTCTTCGAGGCCCAAACCAATTGCGGGCCCTTGGGCGTCCTTGCCCACACCTACGGCCTCGGCATCACCAGCGAACGCATCCTCTTCCGCGACGGCATCACCACGACGCTGCCAGCCAACGGCGCCCTCCTGATGCCGCTCACCGACGATGCCGAGATTCAGACCGCCATCGAACGCCGGCGGGGCGGCGGGGAGTGGCGGCTTGAGGTGGACGGGGTCGAGGTCGGAAGGGGTGGGATCCTCTTCCACTACAACCGTCCCTACGGCGATCTCTACATGGACGTGACCGAGCCGTTTCGCCGACGCGGCCTGGGATCCTTCCTCGTGCAGGAACTGAAGCGGAGGTGCTACGAACTCGGTGCGGTCCCATGCGCCCGCTGCAATCCCTCCAACGTGGCGTCGTTCCGCACGTTGCAGAAGGCCGGTTTCGTTCCGTGCGGACAGATCCTGGTTGGAGGCTTCCCGGAAAGCGGATCCGTCGATTGAGCCGAGGGGAACTCGGGAACATCACCATGGACCCGGATCCACTCCCTTCCGTGCAGTCGACCCCGTGATCGAGTCCTGCCGGTAGAGCCGTTCCTGAAGGTAGGCCAATGCCTCAAGAGACGCCGCCGGCAGGTCCCGTAGGCCTTGCCAACGAGATGGGAGTCCGGCTCAGTCTAGGGGGTCATCCCCACTGCTGTGCGAGTTGTCCAACAAACCACCAACACCCTGATGGTGCCGCCGTCTCTGTCGCGCCTCGCTCGGTCGGTGGCATCGGGTTTCTCCCACCGGGTCCACGGGCTGTTGTTGGGGCTGCTGGTCTTCTGCGGAATCCACGGGTGGACGACGCAGGCGGAGAATTTTCGGAAGGACGTCCTTCCCCTGTTGGAACGGTATTGCCACGACTGCCATGGGGACGGGATGGACAAGGGCGGGGTGCGGTTGGACGGCCATGAGTCGGAGGCCGCGTTGATGGCCGACCGTGGCCTCTGGTTGACCGCCCTCAAGAACGTCCGGTCCGGCATGATGCCTCCGCCGAAGAAGCGCCAGCCGACTGCGGCCGAGAAGGCGCTCCTGGAACGCTGGATCCTCGGGGATGTCTTCCAGCTGGATCCGACACGGCCGGATCCGGGACGGGTCACGGTGCGCCGGCTCAACCGCGTCGAGTACCGCAACACGATCAAGGACCTGATGGGGGTCGACTTCGACACCCAGGCGGAGTTCCCGCCCGACGACACGGGCCGCGGCTTCGACACCATCGCCGACGTCTTGACGGTCTCGCCGATGCTGCTGGAGAAGTACCTCGCCGCGGCCCAGACGATCGTTTCCCGGGCCGTGCCGTCGGAGCCGTGGGTGCCCTCGGAGAAGGTGGTGGCCGGGAAGGAATTCCGGCGTGCGGCGCCGCCGTCCGAGGCGTTGACCAACCGTTTGGGCGGTCCTTCGGGATCGTTGATGCTGGCCTTCGTGGAGGCCGCCACGGCTTCGGCGCCGGCGAGCGTCCCACATGCCGGGAAGTACCGCCTGCAGTTCGACCTCCACGCGGCCGAGCGGTTCGTGGACAACCAGTTCGACTACAACCGAAGCCGGCTGGTGCTGCGGGCCGACGGCGAGGAGCTGCTTTCCAAGGAGTTCACGCGCGAGGGCAACAAGCCGCTGCGGTTCGAGTTCGATCGCGAATGGACCGCCGGCGAACACATCCTCACGGTGGAAGTGCAGCCGCTGACTCCGGAAGAGAGACCCGTGCGGGCGTTGGCGTTCCGGCTCGATTCGGTGACCGTGCGGGGTCCGATGGACAAGGCGCGCGGGGTGAGGCCGAAGCGCCATGCCGAGTGGTTCGGCACCGAGGAACCCCGAGGCAACGCGGCGCGGCGTCGACAGGCCCGGGCGATTTTGGCGGCGTTCGCGGAGCGCGCCTACCGGCGGCCGGTGGACAAGGCCACGGTCGACCGGTTGGTCACGCTGGCGGAAGGCACCTGGAAGCGCTCCGGGAAGACCTACGAGGCGGGAGTCTCCCAGGCGATGGTGGCGGTGTTGTCCTCGCCGCGGTTCCTGTTCCGCGAGGAGGCGCCCATCCGCACCGGCGGAACCGGACATCCGCTGCTGGACGAACACGCCTTGGCCACGCGGCTCTCCTACTTCCTTTGGTCCACGATGCCGGACGCCGAGCTGATGGCCTTGGCGGGGCGCGGACGCCTTCGCGCGGAACTGGACAACCAACTCGACCGCATGGTGCGGGATCCACGTTTCTCCGAGTTCGTCGGGAACTTCGCCGGGCAATGGCTCCAGACCCGGGACGTCGAGACCTCGCTGGTGGACTCCCGGCAGGTGTTGGCGCGGGAGTCCGCACCGGATCCGGAATTCGAGGCGCGTCGACGTCGCTTCCGCGAGCTGCGGGACCGACCCGACGCGGAGCTCACCCCGGCGGAACGCAAGGAGACGGAGGAACTCCGGGCGCTGGTGATCCGCAGGAACAACGCACCCATCCGGGCGGACCTGACCGGGGAGATCCGCCGGGCGATGCGCCAGGAGACCGAGACCTACTTCTCCCATGTCTTCCGCGAAGACCGAAGCGTCCTGGAGCTGCTCGACAGCAACTACACCTTCCTGAACCAGAGGCTCGCCAAGTTCTATGGACTCACCAACGTCGTCGTCCGGGGAGAAGCGATGGAGAAGGTCGTGTTGCCCGAGGGAAGTCCCCGGGGTGGCCTGCTCACACAAGGGGCGATCCTGGTGGTGACCTCGAATCCGACGCGCACCTCACCGGTGAAGCGTGGGCTGTTCATCCTCGACAACATCCTCGGCACCCCGCCGCCGCCTCCTCCGCCGGACGTGCCCCCGCTGGAGGACGCCGCGAAGGCGATGAAGAGCCGGACGTTGTCGCTTCGCGAGACGTTGGAACTGCATCGGCAGCAGCCGCTCTGCAGTTCCTGCCACGACCGCATGGATCCGCTTGGGCTGGCGTTCGAGAACTTCAATGCGATGGGACTCTGGCGGGAGGCCGAGGGTGGACTTCCGGTGGATCCCACCGGGACCCTGCTCACCGGGGAGGCCTTCTCGCGCGTCACCGAACTCAAGCGCATCCTGGCCACGGGCCACTCCGTAGACTTCTACCGCACGCTCTCCGAGAAGCTCCTGACCTACGCGTTGGGCCGCGACCTGGAGTACACCGACGTCCCGGTCGTGGACGAACTGGTGGCGGCGCTGCGATCCTCGGGCGGCAGCCCCAAGGGACTTCTCCGCGGCATCGTGGGATCGGTGCCGTTCCAGCGGATGCGGTCCGACGACGAGCCCTCCTCCCAAGCGCCGCACACGAAGCCGAACTCCGGGGCGCAAGCCCGACTCCAGCCATGAATCCCGAGCCTTCCAACATCGGTTCAGCCCCCATGCACCGCCGGCATTTCCTCCGCGGCCTCGGCGCCACGATCGCCCTGCCGGCATTCGCGTCGCTGGCGCCCGCCGCATTGGCCAAGGCGGTGGCGAAGCCGGGTCTGGCGACCACCGCCAGCGGGGCGCCGCTGCGGACGGCGTTCATCTTCTTCCCCAACGGCGCGATTCCCTCCGCATGGTGGCCCGAGTCCGACGGCGATTCCTTCAAGCCCTCGCCGACGCTGGCGCCCTTGGACCCGGTACGACGCCACCTGCAGGTGCTCGGGGGACTCGACCACAAGGAAGCGGTCGGTGGCGTGGATGGCGGCGGGGATCATGCGCGCGGGAACGCGGTCTTCCTGACCGGTGTCCGCCTGAAGAAGAGCGCGACCGACATCCGGGCCGGGGTCTCGATCGACCAGGTCATCGCCCGGGCGGTCGGTCACCAGACGCGCTTCCCGTCGCTGGAGCTGACCTGCGACGTCGTCCGGAACTCCGGTGCGTGCGACTCGGGCTATGCGTGCGCCTACCAGCACAACATCTCCTGGCGTTCCGCATCGATGCCGATGGCCGCGGAGCCGAATCCCCGAATGGTGTTCGAACGGCTGTTCGGCTCGGGCGACCGTGGGCAACGCATCGCGAACCTGCGTCGGCGTCAGGCGGAGCAGCACTCGGTGCTGGACCATGTCCTGGAGGACGCGCGGGGAATGCAGCGGCGTCTGGGACGCCGTGACCGGGACAAGCTGGACGAGTACCTCACGGGCGTCCGCGAGATCGAGACCCGCATCGAGCGGGCGGAACGGCTGGGCTCGGCCAAGGATCCGGGGGGGGACACCCCGCCGGGCATCCCCTCGGACCACGCGCAGCACATCCAGCTGATGTACGACATGATGGTGTTGGCGTTCCAGACCGACTCGACGCGGGTCGCCTCGCTGCTGTTGGCGCACGACGGAAGCAACCGTTCGTTCCCGGAGATCGGCATTCCCGAGGGGCACCACGACCTTTCACACCACTTCAACAGCGAGGAGAAGATCCGGAAGGTGGCCGAGATCGACCGTTGGTACGTGGTCCAGTTCTCCCGGTTCCTGAAGCGGCTCGAACAGACGCGGGACGTCGATGGGCGATCGCTTCTGGACAACTCGATGATCGTCTACGGCGGCGGCAACGCGGATGCGAACCGGCACACCCACTCCAACCTGCCGCTCGTCCTGGCTGGCGGGGGAGGAGGCACGTTGAACCCGGGCCGTTTCGTCCAGCACGGATCGAAGCCGACCACGAACCTGTTCCTCAGCCTCGCGGACCGCATGGGCGTCTCCGGGCTGGAGCGGTTCGGGGACTCGACGGGCCGCTTGTCCGGGATCTGAGCGGGAAGCCTCCGAAGGGGCCGTCAGCCGAAGCCGCGAGGCTGTGAAGGCTGGGGAACGGAAAGGCCCGACCGGCACAGGATGCTCGATCGGGCCTTGGACGGATCCGGACGAGGGACCTCAGCCCTTCAACGACTTCATGTTCGCCGGGCCGTTTACGGTGGAATTCACGCGCAGGCGGAGGCCGTTGAGGCGGATGAATCCGGTGGCGTCGTTCTGGTTGTAGGCCTTGGTCGGGTCGGCCTCCATGGTGGCGATGTGCGGGTTGTAGAGGCTGACCTTGGACTTGCGGCCGGTGACGTAGATGCCGCCCTTGTAGAGCTTCAGACGGACCGTGCCGCTGACGTTCTTCTGGCTTTCCTCGACGTAGGCCTGGAGCGCGAGACGCTCCGGTGCGTACCAGAAGCCGTTGTAGACGAGTTCGGCGTACTTCGGGATCAAGGAGTCCCGCTGGTGCATGACCTCGCGGTCCATGGTGAGACTTTCCATCTGCCGATGGGCATAGTGCAGGATGCTCCCGCCCGGGGTCTCGTAAACGCCGCGGCTCTTCATGCCGACGAAACGGTTCTCGACCATGTCCACGCGGCCGACGCCGTGTTTGCCGCCGATCTTGTTCAGCAGCTTCATGACCTGAAGCGGATTCAGGGCCTTGCCGTTCACCGCCACGCAGTCGCCGCGCTCGAAGTCGAGGGTGATGGTCTCCGCCTTGTCCGGTGCGTCCTCGGGGAACACGGAGAGCGTGGTGAAGTAGTCGCGGTTCTTGAGGTCGAAGCTGTCGTACCAGGGATCCTCCAGGATGCCGGCCTCGTAGGAGATGTGGAGGAGGTTCCGGTCCATGGAGTACGGCTTCTTGGCGCTGGCCTGGACGGGAATGCCCTTGGCCGCGCAGTAGTCGATCATTTCCTGGCGACCGGGGAAGTCCTTGCGGAAACGCTCATCGCGCCATGGGGCGATGATCTCCAGGCCGGGAGCCAACGCCGCGGCGGTGAGTTCGAAACGGACCTGGTCGTTGCCCTTGCCGGTGGCGCCGTGGGCGATGGCGTCCGCCCCTTCCAGTTGGGCGATCTCCACCATCCGCTTGGCGATGAGCGGACGGGCGATGCTGGTGCCGAGGAAGTACTGTCCCTCGTAGATGGCCCCGGCCCGGAGCATGGGATAGATGAAGTCCCGGGCGAATTCCTCCTGGAGATCGTCGATGTAGATCTTCGAGGCACCCGTCTTCTTGGCCTTCTTGTCGAGACCCTTGAGTTCCTCCTCCTGGCCGACGTTGGCGCAGAAGGCGATCATCTCGGCATTGCCGTAGTTTTCCTTGATCCAGGAGAGCAGCACCGAGGTGTCGAGGCCGCCGGAGTACGCGAGGACAATTTTCATCGTGAAATCGGGCCGGAGTGAACGGCAGCCCGGGCAGTCGGGAAAGTGAAAAGCGGTTGCCAAGCCCACATCCGGATCCCGTTGGGGCAATCCGTTCCGACCCACCGACGGAACCGTCCACTTCCTGGGGCAAGCCCGCCTCGGATTTCAGAGGCAGGAGCGGCCACGGCGTTCTTTCCCTT
Source organism: Verrucomicrobiales bacterium (assembly GCA_027488845.1). GTDB lineage: Bacteria > Verrucomicrobiota > Verrucomicrobiia > Limisphaerales > UBA9464 > SXXZ01. The sequence continues at coordinate 39,477 of JAIYBC010000021.1, read as the reverse complement.
CGACTTCCTCGGGATTTCGAAGTTGGACTGGAGACTCATGCCTGCCGCAGCGTTTGGTCTTCATGGGACATTCGTCCCGCGTTTGCTGCCCAGTTTGGTAGTTCATGTGACTACTTCATTCACTCTGGGTGGATAGCTTCTCTTCGTCGGCGACGGGTCGAGTTTCGTGGGACCAAGAGCAGGGACAGCGGTTCTCGACGGCCGGCAAAACCCAGCAGTCAAAACCCAGCAGTCGGTAGCAACACAACCACTGAAACAGCACGACCATGAAGACCCGGCAATTCACCCTGAAACTCGCGACCGTTGCAGCTGTCGTCTCCGCCTCAATGATTCCATTGAGAGCCGCTTCGTCGGACACGCAGGACCTCAACTTCACCATCAATGAGGTGATCGAGTTCGATGCCTTGGAAGCGGCGGTCGGACTGACCATCTCGGCCTTCGACAACAGCGGAAACGGCAGCTTCAACCAGACCGGGCACTACAAGTTGCAATGCAACGCCAACTCGGCTCGGAAGGTGACTGTCGCCTTGGATTCGGCGATGCCCGCCCATACGAGTCTGGACATCGGCATGGTGGCTCCTGTGGGTGTGGCGCATGTGGGGCCGATCCCCGGATTGGGTACCACCGCCACGGATATCCTGACAGGCATCAACAAGGTGAACGTCGTATCGAGCGACATCAATTACACCTTCCGGGCTACAGTCCTGGCTTCGACCGGAAACTTCACGCGGACCGTGACCTTCTCCGTGGTGCCGTGACCGGCAGACGGCGGGAATGAATCTGCATCATGTGGGCTCCATCCTCAGGTCCAACAGGATGGAGCCCATTGATTCGGTTGCCTGGCCTCGATCCATGCCGATCCATGCCTGATCTCATTCATCCAGGTGGTGGTCCGTATCGGTGGTGCCGGAATTCCGAGGATCCGCTCATTCCGCGGTTGCCGGTGGTGGTCCCTTGCATCGGGTCCACTGTTGCAGGTCGCCCGGCAGCCCGAGGAAGCGGTTGGAGCCAGTGCCGTGTGGAATGTCCTACAGTTCGCTGTCCGGCGTCCGAGATATTGAATGGCTGCAATCGCTGGGGGGTATCGTTTCGATCTCATGGGACTAATGGACATCAAGAAGCGGCATTTCTTTGCCGTGCTGATGGCTCAGATCCTGAATGTTCTGGCGGCCGCAGACCGGGACACGGTCGAGTTGCGCTTCCGGATCGACGAGTTCGTCGATTTCGGCCTCGAGGAGCCTCGGGTTTCCTTTGTGGTGGACCGGATGGATCCCGATGGGGAGACAGTCCGACAACATCGTTCCGGGTATCGGATCGTCTCCAATTGCGACTCACCTCGGCGGATTGTCGCCTCCCTGAGCGCGCCGATCCCGATCGGGACCTCCTTGGATTTGGAATTGGACGCGCCGACCACCTCGTCCGTTTCTTTGGGGGCACGCAGGCTGGGCGCCGGGGCCGTCGAACTGCTTCATGGGGTCGGCAAGGTCCATCGGCTCGGTGTGGGTTTGACCTACACGTTCCGGGCGGATTTCACCGCCCCAGTCGGCACGGTTTCCCCGACCATCACTTTCTCCGTGGTTCCCTGAACCGCATTCAGGCTCGGATCCACTTCTGGATCCCGCGGTCCGTGATTCTCCCAACACCTGTTGCACATCGCTCCAACCGATGGGCGGCCCTTGGTCGTTTCGCGTGAAGGTGACTTCCCATTTCGCGATGCGACTCCGGGTCCCGCCAATCAGGATGCTTCTTTGGCTGCTCCTTTTTCAGTTGGCGGGGTTTCAACCCGAAGCGGTGGCCGCGATCGCCTTGATCGGGTCGACGGTGCATTCCCATGGCACATCACCCGGAGGCTCCTTCGATGGCCTGATCCGAATCCAGAATTCCGGCACCAATCCCACGACAGTACGGGTATACACCGCCGACTATCGAACTGGCACCAACGGCGCGAGCCTCTTTGCGGATCCCGGCGTGCTGCCGCGATCCAATGGAAAATGGTATGCCCTCTCGGCTGATTCGATGGATGTACCGGCCAAATCCACCCGGGAAATCGCCTATCGCGGTGTGGTTCCGGACGATGCAAACCTGCAAGGATCCTATTGGAGTCTGGTCTTCGTCGAGGAGCAGTCGCCTATCCCGCCCATCAACACCAACTCCTTGCTCAAGCTCCCCTCGGCCTCCATCCGGACGGTTGTCCGATTTGCGACCATTGTCCTGAACGAGATCGGCGAAGCGGAGCCCATCACCTTGAAGGTGATCGGGAGGAAAGTGGTGGAGGAGGCGTCCCAGCGATCCCTTTCGCTACTGATCGAAAATCGGGGTCGCTCGATGGCCGTTCCTGTCCCATCGCTCGAGGTCCTGGACGATCAAGGTTCCACGGTGCGAAAGGTGGATCTGAATCCGAGTCGGATCTTCCCGGGGTCGTTCGTACGTCTTTCCTTCGACCTCAGCGAGGTTCCGGACGGTCGGTACACCGGCATCGTCGTTCTCGACACGGGTGATTCGTCCCATTTGTTGGCGGTGAAATGTCCCATTGCCCTTGGGACGAAACCGTGAGGGGCCATGTCTCGTTGGCGCAGACTCGCGAGGATGCTTGCTGGAGCCTGCGTTGTGGCCGGCCTCCTCGGTGTCGCGACGGCGCAGGTCTCTCAGGGAGGGCTGCGCATCCTTTTTCAGGCCGACCCCAGGCCCATCGAGTCGGGAACGGTCCTCCGACGAGCCGTGACCGTCGTCAATCGCATGCCCGACAGTGTCGAGCTGGTTGATGAAGTACAGGTACCCGATGGATGGCGTTTGCTTCCCTTGGAGGAGGCATTTTTCCAAGTGCCTTCGATGAAGACCGTGACCCGATTCGTCGCGGTCGCGGTACCCAAGTCGGCAAGTGGTTCCCATCGGTTGGTCTATCGCCTCCGCTCGGTAGCCGATGGCGTTGAAGCGGTTCCCGCGATTCCCTTGGAAGTGGAAGTCCGGGGCCGATCTGAGCTTCGGATGGAGTTGCCTGAATTCCCGGAGTTCCTGGTTGCCGGGGTTTGGACCACGAACCGGATCCGGCTCGTGAACTCGGGCGGTGCCGTTCTGCAGGTCCGGCTCCGTGTTCATTCGACTCCCGTGGCCGACCTGAGCTTCCCGGAAGGACAGGCCCAAATCGCCGCGGGCTGTTCGATGGAGATGGACGTGGCGTCCAAGGCAAGGCCCCAGGGCGGCTCGCAGTTCCAGCAGTCCTTTCGCTTCCAGGTCGTTGCCAGCGGACCGGACGGAGTTCCCGTTCCCGTTTCACCCGTGGGCACCTCGATCGAAGTGATCCCGGGCCAGTCCCATGCCGAGGATCCGTGGGTTCGAATCCCCTCCTATTTCCGATTCGGGATCGTCGGCGACGCGAACGGAAACCTTGCGCAGACGGCCGAGATCTCGGGCGTTGGATCGACGGCGGGGAATCGGAAGGAGTGGGTTTCCTATCGGATTCGATCGACTCTGTCCGGTGAGACGCCTCTGATTTTCGACCCAGACGAGTACACGATCTCTTATTCCGGTCCGGAGATGGATTGGACCGTCGGAGATGGGATCCGGCCATTGACGCCGTTGATGCAGGCCCATGGCAGGGACCGGGGCGTGAGGCTTGAGACCAAGGGAAATCCAACACGCGCTGGTATCCTTTGGGCCACCTCCGTGTTCCCGCCCTACGAACAGCAGCGATCCGGAGGATTCCTGGAACAGGATGTGGCGTCCTGGTGGTCGGTTCGCACGGCCTTCCTGCAGCAACGGATGGCGGAGCCTGAATCGGCGTACGGATTGATGGCCAGGCCATTGGGGGACCTGTTCAGCCTGCAGAGCCGGATGGTTTGGACCAACCGACTTCGCCTGGAGGTGGAGTCCGCCCGGAGCCAGACCGAGTCCAGCCAGCCGGGTGCTCCACAAGCATTGAGGATCGAAGCGGAAGCACGGCTTCCGGGACGCGTCGAGTTCCAAGCGCAGACAAGGAGGGTGGGTTCCGGGTTCCTGGGTCCGGGTAGGGACAACGACTCCCTAGGTGCCTCGATAGCCCGCCCCATCAGCGAAAAAAGCCGCGTTGAACTCGTGGCCAGCCAGAATGTGGTCGGGTTGCACGGACGACGCGCCGAGAGGTTGGGGGAGGAACGCACCGGGGAGTTCCAGTCGAAGTCCGTCGCCGTTCAAGTCCAGCGAATCAGCGACCACGGCCCTCGGATGACTGCCGGACTGCGGGACCGGTCGAGGGAGTTGCGGCGGAACGAGGGAACAGAATCGGTCGCGGAAGATGGGGCGTTTGTCAGCATCGGCCGCACAGGACGTCGTTGGAACTGGGGCATGGACTGGGAAGTCGCCTTGGCGGTGGCCAACGGTCAGAACGAGAAGACACCGGTCGGACGTGTCGGTGGGCGCCTAGAGTACCGTCCGACGGTGCGCCACAGCGTCGGAATCCAAACCCGCTATGGTGATCCGGTGCTGGCCTTGGATCTGGCGCCGGTGATCTCGACCGGATTCAACGGCGAGTGGCAGATCAGCGACCGCGATCGGCTGAATCTCAGTGGGGGACTGGAACAGGTGCCCAGCACCGGGGAACGTCGATGGTTCGGTGCCGTCCAAGCCCGCCGCATCCGTGCCAATGGTCATGAGGTTTCCGCCCGGGGCCAGACAGTGTTGACCGATCTGGGCGACAGCGAAACCGGCGTGTTTCTGCAGTATTCCGTACCGTTCGGGCTTCCTGTTGGGCACAGGAAGGGGTTGTCCAGAGTTGATGGCCGGATCGTGGACTTGGATGACGGGCTGAAGGTGGGTGTCTCCAAGGCGCTGGTCACCCTCAACCGCGAATGGAAGACCCTGTCATCGGCCGATGGTTCCTTCGAGTTCCCAAACCTGCGTCCGGGCACGTACGTGTTGGAGTTGGAGACGCGCTCCATTGGTTTCGGAAGGGTGGTGGCTGCGACTTCACCGATCGTGATCCAAGCCCGGGCGGATGGAATCAGCCGGGTGGAGGTTGGAGTCACCGCCGCTGCCGCCATCGAGGCGACGATCACGATCTTCGAGGACTCCACCTCTGTCACCGGTTCACCGGCGAAGGGGGTTGGCGAACGCTATCGCCCGGCGGGTCCGCATGTCGGGGAAGTCGTGGAAATCCGGATGGACAAGGCAGTTCGGAGAACTTTGACCGATGCCAAGGGCGTGGCGCGCTTCACCGGGTTGGTTCCGGGGACTTGGTCGATCCAGGTGGGCCGCAGCCGACTTCCAGCGAACCACCACATCGAAAGGTTCGAACCGAACTTTCCCATCCGCCCCGGTAAAACTCACCGGTTGCAGCTCCGTGTCCTTCCAAGAAGCCGCGTCCTCCGCTTCATCGATTCCGACACCTGAAATTGTAAACGATGTAAATCCAAGGATGGGCTCCGGCTGCCCATCCAGCATGGACGGGCCCATGAATCATCGTCTGGCGCCTAGGACGACCTTGTTCGTTCCGAAGCACTTCGAATCCAGACCATGAACACAGTGCCTGATCGCTTGAGTGTTGCCGGACCGCCGAAGCTACTTCGGGTAGCCGTGGTTCAGGGCGACGTGACTGTTCGGGAGGGGCTCCGCTGGCATCTTGGGGGGCTTTCTGAAATCGAACGCGTGAAGACCTACCAGTCCATCCAAGTGCTTCTGGATGGGGATTCACTTTGGTCGCCGCAGGTCGTGGTGATTGAGCGTGCGCCGGATGCGCTGCAGATGCGGCGTTGGTTGGCTCGGGTCCGGGTGGCGATTCCTGTCGCGCGTTGCCTGGTTTACGCCGATGCCGCACCCATCGGTGAGGTGGCGGAACTGCTGCAGCAAGGTGTCGCAGGGTTCGTCCTCAGTTCCGACTCGCGAACCTTTCTCCAGGACGCGGTTCTGGCCGTCGCCCGCGGCGGAATGCCGGTCTCTCCTCAATTGACCCGGCAGTTGATGCAGGTCTTCGTTGGTCCGCCATGGGTAGCCAAGCCGATGCCGACTCCCGAGCTTTCAACGCGGGAGAAGGAATTGATCGAAGGGCTTTCCCGGGGACTCCGCTATCGGGACCTCGCAACCCAGATGGGCGTGAGCATCGAAACGGTTCGGACCCATGTGCGTCGCGCCTACGGCAAGCTCCACGTCAACAGCCGTACCGAAGCGGTGGCCAAGTTTGTTCGCGCCTGCGAAATCGGGCGTACGACTGTGCACTCTGTCGCCTGAGGGGCGAGTCCGTCCTTCCCCGCCGAACGCCCGAAAAGGGAGAAGCCCTTCAACCGCTCCGAGACGCCCGGGTTGATCTGTCGGATCCCCCGTTCTTCCAGGTCGCCTAGAAGCTCGGTGGGTTCGGCAGTCTCGAGCTGGTCAGTCTGGCTCGCGCTTCGAGCACGCGGCGGGAAGCTTCTTCCACGGTGGTGCCGCCAGCGGTCAAGTGCCCCATCTTGCGCCCCGGGCGCGCCTCGGCCTTGCCGTAGAGGTGGAGTTTCACGTCGGGATCCTGCAACGCGGACGCCCAGTCCGGAGTCCTTGAGGTCCAACGGTCTCCCAGCAGATTGGCCATCGCGGCGGGGCTTCTCAGACGAGGCGAACCCAAGGGCAATCCGCAGACGGCCCGTACCTGTTGCTCGAACTGGCAGGTGGTGGCTGCGTCCAGGGTCAGATGCCCTGAATTGTGGGTCCTCGGCGCCAGCTCGTTGACCAGCAAGCGGCCTGAGCGGGTCACAAACAGTTCCACGGTCAGCAGGCCGACCACCTTCAATGCCTCCAGGATGCCTTGAGCCAACTGGATCGCCTCCCGGGCGAGTTCCGGCGGGATCGCTGCGGGAGCGAAGGTCAGATCCAGGATGTGGTTCTCATGCCGGTTTTCGAAGACCGGAAACGCCTCGAATCCACCGTCCAATGTCCGCGCCGCCACCACACTGACCTCCTTCTCGAAGTCGACGTACGCCTCGAAGATTCCTTCGGCGCCCCGCAGTCCCGCGAAGGCTTCCGGGATCTCGGACTCGGACCGGATCTTCCGCTGGCCCTTGCCGTCGTAGCCGAAACTGGCGGTCTTCAGGACCGCCGGAAGGCCCAGGTCGAGAACGGCCTGACGAAGGTCGTCTTCCGATCGGATCGCCCGGAACGGGGTGACTGGAAAGCCATGGGTCTGGAGGAAGGTCTTCTCGCGAAGACGGTGCTGGGTCACGTGGAGGACCTCGCCATCCGGCCGCACGGGCACGATTTCCGCGCAGGTCCGGCTTGTGGCGCTGGGCACGTTCTCGAATTCGAAGGTCACCACATCGACCCCTCGGGCGAATTCTCGGACCTTGTCCAGATCCTCGTACGACGCGGTGAACTCGAGGTCGCCGACCTGGCCGGCGGGAGTGTCGGTGTCCGGCGAGAAGATGTGGACACGATATCCCAGCCGTCGCGCGGCGATGGTGAACATGCGACCCAATTGGCCGCTTCCCAGCACTCCCAAGGTGGCTCCGGGAAGGACGACAGGACTCTTCGTGGACATCGGAAGGGTGGAGACTAGGTGGCCGTGGGACGATTGGGAAGCCGCTGTACGGCTCGAGTGTGTGCGCGCTCGGGGATCCGCCCTGGGACTTGTGTCCCAGTGGGCGGGTCACCACATTGGTCGCCCACGTCATGTCGCCGCTTCCGTTCGAGATCGCCCTCGCCCTCCGCTACCTGCGGCCCAAGCGGACGTTCGTTTCCATCATCACCCTGATCTGCGTCCTCGGTGTGACCCTCGGGGTGGCCGTGTTGATGATCGTCATCGCGGTCATGACCGGATTCGGAGAGCAGCTTCGCGAACGGATCGTGGGATTCAGCGCCCATGTCCGTGTCGAGTCGCCGGAGCGGCCGCTTTCCGGCTGGAGAAACCTGGCTGCGGTGGTGTCCACGAATCCGGCGGTACGGGCCGTTGCTCCCTACGTGAACACCCAGGTCCTCATGGAGACCCAGCCCAAGGAGGGCAATCCCAGGCCGTTCGCCCCGGTGGTCCGCGGGGTGGATCCCGCGCTGGAGCCCCGGGTGTCGGATGTGGCGTCGAACATCGTTTCCGGACGGTTCGACCTCGGTCCCAACAAGCTCTTGCTCGGCACCTCCTTGGCGGCGGCACTCAAGGTGCATGTCGGCGACCGCCTTTCCGTCTATTCGCTCCCGGCCTTGAAGCGGATGAGGGAGGCCTGGGAGGCGGGCCGGCGCGAAGCCTCATTGGCGCAGAACTTCGAGGTGTCGGGCATCTTCGACGCCGGACTCTACGACCTGAACACCTCGGTGATCCTGACCGGGCTCGAGGACGCACAGGACCTCCACGGCATCGGTGAGGATGTCACAGGGATCACGGTCATGCTCCACAACCCGGACATGCCGACCACCTCACGGGTGGAGCGGGAACTTTGGTCCGGGCTCGACGGGGGGTATTCGGTCAGCTCGTGGATGACCGACAATTCCCAATTGCTCGGGGCGTTGGTGGTGGAGAAGAACATGATGTTCTACCTGCTCTTCTTCATCGTGATCGTGGCGGCCTTCGGCATCATGAGCGCCCTGATCACCTTCGTGGTCCAGAAGACCCGGGAGATCGGGATGTTGAAGGCGCTGGGTGCCACGCCCCTGCAGGTCGCGGCGATCTTCCTCACCCAGAGCCTCGCGGTCGGCGTCGTGGGGGTGGTCTGCGGCTACCTCCTGGGTTGGACCGGAATCCGGTTTCGAAACGAGTTCCTCCACTTCATGAACAGCACCTTCGGTCTCGATCTGTTCCCGGCGCAGCTTTACCAGTTCCAGGAGCTGCCCGCCCGCATCGTCACCTCGGACGTGGTCGTGATCTGCGGCGGATCGCTGGTGATCTGCCTCCTGGCCGGCGTGCTGCCCGCCCTCCGCGCCGCGTGGCTTCAACCGGTGCAGGCGCTCCGCAATGAATGACACCTCGCCCATCCTGAAGGCCCACGGCGTCCGCAAGAGCTACCAGTTGGGCCGCCGCCGCCTGGAGGTCCTGCGCGGGGTCGACCTGGAAGTCCCCACAGGCGCCTTCGTGGCGTTGCGGGGTGCCTCGGGTGCCGGGAAGAGCACGCTGCTCCATCTGCTGGGCGGATTGGACCGACCCGATTCCGGCCGGATCGAGGCGAAGGGCCTGGACCTCACCGCTCTCGACACGAACCGGCTCACCCGGTTCCGAAACGAGGATGTCGGGCTCATCTTCCAGGCCTTTCATCTTCTGCCGGAACTGGACGCGCTGGAGAACGTGATGTTGCCGGCGCGCATGGCGCGTCGTCCCGTTCCCGAGGCCCGCGATTCGGCCATGGCGTTGCTCCGTCGGGTCGGACTCGGCGATCGCCTGGACCATCGCCCCGGGGAGTTGTCGGGCGGTGAACAGCAACGGGTGGCCATTGCCCGCGCCTTGGTGAATCGCCCGTCCATCATCCTGGCCGACGAACCGACCGGGAACCTCGACTCCCGGAACGGAGACGAAATCGTAGGGCTGCTGCTTGAGATCCGCAGGGAACGCGGCATGACCCTGGTGGTGGCCACCCACGATTCCCAGTTGGCGGGCTTGGCCGACCGGGTGGTCCAACTCGCGGACGGGTTGGTCGCACCGTGACAGGCCGACGGGGAATCAGGCCTTCCGCGAAAGCTCCAGGATCCGGTCGAAGACGGCCTTGTCGAGCGGCATGACGCTGAGACGGGACTGCCGGATGAGCGGCATCTCGGCGGTGATCGGATCCGCCTTGAGCGTCGCCAGCTCCACCGGTCGTGCGAGGGACTTCTTCGGGGCGATGTCCACGGCGGACCAGTCGCCTTCGGTCGCGGTCGGATCCGGATAGGCCTCGGCCACCACCTCGGCGATGCCGACCACCTGTTTGTCGGTGACGCTGTGGTAATAGAGGACCGGATCTCCCTTCTTCATGGCCCGGAGGCTCAGGCGTGCCTGGAAGTTCCGGACCCCGGTCCAGGCGGTCTTGCCGTCGGCGACCAATTGGGACCACGGGTACGCCTCGGGTTCCTGTTTCACGAGCCAATGCTGCTTCGGAATGTCGGGATCGTGGCGTGAAAGCCGAGGTCGGCAAGGAGGACCGGGGGAATGGTCGCGTCAGGAAAGAAGCCCATCGAGAAGTTCGAACACGAAACCGGGCACGTGGCCGTATCTGTCGCGGATCAGTTGCGAGCCCAGCGCCAGACCGGAGGCAAGTTGGATGAAGAGCCCGGGGAAGAGCAGTACGGAAGCCCAGATGCATCGAGCCCGGGCCGGATTCCAATGGCCTTTGGGTTGGCGGCCCGAGTTCGAAACGAATTGCAAGGCAAGGAGCCAGAACGGCAAGCCGAAGATGGGAATCCATCCCAGCAAAGCCATGCGGGGTGCAGCGATGGAGTCGCGGATCAGCCTTGCCCGGTTCACGGTGGCGGGACGAGACGGGTGGCGTTGGTGGACACGTGGATCGACGGGACCGAGTTCGACCATCGACGGGTTTGTACCTCCTCCAGCAACCGCTTATCCCGGTGCAGCATCCGGATGCTGGTCCAATTGCCGGCGATGAGCACCGATACGGCACCCAGGAGCATCAGGAACAACACCATGGCGTACCCGGTGCCTCGTTGGGTGGCTTGGAGCCGGTGGATCCTCATGGGTTTGAAGTCCCGGATGACGCCGCGATGAACCGCAGGACGGGCGGGCGTGGAGCGCTGCGCGACGCCAAAAGACGGATATCCGTCGCCCAGCCCGTACAGTTGGGACGCGGGATCCGGGAGAAGCTACCACCTGAGAGCGGCCACGGTGCCAACTGGAACCGTTCGCCCTCAGCGGTCCTGGAAAGGAACGCGGGTTTCCCGTCGATTCTCCAGGTGACCACGAGGGCACCCATTGGGATGTCCATGCCGCGTCCATCCACATGGATCGCGGGAGGACCGCTGGCCGACCGGATGTCCTCCCGCCAACGTTCGCCGAATTGGGTCAAACCCCGCACCGCATCGGCTCGTCGCTCGAGCTGTCTGGATTCGAACCACACCCGGTCGTAGGCGGCGAACCCGATCGCCATCAAGACCAGCAACAGGGAGAAGAAGACCAGCATCTCGACCAGTGTGGCTCCCGAGGCGCGAGCCGGGCTGTGCCGGAGCTGTGGACTGGCAGGCTTCATGGCTTCAGCCCTGGGGCGGTCCATCGGCGTTCGATCCCGCCTCCAATCCAACGGTTTGTCGGTCGCCAAGCGAGGCGGAACTCCCGTCCCTGCCTCACCAAGGTCAATTCCCCGACCGGCGGGACGAATCCCTCCGGTGAAGGAAGCGGAACGGAATGGGTTCCCTCGGGGTAACGGACCCAGTCTCCCGCGGCGATCAGTTCCATTTCCCCGTCCACCAGCTCGATCATCGTGAGGTGACGCGTGAGGTCCGATGCGATCCGGCGCTGGGAGACCACGATGCCGGAGATGGGCAGCAGCACGGCGGCCGTGAGAGCCAACGCAAGGATCGCCTCCAGGTGGACGGCTCCCGATGTTCGACGACTGGGTTCCTGCCGGAGACTCGGATTCATGGCTGGATTCCGTCGAGGACGGCGACGAAGAACCGGAACATTCCGACCGCTGCCGCACCCACGGCGAGGCCGTTCAAGAGCAGCAAGGCGGTGGTGAATGCCTGCGCAAAGAGCACCTCCTTGCGGATGGCCGACTCCTCCAGCGATTCGAGCCACCCGGAGAGCGAGGTCCGGAATCCTTCGACACCGCGCATTCCCGCTTCCAGACGCCACTTCAGTTCCCCGGAGTGGAAGAGCGCCGACAGCACCTCGTCGAGGCGCTCTCCGTTGGCGAGCCGGTCCGCGGAGCGACGTGCCCGGTTCAGGATCACGCTGTTGCCGGTTGCCTTCCCGGCCTCAACCACCGCGCGGGACTCCTTCATGCCAGCGTCCAACATGGCGCCCAAGGTGGCGGCGAAGTCGCGCTGGAATCGGAGGCGTCGCCACGGAACCAGGAGCCAGAGGTGGTCCAGCACGGGAAGCTTCCGGGTCAACCAGGGTCCCACTGATCGGGAGAACATCCAGAGGTGCAGCATCAATGCGAGGCAGAAAAGGATCCCGGCGAGCCAAATCGATGTGTTCATCGTCCCGCCTCCTGGTACCGGCTGAGGCGTCGTGGATGAGCCGAGGTCGCCGGACGGAAGGGGCGGTGGCAAGAGTTCCAGCCAGAACCAGAGTCGCGAACGGAACACGAGGCCGAGGAAGAGGAAGAATGCGGATCCGAACAACGGGACGATCCCGTAGAGCAGCAATCCGGTGAGCGGAGCGAGACGCCGGCGGTGGTCCCGCTTGCCCAGCGACGCCGTCGCTATCTGGAGCATGGCCGGGAACTCCCCGGTTTCGAGTCCCAGCTTCAGCTGGCTTCTGACGGCGGCAGGAAGGAATTCCGGCACGGCATCCATGGCGGTCCCAAGCGGCATCCCCTCTTCGAGCAGCGCCCCGAGGAGGTGCAGCCGGACCGGCAGTCTGGTGTCTCGCGAGCCACATGCTGAAACCAGTGTCGCCTCCGGGGTCCAACCCTGCCGGTGACCGATCTCAAGGATCTCCAACATCTCGGAGGCCAGCTCCGCACGCCGCCATTCCCGGACCGCGTTCCAGCCCAGCCACGCCGCTGCGGTGGTCGCGGTTCCGAGCAGGATCAACCATGAAATCAACATGCGGAAGTGGAAGGAGTCTCGGCTCAGTCCGACCCGAGTGACCCGCTGATGCGGAGCACCGAATTGAAGATCGGGGAGAACACGCTGAGCGACATGAGGGCGAGGATCACGAGGAGGACCGGGGTGATGGCATTCACGATCAATTCGAGGCGGTGATCCGCCCTTTCGCGGAAGAAACGGGCCGCCAGCGAGAATCCCGCCGCGAGGTCCTGTCCACCGCACGTCACCAACCAGGGGAACAACGCCGGAAACGGGCTGCCGTCGCTGCCGGAAAAGAGGTCCTTCGGGGACTGGACGCCCTCGGCGACCCGGCGCCGCCAAAGCGCCACGGTCTCAGAAGCCGGGGTGTTCCCGACCAGCGTACCGACCAGATCCAATGCCTCCGGGAGCGGAACGCCGCCGCGAAGCAGCAGTTCCACCGTGTAGGAAAGGGAGCTGATCGAAGCGTCCCGGAAGCCTGGGACCCACCAGATGGCCAGCCGTCGCAGGGGCGGTGCTGAAACCGCGGCCAGGTAGAGCAGCGGGACGCAGAAGTAGAACCCGAGCACCAGATGGATGGCGCCAAACTCGAACCGGTGCGAGGCCCCGATCAGGTCCGCCATTGCGGACGCGGTCTGCTCCTTGAGCGCCAGCAGGGAGACGGCGCAGATCAGCATCAGGACCAGCACGACTGCCGGGTAGAACACCGCGCTCCGGAGTCGCATCTGAAGGGAGTGGGAACGTTCGAAATGGTCGGCGGCGAGAATCAGGACGCCTGGGAGGTTGCCTGAGCGGGCTCCGGCCACGATCAGGGTCCGGTAGGCCTCGGGTAGCGTGCGGCGGGCAAGGGCGGCCTCCAGTCCTTCGCCGGACTCGAGTTCCCGGGCCAGACATTCCAGTTCGCTTCGGAAGGCGCCCGCAGCGACCTCGCCGGCAAGCTCTCGAAGGGCGCCCTCGAGGGGCAGTCCCTGTTTGAGCATCGAGGCCAGCTGGCGGTTCAGGAACGCGACTTCGTCGAGATTCATGGTCCCAGGACACGTTGCAGTTCGCGGCGGTCGGTCATTCCTTGAGCGATCCGGGATTCCGCGGATGCAAGGAGTGTGCAGGTCGGTTTCAGGGCGCCGATGTCGCCGCTCCGGACCGCCGTCCGCTGGGCATCGCCGAAACCGAGCCATTCGACGATCGGAATCCGACCACGATAGCCGGTGCGGCTGCAGGCATCGCATCCGTCACCCTTGCAGGCGGGACAAAGCCTCCGAAGCAGCCGCTGATTCGAGACGAGCAGGAGCGACGAAGCCACCGCATGTGGATCCGGGCAGAGATCGAGAAGCCGTTCCACCACGCCCGGGGTCGAACCGGCGTGCAGCGTGGAGATGATCAGGTGTCCGGTGAGGCCTGCCCGTACCGCCATGGCCGCCGTCTCCTCGTCCCGGATTTCCCCCAACGCGAGCACTTGGGGATCCTGCCGCAGGAGATGGCGCAAGGCGACCGCAAAGGTCAGGCCACGGACCTCGCTGATCTCCGTCTGCATCACGCCCTCGAGGATGCATTCCACGGGATCCTCGATGCTGATGATGTGTCTGTCGCCGAGGCCCAGGAGATGCCGCATTGCGGCGTAGGTGGTCGTCGTCTTTCCGGAGCCGGCGGGTCCCGTGAAGAGGATCAGTCCGCTGGGCTTGCCCAGGCTTCCCTTAAGCGTTTCGAGCATCGGTGGCTGCAGGTCCAACTCCTCCAGGACGGGCGCGATCCGGTCCCGGAAGAGCCTCAACACGACCTTCTCGCCCGTGACCGTCGGATAGGTGGCGACGCGGATCTCGGTGTCGACGCCCGAATCCGGGCGGGAAATCCGGCCCTCCTGGGGCAAGGCGTCGACGTAGGTCTTCAGGCGTGCCAGGTACTTGATCCGTCCAAGAAGCCGCTGGGAGGATTCCCCGTGGAGTCGTCGTATCCGCTGGAGGATCCCATCGAGGCGGAAGCCGATTTCAACCCCTTCGGGGATCGACTGGAGATGCACATCGCTGGCACCGGCCGATTTGGCTTCGGACAGCAGCAGGGTCAGTTCGGCCACCGTGTCCGGTTGGGGATGGTTTGCCGTGGTCATCGGGATGCCCCTTGACGATCGCCGAGCTCCGAATGGGGGCAATCCCATTGTGGGCCGGACCTCGCATTCGGCTTCAACCTTCCACCGGTGCCCCGCACTCTGGGCCACGTGTCCGACGACGTGAAGAGCCGACATGATGCGCTGGTCGCCCGAATCCGGGAGTGGGACCACGCCTACTACGTCCTCGCAGCCCCGTTGGCGAGCGACCTCGAGTACGACCGTGTGTACCGGGAGCTCCTGCAGTTGGAGTCGGAACATCCGGAACTGGTCTCGCCGGATTCCCCGTCCCAACGTGTCGGTGGCGCACCGACCGGCGGTTTCCGTCGGGTGGAACACCTGCGTCCGATGCTTTCGCTGGAGAAGGTCGAGGCGTCCGAGGTCCCGCCGCCCGACGCGGAACCCGACCGCGAACGGCGCAACCGCCTTCAGGACGAGAACACCCTGGGTGCGCTCGTCTCCTGGTATCGGGAGATCCGGCGAACCCTCCACGGCGGCGTGTCGGAGGATCTCTTCGCCGTGCCGGTGCCGCTGGTGATGGAGCCCAAGGTGGACGGGGTCTCGATCGGACTCCACTACCGGCGCGGGAAGCTGGTGCTCGGCGTGACCCGCGGCGACGGCCGGGCCGGGGATGACATCACCGCCAACCTCCGCACCATCCGGTCGATCCCGCTGGAGTTGGATCTGCCGGATCCTCCGGCGCTCGTGGAGATCCGCGGGGAGGCCTACATCGGCCAGAAGGACTTCGCCGCGATGAACGCGGCCATGGCGGCGGCGGGCGAGAAGGCCTTTCCCAACGCCCGGAACGCCACCGCGGGGGCGCTGAAGCAGCTGGATCCGCGGGAGGTGGCGAAACGGCCGATCCGAGCGGTCTTCTATGCCGTCGGCGCCTGCGAGGGCATCCGGTTCGAGAGCCATTCGGAGCTGTTGCGGCGCCTGGCCCAATGGGGCCTGCCGACCCAGGGGATCTGGTGGGCCCGTCCCGACATGGAGGCGCTGCTGCAGGTGTACCGGGACGAGGTGGTCGCGGGTTACGACGAGGGCCGGGACCTGCGCAGCCGTCTGCCCTATGAGATCGATGGCGTGGTGATCAAGGTGGACCGGTTCGACGACTGTGCGCGCATCCCGGAGAAGCGCCGCGCGCCCGGCCATGCGATCGTGCACAAGCCGGTGCCGTGGATCACACCCGCCGAGACGGTGTTGAAGGCGATCACCATCCAGGTGGGCCGGACCGGCGTGCTCACGCCGGTCGCGGAGCTGGAACCGGTGTTCGTCCAGGGTTCCACCGTGTCGCGCGCCACGCTGCACAACGAGGACGAGATCCGCAGGAAGGACATCCGCATCGGCGACTCGGTGGTCGTCCGCAAGGCGGGCATGGTGATTCCGGAGGTGGTGGAGGTCATCCGGACCCGGCGTCCAGACGGCGCGGTGGAGTTCGACCTGCTCCGGCATGTCGGCGGAAGGTGTCCCGCCTGCGGCGGTGCGATCGCCAAGGAGAAGGTGGCTTCGGGCGAGGTCGAGGAGGTGGCGTGGCGGTGTGTCAACGTCGGAGGTTGTCCTGCGCAGAGGACCCGTCGGCTGGAACACTTCGCCATGCGCAAGGCGTTGGACATCGAGTCCCTCGGCGGGATCGTCGCCGAGAAGCTGGTCGAACGCGGTCTGGTGCAGGAACCCCTGGACCTGTTCGGACTCACCGCCGAATCCCTCGCGACCCTGAACCTGGGTACAGACGAGGATCCGCGGACGTTCGGTGCGAAGAACGCGGCGAAGGTACTGGCCGCCGTCGAACGGGCGCGGAGCCAGCCGTTGAACCGTTGGCTGCACGCCCTGGCGATCCCGTCGGTCGGCGAGACCATGTCCCACGAGATCGCGCTGCTGCACGGGGACCTTGCGGCCGTGGTGGAGTCGGAGATCCTGCGCGGCATCGCCCGACTCGGTGCGCTCTACGACGGATTGGAGGCGTTGCCGTCCCACTCGGGACAGGCGGCGGCCGCACTGGACGCGACCGAACGGGAGGATCGCAGGGTGGCGGCCGAAGACCTGAAGCGACGCATCGAAGCCCAAGGGCAGCGGCTGGTGGAACTGGGCGCTGCCGAGCCCAACGCCAAGTGGGCCCAATTGCGCGAGAAGGGCAGCACGGCGGTGCCCGAATACCTGCCTCGGATCGAGTACGGCGCGGCATCGGCGTTGGTCGCATTCGTGGATTCGGAGGCGGGACGGAAGATCCTTTCCCGGCTCGAATCGTTGGGCATCCGCCCGGCGTCGCCCAAGGTCGATCCGCCGTCGGCCTCGGCCTCGGCCGCAGTGGCCGGCAAGACCTTCGTCCTCACGGGTACGCTGCCGTCTCTCTCCCGCGACGAGGCCGGGGCGATGATCCGTGCGGCCGGCGGAAAGGTCGCCGGTTCGGTCAGCCGGAACACGGACTACGTCGTCGCCGGTGAGGCCGCGGGCTCGAAGCTGGACAAGGCCAAGGAGCTGGGGGTCGCGGT
This sequence comes from Verrucomicrobiales bacterium, assembly GCA_027488845.1. Taxonomy (GTDB): domain Bacteria; phylum Verrucomicrobiota; class Verrucomicrobiia; order Limisphaerales; family UBA9464; genus SXXZ01. The sequence continues at coordinate 22,290 of JAIYBC010000021.1, read as the reverse complement.
GCTCGACGAGGCGGGCCTCCGTCAGCTCCTCGGAGGCTGATCCGGGTCCCGGGCCGCGGTCTGGTTCGGGCCGAAATGGAAAACGGCGGCGGAGATCCGTGATCCCCGCCGCCGTCTTGTTTTGCCCAGATCGTCCTACGCCCTGGGCGTGCCCTCAGAGGCCGATGGCTCGCAGCAGCTGAGCCGGATCCAGGATGTCGATGGTCGAGGTGGACCAACGTCCGTCGACGGGGATCTGCACCGGGCCCACCGGGGTCCATGGTCCGTTCATGTCCGGCGCGGTCTGGACCTGGAAGCGGGTTCCGGGACGGCCGTAGACCGTGAGGGAATCGGCGCCGTTCAGCTGCAGGACCGGCTCACGTCCGATGAGGATCAGTGTGCCCGCGCGGGAGAGGGTGGAGGCCACCGGTTCGGCCGCGGCCTTGGTTCCCGTGATCTGCGTCGGATTGACGACGAACAGGTCCGAGGCATCGCCCGGGACCGTGGTGAAGCGGAAGTCCGCCACATGGCGGTCGGTGGTGAGCGAGGTGCCGCTCGCGAGTTCGAGGCGCACGGTGACGCCGTCGGCCGTGAGTTCCGACAGGGTGGCCGAGAGGACGTCCGGCGCGAGTCCGCCGAGGGAGACCGAGGCGAGGGCACCCGGAGGCAGCGGCAGGCGGAAGCTGACGTTGGTGATGCCGGGGTCGGCGTTGAGGCCGAGGGGCAGCGACGCAGACTGTCCGTTGAGGACGTTGGTCGAGCCCACGGCCACGAGGAGGTCGGCGGTGGTGTCGCGGACGAAGACCGTGAAGGCGATCTCCGAGGTGGCCGCCGGGGAGCCGGAGTCGGCGACACGCACCCGAACGAGGTTGGTCGAGGGACCCTGGTCGCCGCGGGGACGCCAGGCGAACAGACCCGTCGCCGGATCCAACGTGGAGCCCGTCGGGCCCTGGAGCAGCGAGTAGCTCAGGGTCTGGGCCGGACGGTCGTCGTCGGTGGCCTCCACGGCCAGTTCCAGCGGGAACCGTTCGGTGATCAGGAAGTCCGGCAGCGCCGTGACGCGGGGAGGCTGGTTCGCCTCGCGGACGGTGATGGCGAGGGTCCGGGTCACGGAGGCCGCGGGGCTGCCGTTGTCGGTGGCGCGGATCCGCACCTCCCGGGTCGCCGGTCCGTCACCGTCGGTGGTCTGCCACCGCATCGAGCCGGTGGCGGCGTCGAACAGCAGGCCGGACGGCGCGCCCGGCAGCAGTTCGAGGCTGACCGCCTGGCCAGCATCGGCGTCGGAGACGACGATGGTCCTGGCGAAGAGCGCCCCCTCATCGAGGGTGACGTCCCCGCCCAGGTCCAGGGCCGGAGGGGTGTTCACCACGCTGACCGTGGTGGACTGCATGGCGGTGGCGGGGCGGGACTCGACGTTCCCCGCCTGGTCGGTCGCCTGGACGTAGAAGCCGTAGCTGTGGCCGGCTACTCCGAGGAAGACGCCGCCGATGCTGGAGGTGCGTTCCAGCCAAGGGCGGAAGGGACCTCCGTTGTCGGAGACGTACAGGTCGTAGAACGCGGTCCCGGTGCCCTCGTCGGTGGAGCTCCAGCGGACCTGGAAGGTCGAGGGACTCTGGGGCGGGAGAGGATCGATGGTGCTGATCGGCGGAACGACGTCGGCCGCTTCGGGGGCGACGGTCTCGTAGACCAGCGTGTAGCGACCGGTGGACGCGTAGTCGACCAGGTGCACGAGGTTGGTCCGGACCGGACGGATGTCCCCGCCGAAGATGAACCGGTCGGTGGTCCACGCGTTGGTGCCGACGGCCAACTCGGAGCCGTCCTCGCGGAGCACGCGGGTGAGGACGTGTTCCGGCGCGCCGGGATCCTGCAGGCGGAGGTAGCCCCAACCGGCGGGCATGCTGGCTGCGACGGTCACGCTCAGGTTGCCCGGGACCGGGGCGGGGCCCACGGAGGTCACCGAGCCGGCGACGACCGGCATCACGCGTCCGTCGCTGAGGTACAGCGTGTCCGGAACCAGACCCGGGTCCGGTACGTCGTTCGCGAGGAAGTCCGCCCGCCCGTCTGGATTGAGGCGGGTGTCCTGGACGATGTGGGAGAGCTCGTGGATCTCCACCGACCGCAGGAGCGAGAGCCGTTCGACCCCGAGGGCGTCGAGGTGGCGGAAGTTCGCCGTGAAGTTGGTGAAGCTGCCTTGGAGGCTTGAAGTGAAGACCCAGCGTCCGACCCGGTTGGAGCCGGCGGGGATCTCGCCCAGATCCACACGGAGCGAAGGCGCGAGCAGCCGCTCCTCGACCTGCGCGCCGAGGGTGACGAACTCGATGATGAGACCCTTCTCGTTGTCGATGATCTGGGGCTCGCCGCCCTCGATCACGAGGTTGCGGGCGTCGCCGTAGCCGACGTTGTTGACCTGCGCGACGAGGCTGTAGGGGACGCTCGGCTCGATCTCGTCGGTGAACGGATCGTCGGCGAAGACGTCACGGTCGTGGAAGTAGCGGATCTGCAGCTCAGGCTGCGGGAACACCCGGATCGGGGCCGGGGCGAGCGGGACGGCGATGTCGAGGCCGCCCTGGCGGTAGGTCATGGTGCCCCCGACGAGGTAGAAGGCCTCGCCGTTGGTCGGCGCGGCGTCGAGGGTCGGGATGATGATCCAGGAGGCGGTTCCCGTCGCGCGGATGCCGAGGGTGCCGGCGCCGCCGACGCCGGTGATCCCGGCGAGTTCAGCCTCACGGATCCCAAAACGGGTGGTGACGGTCTCGCCGTTCACGTCGCGGACGTCGAGGGTGATGAAGAGGTTCTCGATGGGTTCATCCGTGTCGTTCTCCATCTCGAGCCGCGCGTTGAAGGCGTCCCGGGTGAGGACCGCCCGCTGATCGATGCGAAGCCGGACTCGGGCACAGGTTTCGTTGCCGGCCTTGGGCGTCTCCCAGAACGGCAGCCCGGTGCGACGCGACTTGGAGGAGATGCCGGTGGCCGCCTTGGGGCCGGTGAGGCTGGCCGGCGGGGGATTGGTGCGGCAGCGGAACTCGTAGCCCGGAGGCGCCTCGAAGCCGAGCACCGGCTGCAGTTGGTCCAGGTAGTCGGCGAATTCATCCGTGGTCAGCGTTCCGCCAGCGAGGGGAACCAGCTCGTACACCTGGAAGTAGAGGTCCACGAGGTCGCAGCCGGTGGAGTCGAAAACGTAGGAGGAGGTCTGCCGGTTCACCACGTTGGGGCCGCAGAGGTACTCCCAGAGCATCCGGGCGGTCACCGAGCAGCGGCCGTCCTGCCAACCCTTTGCACGGCCGAAGCGTGCCGCTGCGGCCTTGGAGTCGCCGGCGCCGGCGCCGGCGACCCCGGCGGGGAGACGTCGGATGATCGCGGGAACCCGGATGGAGGTCCGCGCGGCCAGGGTGCCGAGGTCGGTGATCAGCGGCGTGACGGTGAAGGACTCACCCTGGGGGAAGTCGAAGACGAGGTTCTCGGCGTTGATGAGGCCGTGGTTCTCGATGGTGAACTCGACCTGGAACTCCTCGCCGGGGAACTGCGCGATGTCGAGCGAGGCCGGGGTTATGGTCACCACCGGCATCGGTATCTGAGTCTCGAAGGTGCTCTCGATCTCGATGCTGTAGCGGTCTTCGACCGTGGTCGGTGTGACGGTGAAGTTGTACCGGACGGATTCGCGCGGCAGGAACGCCGTGATGTTGGTGCGGCCGCCCGCCGGCACGAGGGCGGATTGGCGGAAGGCCGTGTGGGCGTCGGCCGTCACGTCGACGAGGTAGTAGGCCTCGACGAGGTTGGTGAACAGCACCTGACCGTCCGCGTCGGTGCGGTTGGTCGCCACGCCGGCGCCGCCAAGGGCCTCGCGGAGGACGACGAGGGCGTTGGTGAGGCGCGGTCCGCCGGCGGCGAAGTAGGTGTACTCGTCCTCGGCGACCAGATGCAGCTCACCGCGTCCGTCGCTGGTGCAGCGGAACTCGAACGGGACGGCCACGGCCGCGAGGCGGCTGTTGAGGGCCACGGTGCCGGGGTAGTCGCCCAAGGGCAGGTCGGCCGCCGGATTGAGACGCAGGGTGACCACGGTGTTGGAACCCGGGGGAAGCGAGTCGAGACGTCCGGGGGAGGCGAGGCTGAGCCACGGGTTGCCGGGGATCAGCACGTCCAACGGGCCGGTGTCGGCCCCGCCGTCGTTGCGCACGGCGAAGGTCACCGTGGTGGAGCGCCCGCGCAGCATCGGCTGCTCGAGCCGGCCCGGGTTGACCGTGAGGCGCGGCGTCAGGCGCTCCTGCTGGATCGGCACGACGAGGTCCAGGGACACGCCCTCGGTGGTGGTGACGCGCAGGATGGCGGTCGAACGGGCCGCCGTGGTGTTCACGGCGGTCACCAGGACCTCGATCTCCGTGGTGGCGTTGGCCCCCAGCCGGTTCGTCCCGAGGCGGGCCGTCACGTTCACGCTGGGGTGGTTGGTCACGACGCTGACGCCGACGCCGGTGAGCGCCTGGTCGGCCAGGTTCCTCAGCTGCGAGGTCGCGGTCACATTCGACCCCTCGACCACGGTCACCGTTCCGAAACCGGTGGAGTCGACGCCTAGGATGGTGAAGTCGTCCTGGACGGCGGGCATCGGCAGCCCCGGATAGGCGGCGGCTATCTCGTAGTGGCCGGCCTCGCTGGGCAGGGGAAGGAACTCGCCGGCGAACCGGCCGTTGACGTCGGTCGTGGCGCGGATGGTCCGGCTGAACCCGCGGACCCGCAGGTGGATGACGACCGGCACCGAGCGGGCCGGCGAGCCGTCGGCCACCCGGGTCGCGTTTCCGGACAGCGGGATCACCGTGCCGGGAAGGACCGTTCCCGCGGTGGTGGAGACCATGGCGTTGTAGGAAGGACCGGAGACGGTCGCGGTGTCGGAGATCCTCGTGTTGTTGTTCTCCAGGAGTTCGACGACCCGGTCGGTCGAGTCGGCCTGGAGGATGACGAAGTAGGCTCCGGGCTGGTCCGGCAGGCGGAGGTTCAGCGTCTGTTCGATGAACCCGCCGGCGGGAATCGCACCTTCATGGGTGATCTGCGCCGCCAGGGTGTCGTTGCCGAGGACGTTGTCGGAGGACAGGTACGCCCGCTGGACGATCGGGTTGGTGGACGCCACCACGCCGCGGTTCTCGACGCGGAAGGCGACGGCGACCTGGCCGCCGGTCACCGACTCGGCCGGGATCTGGATCCGGCTGACGACGAGGTCAGGTCGGTCGGCGTCGCTGACCACGAGCTGGGTGGTGCCGGTGGTGAAGCCGGGCGCCGTGGCCGTGATCGTGACCGTGCGGTTGCCGTCGGAGACGCCGTCGTTGACGGAGGCCACCTCGAAGTCGACGCGGTTGGTGCCGGCCGGAATCGTGACGCTCGCCGGGACACGCGCCTCGGCGACGACCGATGACGCGAGGTTCACCGTCAACGTGGACTCGGTGGAGGTGTTGCGGAGCACGGAGCCGCGGGTCGCGGGGTTGCGGCCCTCGGGGACGACCTCGTCCTCGAGGAACACGATCAAGGTCGGTCCGTCGTTGTCGGTCACGGTGAGGACATCCGGCGCGATCTCCGCGACCGCGGAGCCAGTGACCGAGTCGAGCACGGAGCCGCCAAGCGTCACCACGCGGCTTCCGTCCACGATCGCGTTGTCGACCGCGGCGACCGGGAAGCTGACGGAGGCGCCATTGGCCGGGATGACGACCGAAGTGGGCACGCGGACTGCGTTGGGATCACCGCTGACCATGGCCACGGTGACCGCCCTCGAGGTGACCGGAGAACGGGTGAGGGTGGCGGTGGTGGCGTTGGGACCCGCGCCTTCGCTGACGGTGCGGGAGGTGAGCGAGAGCGAGACGGCGGGGCGATCGTTGTCCTCGACCGAGACGCTCACCGAAGCCGGGGCGAACCCGGCCGCCGCCGCGGTGACGGTGTAGCTGTTGGTGCGTTCGACGAGGGTGTCCTCGACGGCGTTCAGGGTGAAGGCCCGCAGGGACTCGCCGGCGGGGATGGTCACGGTGCCAGGCACCGAGAGCTGCGAGGAGTCGGCGCTGGTGAGCTGGACCGTCAGCGGGGCGGCCGAGGCCGGGATGCGGCTCACGGTCGCCGCGAGTGTCCGGCCTTCCACGACGTTGGTCGCCGCCACCTGGAACACCAGGCGCGCGACGTCGTCGTCGAGGACGGTGATGGTGGTCGTGTCGCCTTCGAAACCGGCGGCGTCGGCGCCGAGCGAGACGGAGACGGGACCGTCATAGTCCTCGTCTGGACGGGACGTGACCTCGAAGGCGGCGGTCGTCTGGCCCGCGGGAATCACGACGGAGTTCGGGACGGTCAGTTCCGTGGGATCGGAGTTGGAAAGGAGGACGGTCAGGGCGGCGGTCCTGGGGCCGTTGCGCGAGACGGTGCCTGCGACGGCGACCCCGGCGTCCTCGCGGGTGGTCGGCGAGTTCAGCCGGATGCCGAGCCGCAGGGGAACCGTGGTGGTCGTGGCGGCGATGCCGGTGTTGTTGTCCTCGTCGGATTCCGGGATGGCGTTGCCGATGTCGGCGCGAGCGACCAGGCGGAGGGTCCCGGCGTCACCGAGTTCGGGCACCGCGACGGAATTGGTCCTCCGGAGGCTGCCGCCGGCGGGGATCGTGGCGGTGACCGATTCGGTCTGTAGCAGGGTGTCGTCCCCGGGCGAGGCGTCGACGCTGACCGAGAGGGCGTTCTGCCAGGTGCCGGAAAGGGCCACGGTGCCGCGGTTGGTCAGCAGCGTGATCACCTGGAAGGGCACGCCGGGTTCCGCGAAGTCGGGTCCGAGGACGGAGACCACGGCGAGGTCCGGCGCGCTCTCGATCTGGAGTCCGGCGGCGTTGTTCGCCTCGGCCGTGTCGTCGAGGTTGTACTCGGCCAGCTGGCCCGCGGCGTCCTCCAGCACCCTCACTTCGAGGGCGCCGTAGACGTTGGCGGTGTCCGGCAGGGAGAAGGTGACGGTGCGGTTGGTGCCGGTGCCCGGGGCGAGGTCCACGGTGGGGAAGGCGACCTCGGTGGTGAGGAGCGTCAGGCGCCGGGCCGTGTTGCTGACCACGACCTGTGCGGTCCAGGGGCCCGAGGCCGACCGGAGGCCGATGTTGGTCACGGCCCAGCGCAAGGTGACCGACTGGGTCGGAAGCCATCCGGAGGACGGGGTTGCGGAAAGGTTCCTCACGACCAGGTCGGGATAGTCGGCGAAGGTCGAGACCAAGGCGGCTGTGCGGCTGTTGTTCGACTCACCCGTGCCGTAGGCATTCGCCTCGGCGACCGAGTCCGCGGCGTCGGCGGTCACCGTCACCTCCAGGTTGCCGGTGGCCGCGACGCCCTCGGGAAGACGGAGGGTGGCGGTACGTTCGATCTGCGAGCCCGGAGCGAGCGGGGCCCTGGCGTCCCCGGCGACGCGGCTGACGAGCGCCGCACCTTCCGGGTTCCGGATCACGATGCGGTCGTTGAAGGCGTTCGTGGCCGCGGCGTCGCCGGCGTTTCGGACGGTCCAGCGGACTTCCACCTGGCCGCCCGAGGTGGTCGTCGCCGGCGAAGGCGTGACGGCGGTCACCTGCAGATCGGGCGAGGTCGACGTCTCGAAGAGCGGCTCCGGCGTAACCGGCGTGACCGGGACCATCTGGAACCGCAGCACCGGCGTGACCCCAGCCTGATGCCCGAAGGAGTTCAGGACCACGAAGTAGTTCCCGGTCCTCGGCAGCGTCTGCGTGTCTCGGTCCCGGTCCGGATAGGCTTCCCAGACCAGGGTGCCGTCTTGGGCGTAGATCCGCGCATACGGCCGGTCCGTGAATCCGACGCTGGACAACGACCGGAAGAAGAAGCGGTCACCGGCGTTGGCGGAGAACCGGCGGACCTCGGTGCCTTGGGCGACCGGGAAGCGGACCTCGACGGACGATCCGAGGCCGATCGATGGCGCACCCGTGGCGTCGATGACGCGGAAACGGAAGCTGTTGGTGTCGGCGCCTCCCATGCGGAACGCGAGCCGATGGAGCCCAGCCTCCGCACGGATGAGTTGGTAGCCAAAGCTCCACTCGACGTTCTGGAGCGTCCGGTCGGTGTACACGTCGGAGCCCTCGGAGGACAGGGAGTGGTAGACGGTGTCGGAAGGCGTCCTGAGGTTGTCGACCAGAAGCAGGGCGTCCGCGGGAAGCTGGAACCGGAAGACCGAGCGGGTTCCCGGGGCGACGATCGCGCCTTCGGTGGCCTCGCCCAAGGTCAGCAAGGACTCCGTGTCCTGGAGGTCCCAGAGCACGAACCGATGGACGCCGGCCGCCGCTTCGATCCACGACGAACCGCTGACGTGCAGGAACTGGGTCCCGGCGTGGGTTACGGTGAACGGGTTGCCCATCCGCTGCACCGTGCCGAGGTCCTGTCCGCTGCGCAGCGGTTGGAACCAGTCGACGTAGGTGGGATTGACGTAGCCGTCGACGTTCCGTCCGTCGACCACGAAGGCATCCCCGGCGGCCGCCTCGAAACGGTAGAGCGCGCTGGCGTTGGCCGGGGTGTTGGTCGAGGTGATCAGGGTGCCCGGCGTGATGGGGCGGGCGACGGCGTCGACATCCCAGAGCACGAAGTCGAAGTCCGGTGCGGCGACATTGCCGGCGGTGTCGAAGGACAGCGTGTAGTCGCCGGCCGGAACCTCGATCGGGACGGCACCCGACGCCGGGTTGGAGTCGATGTCGGCGTAGGGCAGCCATTCGTTGTTCCGGACGATCTGGTCCGGGCGACGGAGGGTGTAGTAGACGCTCGCGTTGGTCAGCGTGTCCAAGAGCAGGCGCCGGGTCTCGTTCAGGCGGAAGGTGTAGGAGACCGTGCCGTTGGGACCCGGGATCGTGGCGTGGACCGGGGTGTTGAACGCGATGGCGGAGGTGGTCGTGCGGACGGTGTGCAGTCGGAAACCGAAGGAGGCCGCGTCGGAGGTCTCGGATTCAGGCCCGCCGAAGAGCATCAGGTACTCCCCGGACTCCGTCAGCGTCCAGACACCGGGCGTCGAGTCGACGTAGGTCGTCTGGAAATAGCCGCCTGAAGGGCGGAAGACCGTGAACAGTGGCCGCTGGGACCAACCTTCGGCGGTCTGGCCGAGGTATCGGACCGTCTGGCCGGCGGTTCCGCGGAAGCGCCGCATCGAGGCGGAGATCGCGGGCGAGTTGGTGATCCGGATGTCGGTGTCGAGGGCGATCAGCGGCGCATCCGAACCACGCATCAGGCGGAAACGGAACGGTCCCGGCCCGCGGACCACGAGCTGGTAGTCACCCTGCTCAGCCATGAAGAACCGGTAGGTCCGGGCGTCCCAGTCGGCTGAGGTGAGGGTCTCGTTGTTGACGATGATTCCGTCCCGGTTCCGGAGTTGCCACCGCGCGGTGGTGTTGGTGAGGACGTCGAGGCCGATGAAGGTGGGAGCCGAGAGCGTGAAGGTGAAGGCGTTGGTCTCGTTCGAGTCGGCCAGGCTGCCCTCCACGATCGAGTCGAAAGCGAGTGGCGAGCCGTCGTAGGCGGGCAGGGGTGTGACGCCGCCGTTGTCGACCTGGAACCGGAAGCTGGCGTTCGTGGCGGATTCGCCGATTCCGCCGAGGAGGAGCAAGGCGTGCCGGCCGGGCAGGCGGGTGGAGAAGGTCCGGGTTCCGGAGAGAGACTCGTGGAGGAGTTGACGTCCCGATGGGTCGATCCAGGCCCAGACCGGCCGGCTGACGAGGTTGCTCAGGCCAAGGAAGCGGTTGGTGAGGGTCTGTCCGGCGGAGAGTTCGATGGAGTAGGCGAACGCCCCGTTCGGCGGCTGGAAGCCGACGCTGGTTTCCGTGCCAAGGGCGAGTGCCGGGGCCGAGTCCAAGGCCAGGATGCGGAAAGCATAGCCGCCCACGGTCTCACCCGAGCCGGAGACGGTCACCGTGTAGTCTCCCGGAACGAGGCGCCAAGCCCAGGGCTGGTCGTTGCTGAAGGTGGTTCCGGCGACGTATCCCGCCGGTCCGTCAATGCGCCAGTTCAGGGACGAATTCGCGAGGCTGTCGAAATGGTGGAGCCCGGCCGTTGCGACCTGGAAGCCGTAGACGACCTGCTGGCCGGGAACGTCGATCCGTCCTTCGACCGTTGCACCAAGGGCCAACGGAACGCCGGTGGACGGCGACTCACGGACCGCCCAGGTGAGGCTGCTCGGTTCCCCCGTCTCCCAGAGCGCCCCACCGACCGCCAGGGTGTAGGTGCCGGTCACGGGCGTGACCCAGGGCGCGGAGAGGTTCGCGGACTGGTCGAAGACGTCCACGCCGTTGGGCCCGACCAGGCGCCACGCGGGCCTCGAGCCGGTCCATCCCGTCCGGTCCACCACGTCGGCGACCAGGCGCTGGCCTGCGATGAGGTTGTAACGGGCAAAGCGGGTCGCACGGCCGCTGCCGAAGGAGAGTTGGTTCGTGGTGCCGACCGTCAACAGCGGTCCCGCAGACGCGGTGACCACCTGGAAGCGGTAGGAAGGGGTGGCATTGCCGGAGCCGAACACGCTGAGCGTATAGGCTCCCGGGATCAGGTCCTGGATCCACCAGGAGTCCGAGTTGAAGGAGCCCTGCACGACGTTCCCGGCAGGTCCCTCGAGCGTGAAGCGGGCGGGCGAGTTCGTCAGGGGATCGATGGAGATCCGGAGCGGCCCCGCCGCGTTGAACGTGTAGCGGTTGACCGCGCCCGGTCCTCCGACGGCGCCGTCCACGGGCGTGTCGAGGGCCAGGGAGGCGGTGGTGTCGGCGACCCCGTTCAGGCGGAAGACCACCGCGCCCGAGGTGGCTGGGTCCTCGTAGACGCCGCCGCCGATGAGAAGCCGGTAGGCACCCGCCTGGGAGGTGACGAAAACGCCGGAGTCCCGGAAGGAGGTGTCGAACACCTGGGAGCCGTCCGGGGCCACGAGGGTCCAGTAGGGAACACCATAGCGAGGGAAAGCCGAGTTGGAGACCGCCTCGAGGAACAGGCGGCGGCCGGCGGCCAGGTTCACGGTGCGGACGATGGTGCCGTTCGCCGGGGAGATGGTGTTGGTCGAAGTGGAGCCGACCGCGAGCACCGGGCCGCTGGCGAGGTCGAGCAGACGGAATCGGTAGGGAGGCGTGTCCGAGTTCCGTCCGGTCACGACGAGCGCGTGTTCGCCGGGGACGAGGTCGAAGATCCTCCAGCCATCGGAGACGAAGGAGGACGAAGCGATGTCGCCGGAGGGCCCCACGAGGCGCCAATTCGCGGTCTCGGTGCTCATGAGGTCGAGCGAGACGCGGCGAGGAACGTCGACGTCGAAGCGGTGGGTGCGGACCTGTCCGGAGGTCTCGATCGTGCCGGTGACGAGTTCACCCAGTGCGATGGCCTGTGTCCGGTTGGTGACGCCGCTGATCCGGAGCACCCGGGTGGCCTCCGTCGCGCCTTCGTAGACGTAGGAGCCCAGGCCGAGAAGGTATTCGCCGCTGGACGGAGCCGTGAAGACGCCCAGGTCGTTGAAGCCTCCTTGGAGTTCGTTGCAGTTGGAGTTCCGGGCGAACTGCAGGTTCGGATCGAACAGGGCCCAGGTTGCGCCGTAGACGAATCCCGACTGCGTCCGGGCGCCGAGGTGGATCGATTGGCCCGCCAGCAGCGGAATCCGCAGGAACCGGTCGTCGTTGGCTGGGGCATTGGTCACGGAAATCTCGGTGTCCAGCGAAGCGACCGGAGCCGAGGCGAGGTCGCGGAGCACGCCGGCGTGGACCTGTTCGCCCGAGTCCGTGCTCCAGGTCGTCAGCTGATACTCGCCTGCCGGGGAATCGAAGAGGTACCAGTTGTCGTCGACGAAACGGCGGATATCCGAGGGTCCCTTGGGGCCGACCAATTGCCAGCGGACCCTCGAATTGGGTTCCAAGGGCGTGAAGGAGAGCCGCGCGGCCGCGGGCAGGGTGAACCTCCAGGAGTTGGTGAAAGGGGCGGAATTGGTGATCCGGAAGGCGGTTCCCAGGGCGAGTTCCGAGGTGGCGGTCACGATCGGGCTGAAACCCTCGCGTCGGACCTCGATTCCGTAGCTTCCAGGGAAGGCCCCTCGGGTGATGTTGCCCTCGACCAAGAGGAAGTGGTTGCCGGTGGCATGGATGACGAAGGGCGAGCCCTCTCCGTATCCGCCTTCAAGGACCCGTCCGAAGGGATCCACCACACGGTATCGGAGGCCGGGTGCGTTGGTGGGGGAGAGCCGGACACGCATGCGGTCGCCTGCGGCGGCCGAGAACTGGTGGGTCCGGGTCGAATTGCCCGGGACCAGATCCGCCGCGGCCACCGCGCCGACGGTCAGCAACGGCGCGTCGGCAAGGCGCAGGAAGTTGAAGGCGAAGACCCCGGTGCCGCCGTCGTTGGCCCGCACCTGGATCCGGTGTTCCCCCGGTGTCAGCTCAAGGATGGAGCCGATGTCGGAGATCCGGTCGCCGTCGGAGTAGACGAAGCTCTGTTCGGGGTTGTTCCCGCAGCGGTCGGAGACGAGCCTCCAGGCGAGATCCTGTCGGTCGGTCAGCGCGTCGAACACGTAGAGATGGGGCGCGCCTTCCGCGACCCGGAAGGAATACTCCCGGACCTGGCCGGGCAGTTCCACGGACCCGGAGAAGCCCTCGGCGGCGGAGAGACGTGCGGTGGTGGCGTTGTTGAAGGCGCCGTCCGGAACGAGGGGAGCCACCGTTCCAACGAGTTCGAAGATTCCCGGCACGGTCGGAACAACGGTCAGTTGAAGCCGGATGGATCCTCCCGCCGCGAGACGCGAAACGGTCGCACGCACCTCCCGTCCCACGACCTGGGCCGTCCCGGAGGTCACCGTGGCGGAGACGATGTCGAGCCCGGCCGGGACCGGGATGGTTACCGAGGTGTTGGTCGCGGTGAGGGAGCCTTCGTTGCGCACTTGGAATCCCAAGACGGACGGGCGCGAAACGGGCGCCTGGCCCGGCGTTTCCGAGGAGATTCCCAGTTCGGCGACCTGCACGGCTTGGGGGGCGACCCAGGCGGCGACGGATCCGACCCAATCCGCCGGGGCGCGGCCGGCGGGGTCGACCACCTTCCGGATCGCCCCGGAGCCGTCGGAGGCCACCGCGTAGATGCCAGGCTCACCGTCCACGACCAGGCTGGCCACGACCCAGTGGCCGTCAGGCGACCAGGCCGGAACGAGGGCGATGCCGTTGACCGGGGCGGCAATCCAACGGCCAGTTTGGGACAGCAGGTTGGTCCGACCGGACCCGTCGCCATCGATGCGCACGAGCGCGTTTCCGTTGGCGGCCACCAGACGGGTTCCGTCCGGGGACCAAGCCGGCCAAACGTCCGAGCCGTTGACGCTGCCGTTTACCAACGCCCCGGGCAGCGCGGCCCGGGCGTTTCCGTCGATCGCCGCAGTCAGGAGGCCGTCGGTTTGAAGGTTGTGGAAGACGAAGCGGCTGCCGTCCGGATGCACGGAGGGGGCGTCGTCCCAGCAATGAGTCTCGAAGAGCCGGACTTCTCCGGTACCGTCCCGGTTCCGACGGTAGATGCCGCAGTACCAGTCGTAGACGTACCCTGAGCCGTCCCTCAACCAGTCCATGCCCACCAAGGGCTGGCCGTTTTCGTGGATCCTCGTCTCGGTCCCGGTCTGAAGATTGCGAATCCAGACCGAACTGTAGTTCACGTCGCCGGCGGCGCCGCGTCGGAACAACAGATGGTTCCCGTCCGGCGACAAACGGGGACGAGTACCCACGGTAATCGGGATGTCAGCATTGCCGTTACCGTTTGCGAATCGGATCACTCCCGTGGCGGCATCGCCGGAACTGTAGACGATGGTCCCTGGGATGGTGCCCTGGGGAACGCCTTCCGAAAAGGCACTGCCGGCCAGGCTTGCGAGGAGGATTGGGAGTAGGAACGGATTCGCTCGGGGCGCTGTTGTTTGGCTCACGGTGGGGTTCCTTCGATGCAGATACGGGTACAAAGACTTGGCTTCCAAAGGCTTGAAGTCCGGAAAGCCCACGGGTTTGACATGATATGTCTCACCGGTGGGCGCCGGATTCTCACCTTTTAGGATTATGCATAAGACGGACCGGGTTACCGGGGATCTGCAAGTATTCCTTCTGGGTGGGCGTGTCTTTGACAGTTTCAGCGCGAGCGATTCGGACCGGGAATGACCTTTGCCGTCGGTCGGCGGAGAGGCAGGGTTCGCGCGGTGAAGCTGTTGTTTCTGGGTGACATCGTGGGGGAACCGGGCCGCCGGGCCGTCCGTGTCCTTTTGCCGACCTTGGTGGCGCGGGAGGAAATCGGATTCGTGGTTGCCAATGGCGAGAACAGCGCCGGTGGCAATGGGATCACCGGTGCCATCGCCACCGAGCTCTTCGGCTACGGCGTGGATGTCATCACCACGGGCGACCACGTGTGGGACCAGCGCGAGACGGCCGCCCTGTTGGCCAAGGAGCCACGTCTGTTGCGTCCCGGAAATTATCCGGCCGAAGTGCCCGGATCCGGAAGCGTGGTCGTCGCCAAGCCGGGCCTTCCGGTCGTGGCGGTGATGAACCTCCAGGCGCGCACCTTCATGCCGGCGATCGAGAACCCCTTCACCCTGGCGGCAACCATGGTCGAGTCGCTTCGGCCCCAAGCCTCGGTGGTGTTCCTCGATTTCCATGGCGAGGCGACCTCGGAGAAGATCGCCATGGGACGGTTCCTCGACGGCAAGGTCTCCGGGGTGGTCGGCACCCATACCCATGTGCAGACGGCGGATGAACAGGTCTTCCCGGGTGGCACGGCCTATCTCAGCGACGCCGGGTTCACCGGGCCCCACGATTCCATCCTGGGCCGTGAGGTGGCCCCGATCGTGAAGCGGTTCCTCACCAACATGCCCCAACGCTTCGAGATCGCTTCCGGCCAGGTCCGGTTGCAGGGAGCGATCATCGACATCGACGAGTCCACCGGCCGGGCGCGCTCGATCCGGCGCGTCTCGGAATTGCTCGATCCGGCGGCTTCCCGCTGATTGGCCGGGCCCCGATCCAAGAATCATGGCGCGCAGCAACAAGAGCCAGTGGGAGTTCGACGGCGACCTCTTCGGCCCCCCGGGTGGCGGACCGCAGAAGCCGGAATCGGTCACCGAACTCACCCAGAAGCTGAAGAAGTCCATCGAGGGCGGCTTCGCCAACCGACGCGTCGCCGGCGAGGTCTCGAACTTCCGGCTGCAGTCTTCCGGACACGCCTACTTCGTCCTGAAGGATGCCGGCGCCCAACTGGCCTGCGTGCTTTTCCGCGGGCAGGGCGGCCCGGACCGCCAGAGTCTCCGCGATGGCGCCCAGGTGGTCCTTTCGGGTGACCTCACGGTCTACGAACCCCGTGGGAACTACCAACTGCGTGTCTCCGGGGTGGAACTGCAGGGTGTCGGCGCGCTCCAGGCGGCCTTCGAACGGCTCAAGGCCCGGTTGTCGGCGGAGGGTCTGTTCGACCCGGCACGGAAGCGTCCGTTGCCGCGTTTTCCCATGCGCATCGGCCTGGTGACCTCCCCGACCGGTGCCGCCATCCGGGATGTGCTCCATGTTCTCCAGAGGCGGTTCCTTCCCGAGATCGTGTTCGAACCGGTCCGGGTCCAAGGCCAGGGAGCCGCGGAGGAGATCGCCGGCGCGATCGCGCGCCTCAACCGCTTCGCCGCCCAAGGCGGGCCGCTGGACCTGATCCTGGTCACGCGGGGCGGCGGTTCCATCGAGGACCTCTGGTGCTTCAACGAGGAGGTCGTGGCTCGCGCGATCGCCGCCTCGCAGGTTCCGGTGGTCTCGGCGGTCGGACACGAGATCGACTTCACCATCTCGGATTTCGCCGCGGACCTGCGTGCCGCGACCCCCAGCGCCGCCGCGGAGATCATCACCCAGGATGCCGTCGGGAGCCGGGTGTTTGTCCAAGAGGCCGCCGGTCGGCTCGCCGCTGCGGCCTGGAATGCGATCGGGCTCCGGTCCGACGCCTTGGATCGCGCGTCGAAGGGCCTCGCCCGACGTCATCCCCGCCGCCGACTGGAGGATCGGGCGCAACGGCTCGACGAAGCCGTGGAGCGTCTGCGGCGTTCGGTGCAGCGACTTGCCCGCGAACGTCGTCGTGACCTGGCGGAAGGACTGCAACGGCTGGCGGCCGCGCGTCCGTCGGCTCGCCTGAAGGCCTGGACTCTCGCGCTGGAGCAGGCGAAGAGCGGTCTCCAAGCCGCTCCTGCGGAATCCCTGGACCGCCGACGCCGCCGGTTCGCCGACCTCGCGACCCGCCTGCGGCTGCTGTCTCCGCAGGCGGTGCTGGACCGCGGCTACTCGCTCACCTTCGACGCGGAATCCGGCCGACTTCTCAGGGACGCCGCGGAGATCCGTTCCGGACAACGTCTCCAGACGCGGCTCCAGAAGGGAGAGGTTGGAAGCGTGGCGACACGCACGTCCGCACCTGCGGCGGCGGACAGTCCAAATCAGGAGGCGTGATCCGGCACCATGCCGAAGGGCATCGGCACGCGAAGCCGCGAACCGACGGGAACGGGATGGAGAGGTCCTCGGCCGCAGACCGGCCGCGGCCGGTGTTTGCCGAATCGCCTCCGGCTCCCCCCTCGCCTTTTGGCGTCTTGGCGTTTTCGCGTGAGGTCCCCCCTTCGCCCGTTTCGAGCGGATCCGCCGGAGCGGAAATCCCGTTCCCCGGTGGCACCCGGCCGTTCCGGCGATAGACTCCGGGCATGTTCCGGGCGTTGTTCCTGCGGTGGACCTGGCGGATGGCGTGGCGTGAGTCCCGTTCCAGCCGATCGCGCCTGCTGTGGTTCTCGTTGTCCATCTCGCTCGGGGTCGGGGCGCTGGCGGCGGTCGGCTCGTTCTCCGAGACCATCCGTGAGGCCGTCGAAGCCCAGGCCAAGGGGTTGCTCGGAGCGGACCTCTCGCTCTCCGCACGCCAGCCCTTCACGGCCGAGGCGGAGGCCCTCGCCGACGCGCTCGCCGCCAACGGCAGGGCCCGTGAGACCAGCTTTTCCACGATGCTCGTGTTCCCCGGGCTCAAGGACGCCACCAGGTTGGTGAACGCACGCGCGTTGGAAGGCGGGTTCCCGTTCTACGGAAAACTCGAGACCGAACCCGAGGAAGCCGTCGAGGCGATGCGACGCGGTGAGGGCCTGGTGGTCGAGCAAGGCGTGCTGCTCCAGTACGGGCTGAAGGTGGGCGACCCGGTCCGGATCGGCTCCTGGGACACGCGTGTCGTCGGCGCGCTGCGCAAGGTCCCCGGGGATTCCGTCTCCTTCGGCACGATCGCGCCGCGGGTCTACTTCGACGCCTCGCGCCTCGACGGGACCCGCCTTCTCGGCGCCGCCAGCCTCGCCCGCTACAAGATGTTCTTCCGCTTCGACGACGGCCGCGACATGGCGGCGTGGGTCAAGGCCGAGGGCACCAACCTCTCCCGGCTTCGCCTCGACGCGGACACCGTGGAGCGCCGGAAGCAGGACCTCGGGAACGGGCTCGGCAACCTCAACCGGTTCCTCGGTCTGGTCGCCCTGATCGCCTTGGTCCTCGGCTCGGTCGGCATCGCCAGCGCACTTCAGGTCCATGTCGCGTCGAAGCTCCCGAACGCGGCCGTCCTGCGTTGCCTCGGCGGCGCGGTGGATGCCGTCTCGGCGATCTACCTCGCGCAGGGGCTCGCGCTCGCGGCGGTGGGAACCGGGGTCGGACTCGTCGCCGGCCTCGGCGTGCATGCCTTCCTTCCGGGGCTGCTGAAGGACTTCACGGCCGTGACCCTGGAGGCCCGTTTCCACTGGGGGCCGGCGATCGTCGCGGCTTCGGCCGGCTTCGCCGTCAGCGCCGCGTTCACCCTGCTGCCGCTAGGCGCGGTTCGGGGCGTCTCCCCGTTGAGCGTGATCCGGGCGGGTCTCGAGGCTCGGCGGGGACGCGATCCGTGGCCGTGGATGATCGGTTCCCTGATCGTGCTCGGGCTGGTCCTGTTCGCCGGTTTCCAGTCCCGCCGTTGGTGGGAAGGGGCCGCCTACGTGGGCGGACTCGGCGCCGCGTTCGGGCTCCTCGCCCTGGTGGCGGCGGGCCTCGTCAGGGCCGCCCGCGCCTTCACGCCGCGCGGACTGCCGTTCCCGGTCCGTCAGGGGCTCGCGGGCCTGCACCGGCCCCGCAACCGCACGGTTCTCGTCCTCACGTCGGTCGGACTCGGGACCTTCCTGCTCGTCACCCTGCAGCTGACGCGGGACGTCCTCCTCAACCAGCTGTTCCCTCCCGGGAACGACCGCCAGCCCAACGCCATCCTCTTCGACGTGCAGCCCGACCAGCGGGACGGCGTGCTGGCAGTCCTGGCCGAACAGGGGCTTCCGGTGCTGGACGAGGCCCCGATCATCACCATGCGGATCGCCTCGATGAAGGGGAGGTCGGTCGACGCATGGATCTCGGACAAGGGCGACCGGATTCCGGGATGGACGCTCCGCCGGGAGTACCGTTCGACGTGGAGGACCAACCTCGTTTCCTCGGAAAAGCTCGTCGTCGGCGAATTCGTCCCACGCTTCGACACGCCCGACGCCCCGATTCCGGTGACCCTGGAGACGGGCATCGCCCGCGATCTGAAGCTCCAGGTCGGCGATGAGCTGGTCTTCGATGTCCAGGGCGTGCTCGTCACCAACCGGGTTGCTGGCCTGCGCGAGGTGGATTGGAGGCAGGTGCGGCCGAACTTCTTCGTGGTGTTCCCCGGCGGATCGCTCGATGCGGCCCCGGCAATGCATGTCGTCGCCACGCGTGTCGCCGATCCCGAGGCTTCCGCCCGCATGCAGCGCACGGTGGTGTCCCGTTTCGCCAACGTCTCGGTCATCGACCTCACCCTCGTCCTCCAGACGCTCGACGGGATCGTCAGCAAGGCGGGCTTTGCCGTGCGCATCCTCGCGATGTTCACCGTCGTCACCGGGCTCCTGGTGATGGCGGGTGCCGTGATCACCGGTCGCTGGCAGCGGGTGCGGGAGGTGGTGATCCTCCGGACCCTGGGTGCCAGCCGCAGCCAGGTCCGACAGTCGCTCTTGGCGGAGTACACGGTCCTCGGCGTGCTCGGGGCCGCGACCGGTGTCATCCTTGCCGTGGCCGCGGCCTGGGCGCTGGCGCGGTTCACGTTCCGTTCGCCTTCGTTCTCGGTGTCGCTGCCGACGCTCCTCATCGCCTTCCTCCTGGTCACCGTGGTGACGGTGCTGGTCGGACTGCTCTCCAGCCGCGGAATCACCGACGAATCGCCGCTCGGCATCCTCCGGCAGGAGGGCTGAAGCCTGGAAACGGGTGGAAGGGCCACCGCACTATCCGGTGGAGTCCGGCCATCGAACCGGGGTATCTCCCCGCGTCCCGCGCTCCACGTCTCCCGTGTCGTCTCGGGCAACCGACATCAACATGACCTACCTCGGCATCGAAATCGGCGGAACCAAGATCCAGGTGGTGGCCGGCGACCGCAACGGAACCTTCCTGGAGCGGCATCGTCTCGCGGCCGACCGTGAACGCGGCGGCGCCGGTATCCGCGAACAGATCGCCTCGGTGCTTCCGGGATTGGTTGCGAGGCATCGGCCCGGGGCGATCGGCATCGGATTCGGCGGACCGGTGGACCACGAAACCGGACTCATCTGCTGCTCGCATCAGGTGGCCGGATGGCACGACTTCCCATTGGGCGACTGGGCGCGCGGGCTTTCCGGCCTGCCGGTGGTGGTCGAGAACGACGCCAACGTGGCCGCCCTCGGCGAGGCCCTTCTGGGAGCGGGCAAGGGGCATCGGCACGTCTTCTGGATCAACATGGGCAGCGGCGTCGGCGGGGGCATGGTGGTCGACGGCCGTCTCTACCACGGCGCCAAGCCCGGCGAAGCCGAGATCGGACACATCCGCCTCGACAAGTCCGGGACCCTGCTCGAGCAGCGTTGCTCGGGCTGGGCGGTCGATGGCCGGATCCGCGCGGCGGTGACGGAACCCGGGGTCGCGGAAGGCCCACTGGCCCGTGCGGTGCGGGCTCAGTCGCAGGCTGGGGGCGAGGCGCGTCACCTGGGCGCCGCGGCCCGGGCCGGGGATCCGTTGGCGTTGAGCATCCTGGAGGAGGTGGCCGACGACCTCGGCTTCGCGCTATCCCATGCCGTCCAGTTGTTCCACCCGGAGATCGTCGTTGTCGGCGGAGGGCTTTCGCTGGTCGGAGAACCGCTGCGCGGGGCGATGGCGCGGGCACTTCCGAAGTACGTGATGGATTCCTTCCGCCCGGGCCCGCTGGTGGCGCTCGCGGGCTTGGGCGAGGACTCCGTTCCGGCGGGCGCCCTCGCCCTCGCGGACGGGTGGCTCAGTCGAGCTTCGGCGTGAAGAGCCTCGCCGGTGCGGCCCGCAGCGATTCCACATGCGAGTCGATGAAGCCCGCCTGGGCCCGGAATTTCCCGCGCCGTGGCCCGCTCACGCCGCGCTCTGTGTCGGTGCTGCGGTCGTTGCCGCCGTTGTGCCGGTAGCAGACGTTCGCCGTGGAGGCGCCGTCCGGATACAACGCCGCATCCCAGCCGTCGGTGTCGGCGAAGAGCAGCGTCCCCGCCGGATCCTCGACGTTCTTCAGCCCGATGTCGCGTCGGCCCAGGTTGATCTGGGAGTTCTGCGCGTAGGTCAGGAATCCCCAGAAGCCGCCGAGTTGGATGGTGGCGGAGCCGGCCGACTTCTTCTGGCGGCTGGAAGGGCAGACGAACACGCCCTGTCCGGAGACGGTGGGGTTCCGACCGAGGTAGGGCTGCATCTGGCGATACCAGATCTGCGATCCCGCCGGGTCGTTCCACGAGGCGTCGGGCCAGGCCACCGGATAGGCCTTGTGATCCTCTTCGTACAAGGTGGCGGCGATCATCAACTGCCGCAGGTTGGACTGACACTGCGTCATCATCGCCCGCTCCCGGGCCTTGCCGAGGACCGGGAAGACCATGCTGGCAAGGATCGCGATGATGGCGATGACGACGAGCAGTTCGATGAGCGTGAAGCCCGACCGATACGATCCGTTCCGGGATGCGGGATTCGTGGTCATGGCGTGGAACCTCCGGGGTGCCGGAGCCGAAGCTTCAGAGTTTGACCGGCTTCCCGGTGGAGGCGGACTTGTCGGCGGCGAACACCAGTCGGTGGCTGCGGTACGCGTCGTGGAAACCGGTGAACGGCATCTCCTTGCCGGCGTCCAGGGCGTCGAAGAAGGCCTGGAACTGGTTCTGGTACGGATGGTCCTTCACGTCGCCGGAGTCCACGGGGGCGAACGACAGCTGGCTCCACTTCGACTTGTCCAGCATGCCGAGCTTCTGGCTGTGGAACCGGTTGTCGAGGATCGATCCCTCGCTGCCGACGATGTGGGTGTGGAAGTAGTAGGGCTGGAGGCAGTCGAGACAGGAGGTGGTCTTGCCAACACGGCCGTCGGCGAACTTCACGATGCTCACCTGCGTGGTGGGGAAGTCGTACGGGGCGAAATGCGGGCTCTTGGAGGAGGTGGAGTAGGACGTGACCTCGACCGGTTCGCCGC
Organism: Verrucomicrobiales bacterium; assembly: GCA_027488845.1. Lineage (GTDB taxonomy): Bacteria > Verrucomicrobiota > Verrucomicrobiia > Limisphaerales > UBA9464 > SXXZ01. The sequence goes on along the minus strand of JAIYBC010000021.1, from coordinate 873 downwards.
CCATGACCATCAGCAGCGCGTCCATGGCGTGGCACCCGGCGCTGAGCAGCGAGCTTCCCGCCTCCGCCTTCTTGTGGCTCCAACGGAACTGGCCGTACCACGGTCCGACGCCGTGGAAGTAGTCGACCTCCGCGAAATGCACCTCGCCCACGAGTCCGGCCTGGATTGCCGCATGGATGGACTGGAACTGGGCCGAGAACCGGACCTCGAAGCAGACGCAGGTCTTGCGGTCCGAGGCCTTTAGGGCTGCCGCCATGGCCTCCAGGTCCTTGGCCGTGAGGGCGAGGGGCTTCTCCACGATGACGTGTTTCCCGGCCTTGATGGCGGCGATGAACTGCCGGGCGTGGTCCTTGGGGAAGGAGCAGATCGAGACCGCGTCGATCGACTTGTCCGTCAGCATGGCTCCGAGGTCGCGGTAGACCTTGATGTCGCCGCCATACCGGGCGCTCGCGACGGCGGGGTCGAGGTCCCGGTTGGAGAAGATCGCCGTGACGCGACCCTGGCGTGTGGCGTTGATGGCGGGGATGTGGGCCGAGGCGACCCAGCCGTGTCCGATGACTCCGACGTTCCAGGTTTTCATGTTTGGCAGCTCTGAAGAAACCCTCGTCCAGCGGCGTGGCGCAGGCGATGGGAATTCCGCGGATGACGGAGTTCTTTCGCCTCGCTGGTACCCAGCCCGATGGCTTTTCCGGTGCTCGGATTCGTAGCGACCGCCGGCCAAATTGAAGCCCTGCGAGACCGCTGGCGCTTTCGAAGCGAGACACGGACTGCCACGGAGCCGCCCGGATCCCGATCAGCTCCTGCAACCGCCCCGAACACTCCAATCTCGAGTTCCAGCATTCCTTCCCCTGATTAGGGACACGTCACACCCCG
>JAIYBC010000055.1 GCA_027488845.1 Verrucomicrobiales bacterium | reverse complement strand
TCACGCGCCAGCTCTTCCCCAGTCCCAACAACTGCCCAAACGTCTCCTCGGGTGTCATCGCCCGTCATCATCCTCCGCCCGTCAAGCCCCCCCGGTTCCACTGGAATCAGCGAGGAACCCGATTTTCACGGATCCTCGCCTTTGTACTGACGACTCTCCTGTTGGGATTGGCATACTTCCTCTATTCCAGCTTCAGGTTGCCGCATTGGAACAAAATGCGTCTTGAGAGGGCGCGAAGCGACTATCGTGTCTTATCCAGCCTTGGTTACGATAGCATTCCACAAAGTCTCGAAGAGATTGAAACGTTTGTTGACGTTTTGAGAGTCGAGGACGCGCATCTATTCAAACAGGAGTCGAGTCAAATCAAAAAGACCATCGCAAACCTCCTCAAAGCGCTTCATGCAGGTGGTTTCGAGAACTATATGGCATTCCGCTATCCAGCCCCACCGCAATTTAATACAAATACATTTAACGAGATCCAAGCTTTTCTGGAAAGCCCCAAGCGCTCTACCCCAAGAATCAACTTAACCCCAGAATTTCCAAAAGCAGAAGAAACCGATTTGTGGCCTAAAGTATTTATAACAAATCATTCAGCTATTAACGTCATCAAAGCAAGATTCGAAAGAGAATCGCTAGGCACCGGTTATACAAATGCGTGGGCGTCCATCTGCAGAACAAACACATTGGTAAAGTATTTCAACTCCGAGAAAAAGTTCCTACGATCTGTGGAGAAGCTTAAAGATCAATTCTCGAGTTTGGGTTCGTGCGAGTTCCTGCCAAACAGGTCATTCCAACCTGAAAGATATCATGAGGAAGTTCGAGATTCAGATACAATTTGGGCTGGACTCAAAATCCCCGTCCTTCAAGGAAACGAAGACGGCCCCACAATTTGCTGCATCTCATTCTACTACAGTCGATATCACACCAAATGGATTCCACATCGCCTATTTCTCATTTCACTCGTAAGAGAATCAAACGTTTTTCTCGATTTCTGATTCCTCATAAGGAGCCATAAGAGACACTTCGGCCTGCGAGCAGCAAATATAGTTATCAGAAAGGCCTAATCGGCAGCCAAGGGACCTGTCCCCAATCGACCCAATGAAAATCGCCAGCTCAAAGCGGATGATCCGGTGGCTTCTTGGCGTCCTTTTTGCAATACTTACAATTCTGTTGGCACACCATTGGCTTTTGCGTCGAAATCGAGTTCAGAAATATTTGATTTCAGCAAAATGGGCAGTGGAGGTCGAAATGTTCAGAGACCGATTCCCTATTGCGGGCAAGAACGGTGAATTCCATCTCATGGATAAATCGAATTGGGTAACCACACCATATATTGCCTTCTCCAATAGGATTGAAGGCACCATGACCACAACCGTTAGTCCGCACGGACTTTTGAAATTTCAGTTTGAAACCAACCGATTGGACGGCAGCTTGAAGATCTGGCTTCGCATTTCAGGATATAGATCATCTGATCCGATTATTGTCAGCAAGGATGAGCTACATGATCTTGGACTTTGAGCTGAGCCACGCGGGACACCTCTTTCTTCGGGTGAATTTGGAGCGCGCAGCCGCCGAAGGACGAGGCCCTTGTCGACCCAGAGCTTCGTCGCCCTGGCGCGTTTCGAGAGAAGGTTCCCGCAGAGGCGCGGAGTCCGCGGAGTGGGGACCGTCGATTCCCTCAACCTCCCCCCAAATCAGGCGCCCCACCCCTCCGCGCTCCCCGCTCCTCCGCGTGCCACCTCACCTCCTTGTCAGCACTTCACGAATCGGTAGCCTACGGACGTGTCCCCAATCGACCATTGCCGAGAGCAACCAAGGGACATGTCCCAATCGCCCCCTCAAGAAACGTGTCTCTAATCGGCTCTTTCAAATGAGTGAAATAGATCTTGGGGTGATATATGAAGTTTATTCTGTTTTTATTTATTCTGTTAGCACCCAAGGGACATGTCCCTAATCGCGGCCACGGGTTCGGAAGGGCTGATCGAACTCCATCCGGTACGAAAGTTCAAAGTCATCCAGCCTTCGTGGATTCAACCGTACGGCTACCCGAAAGGATGCAGGATATTGGTAATTGGAAAGCCGCCGTCCTCATCCGCCAAGGTGGGAGTGGTCTGCGACGGACCGCGTGCCGGAACCGTCATCGTACTGGACAGAATCCATGGGACTTGCGATGAGGTGTTTTCCTCGGTGAACGATCTGCTGGTGGAATTGGCGCAGTCACCCGCGCACGTGGCTGACGCTCTCGGCTCCACCTTCCGCGTCTTGATGGATGAAGTGCAGTATCGGTTAGAGCGGTAATCGTAACATCTTCTATGTGTCTAGATGGATCGTTGCGCACTCCTCCTAATTCCTATAGCGACGCAATGATGCTGCGGCCAAGAACACCGCCCCGACGCCAAACAAAGCCCAAGTGGACGGCTCAGGGACTTGAGAAAATCCAATCACATCAAAGAAATAACTTGCCCCAGCGCCTGGTAATAGAAGTACATGAAAATCTAGGTCAACTACTTGCCCTGCGAAGCGAGAGATATCCACGTCAGGAAAGCCTGTCACATTCGGATTCGAGGTATAGATCAAGTTGCCGTCAACTCGCATTTCCATTAACCCGCCCGAAACAAATGAGAGGCTACTAGCATTCAGCGGAATCTGCCCACGCTGGTGAAAAGTTAGATCAATAATTCGAGGTGGTGTTGACTCGATATAAATGCCATAGTTTACAGGTGATGAGGACGGTAATCTGGTAAATGTCAGAGTTAGAGGATTATATAGATCACCCGAGCCGGGTTGGAATGCTATATTCCGAAGTGGAACACCGTCTCCATAGACAGTCCAGCCTCGCAAAAGCTCGGATGCGCTTCCCAGATAGGGCGTCCTTGCACTTCCGGGCTCAAGAGCCACCAGCGAACCAGACAGATCCGGACTGTTGAAGTCCAAGTTCACAAAGTCTTGAGCCGCAACTCTTGGTACATTGAAAATGGTCAAATAGACTAAAATGAGTTTCATGGGGATATCACCTCGATTTGACTACTGTTTCGATGCTCGAAATCGAAAGACTTCCTGAGCCACTCTGACGTCTTTTCGCCACGCGAATTAAGTAAGAATTGTTCGAGGGATTCAACGCGCTTGTTGCAAAGGGACACGTCGGTCTGCGAGCTAGGATCCCGCGGAGGCGCAGAGTCCGCGGAGAGGGGACCGTCGATTCCCTCAACCTCTCCTCAAATCAGGCGCCCCACCCCTCCGCGCTCCCCGCGGCTCCGCGTGCCAAACCGCCTCCACTTCAGCCCGTATCGGATGTCGGCGGTCGCCCACGTTTCCGGACCGGCCCCGTTCCTTCCCTCCACGCCCAGACTCCCTGGCACGGCGTCCCTGGGGCGGGAGGCAGGAGGCGGCCGCGGCGTGCACGCACACAGCCGGATTGTCACCTGTGCGCGCCGGGGCCATGGTTCGCCGCACGTGAACGAAGGCCGACTCATCGAACCGGAGCACCCCGTCTTTTCCGGATTCATCTTCAAGATCCAGGCGAACATGGATCCCAAGCACCGCGACCGCATCGCGTTCGTGCGGGTGGTGAGCGGGAAGTTCGAGCGGGACATGACCGTCCTCCACGTCCAGTCCGGACGGAAGGTCCGCCTCAGCTCCTCGCACAAGCTCTTCGGCAACGAACGGGAGACCGTCGACGAGGCCTACCCTGGCGACATCATCGGCCTGGTCGGCCATGACGGCTTCGGGATCGGGGACACCCTGACGACCGATCCGTCGGTCCGCTACGACGAGATCCCCCGCTTCACGCCGGAGGTCTTCGAGTACTTCCACAACCCGAACACGGCGAAGTTCAAGCAGTTCCGCCAAGGCCTCGACCAGCTGCTCCTGGAGGGCGTCGCCCAGGCGTTCCACCTCAAGGACACCGCGAGCCGCGTGCCCCTGCTGGCCGCGGTCGGTCCGCTGCAGTTCGAGGTGCTCCAGTACCGTCTGGAGACGGAGTACAACGCCGAGACCCGCCGCGAATCGGCCCCCTTCTCGGCGGTCCGCTGGCTCCCCGTCGGCACCAAGCCCGAGGACCTCGACGCGATCTCGTTGCCCACCGGCGGACGCTTCGCCTTCGACGGCGACAACAACCCGGTTGCGCTCTTCCCCACCGAGTGGAGCCTGAACTACTTCATCCAGAACAACCCCTCCATCCCGCTCGCCTCCCTCGCGCCGCCGCGCTCGACCGGACGTTGAGCCCGCCCGGAGGCCCAGACACCCGCTTTCCCATCATGTCCAACATCCAGTACGCCACCCCGAGCATGCCGGACGCCGAGGGCCACTTCGGTCCGTTCGGCGGCCGCTACGTCCCGGAAACCCTCGTCCACCCGCTCCAACAGCTGGAGGAGGAGTATTGGAAGGCCCAGCAGGACCCGTCCTTCCAACACGAACTCGACTACTACCTCCGCGAGTTCGTCGGACGCCCCACGCCGCTCTACCACGCCGAGCGGCTGACCCGTGAACTCGGCGGCGCGAAGATCTACCTGAAGCGCGAGGACCTCCTCCACACCGGCGCCCACAAGATCAACAACGCCATCGGCCAGGTGCTGCTCGCCAAACGCATGGGCAAGGGCCGGATCATCGCCGAGACCGGCGCCGGCCAACACGGCGTGGCCACCGCCACCGTCGCCGCCATGTTCGGCATGAAGTGCGTCATCTACATGGGCGCCGTGGACTGCCGACGCCAGGAGCTGAACGTCTACCGCATGAAGATGCTCGGCGCCGAGGTGGTGCCGGTGAAGGCCGGCCAGCAGACGCTCAAGGAGGCGGTCAACGAGGCGATGCGTGACTGGGTCACGAACGTCCGCAGCACCCACTACATCCTCGGCACCGCTTACGGTGCCCACCCCTACCCGGTCATGGTGCGCAACTTCCACCGGGTCATCGGCGACGAGGCCCGCCGCCAGATCCTCGAGTGCGAGGAACGTCTCCCCGACCTGCTCATCGCCTGCGTTGGCGGCGGCTCCAACGCGATCGGCCTGTTCTACCCGTTCCTCAACGACCCCACCGTCCGCCTGCTCGGCATCGAGGCCGGCGGCGAGGGCATCTTCCCCGAGAAGCATGCCGCACGCTTCCAGGGCGGCTCGCTCGGCGTCCTCCAGGGCACGCGCAGCTACATCCTCCAGGACGAGTTCGGCCAGATCCAGTCCACCCACTCCGTCAGCGCAGGCCTCGACTACGCCGCCGTCGGACCCGAACACGCCTGGCTCCGCGACGAGAAGCGCGCCGAGTACGGCTACGCCACCGACACCGAGGCGCTCGACGCCTTCCAGCGGCTGGCCCGCCTCGAAGGCATCATCCCCGCACTCGAAAGCGCCCACGCCGTCGCCGGCGCCATCCGCGTCGCGCCGACGATGCCCAAGGACTCCCTCATCATCGTCAACCTCTCCGGTCGCGGGGACAAGGACGTCATGCAGGCCGCCCAGAAGATCGGCCTCCAGATGCCGTCCTGATCCGTTTCCCGGAGACCTCCTGCAGATGAATCGCCGGCTGCGCCGCATCGGTACCGTCATCGCGGGGATCGGTGCCGTGGCCGCGGCCGGTTGGTTGTATCTCCACCGGGCGGTCCATCCCGGCTCGCTCGAACACCCACGGGGCTTCCCCACGGCACGTCTGCCGATCCTCGCCGCCGCCGTCCGGGCGATGCCCGTGATCGACATGCGTCCCCCGCTGCCGGACGGCGTCGTGGAGCAGACCAACGTCGTCTACGGCACCGGCGGCGGCCGTCCCCTACACCTAGACCTCTGCTTTCCGGCGAAGATCGACCGCCCCGCACCCGCCGTGCTCTTCATCCACGGCGGCGCCTGGCGGACCGGCAAACGCCAGGACTACCGCATCTACACCACCCATTTTGCGAAGCTCGGCTACGTCACCGCCACGGCGTCCTACCGGCTCTTCCGCGAGGCTCCCTATCCCGCCGCGGTCCAGGACGTGAAGTGCGCCGTGCGATGGCTGCGCGCGAACGCAGCCCGACTCCACATCGACCCGGAACGCATCGCCGTCGCCGGCGGATCGGCGGGCGGTCACCTGTCGATGTTGGTCGGCTACGCCCCGGGACTCCACGAAGGCGACGGCGGCCATGCCGAGGTCTCCAGCAAGGTGGCCGCGGTCGTGGACATCTACGGCCCCGCCGACCTGACCACGCCGGTGGGACGGAAGGCCTCCGTGGTGAAGGACTTCCTCGGCGGGAAATCCTACGACGAAGCCCCCGCGCTCTGGCAGGAAGCCTCCCCGATCACCCATCTCCGGGCCGGAGCACCGCCGACGCTGATCCTCCACGGCACGCTGGACGAGGTGGTGCCGATCGGGCAGTCGGACCTCCTGGCAGCACGGCTCAAGGAACTCGGCGTGCCCTCGGAATACGAGCGCATCGACGGCTGGCCGCACGTGATGGATGCCAGCCTGCCCGTGAACGAATACTTCAAGGCCCGCATCGCCCGCTTCCTCGAAGACCGCCTCCGTCGCTGAGCCGCAAAGCGGATTTCTTCCGGCGGCCACGGCCGCAAAGCCCGGCGATTCCGCAGGGGCTTCTCGGCGAACCCCGGGCCTCGGCGTGAAGGCGTCTCCATCGCCAAGCCATCTCCAGCGAAGAAGGGAGATTCCGGGAGCTCACCTCCGCATCGGGCCAGCTCGGTCTCCCCACGCAAAGGCTTGGCGTCGCGCCGGTGTTCCGCACACTTCCGGCCTTCCAGACTCCCCTGCCCGCGGTCCACGGAATCGGCCGGATCCCCATCGATCTTGGATTCCCGTCGCGGTCGGTGGCGTCCTGGAACCGGTGCCATGTCCCTCCTCCGCCAGCTCAGCCCCCGATTCACCCCTTGGGTCCGTCTCTTGCCTGCGTGGCTGTCCTGCGCGGCCGCACTGCACGCGGGCCGCTTCGAGGACGAAATCCGGCCGCTGCTGTGCGAGCACTGCAACGACTGCCATTCCACCGAACGCCACAAGGGCGACCTCGACCTCGAGCGTTTCTCCACCGAAGCCGAGATCCGGCGTCTTCCGGCGGTCTGGCAGGGTGTCGTCGAACAGGTCGCCCTCGGTGAGATGCCCCCGAAGGAGAAGTCCAAGCTGGAACCGGCCCAACGCGAACGCCTGCTCGGCTGGGTCAACGGACTGCTCGACGAGGTCGCCCTGGAACGCGCCGGGGATCCGGGACCGGTCGTCCTCCGACGCCTCTCCAACGCCGAGTACACCCACACCCTGCGCGACCTGACCGGCGTCCCGTCCCTCGATCCGGCCCGCGAGTTCCCCACCGACTCCGCTTCCGGCGAGGGCTTCATGAACGTCGGCAACTCGCTGGTGATGTCGCCGTCGATGGTGACGAAGTACCTCGATGCCGCGAAGGCCGTCGCCGCCCATGCGGTCCTCGTCCCGGACGGACTCCGCTTCTCACCCAGCACCTCCCAACGCGACTGGACCGAGGAGATCCTCGCCGACATCCGGTCCCTCTACGGCCGCTGGACCCGCACCGGCGGCGGCACCGCGGTGGACCTCCAGGGCATCCGCTTCGACACCCGCGACGGCGGCGTGCTGCCGCTGGACGCCTACCTCGACGCGACGCTGCTCCTGCGCCGCGAGGCGGGCGCCGCCGGCATCCTCCCGCGAAACCGCATCGCCGCCCTCGCCGGTGAACGCGACCTCAATCCCAAGTACCTCGGCCTCCTCTGGGACGCCCTCCGCTCCGATTCCCCCTCCCCGGTCCTCGGCCCCGTCCGCGCCCGCTGGCGTGCGGCCCTCCCCGGCGAAGGTCCCGCCGTCGCGGCGACGATTACGCCTTGGCAACGCGCCCTCTGGAGGTTCACCACCGTCGGCCACATTGGGAAACGCGACGGCCCGAAGGCCTGGCAGGTTCCCGCAAGTCCCCTCGCCGAGGCCCGCGAACTCCGGCTGCCACTCCCCGCTCCGGGACCCGACGGCTGGATCACCTTCCACCTCGTCACCGACGACGCCGGCGACGGCCCGCAGGACGACCTGGCCCTTTGGGAGAATCCCCGCCTGTCCGCGCCGGGCCGTCCGGACATCGCGCTCGCCGACCTCCGCGACATCGCCCGCGCCTTTCTCTCCCGCCGCTCGGCGCTGCTGCGGGGAACCCGTGCCGCCTTGGCCGCGGCGGATGAGGCCCTCGCCGGCGCCGGGGCCGCGAAAGCCCCGTCGGCCGACGAACTGGCGCGACGCCACGGCATCGACCGGGAGGTCCTCGACGCCTGGTTCTCGACGCTCGGGATGGGCGATGCCGAAGCCCAGCTGACCTCCCACATGTCCTCCCGGATGGAACGGGCCGGGGACCACGACTTCATCCAGGGTTGGACCGGCGCGGACGCCCTGAGCGTGATCGCCAACTCCTCCGACAAAGCCGTCCGCGTCCCCGGCAACATGAAGCCCCATGGCGTCGCGGTGCATCCCAGTCCCTCACGACGCGTCGTGGTTTCCTGGCGCAGCCCGGCCGAAGTCCGCATCCAGGCCTCCGGCCTCCTCCGCCACGCACATCCGGAATGCGGCAACGGCGTCGCCTGGACCCTCGATCTCCGCCGCGGACCGACCCGAATCCGGCTCGCCTCCGGCACCGCGCAGGGCGACAGCGAGTCCCGCTTCGGCCCCATCCCGGACATCGCCGTGCGCGTCGGCGACGCCCTCTCGCTCTCCGTGGGTCCGCGTGACGGCAACCATTCCTGCGACCTCACCGCGGTCGATCTCACCCTGACGGATGGCACCCACCGCTGGGACCTCGCGTCGGACGTCTCCCCCGACATCCTCGCCGGCAATCCCCACGCCGACCGACTGGGCCATGCCGGCGTCTGGCATTTCCACAGCGAGCCCGACTCGCCGGCCGCGTCCGTTCCCGCCATCCCGCCCGGTTCGCTGCTCTCACGGTGGCAGCTGTCCACCAACTCCGCCGACCGGCCGCGCATCGCCGAGGAACTCGGCCGCCTGCTGACCGACGAACGCCCGGCGGCGCCCGTGGATCCCGCGGACGCACGGCTTCGCGAACATCTCCTCTCCCTGAACGGTCCCCTGCTCCGGGGCCTGCTCCAGCCCGGCAAGTCCCGTTTCGCCGAACCGAAGGGGTCGGCCAGCGCGAACGTCGGCCTCGATCCCGCGCTCTTCGGTCCCCGCGCGGGCGCCGTCGGGACCAAGTCCACGGACCTGGCCGTGTCGGCGCCGTCGGTGCTCGAGGTCCGTGTCCCGGCCGAACTCGCCGCGGGAGCGGAGTTCGTCGCCACCGGCCGGCTCCATCCCGTCGCCGGTCCACAGGGAAGCATCCAGATGCAACCCAGGGCCGAGCGCCCCGCGAAGCTCGGTCTCTCCGCCGGCGCCGCGCGCGAGACCGGCGGCAAGGGCACCTGGTCCGACGGCGAACGCCCGGTGGTCTCGGATTCCCCGATCCTGGTCCGCACGGGCTCGGCGGCCGGGAAGCGCCTCGAGGCGGCCTTCGACGAGTTCCGCAACCTGTTCCCCGCCGCGCTCTGCTACACCAAGATCGTGCCCGTCGACGAAGTGGTCACGCTCACGCTGTACCACCGCGAGGACGACCACTTCCGAAGGCTGCTGCTCGACGAGGACGGCGCCAGGGAACTCGACCGCCTCTGGGCGCGGCTCCACTTCGTCAGCCAGGACGCCCTCAAGCTCGTGGACGGCTTCGAGCAGCTGTGGCAGTTCGCGACGCAGGACGCCGATCCCAGCGCCTTCGAGCCGTTGCGCGAACCCATCCGCCGCCGCGCCGAGGCCTTCCGCGCGGAAGTCGCCGCCGCCGAGCCCCGTCATCTCGAAGCCCTCGTCGATTTCGCGGCGCTGGCCTACCGCCGTCCGCTCTCCGACGCGGAGCAGGACGGCCTTCGCGGCCTCTACCGGAAATTGCGCGCGGAGGATCTCCCACACGAGCAGGCCATCCGGCTCACCCTCGCCCGGGTCCTGGTCGCACCCGCCTTCCTGTACCACGCCGAGAAGGCCGTCCCCGGCGACAAGCCCGGCCCGGTCGACGCCTGGGAGCTGGCCTCGCGCCTGAGCTACTTCCTCTGGTCCTCTGCCCCCGACGACGCCCTCCGATCCGCCGCCCGCGACGGCTCGCTGGTCCGACCGGAGGTGCTTCGCGCGCAGGTCCGGCGCATGTTGAAGAACCCGCGGATCAGCCGGCTCTCCTCCGAGTTCGCCGCCACCTGGCTGCACCTCTACGCGTTCGACGAACTCTCGGAGAAGAGCGAGCGGCATTTCCCGACCTTCGAAGGGCTTCGCGCCGACATGTACGGCGAGACTCTCCGGTTCTTCACGGACCTGTTCCAGAACGACGGTTCGGTCCTCGGGATCCTCGATGCGGACCACACCTTCGTCACCGCGGCCCTGGCGAAGCACTACGGCATCGAACGGATCGAAGGCGAAGGTTGGCACCGCGTGGAGGGCATGCGTCGACTCGGCCGCGGCGGCGTGCTCGGCCAGGCCACGGTCCTCGCGAAGCAGTCCGGGGCTTCGCGGACCAGTCCGATCCTCCGCGGCAACTGGCTCGCCGAGGTCCTGCTCGGCGACAAGCTGCCCAAGCCGCCCAAGGACGTCCCGCGCCTGCCCGAGGACGAGGCCGCCGAGTCGCTGACCGTCCGGCAACTCACCGAGAAGCACAGCAACGATCCCCGCTGCTACGGCTGCCATCGCAGGATCGACCCGTTCGGATTCTCGCTCGAGGCCTTCGACGCCATCGGACGCAGCCGCGGGAAGGACCTCGGAGGACGTCCGATCGACACCCGCGTCCGCGTGCTCGACGGCTCCGAGTTCGACGGCCTGCCCGGGCTCCGCGCCTACCTGGTGGACCGCCGCCGCGACGCCTTCCTCCGCCAGTTCTGCCGCAAGCTGCTCGGCTATTCCCTCGGCCGCGGGGTGCTCCTCTCCGACGGTCCCCTGCTCACGCGGATGCGCGACGACCTCAAGGCCGGCGACCACCGGTTCTCCGTCGCCGTCGAGTCGGTGGTCCTGAGCCGCCAGTTCCGCGAGATCCGCGGAAAGGAGATGGCCTCCGGCGACTGATCGGCCTAAAGAAACTGCACAGCCCTCCCACCGATTCCCATGCCCAGCCACCACTTCACCCGCCGCACCTTCCTGCGCGGCGTCGGCGTCTCCATGGCCCTGCCGTGGATGGAGTCCGTCAACGTCTGGGGCGACACCCCGCCGGCTTCGACGCGTCCCGCGAGCGAGGCCCCGGTCCGGTTGGCCGTGCTCTTCTCCGGCAACGGCTTCCACTCCCGCGAATGGTGGGCCAAGGGCGAAGGCGACGGCATGGAGCTCGGCAAGGTGCTGGAACCCCTCTCCGACGTCCGCCGCAAGATGCTCTTCGTCCGCGGCCTCTACAACGCGGAGGCCCTCAAGGGGAACATCCACAGCTCGCAGACCGGCAACCTGCTCTCCGGCGCACCGCTGGCCTCCGGCGGCGAGATCCGCTCCGGCACCAGCGTCGACCAGCTGCTCGCCCAACGCTACGGGCACTCCACCAAGGTCCCCAGCCTCGTGCTCGGCTGCGAGAAGTCGAACCCGTCGGTGCACAAGAACTACTCGATGCTCTACAGCTCCCACATCTCGTGGAGCTCGCCCACCTCGCCGACGCCGCTCGAGGTCTATCCGGCGCTCGCCTTCGACCGGCTCTTCAAGGACGAGGTCGGACGCGGCGACCGCAGCGTGCTGGACGCGGTCCTCACCGACGCCCGCGACCTCCGCCGGAACATCAGCACCGGCGACCAGCGGAAGCTCGACGAGTACCTCGACTCCGTGCGCGACGTGGAACAGCGCATCGAGAACGCCGGCAAACGCGGACAGCTCCAGGGATGGCGGCCCACGCTCGAGAAGCCGGACATGGCCCGTCCCGCGGACGGCATCCCGCAGGACATCGCCGAGCACATGCGCCTGATGTGCGACATCCTCGTGCTCGGCTTCCAGACCGACACCACGCGCATCACCACGCTCAAGCTGAACAACGACCACAGTTCGCTGCGGTTCCCGAACCTCGGGGTGGACTACATGATCCACCACCTGCTGTCGCACAGCGACACCGCCGACTGGCTCAAGGTCAACCGGTTCTTCATCGAGCAGCTCGCCTACATCGCACGGCGGCTCGACGCCATCCAGGAGGGCGAACGCACGCTGCTCGACAACTCGATGCTGCTCTACTGCTCCTCGATGCTGAACGGCAACCACGACGCCTCCCAGCTGCCCGTGGTGCTGCTCGGAGGCGCCGGCGGACGCATCCGCGGCGGGCGCGTCCTCGACTACAAGGACAAGCCGGACCGCCAGATGTGCCGACTTTTCCTCTCGATGATGGACAAGATGGACGTCCGGCCCGGCACCTTCGGCGACGCCCGTGCGCCGCTGGACGAGGTCTGATCCGCCCCTGCGTCGTCTCCGGTCAACGCGGCTTCCGCAGCGCGCGCCAGGCGGTCAGGGCCGTGCACACGGCGGCGAAGACGTCTCCGTGTCGCCGGTAGGGCGTTTCCGCGCGGGGCAGCCCGATGGGGACCTGCGCCAGCAGGACGCCGGGTGCGTACACGTCGCCGCCGGGTTCGCCGAGGACGTCCCGGGGGGTCCCGCGCGCATCCCACCAGCCGGTGATCCCGTTGTTGCAGGCCCGCACCAACGCGACGCCGTTCTCCACCGAGCGGAACACCGCCGCCGCCGTGTGCTGCCATTGCGCTGCGCTTTCCGAGAACCATCCGTCGTTGGTCAGCACCAGGATGAAGTCGGTGTCCTTCGCCACATGGTCGCGGACGCCGTTGGGAAAGACGTCCTCGAAACAGATCACCGGCGACGCCACGGCGTCCGGGCCGAGCCTGAAGGGAACGGGCCGGTCGCCCGCGGCGAAGCCGTCGCCGATCGGCGTCAGCCATCTCAGGAACGGAAGCCATCGGGCCAGCGGCACGTACTCCCCGAAGGCCACCAGCCGGCGCTTCCGATACGGGGGCATCACCGAGCCGTCCGACCGCAGCAGGAACGCCGCGTTGTAGAGGAGGCGGCCACCGTCTGCCTCGGCCACGTCGTCCGAACCGAACACCCAGTCCGCCTTCGCCTCCGCGAGCAGCGCGCGCATCCGGCCGTAGTTGCTCCCGTCGAGCCCGAAGCTCCCTTCCGGCCAGACGAGGACCGCCGGACGGAGTTCCAGCGCCTGCCGGGACAGCTCCAGGATCTTGCCGAAGGTCCGTTCGTTCTCCATCGGATCCCACAGCAACGTCTGGGGCACGGAAGGCTGCACCAACGCGAGCCGGACGGAGCGGTCGGGCACCGCGTTCTCGAGCCGGCGGTAGGACATGACCTCCCAGAAGCCCCAGCCCATCACGATCAAGGTGGCCGCGAGCGGCAGACGGGCTTCCGCGGTCCAGCTCCAGCGCGACTTCGGATTGAAGCCCATCGCCAGCAGGGCGCCGCCGATCGCAAGCCCGGCCCAGCAGACCAGGAACGAGACGCCATGGACGCCCGTGACCGCGGCCAACTGGATCAGCGGCAGCTGACGCCATTGCGACATCCCGAGGGGAGCCCAGGGGAATCCGGTCAGGACCCGCGCACGGATCCATTCCAAGGCCACCCAGGCCATCGCCGCCGCGACGAGCAGTCCGGCCCGACGCGACCACGGCCGGCGCGCGTAGTCCGAGGCGGCGTCCAGCCAGGACCACCATGAAGCCCTCAAAGGCCCCGGCGAGGCTCCGCGACGGGCTGCCTCGAGGTCGTCCTCTTCCGTCGGAGTCGATTCACGGGAACCGACGAACCGGCGTCCGAGCCAAAGCCAGACGGCGGGATAGAGAGCGCAGTAGGCCGAGAGGCTGAGCCAGGCCGCCGGGGCCCCAACCGAGACCGGCATGTGGCGCATCCAACGGAGGAGCACGATGAAATGGGCGAGTCCGGCGACATAGCCGAAGCGGAAAGCCCCGGCCGGTGGCAGGCCCATCGAGCCGAAGAACAGGAGTGCGGGGGCCACCCACGCGAGGCCGGCCCACCCGGGAAGCGGGAATGCCAGCGCCCAGAGCACACCGGCCAGCACCGCCATCGGGAAGCGCACCGTCTCCTGGTTCCAGAACCCCTTCATCGATTCCGGGAAGGCTGACAGACCGCCGACGGGGCATCCACCGCGATCCGCCCGCCGCAGACGGCGGCAACGAAGAAGTGGAGGTCCGCCGGACGCGGATCAGGCTGCTGGAGTTGGAGCGGCCGCGGTCGGCGGCGACAGCAGACGCTGGACGTCGGCGAGGAGCTGGTTCGGGCTGAAGGGCTTGGTGACGAACATCGCCGCACCGCTGCCCTCGGCCTCGGATCGCGCCAGCGTGTGGCCGCGCGCGGTGAGCATGATCACCGGGATCGACGCGGTTTCGGGATCGGCCTTGATCTCGCGGAGGGCGTTCAGGCCGTCGAGCACCGGCATCTGGACATCCATCACGATCAGATTCGGCTTCTCGGTTCGCGTGATGTCCACCGCCTCGCGTCCGTTGCGGGCGATCAGCAGGGTGTAGCCCCCACGGCGGAGGGCCAGTTCGGCCACACGGAGCATGTGGGCCTCGTCGTCGGCGATGAGCACCTTCTGGATCATGGATTCCCCAAGGGTTCGGAGGTACCCGCCATGTCGGCGGATCGACCGAGGACGAGCACGGTGACGTCGTCGAAGGCGGGTCGGCTACCACGAAAACGGGTCAACGTGGCCGAGAGCAGCGCGCAGGCCTGCTCCGCATCGCGTCCCTCCGCCACCGCGGTGCGCAGGAACTCCTTGAGTCGTTCCTCGCCGAACGCCTCGCCGTCCGCGCTCTGCACGTCGGTGACGCCATCGGTGTACAACAGCAGCAGCGCCCCGGCATCGAGGCTGAAGATCTCGTCCCGGTAGTCGCATCCGGGCACCACGCCGACCGGCGGACCGCCGATGTCGATGCTGCTGATGTTCCCGTCCGGGTTGGCGAGAAGCGCCGGACAGTGGCCGGCCGACGCGATGCGGCAGAGGCCGGACTGCGGGTCGAAGTAGACCACCTGGACGGTCACGAACATCTCCACGCGGTCCAGGTCGGGATAGAGGCTCTGGTTGAGCCACATCATCAGTTCCTGGGGCCACGCGGCGAGGTCGGGACGCGCACGCAGCGTGCTGCGGAGGATCGCGGCGAACATGGCCGCCGGAACGCCCTTGCCCATCACGTCCGCCATCACCAGCAGCATCGAACCGTCGGCGAGGGCGATGGCGTCGAAGAAGTCGCCGCCGACCTGGTTGGCGTTCTGGGAGAAGCCCGCGAGTCCGTAGCCGGGGGTCTTGGGCAACGCCTCGGGCAGCAGGCTCCGCTGGATGCGTTCGGCGATCTGCAGCTCACGGGAAACGAGCTGTCCGCGCACGTACTCCTCCTGGAGCCGGAGGTTCCGGATCTGGATGCTGAGGAAGTCGGCGAAGGTGTGCAGGACGTTGATCTGTCCGGCGGTGAGCCCCGACCGGGCACCCGACCGACCTGCGGACAAAACCCCGAAGGGCTGGCCCTGGTAGAAGATCGGGTGGCAGAGCCCCACGTCGGTGTTCAGCATGTGAACCAGCGGGTCGAGCGGCCCCAGGGGCGAGGCCTCGTCGAACCAGATGTCGGTCCCCACCTTGAGCGCGCGGACCTCCGTGGCAACCGGTCCCGAAAGCGGGCTGTCGAGGTCCAACGGCGGGAGCACGACGCCGGGGCCGGTCGACCCGACCGTGATCAGGGTCCGCTGGTCCTTCGCCACCAGGCGCAGGACGCACCAGTCCGCACCGCAGACCGGCCGGAGTTCGCTCAGCCACTTCGCGGCCAGCTCGTTCCCGTACTGGCCGCGCTTGATGTCCTCGGTGAAGCGGAAGATGGCGGTGAGGCTTTCGTAGCACGCGGCCAACTCCTCGGTCATCGTCGCCAACGTGGCGTCGAGATCCCGGACCTGCTGCTCCAGGGACTCCACGGGGGCCACCGGACGTCGGGCATCCCGCCGGCGCCGCATCACCAGCCGGTTCTCTTCCCGTCCGCGGAGATAGCGGGCCTCGTCGGTGAGCTGGGTGATGAGGAAGACGCCTCGGCCGGACTCGCTGTCCGACTCCGGCAATTCCGGGGAATCCGGCCATTCGAATCCCGCGGTGCGGTCGCTGATCGCCACCTCGATCTCGTCCTCCAGGGCGAGGACGCTCAGTCGCAGCGGAAACCCTTCGGATCCGGGCAGGACGTGTTCTACCGCGTTGGTGACGGCCTCCATGCAGGCCAGCTCCCAGGAGGACTGCTCGACCTCGCTGAGGCCTTCGGCCCCGAGGAAGACCCGGAGTTGGCGTGTCGCCTCGCGGACGGCTTCCAGGTCGCAGCGGACCTCCATGCGGAGGCCCCGGCCCGGGATGGAGTGGACCGGAGCGGTCACGGGGATGGGACTCGGGCTCCGGTGCATGACCGGGAGGCGTCAGTTCTTCGCGATCTCGAAGACGCGATGCATGCGGGTGAGTTCGAGGATCTGCTGCACGGCGGGCATCGGGTTCAGGATGCGAACGTGGCCCTGGCGGGTGTTCATCAGCTTGTTCAACGCGATGAGCGCACCGAGGCCGCTGCTGTCGACGAACCGGGTGATCGAGAGATCGAGGTCGACGCGCGAGTGCTCCGGAAGGATGGCCGCCCGGGCCTGATCGCGGAACTGCCCCGCGTTGGCCGCATTCAGCTCCGGAATGCCGCTGATCAGGAGGGTTTTTCCAATCGATTCAACCTTCATAGGATGGGGGTCGTCCATATGCCTGAGTTCCCATCGGCAGATACCGTAGCCGACTTGAGACGCTCCTGCATGAGGGCGGACATTAGCCGTAGGAGGCGTCGGGTGAAAGCCTACGGTGCAAATCCGCGGGAAAAACCTTGCAGGCTGGGTTGCCGGCCTCGACGCTCACATCGTTCGCCGGCGCCCATGAGTTCAATCCCGCGGTGCCCGACTTCCCGAGCTGACCTCCCCGACGGTTCCCAGTGTTCCCGGATGCGGTTTCAGCACGGCAGCTTTTCCCAATTTCATTCCCATGGCACGCGCCCCGAAAGATCCGTCCGCACCCAAGAAGCCCAGGGCACCCAGGCGAAAGTCCACCGACGTCGTCGAAGCACCCGAGTCCGACGTCCTGCCCCTGGAAGCCCCAGGATCCGACACGGCGATGCCGTCGACCACGGAGGATTCGTCGTCCGCCGTCTCCGGTCCGCCGGAATCCGACCTGCGTCCCGCGCCACGTGCGCCGGAACCGTCCGACCGCGAGGAGGAGCCCCTGGTCCTGAAGGCCTCGCCGTTGCCGCCGCGTGCGCCGATGGCGGCCCCGAACGAGGACACCCCCGCCCCGGAGGCGCCGGCCAAACCCGCGATCCAGGTCGAACCGCGCAACCTCAACCTGCATGAGCTCCAGCCGATGCCCATCGGCCCGCTCGCCGAGATCGCACGCCACTTCGGCATCGAGAACTACGGCACGCTCAAGCGGCAGGAGATCATCTTCCAGATCGTCCAACGCAACCTCGCCGCCGGTGGCATCATCAACACCCGCGGCGTGCTCGAGGTGATGCCCGAGGGATTCGGATTCCTCCGCTCCCCCGCCTTCAACTACCTGCCCTGCCCCGAGGACATCTACGTCTCCCCGTCGCAGATCCGCCGGTTCGACCTCGGCACCGGCGACGACGTCGAGGGCCAGGTGCGTCCGCCGAAGGACAAGGAGAAGTTCTACGCGCTGCTCAAGGTGGAACTCGTGGCCGGCATCGACCCGGACAAGGCCAAGGAGAAGACCCACTTCGAGAACCTGACGCCGCTCTTCCCGAACAGGCGCTTCCTGCTGGAGACCACGGCCGACGAGCTCAGCACCCGCGTCGTCGACATCGTCTGCCCCGTCGGCAAGGGCACCCGCGGCCTCATCGTCGCCCCGCCCCGGACGGGCAAGACCGTCCTGATGCAGAAGCTGGCGAACGCCATCCTGAAGAACAACAAGGAGAGCCACCTCATCATCCTGCTCATCGACGAGCGGCCCGAGGAGGTCACCGACATGGAACGTTCCTGCAAGGGCGCCGAGGTGGTCAGCTCCACGTTCGACGAGCCGCCGGAGCGCCATGTGCAGGTGGCCGAGATGGTCATCGAGAAGGCCCGCCGCATGGTCGAGCACAAGAAGGACGTCGTGATCCTTCTCGACTCGATCACCCGTCTCGCCCGCGCCTACAACACGGTCCAGCCCCACTCCGGCAAGATCCTCTCCGGCGGCGTGGACGCCAACGCGCTGCACAAGCCCAAGCGCTTCTTCGGCGCCGCCCGGAACATCGAGGAGGGCGGATCCCTCACCATCATGGCCACGGCCCTGGTGGACACCGGCAGCCGGATGGACGAGGTCATCTTCGAGGAGTTCAAGGGCACCGGCAACATGGAGATCCACCTCGACCGCGCCCTGGTCGACCGCCGCATCTTCCCCTCGGTCAACATCGAGAAGTCCGGCACCCGCAAGGAGGAGCTGCTCTACCACCCGGACGAATACAGCCGCATCTCCGTGCTCCGGCGCGCCCTCGTCGGCGTGCCTCCGGTCGAGTCCATGGAACTCCTGCTCGGCAAGCTCAAGAAGACGCCGAACAACATCATGTTCCTGCTCTCCATGGGATCCAGCGGCCGCTGAAACGCCGCCGGAACTCCGCAGATTTGGGTTTTCCGTCGGGTTTTCCCGACGGAGCCACGGCGACCATCAGGAAGCCAAAGCGTTCATTGACTTTGGGAAGCGGGCACGGCAACTGGACGAAGACGATTCGGGGAAGGTTGAGTCTCTGGATCGTCAACCCAAGATCCCCAAATGAAAGCTTCCGCTATCCTGTCCTCGATGCTCGTCGCCTTTGCGACCCAGGCGGCCGTATTCGACTTCGACCTCCAAGGTCGGGCCGGCTTCGGCCTCCTGTCCGGCAATGAACTGCATACCGTCAACGGCACACCGGGCTCCGGCGGGGAGACCGGACTCGGCATCTTCTACAACGACGTCAGCAACCTCCTGACGATCAACATCGGCTGGGGCTCGGGCAACGGATTCACGGACCTCACCGGCAACGCCACCGCCGGGCACATCCACGGGCTCACGTCGGGATCGGCGCCCACCTCGTTCACACAGACGGCGACGGTGCGCTACGGACTCGATTCGCTCGCTGGCTGGAACAACAGCGCGTCCAACGGTGGCTTCATCGGCACGGTGACGATCTCGGAGGCGGACGAAGCGGCGCTCTTTGCAGGCCGGATGTACATCAACGTCCATACTTCTTCCAATGGACCTGGCGAGATCCGCGGACAACTCACGGCGGTGCCCGAGCCGGGCGAGACCGTTGCCGCGGTCTCGGTCGCCCTTGGGCTTTTCGCGGTGGGCCGACGTTTCCGCTCTTCCGTCAAGGCCTGAACCGGCCCGGTTGCAACCCTTCTCCAGGGGAAACCTCCACTCGCCTGCAGATGCGGACTTAACCGCCTGAGCCGGCGACCGATGTATCGGAGAGCCGCGACGCTCGTCGTCGCGGCCTCCGATGCAAATTCTAGTACCCCAGCAGGCGGAGATGCCGAGCCGACGTCGGCTCGAATCTCTCGGCATGGTCTGTCGGCCCTACCTCGCACCCCACGTCCCCGAGATCGACGCCGAGTCGGCTGACTGCATCTGCGTCGTGGACGACACGATCGTCCACTCCGGCCTCTGGCCCCAGCAACGGGTCGCCTTGGCCCGTGCCAACCGCCTCTTCATCCAGGTCGTCCCGGTGCCCGACACCGCGCGGATCGCCGAGGCCATGCGCGATGGAGCCTACGACGTCATCGCGGAGACCGATCCGGACGATCGCTGGCGCGCCGCACTCCGGGCGGC
This sequence comes from Verrucomicrobiales bacterium, assembly GCA_027488845.1. GTDB lineage: Bacteria > Verrucomicrobiota > Verrucomicrobiia > Limisphaerales > UBA9464 > SXXZ01. The sequence continues at coordinate 255,244 of JAIYBC010000055.1, read as the reverse complement.
GGGTGAAGGCCAGGACCTCTGGTGGCACCTCTACGGCGGACGCGCCAACGGGGCCTTCGACAGCCTGATCGGCAGCTCGCGCGTCATGGCCGACCTCCGCCGCGACATCCAGCGCCTCGGCCCCACCGACGTCACGGTCCTCATCATCGGCGAATCCGGCTCCGGCAAGGAACGCGTGGCCGGTGCCCTGCACGCCGCCGGAACGGGTGGTCCCTACGTGACCCTGAACTGCGCCGCCATGCCGCGCGACCTGCTCGAGGCCGAGCTTTTCGGATCCGAACGCGGCGCGTTCACGGGCTCCTTGAAGTCCCGTCCAGGGCTCGTGGAACAGGCCCATGGCGGCACCCTTTTCCTGGACGAGATCGGCGAGCTCGATCTCGCCCTCCAGCCCAAGCTGCTGCGGTTCCTCGAGACGCGGACCGCCCGACGCGTCGGCGGCGACAAGGAATACTCGGTGCGGATCCGCGTGGTGTCCGCCACCAACCGGAACCTCGAGAACGACGTCAACCTGGGCCGCTTCCGGGCCGACCTCTACTTCCGGCTGGCCGAGATGATCCTGCGTCCCGCCCCGTTGCGCGAACGGGCCGTCGACGTCCCGGAGCTCGCCATGGCCTTCCTCGACACGGCCAACGAACGCTTCGGCAAGAACTTCACCAACATCGAGCCGGGCCTGCTCCACAAGCTCAGGCTCCATCCGTGGCCCGGAAACGTCCGCGAGCTGAAGAGCGTCATCGAGAGGCTCGTCCTCTTCCACGACGGCCCGATCCTCCGCGAAGGCTGGTGGGATCCTCCCTTCCTGGTCGGACATCCCGGCGGCGATTCGTCCCTGCGTCCGCCGTCGGTCCTGCCGGCTCCGACGACCGGCTCCCCGTTCCATGCGCCACCCAACGGCAACGGCGCGGCCCTGTCGGCAGGCCAGCGGCTTCCGACCCGTTCCGACCGTCTCCACCTTGCCCGCCAACTGTTGGCCGAAAACGACCTCTCCCTCGCGGAGGTCGCCGCACGCACCGGCGTGCATCCGACCACGCTCTTCCGCTGGCGGAAATCCGGCCGGGTCTAGGCCGAAACGATTCCGGGGGAGCGGAGCCCGGCCTCGCACGGATACGCAAAGGCGCCATCGGAGGGCGGACTGCTGAGCTGCGACGGTGAACGATGGCCGGCGTTACCCCCGCCGGCGGGCGACCTTCCAATCCCTTCCCATCCGCATGGAGCCCTGCGGATTTGTCCAAGGGTCCTTCCGGACGGTTCAGCCCGCAGGCGGAGCCTGCCGGAGCCCGTTCAGGATGCCCGAGAACTCCTGCAGCGAGCCGACCCGCACCGCACCCGCGGCCGCGATCTGAGCCGCGTAGGCCGAAGAGGCCCGTCCGCCAACCAGGATCACCGTCTCCTTCGGCAGAAGCCGGCGAAGCCTCATCAACTCCTGTCCCAACGTCGGATCGTCCGACGGATGGACCACGCTGAGTCCCACCGCCCGCACCGGATTCTGGGCCGCCGCCGAGGCGATTTCCTCCGCCGGCATGCTGGGTCCGCAGTACACGATCTTCCAACCGAGGCCGCTGGCGGCGGCAGCGACCAGGATCGCTCCGAGTTCATGGATCTGACCTGCGGGAGTCGTGATCAGGATGCCCGGGGCCCGGGGGTGCAAGGCGATCGGACGCGCCACGTTCCCCAGGAAGGTCCGCAGCACCGCGGTGGCCATGTGTTCGTGCGAGATCTTGAGGTCGCCCCGTTCCCACGCGCTTCCGATCTCCTCGACCAACGGCACGATCAACTCGCCGAGCAGACGCATCTGCCCCAACGCCATCGAGGCCTTGTCGAGCACCTGCTCCAACGCGTTCGAATCCATCCGCGTCACCGCCTGCAGGGCCGACTTCAGGAAATCCTCGGCTTCCGCGGGATAGGACGGAGTCGCGGCCGGTGCCGCTTCCCGACGGGAGGGCAGCGGCAACTCGTCGAAGGCGCCTTCCCGGGCAAAGCTTCCAAGAATGGGTTGCGCCCCACGGCTGCCCGCATCCCCGCCGACCAACGTCCTCAAGCGCTCCACGCTCAAGGTCGCCACGGTCCCGATCGAATGCCCCGCCTCGGTCGCACGCTTCAGCAGGGCCAGCTTCTCCACATCCTCCGAGGAGTAGAGACGCTGGTTCCCTCCGGAACGCACCGGGCTCACCGTTCTGTACCGCTTCTCCCAGGTACGGATCACATGCGGGCTCAGCCCCGTCTTCCGGGACACGGCTTTGATGGATAGTTTCAGGTCGGGCATCTCGCGTGAACCAACAGTTAGGCAAAAGATCAACATTGGCAAGCAGTCGCCTCACTTTCGATCGGTGGATTCCAATTTTCTGCTCAGGATGCTCAGCAAAGGGCGCGTTTCGAGCGACCTGAACAGGTGATCAACATTTCTTCGCCAATTCTTCGCCATCTTATTGACAATGGTTCCACAGACTGCGACAACAACATCGTCGTCCAACGGTGGACGGTTCCAACTCCCCCCTTCCGATCATGCGACTGAAAAAGGCTCCTCGTTCGATTCGCCTCCCCAGCTCCCGCGCCGCGTCGTCCAAAGCGACGTCGAAACGTGTTCCGGCAGCCGCGAAAGCAGTCCGTTCGGCGAACGCGATCCTCAAGGGCGCGTTCAAGCCGGTGGAGGTGCCGCGGTTGGAGACCAAGTCGGCGGCCCGTACGGATGCCGCGAAGCGCCCGGCACCTGTGGTGGCCGCGGGCCCCCGGATGGTGGACGGAATCCCGGTCCAAGCCGCTCCTCCCGAGCCGGTCCGTGAGAACTACGAATCCCGCAGCGCGCTGAGCCTCTACATGCGGGACGCCGTCGAGGTGCCTTTGTTGACGATCGAGGAGGAGAATGCGCTCGCCGCGAGGATCAAGCGGGGCGACACCGTCGCCCGGGAGCACATGATCCGCGCCAACCTCCGCCTGGTGGTGAAGATCGCCCGCGACTACGAGGGACTCGGCCTTCCCCTGCTGGACCTCATCAACGAGGGCAACATCGGGCTGATGAAGGGCGTGGAACGCTTCGATCCCGCCAAGGGCGGCAAGCTGTCCACCTACAGCTCCTGGTGGATCAAGCAGTCGATCAAGCGCGCGCTCGCCAACCAGTCGAAGACGATCCGTCTCCCGGTCCATCTGGTGGACAAGATCTCCAAGATGAAGCGGGCCGCCATGGAGCTCCATGAACTCTTCGGCCGCGAGGCCACCGACGAGGAACTCGCCGAGGAGATGGAGGCGCCGCTCAAGAAGGTGAAGCTGTGGCGCCGCGCTTCCATGCGCACGGCCTCGCTCGACGAGCCCCTCGGCGACGAGGATTCGAGCCGCTTGGGCGAGGTGGTTCCGGACGAAGGCGGTCGCGATCCCTACCAGGACCTGGAACACCGCACCACGCACACCCTGCTCAAGGACTCGCTGCACATCCTCGACGCCCGGGAGATGACCATCCTCCGCGAGCGGTTCGCCCTCGACGGCGGCTCGGAGAAGACCCTGGACGAGATCGGACAGAAGTTCGGCGTGACCCGTGAGCGGATCCGCCAGCTGCAGAACATCGCCCTCGCCAAGCTCCGTCGGAAGATCGAGGAGTTCGAGGAAGTCCAGGAAGTGGAACCCGCCTGAGGCGGATCCATTCGTCCGGAGCGAAGACGGAACACACGAGGCGGACCTCACGCCAAAACGCCAAGACGCCGACGGGGATCTGAGGCGGCAGCCGGATGCGGTGATCGACGGAAGAGCCAATGGCTTCCGTCCGACACCCGGCGGTTCAGCCCCTTCCCCTTCGCGGCTTGGCGTTTTTGCGTCGGGATCCCTTCTGCATTCGGTCGGCAAGAAGTGGCTGCGGTGCCTTCCGCTCGGACGGCCCAAGACCTCACGGGATGAAACCTGTGCTTCCCCGAAGAACCCCGCCGAGGTGAGCCTTCGCAATGCTCGCGAAGTTCCTCCTGCTGCTGGCAGTGCTGGCCTTGCGGTCCGCCGCCGCCGAATCCAAGCCGCTCCCGGGCACGGAACCGTTGCTGGAAACGGGTGATCCCGTCACTCGGATGCTGGACGGCTTGGAACGCGACCTGGATCGCCGTTCCGACGAGGCCCGTGGGCGACGCCTGGATTCCTGGGTCTTGGGCACCTCGGAGCCGTCCCTGCGTTTGTTCCTGGCACAGGTCCTCGGCGCCGCGGAACCAAGGAAGCCGGCCCGACTTCGCCGGATCACCGCGTCGCACCGAGCGACCGGCTCCGATTCGACCGCCGTCGCCCGTGGTCCGTCCTACACGATTCACCGCGTGGAGTGGGATGTCTTCGGCGGGCTCGTCGCCGAGGGCCTGTTGGTCGAACCCGACGCCGCTGCCACCGTCAACCTGCTCGCCCTGACCGACTGCGACACCTCCCCCGAACAGGCGCTCGGCCTCGATCCGGGGTTGTCGAAGGAACAGCAGTTCGTCCGACGACTCGCCGAGGCCGGCTGCCGCGTGCTCGTTCCCGCGTGGGTCGACCGGGGGCGTCTCTTCGCCGGCAATCCGGGCTACCGCACCGTCGACCAAAGCCAACGGGAGACGCTCTGGCGGGCCGGATACGAGGTCGGCCTGCATCCGCTCGGCATGGAGGTGCAGACGGTGCTCGGCGGCGCCGACGCCTTGCTGTCGACCCCCGGCACCAGCACGAACCGCCTGGGCGTGATCGGCCACGGTGAAGGCGGCCTGCTGGCGTTGCTCGCCGGTGCGCTCGACACGCGGTTCGCTTCGGTCGCCAGCTCCGGCGCCTTCGGCCTTGGACGGCGCGGAGCGGAGCTCCCGATCGAGCGGGACATCTGGTCCTTCTCGACACGGCTCGGGGATGCCGAACTTGCGGCCCTGATCCAACCGCGTTCGCTGCTGGTCGAGTACGGCCTCTACCCCGTCCACCGGCGCACCGACAAGGGCGGCGGCGCGCCCGGCGCACTGGATCGTCCGACACCCGAGGAATTCCATCGGGAACGGGAACGCTTCTCGAAGCGGTTTCCGGACTCCACGGTCCGCTGGGTCGAATCGGATCCGACCTCGCTGTTCGCGACCTCCACGCTCGATTCCTTCCTCGGCTCCCCCGGAACCGCCGTCACGTCACCTTCCCCGGTTCCCGCCGCACCGGCCTGGAACGTCGCGACCGACCGGGACACGACGAACCGGACCCGACGGATCTACCAACGCATGTTGACGGAGACGCAGTCCCGCATGCACGCATCGGCGCATCGCAGGGAACGGTTGTGGAAGGACGTGGACCGGTCCGGTGAGGCCGCGTTCCTGCGGTCGGTCGAACCGCTCCGGAACCGGTTCAACCAGGAGGTCCTCGGCGTCCTGCCTCCCCCTTCCCTCCCGGCTCGGCCGAAGTCCCGACTTCTCTACGAGACCAACGGCATCCGCGGATACGAAGTCGTCCTGCAGGTCCATCCGGACGTCTTCGCCACCGGCATCCTCATCCTGCCCGCCGGCCTGAAGCCCGACGACAGGCGGCCCGTGGTCGTCTGCCAACACGGGCTCGAAGGCCGCCCCGGGGACCTCGCCGATCCCGCGGTGGAGAGCCCCTTCTACCACCGCTACGCCTACCGCTTGGCCGAGCGGGGCTATGTGACCTTCTCGCCGCAGAATCCCTACACCGGAGGCACGCGCTTCCGACAGGTCCTGCGGCGGGCCCGACCGCTCGGTCTCACCCTGTGGTCCTACGTCGTCCGCCAACACGAGGTGATCACCGGCTGGCTCGCGGACCAACCGTTCGTCGATCCCCGGCGGATCGCCTTCTACGGGCTCAGCTACGGCGGCAAGACCGCGATGCGCGTGCCCGCCGTGGTCCCGCGCTACTGCCTCAGCATCTGCTCCGCGGACTACAACGAGTGGATCCTCAAGAACGTCTCCGCCGACTCGCCTTACAGCTACCTCTGGACGGTGGAATACGACATGCCCGAGTGGAACCTCGCCGACACCTTCAACTACGCCGAGATGTCGTGGCTGATCTTCCCGCGGCCCTTCATGGTCGAGCGTGGTCACGACGACGGCGTCGCACCGGACGAGTGGGTCGCGCACGAGTACGCGAGGACGCGGCGGCACTACGTGAAGCTCGGTCGCGCCGACCGCACGGAGATCGAGTTCTTCGACGGGCCGCACTCGATCCACGGCGTCGGCACGTTCGGCTTCCTCGACCGCCACCTGGGGATGCCGGGGCGCTGAAGGAATGCCGAGGAACCAGCGGAGGTTCCTGGCGATCGTGGGCTGTACAGGCAAAGGGCGACCGGCTCAGATTTCGGCTCCGATCCGGGGTCTCTCCCGATTGCCAACAGCATGTTCATTCCCAGGTACTGGGCCGAGGCCCGTTCCAAGGCCCAGACGAAGGGGCGTCCCAACGTCCGCCGCCACGGATGGTCGGCGACGAGCCAGGCCGACGCACAGGCGATGGCGGAGGTGCGTCTTGCCGAGGCGCTGCGGGACCTGTCGGCGGGCAAGAAGCGGGTCCGGATGGAACCCAAGGTCGCCTACAACGGCTCGGAAGGGTTCCCGATCCGTGAGGAAATCGTCTCCGAACACGGCGACCTGATGGTCACGCGGAACAGCTACGGTGCGCTCTGCCTGAACACGCCGGACGCCCTGTTCGCGGACGTGGATCTGCCCGAAGGACCTTCCGACCGCACCGGATGCCTCATGTTCCTGGCATTGCCGACCCTCCTCCTTGGAATCGGCGGAACCGCGGGGCTTGTCCCGGGCAGACTCCTTGGAGGTTTCCCCAGCATCGTGATGCTGGTCGTCGGAATCGGTCTGCTGATGCGCATCGGGTGGGAGATGTTGGGCCGTCGGCTGTGGCTGAGGCGCCGCGGCAGGGCCGACGCGGTCGCGATGCGACGCATCCGGGGATTCATCGACACCCATCCGGACTGGCGCCTCCGCATCTACCGGACCCCCGCGGGCTACCGCGTGCTCGCGACGCATCGCCCCTTTTCCCCGATGGAACCGGAGGTCAGCGCCTTCTTCGACGCCTTGGGGACCGATCCCGTATATGTCCGGATGTGCCGGAACCAGCAGTGCTTCCGGGCGCGGGTCAGTCCCAAGCCTTGGCGCATCGGGGTCGGGCACCTACGCCCCAGAAGCGGAGTCTGGCCCATCGGTCCCGAAGGACTGCGCCAACGCCAAGAGTGGGTCGCTGCCTATGAAGCCAAGTCCGCCGGCCACGCGGCTTGCAGCTTCCTCTTGGAGCTGGGCCTCGGCGCCCCGCACGGGAAGATCCTGGCCGTTCAACAACTCCACGACAGGCTCAGCCGCGCCGAAGCCGGATTGCCGATCGCATGAGCAAAGCCGGCGGAATTCGGACCCGACGACAACTCGGTTCCCGCAAGGAGTTGCGTGGACTCCGCCCACACTTCGCCATGGTTCTCCGGATCAGTCCTTGAGCAGCTTACGGATCGCAGGGAGCAGCACCCTTTCCGCCTCCGGTGCGACGTTCGAGGAACGGGGCTCGGTTTCGTAGCCGCCTTCCGTGTAGGCCGCCTCGGTGCCGATGTAATAAGGGCCGTAGTCCCCGTAGGCCGCCATCGCCACGAACAGGTCCTTCCGCTCGGCCTTTGCCGCGAGCTGGTACTCCACGAAGAGCTCGCCCGGCAGGTGCAGGATGCGTCCCCTGCCGACCGCGAGGCAGCCGACATCGATCCGATGTCCCGCCTTGCTCCGCCGCAGCCACGCGAGGCGACCCGCGCCGTTGGCGGTGAGGAAGCCCGCCTCCCGGGCCTTGAGCTGGGCGACCAGGCGTTCCTCGTCGAGGTGGCGCGACACGGGCAGAGCCACCGGGACGCTGTTCCATCGGACGTCCGCGGCGGCGACCGGCTCGGTCTTCGTGGATTCCCAGGCCCGGCGCATGCCGTCGGCCAGCCGTTCCCCGAGGATCCGGCGGTTGGCCGGGGAGCCGTCGTTGTACTTGCCCGCCCCGATGTTCCCGCCGGCGCCGTTGAAGTGGACATGCAACGCCTCGGGCACCGCGATCTGGCGGAGGAACCGCGCGATGCCCGGGAAGTCGGGATTCGCGATGCCGGTGCGGTAGTAGCTCTGCGGATGGGTCGCGTAGTAGCTGAGCACGGCGACCGGGCGTTCGCCCATCCAGAAGCTGACCAGGCTCACCTCGGGGTCGATCAGACCCTCGGGTTCCGCCCGCAGCTTCGGGTCCGGGCTCGACGTGTAGCGGACCGCGCGGACCTTGCCGTCGGGACCGAAGATGCGTCGGTTGGAGGCGACCTCCTTGACCTCGGCCTTGCCGAGTCCGACGCGGTCGAACTCCCGGGCCTCCCGGCCCGCCTTGGCCACGGCGGCCGAGAGTCGGCGGAGGACGTCGCGGGCGAACTCGCCGTCGTAGTTCCAGGGGCTCACCCCGGCGCCACGCAGGATCGCCTCGGCCCCGAAGTCGCACTCCGGCGCGTCGTGCTGGTGCAGGACGTGTACCGCCACGTGGTCCGGCGTGGTGGCCGCCGCGGCGGCCAGGTTGGTGCGGAAGGCGTCATGGCCCTCGTTCGCGATGCCGATCCAGTCCACGGCGCAGAGCACCACCGGCGATCCCGCACCGATCACGACGACGCCACGCGCCCGAAGCCCCAGGTCCCATGCGTTCGTCACCGGATCATACGCCATCCGCGAGCCCACCGGCGGTGTCACGTCGATGTCGAAGGTCCCGATCCGGAGAGGATCCGCGGAGACGAGGCCGGCCACGAGGACCACCAGGAAGGCCCAACAGGAGGCGAAGCGGGAGTTCATTCCGCGAGGCTATCCGGAAGCACCGCCGCGGCCACTGGGATTCCGCGACGCAAGGAAGGGAATCAACGATCCGGAAATCCGTACCGATCCGTGTCCCCGCCTCAGCGGGCTGTGACCACGTATTCCAGCAGGTCCGCCATTCCTTGGGGCGTCAGGCCCGTTTCCAGCCCCTCCGGCATCAACGACCGTTCCGACCGGACGGCGTTCAGGATCCCGGACTTCGGCAGCACCGCCTCGGCGCCACCCGCCACCCGGAGCACCAACACCGAGTCGTCCTCCCGGACGCGGATCCCGCCGAGGGTCGTGCCGTCCTTCTGCTCCACCGTCCAGGCCACGAACGACGGCGCGACCTCACGGTTCGGATCGAGGATCGACACGAGGATCTTCTCCTTCCCGTTCGAGCGGACGCTCGCCAGGTCCGGTCCGAGGACCACCCCGCGGTCCGCCAACCGGTGGCAGGACGCGCAACGTTCCTGGAACACGCCGGCCCCGCGACCGGCGTCACCCGAGAGCCCGAGCGCCGGCAGGAAGGCCTCGACCGCGTCCGTTCGCGAAGCGGGCTTCTCTCCGTAGCGCCGGACCGTTCGCTCACGCACTTCCCGGTCGCCGCTCTGGCGCAGGACGGCGATTGCGGCCAGCGGGACGTCCGACTCCGGGATGCGCCCCGACTCGACCGCATCCAGCAGCGACTTCGCCGACTCGGGCCGACGGATCATCAGGCCCACCAGTTCCGGGCGGATCTCCGGATCCAGCCTCCGCCATGCCTCGGAGGCGGGCTGGGACCACAGCGAGGAATCCACGCGCCCCAGCGCACGCACCGCGGCCTGGCGACGTTCCTTCGGGACAGCCGGTCCAACCAACGCCAGCAGCGGCTGAACCGACTTCGCACCCGCCTCGGGAAGCATCCCGATGGCCTCCACTGGAACCTGCATCGGATCCGAGCCCGCACCGACGGCCAGGTCGACCCACTCCTTCCAGGCCGCTTCCCGACGGAAGCCAGCGCCCGGCCCGGCCGCGGCGGAAAGTGCGGCGGCCGTGCGGAACCGGACGGCATCGCCAGGCAGGAACCGAAGCAGCCGAAGCACACCTGCCGCCATCGCGGCATCACCGGAGCGTCCGGCCACCGTCGCCAGTTCAAGCAACGCCGGAACCCTGCGGACGGGGACGGGTTCTCCATCCCAGGACGCCAGCAACTCCGTTTCGGCCCCGCGGGATGCGTGGACCGCAGCGGACACGATCCAGGGCGACTCCGCCTCGAGCAGCGGTCCCAGCCATTCCATCCGGAGCCTTGGTTCCATCCCCGCGGCCAGCCACGCCATTTCCCATTGAACCCGCGGATCGCCTTCCAAGGCCCACACGGGACGCAGTATCCCGAAAACACCCGCCGGCAACGGTCCAAGGCCGCGGAGGGCCCGGTACGCCGCGGCCCGGACGGACGGCTCGGGATCCTTCGCGAGAACCACGGCCGTCGCCGACCCGAGGGCGCCCAGACGCCGCAGGAGGCCCAACGCCAGCAGGCGCCCCTCCGCCGTCTTCAATCCCAGGACCGAGGAACTCAACGCCTTCTGCGCGGCGGGGCCGCCTGTCTCCAGGATCCTCCGGGCCGCGGTGTCGCGGTGCCACCCATTGGGATGGTCCAGGAGCCGGACCAGTTCCTCGGGCCCGGCATTCCGGAACTCCCCGGTCTTCCTCCGTGGCGCGGTCCCTTGCGGAACGATCCGCCAGAGCCGTCCGCGGTCCCGTCCCGAATCGAGGTCCAGGCGACGCTTGAGCCCGGGCGGCAACGACCACGGGTGCTCGATGGTCTCTCGGTACATGTCGAGCACCCAGAGCGCGCCGTCGGGCGCGTTCGCGAACTGCACGGGACGGAACCAGTTGTCGGTGCTGGCCACGAACTCCGAGGACTTCTCGTCCGGCACGCGACGGCCCCGCAGCTCGAACCCGTCCCGATGCAGCCGCTTCCGGTGGATCAGGTTGCTCCCGCAGTCGGCGATGAAGACGTCGCCCGCCGCTTCGCCCGCGAGATCGCCCCGGTGGACCGTGACGCCGGTCGCCCCAGTGAAGTAGCCGCTCGGACGCCCGCCGCCTTCCACCGGTCCCTCGACGATCCCGGCGACGCGCCAGCGGGTCCGCAGCACGCGCCACGGTTCGTCCGGGCTGCGCCGGAAGACCTCCGCCGACGGTCCGTCCTCGGCGATCGACAGCCGCGGCGAGGGCAAGGAATGGAAGGGATTCCCAGGCACGTCGTCCGCGTCGTAGGCGACCCATTGCAGGTGGTCGGAGTTGGAACAGACGAACTTCCCACCCCACCGGTCGAAGGTCATGCCGTGCTGTCCGCCACCGGTCTCCGCCGAAAGCTCCAGCGTGCGCGGATCGAAGGCGAAGTCCCGTCCGCCCAACCGGATCTCCGGCGGCGTCCCGCTTCCCCCGGCCTCACGCACCCAGCGGTCCACGAACTCGCTCCGGACCCGGCGCACCGTGCCGCCGCTCATGCTGCCTGCGCCGTGGATCCGGCCGTCCACACCCCAGTTCATGGAGTTCATCAGCGCCTGGACGTTGAGTCGGTTCGTCGCGTAGGGCGCGTAGTCGGAGGCGAACCCGGTGAAGACCTTCTCCCGGAGGTCCGCGACGCCGTCCCCGTTCTCGTCGCGGGCATAGAGGATGTCCGGCGTGGCGCCGACGAACACGCCGCCTTTCCAGCAGGAGACAGCGGTCGGCCACGGCAGGCCGTCGAGGAACACCGTGGAACGGTCGGGCTTTCCGTCGCCGTCCGTGTCCTCGAGCAAACGCACCCGCCCCAACTGCTCCGGTCGGCGCTCCGAGTAGTCGCGCATTTCCACGACGTAGATCCGTCCCGCCTCGTCGAAGGACATCGCCACCGGGCTCGTCACCAACGGCTCGGCGGCCATCAGCTCCATGCGGAATCCGGGCCGGACGGCGAAGGTCTCTGTGGCGCGGTCCGGCGCGGTGGCCGGCACCCGGGGCATCTCGCCGGCGTCCGGTCCGTCCGTCGCCGCGGAAAGGCGAAGGAACCCGAGTCCGAAGGCCAGGAGGCAGAACCGTGGAAGCACGGTGGGAACGTCGTCGAACGTGGCGTCCCGCCACCAGCCGAAAGGCCCGCGATCCGCCCCACCTTCCGGCTTCGCCACCCTTTCCGGAATTGCTTTGACCGCCCGGCGTCGCGGGCCGTCCACTTCCTGCGCTTCCCATGAAACTTTCCCGCCGTTCCGCACTGACCGCAGCCGCCGGTCTGGCCACCTCCCTCTCGGTCCGGCTCGACGCCGCCGACGCCGCCTCGGGCATGAAGGGCCACATCCACCACTCGGTCTGCAAGTGGTGCTATCCGAAGGTCTCCCTCGAGGACCTATGCGTGGCGGGCAAGGCGATGGGCCTGCAGTCGATCGAGCTGCTCGGGCCGCAGGAGTGGCCGGTCCTGCAGAAGCATGGCCTGACCTGCGCGATCACCTCGAACCCGGTGAAGGACGGCCTCGGCGGGATCAACAAGGCGTTCAACCGCGTCGAGCACCACGACACGCTCGTCTCCGCCTACGAGGAATGGATCCCCCTCGCCGCCAAGGCGGGACTGAAGAACGTCATCTGCTTCTCCGGCAACCGCGACGGCCTCGACGACGAGACCGGGATCAGGAACTGCGCGAAGGGCCTGCAACGCCTCATGTCCCTGTGCGAGAAGTCGGGCATCACCCTGGTGATGGAGCTGCTGAACTCCCGCGTCGACCACCGCGACTACATGTGTGACAAGTCCGCCTGGGGCGTGGCGCTCTGCAAGGCCGTGGGTTCGGAGCGCTTCAAGCTGCTCTACGACATCTACCACATGCAGATCATGGAGGGCGACGTCATCGCCACCATCCGACGGGACAACAGGTACTTCGCCCACTACCACACCGGCGGCGTCCCGGGCCGCAACGAGATCGACGAGACCCAGGAGCTCAACTACGCGGCGATCATGAAGGCCATCGTGGCCACCGGATACCAGGGGCATGTCGCGCAGGAATTCATCCCGAAGCGCGCCGACGCTATCGCTTCGCTCCGTCAGGCCGTGGGCATCTGCGACGTCTGATCCGCAGGCACCGCAGGACGCACGGAACACAAAGGGCCGCCCCGGCAATCCGGAGCGGCCCTTCTGTTTGGACCCAATCGGCCCGAGGGCCGGATTGGAGGCGGGATCAGCCCTCCTGCGCGGGAGCGGGCGCCTGGCCCTGGCCCGGAGGCGTGACCACGACCACCGGGATCGGAACGCGCAGCTTCATCACGTCGTCGACCAGGATCTCGATGGTGTACACGCCGGGATCCTTGAACTCGACGTTCGCCATCACGCTGACCGTGGTCATGGCCTGGGCGGGATCGGCGAGCTGGAACTTGACGGTGTTCTGGCGCAACACGGTCGCACCGTCCGGGGCGATGAGGCGCACCACCTCGGTGAACTGCCCGATGCCGGCGACCCAGCGGTCGAAAACGCAGAGCTTGTAGGCGGTGATCGGAACCTGGGGGACGCGCACCAGACCGATGACGCCGATCAGGATGAAGTTCCCATTGGCCTCCTGCTTCACGTCTTCGCAGAGGAGCGAGCACTGGAGGTCCGGCAAAATTCGATTCGGTTTCATGAAATGAGTGCGAGAGAAGACCAACCTCGGCCGGAAGGGTCAAAGCCAATCCCGACCGGGGAAACCCGCGCCTTCCGTCACCCCTTCCGCGGACTCCGCGGCTCCGCGTGCCTCCACCTCCGGTGTCCTGTGAACGGCCGGGTTCCGCCGGCGACCGGCGTTCCTTCCATTTTCAACGAACCGGCCTAGCCTCCCGCCACCCGTGCCTTCCCAGTCGCACATCGACACGATGCATCTCCGCGAGGCGATCCGGCTCGCCCGGCGCGCGGCGGGCCAGACGTCTCCCAACCCCCTGGTCGGGGCCGTGCTCGCACGCGGATCCCGCGTGATCGGCCGCGGCTGGCACCACCGCGCCGGACTTCCGCACGCCGAGATCGAGGCGTTCCGCGACGCCGAGGCCCAGGGCAATCCGGTCCGCGGGGCGACGCTGTACGTCACCCTCGAGCCCTGCAGCACCCACGGCCGGACCCCGCCCTGCACCGACGCCGTCCTGCGCAGCGGCGTCCGCCGCGTGGTGGTCGCCGCGGCCGACCCCAATCCACGCCACGCCGGACGCGGGTTCGAACTGCTGCGTGCGGCCGGGATCGAGGTCGAGCACGGGCGTCTCGCCGCGGAATCCGCCGCGATGAACGAGGCGTTCAACCACTGGATCGTCGAGCGCACCCCGTTCGTCACCGCCAAGGCGGCGATGACCCTCGACGGCAAGATCGCCACGGCCTCGGGCGACTCGAAGTGGATCACCGGTCCCGCATCCCGGGCCCATGCGATGCGCCTGCGCCTGCTGGCCGACGCCACCCTCGTCGGCATCGGGACGGTGCTCGCAGACGACCCGTCGTTGACCGTCCGCGCCGTCCCCGGATTCCGTCCACCGCGCTGGTTTCCGGAGAAGCGCCGCATCGTCCTCGACAGCCGCGCCCGCACCCCGCTCTCAGGACACCTCGTCCAGGACGAGGCCCGCGACCGCACGCTGGTCGTCGTCGGCGACGCAGCCCCACCGCGGCGCGTCGCCGCCCTGCGGGAACGGGTGAGCGTGCTGGTCGCACCCACGGTCGACGGACGTCCCGACCTGCGGTGGCTGATGCCGGAACTCGGCCGCATCGGCATCACGCACCTGCTCGTCGAGGGCGGCGGCGAGGTGCTGGGGGCCTTCTTCGAGGCCGGCCTCGTGCATCGGACCGCGTTCTTCTACGCGCCGAAGATCCTCGGCGGACGGGACGACCGGAAGGCGGTCGCCGGCGGAGGCTTCCGTTCCCTCGCCACGGCCCCGGTGCTGGAATCGGTACGGTCCCGCCGCTTCGGCGTCGACCTGTTCGTCACCGCGCGCGTCCGGAGTCCGCAGGCGGCCGGAGACGCGCCACCGGTTGGCAGTTGAGCCGACGGGATTCCTGGGCGAAGTCTTGTCCGCGGAGACGGCGTCCGTCTCCGAGAAGCACACAAACCACCCATGTTCACAGGATTGGTCGAGGAGACCGGCGTCGTCCGGTCCGTGGAACCCGGCGACGAAGCCATCCGCCTCCGGGTGCAGGCGAAGGTCTGCGCCGGGGACGTCCGGCTCGGCGACAGCGTCGCGGTCAACGGCTGCTGCCTCACCGTGGTGGAACGGAAGGCCGTGCGCGGCGGTGCGGTGCTCGCGTTCGACCTCCTTCGGGAAACCTGGGAACGCACGAACCTGTCGTCCGTCACCGCCGGTTCGAAGGTGAACCTCGAGCGTTCGCTCGCGGTGGGACAACGCCTCGGCGGCCACTTCGTGACCGGACACATCGACGGCACCGGCACGATCACCACGTGGGAACGCCGCGGAAACGACCACGTCCTCGAGATCGCCGCGCCCCGCGACGTCCGGCGTTATGTCGTCTTCAAGGGTTCGGTCGCGGTGGACGGCATCAGCCTCACCGTGGCCGCGGTCACGCGCGGGGGCTTCCGGATCTGGATCATCCCCCACACCCATGAGGTCACGGCCCTCAACGAACGGAAGGTCGGGGACCGCGTGAACCTCGAGGCCGACATGCTCGGCAAGTACGTCGAACGCTTCGTGCGCACCCGCCGATGAACGCCGTCCTGAAGCCCAAGGCGCTGCGCCGCGGGGACGTCGTGGGGCTGGTTTCCCCCGCCGGCGCGGTCTGGGAATCCGTCCGCATCGACCACGCCGTCCGCTACCTCGAGGGACGCGGCTACCGCGTCGAGGTGGGCGCCCATGCGCGTGGCAACGACGGCGCCTTCGCCGCGTCCGACGCCGACCGTCTCGCCGACCTCAACGCCATGTTCCGGGACCCGCGGATCCGGGCGGTCTTCGCGACACGCGGCGGCTACGGCACGGCACGGCTGCTGGAAGGGATCGACTACGCCGCGGTGCGCCGCGATCCGAAGATCGTCGTCGGCTACAGCGACATCACCGCGCTCCAGCTCGGGCTGTGGCGGCGGACGGGCCTGGTGACCTTCTCGGGTCCGCTCGCCGCCGTGGAATTCGCCGCCGGGCCGGATCCCTACACGGAGGAGCGGTTCTGGCGGCTGGTGACCTCGTCGAAGGTGCCAGGACGACTCGAGATGCCCGACGGCACGGCGCCGACCACGGCATGCGGCGGCGTTGCCGAGGGCGTGTTGCTGGGAGGCTGCCTTTCCTTGGTCGCCTCGCTGCTCGGCACCCGCTTCTCGCCGCGGTACGCCGGCTCGATCCTCTTCCTCGAGGACGTCCACGAGCACATCCACCGCATCGACCGCCTGCTGGTCCAACTCCGGTTGGCGGGAGTGCTGCGGCAGGCCAACGGGATCGTGCTCGGCGAATTCACCGGCGCGACCGCCGCCGTGCCGGCAAGACCCTCCCACACGCTGGTCCAGACATTGGAATCGGCCCTGGCGGGCCTTGGCATCCCCAGGATCAACGGCTTCCCCTACGGCCACATCCCCCGCAAGGCCACGCTCCCGATCGGGCTTAGGGCGAGGCTCGACGCGGACCGCGGTTCGCTCGGCTTCCTGGAATCCGCCGTCGTCCGCTGAGATCGGTCGGACTGGGAATCGACGGATTCCAGACTCCGCGGGACCCGGCATCGCGGCGGGGCCGGGGGATCAACGGCGGACCGGCCGGTACCAGTTGTCGCGCTGCACGGCCTCGTGGCCGAGCTCCTCGATGAGGCGCCGCATGTCGGCCACGCCGAGACGGAAGGTCGTCCCCGCGGAACTCACCACGTTCTCCTCGATCATGATCGATCCGAAGTCGTTCGCCCCGTGGCGCAGCGCGACCTGGCCGACCTCGGGTCCCTGGGTCACCCAGGAGCTCTGGATGTTGACGATGTTGTCCAGGTAGATGCGGGCCAGCGCCTGCATGCGGAGGTACTCGTGGGAACCGACGGTCTCGGCCTTGAGCACCGTGTTCTCCGGCTGGAAGGTCCAGCAGATGAAGGCCGTGAAGGCGCCGCCGTCGATCCGGCCCGCTTCCAGTTCCCCGGCGAACGCCGTCGCCTGGGCCGAAGGCGCGAGCCCACGCGGCAACCGGCCCCGTTCCGCAAGTCGTGCCAGCGAACGGTCCTGCTGCGCACGGACCACTTCCAGATGTTCCAGCCGGTCCTCGAGGGTCTCGACGTGCCCGAACATCATGGTGGCCGAGCTGGCCAAACCGAGGTCGTGGGCGATGTCCATGACGCCCATCCACCGGGCCGTGTCGGCCTTCAGCGGCGCGATGCGTTGACGCACGCGGTCCACGAGGATCTCCCCGCCGCCGCCGGGAAGGCTGCCGAGACCGGCGGCCACGAAGTCCTTCAGCACGGTCTCGACCGGCTCGTTGAAGAACTCGGAGAACGCGACGAACTCGCTCGGGCTGAACCCGTGCACGTTGAACCCGGGGTACTTGCTCCGGACATGGTGCAGCAGGTCGAGGTACCACTGCTTGGTCAGCTTCGGATGATGGCCGCCCTGCATCAGCATCTGGGTTCCGCCCAGCGCGAGGGTCTCCTCGATCTTGCGGTCCAGCTCGTCCAGCGTGATGACGTAGGAGTCGGCGTCCTTCTCCGAGCGCCAGAACGCGCAGAACTTGCAGTAGACGTTGCAGACGTTGGTGTAGTTGACGTTGCGGTCGACGATGAAGGTCACCACGTCCTCGCCGCGTCCGCCGAGGGCCGGGGACTTGGCAAGCCGGCGTCTGCGGTCGGCGAGGGCGCCGAGCTCCTCCAAGGGCAGCCGGTACAACTGCGCCGCCTCCGCCGCCGTGATCCGGTCGCCATCCCAGACCCTCTGCAGGAGCGTGTCGTTTGCGGTTTCGGAAACCATGCGCGGACCCTACGCCGGAAACCCGGCCGGACAAAGCCGTCATCGCCCGCCTGCGGAAACCCGTGCGAGCCCACGGAGCCGGCCTCACGGAAAGCCGACGAGGCGCAGGTATCCACAAAGAGTCCTTACTGGAAACCAAACCCACAGCATCTCCCTTCGCGGCTTTGCGGCTTTGCGCGCGGCCTCTTCTGCATGAGTCCCGTCACGACGAGGCTCAGCGGGCCGCTTCGTCGGGCCAGCCGGTCTTCGCGGCGAAGTTGTAGCGCAGGATCCGTTGCTGGATCACGGCGTTGGGCCATCGGCTGCGGACCACCATCCGCGGGTCCCGCAGACGTTCGGCCAGTCCCAGTCGGACATCGAACCGCCGGTAGTCCTCGGCGCTTCCCTCGAATCGCAGTGGCCAACCGCGTCCCAGCGGATGTTCGGGAAGCCTTCGGCCGGCTCCGTGCAGGCGTTTCCAATGCGTCTCGAGCTTCGAAGGCAGCGGTACCGGCCGACGCCGTGCGTCCAGGGGCAGGCTCCCATGCTTGCCCCATTCCACGCCGATCCGGACCCGTCCGCCCTTCACGGGCGCCTCGAGGATCTCGCCATGGAAGTAGGTGAACACCGTCACCGCACGCCCGCTGGCAGGCTCGTACTCGACCCAGACCACCTCGTGGTCGCAGGGATCGTTGTCCTCGGGGAAGTCCAGGTCGTCGTCCCAGAAGAGATGGTAGCCGATCCATGGCCGGTCCGGATGGACGACGACGGCGACGTCGCGGAGCCGGAAGGGTTCGCCCCGGACGAGGTGGAGTTGCGGCGCGAGTCGGCGGACCCGTTCCAAGTCCTCGGCCGTGGGTTCGCCTTGCGGATCCAGTTCCAGCGCCCGCGCGTAGTTTCGGGATGCCTCTCCGAGGTTCCGGAGCTGGTGGGCGGCCATGCCTTGGCGGTTCCGGATCCCCGGCGTGTCTGCAGCGTGGATCTCGAGGTCGCCAAGGTCCGCGAACGCCGCGCCGGTCAGCGGATTCGCCCGGGCGACCTCGCCGCCGGGGAATCGGACCCGGTAGCGGCTCAGGGAGAGATCCGGTTCCGGGTAGTCGGTGCTGACGAACTGGGCTCCGCTGGCGAGGGCCCGCTCGCGCTGCTCGACCCGGTTGGCACGGGCGTCCGCCGTCGGACTGTCGGCGCGGGTCCGCACCAGGAAACCCTCCCGCACCAGCGCGCCGATCCGGTCGAAGTCCCGCTCCGGGTTGTTCACCTTCATCCAGGCCGCCGCCGGATGCTCCCTGGGAACGGACACGAACATCGCCCTGCCGGAGAGGTTGGCGGCGTTGGTGAGGTACAGGTCCCGGACCGCTCCTTCGTTGTCCATCGCGAACAGCACCTTGCCCAACAACGTCGACACCGCCGGCCAACCCCGGCCGGAGACGGCTTCGCGCAGGGTCGGCAATCCCCCTCGCAGTTGGTCCGGTTCGAACCGCTGGGCAGCGGGGATCCCGGCCCGGATCTCCGAATCCAAGGCGTCCAACAGCGCGGGCGTGAAGCGGACCGGCTGGGTGAACTCCTTCCCGGCGGAATCTTCCTTCAGCTCGACCATCACGAGGATCGGGAAGTGGAACGGGTGTGCGGCGGACCATTCGCGGACCTCCTTCAGCGCGGACTGGAAGGTCAGGGTGGGACTCACGAAGTCGAAGTCCGGCACGTGCAGGATCTTGAATCCCGGGGCGCGGAGCACCCCTTCCGGATCATGGCCGGGGACATCTCCGAGTCCGCGTTCCGCGGCGAGCACGGGGCCCAGGGGACGGGCGAAGTGGCCACCGTCCGGATCGGCATGGACGTCGAGCTCCAGCTGGCGGATCCCGAGGATGCCGAGCTGCTCGCGGATCGGGCGATGGGTGTAGGCGAGGGAGTCCGCGGCGGCCTGGCTGCGGAGGCGCAGGAGGGCGTCCATCGCCGGCCCGGGCGCCACGTGGTAGGAGTTGTGGGTGCCGATGACCTGGCATTGGTCGAGGCGTACCGGCTGGGAACCGGCGGCGAAACCGGAGACCAACAGGCCCGAAAGCCAGCCGAGCGCGGAAAGGACGGACCGGAGACGACGCATCGGCCCTTGGTATCCACGTCGGCGGCCCCCGGCGAGAACGGCCAGGTGAATTCAAGGTGACCGGCCCCGGGGCCGAGGAAATTCGGTTCTCCTACCCGGCCCGGGTTCTCTAGTCTCGCCCCACATGCTCGACATCAAACTGCTGCGGGAGCGTCCCGACTTCGTCCGTGAACGCCTGGCCACCCGTCATGGTGGCGACGAGGCCAAGGTCGACGAGGTGCTGTCCCACGACGAGAAGCGCCGCGCCGCGCTGGCCGAGGCCGAGCAGCTGAAGGCGCGCCGCAACAGCGCCTCGAAGGAGATCGGCGCGCTGATGGGCCAGAAGAAGTTCGAGGAGGCGGAGGCGCGCAAGGCCGAGGTCCGGGCGATGGGCGACCGCACGGCCGAGCTGGACCGGATCGCCACGGAGGCGGAGGCGGCGCGGGACGCGCTGCTCTTGATGATCCCGAACCTGCCGCATGCCAGCGTGGCCCTGGGCCGGGACGCGGCGGACAACCCGGAGATCCGCGTCCACGGCGAGAAGCCGCAGTTCGGCTTCCAGCCGCTCAACCACATCGAGCTGTGCGAACGTCTCCGCCTGGTCGACTTCGCCCGCGGCGCGAAGCTGAGCGGCTCGGGCTTCCTGCTCTACACCGGATGGGGTGCCCGGCTGGAACGTGCGTTGATCCAGTTCCTGCTCGACCTCCACACCCAGGAGCACGGCTACACCGAGGTCGCCCCGCCCTACATCATCGGCGAGCACTGCATGGTCGGCGTCGGCCAGTTCCCGAAGTTCCGCGACCAGGCCTACGCCGTGCAGGAAGGCCTCGACGGGTCGACCATGGGCAAGCTCTACCTGCTCCCCACCGCCGAGGCGCCCGTGGCCAACATCCACCGGGAGGAGATCCTGCCGGAGAAGCAGATGCCGGTGCGTTACGTGGCCTATTCGCCCTGCTTCCGGGCGGAGGCCGGGGCGGCCGGACTCGGCACCCGCGGCATGATCCGCGTCCACCAGTTCGACAAGGTGGAGCTGATCAAGATCGTCCATCCCGACGAGGGCTATGCCGAGCTGGAGGCGATGGTGGGCAACGCCGAGACCGTGCTGAAGCGGCTCGGACTCCATTACCGCGTCATCAACCTCTGCACGGGCGACATGGGCTTCGCCTCGGCCAAGACCTACGACATCGAGGTCTGGGCCCCGGGCCAGGGTTCCTACCTCGAGGTCTCCAGCTGCTCGAACTGCGAGGACTACCAGTCCCGCCGCATGAACCTCCGGTTCAAGCGCGAGTCCGACGGCCACAACCTCCTCCCCCACCTGCTCAACGGCTCGGGGACCGCGTTGGCCCGGCTCTTCGTGGCCCTGGTCGAAACCCACCAGCAGGCCGACGGCAGCATCCGCATCCCGGAACCGCTCCAGCCGTACCTCCGCGCCGACCGGATCACCGCCTGATCCGTCGTTTCGTCGTCCTCCATCGACTCCCACGTTCCGTCCATGGCCCCCGGTCCCTCCGGGTGGCCCGGAAGGCGTCCTTCTTCGGGGAATCCGCTCCCGTGAAAGGCCAACCGGGCACTTGGCAGCCGGATGGAACAGCCTACAGTCCCGCCGCCGATTTCCGGCAACCCGAGCTTTGAAGACACCCGGTTCCAATCCTGGAAAAACCAGCCCGTCCAGCGGGCACTCAGAAAACCACCTCCCCCACCAGACGGCGTCGCAGCTGACCCGCTACGCCGATTCCTTCGAGGATCTGCTGGAGATCGCCCTCGCCGGCAAATCGCCGGAGGAGGCCAAGATCGTCATGGCCAGCCTGGTGGAAGGGCTTCGGGCCAAGGGGATCCCCGTTCCGGATGTCACCACGACGCCGTACCTGAACACCATCCCGGTCGAGGAACAGCCCGAGTATCCGGGCGACCTGGAGATGGAACGGCTCATCCGGGCGCACGTCCGCTGGAACGCCATGGCCATGGTCGCCAAGGCCAACAAGACCACGAACGTCGGCGGCCACATCGCCACCTTCCAGTCGCTGGCCACGCTGTACGAAGTCGGCTTCAACCACTTCTTCCGCGGCGGCGCCGACGGCAGGACGGCGGACATGATCTACTTCCAGGGCCATGCCTCGCCGGGCAACTACTCCCGGGCCTACCTGGAGTACCGCCTCAACGACCAGCACCTGAAGAACTTCCGCCAGGAGCTGCAGGACCATCCCGGGCTTTCGTCCTACCCGCATCCCTACCTGATGCCGGATTTCTGGCTGTTCCCCACCGTCTCGATGGGGCTCGGTCCGATCCATTCCATCTACCAGGCCCGCTTCAGCCGCCACATGCAGGCACGTGGCCTCGTGCCAAAGGACCATGACCCGATGGTCTGGGCCTTCATCGGCGACGGCGAGTCGGACGAACCGGAGACGCACGGCGCGATCTCCCTCGCCGGACGCGAGCACCTCGACAACCTGGTCTGGGTCATCAACTGCAATCTGCAGCGGCTCGACGGACCGGTCCGCGGCAACGGCAAGATCATCCAGGACCTCGAAGGCCAGTTCCGCGGCGCGGGCTGGAACGTGATCAAGGTGGTGTGGGGTTCCAACTGGGACGACCTGCTCGCCAAGGACAAGACGGGCCTGCTCGCCAAGCGCATGGAGGAGGTCGTGGACGGCGAGTACCAGAAGTACGTCGTCGAGAGCGGCGCCTACATCCGGAAGAACTTCTTCGGCAAGTATCCCGAGCTGCTGGAACTGGTACGACACCTGACCGACGACCAGCTCAAGAAGCTCACCCGCGGCGGCCACGATCCGCGAAAGGTCTACGCGGCCTACCACCGGGCCACCCAACGCAACGGCCGGCCCACCGTGATCCTGGCCAAGACGGTCAAGGGCTACGGCACCGGCGAGGCCGGCGAGGGCAAGAACCCGACACACGGCCTCAAGAAGCTCGAGGAGCGCGACATCCGCCATTTCCGCGAGCGGTTCTCGATCCCGCTCGAGGACGAGGTCATCGCCGAACTGCCCTTCTACCGTCCGCCGCAGGACAGCGCCGAGATCCGCTACCTGATGGAACGTCGCCAGGCGCTCAACGGCTTCAACCCGGTCCGCGTGGACCGCGCCCAGAAGCTGGAGACCCCGAAGCACACGGATCCCGCCCTGCGCAACGTCGTCGCGGCCACCGCCCTGTCGTCGGCTTCGACCACCAAGGCGTACGTGCTCCTCCTCTCCTCCCTGCTCCGCGACAAGGCGATCGGGAGGTTCATCGTGCCCATCGTCCCCGACGAGGCGCGCACGTTCGGCATGGAGGGCCTGTTCAGCCAGGTCGGCATCTACAGCTCCCGGGGACAGCTCTACAACCCGGTCGACAAGTCCGAGATGGCCCCGTACATCGAGCGCAAGGACGGCCAACTGCTCGAGGAAGGCATCAACGAGGCCGGCTCCATGGCCGACTTCATCGCCGCCGGCACCGCCAACGTCACCTACGGCGTGCCGATGATCCCGTTCTACATCTACTACTCGATGTTCGGGTTCCAGCGCGTCGGCGACCAGATCTGGCTCGCCGGCGATTCCCGCTGCCGCGGCTTCATGGTCGGCGCCACCTCGGGTCGCACCACGCTCAACGGCGAGGGCCTCCAACACCAGGACGCCCACAGCCACCTCATCGCCGCCTCCGTCCCGAACCTGTACTGCTACGAACCCGCGTTCGGATACGAGCTGGCCGTGATCGTCTGCGACGGCCTCAAGCGCATGTACGCCGACGGCGAGGACGTCTTCTACTACGTCTCCGTCCACAACGAGGACTACGCCCACCCGGCCCTGCCCGAGGATCCCGCCGTCGTCGAGGGCATCCTCAACGGCATGTACAAGTTCCGCCCCGGCAAGGAGGGACTCGGACATCACGTCCAACTGCTCGGCTCGGGCTCCATCCTGCAGCAGGCGCTCCGCGCACAGCAGATCCTCGAGAAGTACGGGGTCTCCGCGGATGTCTGGAGCGTCACCAGCTACAAGCGTCTCCGCTCCGAGGCCCAGGCGGCGAAGCGCTGGAACATGCTCCATCCCACCGAGGCTCCGCGGACGAGCTTCCTGGAGCAGACCGTCGTCAAGGAGACCGGCCCCTGGATCGCCGTGAGCGACAACCTGAAGCTGGTCGCCGACCAGATCGCGCCGTGGATACCGGGCGGACTGATGACGCTCGGCTGCGACGGCTTCGGCCGCAGCGAGGTCCGGCCGGTGCTGCGCCGCTTCTTCGAGGTGGACGCCGAGTGCACCGCCATCGCCACGCTGTACAAGCTGGCGTCGGAAGGCGCCGTGCCGAAGGAACTGGTCGCCCAGGCGATCCGTGACCTCGGGGTCGATCCCGAGAAGCGCTTCGGCGTCTGCGTCTGAGGCAGGGCTCCGGACGGTTTTGCCACGGAGGCACGGAGGGCACGGAGAAGGCGGCAGTCGACCTTCTTCGTGCCCTTTGCCTTTTTCGCCGACCGTGCGGGCCCGTATTGCTCCCCGTGTCCGCTTCGCCGGGTGGGCCGAGGCTCAGTTTTCAGTGAGGAACTTCAGCAGCTCGATCCGTTCCCGGTCGCCCAAGGATTCGAGCAACCCGCCCGGCATCAATGAGCGTTCGGCCGTTTCGCGCTTCAGGATGTCGACCTTGGGAACCACCACCGGATCGCCGGTGGCCTTCAACGTCAGCGCGCTGGCGGTTTCCGCGGTGACGAGCCCCGACAGCGTGTCGCCTGCCCGCGTCTCCAGGACGGTCAATTGGAAGTCCGACCCGATCACCGCGTCCGGATCGACGATGTTCTCCAGGAAGTAGCGGACACCATGCTTGCCGGCCCCGGTGAGTTCCGGTCCGACGCGGACGCCGTCCTCGCCAAGGCGGTGGCACTGCGCGCAGAGCCGCTGGAAATGCCGGCGCCCCTCCGACGCGGAGTAGGCCCACAACGGCGCCTCGTCGAAGGTCTTCTCCAACGCGCCGACCAACGCCAGCTTCTCGGCCGGGGTCTTGGAAATCCGGCCCCAGGCGGCCGACACCCGACGGTCGACCTCGGCGTCGCCGAGTCCGCTCAACGCCCGGATCTGGAAGGCCGAGATCTGGTCCCGCGCCACGCGACCGGCCGCCACCGCGTCGAGCAGGGCCAAGGCCGGACCGCGACGCCGCGTCAACGTTTCGAGGGCCGCCGCGCGTTCCTCGGGATTGAACGAACCGAAGCGCGCCAGCAACGCCTCGGCGACACCCGGCGAATCGAAGCGCGCCAGAAGTCCGATCGCCGACATCCGGAAGGTCGGATCTTCCAGCAGTCCGAGGAACACCGGGAGCGACTCGCGGTCGAGGGCCCTCGAAAGGACGGCGTAGGCATGGCGACGTGCCGGCTCCCGGACGTTGCGGTCGGCCAGCTCCTTCCGCAGACGGGCGAACATCGAGGTGTCGCCGAAGACCGCGGCGAGGTTCTCGGCCAATTCGCGCACCGCGGGTTCCGGGTGCCGATAGAGGTTGGCCGCGACGCGGTTCCAGGAGGCCGGCGCCGGGATGCCCGCGCGGGGCCCCATCGCAAGCCAAAGGCCGGCCAGACGCCGAGGGAGGTCCTCGCCTCGGGTGTTCCCGATCTCCGCGACCGCAGCCTCCAAAGGCCCGCCTTCGAGTGTGCCCGCATACCACCAGATCCAGTCGGCCAACCGGGGCATGCGGGTCTTGCGCGCGATCTGGAAGGCCCTCCGCGGATCCGACGCCATGCGGGCGCCGATGCCGTCCCAAACCAGGAACGGGATGTTCCGGTCCGAATCGTCCGCAGCGACCTCCGAGAGCGCCCCGGCGATCGTCCAGGCAGTCTCGGCGGAGACGCGCTGGATGGCCGAAGCCAGGTTCCTTCGGACCACGGGCGATTCCTCTCCGGTGGCCATCCGGACCAACTGCCCTTCGATCCGGGGCGTGGCGTTCCGGCGATCGGTGGTCAGGCGCACGCCCCATCCACGGACGGCCGGATCACTGTCCTTGAACGCGCCGGTGGTTGGCAGGCCGACCTGGTGCAACGTCCAATAGGCCTCCAGACGGCGAATGGGCGCGGGATCCGAGGAGGCCTGCCGCTGCAGTCGGGAAACCGCCGCCGGAGCCAGCTTGCCCGCCGACGCCCTTTCGTGGAGCAGCCGCCGCGCGGTCCTTCCATACCAGGCGTTGGGACGCTCCATCTCGGCCACCAGCTCCGCATCCCCCTTCGACCCGAGATCCACCTTCACCGGACGGTAGGTCTCCTGCCATTGGAGCCGGTAGATGCGTCCGTTGCTGCGGTCCCAGCGCTCGGTGTTCGGGTTGTGGCAGTGCTGGCGGTCGTACCAGTCGATGAAGTACACCGCGCCATCCGGCCCGTACTGCAGGTCGACGGCGACGTACATCGGATCGGTGCAGAACAGCGTGTCATGCCCTTCGTGGACCGTGTCGTACCCGGAGCCCATCGGGCGGTTCACCTGACGGTTGATCTGGTGTCCCCCGAGGTTGTGGGTGAACAGGTGGCCGCGGTACTCCGCCGGCCAGTTGTCGCCGAGGTAGATCATGGTCCCGACGTGGGAATGTCCGCCGTAGACCGCGTCGCTGCCCTTCTCGCCGGCCCCGCCTGCGCCGTGGTCGTAGCGGGCGGAGGCGAGCAGGTAGTTGCGGAAACCGGGGAAACCCTCCGGCGGATCGCCGACGATGAACGGGGCGTGGTTGGCGTTCGCCTGGTTCCAGTAGTGTCCGCCCTGGAAGACGTGGGTGGTGAGACCCCGGCCCCAGTAGCTGCGGCAATGGGTCATGAACAGCTCGCCGCGCTCGTCGTAGTCGAGCCCCCACGGATTGCTGCCACCCTGGGCGAAAACCTCGAACTCGCGCCGGACCGGATGATACCGCCACACGCCGGCCCGCAGCTCCACCCGCTCGGCCGCCGGCGTCCCGGGCTTGCCGATGTGGGCGAGGTTGAAGACCCCTTGGTTGCCGTAGAGCCATCCGTCCGGACCCCAGAGGAAGCTGTTGAGGCACTCATGGGTGTCCTGGTAGCCGAATCCGTCCAGCAACACCTCGGGCGGCCCGTCGGGGGCGTCGTCCCGGTTGCGATCCGCGATGAACAGCAGGTGCGGCGCGGCCCCGACCCACACACCGCCATGGCCGACCTCGAACCCGCTCACCAGGTTGAGCCCCTCGGCGAAGGTCTTCCGGTCCTCGAAGCGTCCGTCCCCGTCGCGATCCTCGAGGATCACCAGCTTGTCCTGCCCCTGCCCCTCCGGCCGGCGTGTCGGATAGCTGTACGCCTCGGCGACCCAGATGCGTCCACGTTCGTCGAAGGCGAAGGCGATCGGCTGATGCAGGTCCGGTTCCGCGGCGACGAGGTCGACGCGGAAACCCGGCGGCACATGCATCTGGGCCACCGTCCGCTCGGCCGCCGACTTCGGGGAGTTCAGCACCGGATTGGGTCGCAGATGCCGCAGCACCGGGCTGGAGGAAAGCCGTTCCGCGCTCGGCAACGGATCTTCGGCGATCAGCCGGCAGGCTGCGGAAAGCGCCAACGCGAAAAGGAGACGTGCACGACGGCTCGGCCGGGAGGACATGCGCTGGAAATAGCAGAAGTCCCGCGGGGCTGTAAAACCCGGCGGGACATGACGACGGCGGAAGGGGCCGATACCGCGCCGCAATTCGGGCGGATTACCAGGGAAGACTGAAGGTCTTCACGTAGGTGTAGCCCTTGATCGACTCGATCACGCCTTCCTTGATGCCGAGGCCGCTGTCCTTGATGCCGCCGAACGGACTGCTCTCGATGCGGAAGCCGGGCACCTCGTTGATGTTCACCGTGCCACAGCGGAGACCGCGGATGGCCCGCAACGCGTGGTGGAGCCCGGTGGTCACCACGCCCGAACTCAGGCCGTAGGCGGTCGAGTTGGCCACGGCGATGGCGTCGTCCAAGTCGCGCACCTTCATCACGGGCGCCAACGGACCGAAGCTCTCGCAGACCACCATGCGGGCGTCGCGGGGGACGTCGACGATGACCGTCGGGGAGAGCAGCGCTCCACGGCGGACGCCCCCGGCCAGGACCCGGGCCCCGGCGGCCACCGCCTCGTGGACCACCGTCTCCAACTGGATGGCGGAGGCCTCGTCGATGACCGTCCCGACGCGCGTGGCCTCGTCCATCGGATCGCCGCAGACGTACTCGCGGGTCTTCTCGACCAGCCGACGGGTGAACTCCTCGGCAATGCCGTCCTGAACGAGGATCCGCTTCACCGCCGTGCACCGTTGGCCGGAGTTCCGGAAGCTGCCCTCCGCGGCCAGCGTCACGGCAAGGTCGAGGTCGGCGTCGTCGAGGACGATCAACGGGTCGTTGCCACCCAACTCGAGCACCAGCTTCTTGTAGCCGGCCGTCGTGGAGATGCGCTTGCCCACGGGGACACTGCCGGTGAACGCGACGACATCGACGTCCGGATGCCGCACCAGTTCCTCGGCCACTTCGGCGGTGGGCCCGAGCAGGACGCTGAGCATCGGCCCCGGTAGCCCCGCGTCGCGGAGCAGGCCGGCGAACTTGAGCGCGGTGATCGGGGTCTTCTCGGACGGCTTCAGGACCATCGGTGTCCCCGCGGCGATGGCCGGGCAGACCTTGTGGGCCACCTGGTTCAGCGGGTGGTTGAACGGGGTGATCGCGACGGCGCAGCGGAGCGGCTCGCGGGTGGTGAAGATCTTGCGGGCACGCCCCTGCTCGGAGACGTCGCACGAGAAGATCTGACCGTCGTCCCGCAGCGCCTCCATGGAGGCGAAGCGGAGGACGTCGACCGTCCGTCCGACCTCGTACCGGGCCTCCCGCAAGGCCAGTCCGGCCTCGGCGGTGATGGTCCGCGCGAACTCCTCACGGCGCGCCTCGAGGGCGACGCGGGCGGCGTCGAGGATCGCCGACCGGCGGTACCGCGTGGGCGTGTCCCGGAACCCGACCGCGGCGGCCACGGCGGCGAGGGTGTGGGCCCGGGTGGCCGTGGTGACCTCGCCCGCCACCGCGCCGTCATACGGGCTGCGGATGGTCAACAGGGGCGTGCCTTCGATCGGTTCACCGGCAAGGAGACTGCAATGGGGCATCGTTTCAGGGGGTTGCTTTGGCGGACTCCTCCAACGCCGACGCAAAACGGTCGGCGAACTCGACGAGGTCGGAGTCCGAATGGGCGAGCGAGAGATACAGCTTGGTTCCCATCGGGTTCAGGAAGACCCGACGTCGGAGCAGCGCCAGCATCTGGCGCCGGCCCCGCGCCCGGTCGCTGGCAAGCCAGGTCTTCTGGTCGACGACCGGAACCGCGGAAAATGCGACCTGCCCGAGCGGACCGTCACCGAGCACCTGGGCCGAGGTGCCGGTGGAGGCCAAGGCCCCGCCGAGCAGCGCGCGGAACCGTCGGCCGAGGGCGTGGAGGTGGTCGTAGATTCCGGGCTCCGAGAGCAGGTCGAGCATCGCCAGCGCACCGGCGCACGAGACCGGGTTGCCGCCGGTGGTCGAGGCCGACCAGGCGTAGTCGGCGCGGGGCAGCCGATGTTCCGAGACCGCTTCCATCAGGTCGGCACGTCCGGCATAGGCCCCGATCGGGAAGCCGCCGCCAAGCCCCTTGCCGTAGGCCACGAGGTCGGGCTGGACGCCGAAGTACTCCTGGGCGCCGCCCAAGGCCAACCGGAATCCGGTCACCACCTCGTCGAAGACCAGGACGATGCCCAGGCGTCGGGTGACCGCACGAAGGCCTTCCAGGAATCCGGGACCCGGCGGAATGCACCGATGGAGGGGTTCCACGATCACCGCAGCGATGTCGGCACCGTGTTCGGAAAGGATCCGAGTCGTGGTCTCAAGATCGTTGTACGGCGCGACCAGGACGTCCCGTTCCACCCATGGCGCACCGGCCCCGGTGGGATCGCAGGCGGGCAGGACCGTCGGGCGGCCATGGATCATCCCGGCGATGCCGACCGGATGCTGGCCATGGTAGGCGCCTTCGAACCGGACCACCTTCCGACGGCCGGTGGCCGCATGGGCCACACGGAGGCAGAGCATCGTCGCCTCGGTGCCGGACGCCACGAAGCGGATACGCTCGGCACAGGGACTCACCGCACAGATCCGTTCGGCGAGTTCAACGGAACGCCGGTGTACGGCGGCGAAGTTGATGCCGTCCCGGGCGGCCGTGGTCGCGGCTTCGACCAGCTTCGGATGGGCATGCCCCGCCAAGGCGGAGCCCCAGGCCATCGTGTAGTCAAGATGCTCGACTCCCTCGGTGTCCCACACGCGGGATCCCAGCCCACGGTCCAGGACCGGCACCATCTCGGCGGGGATGCCGTATTCGCCGTTGGAGCCCGCTGGGAAGCGACGGAGGGAACGTTCCCGCCAGCCGGGAGAGCCGGAGGCGGAGGGAAGGCGGTCGGTCATGATGCGAGGGTGCCGTTGCAGGCGAAGTCGAAGACGTCGAAGTTGCGGACGTCGGCCCGGGCCCGCGCGAGGTACTCGGGCTTCAGCGGTTCGCTCAGGACAAGCGGGACCATCTCCTCGTACCGGCCGCCATGCGACCGCAGGGCGCCGGCGAGGGCCTTCAAGTCGTGGTAGTCCGGGGTCCGCCCGATGACCACATCCTTGCCGGAAGAGACCACCAGGTCGCCCATGCGGTCCTCGGGAAGCTCCATGAGCCGCGCCGCCGTCTCCCGCGGCAGCACCTCGGTGATCCCGGGAAGCGCAGCGATCTTCTGCATGATCGCAGGGATCGACGCCCCTTCCGGGACGTGGACCTGGGCGAAGGATCCCAGCGCGCCGTGGTGGGCGACATAGGGGTCGGTGATCGGAAGGATCACACGGAAACCGGGGCCGAAGCGTTCGGTGAGCTCGGACTCGAGGTACACCACATTGGGAGTGCCGTCGGCACGCTGCTTCGCATTCATGCCGTGGTCCGCCGTGATCCCGACCACCGCGCCGAGACGCAGCAGATGTCCGATCTCGGCGTCGATGCCGGCGTAGAAGTCGAGGATCTCCGGGTCCTCCGGGGCGAACTTGTGCTGCATGTAGTCCGTGGTCGAGAGGTACAGGAAGTCCGCACGGCCGGCCTCGGCCAGGCGGACACCGGCGCGGAGCACGTAGATCGAGGCCTCACCGGAGTAGATCGGGGGCGTCGGACCCGCGAGCGCCTCGACATCCGCGATGCCGTGGGTCGACATCACGGCTTCCCGCGCACGTTCAGAGGAGAAGGCGATGCCACCCGCATCGATCAGGCCGGCGGCGAAGATGTCCCGAAGCTTCTCCTTGGCGGTCACCACAGCGACCTTGCGCCCAGCACGCTGGGCCGCAGGAAAGACCGTGGCCGCGCGCAGGAAGCGCGAGGAGTTCATCATCACCTCCTGCCCCGAGGCGGCATCGAAGAAGAAGTTCCCACCGATGCCATGGACCGACGGCGGGACCCCGGTGACGATGGAGCTGTTGTTGACGTTGGTGAAGGTCGGCATCTGCGCGCGGGCCATGCCGCGGTGCCCGGCAGCGGCGATCCGCTGGAGGTGCGGCATGCGACCCCGTGCCAATGCGGCATCGAGGTATTCATCGGCGCTGCCGTCGAGGCAGATCACAGCCACGATGCGGGTGGGAGGGGCGTAATGGCGGCCGTTGACGGCGAAGGGGGCGGAAGTGGAGATCATGTTGCGACGGAAACCGGCACGAAGAAAATGCCATCCGGGCCAACGCGTTGGAAAGCCGGGAGCCGCGGACGGCGTGAAATTCCGGTGTCACTTCCGAAAGGCATGGCACGAAGAGACGTGGAAGCCGCGGTTCGGGCCCAAGGCGGGATCGCCCCCGGAAAGCGAACGGGGCGCACGGAATGACTCCGTGCGCCCCGTTGGTGGATTCCCTTGCGGGAGGCCTCGAACTACTGGAGGGAGATCTTCTCACCCTCCTTGAGGGTGACGATGGCCTTCTTGTAGTCGCTGCTCTTGCCGGCGGCCTTGGTCATCTGGCGGCGGGCCTTGCCCTCGTAGTTCGCGGTGTTGACGCGCTGGACCTTCACGTTGAAGAGCTGTTCGACAGCCTTCTTGATCTGGGGCGCGGTCGCACGCCGGTCGGCGAGGAACGTGTACTTGTTGAACTTCTCGCTCTGGATCGCGGCCTTTTCCGTGATCCGAACGGTCTTGATGATGTCAAAAGCGATCATGTTGGTCTCCGTTTCCCTTACTTGGCGATGCGGGCTTCGACCGCTTCGAAACCGGCCTTGGTGAAGACCAGCTTGTCGTACTTGAGCAGGTCGTAGGTGTTCACCAGGGCGCCGGTCTTCAGCTCCACACCCGCGATGTTGCGCGCGGCGAGCAGGGCCTTCTGGTCGGCGGCTCCGACCACGACGAGGTTGGTGTTGCCGTCCAGACCGAGGTTCCGGAGCACTCCGGCGAACTCCTTGGTCTTGGCCGAGGTCAGGTTGAAGGAATCGACGACGACCACGTCTCCGGACTTCAGGCGCTCGGAGAGGGCCTTGCGGAGGGCGAGGTCACGGACCTTCTTGTTGACCTTCTTCGAGAAGTCACGGGGCTTGGGTCCGAAGACCACGCCGCCGCCACGCCAAAGCGGGCTGCGGAAGGAACCGGCGCGGGCGCGACCGGTGCCCTTCTGGCGCCACGGCTTCTTGTTGGTGCCGGCGACGTCGCCGACGGTCTTCGTGCACGCGGTGCCGCTGCGCTGGGCCGCGGCATAGGCCACGACGGTGTCGTGGACGGCCTGCGTGCCCTTGCCGTTGGCAATGACCTCGAACTTGACGTCGAGCTCGCCGGCCGCTTGGCCTTTGGTGTCTTTGATGGAAAGTTTCATCGCTGGTTTTCCTTACTTCTTCTTGGCGGCGGCGGCGGCCTTCTTCTCCTCCTTCTTGCCGGAGACGGCGTCCTTCGCCTTCTTGCGGGCGTCGGTGATCTGCTTCAGGCGGGCGGAGTCGTTGGAGATCTTCTTGGCCTCGCGGATGATGCAATAGTCGCCCTCGCTGCCGGGGAAATTGCCCTTGATGAGAAGAACGTTGTCTTCGGCGCGAACCTGGATGACCTCCAGGTTCTGGGAAGTCCGGCGGACGGTGCCCATGTGACCGGGCATCTTCAGACCGCGGCGGACGGTACCAGGGAAGAGGCGCTGACCGATTGCGCCGGAACGACGGTGCCAGCCCTTGGCGCCGTGGGTGGCATCGCCACCACGGAACGACCAACGACCGACGACACCCTCGAATCCGCGACCCTTGGTGACGCCGATGGCGTCGACGAACTGGCCGACGGCGAAGAGGTCCGCTCCGACGAAATCGCCGGTCTTCACTTCCTTCGAGAAGTCGCGGAATTCGCGGATGCGCTTGACCCCGGTGAGGACGGGCTGCTCGCCATTCTGGCCGTCGGCGTCGACCTTGACGCCGTGCTTGCCGAGGTGGCCGACAACCGCCTTGGTCAGACGGCCGACCTTCTGGTCGCCGTAGCCGAGC
Organism: Verrucomicrobiales bacterium; assembly: GCA_027488845.1. Taxonomy (GTDB): domain Bacteria; phylum Verrucomicrobiota; class Verrucomicrobiia; order Limisphaerales; family UBA9464; genus SXXZ01. The sequence continues at coordinate 222,135 of JAIYBC010000055.1, read as the reverse complement.
TGGACGGAGTTGTAGCCGTCCTTGCCGTCCTTCGACTTGACCTGGAGGACGCGGTTCGGGCCGACGTGAACGACGGTGACCGGAGTCAGGACGCCGTTGGAGTCATACACCCGGGTATGACCCACCTTGAGACCGATGATTCCAAGAGGCATGGGAAAAAAGAGTTAGATCTTGATGGTGATGTCCACGCCGGCGGGGAGGTTGAGCTTCTTCAGCTCGTCCACCGTCTTGGCAGTCGGATCGAGGATGTCGAGGAGTCGCTTGTGGGTGCGCTGCTCGAAGGACTCCTGCGACTTCTTGTCCGCATGCGGCGAGCGCAGGACGGTGACCTTCTCGATCTTGGTCGGGAGGGGGATCGGACCCGCGACGCGGGCACCGGAGCGTTTGACGGTTTCGACGATTTCACTCGCCGAGGCATCGATGACCCGATGGTCATACGCCTTGAGACGGATACGGATACGTTGTCCAGCCATGCAAAGAACAGGTTAGATTTTGGTGACGGAGAGGGGTTGTTGGATCAGCTGCGGGCAGCGGGCTTCTTCTTGGCGACCTCGAGAACCGTGGTGAGGACGCTGTTGGGAACCTGCTCGAACACGGCGGGCTCCATGCTGTAGGACGCGCGGCCCTTCGAGAGGGAACGGATCGCGGTCGCATAGCCGAACATCTCGGCAAGCGGAACCTGGGCGGCGAGAACGGTCTGGCCGTTCTTCGCGTCGACGCCCTGGATCACACCACGGCGGCGGTTGATGTCGCCGAGGATGTCACCCTGATACTCGTCAGGGGTGGTGACCTCGACCTTCATGATCGGCTCGAGGAGGATCGGTCCTGCCTTCTCGAACGCATTCTTCAGGGCGAAGATTCCCGCCATCTTGAACGCCAACTCGTTGGAGTCGACCTCATGGAAGGAGCCATCCTTGATGGAGACCTTGATGTCGATGACCTGATAGCCGGCATAGACACCCGACTTGATGGCCTCCTCGATGCCGTTGCGGACGGCCGGGATGTACTCGCGGGGAATGGTGCCGCCGACCACGTTGTTCTCCACTTCGACCCCCTTGCCCTTCTCGTTGGGCATGACGTCGACAATCGCGTGGCCGTATTGGCCGCGACCACCGGACTGGCGGATGAACTTGCCTTCGCCCTCGGCCGCCTTGGTGATCGTCTCACGATAGGCGATCTGCGGCGCGCCGGCATCGGCTTCGACGCGGAACTCGCGTTTCAGACGGTCGCGGATGATCTCCAGATGGAGCTCGCCCATGCCCGCGATGATGAGCTGGCCGGTTTCCTCGTTGGTGAAGCAGCGGAAGGTCGGATCCTCTTCGGCGAGGCGCTGGAGACCCTCGGACATCTTGTCGCGGTCGGCCTTGGACTTGGGCTCGATCGCCATGCTGATGACCGGCTCCGGGAAGGTCGGCGGTTCCAGCATCACGTCAAACGACTCGTCACAGAGAGTGTCGCCGGTGGTGATGTTTCGCAGACCAACGAGGGCCGCGATGTCACCAGAGCACACGCCGTCCACGTCCTTGCGTTCGCTGCCCTGGATCACCATGAGGCGGCTGACGCGTTCGCGCTTGCGGGTGCGGGGATTGTAGATGGTGTCACCCTTCTTGAGCTGACCCGAGTACACGCGGAAGAAGACCAGCTTTCCGGCGAACGGATCCGTCCAGAGCTTGAACGCCAGCGAGCAGAACTTGGAGTTGTCGTTCGGGGCGACCTCGATCTTTTCCTCGGCACCGGGCACATGGCCGGTGGCGGAGGGAATGTCGAGCGGCGAAGGCAGGTAGTCGACCACGGAGTCGATCAGGACCTGGACACCCTTCTTCTTGAACGCGGAACCGCAGAGCACCGGGATCAGCTCGATCTTGCAGGTCAGGCGGCGGATGGCGGCCTTGAGGATGTCCGGGGTGATGGGCTTCTCTTCGAGCACCAGCTCGGCGATGGCGTCATCCTTGTTCGAGACGGCGTCGATCAGTTCGGCCAAGGCCGCCTCGGCGCGATCCTTGTGCTCGGCCGGGATATCACGGACCTCATACTTGAGGCCTTCATTGGCGATATCGCCCTCGCCCCAGACGACGGCCTTCTGGTTCACGATGTCGATGACACCAGCGAACTTGTCCTCGGCTCCGATGGGCAGGTAGATCGGGAACGCATAGGCCCCGAGCTTCTTGCGCATGTCGTTGAGCGCGTTGTCGAAGTTGGCTCCGGTCCGGTCCATCTTGTTGACGAACGCGATGCGCGGAACCTTGTACTTCGTGGCTTGGCGCCAGACGGTTTCGGATTGCGGCTGGACGCCCGCAACGCCGCAGAACACAGCCACAGCACCATCGAGGACGCGCATCGAGCGCTCCACCTCGGCGGTGAAGTCGACGTGTCCCGGGGTGTCGATGATGTTGATCCGGTGACCGATGCCTTCACGGCTCTTGAAGAGACCCTCGTCCTTCTTCTGGGTCCAGAAGCAGGTCACGGCGGCGGAGGTGATCGTGATGCCACGCTCCTTCTCCTGCTCCATCCAGTCCGTGACGGTGTTGCCGTCATCGACGTCACCGATCTTGTGGATCAGTCCCGTGTAGAAGAGGATACGCTCGGTGGTCGTCGTCTTGCCGGCATCGATGTGCGCGGCAATGCCGATGTTGCGGGTCCGCTCGAGGGAATACTGCCGGTTCGGCGAATTCAGCGTCGTATTGATCGCGGAGACGTCACTCATGATGGGCTGGAAATTCGAAAGGGTTGGAGATGAAAAAGGCCCCGATTGGCCATCGGGGCTCGGTTCCTGGCAATGGATTACCAGCGGAAGTGGGCGAAGGCCTTGTTGGCCTGGGCCATCTTGTGCACGTCGTCGCGCTTGCGGATCGCGCTGCCCTGGCCCTGATAGGCTTCGAGCAGTTCGGCGGCGAGGGCTTCCTTCATCGGGATGCCCTTGCGATCATCGGCATATCCGACGATCCAGCGCATCGCGAGAGAGGTCTGACGGTCGGCGGAAACCTCCATCGGAACCTGATAGGTGGCGCCACCAACGCGGCGGGCCTTGGTTTCGATGCGGGGTTTGGCGTTGTCGACGGCCCGCTGTACGACCTCGATCGGATCGACGCCGGGCGACTTTTCAGCCAGGGCCTCGATGGCCCCATAGACGATACGGCGGGCGGTATTCTTCTTCCCGCTGAACATGACGGTGTTCACCAGTCGTCCGACGAGGACACTGTTGAACTTGGCGTCCGCGATGATCGAACGCTTAACGGCTTGGCGACGGCGCGACATACAAAGAACGGTCTAAAAGAGCAGTCTGGTGGTGGACGGAAAAATCACTTCTTGGCGGCGGCGGCGGCCTTCTTCGGACGCTTCACGCCGTACTTGGAACGGCTGACACGGCGCTTCTCGACTCCGGCGGCGTCGAGCGTGCCACGGACGATGTGGTAGCGGACACCGGGAAGATCCTTCACACGACCGCCACGGACGAGGACGATCGAGTGCTCCTGGAGGTTGTGCCCCTCATCCGGGATGTAGGCGATGACCTCGAAGCCGTTGGTCAGGCGAACCTTCGCAACCTTCCGCATCGCGGAGTTCGGCTTCTTGGGTGTACGGGTCATGACCTGGAGGCAAACGCCGCGACGAAACGGCGCGTTCTCCAAGGCCGGAGACTTCGACTTGTACTGGATCTTAGTGCGGCCCTTGCGGACCAACTGATTAATCGTGGGCATTGATGCCGGGAAAGTTAACCGAACCGCCTGCGCGACGGAAACGGGAGCGCGGAACTTACCAACCGCACCCCATGGTGCAATAGGTTTTTCGGAAAACTTCGGAATTCCTTCCGACGACTGGCTCGGGAAGCCGCCTTTCGGCCCTTTTCATCGTCGGGCTCATTCGCGTCGGAAGGTCAGGACAGGCATGTCCCTCAGGTTGGTCCGTCGCACCACGGCCGTGTAGCGGCGGCGTATCGGCCCCAGTTCAGCCAGGACGCGGACTTCGAAGGTCGTGCTGGTGGTCACGAATGTGGCCAGCGGGGTGCCCGCGTTCGGCATGACCGGAACGCCCTGCAACCGAGGGATCTCGCCGGGACCACGCGCCGGCGTGTCATCGAAGGTTCCTTCGACTCCATCCGGCCCCGATCGCTGCTCGACGATGTTCCGCGCGATGTTCTCGTCCCCGCCGCAGGCCATGACCAACACCGGGTACGGGGCGGTGTTGATGTTCACCTGCCCTCCCGACAACGAGCAGAACACGTCCACCAGCCCTACGGTTCCCGCGACGGTTTGGGCCAGGTAGGTCGACGAGGTCCGCAGGCCCGCGGAGTCCACGACGCCGTCCGACGGCGGGTTCGCGCCAACTCCGGCTCCCTTGGGACCCCAATACAGTGCCGGCGTCATCCCACGGACCTTCAGCAACTCGGAGAGATCGTCAATCGGACCGTTCTTCGCCACGTAGGGCGGATCCATCCCGAGGTAGAAGTCGCTTTCCGCGGCAGCTCCCATCCCGGGTTGGTCGTCCGGGTCGATCCAATCCCGGATGGCCGCCGCGATGTCCACGGCGTCCGCAGTTCCAGCCCCGCACAGCTGGAGGATCAGCTCCAGGAGCTGCGGATTGCGCTGGGCGAGGGTGTTGATGTTCAGGCGCCGGTCGAGGTCGACGATCTCGATGCTGATCTTCCCGTCGCCCAACGGCACGTCGGTGAGGGAAACCCCTTCGAACACGTTCTCCACGACGTTCGTGGGTCCAGGTCCGCCCGCCCAGAACTGGTTGAGGCCGTCGTAGGTCTGCTCACCGGGAATCTGCCTGGACAACGACAGAACCCACTTGGCCATCTCCACGCCGGAGCGTCCCATCCACTCGAGGTCGGATTCGCTCTGCGTACGGATCGCCAACCGTCCCTCGACCCGCATGGTGTAGGCGAAGGCGCCCACGATCACGGCCATCGCGAAGACCATGAGCATCACCACCAGCAGGGCCACGCCGCGGCGCCGGGGTCGGTCCTGGCGATTGAGGAGGAGGTTCATGTCAAGGCACCCCGATCACGCCCTGGGCCTCGCGGGGAACGGCAACGGTGGGCAGACGGACCACACGGGTCACCATCTGGGCCGGCTCGTTGGGCCGGGGCCCGCGGCCGAACCCGAGAGTCACCCGGACCACCGACGGCAGCTGGTTGGTCGAAAGCCATTCCGTCGCGAAATCCCGCTGCTGCGGATCCCAGAATTCCAGCTGGAACAGGCTGACCTCCTTCGCCAGCAGCATGCTGTTCGGGGCGCCGCCCACCTCGAAGTTGGCGAGGATGGAGGACTGCTCCAAAACCAGGTCGGAACCGCCGGGCGGCACGTAGAAGCTCACCCGCCGTACCTTCTCCCCGCCGAATGATCCGCTGCCGGGAAACGAGTCGGAAAGGTCCGCGGCGAAGCTGATCGCGGCGTAGGAACCCGAGGTGTCCGCCTGGAAGAAATAGAGCCGCGGATTGCCGGCAAACAGCGTGGCCGATGCCAGCGCGTCCTCAAGGGTGCGCATCGCCATCCGCGAGCGCTGGGTGTCGGTCGTCGAACGGATCGCGGAACGCGTGCTCTGGATGATCAGGCGCCAGGTGGAGTAGATCGAGGTCAGGATGATGGCGAAGAGCAGCACCGCAACCATGACCTCCAGCACGGTGAAGCCACGCCGTGAGCCCGCATGGCGGTGTGATGCGCGGAATCCGGTCCTCACCGGCGTCCTCCCCCACGCACGTACTCCCTGGGGAACAGCAGGATGCTGAGGCGGCGTTCGCTTCCGGGTCCGGCACCGGCGACCACGATGTCGGCTTGGTACAGCCCGTTGGTCCCGACTTCCCGTACGCTCCGTGTCCAACGGTATCCCGGATAGAGGTTGCCGAAGTCGCCGCTCTCCTCGAGTTCCTCGAGCCGGTTCGAAAGCGAAAGCTCCGCGGCGAGGCTGCTGGCGTCCACCTCCACCCGGTTCAACAGCTTCGCCGAACGCAGTCCGGTGGAACACACGGTGATGAAGCCGAAGAGCGCCAACGCCAGGATTGCCCCGGCCACGGCCACCTCGATGAGGGTGAACCCGCGACGTCGGCCAGGATGGCGAAGGTCACATCTCATCAGAGGTCTTCGATTCCAAGCCGGCCGGTGATCACCTCGAGCGACACGCGCTTCAGCTCGAGGCCGCTGCGGAGTTGGCTGAGCTCCCCGACGAACGCGTCCGAGGTTCCGTTGGGGAAGAAGCGGATCGCGGCGAGATCCGCGGACATCATGTCCTGCGAGTTCACCGTCAGGCTCCGGAACGCCACGTCCTCGTTCAGCTTCGCATGAAACGGCATCCGCTTCTGCGCCGCCTCCGCATCGGGTCCGTGGAACGCCTCGAACGACGCCATCGAGACGCCGTTGGTCGCGCCGCTGACGCCTTCCTGAGCGGGTTCCACGAGGATCTCCCCGGCGGCGCCGTACAGGACGACCTGCATCGGACGGTTCCCGAGGATCGCCCTCGCCCGGGCCTCGTTGCAGGCGTTTTCCAACGCTTCCAGGGTCTCCGCCATCGGACTCTTCCGGTGTCCCATCATCCGCGGCACCGCCACGAACATCAGGACCGCGATCAGCATCACCGCCACCAACAACTCCACCATGGTGAACCCGGCCGCCCTGAGGGACGTTTGGATCGGGTTTCCGGGACGGACTTTCATGGGAGGGCTCCAGGCTCAGCGGGTGGCGATGCTCTCGGTGATCTTGAACATCGCCGACATCACGCCCAGCAGCATGAATCCGACGACCACGGCGATGGCCACGATGATGACCGGCTGGATGAGGTTGGTCATCGCAGCCAAGGCCACCTTGAGATCGTTCTCGTAGGTGTCCGCGACATTCGAAAGAGCCGCGGGCACGTCGCCGGTCTCCTCGCCGATCTTGATCAGGTCGATCATCAGCTGCGGGAAAAGGCGGCTGCGGGCCAGCGGCTGCGCCAGGGTTTTGCCGTCGGTCACCGCCTCCCGGGTGGCGCTGATCGCCTCCTTCAACACGACGTTGGGGATGACCTGCTCGGTGATCCGGAGGGCCTGCAGCACAGGCACGCCGTTCTGCAGCAGCGTCGACAAGGTCCTCGCGAACTGGCCGAAGAGGTTCAGCCGGACGACTCCGCCGACCACCGGAAGTCGCATCACGATGCGGTCGAGCGTGGCGCGTCCCGCAGGGGTTGCGCGGTACCGGCGGAAGCTGACGAATCCGGCCCCGAGCGCGAGCAGCAGGGCCCACCAATAGCCGCTCAGGAAATTGCTGATCGAGATCAGCATCCGGGTCAGCGCCGGAAGCTCGATCCGGGTGTTGTCGAAAAGGGTCATGAACTTCGGGAGCATGACCGTCATGAAGAAGATCACCAGCGCCCCGCCCACCACGCACACCACAGCCGGGTAGATCATCGCGGCCTTGAACTTCGTCTGCACCTCCGCGAACCGCTCGAAATGGGTCGCCTGCCGCCGGAGCACCTCCTCCAATGCCCCCGACTGCTCCCCGGCACGGACCATGTTGATCACCAGGTCCGGGAACACGTGCCCCTGCCGCATCATCGCGTCAGAAAGGCTGCGGCCCTCGGTGACGTCCTGCTTGAGCTGACGGCTGACCTCCGACGGGATGCCTTTGGTCGAAAGGCTCTCCATGCTCCGCAATGCCATCGTCAGCGGCATGCCCGCCCGGAGGAGATTGGCCAACTGCTGTGTGTACATTGCCAACTCCTGCAGCGTCGGACGTCGCGGTCCGCGAGCGAAAAGTTGGCGGAATCCTCCGCCGGGAGTTCCCGATTGGCCGGCCTCAGACGCCGCGGGAGTGGCCGGACGGGAGGCCTTGGTTGACGGCTTGGACGCCTTTGGACCCGCCTTGGGCGCAGAGACCGACACCGGCAGCAGTCCGAGCCGTTCGATCTGCAACACGGCGGCGGCGCGGTCCGCGGCATCCACGGTGCCGTCGACCGCCTCCCCCGTCCGCCGACGGGCTCTGTAGGTGAATTGGGCCATGTCCGTCGGCTTGGAATAACCGGGATGGCCCGAAAGTTCCAGCGGCACCGGGGGATTCCGGCCGCCGAGGTTCCGCGCTCCGCCAGGTCAGCTTACCGCCAACAGGGAGACGCGCTGTCCTTGGGCGTTGCGGCTCACGCCCTGGCCACGGGGATCCACGGTCAGCACGCCGTCCACGAGGAAGGCGTATTGGTGGTGGCCATGGCGGATCGCGATCGAGCCTTTCCAAGAACCGTCGAACGCCTTCTCCATCGGGTGGGCATCCGGATTCCACGCGTTGAAGTCACCAACCACGCTCACCCGCGTGGCGGCGGGCGCAATGCAGATGAAACTGACCGGGATGGCCGCCTTGATGGCTTGGGAACGGATACCACCGGCAGGACGCGGAGCGAACGACATGATGACTTGGTACTCGCTTGTGGGTTGGATGGCTCGGCAGGCTGCGCTGTCGCCGAAGCGCGCTAAGAAAACCAACCGTGAACACAGGGCAAGTCCAATCACCGGAACAGGATGGGATTGGTGGCGAGTTGCGCGAACTTCCCGATTCCAACTCCCGGACCCCGCCGTCCGATTTCAATCAATCCGTTCTCCGATGACCGGTACCTTCCTGAACGCAGCGATGCTGCTCACCGGGATCGTTTTGGTCCGGTTGGGAGTGTCCGCTCCACCGGCCAACATCGCCCTGCGACTCCGCTGGCCGCTCGCCGGCGCGGCTTTGTACGCCGGCGGCGAGCCCCTCGTGCGCAACTTGGAAACCTGCACCGGCCCGCAGGCACTGCGGTTGCTCGCCCTGACCCTCGTTTCACTGATCCTGGGCAACCTCGTCGGCCGAGGTCTCGGACTGCAACGCCGATTGAGCAGTTGGGGAACCTCCCTGACACAGAGGCTTCCCCGACTTGACGAAATCTCGGCAGACCGCCAGACCGCGCCAGTTGGATCTTCGGCCAACGGCTGGTTCGGCTTCGGAATCCTCCTCGCATTGAATCCGCTCACCATTCCCTCCTCCGTCCTGGATGGCCTGGACAACCGCATGCTTGGTTTGTCGCTGAAGACGATTCTCGATCTCCTGGCTTTGGCTTCCTTCGGCCGGCGGCTCCCGATCGCGGGTGGCCTTGGGATCTTGGCGATCCAGTTCATCTGGCAGGGATTCTGGTCGGGAGGAAGCCTTGCCATCGCTCCCTTGCTGCAGCGGTCCGCCATCGCCAACGCCGTGAGCATGGAAGCCGGCATCCTGATGGTCTGCGCCGTTCCCGCCTTGGCCGGCATCCGGAAAGCCCATCTCGCAGACCTGCTGCCTTCCCTACCGATGGCGGCCTTTCTGGCATTGCTCTGGAAGGGTTGAACCGCTTCCGACTGCCTGCTCCTTCGGAACACCCGACTCCGACCGGTTTGGAGTCGTTGGAGAAGGAAATGCCGTGCCGATGCTTGACGCTCCCCTCCCCATCACTAGATTGCCGGCCGGTCGGTGGCCGTAGTTCAATGGTAGAGCCCCAGATTGTGGTTCTGGTTGTTGCGGGTTCGAGTCCCGTCGGTCACCCCATCCCCTTTCTGAAGCCCCAGTCGCCCATTCCTTCCGGGGTGGGGCATTCATTCTGACGTTGGTCGTCTCGGCGAGGCGCTACCACAGGCCCCTTCCTTCGGTCAGACGCTCTCAGGCCAAAGCGCTGTCGGTCGGAGACAAAGCCAATTCAATCGTTGCGATGGAGGCCCTCACGCCGAAAACCACCCCGGATCGATTGGGGACTGGGGCTGCGATGCGCCGTGCGCCAAAAGCATCGGTTACCCAATAGCCCGAATCGTTGCACCAAACAGGTGATTCCAGGGCCCAATGCAGGAGGGACGCCGCACTTCGAGGTCAGCCGTTTCGCGGCGGTTGTGCAGACGTCTCGGGATCCGTGGGGCTTGGTGGAGATCCGAGTCTCGCTACCAGAGAGCGAGGGGACTCCGGGGCTTCAATTTGGCCGGCGGCTCGCCATGAAGTAGAGCACCGGAACGGCCATCCGGCTGATCAACAACGAGGCGATCTCCCCAGCCATCAGCGACAGCGCCAAGCCTTGGAATATCGGGTCACCCAGGATCACCGCCGCTCCGACGATCACGGCCATCGCCGTCAACACCATCGGTCGGAACCGCACCGCTCCCGCATCGACCACCGCCGCATCCAACGGCAGTCCCTCGGAGACGCGCTGCTCGATGAAGTCCACCAGGATGATCGAGTTGCGTACCACGATCCCGGCTCCCGCCATGAAACCGATCATCGAGGTGGCCGAGAAGAACGCTCCCATCAGGCCGTGCGCAGGAAGGATCCCGACCAGTGAGAACGGAATGGCCACCATCACGATCATCGGGGTGAGGAACGACCGGAACCACCCGACCATCAGCACGTAGATGAGCACCAGCACGGCCCCAAACGCGATGCCAAGGTCACGGAAGACCTCCAAGGTGATGTGCCATTCGCCATCCCACTTCAGGGCCGAGTGCAGATCGGAACGCGGCATGGAGGCGTTCAGCAGCTCCACACCCCCGGGAACATCCCGCGTGCGCTCCCGGAGCAGGCGGTTCATCCCGGTGATGGCGTAGAACGGGCTCTCCACCACGCCGGCCACGTCGCCGATCACGTAGGTCACCGGCATGAGATTCTTGCGGTGACGGCTCTTGTCCACATGGGTCGCCTCCAGCCGGACCAACTCCCGCAGGGCCACCAGCCCGCCGGTACCGTCCTGGACCGTCGGCTCGGGAAGGGCGTTGGCGTCGCCGCTGCGCACACGCAGCGAAAGGAGCGACTCGGGATGGGTCCGAGCGGAACGCGGGAGCTGCAGGACCAGGTTCACGTCCTCCTTCTCGCCCGGAAGGTGCAGCAGGTCGACCGACTCGCCGGCCACGGCGATGCGCAGGGTCTGGGCGATGGTCTCAGGACTGATCCCATGGAGTGCCGCCTTCTCACGGTCGACCACGAAACGGACCTTCGGCTGGTCGGCCTCGACATACCAGTCGATGTCCACCACGCCGGCGGTGTCACGGAAGACGCCGCGGACGATCTCCGAAAGCCTTGCCCGATCCTGCTCCGTGGGTCCGTAGATCTCCGCGACAAGTGTCTGCAGGACCGGCGGCCCCGGAGGGACCTCGGCAACGGCGACACGGGCCCCGAAACGTGCGGCCACCGCAGTCACGGCGGGCCGAACCCGCTTGGCGATGTCATGGCTGCGGGCGGAGCGCTCCTGTTTCGGCGCGAGGTTCACCTGGATGTCCGCCACCGAAGGTCCCCGGCGCAGGAAGTAGTGCCGGACGAGGCCGTTGAAGTTGTGCGGCGCGGCCAGTCCCACGTAAATCTGGTAGTCGCGGACCTCCGGTTCCCCGCGGATCGCCCGTGCGATCTCCCGGGCCGCCTCGGCGGTGGTCTCCAACGAGCTTCCCTCGGGCATGTTCAACACCACCTGGAACTCCGATTTGTTGTCGAAGGGCAGCATCTTCACCTTCACCCAGCCGAAGTAGACGGTCGACATCGCTGCCAGCAGCAGCGCCGTGATGCCGCCCAGGAAGGTCCAGCGCCAGACCGGACGGTGCAGCAGCGGGTCCATGACCCGTCGATAAAGGCGGGTCAACAGGTCCTCGCCCCCTGCCCCGCCTCCGCCGACATGGAGCTTTGCGAGACGTTGCTCGCCCTTCCGCCAGCGGAGGATCCGGATGGAAGCCCAAGGGGTGACCGCGAAGGCGATCAGCAGGGACCAGAACATCGCCGCGCTGGCGCCCACCGGGATCGGCCGCATGTAGGGGCCCATCAACCCGCCGACGAACGCCATCGGCAACACCGCGGCGATCACGGCCACCGTGGCGAGGATCGTCGGGTTCCCCACCTCCGCCACGGCCTCCACCGCGACGGCGGAAAGCGACCGTCCCCGGTTGCCCGGCAGATGGATGTGCCGGACGATGTTCTCCACCACCACGATCGCGTCGTCGACGAGGATGCCGATGCTGAAGATCAGGGCGAAGAGGGTGATCCGGTTCAGGGTGAATCCATGAAGGTGGAAGACCAGCAGGGTCAGCGCGAGCGTCGCGGGGATGGCGACGGCCACGATGCCCGACTCACGCCAACCCAGGGTGAGCCAGATCAGCACGGAGACGCTGACCACCGCGATCCCCATGTGCAGCAGCAGTTCATCCGACTTCTCGGCCGCGGTTTCACCATAGTTTCGGGTGATGGAGACCGTGACGTCGGCGGGAATGACGTGGCCCCTGAGCGCATCGACCTGTTCGAGGACCGCGTGCGCCACGGAGATCGCGTTGGAACCGGCCCGCTTGGCGATGGTGAGCGTGACCGCGGGCTGTTCGGACTGCGGTCCGGTTCCCCCGAGCCCATGGAACACATGGGCGGTCCGCTCGGCTGGGCCGTCCTCCACCGTGGCGACATCCCTCAGATGGACCGGTCCTCCGGGACCGTTGGCGAGGACCACCGCGCCGACCTGTGCCGGGGTGCGCAGGAAACCTCCGGTCTCGACGACGATGCTCCGGTTGTCCGAGGTGAGTTCGCCGCCGCGGAACTGGCGGTTCGACTGCCGCAGCACCGGAAGCAGTCCGGCAGGGGTCAGGCCCCGCGAGGCGAGGCGGACCGGGTCCAGCAGGATCCGCAGTTCCCGACGAACCCCGCCGAGCACCGCCGTCTCGGAAACGCTGGGAACCCGCTTCACCGAGTCGTCCACCTGCGCAACGAGTCGCCGTAGCGAGACCTCGTCCACGGTCGCGCTGTGGAAGGTGAGCGCGAGGATCGGGACGTCGTCGATCGATCGGAGCTTCAGGACGGGGAAGGCCACGCCGTGGGGCATCCGGTCGACGTTGGAACGGAGCTTCTCGGCAACCTTCGCCAGGCTCGTGTCGGGATCGGAACCGACCGCGAACCGGACGATGGTCATCGCCTCCCCTTCGCGGGATTGGGAGTAGAGGTACTCCACGCCGGGCAACTCCCAGAGCAGCTTCTCCATGGGCCGGGTGGCGCGGTCCTCCATCTCCTCCGCGGAGGTCCCGGGCATCGAGACCATCACGTCGATCATGGGGACCCGGATCTGCGGCTCCTCCTCGCGCGGCAGCATCAGTACGGAGAAGACGCCGAGCAGCACGGAGGCGAGGACGATCAGCGGCGTGAGCTTGGAGTCGATGAGCGCGGCTGCGATGCGCCCGGCCATGCCGGCATGGGTGCCGGAGGGCGAAACGGAATCCTTCATCGGGCACCCTCCACGGACTGGCCATCCGCCCACCGGCCGTCGGCGACGGCGGCCACGCGCTCACCGGGCCGGATGCCGGCGACCAACTCGACCCGCCCGCCGGCGACCCTGCCGGTGCGGACGAGGCGAAGTCGCACGACGCCATCGGCGACGACCTGGACGAACTCCAGTTGTCCACGGCGTAGCACCGCCGTCGTCGGCACGTGGAGGACGGATTCGCCACCGGTGGGTACGAAGACCCTGCCGAATTGCCCCGACCGCAGCCCCTCGCCGGAGGGAAGGTCGAACTTCACCCGAAAGGAACGGCTCACGGGATCGCTCACGGGCGAAACCTCGACCACCGTCGCGCGGATCGGATCGACTCGGTCGCCGACCCGGACCGGAAATGCGGCACCGGGCCGGATGCGCGGGAGCAAGGCCTCCGAAAGGTCCGTCTCGAATCGCAGCCGCATCGGGTCCTCCACTTCGAAAAGGCCCCGCCCCGGGGTGGCCAGGTCGCCGACGTCCGCCAGCTTGCGGGTCACCACGCCGTCGAACGGAGCGGCGATCCGGGTCTGGTCGAGCAGCGTCGCCGCCTCCGCGGCCACCGCGACCGCGACTGCCTGTCGGGCCTGCACCGCATCCAGTTCCGACGCGGTGGCCGCGCCGTCGCGAACGAGCCGGGTGATCCGCTCCAGGTCCTTCGCCGACTGCTCCCGGACCGCGGTCGCCGAATCCAGCCTCGCCCGGATCTCCCGGGCGTCGAGCACGGCGAGGGTCTCCCCCTTCCGCACAGCCTGACCGACCACCACCCGAAGTTCCTCGATGCGACCCGGAACCTTGGCTTCGACCGTGGCCCTGAGGACCGGACGGACGGTTCCGACCACCTCTTCCTCCTGGACGAAACCCTCGCCCGCCACCGCCACCGCCACCGGCTTCGCGGGCGGCGGCAGGACGGCAACCGGGGAAGTCTGCGGTTCACCGGAGCAGCCCGCGGCCAACAGCACTGCGGCCAAGGCGGCACAGTGGCGATGGCGTGGAAACCTATTGGGAGCGGAGGTCGTTCTCATGATTGCGAGGACTTCGGTAAGCAGTTCGATGGAGGGGCCACGGGGAGGTCAGCGACAGCCGCCACCGCTGCAGCCGCCACCGGTCCCGCAACCCGGACCGCAGCCGCCTTCCGTGAATCCCATCCGGCGGAGCACCGCAGTCGCCGGACAGAACCCGGTGAACGCCGACTGGATCAGGTTCACCCCCACGAACGCGCTGAGGAGGATCCACATCGGATCCACCAGCCGCGACAACACCACCCCGACGAGAACCATCGTCCCCGCCAGCACACGGATACCGTTTTCAATTTTCATGTCTCTATGAGTATATGCTCATCTCTAGACATGCAAGCAAATGGATGCTTACCTCCTTGCCGATGGCCAAGACCCCGAAGACCAAGGCGGCCAAGCCGGAGCCGTCCGAATTGACCGACGACGCCTTGGAGATGATTGCCCAGCGTTTCCGCGTGTTGGGTGAGGCGAACCGGCTGCGCCTGATTCGCTGCCTCGAGGACGGCGAGCTCTCGGTGAGCGACCTGGTGGTGCGCACCTCGCTCACGCAGGCCAACGTCTCGCGCCACCTCCAGACCCTGACCCACGCCGGGATCCTGGGCCGCCGTCGCGACGGCGTGAGCGTGCTGTACCGCATCGCGGATCCCGGGATCTTCGAGCTGTGCGGGCACGTCTGCGGCTCGCTCCAGGCGGACATGGCGCGCAAGGCGGGCGCCTTCGCCGCACCCGCCCGATAGGCGCCCGACGGGGTGCCGACACCATCGTCATCCGCGACTCGCGTCATGGAAGTGACCGGAACAAGGTCGGCCATGCACCACCGTCCGATGCGAAGCTGGTTCCAGGCCGTCCCGGCCGCCCTGCTGCTTCTCCTGCCATACGCCTCGGCGGAGGATGCGTCCGCAAAACCCCAGCCGGTTCCCGATTCCACGCTGCCGCAGGGACCCGGTCTCGCGGCGCGGTATCCGATGGACTCCGGGATCCGGGCCGATCCCCGGGTGGTCTTCGCGGACGACTTCGAGAGCGGAAGGTTGGGGGACGGGTGGGACGAGGTGGGCAACAAGGACGGGGCGGTGCTTTCCCTCGTGGATCCCGGCGGCGGGCGCGGCCTTGGACGGCGATGCCTGCGGGTCGAGGCGCATCTGGGACGGGATACCGGAGGAGGGCTGACCCGCTGGTTCGAGTCGGCGGACACCGTCTTCGTGCGCTTCCACGTGCGGTTCGCCGAGGACTGCGACCATGTGCACCACTTCGTGACCCTGCGTGCGAACCGCGGACTGCGTGGCGGCGACCGTTGGAGCGGATTCGGCGGCGCCGGACTCAAGCCCGAGGGCGGGGAACGCTTTTCGACAGCGCTGGAACCGTGGGGCGACTGGGGCCGGAACCCGCCGCCGGGCCGATGGAACTTCTACAGCTACTGGCACGGGATGGCGCCCTCGCCGGACGGCAAGTACTGGGGGAACTCCTTTTCCGAACCGACTTCACCGACGATCACCCGGGGTCGATGGATGTCTGCCGAGTTCATGCTCCGACACAACACGCCCGGCAAAGCCGATGGCGAGCAGGCTTTCTGGATCGACGGGAAACGGATCGGCCACTGGAGCGGTTTCTCATGGAGGAAGTCCGAGACGCTCAAGGCCAACGCGCTCACGCTGGAAAGCTACTTCACCGACCGCTGGACGAAGAACCCCACGAACGTGGTGTGCTTCGACAACGTCGTCATCGCCCGCACCTACATCGGTCCCTCCGTCGACAGGTCGCCGCCGGAATCGCCCTGATCCCTCACGGGCAATGCCTCACGCAGGACCGAGAGCTCGACAAGAGCGGAGAGGAAACCGCAGCAGAACCGGTTCCGATTCATGTCGCTTCCGTTCTGGCGACCTTTGTGTTTCCCATGGCTCACATCGTTCCGGAGGACTCATCTGGGAGCTTCCGCAATCGAGCCGACCGCAACCGGCCCGGTCCCAAGGGACGCCTCGGCGTCAGGCATCAAGGCGTCCCCACTGAGACATTCAGGCGTTGTCCGGGTTCGAGTCGGTACTCCAAACCCGGCACTTCAACTCCGGACGTCGGCAGGGACCGCCTGACTGGACTCGCTTCGCGGCCATCCATGAGCACCGAACCTTTCCGTGCCGGGGGAAGCCAAAGCGTTCCGGACAAGGGAGCATCACCCCGGGAATGGGACACGGTGATCGTCGTGCCGACGGCGGCACGTCGAACCTCGACCGACACGGTGTGTGTCCCGACACGGCAGTCCTCGAGCCGGAACCAATCCAGCCCCTCGGGGAGCTGAGGGAAGAAATCCACCCGATCCCGTCCCGCTTGGGGTCGGATGCCGGCCAGGCCTTCCACGACGTTCTGGAGAAAGGGACCGAAGGACCACAACTGCATCAGGTCGCCACCCCCGGGCAAGGTCTCGTCGAAGGAACCCAGCATGCGCTCCTCCAAGGGTGCCCGGGCCGACTGCTTCATCAGTCTCCAGGCCAGGTCGGCACGGCCTTGATCAAGGGCGGTTTGCGCCAGCACGTTGTTGTGGACGACGCCCACGCCTTCTCCGCGGATGTCCTGCTTGCGCTGGGCGACGAAGCCCCAGGAGCCGTTGACCCACTCGGCTTGGATGCGGTCCATCACCCGGACCGCCTTCGCGGGATCGGCGATCCCGGTCCGCTGGGGAAAAACCACCGCCCAGAAGTCGTCCATCGTCTGGACGTCATCCTCCCGCAGGGAACACGCCCACATGCCCTCCTTCGGGTTCCACCAGTCCCGGTTGAACCGGCCCCTCAGGTCATCGGCTCGGGCCAGGTAGTCGTGGGCCGACGCGGCCCCCAACGTCTCCGCCATGGCGGCCAGCGCCCGATAGGCGGCATGGAGGTGGCAAACGGAATCCAGCCGCTCGGAACCCATCCCGGGTTGTTCCATCAAGGCGGGACCCTCGAGGTAGCCGTCGCGATCCCGGTCGGCGGTGGCCACCATGTGTTCGATCATCCTCTCGCAGACCGGTTGGGCGCGCCTGAGGAAGTCGAGGTCCCGGGACCACAGGAAATGCTCCCAGCAGGCGGCCACCAACTGAGGTCCCTCCTGGACATGGTCCCAACCGAGAAGCCGGCCGTTGCTGGCCACCTCATGAGCCCCCTGCTTCTTGATGTCCGAGTGGTGAAGCAGGCAGGTCAGCGTGTCGCGGGCCTCTTCCTGGAATCCCGCGGCCGCAACACCCGCCGTGGAGAGCAGGCTGTCGCAGCCGAAGAGCCAGGTGTAGATCGGGAATCCGGCGGCGAGGAATGGGGCCGGATGGTGGGGCCGGAGGTCCATCTTCGACATCACGACGTTCGCCTTGGAGCTGAGGAACGCATCATTGACCGCACGATCGGAACACTCGAACCGCACGCCACCCAGTATCCGTCCGCGGTAGAGAGCCCGCTTCGCCGCGAGCAACTCCCCCGTCCGGCCCGCGATGGTCTGGTACCGGGCACGAGCGGCTTCGGCGCCGCCACGGTGTTCGCCGACGACAAGAAACCTCAGCTTGGCGCCCGCCTTGGCCGGCAGGCGGACTCGACAGTCCATGTGGCCGCGGCTGCCCGCGATTCCGTGGCCGATCGGCGACGGATCGCTGCCGACGACCACACCCCACTTTCCGGGCATTGCGGAATCCAAGCCAACCATCAGGCCGTCCTGAAACGTCAGGACATCGGCCCCATCGGGCAGATCCGATCCATAACTGGGAAGGAGATGGACGGCGGCCGAGAACCGAACGGTCAATTCACGCGGCCGATCCGATTCGTTGTGCACATCGAGCAGCGAGACCAACGCCGGCTCTTCCTCGGGAACGAAGTCCCGCCGCGTCACCACGAGGCCGTTGCGTTCGAAATGGAACCGGGCCGAGACGAAGTCGTGCTCGAAGCGCGATGGCCCCAGGAGCGGCCACGCCTTCTGACCGTCTTCATGGATCACAAAACCGAAGGCATCCAACAGCTTGATCGGGTGACACCAGACGCCTCCCTGGTTTCCATCGAGCCGACCGACCTTGGGAAAATCCCCATCCATCGAGCCGAACCCGTAGAGCTTCGGTCCCGCGACGAGGAACTCCGTCTCGTCCTTCAACGGCTTGGACCGCTGCAGGTCCCCGAAGGACAACGTCTGCTGCGCCGCCACCCTCGGCACCACGACGACGGCATCGAGCTTCCGCCCGGCCGCATGGACGTCGATCTCCGAGAGGAATCCGCCGCGGCTCCACTCGGGTTTGTTCGGCACCAGGTCGAAAAGGAGATAGCGATACCGGCCGATCACGCCTCCGTTGGCCTGGATGCAGGAACCCTGCTTGCCGCCTTCCCCCAGCGCTCTCGTGTCCACCTCGGCGAGCTTCCTCCATCCCCGGCCGAGGACAGCCACCCCGACGTCCGGAGGCCCATCTCCGTCGGCCGCCCAAAGCGTGTAGCGTTGGGGCGAAAGCGCCCCTGAGTGCCACGAGAAGACATTGATCCGCGCGATCTCGAGAGCCGCCCCGAGATCGAGGAACACACGGGAATTGGTCCTCGTGTCAAACCAGGTGCTGTTCGCCGGATCGTCCCCGTTGAGGGCGAACCTGCCGTCGTTCAGGCGCGGCAGATCCAAGCCGCGTGCCCCGGCGTCCGCATGGGGATTGCCGAAACCCGGGACGTGGCGGAAGGCGGCGTCCGGATTGCGGGACGCATCGGCATCGTCCTCCGAAGAAGGCCCTCCCATCGCAAGGTCGGCCCAACCACGGGTCGTGCGGTCGATGCTGACGACCAGTTGGGGAGACTGCGCCACCAACCGTAGGACTCCGGACAAGGCGAAATGGAGAACGACGGTCAGGAGAAACCATCCCATCGGGTCACGACCACATCGTGTCACGGCGCTGAGCCGAAGGTGCATGCAGGCGGGGCGCATCTGGTTGCCGGGCATTCCGCTGGATGGGGAGTCACCCGGATGAGGCAACAAAAAGGCGGCCGAAGGAAGGAATCCTCCGGCCGCTCATTTTCCTCGGAGCCGCTTCCGCGGATCCGTGGAGGCGACGGCTACTCGCCGTCCTTGTGTTCATGTCCGGCCCCGACGGCGGGAGCCACCGGGTTCTTCTTGAGATAGGCGTCCACGTCCTTGGTGACCACGAGGCGGCCCCACATCACGGGCCAGTGGCCCGGGAATGTGCAGACGTACTCGTAGTCGCCCTCGGCTTCCGGCGCGGTGAGCTTGAGCCGCGCGCTCTGGCCCGCCTCGACCAGCTTGGTCGCCCCGAGGATCGCCGGATTGGCCGGAACGAACGCCCTGCCCTGTCCGTCGAGCTGCGTGGGCTGCATCATGTCGGCGATGACGCCGACCAGCTCCCGGGAGTTCGGCTTCATCACGACGAGGTTGTGCGGCATGAAGTCGTCGTTCTCGAGGATGACCTCGAACGGCTTGCCCGCCTCGACGACCAGGCGCGGGGTGTCGTAGCGCATCTGCTCGCGGACCGTGCGCAACACGAAGACGTCGACCCGCAGGGCCTTCAGCTGAGCCCTCAACGCGTCGGCATCCGAAGAAGGAAGCAGCCCGGCAAGGTCGCCGGCGGTCTGGAGTGCCTCGATGAACGGTTGCGCGGTGCGGGCGTCGGCCGGGGTCTTGCCGGCCCAGGCCACCAGCGCCTTCGCCGCCTCGGAGGCCGGAGCCGGCTTCCAGGAACCGCGCGGAAGCTGCCGGATGCCCTGGGCCGCCGCGGTGACGCTCTCCCCCCGGGCGATCAGGCCGGAGAAGGCCGCGAACAGCTCTTCCTGGTGCGTGTTCATGCTGACCAGTCCGCGGATGGCCGCGCGACGCAGACCCTCGGCCGGGTCGAGCGAAACGGGGATCCGGACACTGCGTTCCGGCGCCGGAATGCCCTTCTGGGCGAAGACCTCCTGACGCGCACCGTCCAGGAGGGTCAAGGTGAAGCCGTCCAGACGACGACCGAGGTTGTCCTCGGTGCGGTTCCACACGGCGACGCCCTCCACAGGCTGCTCGGAGCCGAGGTCCACTTCCCACCAGGGCTGGTTCTCGTTCTCCGCGGAATGGGTCTGGGAGTTCATCCCGAAGATGCCATGGGTCTTGCCGTCGATGGCCCGCGAAGCGTCGGCGCCGTTGGCGGTGGTCGACTGCCGGGCCCGGCCGCGGGAGGCGACGTTGGCGCCGTCGGCGAAGACCTCCACCTCGGCGAGGGTCAGGGTGCCGCGACGCGGCAGGGAGATGCGCACATACCGGGCACCGCCCTTGGCCGCGACCGCGTTCCGGGTGCCGTCACCGAGCAGGGCGGAAACGGGACCGTAGGCCTTCGCCCGGATGTCGGCGTCGTTGAGCAGCGGGATGCCGTTGACCAGCGCGGGGAGCGACTTCGCCTCCGTCGCCTCCTTCCAGACGCCGTCGAATCCACCGTCCGCGGCCACAAGGGCGGCCCAAGCCGCGGGCTTCACGGCAGGGCTGGCCTCGGCGCCGGCCAAGGCGAGCAGCTCGGCGCGGGCCGACTTCAGTTCCGACGCCGGCTGGATGGGCAGCAGGCGGGCCAGGCTCGCGGTGGCGTCATCCGTGCGGCCGGCGGGATTGCGCAGCATCTCCAGGATGAGCGCGGTCTTCGCCGACTTGCGGAAGGCCGCCAATTCGGCCAAGGCCGTCGCACGGTCCGCGTCGGTGAGTCCGGGCCGGGTCACGAGGTCGGCCACGACCGGTTCGATGCGCGGCAGCTTCATCACCTCGGCGGTGCCGAGGGACTTCAGCAGGTAGCCGAGACCGGCCGGGTTGTCCTTCGCCACCGGACGTCCCTCGGCGATGGACCGCCTCCAGGCCGGCTCCAGCTGGCGGAGCGTCTCCTTGAGGGTGTACTCGAGGTAGTAGTCCAGCGGCTTGCGCAGCGCGGCGAGGGCGACCTCGGCGGCGGCGGGCTCACGGTAGAAGCTGGCCGCACGGACCGCCTCCAGCCGGACGCGCGGATGCTCGTCGACGGCCAGTTCGGAGAACCGTTCCAGGGCGTCGGGCACGCGGTCGCGCCAGTAGCACAGCACGCGACCCGCGGCGGCCCGGGCCCGGGGCTCGGGCGACTTCAGCATCCGCGAAAGCAGTCCGGCATCCACCACGTTCATCCACTGGTGGACCCAGAGGGCCTCCATCATGTGGTGCTCGTAGGCCGGGTCCTTGGCGTCCAGTCCGGCGGTCCACTTCTTCACCGCGGCGACGACCGCCTCGGCAGGACGTCCACCGAGTTCGATCTTGGCCAGCTCGCGGGTCTGGTTCTCCGGCTCCTTCAGCAGGTCGAGCAGCGCCGGGATGGGCTGCCCGTGGATCTTGGCCGGCTTCATCAGCGGCCGGCCCTCGTAGGTGATCCGGTAGATGCGTCCGTGCTCATGGCCGCGGTTCGGATCGCGCAGATGGTGCTGCATGTGGCCGATGATCGACTGGTGCCAATCCGCGAAGTAGAGGGCGCCGTCGGGCCCGGTGCTGATGCAGATGGGACGGAAGTTGGGATCGGAGGAGGAGATGAGGTTCTCCAGCGTCTCGCCCTTCAGGCCCGAGCCCTCCTCGGAGACCTTGACCCGGTAGATGCCCTGGAAGGAGATGACGTTGAGGTTGAGGAAATTGCCCTGGAACTCCTCGGGGAAGTGGCGGCTGGTGAGGATGCCGGTTCCCGGACACGGACGGGACGGGCGGTTCCAGAACTCGCGCATTCCGGGATGCTTGGCCGGATGGTCCAGGCGGCCGCTGATGGCCGCGCCGAAGTAGGTGTTGTTGCCGGTGGCGTCGGTGACGAGGTCGTTGCCCCAGTGGTCGAACACGCGGCCATGGGGATTGGCGAATCCGTACGGGATGTAGGTCTCGAACCGGTGGGTGCGGGGCTCGTAACGGTAGATGGCCGCGTCGTTGTTGCGGACCGGTCCGAAGCCCGTCTCCACCTGGGAGCGGTGGAAGACGCCGTCGCTGAGGTAGATCGCGCCGCCCGGATCGAGGCAGATGGCGTTCGCGGTGTGGTGGGAGTCCGCGGAATCGAGGCCCATCAGGACCCGCTCACGCGAATCCGCCCGGCCGTCTCCGTCGGTGTCCCGCAGGAACCACAGGTCCGGCGCCTGCACGACGAGGACGCCGTCCTTGTAGAACTGGAAGCCGGTCGGGCAGTTCAGGTCGTCGGCGAACGTGGTCACCTTGTCGGCCTTGCCGTCGAGGTCGGTGTCCTCGAACACGAGCAAACGGTCCCCTTCCTTGCTGGTGGGCGTCCGCTCCGGGTAGTTCGGCCAGGTCGCGATCCAGAGCCGACCGCGGGTGTCCCAGGCCATCTGCAGCGGGTTCTTCAGCTCCGGGAAACGCTTCTCGTCGGCGAAGAGGTTCACCTTCATCCCGCTGTGCACGGTCATCTTCGAGATGGCCTGTTCGCCGTCGATGTACACCGGGCTGCCGTCCGGGTTCGGGCCGGGCTTGTTGGAGACGATCCGGGTGACCGGCGGCAGGTTCGAGTCGTCGACCACGAGGTCGGTGTCCCGGGCCACGGCCCAGACGCGCTGGTCGCGGTTGGCGGTGAGGACGTCGCGCTGCGACATCTCCTCCTGCATGACCTTGTAGTTGGAGATGTAGGGTTCGGACGCGTTGCGGTCGCTCACGAAGCCGCCCTTGCCGGGCTGGTAGGCCAATGCCGAACGGCCGCCGTACACGTTGTAGCCGTCCACCGTCCGGTAGCGCTGATGCCACTGCCAGTTCTTCTCGTTCACCGCGGCGCGGAGCTTCTCCATGTCGCCGGCCGGCGGCTTCTCGCCGATCAGGCCTTCGAAGAGGACCGGCGCCAAGGCCCGATCACCGTCATCGGAGGTGAGGAAACCGTCGATGGTCAGGGAGCGGCCCGCCTTCTTCAGGGAGGCGGAGAGTTCCAGCGAGGGGTTGAAGGCGTCGACGAACGGCACCCCGTTTTCCTTCGCGACCTGTTCGATGGCGGCCGTGTACGCGCGCAGCGCCGGGTTGTTCCCGGAAAGGTCGGGGAAGTCCGGGTTCGGATGGCGCTCGTTGGCGATGGGGGAGAACAGGACGACGCGGGCCGCGCCACGTCCGGAGTAGTCCGTCGCCCGCACATGCTTGACCCAGTCGTCGAGATCCTTGCGGAACTTCGGGAGCCCCTCCGCGCCCTGGAACGACTCGTTGTATCCGAAGAAGGCGAAGACGACGTCGGCCTTCACCCGCCGCAACCAGTCGTCCGGCGAACCGAAGTTCTCGGAGCGATGACGGTTGGCCACCTCGTCGCCCGCCGCGGCGAGGTTGCGGACCACGAGCCGGTGGTCGGGAAAGCGGTCCTGCAGGAGCGTCTCGAAATGTCCCGAATGCTGCATGCGGTCGGCCATGGCGCCACCCACGATGGCGATGTGGTCGCCGGGGTTCGGCCGGAACCCGGCACCGGAGGCGATCAGGCCGGAGAGCGGGATGAGAAGCAGGAAGGCACGGATTGGATTCATGTGAAAAGTCCCCCTGTGGACTCCGGTCAGCCGGAGTTATTCAGGAAGTGGATCGCCAAGATTGGACGGGACCCCGGGTGGACAGCCATGGAAATCCGCCGGGAGGCTTGGGGGCGTCCGGGATGCCGGCGACAGCGGCCGTGGCAGCGCCGCGCCTAGGCGTGCGACGGCTGGGCATCGGGCGGGTTGCTCCCGACGTCGGGGACGACGAGGACGATCCGGGTCCCGAAGGTCGCGGCCGTCCGGATATCCACCGAGCCACCGAGCAGGCGGGCACGTTCCCGGATGTTGGAAAGGCCGTTTCCCCCGCCGATGGCGCGGTCGTACTCGGTCTGTTCCAGATCGAAGCCGCATCCGTCGTCGACGATCTCCACCACGACGCGGCCGGGTTCCCGGCTGACCAGGACCTCGCAGGTGGCGGCATGGGAGTGTTTCACCACGTTGTTGACGCATTCCTGGACGATCCGGAAGAGGTGGATCCCAAGTTCCCGCGGGATGTGTTCGCCGACCCCGGAGAGGCTCCAACGGATCTGGATGGCGCTGGAAGAGGCGATCCGTTGCAGGCTGGCGGACAAGGCGCGTTCGAGGCCGAGTTCATCCAGTTGGAAAGGGCGCAGGTTCTGCGAGATCTCGCGGACCTCGCGGACGGAACCCGAGGTGACGTCGGCCGCCTCGCGGAGCTGTTCCGCGACCCGATCCGGGTTGCCGAGGTGCTGTTGCGCGAGGGCGAGGCGGTTCCGGATGACCAGCAGGTTCTGGCCGAGGCTGTCGTGGAGTTCCCGGGCGATCCGTTGCCGCTCGGCCTCCTGGGAATCGATGAGGCGCTGGGAAAAGGCCTTCCGGGCGAGGTTCTCGCGAGTGAAGCCGCGGATGCGGGCCTTGTAGGCGGCGGCGGCCAGGCCGAGCAGCGCCAAGACCATGCCGCCGCGGAACCACCACGTCTGGTGGAAGCGTGGCAGGATCCGGAATTCCACCCCGTGGCTTGGAGGTCCCCAGACGCCATCCTCGTTGCAGGCCGCCACCTCGAATCGGTAGTCGCCCGGCGGCAGCCCTTGGAACGAGGCGACACGCCGGGATCCGGCCGGATTCCACTCCGACTCCAGCCCGGCGAGGCGGTAGCGGAACCGGACCTGCTCCGCCCCCATGAATCGCGGGGCCGTGTACCGCAGCTCAACGGATTGGCTTCCTGTGGGGATCTCGATGGGAGGCACGCCGGGTCTGTCGACGCGATCGGCGTCGCCGCTCAGGAAGACGGTTTGCCGACGCGAGCCGCCGTACTCGAGCACCTCGACCTGAGCACGAGGCGGCGAAGGTGAAGGCGGGAGACGGTCCGGATCGACCACCGCCACCCCGCCGAAGGTGGCGAACCAGATCTGCCCGCCTCGGCTGCGGACCACCGAAGGCTGGATGCCCGCGGAACACTCGCTGGTCTCCATCCCGTCCTCGCGACCGAACCGGCGCGGCACCCCCGTCACCTCGACCCCATCGGCCCAGCCGTTCAAGATCGCCCGATCCACCCGGTACACGCCGTCGCTGGATCCGATCCAGAGATGTCCGTGGCGGTCCTCCTCGAGGCTGGACGGCCATTTGGGCAGCCCTGCTTCGCCGGGCTGGAGCCGCTTGGCCTGCCCGTCCCGGATCCGCACCAGGCCGCCTGCGGCGATCGCCACCCAGACCGTCTGGTCCGAGTCGACGAGCAGGGCCGAAACCGTGAGCCGCTCGGGCAGCCCAGGCAGCGGAATCCGGGACCAGGAACCCGATTCCCTGACCAGGAGCCCGCCCCCGTCGAGTCCCAGCCATAGGCGGTTCCGCGAATCCAACGCCATCGCCCGGACGCCCGAGACCTCCTGGGAAACCGGCAGCGGCACGCGCATCAGCCGGTTTCCGACGACCCGGGAAAGACCGTCTTCGCGTCCCACCCAGATCCCGACGCCAGGCTCCTCGAAGAGCACGGCCACATTGCGCCGTTCCTCCATCTCGAGGAGATCCGGACGGAGTCGCCATTCGGCGTCGAGTCGGTGGATCATTCCGCTGTAGGTGCCGACCCAGGTCGTGCCGGCCGAATCGAACAGGACGCTTCGGGACAGGGCCTGCTCCAGGATCAGCCGGGGCTTTGCGCCCGCAGTCGGGTCGACCACCGAGACGCCCTCCTGGCCTGCGAACCAGATGCGGCCCCTTGAGTCCTCGGCCACCGAACGGGTGATGCTGGATGCGGCGTCGGAACCGGTCCTCGCGGTCCTGAACGCCCGGCGGCGCAGCCGATGAAGCCCGCTGCCTTCCATGCCCATCCAGATGTTGCCCTCGGAATCCTCGTACAGGGACCGCACCGGCTCCGATGGGGCGCCCCGGTCGAGCGCGAAGCGTTGGATCCCGCCGTCGGGCGAACACCGCCACAACCCCTGCACCCAACTCCCGATCCAGAGATTGCCATCCCGGTCCTCCAGGCCCGCGGAACTGTCGCCGATCGGCTCTGGGAACGGGATCTCGGCAAGGAAGCGTCCGTCCCTGATGCGGTGGATGCCCCAGTCGGAAACCAGCCAGGCGCCACCTTCGCGGGACGCCACCGCCTGGACCAACTTCCGGACCTTGCCGCTGGGTCCCGGGACCAAACGGACCAGTTCATCGAGCACGACCTGAACCCACCGCCCGTCCAGGCGGAGCCACGGGATCCCACCTTCCTGGATGTGGAGGCTGGTGAGATCGACCAGCCGCTTTCCGTCGGCCCAGATCGGGCGGGTCTCCTCGTAGCGTCCGTCCTCCGTTTCCGCGTACCAGGTCCCGGTGGAAGGGTTCTCGAAGTACCGCCGACCATCCGGGGACTCGCCGCGGATGCTCGGGAACTGCTTGGGCAACCCGTACTCGAGTCCCCGCGTCAGCACGCCATCCTGCACCCAGACCAACTGGCCACCCTTGAACTCCACCGTGATGCGGCCCTTCGAGTCCTTGAAGAAGGTGTTCACCGAATCCTGGCCGTCGATGACCCGCGAGTTCGAGCGGTCGAAGACGGTGAACCGCACGCCGTCGAAGCGGACCAGCCCGCGGTAGGTGGAGAACCAGAGGTGGCCGTCTGGCGTCTGCGTGATCCGCGTGACCGAGTTCTGCGGCAGCCCTTCGTCCACCGAATAGCTGCGGATCGTGTACTCGTCACCCAGCTCCAACGGCACCAAGGCACCGACGGCCCGGGTTCCGCAAGACGCGAACCAAACCCAGGACAACAGCAACCGGACGGACCGCATCGGAATCCATGCCAGCAGGTGTGCGCGGTTCCGCCCCAACGCGAACAGACTTCGGCCTGACGGCTTCACGGTGGATGTCGGATTGGGGGTCACGGATTTCGGATGAGCGCCATTCCTAGCCGATCCAGCCCCGGGGACTCCAGACTAACCACCGGACCCGACGAGTCCGCCGGACGCCGATTTCAGTGCCGCGCCGATCCGGTGACCGCTAGCCTTCCACCATGTCGCGCCCCGATGGTTCCCTTCCCCTTTGGAGGAAGCTTCTCCGGCTTCTCGGAATCCTCCTGACCCTGCTCGTCCTCGGGATGATCTCGCGGTTCCTCTGGATGACCCGTGACCGTCATCCAGGCTACCGGGCCGATCTGCACATCCCGGCTCCGGCTGATCCAAAGCCCCTGCGGGCCGGATTCGGACAACGCGACATCACGCCCGACGTCTCCGATCCGTCCAAGCCCGTCTGGCTCGCCGGCTTCAGCCAGGGAAGATCCGCGACCAACGTCCACGACCCGCTGATGGCGGTGGCGATCGCCCTCGACGACGGACACCACCGGCTGGCGGTCGTCTCCATCGACTCCATCGGCATCTTCCACGACGACGTGGTCCGGTTGCGCAAATCGCTGCCGGCGGAACTCCGTCTCGACCACGTCACGCTCTGTTCCACGCACAACCATTCCACACCGGACCTGATGGGGCTCTGGGGACCGGACGTCCTCCACTCCGGCATCGATCCGGAGTACCGGAACCGTGTCCTGAGGGATGCCGCCGCGGCGGTCGCGGACGCCGTGAAGTCGCTCCAGGAGGTCCGCATGGCGGCCCACGAGATCCGCACCGCGCCGGAGGGCCTCGTGACCGACACCCGGAAACCGGAAGTGTACGATGCGGACCTCCGGGTGCTGCACTTCACATCGGTCGCCGACGGGAAGACGGTGGGCACGGTGGTCGGCTGGGGAAACCACCCCGAGACGCCGTGGGCGGGCAACCGCGACATCACCGCCGACTTCCCCGGCGTGATCCGGGAATCCCTCGGTTCCGGAATCCGCTATTCCGGAACCGTCCGCAAGGCGGGCCTGGGCGGCATCCACGTTTTCGTGAACGGCGCCGTGGGTGGCCTGATGACCACCCATCCGTCGGTCACCGTGCGCGACCCGTTCCTCGGCGAGGACTTCAAGACGCCTTCGCACGACAAGACCCGCGCGTTGGGGAACAGTCTCGCGGCGAAGATCCTCGACCGCATCGCGACCAATGCGGTGCCGACGGTTTCGACCGCGGCCTTGGGTATCGAAGCCCGCACGCTCGACCTGCCCCTGGCGAACAAGGGTTTCCTCGTCGCCGGCTTCCTCGGACTTCTCGACCGGGGCCATTCCGGCTTCATGAAGATGCGCTCGGAGGTCGGGCTCCTGCGGATCGGGGACGTCTCCGTGGCCCTGATTCCCGGGGAGATCTATCCGGAGATCGTGAACGGCGGGATCGTCCGCACCGACGGCGGGGATTTCGGGATCGAGCCGCTGGAGGTGCCACCGATCCGGGAGTTCCTGCCCGGCAAGGTGAAGTTCGTATTCGGCCTCGCGAACGACGAGATCGGCTACATCATCCCGAAGTCCGAGTGGGACACCGTCGCGCCCTTCAACTACGGAGCCAAGGGAGCCCCCTACGGCGAGGTCAACTCGGTCGGGCCCGAGACCGCGCGCATCCTGCATTCGGCCCTTCGCGAGCTGAGCGCGGCCGCGTCGGGCAAACCTTGAAACGGACGTCCGGCCCCCCAGGAAATTGCGGGCCGGAATTCCTCCGTTTCGGCTGCGTCCAACAGCGGTTCAGGAATTGAGCAGGCGGACGACCTCGTCGTGGATGCCCGGCGTGGCGGCGATGGCGGAGGTCGCGCCGGCGTGGTCGGCCGGCCGGCCCTGCCAGTCGGTGAGGCTGGCTCCGGCCCCCTTGAGCACCGGAACCAAGGGAAGCAGGTCCCAGGGATTCATGATCGGATCGACGACCACATCCACCCAGCCCGAGCACAGCATCAGATATCCGTAGCAGTCGCTGAATCCCCGGTAGAGCCGGACGGATTTCGCCAAGGCGTCGAACCCGGGTCCATTCTGGTACTTGGCCGGAAACAGCGGATCCGTGGTCAGCATGGTCGCCTCCGAAAGCCTCGGGCAGGCGCGGACCCGGACCGGTTGGCCGTTGAGCGTGGTGGTCTCGCCGTCGCCGATCATCCGTTGACGGAGGATCGGCTGGTCGATGCAGCCCAAGACCGGCTTGCCCCGGTGCAACAGCCCGATGAGCGTGCCGAAGAGGGGCACGTTGAGGATGAAGCTCTTGGTCCCGTCCACCGGATCCAGCACCCAGACGAACTCCGCGTCCCCCTTCTCGGTACCGAACTCCTCGCCGACGATCCCATGGTCGGGGAAACGGGCCTGGATCATCTCGCGCATCACCTTCTCGGCGCCGCGGTCGGCGAGGGTCACCGGCGAGGAGTCGCCCTTGAGTTCCAGTCCCATGTCCCAGGCGCCGTAATAGGGCCGGATCACCTGGGCACTGGCTTCTGTGAGCTCGTGGACAAACGGAATGAAGGCGGAGGCGTTCACCGGCCGAATCGGAACAGATTCCGACCTTCAGGCAAACACCGCAGCGCGGGGACAATTCCAGCCGCCGCCGCGGGCCGGTTTCGGTCAGCGGACGGCATCCGCCGCCTCGCGCCCGAGCCGTTCCGCCTCGCGGACCGGGGCGCGCAGGCAGGCGAAGCGGGCCCGGCCGTCGGTGAACGCCGCGACCGAAAGCTCCAATTGGTGGCCGAGGACGCGGGCGTATCCGGCCACGGGACTCTGGCAACCGCCGCCGAAGGCTCGGAGGAAGGTCCTCTCCGCCGTGACCGCCTGGCGGGTGTTGAAGTGGTCGAGAACGGAGACCAGTTCGAGGATCTCGGGATCGGCGCTGCGGATCTCCATCGCGACCGCCCCCTGCCCCACCGCGGGGATCATCTCGTTGGGCTCGAGGATGGAGGCGAGGATGCCTTCAGGCGGGGCCTCGACCGAAGCCCGCGCCCTGGGTCCCAGTCGCGGGTCCACCCGGAGGGCGCCACGCGGATCGAGGTCGAGCATCAACCTCGACAGACCAGCGGCGGCCAAGAGCGTCGCGTCGATCGCGTCGTCCTCCATGAGCTTCCGGAGGCGAGTGCCCACATTGCCGCGGATCGGGACGACCTGGACGTCCGGACGCCGGTGCTGCAGCAACGCCGCACGACGGGTGCTGCTCGTGGCCACCACCGCGCCCTCCGGAAGTTCCTCAAGGGACAGGTGGGGATCGAATCCGGTCCTCTCCTTCATGCCGGGCCGCCACTCCGCGTCCGCCCGACGCTCACTTTCCACCCGACGGCGGTCCCGATAGAGCAGCACGTCGCGGACGTCCGCCCGCGGTCCGACCGCCCCGATCGTCAGGCCCTCCGGCAGTTCGGTGGGAAGATCCTTGAGGCTGTGCACCGCCAGGTCCGCCTTGCCTTCCAGGAGGGCGACTTCGAGTTCCTTGGTGAAGAGTCCCTTGGGCAAGGCCGCGTCCGGATTCGCGAGCGACGCGCTCTGGAGGTGGTCGCCGGTGGTGCGGACGACCTCGAGGCGGAACTCGATGGCGGGGAAGGCCATCTCGAGATGGCCGAGGATCTGTTTGGATTGGGCCAGCGCCAGGGCGCTGCCCCGGGTCGCGACGACCACGGGTCGGTCGAGTGACATGGATGGAATTCAGGAAGCCGGTGAACGGACGCCGAAGGGACCGAAGCGACGTCCCTCCGAGAACTCGGCCGCGGTCTGGCGGATCATCTCCTCGCACCGCGCCAGCTCCTCGCGGCGCTGCTGGGCCGCGGTATCGGCGACCGCCTGGAGGTCGTCGACATTGGCGAGATAGACGTCCCGCAGTCCGGCGACGACCGGGTCGATGTCGCGCGGCACCGCGAGGTCGACCAGGAGCAGCGGCCGACGTCCTCGGACCTGCAGCAGCCTCTCGAGGCGCGGGCGGTCGAGGATGTAGTGCGGGGCGCCGGTGGCGCTGACCACGATGTCCACCCGGGAGAAGGCCTTCTCCCAGTCCTCGAAACGGATGGCGGTCCCGCCCAACTCCTCCGCCAAGGCAGCGGCCCGGTCGAAGGTGCGGTTGGAGACGAGGATGCTGCGGGCGCCGCGGCTGCGCAGGGCCCGTGCGGTCTTCTCGCTGGTGTCGCCCGCACCCACCACCAGCACGTCATGGCCGGACAACGAATCGAAGATCCGTTCGGCGAGTTCCACGGCCACCGAGGCGACGCTGGTGTTGCCGCGTTGGATCTGGGTCTCCGTCCGGAGGCGCTTGGCCACGTTGAACGCCTTCTGGAAGACGCGGTTCAGCTCACCGCCGGTGTGGCCCCCGGCCAAGGCGGCCGAATAGGCCTTCTTCACCTGGCCCAGGATCTCGGTCTCGCCCAGCACCAGGGAGTCGAGGCCGGAGACGACCCGGAAGAGGTGTTCGAGCGCAGCCGCACCGGAATGGAGGTAGGTCACCGGTACGATGTCCGCGGCGAAAGCCCTGTCGGCGGCGAGGAACGCGCGGACGTTGCGGGCGACCGCCGCGGCGTCGCCCGTGCCGGCGCCGTAGATCTCCACGCGGTTGCAGGTGGAGACCACGACCGCCTCGTTCACGATGCCCGCGGCACGGAGCCGGGCGGCGGCGGGAACGAGGTCGGCTTCCGCGAAAGCCAACCTCTCGCGGACATCCACGGAGGCGCAGCGGTGGCTGGTGCCGGCGACGACGAGGGGCATCAGAGGTTCGCGGGGTTGGCTCCCCGGTTGTGCATGTCGGAGAGCAGGTACACACCCCAGAAGGTGAGCATGAGCACGGCGAAGCCCAGCAGTGCGCCCCAGGCCAATCTCCGGCCTCGCTGGTGGAACCTCCACGCCCCGATGAGCAGGCCTCCATAGACGAGCCAGGTGGCAACCGAATAGACCACGAAGGGGTCCGGGACGAACCAGGCGCCGCGGGCCTGGCGGAGGTACAGCGACCCGGTGAACAGGCCGGCCGAAAGCAGTGCGAGCCCCACCCAGAGAAGACGGGTGACGGTGAGTTCCAGCCGGGCGATCGGCGGCAGGAGGGCGAAAAGGGCCTGCGACTTGTTGAACCGCAGGTTGTGCTCCTGACGCAGGTACATTCCCGAAGCGACGGAGCCGAGGCCGAAGGAACCGTAGGCGAGGAGAACCAGCGCCGCGTGGACCGGTCCCCAGCCGGCGGAGAAGTCCGGATGCAGCCCACGGTTCCGGTCCAGTGCCGGCATCAGGGCGAAAACACCCAGCACCGTCAGAAGCGGCGCCGCAAACGCGCCGAGGAAACGGAGACGACGGAATCCGCCAATCACGGAGTAGGCTGCGGAGATGGTCCAACCCACGAACATCGTCGCCTCGAAGAGGTTCGTGATCGGACAGCGGTCGAGCGAGAAGCCCCGGCGGAACATGGCCCCGGTATGGAGGACGAGGCCGGCCAGCATCAGGACGAAGATCGGCTTGGACTCGTCCCGGAATCCGCGTCGCCAGAGCGAGACGGCGAAAACCGCCGCAGCGGCGTAGAGCGCCACAGCGGCCGCGAACAGCATCCTGTCTGACGGGAAGTCCACCGGAGGAAGGTTGACGGGGAAACAAGGCCGGGCAAACCGCGGAACCGCGGCCGCCCGGCCTGCTTCGGGGCCCGGGAACGTTTCCCGGAAACCGTTCGGTTCAGAGCTTCTTGACCCGGATGTTCTTGTAGAACACCACCGACTTCGGGTCGTGGGCCTGGAGAGCGATCGTTCCGGCGTTGAGCTTGCGTTCGAAATCCTTGCCGGGCTGGCGGCCGGCCTCCTCGGTGAAGTCGTTCACCAGGGTGCCGTTCAGGTAGATCTTGATGTTGTTGCCCTTCACCACGACGTGATGGGTGTACCACTGGTTGTCCTGCACCACGCCCTTGAGCTTGTCCTCCTTGACGTCCTGGACGGAGTAGACGCTGCCGGACTTCCGCCAGTCACCCTGCGTCTGGTTCACCTGGGTCTCGTATCCGCCCCAAGGCCAACCGGTGTCGAGGTACTTGGTGTGGATGTAGATGCCGCCGTTGGAACCGGGCTCGGTGAGGACGTCGACCTTCAGCTCGAAGTCCTTAAACGGGGCCAGAGGGCCGTAGTAGAAGTTGTGGGACCGATCGCCCTGGGCGCGGAACGCACCGTCGACGGTGGTCCAGGCCTTGGAGTTCTCATTGACCCTCCATCCGGTCCAGGAACCGTCCGAGATGAGGGTGAAACCTTCGCTGTCCACGGAACCGAGGACTCCGGCCGCCGAGGTCGACGGGGCCACCTGGACGCTCTTGGCGGTGGGACTGCCAGACTGGGAGGCGCATCCGGCGAGCAGCGCCAACGCGGAAATTCGAAGCAAATGGGAGGATTTCATGGTCGGATCGGATTTGAACTGACAACAGCCGAGGTTGTGGTGGACCGGTGATCCGGGCAAATGGGAAATCGCCCGAGGGGACGGATTGCCGTCGGCAGCCGTTCCGGTTGAATCTCCCCTCGTGGACGAAACGCCCAAGACCTCGCCGGCCGAAGGGAATGGCACGTCCCGACCCTGGAACCGGCTCGGGGCCTGGCAGCCCTTCACCGGTTCCGGGATCGGTGCCTTTGCAGCCGCCCCGACATGGAGGGTGGGTTCCTGGGTCCTTCTTTCGTGCGGGTTGGCGGGACTGTCCCTGGCTTGGTTGCTCTGGTCGGCGTGGTGGCCGGTGGTCGCGGCCGCGGCCGAATCCTTCCCGGACTCACCGGTCCAGCTTCGGAACGGATCCCTCGACTGGAAGGGGGACCCGTCCCGCATCCTCTCCGAAGCCCCGAGGTTTGCGATCGCGCTGCGGACCGACTCCCCGGCCTCGACGGGGCGGATAGCAGACCTCCAGCTGGAACTCTGGCGGACGGAGTGCCGACTTTCCGGGATCGCCGGCTTCGTCGCGTTCCCATGGCCCGCGGAATGGAACCTTTCCCTGGATCGTCGGGACGCGGTCGCGGGATGGGGAGCTTGGAAGCGCCCCCTGCTGCTCGCCCTGGGAATCGGCGGCGGGATCGCTGCGGCCATCGTGGCTATCGCACTGGCGGCGGTGCTGACCCTGCCCGCCTGGCTGTTGGGTTGGATCCTCGGACGCGGAGTGACCGCGGGAGGAGCGGCCCGCGTGGTCCTGGCATCGACGGTCACCCCAAGCCTCTGCGTCGCAGCGGCCGTCGTCGGTTACGGGCTGCTCTGGATCCCTTGGCCGTTCTTCCTCGTTGCGGTCAGTTGCCATCCCATCGCCACCCTTCTGCTGGTGGTCTGGGCGGTCGTCGAGCTGCCGGCCGGCGCCGCCTCCGCCGCTCCGGGGACTCCGGAGGGTCGAACCGCACGGAAGAAGCTCGGCCACGCGAATCCG
Source organism: Verrucomicrobiales bacterium (assembly GCA_027488845.1). Taxonomy (GTDB): domain Bacteria; phylum Verrucomicrobiota; class Verrucomicrobiia; order Limisphaerales; family UBA9464; genus SXXZ01. The sequence goes on along the minus strand of JAIYBC010000055.1, from coordinate 187,809 downwards.
TTCGGTACGAAGGAAGCCACCCAACCCGCGAAACCGGACGGCGGCTCCTCGGGAAGGAAGGGGAAGGCTTCCAATCCGTTCCGACGCTGACCCGTCAAACACGGTCCGGTGACCGGCCCGGACGAGGGAGACACCCCCGTTCCCTCCCCTTTGCCACACGGTGCCAAGCGGCACCCTGCGTTTCCGCGGCCCCGAAGGCGGAGCGGTTCCGAAGGAGTCCGTCTCAGTTCGATCCGGTGGGATTGATGCGCGCCCCCTTCGACTTCAACCCCTCGGCGATCTTCCTCGAGTTGCGGGAAAGCGGATTGTCCTCGAGATGGACGCGGACGAAGGGAGCGAACGAACGGGGACCGGCGAGGTCCGGGGCCATCCATTTCTCCAAGGGGGACAGATCGCGGATGCGATTGCCGGAGAAGTTCAGGTGGAACGGCGCGCGGAATCCCGCCACCGGGGAGAGGTCGGCGATCCGGTTCTTCGACGCGGAGAGCGACGTGATGCTCCGCAACGACTCGAACCCCGCGAGGCTGGAGATCTTGTTGCCATCGAGATAGACCGTGGTGAGGCGGGTCAGGTTGGTCAGAGCGGACACCGAGGTCAGGCGGTTGCCGGTGAGATAGACCGAGGCGAGGTTGGTGAGTCCGGCCAACGGGGAGACGTCCGAGACCTGGTTCCGGGTCAGTTCCAGGTACTGCAACGCAGGAACGCCGGAAAGCGGGCTGAGCACCTTCACGTTGTTGGACGCCACGTTGACCAACTGAAGCTGCTTCAATCCGGACAGGGGACGCAGGTCGACGATCCGGTTGCCCGGGACCTCCAACATCGCGAGGGACCGGCAGTGTTCGAGACCGGACAGGTTGGTGATCCCGGCGAAGGGAGCCGAAACCGTGGACACGTTCCCGACGTCGGCGGCGGTCAACGGCTCCTGGGTCCCGCGCTTCGCAAAGACCTGCTGCCGGACGGCCGCCTCAAGGCGTTTGTCGGCGAAGATGGAAACCGGCGAATTGGTGGCATCCGCGGCCTCCAAACCCGACGGGAGGAACCCTGCGATGCACAACAGAAGGCGTGGGAGAAGCTTGCTCATGGAAACGGGCCGCCATGATGGCGGGCGGACCTCCGTGGGAAAGGGATTTTGTGGCGACCGACTTGTCCCAAGGCCCGCAAGGAAAGCAGGACTGAACCCGAAGGCGCCCAGACGCCGGCCGGTGAATCGGATCCGAGGAGGCGAACGCCGCCCCCGCACGGCGTCGGCTTCGCCGCCAAGGAAGCCGAGGTTTTCCCATCGCTCGTCTTGGGCCCGGCACCTTGGGGTGAAGTCCCCCGGCGCAAAATCCCAGACCGCGAATCGGCGGGCCGAGACGGCCTCGAATCCAGGAAAACGAAAACCGCGATCGCTCGCGGTTGTACAGATGGTGCCGGTGGAGGGACTCGAACCCCCACTCCCTTGCGGGAAACAGATTTTGAGTCTATCGCGTCTGCCATTTCGCCACACCGGCGCTCATCAGTCCGGGACTGAATGCCAGCGAAGCGAGCGGCTGGCAATCCAAACGTTCGGTTGCGGCCCCATCGCAAGGACCTGTCCGCGGATCAGCCCGGGGTGCCTGCCCCCGGCTCTCCGGCAGACGCGCCACCCGACTGCCGCCGATAGAGGTCCGCCACGTAGTGGGGACGTTGGCGATTCACCGGCGGAAGATGTTTTGGCGGCACCAGTCCCCGTCGCAACAGCCACTGCTCGTTCTCCCGGTCCAGGACGATCAGCCTCAAGATCAGGTCCTGGTTCTGTCGGAGGAGGTTCCGAACCTCGGGAAAGGCGGAACGTTGTTCCGGGGTCATCGCCATCCACGCCTCGCGGTGGTGACGCAGCCTCGCCAGCGACACCTCGAGACGCGGGAGAGCCTCCTTGCGGGCCTGGTAGACTTCGAAGGGACTCTTGCCGTCCGGCTGACGGAGCGCCTGGGACTCACGTTCCACCCAACCCAGCAACTCGGTGTGGAGGGCGAGGTGATGGCGCAGATCTGCGACGATGTCCGGGACCTCGGTCATGGCTTCCGACGGATCTGTGACAGATCCGAAGGCGCGGCGCCATTCGTGGATTCAGGCAGGTCAACGCCGCGGATGGCGGCACGGGACTCCTTCTCCGCGGAATTCGCCCAGGAAATGTTCTCCGAGCGCCACTTGGACATCTCGAAGACCAGTGCCAGGCCCGGGGTGGCATTGGTGACCTCCGCCTGGCGGAGCAGGATCTTGCGATAGGTCTCGACCGCCTTCTCGACATGGCCAAGCCGCTCGTACACCAGACCCATCTGATACCAGGCCGGAAGCTGCCAGGTGGGGGAATCCTGAAGGCGGGCGAGCGTGTCGTAGACCTGGAGCGCGGAGGCGTAGTCCCCTTCGCGGTAGAGCTGGTTGGCGAGGTCGTTGCCGGTCCTCTGCTGCCAGTAGGCCCAGGTCTCCGGGTCCTTCGCGGCGGCGGCCTGTCCGGCCTTGAGGAGCGCCAGCGTCTGCTCCAGCGCATCGCGGGTGCGCCCGACCTTGCGGAAGGACTCGGACAGGAGGAAACGGACCTCGGCCAACTCGTTCGCGGCCGCACAGCGCGCGATGAAGAGCTCGGACTCGGCGATGACGTCGGTGTGGCGTTCCAGCGCCGACAGCGACTTGACGAGCTTGTATCGGATCAGCGCCTCGTTGACCTCCGGATGCTCGAGCTTGAGCACCTTGCGGAAGAACTCCACGGCGGCGGAATGCTTGCCCTGGAGGTAGTAGGTGTCGGCGATCTCGGTCTGGGCCAGGAGGACGAGGCTCTTGTAGCGGGGGAGACTCGACTCGGCGATGCTGATGGCCGAGGACATGACCGCGTAGAACTTCGCCAACGCCATGGACTCGGCCCCCATCTGGCGGAAGAGCATCCCCTGGCGGAAGAGGATCTCAGGGGATTCGGGGTCCGATGGGAAACGGCTGACCAACTGGGAATAGATCTGCTGCGCGCGGCTGTATTGCCGCGCCTCGATGGCGAACTGGGCGAGGTGCTTGAGACACTCCCTTTGGATCACCGGCGGGGCGTCGGCCTGCAGGATCCCGATCAGCATGTTCTCCGCCCCGACGAGGTTCTTCTCCTTCCGCATCCGGAGCGCGCCTTCCACCTGGGTGCGCCACGGGCGCAACTCGTCGACGGTGACGGGTGGAACCTGCTTCAGCAGCAGGTTCCCCGAGGCGGTGATCTCCGCCGGCAACGGTATCTCCGGTTCGAAGGGGGCCTTGAGCGAGTCGTGGACCTGATCGACCAGCGGCGCGGTATGGCCGGAGTTCGAGTTGAGCGGGGCCGCGTGTGGAGGCTCCACCTTCGCCGGCGGTGCGGCGTGGCCGGCTGGGGAACCGTGGGGCTTCCCCGTCGTCGCCTCGGATCCCACCAGAAGTCCGGGACCGGCCCCGAGCAGGCCTGCCGCAACAAGGAGGCTGCAGCGGTTCAGGCAGGACCGTTTCGTCCGGGTACGGTTCATGGATCAGTGTTGCTCGTAGGTGGCGGTGCTGGAGGCGGCCGGAGCCGGGGCGGGCCCCGGGACGGCCGGTTGCCCCGGCTGGAACGGAACCGACAGGAAGATCGGATTCGTCCGGTTGGTGGTCGCGGGATCCCGGAAGAACGGCACCAGCATCTGGAGCGACAGCAGCGGCAGCCCCCGATCGGACTGGGAGCCCGGATCCCCCGGTGCCTTGAGGCCCCACGGAACCGGAAATCCACCTGGGGCGACGCCCCCGGAGGGGTCTGCAGGAGGTCCCTGGAACTCGTCTGGCCAGGTCCCGGCGGGCATGGAACCCGCCTCCGTCGTGGAAGCACCCGACCCCACGGTGGGATTGGCGACCGTGTTGGTCGGGGAACCCGGCGGCGGCAGGATCACCGGCTCGTTGGTTGCCGCGGCGTAGCGCACCCGCGGATCCGGGGTCACGGTGGCCAGCGACGGCAGCCGCGAGATCGCCAGCGCCAGCGGAATCGCCGGCTTGGCGAACATCAGCGGCTTCGGGCCGACGACGGCAAGATACCCCTGCGGGGCGGATTGGACCGTCGCCGCGGAAACCGCGGCGACGAATCCCAGGTTGATTGTGGAGCGCATCACGTCCTTGCGATGACGCCACCACGGTGGTGCGGCCGTTCAGGCCGCCACAGCCATGGGGTCGTTCAGGGCGGCCACCGCCTCCTCGAAGGAGGCGACGAACTGCCAGTCCTTGGTTTCCTCGTAGTTGCGGCACTCCTGCTGGACCAGGCTGGAACCGACCAGCCGGTGCTTCAGGGAAAGCTCGCCACAAAGCTGGATCGCCGAGATGCCCAGACGGACGAGGTTGACGTCCGCCACGCGCAGTTGGCCCATGTCCACGACCATCTTCCCAAGACCCGAATCCACCGCCTCGGCCACCTTCGGCCGGAGCTGGAGGCTGATCTCGTTGGCCACGTTCGGGGTCAGCGTGGCGGGAAGCGACAGCACGAGGACGCCCTCCCGCTGCTGGAAGTATTTGTAGGAGGTGTCCAGGTTCAGCGAACGGCAGATCTTGGACTTCAGCTCATCGGGATCGAGCGGCTTGGTGACCACGCCGGTGAAGCCCACCTGTTGGGCGCGGAGCTGCTCCTCGGACGCCGTCTTCACGCACATACCGAACACCGGCGTCGCCTTGGTCTTGGCGCTCGCACGGAACATCTGGAAGAGCGTGAAGCCCGCGTTGTCGGGCAACGTGAGGCTCACCAGGATCGCGTCGGGAAGGTTCTGGGAACAGAAATCGACGGCCTCGCCGGTCTGGGTCCGGCCATGGACTGTCCACGGGGTATCGGCGACCGCGGACTTGATCTGCTCGATGATGGCCGGCTTGTCGTCCACCACGAGCACGCTGAGCGGATCGTCGTAGCGCTTCGCCTTCTTGATCCCCTCGCCCTTCGCCTTGAGTTCAATCACCCGGCCGACGCGCTCGATCAGGAGATCCTCCTTGAAGGGCTTCACCAGGTAGTCCCGCACGCCCATCTTCGCGATCTTGAGCACGTTCTCCCTGCCGGACTCGGCGGTGAGCATGATGACCGGAATCGACTTGAGGTCCGGGTTGGACTTCAGCTTCGCGAGACACTCCGAGCCGTCCATGATCGGCATCGTGATGTCGAGGATGATGATGTCCGGCTTCTCGCGGGACGCGACGGCGAGTCCCTCGACGCCATTGGAGGCCTCGAAGACGTCGACATCGAACGGCTTGAACGCCTTCCCGACGATCAGGCGGATCGTCTTGCTGTCGTCTACGGTGAGGATTTTCGGCTTCATGTGAAATCGGGTGCTTGGGGAAAACGGGTTGGGATCAGGCGGCGCGTTCCGAGGAATGCTTGATCATCACCTCGACCAGGAGCGGCCGGGATTCGCAGGTGAAGTGGAAGACCTTCCGCTCGCTCGAACTGATCGGTTCGATGCTGAACTTGCCGCGGACGATGGAGGGGATGGTGAGGACGCAGGTCAGCCCGCGGTCGCAAAGGCCCGACTTGAGGTTGCCGACCACCATGTTGGCGATCTCTCCCATCACGTCGTTGACCATCTCGTCACCGTCGATCTCGGCGTCGGTCAACCCGAGCATCGATCCGGCACAACGTCGGGCGAAGGAACTCGACGTGTAGATGTAAACGACCCCGGTGATCACCCCGCTGAAGCCGACAGCGGACGCAACGTGGGCCTCGCTGGGAGGATCCGCCGGGTCGCTGGAGGCAGCAGGGTGAACGTCCATGCTGAGCATGGTGCCGAACACGTCGGTCACACAGGATCCGATCAACTGCTCGATGTCTGCGATCATCAAGGGCGTGATCGGCATCCCGTGAAAGGACTTGAGCGGGAATGTCTCCGAAGCGGCTGCAAGCCTCCGGACCGGGGCACCGATCGGCCGCGGATCCCCGGAAGAATCCGTTTCAGTCCCGGTGGACTCCTGCCGATCCATGCTCAAATGACCGCTGCACCGATCCCGGCCAGGCCGGCGCCGAGGCCGTTCACAATGGCGGAGATACAGAACCGTGTCCGCCTCTGCCCCCGTCTGCCCTCGCTGCGGAGCATCCAGGGTGCCCTCCGTGAACTGCTGGCCGCCGAACAACGTTATGCCGGCCAGATCTCCGAGGTGATCCGCCGCGATCCCGGGCTCACCGCGCGCCTGCTGCGCCTGGTGAACTCCGCCCATTTCGGCCTCGCCCACAAGGTCACCAACCTGGAGGAGGCCGTTTTCTTCGTCGGCGTCCGCCAAGTGCGGGAACTGGCCATGATGACCCCGGTCATCGACGACTTCAAACGCCTGACCGGTTCCAAGGACTCCAACTGGCGCGACCTCTGGAAGCACTGCATCGCGACCGCCATGGTCACCAAGGAACTGATGCTGGCGACACCCGAGCCGGGGGACGACCTCGACTATGTCGCCGGACTGGTCCACGACGTCGGCTGGATCGTCCTCGGCACGGTCTTTCCCGACCACTACCAGGAGATCCTGAAGCGGCTCCAGGCCGGGGCCAGCGCCGCACGCCATGTCGAAAACGACGTTCTCGGCTGCGACCACGCGCAACTCGGGGCGATCTACCTGAAGACCCAGGAACTCAGTCCGTCGCTGGTCCTGGCCACCCAGTACCACCATGCTCCAGCGGGGGCCGAAAGGCAGAACCGGTTGGCCGCGGCAGTCCAGATCGCCGACCATTTCACCAACTCGATCGGCCTCGGACATCCCGGCGAAGGGCCCACCGTCACCTCGACCCGCTGGTTGGACGTCTCGGGCTGGGAGATCCTCTTCCCCGAAGGAACGGAGACGAACCGGAATTTCGCGCTGAAGGTGTTGGAACGGACCGCGGAGCGGTTGCCGGGCATGGTCGAATGCCTCGTATGAGGCACTGCGGCGTTGCGCCTAGCGGAAGGCCGCTGAGGTGAGCCGGAAGGGCGTCAGGCGTCCGCCGAATGCACCCGTTGGGCACCTTGGGTCGTGACGCCTTCCGTTCCTTCGTGTCTGCGTCGCCGCGAAGGGCTCGGCCGGATTCCGCCCCTTCAAGGAGTGGCGGCGAAGATCACGGTCAAAAGACCACGCCGGCATGGCCCGGGCAGTCGGAATGCCAACGGGATGGGACCGGCCGAAACCCGTCAGAAGTCGTCTTCGTTCGGCTCGAGCGGAGGACGGACGCCGTACTTCTTCTTCAGGGCCTCCACCTGCGCCAACGGCTTCATGCCGCCCGTACAGGTCGGATCGCTGAGCGAGGCGGCTGCGGCGCAGACGCCGGTGAGCATCGACTTCTGGAGATCCCAACCCTCATGGAGTCCCAGGAGGACGCCCGCCGCGAAGGCATCACCCGCCCCGGCCGTGCCGGCGATCGCCTTGGCCGGAACCTTCAGGGAAGGCTGCCAATGGTCCTTGCCGTCGCGGGTGCGGGCGAAGCAGCCCTCCGGGAAATGGATCACCACGAGATCCTTGACGCCCAACTGCAGGATGGCTCCGGCCGCATGGCGGAGGGAGACGGTGTCGAGCACCCCTTCCTTGCGGATGCGGAAGCCCGTGACCATGCCCGCCTCGTATTCGTTGATGATGGCGTAGTCGCAGTGCTTGAGGGCCGGGGTGACCACCGCCTTGAAGCGGTCGCCCACCTCGCTGACCACGTCGACGCAGGTCTTGAGCCCCGCGGCCTGCGCCGCGGCGAGAAGCTTGGCGGCACCGGTCAGGCCGTCCTTGCCGACGAAGTCCATCTTGTCCAGCAGGAGCAGGTAGCCCAGGTGGAAGATGCGTGCCTTGGACTTGGTGAAGTCGATGTCCTTGCCGTCCCAGAGCGCGTTGGCACCGCGATTGTGGAAGAACGTGCGCTTGCCCGAGCCCTGGATGGTCATGACATCCGTGAAGCTGGTCGCGGCCTCGGCCGTGGACTTCAGGTGCTTGGTGTCGATCTTGTGCTTGGCACAGTCCTCGAGGATGGACTGCCCCAAGGCGTCCTTCCCGACCAGTCCGGCGCCGAAGAGCGGGAACTCCACCCCCAGCTTGGCGAGGTCCAGGAGGATGTTGTACGGCGATCCGCCGGTGCCCTGATGCTGGCTGCGGATGTTGGCCAACTGTTCGAGCGCCGGGTACGAATCGATGATCTTGACCTGGTCGATGATCCAGTTGCCGCCGGCAAGGATGCCGGAGCGCTTGGAGGCTGGGAGACTCTTCATCTGGGAATGCGGAAACGAAACGGGAACCGCGAAAGTGTGGATCCAAGACTATCGCCCGCGGACACGGTTTGTCTCTAACGAAGTGAGAAAGCACCGTCTCCGCGACGTCCCAGCCTTGCCTCATCCGCCGCAGTACCTAGATTCGGACGATGCGATCACGGTTGTTAATGCCCCTGCTTCTCCTGTTGGGCCACCTCGGTTTGTCGGCCCAGGTGGAGATCAAGCTGGAGTTCGAGCAGAACCAGTTCCTTCCGTCGGAACCGGCGATCGCGGTCGTTCGCATCATCAACTACACCGGGTCCCAGCTCCGACTCGGGGAACAGCCCGGCTGGATCCGCTTCAGCGTCGAAAACATCGACGGCACGGTGGTGAACCGGCTGCGGGATCCCGAGGAAACGGGTGCCTTTTCACTCAAGCCGTCCAACCGGGGCACCCTCCGCTTCAACCTGGCTCCCCTCTTCAAGCTCGACACCATCGGCCGATACCGGGTCACCGCGACGGTCGTCACCGGAGGCGGCAACGAGCACGTCGTCACCGCTCCCGTCGAGTTCGAGATCATGCGGGGCGTCATCCTCTGGGAACGCGAGTTCGGGCTGTCGGGAGGCTCGGGTGAACGCCGGAAGTACATGATCCAGCAGGCGAACTACCTCAAGCGTCCCCAGATCTTCGCCTCGGTCGCCGACCCGACCGGGGCGACCATCCTCAAGGTCGTGCGCCTCGGTTCCATCGTTTCCTTCAATCCGCCCTCCGAATTCCGACTCGACCGGACCAACCGACTCCACGTCCTCCATCAGGTCGGCGCCGACGAGTTCGTCCACCACCGGATCAGCCCGGATGGCGAGGTCGAGATCCGGCACATCTATGGCAACCGCACCGGCCGCCCCGAACTCGGCATGAATGACGAGGGAGAGGTTGCCGTCATCCGTGGTCGCAGGAAGGCAAGCGCCTCGGACATTCCCGCGCCCGAGACCGCCAAGGCCGCCACCGCCGCCTCCCCTGCCCCGGATGCGAAACCTCCCTCCAATCCGTAGTCTCCTGATCCGGCTCGTCGCGTTCCTGCTCCTGGGTGGACTCCCAACTGCGACGCAGGCCGCGGAGACGGTCGTGTTCCACCTCCGGAACGGCGATCGGATCACCGGCGAGGTGGTTTCCCGCAAGTCCGATGCGGTGGTGGTCAGGTCCTTGGCGGGGAAGGTCCGCATCCCGCTGGACCTGATCGAACGGCGCGAGGAAAAGGTCCCTCCCGCGGTCGTCGCAACCCCGAAGCCGGCTTCCCCAGCCGCGAAGCCGGCCCCGACCCCGGCGTCGGGCGTCGTGAAATCCACGCCTCCGCCCGCCGTCGACATCCGGACCAACTTGGCCTCGCTCGGGGAGAATCCCTGGTACCGCCCCGGATGGATCCGGCCACTCCTCACCAACTGGAACGTGAACATCCAGTTGGGCAGCGACCTCGGATTCGGCACGACCGACCGACAGACCTTCTACGGCAACGCCAGCGCCATCCACCGCTGGGACCGCGTGAGGAACTCCGCAACCGCCTCTGCGGCCTATGGCGTGCTCAACGGCTTCGATTCCGCCAACCGACTCGACGGCAGCCTGAAGACCGACATCGATCTCGGTTCGCGCAGGAAGGTCTACGCCTTCAACCTCGCCGGCGCCGGCTTCGACCACATCCGCCGTCTCGACCTCCAATACCAGGAGGGCGCCGGCTTCGGCTACAAGCTGCTGGAGAAGCCCAGGTTCATCCTGAACGCGGAGCTCGGTGCCCAATACCAGCAGTTCGATTTCGTGGGCACGTCCCGGGACCGCGACCTGATCTCGGTGCGCTTCGGCGAAGACCTCACCTGGGAACTCAGCTCGAAGCTGAAGATCCGCCAGACCCTCGCCTTCATGCCCAACATCACCGACTTCGGCGATTTCCGCGCGCAGTACACCCTGAACTTCTCCTACCCGCTCCTGAAACGGACCACGTTGAACCTGAACATCATCGACCTGTACGACACGAATCCGGTCATCGGGGTCAACAACAACGACCTGACCATCCAGACGACCCTCGGGATCTCGTTCTAGGCACGAGGGGCTACACGGCCACCGGGACGATTCCGCCCCGCTGGACCGACCAACGGGTGAGGTTCCTGCCCATCTCCTGCGGCCAATTCTCCTCGGTGCAGGTCATGAAAACCTGCCCGCCGGCCCGGAAGGCCCGTTCCAACAGCGGCATGAACGCCGCCCTCCGCGAGGCATCGAGCTCGCCCATCACGTCGTCGATCAACAGCACCGGTGGGGTTCCCACCACCGAGGAAAGGTACTCGGCCTGGGCCAACTTCAGGGCCAACGCCAAGGTCCGCTTCTGCCCCTCGCTGGTGTATTGGGACGCGTTCCGTCCATTCACGAGGAACTCGACGTCGTCACGGTGCGGTCCGACCAGGGTCGTCCGCATCACCCGCTCCCGCGCCCGAGAATTGGAGAGCGCCACCGCGAAGTCCTCGCGAACCCCAGGACGATGGCGCAACTCGAGTTCGTCGACGTCGCCCGAGATGCGTCGGAACGCGTCCCGGATCCAGGGCGTGATGCGGGGCAACAACGCCGTGCGGGCCGCCATCAGGCCCGTCCCGGCGGAGACCACTTCATGGGAGAACCCCTCCAACTGGGCCTCGTCCGGCATCGGATGCTTGAGCAGCGCATTCCGTGACTTCAACGCCCGGGCATAGCGCATGAGGAGCGTCAGGTAGCCGGGCTCGGTCTGGGCCAGGATCAGGTCGAGGAACCGTCGGCGTCCCCGCGACGCCCCCTTCACCAAGGCCAGGTCCTCGGAACAGAACACCACCGCCCGCAGGACGCCGAAGTACTCGGACAGACGTCGCACGGGCCTTTCGTTCAGCGTCAGCCTCCGCTCCGTGGACGACCAGTAGGCCTTCACCTCCGATAGCCCCTGGCTGTCGATCGTGGCGCCGACGAAGTAGCCGCGCGCCCCCTCACGGACCATCTGGGCCCCGCCGACTCCGCGGAACGACCTCAATGTGGCGACGAGATACAAGGCCTCCAGCACGTTGGTCTTGCCCTGCGCGTTGTCCCCGAGGAACAGATGGCAGCCCGGGCCCAGCTCCAGGTCGAGCCGGACATAATTCCGGAAGTCGCGCAATCGGAGCCGGGACACGTGCACGCGACAGTCTTGGAATTCCCACCTCCACTTGTCGACCGGCTTCGAAGGGGATTCCCAACTGCGCCATCCCGCCCGCCGACGTGTGTCACATGCGACACATTGTCCCCATCCACGGCACAACGGCGCCGACAAGCGCTGGCCCACCCCAATCCAGTCCACCTCGAAAACAGGCCTGAATGGCGCCATTTCAGCCTTTTGCCGTCGATCCGTCCTGTCGGCACTCGGCTTGCAGGGGGTGGGAAGAAGATTTTCGACCTATGGCAAAAGTTTTGGGCATTGATCTCGGAACGACCAACTCCTGCATGGCGGTGATGGAAGGCGGCGAGCCGCTCGTGCTGGAGAATTCGGAAGGGAAACGCACGACCCCGTCGGTCGTCGCATTCGCGAAGAACGGCGAGAGGCTGTTCGGCGACGCGGCGAAACGGCAGGGCGTCACCAACCCCCGCAACACCATCTACTCGGTGAAGCGCTTCATGGGACGCAAGTTCGACGAGGTCCAGGAGGAGATCAAGCGCGTGCCCTACAAGGTGGTGCGCGCCTCCAACGGGGACGCCCACATCGAGGTGGAGGTCGAAGGCAAGCCCAAGTCGTTCAGCCCGCCGGAGATCAGCGCCATGATCCTGGGCAAGCTGAAGGCCGACGCGGAGATCCGCCTCGGTGAGACCATCACCCAGGCCGTCATCACCGTTCCCGCCTACTTCAACGACAGCCAGCGCCAGGCCACCAAGGACGCCGGCAAGATCGCCGGACTCGAGGTGCTCCGCATCATCAACGAGCCCACCGCCGCCTCGCTCGCCTACGGTCTGGACAAGAAGAAGGACGAGAAGATCGCCGTGTACGACCTCGGTGGCGGCACCTTCGACATCTCGGTGCTCGAGATCGGTGACGGCGTCTTCGAGGTGAAGGCCACCAACGGCGACACCCACCTCGGCGGCGACGACTGGGACAACGCGATCATCGACTGGATCCTCGCCGAGTTCCAACGCGACCAGGGTATCGACCTCCGCAAGCAGCCCGATGCCCTCCAGCGCATCAAGGAAGAGGCCGAGAAGTCCAAGATCGCCCTCTCGTCGTCCCAGCAGTACGACATCAACCTGCCCTTCATCACCGCCGACGCGACCGGCCCGAAGCACATCTCCCTGAAGCTGAGCCGGGCGAAGATGGAGCAGCTCTGCGACACCCTCTTCGAACGCACCATCACGCCGACCAAGGCGTGTCTGCGCGACGCCGGACTCACGACCGACAAGATCGACGAACTCGTCCTGGTCGGCGGCATGACCCGCATGCCCCGGGTGGTGGAGACCGCCCGCGGCCTCGTCAGCAAGCCCCCCCACCAGGGCGTCAACCCCGACGAGGTCGTCGCCGTCGGCGCCGCCATCCAGGGCGGCGTGCTCAAGGGCGAGGTCAAGGACGTGCTCCTGCTCGACGTGACCCCGCTGTCGCTGGGCATCGAGACCCTCGGTGGCGTGTTCACCAAGCTGATCGACCGCAACACCACCATCCCGAGCCGCAAGTCGGAGATCTTCTCCACCGCCAGCGACAACCAGCCCGGCGTCGAGATCCACGTCCTCCAGGGCGAACGCCAGTTCTCACGCGACAACAAGTCGCTCGGCAAGTTCCAGCTCTCCGAGATCGCCCCGGCCCCGCGCGGCGTTCCACAGATCGAGGTCACCTTCGACATCGACGCCAACGGCATCCTCAACGTCAGCGCCAAGGACCTCGGCACCGGCAAGAGCCAGAAGATCGTCATCACCGCCTCCAGCGGCCTTTCCAAGGACGAGGTCGAGAAGATGCGCCGTGACGCCGAGGCCCATGCCGACGAGGACAAGGCCCGCCGCGAGGAGGTCGAACTCCGCAACGAGGCGGACAACACCGTCTACCGCACCGAGAAGTTCCTGAAGGACAACGCCGACAAGATCGGCGACGCCAAGTCCGGCATCGAGACGTCCGTCGCCTCGGTGAAGGACGCCCTCAAGGGCAGCGACACCGCCGCGATCCGCGCGGCCCTCGACAAGCTGAACCAGACCGTCCAGGCGGCCGGTGCGGCGATGTACCCCCAGGGCGGCGAAGCCCCCGGGGCCGGTGCCGGCGGCCAACAGCCCGGAGCCGAACCCAAGGCCGAGAAGAAGGACGACTCCACCGTCATCGACGCCGAAGTCGTCGACGAGAAGAAGAAGCCCTGAGTTCCGGTCCTGGCACACCATTTTGCCCGGCCGCAGGAGCGGCGGGCTGCATCCACAAGCAACAATACAAAACACACAGTCACCAACATGGCACTGAACGTGAAACCCCTCGGAGACCGCGTCCTCGTGGAGCTCGGCGAGGAAAAGGAAGTCAAGAAGGGCGGGATCATCATCCCCGACTCCGCCAAGGAGAAGCCCAGCGAAGGCGTTGTCCGCGCCCTCGGAACCGGCAAGACCGGCGACGACGGCAAGAAGCTTGCCTTCGAAGTCAAGGTCGGTGACCGCGTGCTGGTCTCCAAGTACGGCGGCTCCGAAATCAAGATCGATGGCAAGGAATACAAGATCTTCAACACCGACGACCTGATCGCCGTCGTCGGCTGAACCACCCGGAACTCAATCACACACATCTAGACATCCATGGCTGCCAAACAACTCCTGTTCGACGAAGCCGCCCGCCAGGAAATCCTGAAGGGCGTCGAGATCCTCGCCAAGGCCGTGAAGGCCACTCTCGGCCCGAAGGGTCGCAACGTCGTCATCGACAAGAAGTTCGGATCCCCGACGATCACCAAGGACGGTGTCTCCGTCGCCAAGGAGATCGAGCTTCCGAACCCCTACCAGAACATCGGCGCCCAGCTCGTCCGCGAGGTCGCCAGCAAGACCAGCGACATCGCCGGTGACGGTACGACCACCGCCACGGTGCTCGCCGAGGCCATCTACCGCGAGGGCCTGAAGCACGTGACCGCCGGCGCCAACCCGGTGTCGCTCCAGCGCGGCATCCAGAAGGCCGTCGACGCCGCCACCGAGCAGCTCGCCAAGATCGCCAAGAAGGTCAAGGACAAGGAGGAGATCAAGCAGGTCGCCACCGTTTCCGCCAACTGGGACACCGCGATCGGCGAGATCATCGCCGAGGCGATGGACAAGGTCGGCAAGGACGGCACGATCACGGTCGAGGAGGCCAAGTCGATCGAGACCACCCTCGACGTCGTCGAAGGCATGCAGTTCGACAAGGGCTACCTCTCGCCGTACTTCGTGACCAACGCCGAGACCCTCGAGGCCAAGTTGGACGACGCGTACATCCTCCTCTACGAGAAGAAGATCAGCTCCCTCAAGGAACTGCTCCCGATCCTCGAGAAGGTCGCCAAGACCAGCAAGCCGCTGCTCATCATCTCGGAAGAGGTCGAGGGCGAAGCCCTGGCCACCCTCGTGGTCAACAAGCTCCGTGGCACGCTGAACGTCGCCGCCGTCAAGGCGCCCGGCTTCGGTGACCGCCGCAAGGCCATGCTCGAGGACATCGCCATCCTCACCGGTGGACGCCTCATCACCGAGGACCTCGGCATCAAGCTCGACAGCCTCGAGCTCGCCGACCTCGGCCGCGCCAAGACCATCGTCGTGGAGAAGGAAAACACCACGATCATCGAGGGCAACGGCAAGAACTCCGAGATCCAGGGCCGCGTGAACCAGATCCGCCGCCAGATCGAGGAGACCACCAGCGACTACGACCGCGAGAAGCTCCAGGAGCGCCTCGCCAAGCTCGCCGGCGGCGTCGCCGTCATCCATGTCGGTGCGGCCACCGAGACCGAGATGAAGGAGAAGAAGGCCCGTGTCGAGGACGCGCTCCACGCGACCCGCGCGGCCGTCGAGGAAGGCATCGTCGCCGGCGGCGGCGTCGCCCTGCTCCGCACGCTTCCCGCCATCGAGGCGCTGAAGCTCCCCATCGTCGACGAGCAGATCGGCGTCGACATCGTCCGTCGCGCCGTCGAGGCGCCGCTCCGCGAGCTGGCCCGCAACGCCGGCGTCGAGGGCGGCCTCATCGTCCAGGAGGTCAAGCGCCGCAAGGGCAACGACGGCTACAACGTCGCCACCGGCGAGTACGAGGACCTGGTCAAGGCCGGCGTCGTCGACCCGAAGAAGGTGACCCGTTCCGCCCTGCAGAACGCCGCGTCCATCGCCGGCCTGCTCCTCACCACCGAGGCGATCATCACCGAGATCCCGGAGAAGAAGGAGAAGCCCGCCGCGGATCCGCACCACGGCGGCGGCGGCATGGACTACTGAGTCCGGCCACCGTTCCGAGGAACCTGAAACTGACAGGCGCGGTCCCCAACGGGACCGCGCCTTTTCCATTCCGGCCCGGCGCCCCCCGCCGCACCGGCCCCGACGACGACTCACGTCCTCACTCAATGCCGCAGGCGACGCCGTGCCACACCGAAGAGTCCCGCGCCGGCCAAGCCGACCGCGGCCCACGCACCCGGCTCCGGCACCGGCGCGAATCCGTTGTCGGCGACCCCGAGCCCAGCCGACGAAGCCGTATAGCCTTCCGGAAGGTTGAAGACGTCGCCGTCCGTGGGGAACGTCAGCGTATGGAGGAAGTCCGCATCGATGCCCTCCAACCGGCCGCCGGCCGAGGTCGCCGAACCGAAGAGTTCCAGCCTCAGCTCCGCCTGCACCGGTACCCCGAGCGGGATGCTGAATCCCGACGTCGTCAGGTCCACAGTGCCTCCGGTGTATCCGGAAAGCAGCCCTGTCCCGGCACCGTAGGTGACCAAGCCGCCGGTCGAGGTGGCGACCACCGTCCCGGAGAAGAAGGTCCCGTACTGGAAGTGGGTTTCGCGGTCCACGTACCCAAACCGACCCTGCAGGCTCAGGGTCATCGTGCTCGATCCCACACCGGCTCCCGGTGTCGACACGGAGCTTCCGGTGAAGCCCCCGTCCAATCGCAGATTCAACGAGACCGGAATCGTCCCGCCTCCGACGACTCCGGGAAGCGCCTCGAACCGGACATCTTGCGTGGAGAAGCCCGCGGAAGCCGCCGGCGTCTGGAAGAAGCTCCCGCCACCGGGCGGAACCCCGGCGTCCGACCGCAGGGTGATCGCGCTCGAACGGTTGTCCACAGACACCAGTGCCCGGACTCCGAGGGATCCCGGCTCCGACCGCGCCCACGCGGCCGCGGCGGTGATGCCGGCATTGATGATGTTGGTGGCACCGCCGGGACCGACCGAGGGATAGGTCAGGCTGAACTCACGGGAAACCGACGAGGACACCGGATTGAAGGCGTTGGCAAAGCCGTATTCGGCCCCGGCCCCCGTTTGGATCGCCGTGTTGGCGAAGTGGAAGGCGGAGGCATGCGCCTGGATCGCCCCGAGGACGATTGCAGGCAGCAGGAATCGTGGATGGGTCTTCACACCCTCGGATAACCGGTCCCGGGACCACATCTTTCATCGAAACCAAAAAATGATGCCGACCCCTGGACCACTGATGGAACGGGTCGGGAGAACTCCACATCCCGCTCCACTGCCTGCCTCGAGACGCTTCACGCAGCGTAGGAGACGAAGTCACGAGACTCAGCCGGTTTCCCGGTTCACGAGACTCCCGCGGCCGTGGGATGTTGGCGGTCGAGTTTGGGAGCCGCAATCTCCGCACCTCCTGGGTGCTTCCACACTCCGTATCTACGTGTCTCCGTGTCTACGTACGGCAGTCGCAAAGCCTTGAACTCAATCCCGTGGGTTGCGCCGGATGCCGAGCGCCTTGATGCGGGAGGCGAGGGTCGTCGGCTTCATCCCCAGCAGTTCGGCCGCACCACCTTCGCCGAAGATCCGTCCGCCGGACTGCTTCAAGGCGGCGACGATGCTCTCCCTTTCCTGCCGCTTGAGTTCCGCGCGGGTCAGGAGCGGCGAAACCGGTCCCGGCAACGCCTTCGCACCCACCGAATCCCGGGATGAAGTCGGCGCGAACTCGAATCGCAACGGACCGCCCTGGGCGAGGATCACCGCGCGTTCGACGGCATTCTGGAGTTCGCGGACGTTGCCCGGCCAGTCGTGGGCCGCGAGCTGGGCCATCGTCGCCTGGGTGACACGAGGCGCCGGGCCGTTCATCCGGCGGGCGCTCTGCCTCACGAAATGGGTGGCCAACTGCGGGATGTCGTCACGTCGGTCGCGCAGCGGCGGGATCTCGATGGGGAAGACGCCCAGACGGTAGTACAGGTCCCTCCGGAAGCGGCCGGCCTCGACCTCCTTGCCCAGGTCGCGGTTGGTCGCGGCGACGATCCGGACGTCGATCCTGCGGGTTCGCGTGTCGCCGATGCGCTCGATCTCCCGCTCCTGCAACACGCGCAGCAGCTTGGCCTGCATGGCCAACGGCACCTCGCCGATCTCGTCGAGGAACAGCGTCCCACCGTCGGCCAGCTCGAACCGTCCGGGCTTGTCCCGGAGCGCTCCGGTGAAGGCGCCCTTCACATGGCCGAAGAACTCGCTCTCGAACAACGCCTCGGGCACCGCGCCGCAGTTCACCTTGATCAGGGCACGCTCCCTTCGCCGGCTGTTCTCGTGGATGGCCCGGGCGACCAGTTCCTTGCCTGTGCCGCTCTCGCCGGTGACCAGCACGGACGCGTCCGTCGGCGCGACCAGCTCGATCTGCTGCATCACCTTCTGCAGGCCGGGGCTGCTCCCGACGATGTCGCCGAGGCCCAACGCCGTGCTGACCTCCGCGCGCAGGTAGTGGTTCTCCTCCTCCAACCGCGCCTTGAGGATCCCGATCTCCTCGAACGCCCGGGCGTTCGCGATGCTCACCGCCGCGTGGTCCGCGAAGACCCGCAGCCAATCGAACTCCGCCTGGCCCAACACCCCGGCGTCGAAGAGGGCGAGCACGCCGAGCACCTCGCCGCGGAAGACCAACGGTTGGGCGGCGAACGTCCTGACGCCCTCCCGCCGGATCCAATCCGGATCGGCGATCCATTCCTCCGCACCCTCCAGGTCGGGAAGCAACAGCGGTTGGCCGCTGGCGCCCACCTGGCCGATCTTGCGGACGCCGAGCGGAAACCGACGGAAGGCTCCATCGAGCCGCGTGGAATCCTGGGACCCGCCTCGCGGATTCCCCGCGCTGGCGACGAGATGCAGGCACCGCGTCCGGTCCGGGCATTCGGGACGGAACCGGCAGGAATCGCAGATGTCCCCGTCCTGGACCAACCAGATGCGGGCGAGGACCAGGTTGGGACACCGGGCGATTCCGCCGACCACCGCCGACAGCACCTCGGTCAACGACCGGTTCCCAGCCATCGTCACCATCACTTCGGGCAAGCTGCCGCAATTCACGATCGAGCACTACGGGAAGTCGTCTTCCACCGCAACGACTCTTCGTAGACTACGAGAATTCGTCGCGGCTTCCATGGATCGGGATTCTCGAAAACCCCAATGAAACGTCGGTTTTCGTCCCGAAGGGCTCTTTGGCACGCCACCCGCATCAGGGAGGCGTCCAGGCGACCACCGCCACCAACCCGATCGAACCGAAGTCCATGAACCTCCGACCGCCCTTGCCGCCCTTCAGCCTCGAATCCGCGCTCCGGAAGGTGCAGGCGGCCGAGGATGCCTGGAACACCCGGGATCCCGAGCGGGTCGCGCTGGCCTACACCGAGGACACCGAATGGCGGAACCGCTCCGAGTTCCTCAGGGGCCGGGAGCAGGTCGTCGGGTTCCTCCGCCGCAAGTGGGCGCGCGAACACGACTACCGTCTGCGCAAGGAACTCTGGGCGGCAGCCGGAAACCGGATCGCCGTGCGCTTCGAGTACGAATTCCACGACGACTCCGGACAGTGGTGGCGCGCCTACGGCAACGAGAACTGGGAGTTCGATGCCGACGGCCTCATGCAACGCCGCTTCGCCAGCATCAACGACCTGAGGATCACCGAGTCCGAACGGAGACTCCTCTGGCCACGGCCCGCGCCCTGAAGGCGGTTCCGATTTCCACCGGCAACGCAGTTCGCCGCGACGCCAAAAGCTTCCGAATCCGCAGTCCCCTCTTCCGATTCACGCAGGAAAAAACACTACCAACAACGAGACCCACATGAAACTGGCCATCATCATCACCTCCGATCCCAAGAACGGCGAAGAAGCGCTGGGACGCGCCTTCAGCGCCCTGGCGCTCGCCGCCGAAGCCCAGTCCCAGAACGACGAGGTCAACGTCGTCTTCGCCGGCGCCGGCACCCGCTGGCCCGCCGAACTGACGCGGCTCTCGCATCCGGCGAACGGCCTCTACAACGCGGTGCGTCCGGTCATCACGGGTGCGTCGTGCGGCTGCTCCGCCGCCTTCGGCGCAACGGAGTCCGTCGCCGCCTGCGGACTGCCCGGGATCAAGGACCATGCGCTGCCCGGCACCCCCGGGCTCGCGAGCCTCCGCCGCTATCTCGCCGAAGGCTGGCAGACGCTGGTGTTCTGAAGCGCACCGGGGCGCGGCCGCACCGTCCAGTCGGTCGCGCTCCCACCACCCTTCCCTTCCACTCCCGACCCCTTCCCACCATGGCCGGACGCTACCTCGAAACCCACTTCACGCCGAAGGTGCTCGCCTCCCAACGGCACTACTTCGGAAGCGCCCAGGTTGTCCCGCCACAACCGGAACGCGACCCGCTGACCGACGACGAGCGCGCCTTCGTCGAAGCCCGCGATTCGTTCTACATGGCGACCGTCAGCGAGAGCGGGTGGCCGTATGTGCAACATCGCGGCGGCAAGCCCGGCTTCCTCCGCGTGTTGAGCCCGAACCGCATCGCCTTCGCCGACTACAGGGGCAACCGGCAGATGCTCTCCACCGGCAATCTCGCCGGCTCGGATCGGGTCGCCCTGTTCCTCATGGACTACCCCCGTCGCGAGCGCCTGAAGATCCTCGGCCACGGCCGGGTGGAAGACGCCCGCGAGCATCCGGAGCTGGTCGCCCAACTGGCCGGACCGGAAACACGCGGGATCGTCGAAAGGGTGGTCGTCATCGAGGTCCTGTCGTTCGACTGGAACTGTCCGAAATACATCACCCCGCGGTACACCGCCGCCGAGGTGGAAGAGGCCATCCAACCGCTGAGAGTGCGCATCGCCGAACTCGAAGCCCAATTGCGCCAGAAGCCCTAGCCGGCGCCCGGCGTGGTCCGGATGGGATTTGTCGGCGGGCTGGGCACGCATTTCGGGAGCTACCCGACGGCGGAAAAGCGCGAGCGGACTCGGGCACTCCACGACGCTGTCGCGCTTCCCCAGGCCGCAGCGCTACGAATCAGAAACCGGCCCAGCGGCCCACCTGGAAGGTCACGAACGCCAGGATCCACGCCAGCGCCGTCATGTAGGCGAACTGGAACGCCGGCCACTTCCAGGAATTGGTCTCCCGCCGCACCACCGCAACCGTGCTCACGCACTGCATCGCGAAGACATAGAAGACCATCAGCGTCACCCCGGTCAGTGGCGTGTACACCGGCCGGCCATCGGCGTGCCTTTCCTTCTTCATCACCTCCGCCAGGCTCGCGGTGCCCGCCTCGGAGTCGTCCAGCTCCCCCACGTTGTAGACCACCGACATCGTGCTCACGAAGACCTCCCGCGCCGCGAAGGACGCCACCAGGCCGATCCCGATCTTCCAGTCGAATCCGAGCGGCCGGATGGCCGGTTCGATCCAACGGCCCAACCGACCGGCATAGCTGTCACGGAGCGCCGCACCCGCCTCTTCCTGGGAATTTCCCGGCATCACCGTCGACCCAGCCCCATCCGTCACAGCGGAAGCCGCCGAAACAACCGTCTTCGCCGCGGATGCCGGCGACGGCTTGGGATAGGTCGCCAGGAACCAAAGCAGGATGTTGATGCCCAGGATCACCGTCCCCGCCCGGCGCAGGAACATCTTGGAACGTTCCCACATGTGACGGAGCACCACGCCGAGCACGGGTCTCTTGTACGCGGGCAGCTCCAGGATCAGCAGCGGGGGTTCACCGCGAAGGAGCGTCTTCTTGAACAGCCAGGCCATCCCCAGCGCCCCCACGATCCCGAGCAGGTACATGCCGAGCAGTGTGAGTCCCGGCAGTCCGTTGCGTTGCGGAATGCAGGCCGCGATCAGGACGGTGTAGACCGGCAACCGCGCCGAGCAGCTCATCAACGGCGCCACGAGGATCGTCGCCAGCCGGTCCTTGGGCGTCTCGATCGTCCGGGTCGCCATGATCCCGGGAATCGCGCAGGCGAACGAGGAGAGCATCGGAATGAAGCTCTTCCCATGGAGCCCCACGCGGCTCATCAGGCGGTCCATCAGGAACGCGGCACGGGACATGTACCCGGTGTCCTCCAACAGGCTGATGAAGAGGAACAGCAGGCCGATCTGCGGCAGGAAGACGAGGACCGAGCCGACGCCGGCGACGACTCCCTGGGCCAGCAGGTCGTTCAGGTCCCCGGGCGGCATGCCGGCGGAGATCCGCCCCGCCACCCATTCGACCCCGGCTTCGATGAGGTCCATCGGGTACTGCGCCAGCAGGAAGATCGACTGGAACATCGCCGCCATCACCGCCACGAAGATCAGGGGTCCCCAATACCTGTGGGTGACCACGCGGTCGATCCGGTCGGAGACCGATTCGCCCTCGACGAGGGTCTCGACGGAGACGTGCTGTTGGATGGCGAAGACGCGGGCGTACCGGGCCTCGATCGCGGCGCTGCGCCAGTCGACGCCGGCGGCCTCCAGTCGGACCCGTGCCGCCGCGACCTGTTCGCGGATGGCGGCCGGATAGACATCCGGATGGGCGTTGAACCCCTGGTCATCGGTCAGCAGCAGCAAGGCCTCCGCCGCGGCAAGCCGATGGCGGTTGGGAAACAGCCCTTGGAGGGCGGAGCCGATCGACCGCGCCTCGAGACCGAAAGCCTCCGGCAGTTCGTTGAACTCGCGGGGGATGACGTGCCGCGTCCCCGGCCGGGTGGCCCGCCCCAGGATGTCCGCACGCAGGACGTCGACTCCCTCCCCTTCGCTGGCCACGAGCGGGAACACCGGCACACCCAACGCCTTCGAAAGCGCAGGGATGTCGATCTCGATCCCGTTCGCGCGTGCGACGTCGACCATGTTCAACACCAGCGCCGTCGGATGTCCCAACTCGATGACCTGGGTGGCGTAGTAGAGGTTCCTCTGGAGGTTCGAGGCGTCGACGACCACCAGGACGAGATCCGGCGCCGGGACCTCCGGAAGGCGTTGGAACAGGACGTCGCGGGCGATCTGTTCGTCCGGTGACTGAGGGCTCAGCGAATAGGTCCCGGGAAGATCCAGGACCGTGACCGGATGGGCCGCGTCGGCACCGACCAAGGGGCCTTCCTTGCGTTCGACGGTGACGCCGGCGTAGTTGCCCACCTTGGCGCGGAGACCTGTCAGGGCGTTGAACAGCGTCGTCTTGCCGCAGTTGGGATTGCCCGTGAGGACCGCGGTGAACGGGGTCGGATGGGACCGGTTGGACGGTGGGTTGGGCATCGGCGGTTCGGGGAACGGACCCGCCGCGGACGAAGGTGCGGCGCGGCGCGGATCCCCGGGGTCAGGTACGGATCCAGATCTGGTCGGCTTCGTGTCGCCTCAACGACAGGTGGTAGCCACGGAGACGGATTTCAACGGGATCGCCCATCGGGGCGAAGCGGACGAGTTCCAGGGTCGTCCCCACCAGCAGGCCCATCTCGAGCAACCGCCCACGCTGGGTGACTGGGATGTCGATGCGACCGACCGCACCCTTGGAGCCGGGCTGGAGGGAACTGAGCGGGACCATGGTCGGTTCGGGAGGGTGCGCCACGGGAGAAGGGGTGGAGGCCGTTCAGGCCGCCAGGCGGGTCGGACGGACCGGTTCGACCAGGATGTTGGCGGCCAGCTTCTGGCTGAGGCCCAGACGGGAATTGCAGACCTGGCACAACAGGTTGCTCTGCAGGGTGATCACCTTCACCCGTTGCTCCTCGCCGAAACCCATCTCCCGCAGCCGCTGGTTCACCTCCGGCGAGGCCGTGAGGCGCTTCACCACCACGGTGGTGCCGGCCCGGACGACGCTCAGGGGGCACATCGAAGGCGATGCGCAGTGGTCGGTGGCGCAGGACGGGTTGTCGCAGGATTCGGACACGATTCGTCAGGAACGCTACGGTTCCACCCCGGACACCGCAAGGAACGGGATTGTCGGGGGTTTGTCCCCGGTTGTCGTGCGGTTGTCCTCCAAGGAATCGGCCTCATCGGAACGAAGGGAGTTCCCATGCCGATGCGTGGCAACCCGGCGTCGGACGCCGGGCATCCGGATCCGAGGGATCTTCTTCGCACCCTTGGCACCCTTGGTTGTGACCCCCTTTCCGAAACGTGGCTTCATGGTGCCGGGATCCATTCTGCGGGAATCCGGCCCAAGGAATTCCCAACGCATCTCGCCAAACGGTATGGAATCCCCGCCCGGCGGCTTGTCCCGGACACGGCGGATCGCCACTGTTCCCGCCCATGACGCCGTCCGCCCATCGCCCCATTTCGGCCCAGACCCGCCTTTGCGCGGTCTTCGGTGCGCCGATCCGGCACTCGGCGTCCCCGGCCATGCACAACGCCGGATTCGCGACGCTGGGTCTCGACTGGCGCTATGTCGCCTGCGAGGTGGCCCCGGAACGGCTCATGGAAGCCCTGGTCGGCGCACGCTCCCTCGGATTCTGCGGCGTCAACCTCACCGTGCCCCACAAGCTGCTGGCGTTGCCGATGATGGATGTCCTCGACGACTCCGCCACCACCTGGGGGGCGGTCAACACGGTGGTGTTCGAGGCCGAGGATCCCGAGGGGATGTGGGTGCCGGTCGGGCGTCAGCGCGAGATCCGTGGTCCGGTCCGGATGCGCGGCCACAACACCGACGCCGACGCCCTGGTCCAGTCCCTCCGTGACGACCTCGCCATCGAACCGCGCGGCGCACGGGTGCTCCTGTTGGGAGCCGGTGGCGCCGGACGTGCGGCGGCCCTCCGCCTTGCCGACGAAGGCGTGAACAACCTCTGGCTGTTGAACCGGACGGAATCCAAGGCGCAGGAACTCGCGGACGAGATCGCGGAACGCTTCCCCGCGGTGGAGGTCCAGACCGGCCTGCCCGACTCCGACGTCGAGATCATCGTCAACGCGACCTCGCTCGGGCTGAAGTCCACGGATCCCCTGCCCCTGCCCACGGATCTTTACCCGTTGCGGCGTGCGGACGGCGTGTACGACATGATCTACCGCCCGGCCGAAACCCCGTTGCTCCGCGCGGCCCGGGAGGTCGGATGCCGGACGGCCAACGGAACCGGCATGCTCCTCCACCAGGGGGCGGCGGCCTTCACCTTGTGGACCGGCTGCGCGGCCCCGCTCGAGGCGATGCGGGCGGCCCTCGTTTCGGAACTCCACGGACACTGAGAAGACCCATGGACTGGGACTACGAGATCTACCGGCACCACGGGCCTTTCGGGCTCCCGTTCCATTTCTGGACCTTCTTCGCCTTCCTCTTCGGGGCGACCACCGGAAGCTTCCTGAACGTGGTGATCCACCGCATGCCGCTGGGACAGAGCGTGGTGACGCCGCCGTCCCATTGCCCGAAGTGCCAACGGCCGATCCGGCTGTGGGAGAACCTGCCCATCCTTTCCTGGATCCTCCTTCGCGCGCGGTGCCGCGGCTGCGGTCAGTCCATCTCCGCACGCTACATCGCCGTGGAGGCCCTCACCGGGGCGCTCTTCGTCGCCGCCTGGCTGCGGTTCGGCGAGACCTCGCCCGGCGGCGCCGTGGCCGCGGCGATCCTGCTCGCGGGATTCACGGCCGCCACGTTCATCGACTTCGAGCACTTCATCATCCCGGACGAGATCACCTTGGGCGGCATCGCCGCGGGGTTCCTCCTCTCCATGGCGGGCCCCGGAATCCACGGCGAAGCCACCGTCGCCGCGGCCCTTCGCGACAGCGGGCTCGGCATCCTCGTCGGCGGCGGCGTGGTCTACCTGGTCCTGCGGCTCGGCAAGCTGCTCTTCGGACGCGAACGCGTGGAGGTCCCCGAAGGCGGACGCGTGGTCCTCCATGAAACGGGCCTCCGGCTTCCGGACCGGGAACTGTCCTATGGCGACATCTTCTACCGCGACTCCGACGCCATCCAGCTCGAGGGGCGTCGCGTCGAACTGGCCGACCGCTGCTATCCGGTCGCCGAGGTGAGCCTTTCCCCGAAGCGGCTGAAGGTGGATGGCGACGTGCTCGACCCCATGTCCGAACCGTACCTCGCGGCGGAGGCCGTGCACCTGACCCTGCCGAGGGAGGCGATGGGACTTGGCGACGTGAAGTTCATGGCGGCGATCGGCGCCTTCCTCGGGTGGAAGGCGACGTTGTTCAGCCTGATGTTCAGCTCCGTCCTCGGCGCGGTGGTCGGCGTGGGACTCATCGCGGTCGGCCGCCAGCATTGGTCCGGTCGGCTTCCCTACGGTCCCTACATCGCCGCCGCGGCCACGGCCTGGCTGTTCGGCGCCTCGGCCTGGTGGGATCGGATCTTCGGCCGCTGAGCCGGGACATCGGGAACGGGAACCCGCTCCAAGCCACAGGAGAAAGGATCCCCGAGAGCCTTTCCCACGGGGACAATCCAACTCCGCCCTGACGCCCGTCGCCCGTCGCCCGTCGCCCGATGCCCGATGCCAGATGCCAGATGCCAGTTCCGAGTTCTTCCGTGAGTCACGTCTTCGCCCGGATTCCGCGGGCTACTTGCGGTGACGCGACCAACGCCCGGTACGGATCCGATGCCCGTAGGCACGCAGGGCGAGGTTGGCGCCCAGGAGGACCAGGGCCAGTCCGGCGGCCGATGCGAAGTACATCGGGAGGGTGAACCACAGCCGTCGGTCCGAGGCGTCGATGCAGTAGATGCCGATCATCAACAGCGTGGTCGGCACGAAGACGCCCGACGCCAAACCCACCCCGCGGTCCTGGTCGGTGAGGCGGGCCGCATGATGGACCATCCACAGCTTGATCGCGCCGACAAAGGCCGCGATCGCGATCAGGACGACACCGATGACGAGTTCCATATCGAGTTCCTCGACCGTCAGCGTCGGAACGACTGGGCGAAATCCGAGGCGTCGACCGCCGTGGTCGTCTTCACGAACCGGGATTCCGCGATCCGGCGACCCAGTTCGGCGGCGTAGGCCTCGGCATCCATCGGAAGGCCGACCGGACGCCCCTGGAGTCCGGACAGCAGCATCGCGTTCGCCAACTCCAGCGACCCCAGTCCATCGTTGCCGGGCGCGACCAACGGGGCGCCGTCGAGGATCGCCTCGGTGAAGTTCCGCATCAGCTGCGCATGGGGTTCCTCGGCGTTGTCGAAGGGGATCGCCGCGTTCCAGACCCCGGGCTTCGCGAAGCCGCTCCGCGAACTGCGGCAGAACTCGGCCATGTCCTCCTCGTTGCGGATGAACGTGAGCCGGCCGTCTTCCAACACCACCCGGCCACGGGTCCCGGTGATCTCCAGGCGGTTGGTGCCCGGCGCCTCGCCGGTGCTGGCCACGAAGACGCCGGTCGCGCCGGACGGATAGGTCAGGAGGGCGGTGACGTTGTCCTCGACCTCGATGTTGTGGTCGCGACCCAGGGTGACCTGCGCACGCACCTCGGAAGGAAGCCCCAGCAGCCAGGAGAGCACGTCGAGGTTGTGCAGGCACTGGTTCAGGAGCACGCCGCCCCCTTCGCCGGACCACGTGGCACGCCATCCGCCGCTCGCGTAGTAGGCGTCGGTGCGGAACCAGTCGGTGTTGATCCAGTTCACCCGGACGACCCGGCCGAGGTCGCCTGACTCGATGAGGCGACGGATCTTCTGGTAACGCGGTTCGACCCGCAGCTGGAACATCGCACCGAAGACCGTCCGGGGATTCCGCCCGTGGGCCGCGATGAGCTTCAAGGCGTCGGCCTTGTGGGCGGAGATCGGCTTCTCGACCATGAGGTGGACACCGGCCTCGAGGGCCGCGATCCCGAGCGGCGTGTGCTGGTAGTGCGGCGTCGCCACCAACACCGCGTCGACCGTCCCCGACCGGATCAGCTTCAGGCCGTCCTCCCAGATCGCCAGCGGCTTGAACTCCTCCAGCTTGGCCGGGGAGGTCGAGCAGACCGCGGTCAACTGGCACCGGGGAACGCGTCCGGCGAGCAGGTACTTGGCGTGGTGCCGACCGATGTTGCCGAGGCCGATCAGGCCCAGACGGATGGACTTCATGGGTGGATCAGATTCGGAAGACGTCGCCGTCTCCGGCGACGGACACGGGGATGGCGGAGCCGAGCGCGCGGCGGGCCTGGGACTTCAGGGCGGTCCTTCCGGCCCAGAGCTCACGGGAGAGATGCACCAGAACGAGCCGCCCGATCGGCCGGCCCCGGAGCTTGAGGAAGAGCTCCGCGGGCGACACGTGGGAAAGCTCGCAGACCAGCAGGTCGAGGGGCGCCTGCAGCAGCGGTTCGAGGTCGTTGACGTCGCCGATGTCGGAGGAGTGCCCGACGCGGAGTCCCTCGTGTTCGAAGACGAAGCTGAAGCAGTCGAAGACGCCCCGCGGGTTCCTGGCCTGGAACGAACGTCTCAGCGATTCGAGGTGGGTGGTCGGGAAGGCTTGGATGCGGACGTCGCCACACTGGACCGGCTGGCGGGGATCGATCGCCTCCCAGCTGACCGGAAAGCGGATCAGATCCGGGAACAGCAGCGTCGCCTCCAGCCAGTTGCGGATCGGATCGATTCCCCCGGCGGGCGCGGAGACGGCGAGCGGTCGGCGACGTCCTTCGAGCCACAGGCCCTGGAACCACATCGAAAGGCTGCCCACATGGTCGCTGTGGAGGTGGGAAAGGAGGACACGGTCGACCTGCTCATAAGACCGGCCGCTGGCCTTGTAGGCGCTGGACAGACCCTCACCGGCATCCACGAGGATGTGGGCTCCGCCGATCGAGTACAGGAATGAGGAATGCCTACGGTCCGAGCAAGGCCAACCCTCGCCCACACCGAAACAGGTCAGTTCCAACGCTCTCTTTGCCGCTGCCGCCATCGGGATGGGGAAAACTGGTTGCCGCCCCCCCTGATTGCAAGCCGGATGCCCTCCACCCATCCCCCCTTCCCCTTCAACCCTTCAACCCTTCACCGCTTCAACCTCTTAACCCTTCAACCCATCCACCTTTCCCCCCTTCAACCCTTCCCCCCTCCCCTCTCCGCCTTCATCCTCGGACCATGCCGATCCCATTGAACCAAGGCATCCATGTGATGCACCTGTTCCTCCGCGTCGACCGGGTCCGGTGGAGCGCATTGCCGTCTGGGGAATCCGCGGCCGCCCTGGCCCGGCTGGAATCCCTTTGCGCCCGATTCCCCGGACCGGCGCATCCGAGGCTGATGACCCTGGCCAACGTCGGCGGCAAGGCGGACCTCGGCTTCGTCCTGTTCCACGCCACCCTGGACGGTTTGGGCGAACTGCATCGGGACCTCGAGTCCGTCTTTCCGCCGGGCACCGTCTCCACCGTCTATTCCTACCTGAGCGTCACGGAACTTCCGGAGTACGTGGCGACCGACGACGACCTGCGGCGGATGATCGAGCACGGCGAACGGAAACTCGCCCCGGGCACCCCGGAGTTCGATGCCGCCTTGGAGGCCGCGAAGAAGCGGAACGAAGACGCCAAGTTCTACCGGCTGAACCCGGAGATGGAGGATTGGGAGATCCTCTGCTTCTACCCGATGAACAAGAAGCGTTCGGGGCCGGACAACTGGTACTCCCTCGACTTCGACGCCCGGAAGAAGCTCATGGGCACCCACGCGCGCACCGGACGCAAGTACGCCGGGAAGATCAGCCAACTGATCACCGGCTCGACCGGCATCGACGACTGGGAATGGGGCGTGACGCTGCTGGCGCACCGCTTGGACGACGTGAAGAGCATCGTGTACGAGATGCGCTTCGACGAGGTCAGCGCCCGCTTCGGCGAGTTCGGCCCGTTCTACATCAACCTTCGGCTGCAACCGGCGGCCCTCTGGTCGCACCTGCGCCTCGGGGCCGCCTGACGGATGACGAACCGTCGGGTGTCGGTGCCTTCACCACCGACACCCGAAACGGCCCGGCGGATGGCCCGCCGAAGGCGCGTCCGACTCAGCGGGGGGCGATGAGGCGGAAGTAGCGGATGCCATTCGCGGCGTCCGGTATCGCTTCCGAACGGGTCCGGATCCCGAAGGCGCCTTCGTCCGACCAGAACGGCAGTTCCGAATCCCGCCATTCCCCGGAAGCCAGGTCCGAAGTCTCCTGGAGACGGCTGGTTTCCCCCATCCAGTCCAACTTCAGGATCCCCCCGGACATCGAGCCACGCAGCATGGGTGTGGGATCCGCGGGGCCGGACTGCAGCGAGCCCAATTCCGATTCGTTGGGCGCACCGAGACCCAGGAACCATTCCGGGGGCAGCGCCTTCTCATGAAACTGGATTCCCGAGACGAAGAGATCACCGGTCTCCTCGGAACCGGCTGGGAACAACAGGCCCCCATCCGGACCTGAGGTCGAAATCGAGGGCAGGTTCCGAACCTCCCCCGCGGGCCGGCCGTTCAGGTAGACACCCAGTCGCGGTCCGCCAACGGGGTCCATGGATGCGGAGCGTACCAGACCCACTCGGTTCCACCCGGCACCGTCGAGGGTCAAAGGGGGCATCAAGTCGACCTCCATGCCGCCTTCGCCGCGGCGGGTGAGGCGAAGCCGAAGATCCGACCCAAGCACCAGGTGGACCGGCGCGCCCGATTTGCCCGCCGTGTAGGGCAGGACGAAAAGGACGCGGGATCCGTTGGTGGAAGCCGAGGCGTGGAGGTCCATCAGCAGGGAGTAGCCGGCAGCCGATCCATCCCTCGGGATCCGCCAGCCGTCGCCACCGGAGGAGGCACCGGGTTGGAACACCGGAGCCGCCTGGCCGTGGAGCGGAGGCAGCCCGAACTCCTCACTGGAACCCGTTGCATTCCCCGGGGCCGTCGACTCGGAACCCCCGAGCTCGGAACCGTGCAGCGCGGCGAGCAGACGGCCGTTCAACGAACCCGTCCACCAGCCCCAATTCCAGGTGAACCGACGATAGACACGGAGCGCGGCGGGCCGGCTCCGTGCCGTGCCGCAGGCGTTCGAGACCACCACCGAATACTGTCCGGAATGCGAGAACTGAAGCGGCGACACCACGAGGTTGGCACTGGTCGCACCGGAGATGGCGCCACCGTTGGTGAGAGGCTGGCCGTTGAAGTACCACTGGTAGGTCAGGGTCGGGGTTCCAGAGACGCCGACCGACATCGTCGCGACCCCGGACCACGGCCGCCAACGCGACCGCGGTGACACCGTGATCGTCGGAGGTGCACAGTCGTGGCAACCGACGATCGCTTCTCTGAACTCCAGCCGGACACCGGTGTGACCGCGGACCGAATCCAGGTTCCTCACCCGAAGGTGGAGGATGTTGGTTGCCGGGAAGGCGACGAGTCCCCCGTGGAGTTGGAACGGGGTCCAGCCGGAGAATCCGGCGGGTGGAGCGGTGGCGATGGAGGCGACGAAATCGGTGTGGTTGAGTCCGTTGAGGAACATCTGCGCCTGGTCATCCGCGGCCCATCGTCCCGAGATGGAGGCGGTCGCCGGATCGACTCCGGGCGGCAGGACGAAGCGGGTGCTGTAGAGGTATTCGCCGATCGGATACCTGGAGCTGAGGATGCCGGGACGGATCCACTTCGAGGCCGACGAACCCAGGAATCCCCACGGGGCATTCACCGCCACCGCATCCGGAAACTGGTAATAGCCCGGTGTGGTCGGCGTACCCGCCGGCACCAGCGACAGCTCGAAGTGGGGATCGACGCTGTAGTTGGGCAGGACGACACGGTTGGGATCGACCCCGGTGTTGAACAGGCGATCGAGGAAGGAGTGGGTCGCGTCGAGCGCAATGGGGATCGTGCAGGAGCTGGTGTTGCCGGCGGCGTCGGTCACCGTGACGGTCACCGAGGTGACACCCGGGGCGATCGGTGTCCCGGCCGGGGGGCTCTGGCTCCAGTGCAGGTCGCTTTCCGACGTGCAGTTGTCGACGGCCCTCACACGCCGGAAGACCTCGGGGACCTCGCAACCGGAGACCTCAATGACCCTCGGGCAGTCCAGTTGGGGCGGCGTGCTGTCCTTGCCGCAAACCGTCACCTGGCAGCGGGCGAAGTTCCCGCAGAGGTCGGTGACCCTCACGGAGACCAGCCTGCACGGTCCATCCACGACCGTCCCCGCAGGCGGATCCTGGGAATAGGCCAGGAATTCCTCCGGTGTGCAGTTGTCCTTGGCGAAGGGACGGAGCTCCGGGATCACCAGCTTGCAGTTCGGTCCCAGCGGAACCTCGATCCTGTCAGGACCGCATTCCATCACGGGCGGAGCCACGTCCACGATCTGCACCGACTGGCTGAAAGTGGAGACATTGCCGCAGAGGTCCATGGCTTCCCAGGTCCGGATGAAGGTCACCGGACAGACGCCGTTGGTGGAGGTCGTGACGATCCGCAGGGAAACGTTGGTCCCGCCGCAGGCCGTGGAGACGGACGGTGTCTCGAAGTCCCATGCGGTTCCGCAGGGCACCACCCGGTTGGTGGCCCCCTGGAACACCGGAGGGCGGAGCTCGAGGATCGTCACCGACTGCTGGCATCGGTTCGTGTTCCCGCACGGGTCGGACACCGCCCAGGTCCGGGTCACCACCCGAGGGCAAAGGCCGTTGGTGACCGTGCCGGCTTCAACGATCGTGACGTTCCCGCCGCAGTTCCAGCTGGCCGTGGGAATGCCGAATTCCCAGGCCACTCCGCATTCCACGCTGAAATCCGCAGGACAGACGACCTCCAACGCCCGCTGGCATTCCGAGGTGTGGAGCTGCCCACCGTAGTCCGCGGCCAGGATGATGCTGCCGTCCCCGGACATCGCGAGACCATGCCAGTTGCGGGTCGATTCGGTCTGGGTCCAGATGACGCCGAAGTCGTTGGACACGTAGATCCGGCCGTTGAAGGCCGCGGCCACGATCTGGCTGCCGCTGCCGGACATGGAAAGCGCATGCCATGAGTTGAACGGCTGGCCCTGGACCCAGGTGGCGCCGGAGTCGTGCGAAAGGTAGAGGATTCCGTTGAAGGCCGCGGCCGCCACGTGGATGCCGTCGGAGGAACAGGCCACATGCAGCCAATTGCCGGTACCGAGAGACGTCTGCGGCGACCAGGTCAGCCCGGCGTCGGTCGAAAGGTAGACGAATCCCCCCATGTCGCCGGCCACTTGGACCATGCCGGAAGCGGACATCGCCACGCTCCGCCAGTGGGGTGCGAAGATCCGGGCCGTCCAGGTCGCACCGGAATCGTCCGAGGTGTAGAGCGATCCGTTGTCGGTCGCAGCCAGGAGTCTCGACCCGTTCGCGGACATCGCGACGGCCTGCCACGGCCGGGCGGATTCGGTGGCGGTCCAGGTGACCCCGAAGTCGTGGGAAACGTGGAGTTGCGCATGGGTGACGGCGCCGATGACGTGCTGTCCCGAGGAGGATGTCGCCACGGCCCACCAACCCCGACTGCCGCTTCCGGTCTGCGGGACCCATGTCATCCCATGGTCCGTGGAAGTGTAGACGAAGTCCCCATTGGCGGTGGCCACGAGGAATGAGCCGTCCTCGTTGGCGGCAGTGGCGGTCCAGATCCGGTTGGTTTCGTGCGCAGCCCAGTCCTCCCCTGGGAAACATGAGACAGGCGGGCCACCGGCCCCCTTGGCCCGGTCCAGATCGGATTCTTTGATAAACCGGGCCCCATGGAGGGAACCCGACAGGAGCACACAGGCGAATGCGGCGATCGCCGCCAGAAGCCTTGGCATCTGGGCGATGTGGAAGAGGGCTCTTTGGACTTTCATGGTTTGGGTTCCTCGGAGTCCAAAAAGGAAACGGCAGGAAAGGATGCGGAAAATCCCGAGGCCATCGGCGGAACCGACGGCATTCCCAAGAAACCTCCGTTTGCCCGCTGGGCCCGCAAACCGGAGCGGAGGGGTGCCAAGCCACCTCCGGGACAAGTCGGCGAGGATCCGGACTGCGGCACGGACGGCCGCAGGCGCCCTTCCAGCCACTGGAAATGCGTTCCTATTCCAAGGGGGTGGCGGCTTCCATGGGCGGAATCCGGATCACCAAGGCGGCACCCCACCCGCCCAGCACCAGCGTGTTGTCGTTCTCTGCGAAACGCACGAACGCGTACACGCCGCCGCCGACCACTGTCGCGGCTTCCCGGCGGGCGGGCCAACTCCAGAGCTTCACCTCGCCCGCGCTCGAGCAGGCCGCGAGCGTCCGGCCGTCCGACGAAAACGCGACCGCGTCGACCGCATGCTGGTGGCCGAGGAGGATCCCCTTCTCGGCCAACGACGAAGTTTCAAGGATCCGGATACCATGGTCCGCGCAAGGAACCACGACCGTGTCTCCTTCCGGCGAGAAAACCGGACTCCCGATCGAGAGGGTGTCCACCTTGCCTCGGACACTGCGTTCCGGATTCTCAAGGTCCCAGAGCCAAAGGCCATTCGGCCTCACGATGCTCAGCAGTTTCCGTCCGCTTGGATGGAAGACGGTCGGTTCCCCGGGAGGGGAACCGTCGGGAGTCCGAAAACGGCCGATACGCGCTCCCCTGGTGAGATCGAAGAGCTCGATGTCGGGATGGACATGATTCCACACCGCAAGCTTTGTGCCCAAAGGATCCAAGGCGGTGGCGGCAAAGACATCCGTTTGTCCGACAGGCAGCACCAAGGTCCGGTCCAATGGATCCGGGCGGGTCGGATCCCAACTCACGAGCCTAAGACTTCCCCCGTCGTCGCCCCGTCCCACGCACCACAGTTCCGTTCCATCGCCGCGGAAGCCGACAGGAACCAGTCCGCCGGTTGGAAACCCGGAAAGCGGAGGCTTCCCGGGATTGAGTCCCCAGATGCGTCCATTCTTCCGCATCCTTCGAACGGGTTCCTCTTGGGCGGCAAGCAGAGAGCCACCGGCATCCACGGCGTACGGCGGCCAGATGTTGGTGATGACCATCCCATCCTGGGTGAACGGAATCGGCCAGAGCAGGACCTCCCGATCCTTTCCACCGCTCACCAACCATCGCCCGTCGGGAGAGAACGCGACGGAGGTCACCGAGTCGGTGTGTCCCACCAGTCGACGTTCCATGCGGCCTTCCCGGAGATTCCAAACCTGGAGGGTTTGGTCCTGTCCCGACTTCGCGAGCCAGTGCCCATCCGGCGAGAACGCCAGCGACTCGCTGCTGGAGGCCTTCATCTTCAGCCATGCGGAATTGAGGTCTGGGACAAGGGAACCGAGGAGAACCCCCTTCTCCATGCCCGAGGAGGCGAACCACCGGCCGTCGCCGGAAACGGCCAGGCATCCGTTGTTCTCGGGGACCACGCGGACCCGACGGTCCCGGTCGAGTTCCCACCATTCGGTGCCGATGTCGCGATGACGGGAGACCAGGGCGCCCGTGCCATCCGGGGTGAACGATTCGAACTCGGCGATGGGGCCCAACCGGAGTCGTTCCCTTCCGGTCCGCCATTCGAGCACGCGGGCCCACGACACCAGCCCTTCCCGGGTCGAAATCGCCTCGGTGACGCCGATGGATCGTCCATCGGACGAAATCTGGACACCCCGGGGATTCCGGCCCTGGTGGCTCCAGACCTCGGCCGAGGCCGCGGTGTCCCAGATGCGGGTACGTCCGTCGGCGTCGGCGGTGGCGAGCAGGTCGCCCGAATGGGTCAGGCTGACCTTCTCGACGGCAGCCTGCGAGACGGTCCAGCTGGAGAGTTGCGTACGCGAGGGGAAGTCCCACACCGAGACCCGTCCTGAGAGCCCGCCCACGGCCAGACGTCGGCCGTCGCCCGAAAGCGTCACCGACTGGACGGGATCCGGGAAGCGGTGGAAGAGCGTGTGGGGATCGCCTTGGCAACGCTTCCAGATGAGCCGCCATTCGAAGCCTCGGAGGTCCTCGTGTTCCGTCACCGTCCCTTCGTCCAACCGGTTGGTGGAGGGCCTGTAGGACTCCACGATGCGGCGGGCCAGCTTGAGGTTCCCTTCGTCGAGGGATCGCTGCGCGACAAGGAGGTCCGCGGCGTAGAGCTGACGGCGGGTCTCGCTCCGGAGCCGTTCCGCAAGTGCGGCCGCGGCCCGGGCTTTCCCCGCCTCCAGACGGGCCGTGTTCCGTTGCAGGCCCACCTCGCGGTTGGCCATGGCGAGCACGGCCAGGATCGTCGTGACGGCGAGCACACCCAGTCCAAGGCCCAGTGCGGCGGCGGGATTGCGACGCGCCCATTTTCGCAGCCGCTCCGGTCCGCTGCTGGGTCGCGCGAGGACGGGCTCATGGCGCGACCAACGGTCGAGGTCGTCGGCCAGGGCCTCCGCCGACGCGTACCGGCCTTCCGGTTCCTTGCGGAGGCACTTGAGGCAGATCGTCTCGAGATCGCGGTCCCCGCAATCGAGACGGGGTTCCTCCTGGGTCACCTTGCGCAGCACCTCAAGGAGTCCCTGGCCCGAGAACGGCGGGGAACCGGAGAGCAGCTCGAAGAGGATCGCGCCGAGGCTGTAGACGTCCACCGCGGTGGACAGGCGTTCGGCGTTTTCCACCTGTTCCGGCGCCAGATAGGCCGGGGTTCCCACGAGGGCTCCGGTGAGGGTGAGGCGGTGGTCGGGCTCCAGGGGCAAGGCCAGCCCGAAGTCGGACACCAACGGCTCGCCGTCCTCGTCCATCAGGATGTTGGCCGGCTTGAGGTCCCGATGGAGGATGCCGCGCTGGTGCGCGTGGTGGACCGCCCGCGCCACCTTGGAGATCAGGACCGCAGCCCTGCCGGGTTCGAAACCCCTGCCGGCGGCGCGCCGGTCCGCGAGCTGGTCGGCCAGGCTTCCACCCGGAACCAGCTTCATGGTGAAGAACGGGCGCCCCTGGTCCTCGCCGACATCGTGGATCGGGATCACATGCCGGTGTTCCAATCCGGCGACCGCCTCCGCCTCGGCCCGGAATCGCCGCATGGGAGCCTCCCCGGGCAACCGGGTCCGGAGGACCATCTTGAGTGCCACCTCGCGGTTCAGGCTCCGTTGACGCGCCCGGTACACCACACCCATCCCACCTCGGGCGATTTCCCCCAGCACCTCGTAGTCCGCGAGACCCGATCCCGGAGACAAGGCCGCTTCCGTCGTTTCCGATGCCTCCTCCGCGCCCGCGAGCAGCGATTCCCAGAGGCATCGTGGACACAATCCCTCCGACGCGGAGGTGGACAGGAACCGGCCGCAGTCGGGGCACTTGGTGGAGTCCGGTGTCATGGAACGGCTTCTACACCCGGGTCCTACAGGATCGGCGGGGTTTCGATGCGGGGTTTCGGAATCCGGCTTGGGAAAGGTCAGCCGAACGCCGAGAACAGCTCCCGGATTTCACGGTCGATCTCGCTCGATGTCGGGGAATCCATGGTCTGGGACACCTCGTTGCGGACGAGTTCCGCAAACCGGCGACGCAGCCGGTGGATCAGCGCCTTGGTCGCAGGGAGGCTCATGTCGAGGCGGGCCGCGGCCGCCGCGACCGTGTCCTCCGTCCTTTCCCCGAGGAGGAACGTCCTCACCTCGTCGAAGCGCCGCAAACCGTCCTCGCCGTCGCAATCCCGCCTCAGCTGCGCAAGGGACCGGGCGATGATCGACTCCGCCCAATGGCGATCGAAGAGCAGGTCGGGACTGCATCCGTCGACGCCTTCCGTCAGGTACCGTCCTTCCGCCTCGGCTTCGTCGATCGAGAAGGCCCGCACACCTCCACCACGCTTGAGGCATTGGGCCCGTTCGCGTTCGTTGGAGAGCAGGTTCCGGATCGATGCGATGAGAAACGACCGGAACCGGCCCTTCTCGGGCGAAACCGTCGCCAGCCCGCCTCCGGACAGAAGCCGGGAGAAGAACTCCTGGGTCAGGTCCGCAGCGTCTTCCGGTCGCAGTCCGGTCCGACGGACGAAGGCATACAGGGGGAACCAGTATTCGCGGCAAAGACGCTCCAGGGCCGCAGCCGACCGAGGCGAGCCGGGATCCGCGGCATGGACGACGACACTCCAGTGGGTCGTGACGAACTCCCGGGGATTTCCAGGAGGATGCGGGCCGGTTTCCATTGGGTCCATGGGCCTTCGAAAGGAAGGCTCGTCGAGGGATTCAACCGCTGGCCAAGCCTGACCCGTTCCATCCCCGATTGGAAGGATCCGCACAGGCCCGTTTCAGCGAGCGTTGCCCCCTTCAACCCTTCAACCCTTCAACCTTTCAGCCCTTCAACCGTCCCCCACTCACCTCTTCACCGCGACGAGGGCGGCGCAATGGGCCAGGGTCGGGATGCGCTCGATGGGATGCAGTCCGACTTCCCGAAGCCACCCGGAATACTCCGACGCCGAATAGGCCCGCCCTTCGGTCACGCTGAACAACGCCGCGGAATACAGCGCGATCGGCAGCGGGCCACCCAGGTCGTCGTCGAGGAAGACGTCCTGCAGGATCAACCTCCCACCCGACGGCAGGGCTTCCGCGCAACGTCGCAACAGGACCTGGCATTCGGGCACATCCCAATCGTGGAGGATGTTCGACAGCAGGATGGCGTCCGCCCCGGCGGGGAACGGGTCGGTGAAGAAGTCGCCGGGCCGGAGTTCGAGCCGATCAGCGACGCCGGAGCCGGCGGCGAACTCGGCCGCCACACGCAGCACCTCGGGGCGGTCGAAGACCACGGCCCGCAATCCCGGATTCCGGCGCAGCAGGGCGACGGAATAGATGCCCGTGCCGCCGCCGACATCGAGCAACCGCTGCGCTCCGGCCATCGGCAGGCGTTCCGCCAAGGCCGGCGCCACGTTGCGGGCCCGGCCGGCGAGGGAGAGCGTGAAATGCCGCGCCATGGACTCGCTGTCCATCGCCGACTTCAGGCCGTCCCGGTAGATGAATCCCACCCCGGAGCCGCCCTCGTCGGAGCCCTTGGGACGATTGGTGCGCAACCGTTCCACCATCTCCAGCACGCCCGGGGATCCCGCGGCGAGCGCACAGTAGTCGCCCATGAAGTGGGGCGAGGTCCGCACGAGCTGCTCCCGGGCGGATTCCGTGAGCCGGAAGCTCCCGTCCGGATCGCGGGCCACGGCGCCCATGGCGCGGACGGCGGTCAGGAGGACGTTGAGCGCTCGCGGCGCGAGGCCGAGTTCCTCCGAAAGGCTTCCGAAGGACCGGGGGCCGGTGGCGAGACGGTCGAACAGGCCGAAGTGCGCGACCGCGGCGACGAACAGCTCGGTGCCGAAACTGCCACGGAAGATCTCGAACCACGGAGCCGGATCCGCCTGGGGTGGCGAGGTCGGCGTCCGGGTCTCCCCGACGGCTCCGGGCCCGCCCGACTGGACCTGC
This sequence comes from Verrucomicrobiales bacterium, assembly GCA_027488845.1. Taxonomy (GTDB): domain Bacteria; phylum Verrucomicrobiota; class Verrucomicrobiia; order Limisphaerales; family UBA9464; genus SXXZ01. The sequence continues at coordinate 149,204 of JAIYBC010000055.1, read as the reverse complement.
GCGGGGATCACGGACGGAACGCCTGGAAGATGGTCCTCGCCATCAGCGCGGCGCCGTTGCCGTCGGGATGGATCTTGTCCGGGAACAGTTCCGGATGCCCGGTGAGGGCGTCGTTGAGGTCGATCACCGGGATCTTCTTGGAGTTGGTCACCTCCATGAGGACGGGGATGATGCCGTCCTCGAGCACCTGGGCGTTGATGCCCCATTGGTCTCCGTAGATCGGGACCGGGAGGCAGAGCCAGATCTTGGGCTTGGACTTCAGGTCCCGGAACGCGGCGATGAGATCCTTGGTGGACTGCTCGAACGCCTTCGGCCCCTTCCAGTTCTGGGGCTTGGTGTCGTTGGTGCCGAGCATGAGCAGGATCACGTCGGGCTGCCAGGCGTTGGCGTTCTTGAACTCGTCCGTCGAGACGTACGGCAGGTCGCCGGTGGACGACATCGTGGCGCCACTGCGGCCGAAGTTGCGCACCTCGAAACGGTTGCCGAGCAGTTCCGCGAGCTGGGCCGGGTAGCAGAACTTCTCCCGGTCCTCGACGCCGGCACCGAAGGTGATGCTGTCGCCGACGCAGGCGACACGGATCGGACGCCAGCCGCCCTTGCGGTCCTCGTAGTCCTCGATTCGGATGAGTTCGGGGCGGAGCTTGCGGCGGCACCCGAGCACGCCCGCGGCGGTGGCCGGGACGACGACGAAGGTGGACAGGAACTGGCGGCGGTTCATCCGGGCCAATGAAAGGCGGCCGGGACCACCCCGGGCAAGCTGGCTCTTGCGCCCCAACGCCCGGCGCGTCGACCACCAAAGTCTGGCGGTGCCGGGTGGCCCTTGCTACCCCTTCGACATGCCGTCGGCCCAGAATGCGGAATCCCCGTGCCTGCCGCCCGCCTTGAATCCCCCAACTCCGACTCCGATTCCCGCCCGCAACGTCCATCCGAGCTCCAACTCCCGCGCCCTGGAACTGTTGGAGATCCTCCGCACCGCCCGGGAACTCGACCGCCTGGAACTCGAACTCATCCACCGGGGCGAGGCGTTCTTCCATGTCGGCGGAGCCGGCCATGAGGCCTCGGCCGCGCTCGCGGCCCACCTGCGTCCCGACGACTGGCTGCACCTGCACTACCGCGACAAGGCCCTGATGCTCGCAAGGGGACTTCCCTCGCGCTCGTTCTTCGACGCGTTGGTCTGCAACGCGGAATCGTCCTCGGGCGGCCGCCAGATGTGCGCGCATCCGTCCTCGGCGCCGTTGCGTCTGCTCAGCCTTCCCGGTCCCGTCGGCAACGGCGCGCTCCAGGCCGTGGGAGTCGCCCTCGAGGAGGCCCGTCGTCATCCCGACCGGGACACCGTGACCGTCTGTTCGGTCGGCGACGGCACGACCCAGCAGGGCGAGTTCCTGGAGGCCGTCGCCGAGGCGGTCCGGAACCGGCTCCGGGTGCTGTTCCTCGTCGAGGACAACCGCTACGCCATCTCCACCACCACCGCCGGGCGCACCTTCTTCGACCTTCCCCAAGGCCCGGCCGACGGATTCTACGGCCTGCCGCTGGTCCGGCTGGACGGACGGGATGTGCTCGCCTGCGACGGCCGGTTCGGCGGGATCGTCTCCGCGATGAGGCGCGACGGAGGCCCGACGATCGTGGTGCTGCGGGTGGAGCGCCTGACACACCACACCAACGCCGACGACGAACGCGTCTACCGGACGCCCTCGGAGATCGAGTCCGTGAAGGTGGAGGCCGATCCGCTGGCACGGCTCGAGGCGCATCTCAGGTCCACGGGCGTCCCGGCCTCGGAACTGGAACGGATCGCGGGAACGGTGCGTCGGCGCCTGCGAGACGAGGCGGAGGCGGCCCTGGTCGGAACCGATCCCCTGCCCGACTTCGACGCCCGTGCCCCGCTGCCGGAAGGATTCCCCGCGGGCGACTCCACGCCGGGCGGGGACGGACGTCCCCGGACACTGCTGGAGGCGCTGCGAGAGGCCTTGGAACACCGTCTGGCGAGCGATCCGCGGGCGACCCTTTCGGGCCAGGACATCGAGGATCCGAAGGGCGACGTCTTCGGGCTCACCCGCGGGCTGAGCACGCGGTTTCCGGGAAGGGTCCTGAACGCGCCTTTGAGCGAGAGCACCATCGTGGGAACCGGGATCGGCCGCGCGTTGGCCGGGGGACGGCCGGTGGGGTTCGTCCAGTTCGCCGACTTCCTTCCGCTGGCCTACAACCAGATCGCCAGCGAACTGGGCAGCCTGCATTGGCGCACCCGGGGGGAATGGCAGGCGCCGCTGGTGCTGCTTTCGCCCTGCGGCGGATATCGACCGGGCCTCGGCCCCTTCCATGCCAGCTCCGCCGAGGGCACCTACGCCCATGTGCCCGGATTGGACGTATTCCTCCCCTCGAACGCCGCGGACGCCGCGGGCCTGCTCAACGCCGCCTTCGCCTCGGGACGTCCCACGCTGTTCCTCTATCCGAAGGTCCTGCTCAACGATCCGACGGCGGCGGCGCCGTTGGATCCGGCCGCGGCCTTCGTCGTGCCGGGTACCGCGCGCACGGTGATGGAGGGGGACGACCTCACGCTGGTGTCTTGGGGTGCGACGGTGGGTCTGTGCCGACGGGCGGCGGAACACCTGTCCGACGTGGGCGTGGCCGCCGGGGTCCTCGACCTCCGCACCCTGGCGCCGTGGGATTCCAACGCGGTCCTGCAGGCGGTGCGACGGTCCCGCCGGCTGGTGGTGGTGCACGAGGACAACCACACCTGCGGCTTCGGTGCCGAAGTGGCCGCCACGGTGGCGGAGAAGGCCGGCGTGCCGGTGGAGATCCGCCGCGTCACCCGGGCCGACACCTACATCCCGTGCCATTTCGGCAACCAGCTCGAGGTCCTTCCCTCGGTCCGAAGGATCCTCGAGGCGGCCGCCGGCCTGTGTGGACTTGAGCTATCCGTGGAGGAGGCTCGGGATGGCCGGGTCGACGAGGGCTTCCACGTTTTGGAGGCCGTGGGATCGAGTCCCGCGGACCAGTCGGTTTCGGTGACCGAATGGAAGGTCGGCGAGGGGTCCCGCGTGCAGGCTGGCGACCTGTTGGCGGAATGCGAGGCGGACAAGGCGTCGTTCGACCTGCGTTCCCCGGTCGCGGGCGTGTTGACCGGCCGCGTCGAGGAAGGTGAAAGGCTGAGGGTGGGTTCCCCCCTTGCGCGCATACGCCTCGAGTCGGCGCCGCGATCGGGTCGGCGGATTCCTAGGGAACCGCGCTTCCACCTGGCCCGCAGCGCCCGGGGCACGCCAGCCTCCAGGAGATCCGCCGCGGACGACACCGCATCACGGACGGGTCCGCAGGAGTCGGCTTCCGGGACCGTAACCCTTTCCGTGCCGGTGTTCGTGCAGGGATCGAACCGCGTCTCGAATGCCGAGCTGGTCTCCCGTTTCCCGGGAAGGACTCCCGGGGACATCGAACAGCGGACCGGAATCGTGGAACGCTTCCACTGCGGTCCCGGCGAGGACGCATTGACCTTGGCGACCGCGGCCGCCCGCAGGGCCTTGGACGCCGCGGGACTGACCCCGGCGGACCTCGACGGCCTCTACGTCTCGACATCCACGCCCCTGGCCGTCAGCCCGAGCCTTGCCTGTCGGCTGCAACAGGTCCTCGGCGGGGGTTCCACGGCCTCGGCGGATTTCCCGGCGGTGGACCTCTTCGCCGCCTGCTCCGGATACCTCTATGCGCTGCAGGCGGCGTTCGACGCCTGCGTGGCGCGGCCGGGATCGCGGATCCTCGTGGTGACCACGGAGGCGATGTCCCATTTCGTGGACCCGCTCGACTTCGACACCGCGATCGTCTTCGGCGACGCCGCCACCGCCACCGTGGTCCACGGCGCGGCCGCGTCCGGACCGTCCGCGGAGGCGGGGTGGATCCGCCTGCGTCGTCCGGTGCTGGGGGCCCGCGGTGAGGACGGCACGATACTGAGCCTGGGCCGCATGTCGCCGGGAGCGGCCTGCACGCCGGTGGCGATGGACGGACTCAAGGTGTTCCAGTTGGCGGTGCGCCAGATGCCGGCGGTCCTGGAGAGGGCCTGCACCGAAGCCGCGATCCCGATGGAGAGCCTGGACTGGATCGTCCCCCACCAGGCCAACGGAAGGATCCTCCAGGCCGTTCAACGTCAGACCGGCATCGCCCCCGGGCGCCTCTTCAACAACGTCGCCCACCACGGCAACACCTCGTCGAGCACGCTGCCGATCGCCCTCGCGGAAATGCTCGCCGCGGGACATCGGGGAACCGCCGGGCTTTGCGCCTTCGGCGGCGGCTTCACCTTCGGGGCGGCCTTGGCGGTCCTCGAGCCGGCGGCGGCCCCGGGGCGATAGAAGCGGCACCCCACCGATGCCGACACACCGGAAACCCGAGTTCTCAGCCACCCGCTGGAGCCTGATCCTCGACGCCCGCGGCGGCGACGAGGCGGTGGCCCTGCAGGCCCTCGAGGAGCTGTGCCGTCGCTACTGGTATCCGCTGTACGCCTATGTCCGCAGGCAGGGACGGGACCCGGAGGAGTCCGCCGACCTGACGCAGTCGTTCTTCGAGAAGCTGATCGAGAAGGAGTGGCTGAGGTCGGTCTCCCCCGAGAAGGGTCGGTTCCGGACCTTCCTCCTCACCGCGCTGGGGCACTTCCTTTCCAACGACTGGAACCGGTCGCGCCGCATCAAGCGCGGCGGCGGGCGGACGCCGTTGGCCCTCGACGCGCTGGAAGCCGAGGAACGATACCGGCTGGAGCGCGCGGAGACCGTCACGCCGGAAACCCTCTATGAACGGCGTTGGGCGATGACCGTGCTGGAGGGCGCGTTCCTCGCGTTGGAGTCCGAATGTGGCGCTTCCGGGAAACGGGCCCTCTTCGAGGCCCTGAGACCCCACCTTTCCGGGGATCCCGACGCCGCGATGTTCGCCGACCTCGCGCCGCCGCTCGGGATGACCGAGGGATCCCTCAAGGTCGCGGCCCACCGCATGCGCCGGAGATACGGCGAACTCGTCCGGGCCGAGATCGGCCGCACGGTGGACGACCGGGCTGAGGCCATCGACGCGGAACTGGGGCATCTCCAGGAGGTCCTGCGCGGATGAACCCCGAAAACGGCGGTAACCTTCCGCCGGATCCGCTGCTGAACGAAGGGATGGATCCGCATCCAGCGCCCGCCTGTCGCCGCTGTCGGCGTCCGCTTCCGGGCGGAAGGCTGCACGGGAACTGCGCGGCCTGCCTGTTGGACCTCGCGGGCGACACCGAGGTGCTGGACCGCCGCGGCGCCGAACGGATCCCGGAACGCATCGGTGGCTACGAGCTGATCGCCCCGATCGCGGCGGGCGGCATGGGGGTCGTCTACCGCGCACGCCAGGAGGGACTCGGCCGCGACATCGCCCTCAAGCTCATCAGCGCCGGCCGCCTGGTCCGGCCCGAGCAGGTGCAGCGGTTCTACACCGAGGCCCGCGCCGTCGCCCGGCTCGGACATCCGCACATCGTCCCCGTGCACGACGCGGGCGAGGACGACGGACGCCATTTCCTGGCGATGCCGCTGCTCGAGGGCGGGACGCTTGCCGACCGGATCTCCGGCCTGCCTCCCCAGGGCACCGAGGAACGTCTGGAGACCGCGGCGCGTTGGATGTCCGTCGTGGCCCGGGCGGTGCATCACGCCCACCAACACGGCGTCCTCCACCGCGACATCAAGCCCGCCAACATCCTCTTCGACACCGCCGGGCAGCCGCATGTCGCCGACTTCGGCCTCGCCCGGCTCCTGGACGAGGAGAGCGGCCTCACACGGACCCAGGCGCTGCTGGGCACGCCCGACTACCTCGCCCCGGAGGTCGCCCGCGGAGGCGCCGCCGAATCCACCGTCGCCAGCGACGTCTACGGCCTCGGCGCGGTCCTCTACGAACTGCTCGGCGGAAGCCCGCCGTTCTCGTCACCCACACCGCTGGAGACGCTGCGCCGCGCCTCGGAGGAACGCGCCGTGCCGCCTTCACGCCGCGGACCGCCGCGGGACCGACGTCCCTCGGGGGCGGAACGACGGCTCGACCTGCTCTGCCTGAAGTGCCTATCGGCACGACCCGCGGATCGGTATGCGAGCGCGGCGGAGTTCGCCGACGACCTGGACCGCTGGCTCCGGGGCGACGCGATCCTGGCCCGGCCCGAGTCCCTCTCGGAAACCCTGCTCCGGCACACCCGTCGCAACCCCTACCTCACCCTCGCCCTGCTGGCATTCGCCGCGGCCGTTGCGACCGGCGTCGCCGTGACGCTCTCGCAGGCCAGGGCCAACCGGCTGGACCTCTACGCCGCCGACCTCCACATCGCCTCCGAGTCGGTAACGGAAGGCGACTTGGGCTTCGCCCGCGAGCTGCTGGACCGCCACCGCGCGCCTTCCCCGGACTTCGCCTGGAGGCTGCTCCGACGCATGGCGGAGGGCGATCCCCGCACGCCGGTCGACCGGCATCCGTGGATCGTCAACGGCGTCGCGTTCTCGCCCGACGGCAGCCGGCTGCTCTCGGCGTCGGTGGGTTCCGGCACGGTCGGCGACGCCCTGCACCTGACGCCGCTTTCGCCCGACGGCCCCACGCGGTCCCTCGGCACCAATGGCGCCCGCAGCCTGGCCTGGTTCCCGGACGGCATCCGGTTCCTCGCCGCCCACGTCGACGGTCGGATCCGCACCTGGAACGCCGACGAGGGCCGCGTGGTTTCGGAAGTGTCCGGCTACTCCGCGGCGATGTCCACGGACGCCTCGACGTGGGTGACCTGCGAAGGCAACCCGTTCCCGTGGGGCTCGACCCCGGCCGGACCCACCTGGCTCCGGCATCCCGGATCCGGCGCCCCGGCCAGGAGGCTTCCCGACTCCCGGACGGTGGCCGTGAGCCGCGACGGAAGCCGTGTCGCCGTGAGCGACGCCATCACGGTGATCCACATCCTCGACGGCCGCGACGGTTCCACGATCCGCTCGCTGGAGTCGCAGGGAAGGCTCTGGTCACTGGAATTCTCCCCGGACGGCAACCGGCTCGTGGCCACCGGCTGGCGTCCCGAAGTGCGGCTCTGGAACCTCGGGGAAGCTTCTGACACTCCCCGACTGCTCTCGGGCCACACGCTCTCAACCTGGAAGGCCGCGTTCAGCCCGGACGGATTGCGGCTCGTCACGTCGTCCTCCGACCAGACCCTCCGCTGGTGGGACGCCGGCAGCGGGGAATCCCTCGGAGTCGCCCGCGGACATGGCGGCGAGGTGTGGTGCGTGGCCTTCAGTCCGGATGGCCGACAGATCGCCAGCGGCGGCAAGGACCGGGCCGTGTTCCGCTGGCCGTCCGCACCGCCCCGGGCCGACCTGACGCTGCCGCATCGAAGTCCGTTGCGGCCGGTCTTCTCCGAAGACGGAAGTCTGCTGGTGACGCTTCCCGGAACCGGAGCCGACCCGGGTAGCCGCATCCAATCCCTCTCCGAACCGACAACCGCTTCCGCCGGACCCCATGGGACGCCGCTCGCCATCGGGAGGAACGGCGACTGGCTGGTCCAGGAACGGCCCGGGCTTCTCGCATGGATCCCCGGTGGGATCGCCGGCGCCACCAGCCGCATCCTCGAACTGGAGACCGTCGGCTCCACGCCGCCGAACTTCCTGCAGGCGGCGGTCTCCCAGGACCTGCGCCACTTCGCCGCCGTCGACGCGGAAGGCGGGGTGAAGGTCTGGGACACCCGCGATGGCCGCATCCGGCATCGGACACGGATTCCCGCCACCTTGGTCGCCGAGGCCTCCTTCAGCGCGGACAACCGGTGGCTGGCGCTCGCCGCGGAGGAACACGGGGCTTGGCTGGTCCCGATTGGCGGCGGTGAGCCGCGGCAACTGGACCGACACCTCGACCAGGTGCGTTCCGCCGTGTTCTCGCCGGACTCCCGGATCCTCGCCACGGCGAGCGTGGACGCCACCATCGGGCTTTGGCGGGTACCCGGATTGGAACCGGTGGCGCTGTTGAAGGGGCACCGGACCTCCGTGGATGCGGTCGCCTATTCGCCGGACGGACGCATCCTCGCCTCCCTCGAGACCGGCACCGGAGTCCGGCTCTGGGACATGTCGACGTTCCGCGAGGTGGCCACGCTGCCCATGCCGGATGCCGAGCACTGGCTGCGCTTCTCCCCGGACGGACGACATCTGGCGGTGCAGACCGCGTCCGGCGTGCGTCTTCTTTCGGCGCCCTGAGCCGCAGGAATGCGGCGCCCGATCCGTGGGAGGTTGAAGAGACCGTCGGCCCACTCCACGCGGCCTCCGTACCTCCGCGTATCCCTTCTCCCGGACGGCGGAAGGACGACGCAACTCAGGACGGTTGAGGGCACGGGAACACACCGAAAGGTCGGAGCCGGTTCCTCGGATGAGATGCCACTTCGCGCCCATGGAAGTTCTCCGTCTCAGATTCCGTTCGGATTCCCTGTAACCCAGGCGGACGGACGTTGCTGAACAGCGGCGTGAAACCGTTTGTCCTACTCCTGGCCCTGCTGCTCCTTCCCCGGATTTCCGCCGCGGATGCCGATCTCCAGACACGCCCCATCGAGGGACGCGTCCGCTTCCGCAACGCCGACCCCGCGGTGCTCCGCATCCTCGACGAACCCGGCCGCCTCGGGATGGCCTCCGTGGTCGCCGTCGCCGACAGCCTGGCACCGCGGGCCGGACTGCGCTCCAGCGGATCCCGGCCGGCCACGAACCTCCTCGAGAACCGCTACCAGATCCTCGCACAGGCCGGCACCGACGAGGCCTCCGCGATCGCGTACGGGATCTCCTTCATCCTCTACACCGACCAGGACCGGGCCGGCTACTTCCTGTCGGGTGGTTCCACACCCCCGCTGGTCCGCGGCACCGAACCCGTGGTGGTGGACGTCGAGGAATGCGTGGGCGTGCTTGAACTCGTCTTCGTCGACGCGGACGGCAACGCGATCGCCGTCGACGACGCGAGCGGCGGGGTGTTCGACGCGAGCGGCCAGCGGGGAATCGTGCATTCGACGGTTCCCGGCAGCACCCGCCGCCGGATCCTGGTGCCGGGCGGCGTCGAGGCGACGGTCGTCCTCTCGATCCGCCGCGGAAGCGACGTCTACTCCGATGAGATCACCGACTCCGTGCGGCTCACCACGACCGTGCCGTGCGACGGCATCGGCGAGGTGAGGGTGACCCTCCCCGGCTCGGGGCAGCTGGGAAGCATCCGTGGAACCGCGGACATCCTCGGGGAGTTCGAATGGTCGACCGGACCGACCGGCTTCAGTCCCCTGCGGGGCAGGACCGCGGTGTTGGCCACCGGTCCTTCCGAGAACCGCCGTTACGCCCTGTTGGCCGGCGACAACCTCTTGGCTCCCGCCAGCGGCGACTTCGATCTCGCCCGCCTCGTCCCCACAGGGATGGGGCCTGACGCGGTTCCGTGGCGGATCCAGGCCGAGTTCCACATCCGGACCAACGCCCACTTCACCCACGTGGTCACGCCCGCCCTCGGCGAGGGTGGGAATCCCGGGGTGTCCCTGGCCCCGGGTGAACGGGTGGACCTCGGGGACACCTTCGTGATCGATCCCGGACACCTCGCCGGCGCGGTGCGTCTGGTCGGTCCGGTGGAGACGCCCGATTCCCGGTCGGTCCTTCGGGGACTCATCCAGGCCGGCGAGTTCGGCAGCAGTCCGGAGGGGATCCCGAACGGAGTCGAGGCCAACGGCATCCACACCACCTACCTCACGGCGCACGGAGTGCCCCGGGTCCGGCCCGGCGACCCGTACTCGACCGCCGGCGGCCGGGTCTCCTCGGGCATCGACGGAGCCTTCGACGAGGCCGCGTCCGCGTGGGTCGGACGATATGACCTGCCCCTGGGCGGCCTGAGGCGCAGCGGCGGACTCTGGAAGCGCGATGAACTGGTTCTGAGCTTCCGGGTCGCCGACGGCCCCGGCCGCGCCGCGGTGACCGAACGCATCGTGATCGCGGAGCCGGAGGCCCCGGACGTCTCGGTCCAACCCGCCTCCCAGACGGCAGGTGACGTCGAGTACGGATTCGGCGAGGTGTGCGTGCGGTTCCGCTCCCGGACGGACCGTTTCTACCTGGCGCGCGTGACGGGGAACGGCACCGCCCTTCCGGGCCCTGGCTTCGGTGGGCAAACCCGATCGTACCGGGTCACCGTGGAGGATTCCTACGGCCCCCGTATCTCCCGCGCGGACGCGGCCCTGGAGGACGTCGTGACGATGGCCCTGCCCGAGGGCGACTACATCCTGGAACCGGCGGTGAACTCGATCGCCCCCGACGGATCCGACGCCTCCACCGAGCTGCTGCCCATCCCGGTCCGGGTCCGAGCCCGCGAACGCGTCTGCGTGGAAGCCTGCCTGCGGCTCGAGGCCACCCTGCCCACCTGCGCCGCCGGGACCACCGCGACGCTGCGCGTGAAGCTTGGGACCTGTGGCCAGCGGATCGGCCGACTGAGCTACCGCATCGACGACGCCGCGCCTGTGGAAATCTGCGCGGATTGCGGCACTGGGACGGAGCGGGCTGCCGAAATCGCGATTCCCGCCGGGGCTCGCAGCCTCGTGGTGCTGGCCGAAGACGAACTCGGCGCGACCGCCTCGACCGTCCTGGAACTCGGGGCGGATCCGGAACCGCCCGTGATCGCCCCGCTGCCCAACCTCTCGGTCGTCGCCGACCAGCCCTGCGGCGCGTTCGTGAACTTCGCGGGCTCCGCGGAGGACCGCTGCAGCGGCCCCGCCGTCGTCCGCTTCGAACCGGCGTCCGGGGGCCTCTTCCCCTTCGGAACGACCCAGGTGACCGCCACGGCCGAGGACGCCGCAGGGAACCGGAGCGTCGCCACGTTCCAGGTGACGGTGCGCGACCAGGCCACCGACCCCGCGGACCTGCTGGCCGACGAGCCCTTCGCGGAACAGGACGGCGGTGGCATCGGTTTCAACGGCTCCTGGACCACCGGCGGATTCAACGTCGGAGCCGAAGGGGGCGTCGACTTCAGCCACCAGACGAACTCCGTCGCACCCGAGACGCTCGCCCGCTCCGGCGGGGCGTTGCGGGCCTCGGCGAGGCAGGAGCTGGGTGGACGGGTCCGGACCTTGGCCGCACCGCTCGGCTCCGATGGCACCACGGCGTACGTCTCACTGGTCCTGCAGCCCGACGGTGTCCTGGGACAGGGTGTCTTCAACGGCTTCTTCGGCCTCACGCTGAACGGTTCCAACGGCGACGACCTGTTCGTGGGCAAGCCCGGTGACGGCGCCCTTGGGCGTTGGGTGCTGGAACGGCGTGGCGGTGCCGACCAAACCGCCTCCGCGGCCCCCGGCCCCGAATCCGGCAGCCCCACGCTGCTCGTGGTGCGGTGCGAGTTCCGCGCCGGCGCCGACCGCTTCGTGCTCCACGTGAATCCCGCCCCCGGGGCACCCGAGCCGGCGGATGGCATCGAGCTTTCCGGTTTCGACCTCGGATCGGTCCAGCAGGTCGGCCTGTACGCGACCGGTGCCTTCATCGCCGATGGGCTCCGCATCGGGCGCACCTTCGAGCAGGTGGTCCCGATGCGCCTCCGCTTCCCCGCACCGGAAATCGCCGCCGTGAATCCGTCCGCCATCGCGGTCGCCGGCGGAACACCGCTCACCGTCCTCGGCAGCGGCTTCACAGGCTCCGACGAGGTCCTCCTGGATGGCGTCCCGGTGGACGACCTCGTCCTGGTCGGTCCCGGCGAGCTCCGCGGGACGGCGCCGGCGCTCCCCGCCGGATCGCACACGCTCCAGGTCCGCCGCTGCGGTGTCGTCGTCGCGGAACGCGCCGCCGCATGCACCGGAGGCGCCCTGCCCCGCCTCTACTTCGTCACCCCGCGGGCCGTGTTCGCCGTGGGCGGCATCCGGGTGTCCGTGGTCGGCACCAACCTGACCGCCGACACCCGCATACGGATCGCATTCCCCTCCGGCGATGCGGCCTCGTCCGAACTCCTCAATCCCGTGGTCAACGAGGCGGGAACCGAGATCGTCGGCGAAATCCCGCCGCTGCCGGCCGCCGACCCGCTCGGCCCCTACGACGTCGTCGCCGATTCGCCGAACGGCCGCGACGTCCTCCCGGCCGGGGTCTGCTACGTGCCCAACTCCCCGGACACCGATCCCCTGATGACGGCGCTCGAGGAACTGCGGAGTGCCTCGACCACCCCGGCTGAACTGGTCCTGCGAAGCGGACATCCCAACGTCCTGAGCGGACGCTTCCGCCTGCCGGGCGCCAGCGCCGAGGAACGGGCTGCAAACCTCGTGCGCCGCCACCGGGCCGCGTTCCGGATCCAGTCGCCCGAGACCGAACTGGTCGCGGAAGCCCCCGAGCCCGACGCCGATCCGACCCTCCGGGCCGTCCGCTTCGAGCACGTGTACCGCGGATTGCGCGTCCTCGATTCCTCGCTCTCGGTGCTCGTCTCCGGTGAGGACGTCGTCGACGCCGTCGGCGGACTGCTCCCGACCGAGGATCTCGCCGCCGCCGGATTCGACATCGACCCCGTCCTCACCTCCGAGGCGGCGGTCGACCTCGCCCGGGCCTCGGTGACGAACGGCGCGACGCTCGAGGACGGCGAGATCGAGCTGGCGATCTTCGACCGCAGCCTGCTGGTGGAAGCCGCTCCGGATCCCCGACTGGTCTGGCGGGTCCGACTCGACGGCGCCCCGGAGGAGCTGCTGCTCGACGCCCGCACCGGCGCGGTGGTGTTCCGCAACGCCCTGGAGCATTCGGTCAACAACCCGCTCGACGGGATGAACATGAGGCTCCGCGACGCACGGAACCTCTTCACACCCAGCACGCCGACCAACCAGCCCGTGTGCTACGGCTCGACGAACGTGCTCCTCGCCGGCACGCAGGACGGCCTGGTCCAGGCCTACCAGGGCGACGTCAACATGGTCGCGACCTGGAACGTGGCGCGGCAGGCGTACGCCTTCTTCAACCGGAACTTCGGCTGGCGCTCCTACGACAACGGGCCTTCCGAGATGAAGGTCTACGCCCACAGCGCGGTGGACAACGCCCAGTGGAGCGGCGCCTGCCGGACGATCTCCTTCCGCGACGGATGGGTCGACTACGAGGTCATGGTCCACGAGCTGGCCCACGGCGTGATCGGCTCGAGCAGCAGGCTGCGCTACTTCATGCAGTCCGGCGCGCTCAACGAGAGCTACGCCGACGTCATGGCCCTGTTCGCCGACCACCAGGCCGGGGACGTCAACTGGACCCTGGGCGAGAACCGGGTCGGAACCGTCGGCGCCGTGCGTGACATCCCCAACGAAGCCATCCGGTTTCTCGGCCAGTTCGATCCCGGCGACGGCTCGGACACCATGGCCAACGACTACGGCAACGTGCATGCGAACTCCGGCATCCCGAACTTCGCGGCCTACATCCTCGCCCGGACCTCGCGGATCGTCTCCGGCGCGACCGTCCAGCCGATGTCGGTGCAGAAGATCCTGCGCCTGAAGTTCGACGCCATGCGCACGCTGACCTCCAGCTCGGGCTTCCTGGACGCCCGCACCCGTGAGGCCTCCCTCGCCCGTGAATGGGCGCAGCGCGGGACCCATGGCTTCCAGAACTGGGACGCCGTGCTCGTGGAAAGCTCCTGGAACGACGTCGGCGTCGGCTCACCGGCCGACGTGGACCGTGACGGCGTCCCCGACCGCTACGACAACTGCCGCTTCCGGGCGAACCCGAAGCAGGAGGACGCCGACCGCGACGGCGTCGGCGACACCTGTGACAACTGCCGTACCACGGCCAACGGCCGCCAGGAGGACATGGACCTCGACGGCATCGGCGACGTCTGCGACGCCGACCTCGACGGCGACGGCTGCCTCAACCACGTCGACCAGCACGAGTTCTCGTCCCAGACGGTCATCGGACGCTACGTCGGTCCGGTGTGCCAGAGCGGCGGCGGGGACATCACGGGCTTCGAGGGTGACGACACGGACGGCGACGGACGGCGGAACTGCGAGGACCTCGACGACGACAACGACGGCATTCCCGACGCGGAGGACACCTGTCCGGCCGGCAACATCGGGAGTCTCGCCTCCTGCACACAGCTTCGGGACTGCCCGGGACTGCCCCGCGACTGGTTCCGTGTCTGCCAGGGAGGCGGCTGCGTCCAGTACCAGCTGCGCGTGGTGGACCGGATCAACCCGGATCCGACCCGCATCCGGACGCTCGACCGTGTCCGGATCGTGAACGACAGCCTCTACGTGGCCGCCAACGTGGGCAGCCGGCTCACCGACGCGGGGATCATCTTCGTGGGCGGCCGCACCGTGAGGAACGGCGGGGTTGAAGCCCGGGCGCTCGCCGGGATCCGTCTGGAGCTCTGGACCCAGGCGACCGAAGACCAGCCCGCACGCTTCGAGGCGGTCGTGGCGGACTACAATCCGACCGAGCTGGAAGTCGGCCAGCTGGACCTCGGTTCATTCCTCGTGTTCACGCCCGCCAGCGGGACCAACCCGCCGACGCTCGGCTCGGCCTGGCACATCGGCGGCAACCCCGACGAGGCGGCCAGCGACCTCGACCGGGACGGGTTGCCCGACGGTTGGGAGATCCAGAACGGGTTGAACCCGACGAACCCGGCCGACGCGGCCGCGGACCTCGACGGCGACGGCCTGAGCGCGGTGCAGGAGTTCCGCAGCGGCGCGGATCCCCGGTCACCCTCCAGCCGATTCGGAATCGACGACATCCGGAGCACCGACTCGGGCCTCAAGGTCCGCGTCCAGGCGCCGGTCGGCCGGCGTGTCCGGCTGGAGCAGACCTCCAGCCTGACCGAGCCCGACTGGAAGGGCATCGGCGGACCGGTGCGCATGACCGGACTTTCCGTGGAACTGGACGCCGGTTCCATCGACGGCTCTGGGACCCGCTTCTTCCGCCTCCGCGAGGTGGTGGAGTAGGTCCGTGTGGGGACACGACCGGCCGGCCCTGGAAACGGGGCCGGCCGGTTCAGTTTCACCGGGTCCCTTCAGAAGGGCCCCTCACGCCATGGCGCGCAGCCGCAATCGAACCGGAACCCAACCGCGGAGACTCCAACGGAGGCGGCGATCCGCCCCGGAATCCCATCCCCCGTCGGCGTCCTGGCGCGTTGGCGTGAGGTCCACTTTGTCCCCCATTGATTGGTCCCGGCTCAGCCGAGGAACTTGCCCGGGTTCAGGATCCCGTGCGGGTCCAAGGCAGCCTTGATCCGGCGGTGGAGGGCGTCGGACTCGGGGCTCACGGCGATCGGCCACCAGGGCTTCTTCGCGAGGCCGATGCCATGTTCGCCGGTGACGCTCCCGCCAAGCGCGACGACGCCGCGGAAAAGCTCGTCCAACGCGGCATCGCAGGCGGCCCGCTGTTCGGGACGCGTGTCGTCCACCATGAGGTTCACGTGGATGTTCCCGTCGCCGGCGTGGCCGAAGCAGGCGACGCGGATTCCGTGACGCTTCTGGATGGAGGCCCCGAGCCGGAACAGCGCCCCGAGTTGGCCACGCGGGACGACGACGTCCTCGTTGAGCTTGGTGAGTCCGGTGTCCCGCAGCGAGTAGCTGAACTCCCGCCGCAGTTGCCAGAAGCGCTCGCAGCCCTCCGGACCGAGGCCCTTCTGGCAGAACGTGGGTTGGAACGGCCCCAGCAGCCGGCCGAGGTCCGCGATCTCCCGACGCACGCTCCGCTCATGGCCGTCCAGCTCGACGATCATCAGGGCCCCGGCGCCCTTCAACAGGTCGGAGCCGGTGCGTTTGCGGGCCGCCTCGATGGTGAAGCCGTCGGCCAGCTCGAGGGCGCTGGGAAGGAAGCCGGCGCGGAAGATCGCCTTCAGCACCCGGGTGGCCGTGGCCATGTCGCGGAAGCCCATGCCGAGGCAGGCGCGGTACTGCGGCAACGGGATGAGCTTCAGTGTCGCCTCCGTCACCACGCCCAGCATCCCCTCGCTGCCCACGAAGAGGCGGTGCAGGTCGAATCCGGTCTTGTTCTTGTGTGTCCTTCCGCCGAGCCGGACGCGGCCGCCGTCGGCGAGCACCACCTCCAGGCCGAGCACGTAGTCGCGGGTCACGCCGTACTTGAGGCACCGCGGCCCGCCGGCGTTGGTCGCCACGTTGCCACCGATCGAGCAGTCGGCCCGGCTCGCGGGATCCGGCGGGTAGTACAAGCCCTTCCGTTCGACCGCTTCCTGGAGGCGCGCGGTGATGACGCCGGGCTGGACGGTCGCGGTGAAGTCGGCGGCGCTGATGTCCAGGATCCGGTCCATGCCGGCGACCGAGAGCGCGATGCCGCCCTGGACCGGCACGCAGCCGCCGACATAGCCGTGTCCCGCGCCGCGTGGGGTGACGGGGATGCGGTGGCGGTGGGCGAAGGTGAGGATCCGGGAGACCGACTCGACGGAGCGCGGAAGGGCCACCGCCTCGGGAGGGTGGCTGGCGAACCACTTGTCGCCGGAATGGGAGCGGATGGCTTCCGGGGTGAAGCTGAGTTCGCCGTCCTCGAGGGAACGGGCGAGGCGATTCAGGAGGGACCTGCGGTTCACGTCGGGGAGAATGCCCCGGAACGGACCCGGCGGAAACCCGCCAAAGCGACGTTCCCCGGAACTTTCGTTTGGAGGAGCCGGCCCTTTCTGTTAGCTCACCGCCGCGATTTCAGCTCCATGTCCCGCCACGGAACCCAACTCGGCCCCTACACGCTCCACGAGGAGATCAACGCCGGAGGCATGTCCGAGATCTGGCTGGGGACCGACACCACGGGCAAGGCGGTGGCGGTGCGGCTGATGCTCAACAACTCGACGTTCGCCTTCACCGAGCGTCGGCGATTCCTGACCGGCTGCGAGACGTTGAAGGCCTGCCAGGACGGACGCCACATCATCGGCTACATCGAGCACGGCAAGATCGGCGGCGAACTGGCGTTGGTGCTGGAGTACGTGGAGGGCGAGAACCTGAAGCTGCGGATGGCCGCCAACGACCCGGTGTTGTCCGAGGGCATCGCCCAGGTGCTGATCGACATGGCCGAGTCCCTTGAGGTGGTCCACGACCGCGGGTTCATGCACCTCGACTTCAAGCCGGAGAACGTGCTGTTGACCCGGAACGGCAGCCTGCGCCTGATCGACTTCGACCTCGCCCAGCCGATCCCGAATCCGCCCCGCAAACTGGACAAGAACCCGGGCACCCCGCACTACATGTCCCCCGAACAGCTCGGCCGTGAACCGGTGGACCACCGGGCCGACGTCTGGGCCTTTGGGGTGAGCGCGTTCGAATTGCTCACCTACCGCAAGCCGTTCCCGGGCGAGAGCGCCGACGACGTGTACCGCGGCCAGCGGGACCGGGCCGGATTCCAGACCCCACGCGCACTGAACCCGGACATCCCGGCGGGACTCGAGCGGATCATCCTGAAGTGCCTCGAACAGGATCCCGACCGCCGCTACGGCTCGATGTCGGTGGTGGCCTACGAGCTCCGCAGGGAATTGTACGTCTGAGTTGCTGTTGGTCCGTTGCCAGTGGTCCGTTGGCTGTTGCCAGTTGCAGCTGGCCTCCCCCGCTTCTCCCGTTCCTCTGACCTACTCCCCCTGTCACTTGTCCCTTCAGCCCTTCCCCCTTCAACCCTTCAACCCTTCAACCCTTCAACCCTTCACCTTTCAACCCTTCACCGTTCAACCCTTCAACCCGGCCCCCCTCACGTCCTCCTGTGGAACCACCACCACTCGAGCATCAGCAGGACCAGGGCGGACACCCCGAACCAGCGCCAGAGTTCCTGTCCGCCTCGGACCTCTTCCGCCGCCTCCACCCGGCCCCGCTTTCCGAGGTCGAGGGATTCCGCGGGCCTTGAGTCGGTCTCCTGCGGGTCGAGGAGGTTGGCGGCGAAGGTGACCACATTGGTGCCGGATTCGAACCGGTAGAGTCCCTGTCGTCCCGTCCCGGCGAAGACCAGCTCGGTCGCGCCGTTTCCCAGCGGCACGGACTCCGACGACCGGTCGGGCAGGACGATCCGGGCCGTCGTCCCCGGGTTTTCGATCGGCCAACGGAAGGCGTCTCCGGGCCGGATCTGGAGTCCGGCGTCGCGCCGTGTCTCCGGATCGAGCCATTCCACGGCGTTGGCCACGAAGATCGGGAATCCGACCCGCAGGGGCCAGGTGCTCTGAAGCAGGTCGAAGCCGACCCACGCGACGCGGTTGCCGCCGACCTCGCCGGCCATCAACAGGGAGGACCGTTGCGAGTCGACCAGGGATTCCGCCCACGGCGGCGTGGCGACCGATTCGGCCCGGGCGACCTGGACCGTGTCGAATCCGACGAAACGCAGGAGCGGATGGGTGCCCCGCCAGTCGATGACGGCCGGGGATTCCAATGGAGTCGAGCCGGCCGGGAACCACGCCGGTGGAACCGCATGGATCGCGAGCACCCCGCCGGATTTCGGCCAGAGGCGCGGCAACACGTCGTCCAACACCGTGACCGAGACGTCCTCCATGCCGGGCACGATGTCGGGAACCACCTCGAGCCGGACCCGGGGACCGGCCGCGCGCAGGGCCTTCTCGAGGAAACGGTTTCCCTGCGTGACCAACCGGACCTTCACCGGCTGCGGCAGACGGCTGACCCAGCGGACCTCGTTGTCCACGGCGAGGTCGTCCTCGACCGCCAGCCTCACCGAGACCACGGCATCGCGCTCCTGAAGCAGGCCGAAGGACAGGGCGAGCGCGTTGGTCGACGCGATGTCGAACGGGCGCGATTCGAGCACGGCTCCGTCGAGGAGCAGGTCCGCCACGCCGGCGATGGACTCCGGCCCCGGGTTGCGCACCACGGCGAAGACGGAGCGGCGACGGGAATCCTCGGGATCGGAACGCACCTCCATGCGGACGATCCCGACGTTGCGGACGCGTTGTCCGACACGGTGGTAGACGAGCGGAAGGTCCCGGGTGGCGAACGCCTCAAGGCCGCCCACGGCACCGTCGCTGAACAGGTGCACCTCGGCGTCCCTCACATTGCGGACCAATGTCTCGGCGATCGCCAGGGCGTCGGTCAGCCGGTTCGGCGAATCGTCGGCCGACGCCCCTTCGAGCGCGCGGCGCAGGGCGGCGGGATCCGAGGTGGCGGCCTGGCGCACTTCGGTGGAGGCCCCGGCGACGAGGACCACCGCCTGTACGTCGGACGAAGGCAGCGCGTCGACGAAGGCCATCGCCTCCGCGCGGGCCCGTGCGAAGCGGGATGGCTTCTCGTCGGTGCTCTGCATCGAGGCGCTGGCGTCGAGGACCAGTATCCGGAGGCCCGATTTGCGGACCCACCCCTGGAGCCGCGGCCGTGCGAGGGCGAACACGAGGAGGGCGACGAACAGCAGCTGGAGCAGGAGCAGCAGCTGTCGACGGAGCTTCTGGAACGGACTGTTGGCGCGGCTCTCGGCGAGGAAGCGTTCC
This sequence comes from Verrucomicrobiales bacterium, assembly GCA_027488845.1. Lineage (GTDB taxonomy): Bacteria > Verrucomicrobiota > Verrucomicrobiia > Limisphaerales > UBA9464 > SXXZ01. Next base: position 129,878 of record JAIYBC010000055.1, on the reverse strand, counting down.
CACACCCGGAGGCTCGGAACCACCCGGGACGTCCTCCTGCGCTTGAGCAGGTACATCGCCAGCACCACCGGCAGGGCCAGGGCGAAGAGGAACGCGGCCGGGGCGAGGAAGGTCATCGGGATCGACGGACGCGGGGAAGCCTCATGGCGTGCCGTGGTTCCTCACCAGGTACTCCACGATGGCCGGGACGGCGTTGGTCGGGATGGGGGCGCCGTACTTCGAGCGCATCTTCTCGACGTTCGCCTCCCAGGCCTTGCGGGACAGCCGGGGCTGGGTGGAGATGTAGTCCGAGGAATGGCAAAGCTGGCAGTGGCGGCGCAACGGCATGGCGTCCTCGTCGGCCGGGAACACCGGCTCGCCGGCCGGCAACGTCCAGGCGTCCGCCGCGTGGGGATTGCGCGGCGGTTCCTCGGGCACGGCCACGGGTCCGACGGCGGCCAATGCCACGACGGCCAGGCCCACGGGGAACGCAGCCAACCACGCCACGGCGTCGGTCGGGGAGGATTTCGGACGACGGGATGGGCTCATAGGACGACGAGTGGGGTGCGTTCGACGACGTTGCGCATGTACCCGGAGGGATTCCAGAGGGGCTCCATCGGCTGGCCTTCCCCGAGCCGGTTCACCGCTCGGACCTTCACCGCGGTGGCGCCGGCCACGGACGGCTTCCAGGCCAAGGTCCATTCGCGGAAGGCGAACCGCCCGAGGTCGCGTCCCAGCGCGGCCCCGGACCAGCTGCGTCCGTCGTCCGTCGAGACCAGGACCTCACGGATCCCGGCGCCGCCGTCGAAGGCGATGCCGCGCAGGAGGGTTTCGTTCCCGGAAGGCACGCGGGCTCCGGACGTCAGGCTGGTCAGGAAGGAGCGCACGTTGAAACGCCGGATCGGCACGGTGCGCTTCGGCGCCGTCCCGGGTTCCACATGGGCGCAGGGATCGTCCGGGATGCGGTAGGCCGGGTTCATCCAGAAGCCCTTGAACTCGGCGTCCACCAGCCGGATCGAGTGCAGGTGCTTGATCCAGTAGGTGCCGTAGTGGCCCGGAAGCACGAGGCGCAGCGGATAGCCGTTGAGCCACGGCAACGCCTCGCCGTTCATCTCCCAGGCCAGCAGGCCGCCGGACTCCAACGCCTCCTCCAGTTCCAGGGACTTCACGAAGTCCGGGATGGTCGGCACGAGCGGCCGGTCGAGGCCGTCGAACAGCACCTGCCTCGAACCCGCGGCCGGGGACGCGGCCTTGAGAACGTCCGCCAGCCGGACACCGCGCCAACGGGCACATCCCATCGCACCGTGGCCCGACTGGCCGCCCGGGACACGGGGTTGGAAATGGCCGCGGCTGTTGCCCGAACACTGGTTCACCGCCACCACCTCCACGTTCTCGAAGCCGTTCCGGAGTTCCTCGAGGGAAAGCGACAGCTCCTTGCCGACGGTCCCGGCCACGGTGAGACGGAAGGTCTTCGGATCGAGGACGGACGCGGGCGGCGGCGAGCCGCCGAGGTGGTACCGGACGAAGAAGGCGTCGTTGGGCGTCAGCAGGCTTTCGTTGAACACCTCAAACGGCGTCTCCAGCTGGGGCGGACGCGTGGTGAGACGGATCAGCGGCCGTTTCTGCGGATACTTCACCAAGGGCCGGGTACCGAACTCGAACGGCAGCTCGACCGAGTCGGCGAGGGCGAGGCCGGTGGTTCCGATCAGGCCGGCGCGGAGGAAATTCCTCCGGTCCCAGGGGCGCGATCCGCGGTGCATGGCGAAAGCCTACGGTGGAACCTCCAAATGGGAAGCCCTCCGACAAGAAGGAGCGCCCGGGACCGATCCCGACAAACGCGCGATGGACGACGGCCGACGGCCGCTTCAGGCCGCCGGCAGCCACCCGATCCCCGGATAGACCGGTTCCCCAAGGATCACCCGGCTGAGATCGACGGCGGAACCGAAGGCATCCTCATGGAAGCCGTATCGGAAATAGGATCCCGCGAAGTACACGGCCTGGTCCGGGGAACGGCGGTTGAGGCGCGGCAACTCCGACTGCGCCCGGATCGCCCCCAGGCTGAAGAGAGGATGCTCGTAGTCGATCTTCCGATGGACCCGGGCGGGGTCGATCTCGTGTTCGCCGTTGATGGAGACGAAGTAGTCCTTCCTGCAGTCCATGTTCTGCAGCCGGTTCATCCAGTAGACGGTCTGGGGCCGCACGGCTCCATCCGGCGCGGTGGCCATCCGGTAGTTCCACGCGGACCAGGCCAGTTTCGCCTTCGGCATGACCTTGGGATCGCTGTGCACGGTGGCCCGGTTGGTCTGGTAGCGGAACTCGCCGAGGAGGCGCCGTTCGTCCGCGTCCGCGTCGGCCAACATGCGGAGGCTCTCGTCCGCATGGGCGGCGAGGATGACCTTGTCGAACCGTGTGCTTTGGCCGTCGACCGTGGTCACGACGGCGCCGGTGCCGTTCTCGACGCGGCGCACGGAGATCGCCGGGAGTCCGTTGCGGATGCGGTCGGCGAATGGCGGGACCAGTCGGCGCACATATTCTCGGGCACCGTGGGTGACGGTCCACCAGGGATGCTGCGTGTGCAGGCCGAGGAACCCGTGGTTGTGGAAGAACCGGATGAGGGTCATCGCCGGGAACTCCAGCATGCGGTCCGGAGGGGTGCTCCAGACGGCGCTGCTCATCGGCACGAGGTAGTGCTCCAGGAAATCGCGTCCATAGCCCCGTTTCCCGACGTAGGTGCCGACGTCCATCCCCTGCCATTGCGGTTCGTCGAGGGCGCGGACGGCCTCGGCGTTGAAGCGGTTGACCTGGTAGAGCAAGGCCCAGTGGCGCGGACGGAACAGGTTGCGGCGCTGGGCGAAGAGGTGGTTCACGCTCGAGCCGGCGAACTCGAGGTCCGAGGGGACATGCTGCACCGAGAAGGACATGTCGGTGGGCTGGACCGGCACCTTCAGCTCCTCGAACAGGGCGCAGAGGTACGGGTAGGTGACCCGGTTGAAGACCATGAACCCGGTGTCGAAGGGCACCGGCCGTCCGGATTCGTCGACGTCGATGGTGTTCGTGTGTCCGCCCGTGTGCGCATTGCGTTCGAACAGGGTCAGGTCGAAGCGCCGGTGCAGGAAATGGGCGCAGCCGAGTCCGGCGATGCCGGTTCCGAGGATGGCGAGGGTGGGACGGGACATGACAAGGTGGACGAACCCGGGACACTGGACCGGTTCACCCCTGCGGCAACCGAAGAAGTTCGCGGCGGCGGCCATTTCGCCGGCAGCCCTGGCTCATCGCTGGGGCCCTGGCGTTCTGTGCGAGGTCCTCCCCCGCTCCGTCGGATCGGATCAGCGGAGCTTCCGGATCAGCAGCACGTAGCCCATTGCGGCGAGCACCGAGAGGAGGTTCCCCATGAGGTAGTAGTCGTTGAATCCGCGCTCCTCCGCCCCCTCCCGCCTCAGGCGCGTCGCCAGCTTCAACGCGCTGAACAGCGTCATGGCGTGTGGGTAGTCGAGGAGAAGCGCAACCACGAGGAAGGTCCGCTCCAGCACCCCCTTTGCGACCGAGCGGAAGTCGAGGCCCAGGCGCTTGTAGAAGATCTGGGAGACGGCCGCGAACAGGAAGGCCAACGCCATTTCGGAAACGACCAGCAGCAGGAGGATCAGGAGAATCTTCATGGCATCCGCGCGACCGAACAGAGGGCCTCCCGCAACTCGAGGTACGGAACGATCCCCAGGGTCCGTTTCCGTTTCCAGATCTGCGACGGGTCCTTGCCGACCGCGGCCGCGACACTCCGGTAGTCCGGATCCTTGATCAAGTGGGCGACCAACGGCAGGTCCTTCCCAGGCCGCCAGGCATCGCGCAACGCCGCATAGACCACGAACAGCCGGTTGAGCAGCCCGCAGGAAGGCTCCGGACCGTCGAGGAAGCGGAATCGGGAATCGGATCGTTTGGAGGACTCCAAGGTCTCCCGGGCCCGCGTCAGCCCCTCACCCAACATCCCGTAGGCCACCTCCGGATTCACCCGGGTCCCGATGTCCCCCTGCGAAAGGACGTAACGCAGGGAAAACGCCAGATCGCGGCGGACCATCTCCTCTTCCAGGAACAGGATCAGGTCGACGCCCGACTCCCAACTGCCGACCACGCATTGAAACTCATCCCCGAGCGTTATCGTGATCGGGGACTTCAAATGAGGGCGGAACTCCCGATTGGCCGCCTCGCAGACGCCGGAAAACTGCTCCATCAGCTTCTCCGGCGACCGCCGCCGGCTGCCGATGATGTCCGCCATCAGGATGGTTCTCGTCGCCATGTTCTCGTCTCCGCTGGGAGTTGACCTTCAACGGCACGGTATTTCACTTTTTATGACATTTCCACGTTTTTGCATTTATTCTGCAATATTTTCACCATTTCACTTTTTCTGCACTTTTCATCGGATGGAGTTCGTCGAGAAGACGCTTCCGACGTTCCATCGGATCGACTTACGGTTTCGCCATGTCGTTGACCGAAGCACCGCGCACCGCCAAATGGCCATTCCTGCTGGCCGACCTCGTCCTCGTGGGCGCGGCGGGATGGCTGGCTTGGAATGCAGCCCCGGTTTGGACCTGGAAGGAGATGGTCGCCGTGGGTGGTTTGCTGGGATTGGGTTCCTGGGTCTTCATCCAGCCCTTCCTGCGGGACCATGAGGCGGCAGTGATGCTTTGGGAGCAGTCCAATCTCGCATCGGCCGCCCAGCAGCTGGGTTCGCTGGACGCCGTGGCCAAGCAGATCGCCAACGCCACCGCCCAATGGCAGCAGATCCAGGACGCGTCGGGAAAGACGGTGGGCACCGCCGGGGAAATCGCGAAGCAGATCGCCGCCGAGGCGCGCGGGTTCACGGAGTTCCTCGCCCGTTCCAACGACGCCGAGAAGGGCGCATTGCGTCTGGAGATCGAGAAGCTGCGCCGCGGGGAACAGGAGGTCGTGCAGGTGATCCTCCATCTGTTGGACCACTGCCATGCCCTCTTCCAGGCCGCCGTGAATTCCGGTCAACCCCAACTGATCCAGCAGCTGGGCGCCTACCGAGCCGCCTGCCTGGACGCAGTGCGACGCATCGGGCTGGTCGCCCTGGAAGCCCGACCTGGGGAACCGTTCGACCCACAGCGCCATCAGGCGGCCGACGGCTCGGAACCGTCCCCCGGAACCCCGATCCGCGGCACGATCGCCCCGGGATACAGCATCCAGGGATCGGGACTGCGCCGGATCGTGGTGGTCGTCGAAGGACAACCGGTCAGCGAAGAGCCCCCGGGAACGGACGCGGCACCGCACCCGGCCGGGGCCTGAACCGATCAGCGGCGCCCCGGATAGTCGGGCATGAGCCGCACGTCCACGGCTTCCATGCCGGCGGAAACGATCGACTGCATCCCGAGGTCGGTGTCCTCGAAGGCGCGACAGTGACGCGGTTCGACACCGAGCTGCCTTGCGGCCTCGAGGAAGATGTCCGGGGCCGGCTTCTGGTTGACGACGTCCTCGCTGGTCACCACGGCACCGAACCAGTCGAGGATGCCAAGGTGCCGGAGCACGGTCGGGATGCCCGGGCGCGAACCGCCGGTGGCGATGCCCATGGGCAGCTTGCCGCGGTTCCGGCGCGCGATCTCGAGCACGGGCTCCACCGGCGTGACTTCCGAGAGCAGGCCCAGGTAGACGCCCTCCTTCTCCTTGGCGATGGCCAGGGGATCCAGCTCGGGACGCCCCTGCTCAGCGCACAACTGGCGGAGGATCTGCCGGGCCGGCACGCCGCCCAGCGCGTAGAACCGCTCCTCCGGAAACACGAGTCCGTAGCGGACGGTGGTGGCGTTCCATGCCCGCCAGTGGAGGGGCATGGTATGGGCGATGGTGCCGTCGCAGTCGAAGATCAGGGCGCGGATGTCAGACATGGGATTGGGCTTCCAGTACGGCGAGCCGGGACTTGAGCTCGGACTCCACGAGGGGGCGGAGCATCGGTTCCAGATCGCCTTCGATGAAGACGGAGAGGTTGTAGAGGGTGAGTTCGAGCCGGTGGTCGGTGACCCGGTTCTGGGGGAAATTGTAGGTGCGGATCTTCTCCGACCGTTCGCCCGAGCCGACCTGGTCCTTCCGGGCCTGGGCGTACTTGGCGTTCTCCTCGGCCATCTTCCGCTCCAGCAACCGCGAGCGGAGCACCATCATCGCCTGCGCCTTGTTCTTCTGCTGGGAACGCTGGTCCTGGCAGCGGACCTCGATGCCCGACGGCTTGTGGAAGACCCGGACCGCGGAATCGGTGGTGTTCACACCCTGCCCTCCGTGCCCGCCGGCGCGGCAGACGTTGATCTCGAGGTCCTCGGGCTTGATCACCACGTCGACCTCCTGGGCCTCGGGCAGCACGGCCACGGTGACGGTGCTGGTGTGGATGCGCCCCTGGGCCTCGGTGGCTGGCACCCGTTGGACCCGATGGACCCCGGACTCGTGCTTGAGGCGCTTGTAGACGTCCTCGCCGGTGACCAGGCAGATGACTTCCTTCAGTCCACCGAGGTCGGACGGGCTGGAATCCATCAGCTCGACCTTCCATCCGCGGTCCTCGGCGTACCGCTGGTACATGCGGAAGAGGTCGGCGGCGAAGAGGGCGCTCTCGGCGCCGCCCGCACCGGCGCGGATCTCGAGCACGGTGTTGCGGGAATCCGTGGGATCCGGCGGGACGATGCCCAGCTGCACGGCGAGTCCCAGCGAGGCCACCCGCGCCTCCAGATCCCGGCCCTCCTCGGCGGCCATCAGGGCCATCTCGGAACCGGGCGGTTCCGCCGCGATCAAGGCTTGGTTCTCGGTCAGCTCGCGGGTCGCCTTGAGCCAGGCGTCGCCGTCGGCGACCAACTGTCGGAGGCGCGAATGCTCGCGGGTGAGTTCCTGCCCGCGCGCGGGATTCGCGAAGGCGTCGGGCGCACCGAGCTGGGCTTCCACCTCCTGGAAGCGTCGGCGAAACTTCTCGATGAACGGCTGGAGGTCCAAGGGCTTGGGCGAAAAGGAAACGGGGTTGGGCGACGGCGGTCCGAGGAAAAGAAAAACCGCCCGCAGACCGTACGGGACGGCCGGCGGGCGGTTTCCGACGTGGCGCCTACTTCTTCTTCTTCTTCGAGGCGGCCTCCGCCATCGCGGCCTGGGCGGCCTGCGTCTTGGCGAGACGCTGCTGGTATTTGTCCACACGGCCGGCGGTGTCGACGAACTTCTGCTGGCCGGTGTAGAAGGGGTGGGTGAACGCGCTGATGCCCATCAAGTACAGGGGATACTCCTGACCGTCCTCCCACGTTGCCGTGAGGTTCGTGTTCGCACACGAGCGGGTCAGGAACGACTGGCTCGAGGCCGAGTCGCGGAAAATCATCAGGCGATAGTTCTTCGGATGGATATCAGATTTCATGACCGCAAAGGCCCTTTAAAATACGGGTGGAACGCCGGAAGACAAGTGGTTAATGCGAAGAAGATCCATCACGTCACCCGCGGGACGGGGTGCCTGGGAATCCGGGAAGCCGGGAGCCGATGGCTTCCGGAACGGGGATTTCCCCTGCCAGACGGGGCCTCGGCCGGGGTGATCCGCACTCGCTTCAGAGAAGAACGGCGGCGGCACATCCCTCCGCCCGGCTTCGGTCCTCTCCGGTTCCCGGCCCCGATCGGAGATGGACCCGGCCGCCCACGGTCGGCTGCGAAGTCCCAGCGGCAATCGCACGCCGGATCCTGGGGATCCTCGGTGGCACTCTCCCCCGGACTTGCGTGCGCGTCGTTGCCGCCTCCGCCGCAATTTTGGATCGGCCCCTTGCCGAGGGCCTCCCCGTTGTCGCCGGCGTGCCACCACCGCCAACGGATTCACCGGACCCGCGCGCAGAGGTGGATGCACGGTGAACCCCGACCGGGCCGGATCTTTTCCGCTTCAGCCCTTCATGCCCAACCACCGACCCATCAATGCCGCGAGCGCACGGGCGCGATGGCTGAGCCGGTTCTTCACCTCCGGTCCAAGCTCGGCGAACGTCCGGTCAAAACCGTCCGGAATGAACAACGGGTCGTAGCCGAAACCGCCGGCCCCATTCGGCACTTCCAGCAGGCGCCCCTCGCAGGTGCCGTCGAAGAACTCGGTCGCCGCGGCCATCGCCGCCGGGGATTCGCCGGGAAGGATGGGCGTCAGCGACAGGACGCACCGGAATCGCGCAGTCCGCTTCCCGACCGGCACTCCGGCCAGCAACCGCAACAGCTTCGCGTTGTTCTCGGCGTCGGAGGAATTCCCCTTTCGTCCGTCGTCCAACGCCGCGAACCGCGCCGAATGGACTCCCGGCGCCCCGCCCAAGGCATCCACTTCCAGTCCCGAGTCGTCGGCCAGCACGTAGTCCGCACCCAGGTTGCAGACATCGGCCGCCAGGTAACCCGCCCAGGTCACCGCCTTGATCCCGGAGTTCTCACGGAAGGTCGCGCCCGTCTCCTCCACTTCGAGCCGGACGTTCGCATCCCGTTGCGAGAGCACCGTCACCGATCCGCCGAGGACCTGCCGGATCTCCTCCACCTTGTGCGCGTTGCCGGTGGCGATGAAGAGCGTCGTCATGGACCGGAGTGAACACGGGCCGCCGGGCGGGGCTCAATCCCCGACCGCGGACTCCCGGCCCTTCCTTGACGCTCCGGGTCCCCTGCGCTTCCCTCGCCGCTTCCGTACGAATCCTGAACCACGCACATGAGCAACATCGTTGATATCCAGGCCCGCGAGATCCTCGACTCCCGCGGCAATCCCACCGTCGAGGTCGACGTCCTCCTCGACTCCGGCGCCGTCGGCCGCGCCGCCGTCCCCTCGGGCGCCAGCACCGGCGAACACGAGGCCATCGAGCTCCGCGACGGCGACAAGAAGCGCTACCTCGGCAAGGGCGTGACCAAGGCGGTCAAGAACGTCACCGACAAGATCGCCCCGGCCCTCGCCGGCGCGGACGCCTTCGACCAGCTCTCCGTCGACAAGACGATGCTCGAGCTCGACGGCACCGAGACCAAGTCGAAGCTGGGCGCCAACGCCATCCTCGCCGTCTCCCTCGCCAACGCGAAGGCCGCCGCCGCCACCCTCGGCCAGCCGCTCTTCAAGTACCTCGGTGGGCCGAACGCCAAGGTCCTCCCGGTCCCCATGGCCAACGTCATCAACGGCGGCGCCCACTCGGACGCCCCGATCGACTTCCAGGAGTTCATGGTCATGCCGCACGGCTTCGAGACCTTCTCCGAGGGACTCCAGGCCATCACCGAGATCTTCCATGCCCTCAAGGCCGTGCTGAAGAAGAAGGGCCTGAGCACCGCCGTCGGTGACGAAGGTGGCTTCGCCCCGAAGCTCGACAGCGCCGAGGCCGCCCTCGACGCCATCGCCTCCGCCGTCAAGGACGCCGGCTACAAGCTCGGCAAGGACATCTTCCTGGCCCTCGACGTCGCCGCCTCCGAGTTCTACACCGGCAACGAGACCTACGTCTTCAAGAAGAGCAGCGGCCAGAAGCTCTCCGGCGACGAGATGGTCGAGTTCTACGCCAAGCTCTGCGCGAAGTACCCGATCGTCTCGATCGAGGACGGCTGCGCCGAGGGCGACTGGAAGACCTGGAAGAAGCTGACCGACAAGCTCGGCGCGACCACCCAGCTCGTCGGCGACGACCTGTTCGTCACCAACGTGAAGTTCCTCCAGAAGGGCATCGATACCGGCACCGCGAACTCGATCCTGGTGAAGGTGAACCAGATCGGCTCGCTCACCGAGACCCTGGACGCCGTCCGCCTGGCGCAGAACAGCAAGTACACCGCCGTCCTCTCCCACCGCTCCGGCGAGACCGAGGACAGCACCATCGCCGACATCGCGGTGGCGACGAACTGCGGCCAGATCAAGACCGGTTCGTTGAGCCGCACCGACCGCACGGCCAAGTACAACCAGCTCCTGCGCATCGAGCAGATGCTCGGCAAGAACGCCGTCTACGCCGGCCGCGGCGCCCTCCCCAAGGGCCGCTGATCGGTCCGGGACTTCCCGCTCAAAGGCCGCAGTCCGTTCCCACGGATTGCGGCCTTCCTCGTTCCTCGAAGTTGGCACCTCCTCACGTCGTCTCCTACCCGCGCACGTCGTAGCAGGCGAGGTCACGATTCTCCTTCCCAAGCTTTCCAGTCCCCTCTTCCAGCCCGCTCAGGGGCGGAGCCCCGGAGGCGCCGCTTTCCATCCCGCCTCGGGACGACGGCCTCCCGGACGCGGTCCCGATCCGCCGCACCGTCGTCTTCCCCGGCGACGCGGACAGGCTCGGCGGAAACCGGCAGAACAACCGAGCCACGATACTGGCGTGGCGGAAACGACATCACCTGAATGGACGATCGTAGACCCGTTGGGTCTCCTCCTTAAGGGCGATGACACTCGTCCACGGCGTTCCCCAAGACTGGGGACGTCATGCACCGGCCACTTTTCCTCCGCCCCAAGTCTGGATCGCGGAACTGGATACTTCTCGTCGCCCTCGCCCTGGGCCTTGTGCGGGCAGCCGCCCAGGGCACGGCTTTCGGCTTTCAAGGCCAACTCACCGACGGCCCCTCCGCCGCAAACGGGGTGTACGACCTGCGTTTCACACTTTGGGACGCGGCGACCGCCGGCGAACAGCAGGGACCCGTGGTGGACGCCGCGGCCCTGACCCTCACCAACGGCCTCTTCCAGGCGACCCTGGACTTCGGCCCCCGGTTCAACGGAGCCGCCCGGTGGCTTGAGATCGGGATCCGAACCAACGGCGCATTGGCGTACGAGACGCTGCCGACCCGCCAACCGGTGTCCCCGACGCCGTATGCAATCCATGCAGCGACCGCGATCAGCGCCCAGTCCGCGTCGACGGCCACGACCGCCGCCACGGCGTCGGCCCTCAGCGGGACGGTTTCGGCATCCCAGGTCACCGGGGTTCTGGCGGCCGCACAGGTGCCGGAACTGGATGCGAGCCGGATCACAGGAGGGGTGTTCACTGGAAACGGGGCTGGACTGACCAATATCGCCGCAGCAGGGCTCCGAAACCGATCCGCGTCGGTTCAGGTGATCTCAAACTTTCACTACCCAAGTTTCCTAGGATTCCCAACCACAGAACGGGAAATCACCAAGGTGGCCGTGGGCGAGGTCATCGTTGGTTTGACTCGAGATGGTCGGCTGATTCCAGGAAGTCCGGATCAAAACGGCCTCCTTTCGATCGCCTCCACCAAGACCGGAATCGTGGATGTGGCAGTGGGTGTCGATCACATCTTGGCCTTGGACAAGGAAGGCCAACTCCTCGCCTGGGGTGATAACAGTGTAGGTCAATGTAACATACCATCGGGGCTTTCCAACATCGTGAAGATTGCGGCTGGTTACAGGAGATCAGGAGCACTTACCAGAGACGGAACCCTACGGACTTGGGGATTCCAATCAAACAGCTATACAAATATAGCAACCTTTTCAATGGAGGAATACATCATCATCTCCAGATCCGGTGCTCGAGTTGGCTATAATTCGCACGGAACCCTTGAAGAACCAAGCTTTTCGAACGTGTTCCAGCGAAACATCGTCGACTGCAGAATGAATTCAGGGGCCTTTGTATACCTTTTGCCAGACGGAACCGTTCGAGCGACCCGCTACATAAATTCCCAATTCATTCCAATTATACCGCACCTGAATGTACCTATCGGCTTGAGCAATGTTGTTGCAATTGAGTCGTTTAGGAGTGGGTGTGTTGCATTAAAAAGCAATGGCGAGGTAGTGGGATGGGGTAATTTTCAGATGCCCAGCATACAGGGTAAAGTGATCTCGATATCCGGTGGACTGGCCGGAGATCATCTAGTCATCGTCTCAGAATCGGATGGAGAGGCTCGCTTCGCAAGGCTCGATAGCACTGCGAACTTCCAGGGCGGGGTCAGTGCGCAACGATTCCTGGGAGACGGTTCTGAGATCACCAACCTCGTCGCTTCGAACGTCGGCTCCGGAGTCTTCGCTTCAGCGCGGATCCCGGACCTCGACGCGTCCAAGATCACGACCGGCATCTTCGATACCGACCGGGTTCCGGACCTGAATGCATCCAAGGTCGTTGCGGGCGTCTTCAATGCGGCCCGAATCCCGGACCTGGATGCGTCAAAGATCGTGAGTGGCACCCTTTCCGATTCCCGGATCCCGGGACTGGATGGCGCCAAAATCACCTCGGGCATCCTTCCCGACGCACGGATCGGGACGAACATCCCGCGCCTGGATGGCTTTCCCGTGTTCTCCTCCGACATCCGTCTCTCCGACAAGGACCTGCTCCTGCGAGGTGGGACCGACAAGGCCCACGGGCTCGGATGGTTCGGTGGTGCCCCGCGCACCTTCGCAGGGGTCGCCGTGGACGGCCCGGTGCTCTACGGCAACGAAGGTGGCGCCTTGGGCTCGACTTCGGAAGGTCAACAAATCGCGCTCTCTTGGGAGTCGGATGGAGACGTAAGACTGCCAAGAGGATCGCTCATGGTTTCCAATGGGGGGGTCTATGCCGACTCAGTCCAAGCGGAGCACATCATCGGAGGATTTGTCGACGCCACGGACCTCAGGGGATCCGGATCCCTGCTGACCGACCTCAATGCCTCCCAACTCGCCTCCGGCACCGTGCCCGACGCTCGGCTCGGAGCCAACCTGGCGCGCCTGGACGGCAACCCCGTCCTTGCCTCCGACCTGCGGCTTTCCGACCACGACCTGTTCCTGAGGGCCGGCTCGGACACCAACCACGGACTCGGCTGGTTCGGAGGGACCCAACGTCCGTTCGCCGGTGTGGCCGTGGATGGCCCCGTCCTCTACGGCTACAGCGGTGGCGCCCTGGGATCGACCCGCTTCGGACAGACCTTCGCCCTGCGATGGGACCAGAACGCCGACAGCGTCTTCGGGGGCGATGTGACCATCCCGGCGACATTGACTGTCAGCAATGCACTGACCGCCGGAGGGACCCTCTCCGTGGCTGCGCCGGCAGGCAACCGGGCTGCGAACCTCGTCGGGAGCCGGACGGGGGACTATCGGTCGGCGGTGGTGCACATCGAGAACATGAGCACCAACTCGAACGCGAGCCCGGCGCTCCGGATCAACGGCCGCGGGACCTCGAACGACGGCGCCCTGAATGTCTCGGCGGACAGCGGCCGCCTGGCCCGCTTCGGGAACGCGACGGACTGGGTCGTCGCCATCGAGAATGCGGGGCATGTCGCCGCGACCTCCTTTGTCACCCTGAGCGACCGGAACAAGAAGGCCGGGTTCGCCGACGTGGACGTCGCGGCGGTGCTGGAGAAGGTGGCCGCACTTTCGGTCCAGACCTGGCACTACACGAACGACCCGTCGGCGACGCCGCACCTCGGCCCGATGGCACAGGACTTCCACGCGGCGTTTGGACTCGGCGCCTCCGACCGCTCGATCGCCACGGTCGACGCAGACGGGGTCGCGCTGGCCGCGATCCAGGGCCTGCATCACCGCACCCGTGAACTGGCTGAGGCGCTGGAGATCGAACAGGCCGAAAACCGCGCTCTCCGCCGGGATCTCGAATCGCTCCGCGGCCTGGTCGAGCAGCTCGTCCAACGCGCCGGCGCCGCACGTCCCTGATCCGGAAGGTTCCAACACCGCGATGAAGACCTCCCGATTCCGTTCCTGCGCCTACGCCCTCGGCGTCGGCCTGTCGCTGGTGCCCGCCGCCTCGCGTCTGCGCGCGGAGTTCGGCCTCGTGCGGGGCTCCTTCCACGGTTCCGCCTCGGCCTCCGGTTCCTGCTTCGCCCTCTCGGGCAGCGTGGGCCAGGCGGTCGCGGGCACGTCGACCCGCTCCACGTCCGGGTTCCTCCTGCACTCCGGCTTCTGGAACGTCCTCACGTTGAGATCGGTGGTCGCGCCGACCGAGGACGTCGCGGAGTTCCAGGCGGGCCGTTCCGTGAAGATCCCGTTGGCCTCGCTCGTGGCCGACGACCGCTCGCTGTTGGGCTACGGGTTGATCCTCGAAGGCTGGTCGAACACCACCGAACGCGGCGGGTCAATCGCCCGGGTCGGTTCGTGGCTGGTGTACCAACCGCCTGCGGGTCCTCCCGGCGACGACGAGTTCCGGTATGTCGTCTCCGACGGCCAAGCCGGTTCCTCGCACCGGGCATTCGGCACCGTCCGGCTGAGGTTCTCCGTTCCCGGCGAGCCCGAGTCCGCCCCGAACGCGCTGCGACTCCGGCACACCGGAGCCGAGATCGAGATCCTCTTCATCGGCGTGCCGTACCGGACCTACCGGGTCCAGTTCACCGACGACCTCCTGCCTCCCCGCGTCTGGAGCAACCTTCCCGGTTCGACAACCGCGGGAACCAACGGCGTCTTCCGTCAGGTTGATCCCACAACCACCTCCCCGATGCGCCTCTACCGCGCCGTATCCCAGCCATGAAGCCCTTCCCTTTCTGTCCCCGGTTCTCCCGATTCGCACCAACCCTGGGAGCGGCCCTGCTCGTCAGCGGCTCCGCCTGGGCGGACTTCGTCTCCGAGGCGTCACGCTTCCAGTCCATCGGCTACACGCTCGCCGACGACCAACCGGTACCGGTGGGTTTCGACATCGAGGTTGTCGACTCGTCGATCCGGTCCGTATCCAGAGTCGAGGTCGGTCTGGTGCTACGCGGCGTGGACGGGGTGGGCGGTTTCGCCAGCGAGATGTTCGTCTCGTTGTCGCAGGTGCTCGACGTGGCTGGATCCACCGAGCTCCGGACGGCGAACCTGATCAACGGCGTGGGCATCTCCCTCGGGGATCCGATCGGCCACGGCTACAACGGCTGGGATGTGACCCTCGCCGACGACGCCGTGGGAGGGGACATCCACGGGGCGACCCTGCTGGATGGGATCCTCGCCGGAGCCTTCCAACCGGATGGCCGGGTGCAGCCGGCCGACACCCAACGGCCCTTGTCCTTGGCGGTCTTCCACGGACAGGACGGAAACGGTCTGTGGCGGCTGAACGTGGCGGACCTCGAATTGGGCGGACAGATGCGACTGGAAAGCTGGTCGTTGACCCTTTCGGGCGCGACGGCCGTGCCGGAGTCCTCGACTTGGACCGCCATCGTGGCCGTCGCGGCCTGCGCGGGATGGAACCGGCTTCGGAGACGCGGCGGCGGTTGACCGCATCCGACCCGGCCGAGGGTTACGGAACGCCTACCCCCGCCCGAATCCACGGCCCATCGCAGACGGACTTCCCGGGAATTCCGGGACCTCGGTCTACCGCCTATCCTTGTCGGCTGTTTGAGACTCCTCACGTCGTCTCCTACACGTGCGAGCTACTTCGGTCTCCACGCGTTCGTGTAGACCACGCCGCCCTTCATCACGAAGCCGACGCGTTCCATCGCCCGGATGTCGGCCACCGGATCGCCGTCCACCACCACCAGGTCGGCGAGGAATCCGGGAGAGACCCGACCGATCTCCTTCTCCATCCCCAGCATCTCCGCCGCGCGGATGGTGCCGGCCTGGACTGCCTGCAGCGGCGTCAGCCCGAACTCCGTGAGCTGCCAGAACTCCAGGTTGTTCTTCCCGTGTGGATATGTGCCCGCGTCCGAGCCCAGCGCCACCTTCACGCCGGCCGCGATGGCCTTCTTCTGGAAATCCACACGGAGCCGACCCATCGAGCGGATCTTCTTCCACATCGCCGCCGGATAGCTGTCCTCCGGGGTGAACTGGTCCCAGTACCAGGTGGCCAGGGTCGGCACGAGCCAGGTCCCCTTCTCCTTCATCAGGGTGATCCCGGCGTCGCCCATCAGCGAACCGTGCTCGACGGAGTCCACGCCGGCCCGGATCGCCGCCTCGATCCCCTCCGGTCCGTGCGCGTGCGCCGCGACCCGGACGCCATGTCGGTGGGCTTCCTCGCAGATCGCCCGCAGTTCCGCCTCGGAGAACTGCTGGGCACCCGCGGTGCCCTCGAAGGACATCACCCCTGCGGTGGCCATCACCTTCACGACCTTCGCGCCGTGCTTGATCTGGTAACGGACCGCCGCAACCGCCGCCTCCACGCCGTCCGCGACTCCCTGGCGGTAGCCCCGCTCGACCACGCCCGGAATGAAGCCGTCGTTGTCCCCCGGACCTCCGGTCGGGCTCAGCACATGGGCGCAGGGCACGATCCGCGGTCCGATGACCCAGCCCTTCTCCACGGCCTTCGCCAAGGCCACGTCCGCGAAGCCTTCGGCACCGAGGTTGCGGACGGTGGTGAAGCCGGAAAGCAACGTGACCGCCGCATTGCGCGCACCGCGCAGGGCCGACTCGGCGGCGGACTCGCGGACCGACCCGTTCTCCCAACCCGGCTCGACGTCGAAGGTCAGGTGGGTGTGACCGTCGATGAGGCCGGGCAGCAGCGTGCCACGCGGGAGGTCGATGACCTTCGCGTCGGCCGGCACGACCACTTTCCCAGCGGCTCCGGCGTCCACGATCCGGTCTTCCGAGACCAGCACCACGGCGTTCGAGACCACCTCGCCGGACTCGACCCGCAGCCAGCGGGCGGCGCGGATCGCCGTGACCACGGGCGGCGGATTCGTCGATCCAGCGGCCGGGACGCGGGCGGCTCCGACCGCGATTCCCGCAAGCAACAGGAGGGGGACTCTCATCGGGATTCGACTCTCAAGGCCGGGGCGTGCCTCGGTCAACGGATGCCGCAATTCCCGCGATACGTGTGCAGCCCCCTAGTCTTGGCCGCTCAGCGATACTCCAACTGCGCGGTGGCGCGGCCGTCGCGGTCGGCGACGACCCGCACCCAATAGGCGTGGAAGGATTCCGGAAAGGTGTGCTTCACGGTCGCACCCGGCTTCACGGCAAACGACCGATACGGCCGCCAAACGCCGCTCCCGGTGGGGTCCACCTCGACGCGGAGGGTCACCGGCTCACGTTCTGCGTGGGACAAACGGAGGCGCTTCTCGTCGTAGCCGGTCATGAGATACGGGTCGGACGGTTCGCCCGCCTTCACCGCGGTTTCCATCCACGGCCCGCCGTGGCCGCGGGGTTTGCCGAAGCGCCACAGATCATCCACCGCCCCGGCCCACAACGCGACCGCACCATCCTCGGAGCGGATGACATGGGGAGTTCCGGCCGGTGCATCCGTGGCGACGCCGGAGAGGATGAGAAGGCCGCGATACGAACAATAGTCGGTGATGCGGCGGTTGTGCGTCGTGATGGGACGCACCTTGGCGAAGCCTCCGGCATTCTCCGCCGGGAGTTCGTAGAAGGTGCCCATGGCCTGGAAGAGGTCGCGCTCGGTGCAGACCTCGCGGTCCACGCGCAGGGGCAACGCGGCGTCTCCGGCCAACGCAGCGGCTCCCTTGGGCAGGCGCCAGCGTCTCCCACGGTCGTCGGTGAAGACCACGCTGGCGGCGTCCACGCGCAGCACGCCGGCGGGAACCGCCGTGTTCGCCTTGGTCCACGCGAGGGCGGCCGGATCGTTCCGCCGCACCAGCTTCAGGTCGGCGCCAAGTTCGTAAAAGCCCTCGCCCACGGCCCGGCCGCCTCGAACCGAGGTGGCCGCAAAGGCGAGGGTTCGCAGATTGTCGCCGCGGGTGCGGATGACGCCACCGGAATAGTCCGTCGCCTCCGCCGGCGCCACGCCCGCGAACACGGAGTCCGCCTGAGCCGAACGGGAATCCTCGGCCGAGTACTGGAACTGGGCGGACACCAGGGCCGCGTCGCGGTCCGTGGTGAGCCGGATCCATTCGCCAGGATCGGATGGCCGGAAGGCGATCCACTGCGCGCCGTGGGCCGGCACGGTCACGGATCGCAGGGTTCTCCAGCGCCCGCGGGCGTCGCCGGTTTCCAGCGTGAATGTCACGGGCGCCGCCTCGCCGTGCGCCAGGTGCAGGCCACGTTCGGCGAAGCCCGCGAACAGGAACGCATCGCTTGGAACTCCCGCCTTCACCGACTCGTTCCACCACACCGCACCGCGGCCCAGGGGCGGACCGATGCGGTCGAGCTGCGCGGGGTCCACGAACTGGAGGTTCGACTGCGACTGGCCCGGTCCGGCAAGGGCGCCCTTGGCGGCACGCTTGTTCAGGAACTCGTTCTTCGCCGTGTCATCGCAGCCGAGGACGACCCGGTCGTGCCAACGGGCGAAGTCGCCCACGACCTTCAGGTAGCTGGAGCGCGGTCGGATGCCGGCCGTGTTTGCGGCGGAGAAGGTCTTCGGGAAACGCCAGAACTGGCCGTGCATCGTCATCAGCAGATCCTTTTCGCCGATGTCCCGGATGCGCGGCCACTCGGTGTTCCAGCCGTGCGCGCCGTCGTAGGAGTGGCTCGACTTCGGCAGGCGAAACGTCTGCCAGCGCCCGCCGTCGCGGAGCATCAGGATCAGCGAACGGTGGTCCCAGCCGATGCTCCAGAGCGGATCCGTGGCGGCATGGGCGTTGCCCGCGATGCCGCCGGGGCCGGAGACGTCGGTGAACTGGTTGCGCCGGACCACGGTCCAGTTCGTCCCGTCCCATTCCGCGAGGCAGCCCGACTCGATGTCCGGACGCGTCTGGGCATCCCGGGAAAGTTCGCCGTTGTTCGCGTACACCAGCCGGCCCTGCCCGGAGTACAGGCCCTTGCCGTGATAGCCCGGCAGCAGCGCCCCGGCATGGCCGCCGGCATCGCCATTCGCGTCCGGGTAAAGCCGGGTGACGGCGAGCGAACGTACGTCCACCTCGTAAAACCCCTCCTCCATCGTGGCGTAGAGGACCTTGTTCGCCGGATCGGTCAGGTGCCGCGCCGTGCCGGTGAGGCGACCCGGCATCTTCTGGGGCGTGAGCACTCGGACGTGGCGGTTCGTGTCGATCACATAGGGCCCGATCAGGAGCTGCTGCGACTCGGCATGGATCATCCGGTTGGCCGGCGTGCCCCCGACGCTCTCGGGGCGGATGGTCGGATTCAGGGCGTCGTCGATCTCGTAGAGCCTGTCGGTGGACCCATTGGGCTTGTGCGGCGAATAGGTGATCACCCAAAGGCGACCGGCCCACGGCACCACGGCGCCCGTGCCGCATTCCCCATCGTCATTGAACATGGCGAGATGCGGGTAGATGCCACTCAGGCTCGGACGGGCCGGCGTCCGGTCCGCGGCGAAGGCAGGCAAAGTGAAGCACAGGGCCAACGTCAACCCACCCCTCCACCGGAACCATGAGAACGCGCACATGACGCAACCCTGCACGCCGTAAGAGACGAGGTCACGAGTCTCTGTCCCCCCGAGAAACCAATCCCAATCCACGACGCCCGCAAGTCGGCCAGAGACTCCTCACGTCGTCTCCTACACCCGCACGCCGAAGGAGACGTGGTCACGTGGCGGAATGGGACGGGTCTGTCGTCTTTCGAAGAGAAGGGAGGCTGCCACAGCCTCAACGCGGAACGGCCACAACGACCAGGACGACCACACCCAGGCACATCAACCCGATGCCCAACACGATATGGAACCATTGGGTCGCCTTGACCCCGATCAAATCCTCCAGATTCCGAAACTTGCGGCTGCAGACGTAGAATCCCCAGCGCCAAACCGCGCCGCCGAAGGCGAAGGCTCCGGCAGCCAGCAGGAACATTCCGAGCAGGATTCCCTTGATGGCTTCGTCCATGGGTCAGCGGAGGAATTTCGGCCGTTTCGAACCGGCAGCTTCGGCACTCTCGTTCGCGCTCGGCGCCGGAGACAAGCCCGCGGGAAAACGAAACGCGACGACGAGGAGACAGATCTCCTCTATGCCGGGAAAAAGGGGCCGGGATCCGACGGGTCGGATCCCGGCCCCGCGTGTCGGAATGTCACGCCTTGGACGCGATGGCGACGGTTTCCTTCCGCAGCAGCGTGCCGAGCAGGCCTTCCACCAGGCCGGCCTGCCCGCCGGCGCCGGTCACGGCGACATCCGGGACGATCCGCACGTTCCGCTCGCCGACGATCTGCATCATCTGCATCAGGGTGTAGCCTTGGGCGCCCAGGGCCTCCACGCCCGACCGATACGCCTCGGCCTTGGCCGAACCGGTCGCCCGGATGGCCTCGGCCTCGCCGATCGAACGGAGGCGGATCGCCTCGGCTTCGCCGGTGGCCTGCTTGATGTGCGCGTTGGACTTCAGCTCGGCGATGTTCACCCCCTGCTCCGCACCGACCACCTGCTGCTGGATGTCCGCCATCGAGGTCTGCCGCACCAACTGCTGGCGTTGCACCTGGGCGGCCTCCTGCACCTCGTAGGTCTTGCGCTGTTCCTCGGCGATCTTGCGGTCGGTCTGGGTCTGCATCAGCTCGCCCGGCGGGTTGATGTCGCCGATCAGCGTGTCGATCGCCTGGACGTCGTAGGCCGCCAACGCCGTGCGGATGTGCGAGGCCGCCTCGACCTGCCGCTGGCTGCGGGCGCCGAGGAAGTCGAGCACGGTGTAGTCCTGGGCGGAGTTGCGGAAGTAGTTGCCCACGATCGGCTGCAGGACGTGGTCCACCAGGTTCTGCATCGAGCCCACCCGCGAGATCACCTTGGGAGCGTCGAGCGCCCCGACATGGATGATCTGCGAGACGTCGAGGTTGAAGGCGAAGCCGTCGCAGGACCGCACGGTGATCGACGAGAGCTTGGCGTCGTAGTGGTGCGACTCCGTCCGCGAGGCCCAGTTCAGGACGATGTTGGTGGTGGGCACCAGCTCCACCTTCATGATGTGCGTGTTCAGCGGATGGCGTCCCGGATAGAGCGGCGAAACCCACACGCCCTTGTGGCCCACGTTGACCAGGTCGCCGTGCTTGAAGTCGGTGCCGCTGACGTCGACATGCGCCGCGCCGACGTAGGAGATCACCACGCCGACCGACCCGATGGGCACCTCCACCATGCGCACCTGCTCCACCTGGGCGAACCACGGGTTGAGGTTCCAGCTGCCGCTGAGAAGCACCTGCTCCTGGAGGCCGCGACGTCCGCCGCCATCGAGAAACGCCTGGGCGTTCTGGAAGTTGTCATGGTTGGCCACCACGGGGCCGGCGATCTCGCCCGGATCGATGGGGCGACCGTCCAGCGTGGTGACGATGCCCACCATGTCCGGCTCCACCCGCTGGACGAACAAGGCGCCCGGGCTCATGCCGTGGGAAGGCGCCTGGATCGCGGTGATCACCGTGAACAGCGCCGTGTTGATGCGGTAGGTGCCGGCCGTGATCAAGCCGAGCTGACGCCCGCGTTCACCGCCATTCACAAGGAACTTCCGGGCATCCTGGAAGTCGTCGCAGTCCACCACCTGGCCGAGGATCCGTTCGGGCGGGATGGGGGCGCCGTCCGCGGCCACCACGAGCGCGATCCCGCCCGGGGCGACCTCGGTGACGGGCACCTTCAGGATCTGGTACTGCCAGCGCCAGTAGCCGAAATGGAGGCCCGGAGCCAACGTGTCCGCCTGGTAGCCGGCCTCCCCGTCGAGGGCGACGAGGCGTCCGGGCTGGAGGGACTTCGAGGCGAAGCGCTTCACGACGACGCCCACCTGGCGCTCGTCGATGAGGACCAGGCCGAGGAGCCAGTAGAGGACGAGCAAGCCCAGCAGGATCCAGCCTGCCGTGATGGCGGCACCCGCGACGGAAATGACAGCGGTCATGGGAACTCCTTTCCTTGTTCGGTGGGTGGTCGGGTCAGAGGGCGAACCAGCGACCGGACGTGGGCAGCTTCGCCAAGGCCTTGGAATCCGCGTAGAAGCGGGTCAGGCCGCAATCGGCACAGACCACCACGCGGAGCTGCGCGGAATGGAGGAAGCCTCCGAGGCCGGGCAGCAGGACCGGACCGTAGGCGCCGGCGGAGGCGGTGGTGGTTTGACGGAGGTTTGCGGAACCGCACTCGGGACAGGTGCGGGAGACACGATGCTTCAGTTCACTCATGGCAGTCAGAGGTCCGCCACGCCGGGGCGCGTCGGACCGGGGCACGACGGCACGAGGCCGCCATGCGGTTTCTAACGGGGTGAACGTGGATCCCCGCCACGCGGCGGGGCTAGAGGTTCGCCCTTCCAGTTGCCGACGGGGTTAGCTGACGGGCTTGGTCTTGGAAGTGACCTTGGCCCCGGTTGCCCGGTGCCGTTCGCCCCGTCCGCGGATCGCTCCGCGGAAGTTGGTTCCCCCGCGTCACTCCGCAGGAAGGCGGATGACTTAGGCTGCTACCGACCGCCGACAAGTGTCACCCCGGCCCCGCGGTGTCAACATCGCCGAGGACGCCCGGTTTCCGCGGAATTCCACCCATTCCTCGCTTGGCCGTGGCGCCGTCGGTCCACAGGATCCCAAGCCGATCCCATGAATGCGCCCCGCCTCCGCCGCCTCCTTCCGCTGCTGCTCTCGGGCCTCCTTCCCCTCGCCCACGGAGCCGATTCCCAGCTCGCCATTCCGGCGACGGACGAGGGTCTTCCCGGCGCAGGCCCGATCCGGCGCTACGACTGGTTCCGGAACCTGTGGTTGGAAAAGAGGAGCACCTGGGCGACCCGCGCGGAAAAGGACCGGCATGCGGTGGTCTTCCTGGGCGATTCCATCACCCAAGGCTGGGGCGACGACCTGGGCGGCGCGTTCCCCGGACTGAAGGTCGCCAACCGCGGCATCAGCGGAGACACCACCCGCGGCATCCTCGTCCGCATGAAGGAGGACGTGCTGGCGCTCCGGCCCGCCGCCGTGGTCCTGCTCATCGGCACCAACGACCTCGAAGAGGGAGCCGACCCCGCGGTCATCGCCGCCAACGTGCGCCTGATCCTGCAGCGGCTCCGCGAACAGGATCCCTTCGTGCCGGTGGTGCTGTGCCAGGTGTTCCCCGCGTCCGCGACGGTGCGGCGTCCGGCCGACAAGATCCGCGAGATCAACCGCCTGTACGCCGAGATCAAGAAGGGCGACCGGAACACCTTCCTCCTGGAGACGTGGCCGCTCTTCGCGGACGCCAAGGGTGACGCCAAGGCGTCGGAGTTCCCCGACCTGCTCCATCCGAACGCCGTCGGCTACGCGAAGTGGGCCGCCGCGCTCCGCCCGGTGCTGGGCACCTTGGGCTTCCTGGAACGGGAGCCGGAAGCGTTCACGCCCGAGGCCGGATTCGAGAGCCTCTTCAACGGCCGGGACCTGACCGGCTGGGGCGTCCGGGTGACGCCGGAAGCCGACATCCAGGGCGCCGCCAACTGGAAGAAGAACGATCCGAACGCCCCGGACTGGCCGATCGTGACCCGCGCGCAGGCCTTCGACGGCCTGACCAAGAGCCCGGACCACCGCTACGTGGCGCGTCATGGAAGGATCATCGTCACCCAACCGCCGGAGACCCGACGCATCCAGCAGATGTGGACGACCCGCGAGTTCACCGGCGACTTCACGCTGCGGCTCCAGTTCCGGGCGACACCGAACGCGGACAGCGGCGTGTTCCTGCGTGGACCCCAGCTGCAGTGCCGCGACTACCCGATTGCCGGTCCCTACAAGGACCTGAAGAACTACCGCGCCCAGGATTGGAACGACCTGGAAGTCGTCGTGACCGGAGGCACTGCCCGCTGCACCTGCAACGGCGAGGTGATCGAGGCCGCCTTCAAGGTGCCCGCCACCGGTCCGATCGGACTCGAGGGCGACATGGGCCAGATGGAGTACCGCCGGATCCGCATCCGGCAGGGAAGATAGCCCACCCGCGGAGCAAGGTCCCGGCCGGATCAATTGGGTGTGGGAGAGGACCGACCTCAGGAAAATCCGCGAAGACGCCGGAGGGGCTGGATCCGGGGCTGAAATGGCTACCAATGGCCGGCGAGGGATTCCCATCGCCGAACACATCGCGGCATTCGGGCTTTGAGTTCCGATCCCTTCTGCGGCTGTCGGGTGAACAACCGAGTAGTTCGCCAATTCGTCTCCGTCCCCTCAGCCTTGTCCCTTCGAGGCAAATGATTTGACCGGTCAGTATATTCGAGGCATCTGTTTCTCCGTTCCTCCTCACCATGGCCCGCCCCAGCGATTCCCGACAACGTCTGCTCGACGCCGCATTGGACCTCATTTGGACCCAAAGCTTCGAGGGCGTCAGCGTGGACCAGATCTGCGAACGGGCCGGCGTCAACAAGGGCAGCTTCTACCACTTCTTCCCGTCGAAGTCCGAGTTGGCGGTCGCCGCCTACGAGGCGGGATGGCAGGAATGGAAGCTCCAGTACGACGCGGTCTTTTCCCTCCAAAGCACTCCCGTCCAGCGCCTCATGGACTGGTGCGGCCTGATCCGGAAACACCAACAGGAAATCGCCGCAAAGTACGGAAGGATATGTGGTTGCCCGATTTCCAGCATCGGAACGGAGATGGCTGGAATCGATGAGAGGCTACGCCATGTCTGCGAGGACATCTTCCAGCGCGACCTCCGTTACCTGGAATCCACCGTCCGGGAGGCCCAATCGTCGGGATTGGCCGCGCAGGGTGACCCGCATCAGGTCGCCTCCAGCCTTCAGGCACTGACCATCGGCATGCTGCAGCAGGCCCGCATCCGCAACGATCTGGCGGTCCTCGATCCACTTGAGGAATCCGTTCGTCGCCTCGGCGGAATCCTTCCACCGTCCCGATAGGCTGCGAACTTTTCACCCAACGCCCCCTTGCGGGAGCAAATTTGGGTGATAGGATGTTGACCAGTCAGTTAACAACGTTCTCCACCTCGAATCTCCTGCAGTCCATGGTCCCGTTCCGTTCCCTTCCGAAAGTGCCGTCATCGCGTCGTCCGAGGGCGTTTGCGCTGCACCCCTTGGGCGATCCCGCCCTGAGGTCGGGGCTGCCCGAGGATCTGGTGCGGCACGCACGGGCCGAGGCGGAAGCCCTCGCCTGGAGCACCGAGGTGCCGGAGTTGGTCTTCCCGTCCCTGTTCGAGGAGACGCTGCTGCGCCTGCGCCGTTGGCATCTGCGACAACAACGACTGTTGGGGGCGGATTCCTCCGCCTTCGCCGCCTGAAGCCCCCTTTCACGAAACCCTTTCCATCATTTCCGCCGTGAACCGTCCCAAGCCCCTGCCAACCCCGTTCACCACCGCCATCACCGCCGCCCTGATCGGGCTTGCCGGTTGTTCGAAGGAAGGCGCCGGGGCCGCATCGGCCCCCACCGCAGCACCTCCGGCCACGGTCACGGTCGCGGCCCCGGAATCACGGGAGTACATCCCGACCGAGACCCTCACGGGCCGAATCGACGCCGTGGACTCGGTGGAGATCCGGGCGCGCGTCTCAGGCTTCCTCGCCGAGGTGCGGTTCCAAGCCGGTCAGACGGTTCGCAAGGGGGACGTCCTGTTCGTGATCGATCCGCGCCCCTTCCAGGCGGCCCTCCAACGCGCCGAGGCCGACCTGGAGTCGGCGAAGACCCGGGCCGCGCAGGCGGACCGCGATGCCGCGCGCGCCGAGCAGATGCTGAAGACCAAGGCCATCTCCGTGGAGGAGGCCGACCAGCGTCGCACGCGCCTGTCCGAGGCGAAGGCCTCCGTCGCCGTGGCCGAGGCCGCGCTGGTGACGGCCCGGCTCAACGTCGAGTACGCCGAGATCCGGTCTCCGATCGACGGTCGCGTCAGCCGCGCGCTGGTCACGCCCGGAAACAACGTCTCCGGCGTGGACGGCGCCACCACCCTGTTGACCACCGTGGTCTCGGTCGACCCGGTGTACGTGTACGCCGACCTTGACGAGTCGGTGTTGCTCCGCCTGAACCGTTTCCGGCGCGACGGCGTCCTGCCCGTCGACGCCAAGGGGCGGATCGAGGTCGGGGTCGGTCTGGCCGACGAGACCGGATATCCCCACGTGGGCACGGTGGAGTCGCTCGACAACCGACTGGATCCCTCGACCGGAAGCCTCGTGCTGCGCGCCGTGCTGGCGAATCCGGACCAGCGTTTCGTCCCCGGCCTGTTCGCCCGCGTCAGCCTTCCCTCCGGACCGAAGACCACCGCGCTGTTCGTTCCCGACGACGTCCTGGGAACCGAACAGAGCCGCAAGTTCCTCTACACCGTCTCGGCCTCCAACACGGTGGAGAAGAAGTTCGTCACGACCGGCCCGCTCTCCGGCGGCAAGCGCCTCGTCGCCTCCGGGCTCACCCCGACCGACCGGGTGGTGGTGAACGGCCAGCTCCGCATCCAGTTCCCGGGCCAACCGGTCGCCCCGGTCCAGGCCACCAATTCCCCCGCCCGCTGATCCCAGGCCGTCCCGCCCCGGTCCCCCATGAACTTCTCCCACTTCTTCATCAAGAGACCCATCTTCGCCGGGGTCCTCTCGATCCTGATCTTCATCGTCGGCCTCATCTCGATGTACCGGCTGCCGATCAGCGAGTACCCCGAGGTGGTCCCGCCCCAGATCGTCGTCCGCGCCGTCTATCCCGGCGCCAATCCGAAGACCATCTCCGAGACCGTCGCCGTCCCGCTGGAACAGCAGCTCAACGGCGTCGAGAACTCGCTCTACACCTTCTCCCAGGCCACCAGCGACGGCGTGATGACGCTCACGGTGACCTTCAAGCTCGGCACCGACATCGACCAGGCCCAGGTGCTGGTCCAAAACCGCGTCTCCCAGGCCTTGCCGAAGCTGCCCGAGGAGGTCCGCCGCCTCGGCGTGCTCACCATCAAGTCCACGCCGGACCTCACCATGGTGGTGCACCTGTTCTCCCCCGACGCCTCCTACGACGACATCTTCATCCGCAACTACGCCACGCTCCAGGTGAAGGACGTCCTGGCCCGCGTCGACGGCGTCGGCCAGGTGCAGATCTTCGGATCGGGCGACTACGCCATGCGGGTGTGGCTCGATCCCGACAAGGTCGCCTCCAAGGGGCTCACGCCGGGCGACGTGGTGAACGCGATCCGCGAACAGAACGTGCAGGTCGCCGCCGGCGCCATCGGCCAGCAGCCGGTGTCCTCCCCGGCCGCGTTCGAACTCCAGATCAACACCCGGGGCCGCCTCGTGACCGAGGCCGAGTTCGGCGACATCATCGTGAAGCGCGGTGCCCACGGCGAAACCGTGCAGCTGCGCGACGTCGCCCGCATCGAGCTCGGCGCCGGCGAGTTCGCCCTGCGCTCGCTGCTCAACAACAGGTCCGCCGTCGCCATCCCCGTCTTCCAGCAGCCCGGCAGCAACGCCCTCAAGCTCTCCCGCGACGTCCGCGAGGCCATGGAGACGCTCAAGCGCAACTTCCCGGCCGGACTGGACTACGCCGTCGTCTACGATCCGACGGTCTTCGTGGACAAGTCCATCGACGCCGTGATCCACACGCTGTTCGAGGCGATCGCCCTGGTGGTGGTCGTGGTGCTGGTGTTCCTCCAGACCTGGCGCGCCTCGATCATCCCGCTGGCGGCGGTGCCGGTCTCGCTGGTCGGCACCTTCGCGGTGATGGCGTGGCTCGGGTTCACGATCAACGCGCTCTCGCTCTTCGGCCTGGTGCTGGCCATCGGCATCGTCGTCGACGACGCCATCGTGGTGGTGGAGAACGTCGAGCGGAACATCGCCCTCGGCCTCTCGCCCGTGGACGCCACGCGGAAGGCGATGAACGAGGTGACCGGTCCGATCGTGGCGACGGCCCTGGTGCTCTGCGCGGTGTTCATCCCGACCGCCTTCATCTCCGGCCTCAGCGGCATGTTCTACAAGCAGTTCGCCATCACCATCGCCATCTCGACGGTGATCTCGGCCTTCAACTCCCTGACGCTCTCCCCCGCGCTGTCCGCGCTGCTGCTCCGCGACCACCACGCCCCGAAGGACGCCCCCACGCGCGTGCTCGACGCCGTGTTCGGCTGGTTCTTCCGTCCGTTCAACCGCTTCTTCGACTGGGCCTCGCGCCGCTATTCGGCCGCCGTCGCCCGCGTCATCCGCGTCAGCGCCGTGGCCCTCTTCGTCTACGCCGGTCTCGTCGTCCTCACCGGACGCGTCTTCCAGGCGGTTCCCGCGGGCTTCATACCGAACCAGGACAAGCAGTTCCTCATCTGCGTGGCCCAGCTGCCCGACGCCGCGTCGCTCGACCGCACCGACGCCGTGATCCGCCGCATGAGCGACCTCGCGCTGAAGGTTCCCGGCGTGGCCGCCTCGGTGGCCTTCCCAGGCCTCTCGCCCAACGGCTTCACCGCCAGCCCCAACTCCGGCATCGCGTTCATCACGCTCGAGGACTTCGAGAAGCGCACGACGCCCGACAAGAGCGCCGACGCCATCATCGGCAAGCTCTACCAGGCCCTCGCCGAGATCCAGGAGGCGCGGATGATCGTGATCGGCGCGCCGGCCGTGAACGGCCTCAGCACCGGCGGCGGCTTCAAGCTGTTCGTCGAGGACCGCGCCAACCTCGGACCCGAGGCGCTCTTCGGAGCGACCTGGGGCGCCATCGGCCAAGCCTACCAGACCAACGTCCTCCAGGGCGTCTATTCCACCTACCAGATCAACGTCCCCCAGATCGACCTCGACGTGGACCGCGTGAAGGCCAAGTCGCTCGGCGTGCCGCTCGGGTCGCTGTTCGAGACGATGCAGATCTACCTCGGCTCGCTGTACGTGAACGACTTCAACCGCTTCGGCCGCACCTTCCAGGTCGTGGCCCAGGCGGACGCCCCGTTCCGCGACGGAGCCGACGACATCAGCCGCCTGCGCGTCCGCAACGAACAGGGCCGGATGGTCCCGCTCGGCACGCTGGTGAAGGTCCGCGACTCGTTCGGTCCCGACCGGGTCATGCGCTACAACGGCTACCCCGCCGCCGAGATCAACGGCGCGCCGGCACCGGGATACAGCTCCGGCCAGGCCGAACGGTTCATCGAGGACCTCGTCCGCAAGTCCCTGCCCCCGGGCATGGCCTACGAATGGACCGAGCTCACCTACCAGCAGCGGATCGCCGGCAACACCGCGGCCTACATCTTCCCGCTCTGCATCCTGCTCGTGTTCCTCGTCCTCGCCGCGCAGTACGAAAGCCTCAGCCTTCCCCTGGCGATCATCCTCATCGTCCCGATGACCCTGCTCAGCGCCATGGTCGGCGTGCTGCTCAAGGGTTCGGACAACAACATCTTCACCCAGATCGGCCTGATCGTTCTCGTGGGACTCGCCTGCAAGAACGCGATCCTGATCGTCGAGTTCGCCCGCGAGAAGCAGCACGAGGGACTCGGACCGGTCGAGGCCGCGCTCGAGGCCTGCAAGCTCCGCCTGCGCCCGATCCTGATGACCTCCATCGCCTTCATCGCCGGCGTCTATCCGCTGGTGGTCTCCACCGGTGCCGGATCGGAGATGCGCCAGGCGATGGGCGTGGCCGTGTTCGCCGGCATGATCGGCGTGACCTTCTTCGGGCTCTTCCTGACGCCGGTCTTCTACGTGGTGATCATGAAGATGACCGCCCGGCTCCAACGCAAATCGGCAGCGGTCGGTCCCGCTGCCAAGGCCGTCGCCGCCGCGACGACCCTGGCCCTGCTGCTTGCCGGTTTCCCCGACCGCGCCGAGGCCGGCTCGCTCACCGTCGGACCCGATTACCGGCGTCCGACCAACTCCGTTCCAGCCGCCTTCGAGAACACGGGCTCCTGGAAGGCGGGCGAACCGAAAGACACGCTGCCCAAGGGCGCCTGGTGGACGCTGTTCGCCGATGCCGAGCTGGACCGCCTCATGGCGGCCGCCAACACCAACAACCAGCAGGTCCTCGGGGCGCTGGCGCGCATCGACCAGGCCCGCGCCTACGCCCGGCTCGCCCGCAGCGAGTTCTTCCCGGCGTTGAGCTTCGATCCCTCCTGGCGGCGCGAACGGCTTTCGCCGAACCAGTTCCCCAACTTCGGCTCGCCGTCGTTCAACACCCTGCGCGTGCCCGTGGACCTCAGCTACGAGATCGACCTCTGGGGACGCGTCCGCCGCTCCTTCGAGGGAGCCCGGTCGGAGGCGCAGGCGGGGGTGGCGGACTTCGCCAACGTGCTGCTCTCCGTGCAGTCGGAACTCGCCCAGACCTACTTCACCCTGCGCAGCACCGACAACCAGCGGGGGATCGTCCGCGACACGCTCCGCCTGCGCACCGAGGCCCTGGCCATCGTCCGGTCACGGCTCGACGCCGGTTCCGCCACGGAGCTCGACCTGGCGCGGGCGGAGACGGAACGGGCCTCCGCGGAGGTGGAATTGGCCGGACTCGACCGCTCGCGCGCTTCGCTGGAAACCGCCATCGCGGTCCTGGTCGGCGTGCCGGCGCCGGGATTCCACATCGCGGACACGGGCCACTACCACCCGGAGGTTCCGGCCGTTCCCGCAGGCCTGCCCTCGGACCTGCTCGAGCGACGCCCCGACGTCGCCCGCGCCGAGCGGCGGCTTGCCGCGGCGAACAGCCGCATCGGAATCGCCAAGGCGTCCTTCTTCCCTTCCCTCCGCCTGACCGGCTCGGGTGGGGTGCTGAGCGCCGACATGGACACCCTCTTCAAGTGGG
The DNA here is from genome assembly GCA_027488845.1 of Verrucomicrobiales bacterium. Lineage (GTDB taxonomy): Bacteria > Verrucomicrobiota > Verrucomicrobiia > Limisphaerales > UBA9464 > SXXZ01. The sequence goes on along the minus strand of JAIYBC010000055.1, from coordinate 99,666 downwards.
ACAGCCGGACGTGGGCGATCGGACCGACCCTCACGCTGCCGCTCTTCCAGGGCGGCCGGAACCGGAGCGACCTCGCCCGAGCGCGGGCCGGCTACGACGAGGCGGTCAGCGCCTACCGCCAACAGGTCCTCGTCGCCTTCGCCGAGGTGCAGGAGAACCTGTCCGGCCTGAAATCCCTCCAGGACCAGGCCGTCGCGGCCGAGGCCGCGGACAAGGCCGCGGGACGTGCCGTGGAACTGGCCCGGGCACGCCACGACGCGGGGGCCTCGAGCCAACTGGAGGTCATCGACGCCGACCGCACCGCGCTGGCCGTCCGACGGGAGAGCGCGCGGATCCAAGGCCAACGCCGCGTCGCGACCGTGCAGTTGGTGAAGGCGCTGGGAGGCGGATGGGACGGTGCGGCCCTGGCCGCCCATTGAGCTGTTCGATGGACCACCTCCGGCCATCGAGCCCTTGCGCCCGCGGCCCTTCCTGACTTATTCCCCGACCGCCGATGAGACTTCGCATTCGTCCCCAACACGCCCTGTTCGCCTGGACCGCCGGGTTCGCCTCGCTGCTGGTCTGGTGCATCTGGTCGGGAGCCCTCGCCGCCGACGCACCGGCCGCGCCGGTCGCGGGCACCAACGTCGTCCGGGCCGCGACCCAGGCCACGGAACTCGCCCAGCAGCTGGTCAGCCGCGACTTCATCGAGACCCACCGCTCCGAGCTGTCCTTCGGACTCGACGGAGTCTCGGTCCTGCAGCCGCCGCTCATGGGGGTTCCCAGGTGGGAATACCTGGCGTCGCTGATCTACATCCTCCTCGCCTTCTACGCCTCCCGGTGCCTCGACTGGCTGATCAAGGGCCGCCTCAAGGCCTGGGCCGAGAAGACGCCGACCCGTTGGGACGACGTGCTCGTCGCCCTCGCGGACGGCCCCGTGAAGATGGTGACCTTCGTCGTGCTCTTCCACATCGGGCTCCAGGTCTTCGACTGGCCCGAATGGCTGGAAGGGGCGCTCTCCAAGCTGGCCCTCATCGCACTGGCCGTCGCCCTGATCGTGGTCTGCCTCAGGGTCATCGACTTCGTCATCGGCTTCTGGCGGGAACAGCCCCGTCCGTCCGGCGACAAGGCCTTCAACGACCAGTTCCTCCTGCTCGTCGGCAAGCTGACCAAGGCGGTCCTCGTCACCGTCGCGGTGCTGACGCTCCTGAGCAACGTGGGCGTGAACATCACGGCCCTGCTCGGATCCGTGTCCGTGCTCGGCCTCGCGCTCGGCCTCGCGGCGCAGGACACCGTGTCCAACCTCTTCGGCACCGTCGCGGTCTTCGTCGACAAGCCGTTCAAGGTCGGCGACCGGATCCAGCTCGCCGGCGTGGACGGAACGGTCGAGGAGATGGGCCTGAGGGCCACGCGGGTCCGCAACCTCGACGGACACCTCATCACCGTCCCCAACAAGTCCGTGGGCAACAACACGGTCATCAACATTTCGGCCCGCCCGTTCATCCGGACGGTCCTCAACTACGGGCTGACCTACGGCACCACCGCCGACCGCATGAAGTCCGCGACCGCGCTGCTCCGCGGGATCTTCGGCGGGCACCCATTGACCAAGGACGTCTTCGTCACCTTCAACCGGTATGACGCTTCCAGCCTGAACATCGAGGTGATTCTCCTGGTGGGCACAACCGACTGGAAGGTCTTCACCGAGGCCTTGGAGAATCTGAATCTCCAGGTGAAACAACGCTTCGACGAAGCCGGTCTCGAGTTCGCCTTCCCCACCCAGACCGTCTACCTGCGGAACGAAGGGCGACCGGACAACGGCTGATGGTCCGTACCCGCCAGGCTGGCCGCACGCCGACCCGACCCAAGGCCTTTTGGGAATTCCCCTCCCCCGTGGGCCGGACTAGGCTGCCCGCCTCGTGACTTTGCAGGAAGAAATCCGGCGACGGCGGACGTTTGCCATCATCTCCCATCCCGACGCGGGCAAGACCACGCTGACCGAGAAGCTCCTGCTCTACGGCGGCGCGGTGCAGCTCGCGGGATCGGTGACCGCCCGCAAGAACCAGCGTGCGACCACCTCCGACTGGATGGAGCTGGAGAAGAAGCGCGGCATCTCGATCAGTTCGACCGTGCTGCAGTTCGAGTACCTCGGCTACCGGATCAACCTGCTCGACACCCCGGGTCACAAGGACTTCTCCGAGGACACCTACCGGGTGCTGACCGCGGTGGACTCGGTGATCATGGTGATCGACGCCGGCAAGGGCGTGGAATCGCAGACGCGGAAGCTGTTCGAGGTCTGCGCCCGCCGTGGCGTCCCGATCTTCACCTTCATGAACAAGCTCGACCGGCCCGCCCAGGATCCGATCCGGCTCATGGACGAACTCGAGGCCGTGCTGGGCATCCGCTCCTGCGCGATGAACTGGCCCCTCGGCAGCGGCACCGACTTCCGCGGCATCTACGACCGGGCGGAAAAGCGGGTGCACCTCTTCGAACGGGTGGTCGGCGGCATGTACCGCGCACCGGTGAACGTGACCGGCCTCGACGATCCCCTCGTCCGCTCGAAGCTCGACGACCAGACCTATGCGACCGTCCGCGAGCAGATTGAGATGGTCGAGATGGCGGGCGCGGAGTTCGACCATTCCGCGGTCCTCGCCGGCAAGCTCACCCCGGTGTTCTTCGGATCCGGCGTGAACAACTTCGGCGTCCAGCTGCTGCTCGACAGCTTCCTCCACTTCTCGCCGTCGCCGCGCGGGCGGACCGCAGCCCTCGCCGCCTGACCGGAGGTCCAATTCGGCCCGGTCTCCGGCTCAGGCCCGCACTTCGGCCGCCGTAGGCTGCGTCCGGTTCCGCTCGAGTTCCCCGCTCCAGCGCCAGCTCGCCGCTTCGCCTGAACCATTCAAAAGGAGCGAAGGGGACCTCACGCAAAAATGCCAAGACGCGAACGGGTCATCGGATCCAAATCCCGGCCGGTGGCAACCTGTCGGATTCCGATTCCGCGGCTTCGCGGCTACCAATGAAGTGAAGACAGTTACGTTGATTGCGAGCCACTTACGCCGAACTCGTTGAACGATGTAAACAGTTTGGTGACTGCCGCTTCATTGCAGCAAAACACCCCAATCGGTTGGGGTCGGTTCTTTGCGTGCCGGTCCCCTCTGCCTGCATCCGGCGCCCAAGCGATTGCGGAAGCCTCAAGGGCTCCGCTCAGCGGCGTTTCGCCGGCTTCGACTTGGCCGCGGCCGGCTTGCTGGCCGGGGCGGAAGCCTTGGCACGGGCGGAAGCCTTGGCACGGGCGGGCGGCTTGGGTCCACGGCCGGGGAAGGTCAGTTCGGCGACACCCGACTTGTCGAGTTCACCCAACCCGGAGGCAACCATCTTGGAATACTGGTCGAACGTGGCCTTGGCCAGCGGGGTCCGGCACTTCGCGGCCTTCGCCAGTCCGAGGGCGATGCCCGAGTCCTTGGCCGCGTGGGCGGCGCTGAAGAAGCAGGAGTGGTCGCGGTTCTGCATGTCCTCGCCGTCGGTCTGCAACACCCGCGAGTTCGCGCCGGTCTGCGAGAACACTTCCCGCAGCATCGCGAGATCAAGACCCAGAGCGGCGCCGAGTCCGAGTCCTTCGGCGAGGCCGGCGGTGTTGATGTTCATCACCATGTTGACCAGCGCCTTCACCTGCGCCGCGGTGCCGGCCGGCCCGATGTAGCGGCTGGAGGAGGCAAGCCGCTCCAACACCGGCTTCGCCTGCTCGAAGGCCGCGTCGGTGCCACCCAGCATCAGGTAGAGCGACCCCTGACGTGCCTGGGTGATGCTCGAGGCCATGCAGGCCTCCAGGGAGGAAGCCCCGACCGCCTGGGCCCGTTTCTCCACCATCACGTGGACCGCGGGGGAAACCGTGGCGCAGTTGATGAAGAGACGGTCCTTGGCGCCGCGGAGCAGGCTGTCGCCCTTCGTGGCGAAGATCCGCTCCATGGCGGCGTCGTCGGTCACCACCGTAACCACCACGTCCGCGGCGGCCACGACGTCGGCCAGGCGCTTGGGCGCCTCGCATCCGAGTTCCTGGGCGAGGGCTTCGGCGGTCTTGCGGCGGGCGTCGAAGACCGCGGTGACCCGGAATCCGGTTTCCTGGAGACGGCGGGCCATGTTGGCCCCCATGCGTCCGACTCCGACGAATGCGATGCGTGGTTTCATGAGGTGACGAAATGCGAAACGGAACCCGGAGTGAAGCCCGGGCGCTTCAGAAATGCACGCGCGCCGTGGCCTCCGGGCCCAACCGGCCCCAAGAGGGAGTGAGGCTCATGCGAAGACACCAAGCCGCGAAGGAACCGGAGGGGCGAAACGCGGGTCCCTCTGCAGCAAATGCGACCGTCACGTCAACCGGGGCTGACCCATTCCAGCCCCGGATCCGGATCCGGCTTCCCGTTGGCGCCTTTGCGCATTGGCGTGAGGTCCCCGTCCCTCCTAGGCCCCATTCCGTGGATCCGGCTCAGTTGGCCTTCGGATCGACCGTCTTCGGCGCGCCGGCGAGCCCCTTCTGGCCGCGCGACAGCTGCACGAAGTCGATGAGGATGCGCTGGGCCTCGCGGAGGTTCACGTCCGCGGCCACGCCCTCTTCTTCGGCATCCTCTTCGGCTTCACCTTCCGCGGTCTTCTCCTTCTTGCGGTTCTCCGAGGCGGAGGCGGATTCGCGGCCCGCGCCGCTGCGAAGGGTCCGCTCGTCGCGCTTGGTCGCCGCGATCAACGGCTTGGAGTTCTCCGGCTCGGGCAGACCCGGCTTGCCGGCGTCCTTCAGGGTGAGCTTGTAGGTGAGCGGTTCCCGTTCGTTCCGGGATTCGATCTCCTCGCGCCGCTTGGCCGCACGCTCCTTGTCGGCCCGCATCTCGGCCAGCCGGCTCGACTCGTTCAACGAAACCGTCCGGTCGGCCAGCTGCTTGCGGAAGCGCTCGATGTCCTCGCGGATGTAGGAGAAGTCACGGTCGGCACCGACCCGCTCGTCCGATCGGCGACGCAGCTCGGGAAGCAGCGCGGGGACCCTGGTGTAGTGGTCGTAGCGCACCGGGCTGATGGTGTTCCACGGCAGCGCGTTGCTCATCGCGGATTCACCGATCTCCGCGTAGTTGTTCACGCTCGGCAGGACGATGTCCGGGACGACGCCCTTGAGCTGCGTGGAGGAACCGGAAGGCCGGTAGAACTTGCTGATGGTCACCTTCACCTGGCCGGGCTTGCCCTGGCCGCGGTAGTAGGGATCGAGCGCCTGCAGGTTCTGCACGGTTCCCTTTCCGTGGGTCGCGCTGTCACCCACCACGATCGCGCGGCCGTAGTCCTGAAGCGCACCCGCAAGGATCTCGGAAGCCGAGGCGCTGAAGCGGCTGGTCAACACCACCAGCGGTCCCTCGTAGAGCACGTCCGGATCCTCGTCCTCGAGGATGCGGTGCTGGCCGAGGGAGTTCACGACCTGCACCACCGGGCCGGTCTTGATGAAGAGGCCGGTGAGGTTGACGCATTCCTCGAGGGAACCGCCGCCGTTGCGACGCAGGTCGAGCACCACGCCGTCGACGTTCTCCGACATGAGCTTCCGGAGCAGCTTGGCCACGTCCGCGGTCGGGCTCTTGGTCGCGCCGCCGCCGCCGATGGCACCGCTGTAGAAGGCGGGAAGGTCGATCACGCCGATGCGGTTGGTCTTGCCGTCCAAGCCGGGCAGCAACACCAGCTTCGCCTTCGCCTCCTGGTCCTCCAACGGGATGGTATCCCGGGTGATCGTCACCGACTTCCGGGTGCTCGGATCCGCGCCCTTCGGGATGTAGGTCAGGGTCACCTTGGTGCCCTTCGGCCCGCGGATCTGCTCCACCACCTTCTGCAGCTTCTCGTCGATCACGTCGACCGGGGGCTGTCGGTCCTGCGCCACGGAGACGATCTTGTCGCCGGCCTTCAGCGACTTGGACTTCTCCGCCGGGCTGCCGGGCTTGATCTCGCTGATCATCGCATAGCCGTCCTCGGTGGTCAGGACCGCGCCGATGCCCACGAACGACAGGGTCATGGACATCGCGAAGGCGTCCTCCTCACGCGGTCCGAAGTAGTTGGAATGCGGATCGTAGGAGTGGGCGAGGGCGTCGAGGTAGAACTGGAGGACCTCCTTGGGCTCGAACTGCTTGAGGTTCCGCATCACCCGGTTGTAACGGCGGGTGAGGGTCTTCACGATGTCCTGGTGCCGGTCCTCGGGGAGGTTCTTCTCCACGAAGGCCCGGACGTCGGAGACGGAGGTGAAACGGCCCTGCTCGGCGAGGCGTGCGAACTCGGCGGCCCGGTTGGTGTTGAGCAGTTCGCCGAGGCGCTTCTCCAGGCCGGCGAGATGCAGGTCGGCCACCTTCTTGCCACCCACCATCAACGGCTTCGGCGCCGGGGCAGGCACCGGCTTGGCGGTGGCGACCTTGTTGGTCGCGGCCGTCGACGGGGCGTCGCCAGCCGCGGGGATCGCCGGGAGCTCCACCTCGGGCTCCGGATCGGGTTCGGTCGTCAGCTTCGTCCACAGGTTCGTGGAAAGACTGTCGAAGTCGCGGCTGAGCTTCTCGGAGAGGTATTCGAACCGCAGACGTTCCTTCCAAAGACCACGGGCCTCATCGACCGACTTCGGACGCGGCGCATCCTTCCGGTTCAGCAGGATCCGGACGTCGCGGTCGAACTCGAAGCGCTCCTCCTTCAGCTGTTCCATCACCAGGGCGTACTGCTGGTCGATGCGCTGCAGGTAGCGGTTGAAGACGTCATAGGCCGGACGCGTGTCGCCGCGGCGGACCGTCAGGTCGTCCAGCTGCTTCTTCAGCGGGAGGAACTCCTCGTAGTCGGACTGCAGGAAATAGAGCTTCTGCGGGTCGAGCGCCTCGAAGAAGCGTTCGAAGAACTGCTCGGAGACGCCGTCGTCGAACTCGCGCCGGAGGAAGTGGGAGCGCTCGATCATCCGGGCGGCCAGCTTGGCGATCTCGCCGTTGGAATCCTCGGGCGCCAGCGTCTTGGGCGCCGTGAACTTCGAGGGCAGGACCCCGCTGTCCGATGTCCCCAGGTGGACGGGAGGGTTGGTTGCGGCCCCGGGCTGGTCCGCGAGGACGGCCAGGGACAGCAGCGAGGCCAGCAGGGCGGACCAGCGCGACATCCGGACTTTCATGGACATGGACTATGGAATGGGGTGGGTGGGAAGCCAAACGGAAGTTCGGAACGGAATCGTCCTTCCGGGACGATCACGGATTCCGGGCCGGGTTCCCCGGGTCAACGACTCGCGGACACCCACGGATGTTCAACCTCAGCGCGCGGCCGCGGGCTTCGCGGAGCCCTTGGCCGGCTTGGTCCCGGCCTTCGCGCCCCCCTTCCCCGCGTTTGCCGGCACGCGCCAGACATAGCGGAACATCAGCACCCTCAGGGCGGCGGTGAGCGGGATGGCGAGCACGCCTCCGAGGACGCCGCCCATGACGTTCGTTCCGACCATGACGGCGATGATGATGGTGAGCGGATGGAGGCCGACCCGTTCGCCCATGATCTTGGGGGAGATGACGAGTCCTTCGACCACCTGGACGACCGCGAACACGACCACCGCCCCCGCGGGCAGCTGCCAGCTGCCGGAGGTGGCGAAGCCGATGACCACCGCGGCGCCGCAGGTGACGATCGCGCCGAGGAACGGGATCATGGTCATCACCGTGGCCACGAGCCCGATGAGGAACGCGTAGGGCAGCCCGATGACGAGGAAGCCGATGGTGTAGAGGACGCCGTCGCAGAGGGCCACGAGCACCTGGCTCCGGAAGTAGACGATGAGGTAGTCGTTGATGGACCGGAGCACGAACACCAGCTCGTCCTTGAACTCCGAGTGGCGGACCGGGAGGTAGTCGGTCCAGCGGCGTTCGATGCCGTCCTTTTCCAGGAGGAAGTAGAACGCGTAGACCGGGATCAGCGCGAGGCCGGCGAGGATGCCGAACCAGCCGGACACCTTGCTGACCTGGCCGAAGGCCCAGGCCCCGGCCTCGGGCAGGAGGTTCGCCAGCCAGGCGGTGGCGGACTTCAGGGTCCCAGGATCGATGGCCGGGCCGCCTTCGGAATTGTGCGGTGAGGAATCCCTCGGCGCCGCGTCGGTGCCGTTCGCGGCCGCGGCGTTGGTGTCCTTCAAGGCGCCGGGAAGGAAGCGCGAGCGGAGGTCGAGCGCCTTCCGCACCAGCACCGGCGGGTTGGTGGCCCAGGAGTTGACCTGCTGTTGCACCTTCTGGCTGTAGCCGGGAACCCGTTCCGCGAACTGCTGGGTCTCCCGGTAGATCTGGGGAACGACGCTGGCCAAGGCGCCCACCATCAATGCAAGCGCGGTGACGAAGACGAGCAGGATGGCCCGGGCCCTGGGGATGCCGCGTCGGCCGAGCAGGTCGACCAGGGGATCGAGCAGGTAGGCCAGCACACCGGCCACCGCTAGGGGCCAGAGCACCGGGGAGAGCAGGCGCAGCAGCACGCCGAGGCTCCACACCACGCCGCCGAGCAGCGCCAGGATCGCGGCGACGGCGACCGACGTGAAGGCGAACCAGAGGATCCTGGACTGGGTCTCGGTCGGTGGAGGAAGCATGGGAAACGCGGAAGTCGGGTCGCGGACCGGGCTCAGGCGAGCCGGGCGGCCTTCTCCGAGGCGACCCGGACGGCGGAGATCAAGGTGGCCCGCAGACCGCCCTTCTCCAGCTCATGCACCGCCTCGATGGTGGTTCCTCCGGGGCTGCAGACCGCGTCCTTCAGCGCACCGGGATGCTGACCGGTCTCGAGCACCATCTTGGCCGCGCCGAGCAACGTCTGGGCGGCCAACCGCTGCGCGATGTCCCGGGGAAGCCCTGCCGCGACGCCGCCATCCGCCAACGCCTCGATCATCATGAAGGCGTAGGCCGGTCCGCTTCCGCTGACACCGGTCACGGCGTCGAGCAGCTTCTCCTTCACCTCCATGGCGAGTCCGACGGATCCGAGCAGCCTTTGGGCGGTCTCGGCGTCGGCCCGCGTGGCGGCGGAACCGGTGGCGAAGGCCGAGGCGCTCGCGCCGACCAGCGCCGGCGTGTTGGGCATCACGCGGACGATCCGCGTTCCGGGAGCCGCCGCCGCCTCCATGCGTGCAAGGGTCACACCCGCCGCGATCGAGACCACCAGGTGCTTCTTCACGTCGATGTTCGGGCGCAGTTCGTTGAGAAGCCCGGCGACCTGATCCGGCTTCACCGCGAGGAAAAGGACGTCCGCGGCGGCGACGATGTCGAAGTTGGAATTGCTGACCTTGCCGCCGGTGTCCCGGGCGAACGCATCCCGGGCGGCCTTGATCGGGTCGCTGGCGAGCAGGCGGTCCGGACCGACAAGGCCGGCGGCCACGAAACCCTTGCCCAAGGCGGTGGCCATCTTCCCTGCACCGAGGAATCCAATGGAGAGTCCGGACATAGCACGGGGTGTCTAGCAGCGGCACCGCGTCGGCGACACCGGAAAATCCCCGCCGCCATTCCATGCCGCCCCTTCCGCGACACCCACGGCGAAGGCGTCCCCTTCCAAACCGGTCCGTCCCGGCCTATCCTGACCCCATGACACGCCAGCAGGTGCTCGACCTCTACTTCATGGACGCCCGTTGCAAGCTGATCGAGATCGCCGCGTTCCTCGACCGCGTCGACCGGGCGGAGGGCGACGCGGATTTCCGCTTGGACGCCTTCCGGTCGGCGCTCCGGCATCTCGGCGAAGGCCAATCGGCCCGTGCGGAAGCCGTGCTCCGGTCCTTGAGCGATCCGACCGACGAACCCATCGCCAAGGCCCCGGGCAAGGGTGCGGTTGGCGCCTGGACGCCGCAGAACTGAGCCCCGCGGGCAGACCGCCGGAAGGCCCGTCACAAAAACCCGTTGCGGTCTGCCCGGCGGTTCCTCCACTCTCCGCGGGCCGCGGCGGAGAGGTGGCTGAGTGGTTTAAGGCGCACGCCTGGAAAGCGTGAGTAGCTAAACACTACCGGGGGTTCGAATCCCCCCCTCTCCGCCAATTCCCCCTTTCGGAGCTTCCCCTGTCGGTTCCCCAGACCGTGTTCACCTGACCGTTTCCTTGTCGCGGTCGGAGTCCTTCCGGATGCGACCGAGGACCGGAGTGTTCGTCGAAGCCTCGATCGCCCGTATCGTTTCGCGAACGCTCTTCGCCTTCTGGAGCATCAGGTTCCTCGGGAAGTCCTTCTCCTCCTTCTCGAAGTAGTTGCCGATCCGTGTCAGCTCCGGGATCACCGCCTGGGCGTGGGTGCCGTAGCTGAGGAGGATCTCCATCAATTCCGGCGTCCGATGCTCGCTCGCCCAGGGATTCTGGTCGCGCGTGTATCGCACGCAGGCGTCGATCCCCTCCTCGATCCGATGTTTGGCCAAGAGGCGAAGCCCCTCCACGCGGATGGTGTCGGCGAACATCTCACCGCTCGGAGCCGGCTCGACGATCGCCTGGTAGATGGCCGGCAGCAGCGGCTGGATCTCCTCGGCCGAAAGGATCCGATAGACCGATCCGATGCTGCCACGGGCGCGTCCGTCCTGGTTCTTGAGCCCGGCCCGCACGGCCTCGTAGAGCGCCTTGCGGTCCACGCCCTCGAGCGATCGTCCCAGCATTCCGCCACTGTCGAAGAGGGCGAAGGAAAGGTACCGCTGCTGCATGCCGCGTGGGTCCCCCTTCGGATCCACCTCGGCCAGCAGTTCCAGCAGCCTGGGAACCGTCTTCATGGCCGGGCGCCCCATCGCCGCGAGCGCCTCTGCGGCCTTGATGCGCAGCCAGAGGTCCTTCTCGGTGAGACACCGAGCCAGGGCTTCGATGGCCGGCGCCCCTCGTCCCCGCAGGGCGGTCAGGGCCTGGCAGGCGCCATAGCGGGACTCCAAGGACGGGGACCCGAGCAGCTTCACGAGGGGTTCGATGGAAACTTCCTTGCGCCGTCCCAACGCCATCGCGGCCCGCTCGCGGACCACCGGCGACCAGCTGCCGAGACGCTCCACAAGTTGAGCCTCGTCCAGTCTGTCGTAGGCGCTGTAGCGGTCCTTGTTGTCCCAGCCGCGGCCGTCGAGGATGAGCGCCTCGGCCCCGGCGGCGTCGAGCCGCGGGACGATTCCCGGGCGTTTGCCGGTCAGGTTGATCTTCTTCAAGGGCATCGAGTACGCCAGCAGGTAGGCGCCCGTCGCGTCCCAGCCTTCGTAGCTGTCGTTGTCCGGTTCCGGAGGACCCTGATGGGAGAACGTTCCATCCCAGCGGCGGGCGAGGTCGAAGTACCAGGATCCGAACTCCTGCATCCAGGCTCCCGTCGCGTCCGGCCCGGACTGGGCGACTCCCGGCATCGCCCAGAGGATGTTGAAGAAGTTGCCGGTGTGACCCGTGTCGCGCTCGGGTCCGTGGGAGGCGACGCCCATACGGGAGAAGAACTCCGCGCCTTCGGCTTCGCCGAGCAGGTTGAAGAGGACGGCGGCCATGCCGCACTTGCCGTTGTCCTCGTGGTTCTCAATCCAAGGGTGGTGGTCGCCGTAGGGGATCGCACCCTTGCCGATGTAGAACCGCAGCAGGCGGGCGCTGAGTTCGATGGCGCGGGGCAGCTCGGGATCCTTCACGCCGGCCTCGCGCGCCAAGACCAGGGAAATGGTCAGCGGCAAGCCCGGGGAATTCATCATCCCGTAGCCGCCCAGGCGGCCGTCGGGTTTCGCGAAGCCGTGTCCCCAGGAACCCACGGCGCTCTGACCGTTGGCGGCTTCCAGCGCGAGACGCCTCAGGCCCGGCATCACCGACACGTCTCCGGTGGCCTGGACATACTCGGAGAGCAGCAGCATGACGTAGCCGTAATACCAGGTCTGCATCGAGGTTTCGGAGAAGGAGGCCGCCCACTGCGCCTCCTTCCGGACCAGCGGGAGAAAGGCGGGGTCGCCGCTGGCGAGAAGGGCCAGCGAATTGATGGAACGGACGATGGGATCGTCTTGCGACCGAGGCTTCGCCACCTTTGCCGCCAACGCCTTGTACCCCTGATCCAGGATGCGTTTCGACTTCGGGCAGTCGAAGGGCGCCGTGGCCGCATAGCTTCCGAGAACCGGCAGCTTCACGACGACCTCTTCCGTCTTGCCCGCCCGCCAGCGGGTCACTGTCAGATTGCCGCCACCCGCCTCCGTTTCGGCGGCGGTGATCGCCTTGCCGAACTCGGTGCGCGGGTCGCGGGAGAACGATTTGCCCCCGACCCCGAGGAGAACGTCGCCGACAACGAAGGAGCCCTCGGCGGGGGACCCCTTCTCCACCCGGGTGACGGAGATCTGCCGCGCCTCGGTGGTCACCATCCGGTCGCAGTACATCCAGCCCCTCAGCCCGGTGGGCCCGAGGTTCCAGTCATGCCTTGCGCCGGCGGGAATGGGCTCGTTCCGGGTGAAATCGGGGATGGATGGACGCCCTTTCGGCGCCGCGGCGACGACGCCGTGGGGAACCGCCAGCAGCGCGGCGACGACGAACGAGGTCAGGGAATGGAATGGGAGGGTCCGCTTCATGGGATCGGTCGGCTCTGCACTCCCTCCGGGCCGGGAGTCGGGGTTGACGGGTTGGACTTCGGAGGCTTGGCGGTGGGAACCGGTTGTGGACGTAGACGGAGGATCACGTTCGAGCCGACGGGAGGCAGGAGCGTCGGGTCGACCTGCCACGGCAGCGCCTCGTTCTCCTGGCTGTGGATCGCAGGCAGGCAAAGCACCTCGTCGCCGAAGGTGGAGAGGGAGATCAGGTTCCCGCTTTGGTCGCAAAGGTAGCGGCGGGGACCCGGCCCGTTGTCCTGCAACACCGATCCCGCGAAGACGAACGTGTCCGTCGGGAACCGATGCTTGGGGTTCCCTTCGGCGGCATCGCCGGACCTGCTGCGGGCCGGGACGATGAAGGCGCTGATGGGATGCTCGACCCACTTCCCTCCATCGCCCTGGAGCACCAGAAAGACATCCACCGGCCCCCCCTTGGGTGGAACATCCAACCACCGTACGGGCGGATCACCCAGCGGCTCGCGGGTGGCCGGGCTGCCCGGCTTGGCCCCCAGCAGCAGGAGGGCGGCGTGCACATGCATGGGCTTGGCCGCAATCGCGACGATGGACTCGTGCTCCTTGGTTCCCTTGCTGCACGCCACCAGCTCCAGCGCGCCCCGATGAAGGCAGACCGCCCCCTCCAGATCCACGCACCGCTCCTCGACGTTGATGTTCACCCCAGGAAACCGGAGCTTCTCGAGGGCCGCCGGAGTGGCCGGGTTTGTCGCACCCGAGGCGGCTTCGGGTGGTTTGGCCGGGAGGCCGTCGGCGCGTAACCCGGCCGCGTTCAACCCGACGCAGGTCACCAGCAGCGCCAACACACGCCCGGCGAATCCGGCCGGCAAAGGCCCGACCTCAGCCGGTGTCAGCCAACGTGAATCTGGCGGGGAGGCGGGCACGACTAGGGCATCCTCCGGTCCAGCGTCTCCAACGTCATCACGGCGTAGCAGGTGGCGAGGACGCGATCGGCCTCCCACCAGCGCGGCTCCGGATTCACCCACGAGCCGTCAGCCCCCTGAAGCCGCAGGAGTCGCCCGGCGACCTGGGACTGCCAGGGAACCTCCGTGCCATCGGACAACCGGAGGCTCCCTTCCTCCGCGATCGCCAGCGCCTTGGTCATCAGGTGCAGGTAGTAGAAGTAGCCCTGCTGCCCCATTCCGGGGTTCTCCTCGATCGTGTAGTTCGACCGAAGCCAGTCCCGGACGGCGAGCACCCTCGGATCATCCTGGCTCATCCGGGCGTGGATGAAGCTCAACAGACCGCCGTAGCTCATGCTGCCGTAGCTTCGAAGGGCCACCTTCCCCGTGACCGGGTTGGTGACCGCGCCGGCCATGCTGTGACCGGGATAATAGAAGAAGCCGCCCCGGTCCTTCGGGTCGTTCGACACCCGCTCGGAGGCATTGGTTCCGGGAAGGTTCTGGCAGTTCGCCAGGAAGCGCGCCACCGCCTTCCAATCCAGGTCCGGCAACGGCACGTTCCTCAGGTCGGAGTCCGGCGATGGCTGAACGGCCGATGGGTACTCCCTCTGCAGAAGCGCCTCGGAAGCACGCATCGCCTCGATCGCCACGAGCGTGTTGTTCATGTCGGAGTGCTGGTACTTGCTGCCGTAGCCCACACCACCGTCGAACGGCGTGTCGTTCGTCCCCTTGACCCCCATGTCGATCTGGCCGGCGGCGATGAACCCGCGGGCCTTCAGGATGACCGGCAGGAAGTTGGTGTCGGCGGCCGAGATCAGCGCCATCAGCGAGAGCGAGGTGTTGTAGTTCGCCAAGCCGATCCGGTGGATGGAACCATCCTCCTTCACGCAGGAGAGGATGTAGTCGAACGCCCGGCTCATCTCGGAGGTCCGGCTCCGCTGGAATCTCCGGGTCGGTTCCAGGTTCATGGCGGTCAGGACCAGGGCCGTGATCGCGGGCTGGTCCGGCGTGGACCACCAGCCGTTCGTGTTCTGCGCCTTTTGCAGGAACACCAACCCCCGCTCGATGGCGGCACGCAGCTCCGCCCGAGTCGGCGGCGCGCCTTGCCGGGGCGAAGTGCCGGACTTCGACGGGTTCTCCAACGAGACCGTCGAGTCACCGAGCGACCGCGGATCCGAAGCGGAGGCCGCGTCGCCGGCGGTGGCGCCATCGGCGAGGCCCTCCGTCGTCATCGCGGAAACCACGGCCGACGCCGCGGCGACGACGAGGACGCCGGACACGAAGGCAAGGAGCGCGTTCTTCAAGTTGTGGATCCGTGTCTGCATCTGTTTCGGCTTTCTGCACCAGGGCTCATTCCGACCATCGCCGAGCGTCCCATCGCCGTCTCCAACCGGAGCGGACTCTCATTTGCCACTGGAACCCCGCGAGTCTGCGCACCGACGTGCCGGGCTCAACGACCAACACCACGGAGCACCACCATTCCGGCGCACCCGGACGTTCTGCCACCGGCATCCACCTTTCTGCCAGCTCCGGAGGGCGGACCGCTGAGAATTCCGGTTCCTGCTTCCTCCGACACGGCCTCACGGCCCGCCCCACCGACCTGCGCGCAACCCGCCTCGGACCATCGAAACGCAGCCGTCTCCTCAGTGACCGGCCTTGCCGAGGTCGCGCTCGCGGAGCCAGAGGAAGATCACCGGCGTGACCACGAGGATGTGCAGGAGGCTGCTGACCATGCCGCCGACGACCGGGGTGGCGATCGGTTGCATGACCTCGGCCCCGGTGCGGTGGCTCCAGAAGATCGGCAGGAGCGAGGCCACGATCGTGGCCACGGTCATCACCTTCGGACGCAGCCGCAGCCGGGCGCCGTCCTTGACCGCCTGCCGCAGGTCCTCGCGGTTGAACGCCGAACCGAGCCGTGCGCGGGCGGCTTCGACCTGTTCGTCGAGGTAGACCACCATCACGACGCCGGTCTGGATCGCGGTCCCGAAAAGGGCGATGTAGCCGACCCAGACCGCGACGCTGAAGTTCCAGCCGAGCCACCATTGGAGGAAGACCCCTCCGGAAAGGGCGAAGGGGACGGCGAGCAGCACATGGGCGGCTTCGCGGGTGGAATTGTAGACCATCCGGAGCAGCACGAAGATCACTCCGATCACGACCGGCACCATCCAGCGCAGCGTCCGGGCGGCGCGGATCTGGTTCTCATGTTCCCCGGAATACTCGAGCGTCATCCCCTTCCCCAGCCGCGGAACGATCTCCCGTTCGAGCCGTTCCTGGACCTCCTCGACGAAGCCGGCGAGGTCGCGGTCCTGGACGTTGGCCTGGACGAAGACCCGCAGCCGGCCGTTCTCGCTGGCGATCTCGCCCGGCCCCGGCACACGGCGGATGTCCGCCACCAGGGCCAGCGGGATCGCGGCCCCTTCACGGGTCGGGATGAGCAGTTCGCCGAGACGGTCGATGTCGCCGCGTTCGGACGCCTCGAGCCGGACCTGGATGGGATACCGTTCACGGCCTTCGATGGTGTTTCCCACGGTGGTGCCACCGATGCCGGTCTCCACCACCTCCAACACGTCCTGGACATCGAGTCCGAAGCGGCCGGCGCGGACGCGGTCGACCTCGATCTCGAGATACGGTTTGCCTTGGACGCGGCTGGGCGCGACGCCGACGGCTCCCGGCACCGTCCGCACCACCCGCTCGACCTCGAAGGCCATGCGCTGCAGGGCGTCGAGGTCGTCGCCGAGCACCTTGACCCCAAGCTGTGCGCGGATGCCGGTGCTGAGCATGAGCAGCCGGTTCTCGATCGGCTGGAGGAATCCCGGGACGTAGCCCGGCACCGCCGAAAGCCGGCGACTCAGCTCGTCGACGATCTCCCTGCGGGTGATACCGGGCCGCCACTCCGGGTTGCGGACCGTCGACGGGACCGGGATGAAGCCCAGCCAGAGACGGTTCGTGGCGATCCATTCGGGCTTCAGCAGGATGGTCGTCTCGATCATCTCCACCGGGGCCGGGTCGGTCGCGGTCTCGAAGCGTCCCAGCTTGCCGCCGACCTTCGCGACCTCGGGCAGCTGCCGGATCTCGCGGTCCTGCCAGGCGAGGATCTCCTTCACCTGGGTGAGCGACGTGCCCGGCGCCAGCACCGGCATGAAGAGCAGCGAACCCTCGTCCAAAGGCGGCATGAACTCGCTTCCCATGCCGCGGGTCAGCGAGGCCAGTCCACGGGGCATGACGGATTCCACGCGTTGCTGCAGCGGCCTCGGCAAGCCGAAGGCCACGACCAACGCCGCCGCGAGCATCAGGCCGGCAAGGCCCAGGACGGTCCTGCGCCAGCGGAGTGCCGCATCCAGGACCGGGTCGTAGAGCCGCAGCAGGAACCGCATCACGAGGTTGTCCTCCTCGCGGTGGAACGGCCCCCGGACCAAGAACGAGCACAGCACCGGGACCAACGTCACGGCGAACACCGTCGAACCCAGCATCGCGAAGGTCTTGGTGAAGGCCAGCGGGTGGAAGAGCTTCCCTTCCCGACCCGACAGCGAGAAGACCGGCACGAACGCGAGGAGGATGATCGCCATCGCGAAGAACACCGGACGTCCCACCTGGACCGAAGCCTCCAGGGTGAGCCGCAGGCGCGTCGCCGCGTCCAGGGGCCCTCCGCCGCGGGCGAGGGATTCCGCCTCCGCGCGTTCACAGTGCCGGAGCACGTTCTCGGTCATGACGATCGCGGCGTCCACCAGCACGCCGATCGCGATGGCGATGCCGGTCAGCGACATGATGTTCGAGGAGATGCCGAAGACCTGCATCAGAACGAACGCCACGAGGATCGAGAGGGGCAGCGGCAGGGTGACGATCAGGATGCTGCGGAAATGCCAGAGGAAGAGGATGTGGGCCAGGGTGACCAGGAGCACCTCCTCCCAAAGCGCGTGCCGGAGGGTGTCGAGCGTGCGGTCGATGAGGTCGGAACGGTCGTAGAACGGCTCGATGCCGACACCTTCCGGCAGGCTGGGGCGGATCTTCGCGATCCGCTCCTGGACACGTCGGATGACCTCGCGCGCGTTCTCGCCGTTGCGCATCACGACGACACCACCCACCGCTTCCTGTCCGTCCACGTCCAGGGTCCCCCGCCGGAACTCCCCTCCGATCCGGACCGTGGCCACGTCGCGGAGGTAGACCGGCGCGGACGTCCCGGAACCGACCACGATCCGCTCCAGGTCGTCGACCGAACGCACCAGTCCCACGCCGCGGACGACCAGCTCGAGGCCGTTCTCCTCGATCACCTTGCCGCCCACGTTCAGGTTCGCCCGACCGACCGCGGCGAGCACGTCGCCGAGGGCGAGTCCCCGTTCGCGGAGCCGGCTCGAGGAGGCCTCGACCTGGTATTGCCGGACGAAGCCGCCGATGGAACCCACCTCGGCCACTCCGGGAACGGAACCGAGCTCGAATCGCACGAACCAGTCCTGGATCGCCCGGAGGCGTCCCAGGTCGTATCCGCCATCGGGAGCCTTCGTCGGGTCCACGGTGAGATGGTATTGGAAGACCCATCCGAGACCCGTGGCATCCGGCCCCATCTGGGGCACCACGCCCGCCGGCAGCTGCCCCGTCAGCTGGCTGAGCCGCTCGAGCACGCGGGTCCGGGCGAAGTAGTTGTCCATGGAGTCCTCGAAGATCGCCGTGATCACCGAGAACCCGAACATGCTGGTGGCCCGGACGCCGCGGACGCCGGCGAGGCCGCGGAGCCCCGAAGACAACGGGAACGTGACCTGGTCCTCCACCTCCCTCGGGCTGCGGCCGGCCCAGTCGGCGTACACGATCACCTGGTTTTCGCTCAGGTCGGGAATGGCGTCGACCGGCGTGTCCCGGACCGCGCGTACGCCAAAGCCGGCGACGGCCAACGCGGCGCACAGCACCAGGAAGCGGTTCGCGAGCGACCAACGGATGAGGGCGGAGATCACCGGACCTCCCGGAGTTCGGTGCCGCAGTCGGGCATCGCCGCACCGAAGTAGGGATTGCGGACCTCGGCACCCGACTGGATCCACACGGCCCGCTTGGGAGCCCCCGGGAAGGCCGTCGAAACCATCGGGCACTGGTAGATGCGGAACGGCACCTCGATCCCGAGTGAACGGGCCGCGCCGACCACCACCGCGGAAGCGCGGCCGAATCCGACGAACCATCGCCGCGCCTCCTCGATCCCCGACAGCGCCTGCGCATCGGGCGGGGCGGGAAGCGAATCCACCGCCCCCTTCAGGGCGTCCGACCGCCCTGCCAGCGAAGCCACGGCATCGGCCCGGATAGGGCCATGATGTGCGACCTCCTTCCGGAAGGCGGACATGTCCGAGCCGGCGAGCGAAGCCGCGATCCGGTCCGAGAATCCGAGCCAGGCGAGCAGTCCGGGCGGCAACGCCTCGGAGGATCCGGAACCCGCCTTCGACGTGGCCGGCGAATCGCCCGCGGAATCCGCGGGCCGGTTCAGCTGCGTCTGGGCGTCGATCATCAAGGCGCCCTCGACGACCACCCGTTCCCCTTCCTCGAGCCCTGCGAGGACCTCAAGGCGTTGGTCGCCGATCCGTCCCACCCGGACCTCACGGCGCTCGAACGATCCGCCTCCATGGTCGACGTACACCACGGCAGGGCCGCCACCGCGCAACACCGCGGAACGGGGCACGGACAGGGCTTCGAAACCCGCCTCGATCCGCGCGGTCGCGGTGACGCGGTGACGAAGGAGCCGGCGCGGTCCTTCTCCGGTGGGAACCACGGGATTCGCCACCACGACCCGGACACGGGTGCTGCGGGTGGCGGGATCCAGGTTGGGATCGATGAAGTCGACGCGGCCTTCGAAGACGCGGGCCGGGACCGAATCCACGCGCAGCGAGACGGACTGTCCGGGCCGGATCCACGGGAGGTCGGATTCGTAGGCCACGAGCTGGACCCACATCGTGCCGAGGTCGGCCGTCTCGAAAAGCGGATCCCCTTCCTTCACGTACTGACCCGCGAAGGCCGTCTTCATCACCACCGTCCCGCCGACGGCGGCCAGAAGCTCGGAGGTGTCCAGGCTGGGATCCTTGGAAGGAAGGGCGTCGATCTGGGCCGGAAGCAGGCCCATCTGGAGAAGCCTTCGGCGCGCCGCGGGAAGAAGCCGGTCCACGCCGGTTCCCGGGCTGCCGGAAGCCCCGGTGGCACCGGCCCGGAACAGCGACAGGTACTCGCGTTCGGCGGCGAGCAGCGTCGGCGAGTAGACCACGGCGATCCTCCGGCCCGCCTCCAACTCCTCGCCCACGGCCTGGACGTCCAGGCGCTCGATCCGCGCATCGAAGGGGGCGGCGACGACCCGATGGGCGGACTCGTCGTCGTCCACCGTGCCGGAAAGCGCGAGACGTCGGGCCACCGGGTTGGTGGCCGCCGGAACGGAGGCGACGTGCAGGACCTGGATCGAATTGGTGCCAAGCGTCACCCGTCCGGGGAGGTCGGCAATGCCCGCATCCCCCTCGTAGACGGGGGCGAGGTCCATTCCGCAGATCGTGCAGCGTCCGGGTTTGTCGGACTTGATCCACGGGTGCATCGGGGACTGGTAGAACCGGATTCGGCGTCCTCCCGGCGTGCCTGGGTCGGGTGTGGCGGCCTTGGTCGGGGCGTGCCCGAGCCGGTCGTGGAGGAACGCGCCGGCGGCGGCGCCGAGGAGGAGGCAGAGGGCGGAAAGGGGGAGCGGTTTCATGGCTTGGCGGAGGCGGCCAGGGGAGCGGGGACGACGAAGGCCTCGAGATCGTCGAGGCCACAGCAGAGCAGCAGTTCGCCGATCGCGTTCCACTGTTCGGCGGCGGCGCGGGCGAGCCGGACCTCGGCGTCGACCTGCATGCGGTGGAGGTCGAGGAGGTCGCGGAATTCACCCCGGCCCGTGGACCAGCGACCCAGCTCGATCTCGAGCGCGGCGCGGATCCGGGGCAGGAGCGTCTCGCGATGGAGACGCTGTTCGCGTCCGGCGGAGTTGATGGCGGTGACCAGGTGGTGGACCTCGGCGGCGACCTCGGTTTCCAGGTCCACCTGTTCGAGCCTCGCCGCCTCGGCGGAGAAGCGTTCCCGATCGAGTTCGCCGCGGTACCGGGACCGGTTGAACCAGGGAAGGCTCATGCTGAGGGTGACCATCGCCTCGCGCAGGCCGGCGTCCCCGGAGTACTGGCGGGAGTCGACACCCAGCGAGAGGTCCGGGCGCCCCGCGCGGCGTGCCGACTCGATCCGGACCGCGGCCTCCTTGGTCCGGCGCCGCGCCCTCCGGAGACGCGGCTCGGCGTTCATCGCGACCGCGACCAGTTCGGGCGCGAACCGGATCTCGGACAGCGGCGGGGGCAGCTCCAGGGTCGGAAGGCCCTCGGCCGCGGGACGTCCGAGCAATCGCTCCAACGTCGCGCGCGCATCGAGCCGGAACCCCTCTCCGTTGGTGACCGAGAGCGCAGCCCGGGAACGTTCGTTGGCGATCCGGAGCAGCGCCACCGCCTCCCCCGTCCCGGAGGCGTGCCGGGACGCGGCCTCCTCCTCCATGCGCCGCAGCCACGCGGCCTCGTCCTTCGCCAACCCCAACAGGCGGTCCGAGAGGGCGGCGTTCGCCAGTGCCGCTGAGAGGTCCCGTCGCAACTCGATCCACCGGGCCTCCTCCATGACCTGGGCGGAACGGGCTTCCTCCCGGGCGACGGATCTGCGCGCGGTCTCCTTACCCATCCAAGGGAGGTCCTGGCTCAGGCCCAGCACGAGGTCGCCGTCCTGGGTGGCCATGGGTCCGCGCGATCCCATCGCGGCGCCCCCGGCCTTGAGCGTGGGATCCGCCCAGATGCGGACGGATGCGGCGGCGGACTGCGCGGCGTCGCTGTGCCGGGCCAGGGCGCGTAGGCCGGGATGCCCGGTCCGCAGCGGCTCGGCCAGGCGGGTCACCAAGGCCGGGGACAACGGCTCGGCGTCCGCGGGGATGGAACCCGCCGACAGGACCGCGACGACGGCGGCCACTACCGCAACTCTCGGTAAGGAATTCTTCATGACACGAACGGATGGGTCCTTCGGGGGACCCGATGAAAACGGAACGGGATGGGGAGGAAGGCGGCCCGCCGGGAGCGGTAGCCGTGGAATCCGTGGACGCGCGCCACGGGAGGGCGGAGGCAGCGCGAACCGATCCCGGGGCCAGGGGCACCCGGGCCGGGTCAGGAAACCGAAGGAGGAGCCAGCGAACGGAATGCCGGCCCGAGGAACTCCGCCGGGAGCGAAGGCCTGTCCGATGCGCGTGCCGGGGAGATGGCCGCGTCGACCGAACCCGGAGAAGCCAGGCGGATGGAGGAGACGAGCTCGAAGTGAACCGCGGAGGACGGAATCCAGGCGACTCCTTCGGCCGGACCGGTCGGTGAACCCGCGGCCAGCGCCAGGATCACGCAGGAGGCCTCGGAATCACCGCCGTTGCCGGGAGACGGATCCCTTGGATCCCCGCCCTTGTGACAGCATCCGTGGGCCGTCTGGACCGACCCGTTGTCGATCTGGGCACCGCGTTCGGAGTGACTGCAATGGTAGGCGCACAGGGATCCTGAAAGCACCCACAGCAAGGCGAGGATCCCCGCGAAGAAACGGAGACCGAACCTGTGGGAACCAGATGGAACCGGGAGCGACAACGCGAAGATCTATCGGCGGGAAGCCCCGGGCGGTCAAGCGGCGGGACGGGCGGTCGCGGAGGGATCCACCGGCACGCTCCGCTGGAAGCGCGCCTCCCGGAAGAATTCCTCGCCGGGATGGCTGCGGTTCCAAGCCGTGTTGGAACGGCGGAATCGGATCGCCGCGGGAGCCCTGCGGAAAATCTCGGCCAGGGACTGGAAGTCGCGGCGCAACACCGACCACCGACCCGACTTGAGGTTGTTGAGGAACACCACGGGCCAGACGAAGGCCGCGAGGGGCAGCGCCCGGATCGAGAAGTACTTCAACGCGATGACGGACAGGTTGGACCGCTGCGAGATGTACCGGCGTTCGCTGACCGACACGTTGAGCTTCGAAAGCGAATGGTTGTTCGACGCGTTGATCGCGTGGTGGATCCGGGCCTCCGGGACGGAGACCGTCATCCAGCCGCGTTGCCAGGCCCGGATGAAGAGGTCGATGTCCTCGTGGTCGAGGAAGAAGCCGGTGTCCCACCCCCCCAACTCCTCGTAGACGCTGCGGTGGATCATGAAGGCGCCCGCGCAGGGAAACGGAACCTCGGAGCCGGCCGGCAGCGGCACCTCGAAGTCCGCGGAACGGCGCGGATAGGGCGAATTGATCGCCCACGGCACCTTTTGGAACCGCGTGGCGCCATGGAGGAAGGCGTCGTGGTCGTATCCGAAATGCCAACCGTCCGACGCGGCGACGCGGCGGGGCAGGTCGATCGCCGCGGCCAAACGGGCGAGGCAACCCGGCTCGAACCACATGTCCTCGTTGCTGAAGAAGACGAGGTCGGAACGGGCCGAAGCGAAGCCCTTGTGGTATCCGGCAACGAGTCCCGTCTCGGGTGGCTCGGAGACCACCCGGATCCCCGGATGCCGCGCCAGGATCTCCGCCGAACCGTCGGTGCTCTGGCGGTCCACGACCACGATCTCCAGTTCGACCCCCTCCTGCGCCTGGAGCGAGGCGATCAGCCTGGGCAGGAACCGGGCGCCGTTGAAGTTCGAGATGATCGCCGTGACCTGCATCGTTCAACGCCAGGAGGCGGGCAGCTTGTCGTGGATCTCGATTCCCTTGAAGACGGTCGGGACCGCGGGACCGCGCGAACGGACCCAGTCCGCCATGCGGCGGAGTCCCACCTCCAGGGGGACCTCCGAGCGGGGATGGAAGTCGGCGCGGAACCGGGAGTGGTCCGCGTGGGCATGGACCACCTCGTTGCGGGCCTCGAGATGCTCCAGCACCGGAGGACGCCCGAACGCCGCGGCGATGAGGTGCGCGAGGTCCCGCACGGTGGTCACGGTGTCCGATCCGATGTTGTAGGTCGCGTTCACGCTCGCCGGGACCCGGGGCGCGGCGGCGATGTACGGGGCCACGTCGTCGACATGGCTGAAGGCGCGGCTCTGGAGACCGTCGCCGAACACCGGCATGGATTGTCCCTGGAGAAGCCGGTTCATGAAGATGCCCACCACGTTCCGGTAGCGGTCGGCGATGTTCTGCGCCTCGCCGTAGACGTTGTGGGGCCGGAAGACGGTGAAGGGCAGCCCGAACATCGCCTCGGCGGCCCTGAGATCGAGTTCCACGGCGTACTTGGAGATGCCGTACGGATCCTCCGGATGCGGGATCGTGGATTCGCCCAACGGAAGCTGACCGGTTCCATAAACGGCGATGGAACTGGTGAAGACGAAGCGGCGGACCCGGCCACGCACCGAGGCGTTGATGAGGTTCACCGAGGCGACGAGGTTCGTCTGGTAGTTGAACCGGCGCACGAAATGGGAGAGGCCTTCCGCTGCGTAGGCGGCGAGATGGTACACGTAGTCGAAACCTCCGTGACGCTCCCAGAGGCCGTCGACGAAGGCGGGATCGGTCAGGTCGCCCACTTCGAGGGGCACGCCGTCGGGGACATTCGCGGGATCACCTCCGCTGAGGTTGTCGGCGCCGATCACCTGCATCCCGAGGTCGCGGCAGTGTCGCGCGACATGCGAACCGATGAAGCCCGCTGCGCCGGTGACCAATGCGCGTTCCTGATGCATCGGGCGGAACAGTCCCCGGGACGACGAATGCAGGGCAATTGGATTCCCGCGGGTTCGGTCCGGGAAAACCGGCTCAAGGCGTCTCCACCGGTAGCCGATCATCTCGGGAGCGGACACTGCACTCTTTACAGTCCCAGCCGGTGACCGACCGGCGAAACCGGAACCTTCGACAACCATCCGTTACCAGATGACGCCCCAAAATCCTCGGATCTCCGCCGTTTGCCTCGCCCTCCTGGCCGGCTCCACCGCGACCGCGTGGGACCTGAAGCTGGGCGAGAAGACCGCCTCTTTCCACGGCTTCGCCAGCCAGGGATTCCTCGCATCCACCGACTACGACTACCTCGGTCGCAGCCGTGACGGGTCGTTCGAGTTCAACGAATTCGGCCTGAACACCTCGATCTCCCCCTTCAACCGCACCCGGATCACCGCCCAGGCGTTCACCTTCGACGTCGGCAACGTCGGCAACTACGAGCTGATCCTCGACTACGCCTCGATCGAGTACACGGTCAACGACCACGTCGGTTTCCGCGGCGGCCGCGTCCGCCGCCCCGGGGGCATCTACAACCACATCCAGGACGTCGACCTCGCCCGCACCGCGATCCTGCTTCCCCAGGGGATGTACGACGCCCGTTGGCGGGACTTCTCCACCTCGATCGACGGCGGACTGGTCTTCGGGAGCTTTTCCCTCGGAAGCGGCGGGGCGCTCTCCTACGAGGCCTACGCCGGCTACATGAACCTCTCCAAGGAAGGCGGCGTTGCCAGGATCCTCGAGAACGGGCTGCCTCCGGCGCCGATCGGCGGATTCAGCGGCATCGACAAGAGCCTCATCGCCGGCGCCCAACTCTGGTGGAACACCCCCGTCGACGGACTTCGATTCGGGGTTTCCGGCGGACAGGTCTTCGACTTCACCTGGCACATCTCCGTCGCACCGCCCTTCGGCCCCGGCGGCATGAAGACCGAGGTCGACATCCCGTTCGGACAGGTCTCGCTCGAGTACCAGAAGGACGGCTGGACCTTCCAGACCGAGTACTACTCCTACAAGACCACCGGGTTCGACATGCTCGAGAACGGCATGATCCTCGCCCCCACCAGCAGCCAGCCCGACGTCTGGTATGTGGGTCTCTCGAAGCGCCTGACGCCCTGGCTCGAGCTCGGCAGCTACTACACCGAGTACTTCACCGACGTGGACAACCGTGGCGGTGTCGGAACCGCGGTCCCATCGGACGCCTTCCAGAAGGACGCCGCGCTTTCGGCCCGCTTCGACATCACCGACTGGTGGATCTTCAAGCTCGAGGGCCATTACATCCGGGGCACGGGCCTCCTGCACAGCAGCACCCTCAACCCGGTGCGCAACGACGACGGCTGGTGGCTCTTCGCGGCCAAGACGACCCTTTCGTTCTGAACGGCCCCCAACCCGCGAGACCATGAAACGGCACATCCTCTTCCCCGGGCTCTTCGCCCTGCTTTCGGTCCTCAGCTGCGTCGCGCTCGACGGCGTCGTGGTGGTGAACGAGGCGGTTCCTGCGACCCAGCTCACCGCCGGGGCCCTCAAGGACATCCTCACCGGAAAGACCATGTATTGGGACGGCGGCGCCGCCATCAACATCGTCACCGCCGGCGAGAAGGCCGACGCCGCGCTGGAACAGGCCTCGGGCATGACCCCCAGCGCCTTCAAGACCCACTGGCAGCGGCTGGCGTTCTCCGGACGCGGCCAGCCGCCGAAGAAGGCGGACGACGCCGCCAAGGCGCTGGCCCTCGTGGCCTCCACCAAGGGCGCCATCGCCATCCTTCCGGCGGGGTCCGACACCAAGGGGGCCAAGTCACTCGCAATCCAATGACCTTGACCCTTCAGGCGGGCTCGAACCGCGTGGGCCGGGAAGCGGGCCAGATGATCCCGACGGCCGGAGTTCCGACCGACGGCCGCCCCCCCTCGTCCACCTCCGGTTCCGGGCCGGAATCCGCCAGGATCTCCCGCCCGGCATCGATCCGCGCCAGCTTCCGCAACATCCGGTTCGCCGTCGCCTTCCTGCTCGTGATGGCCCTGGTCCAAGGGCTCGTCCTGCGACAGGTCTGCGAACGCGGGACGGCGGCCCTGAACACCCTGCAGCAGGAGGGGCTGCCCGGCCTGAAGGAGGTCACCGCACTGCAGGAGGACCTGGCGCTGTTCCGACTGCACTCCTACGAATGGCTCTTCGCCCAGGACGCGGACAAGCCGGTCAAGGCGAAGCGGTCGGAGGAGTACCGCCTGCAGGGCCAGCAGCGGATCGTCCGGCTCCGGGAGGTCTTCAAGGACGGTCCGATTCCCGCCCAGGTGCAGGAGGTCGAGACGGCCTTCAACCAGCTGGTGGCCTCCTTCGCCCAGGTGAAGGGCATGGTCGAGGCCGACTTCGCCGGGGCCATGAAGCTGCTCGACGGCGAGGTTCCGGCGCGGGTCGCCACGCTTTCCGAGGCGACCGCCCGACTCAAGGAACAGTGCCTCGCCTCCGCCAACGAGCGCGTCGACCGCACCGTCACCGGCTTCGGCCAGATCCGGCAAAGCGCCGTCGGCTTCGGCGTCTCGTCGGTCGCCGTCTCCCTGGCGGCGATGCTGCTCGTGACGCTCGTCGCGCTCCGGACCGGTCGCGCCATGTCCGGGATCGTTTCCCGCCTCGAGACCGACGCCAACGACGTCACCGCGGCCGCCGGACGCCTCTCCTCCGTCAGCGAGAGCCTGGCCCGGTCCAGCTCCAAGCAGGCCGCATCGGTCGAGGAGACCAGCGCCTCGATGGAGGAGATCCGCAGCATGATACTCCGAAACTCCGAACACGCCTCCTCGGCGAAGGGCCTCGCCAACGAGGCGCGCACCGCGGCCGAGAACGGCTCAAAGGACATGTCCGAGCTCTCCATTGCGATCCAGGAGATCAAGCAGTCGTCGGACGAGATCTCGAAGGTGCTCCAGAGCATCAACGAGATCGCCTTCCAGACGAACATCCTCGCCTTGAACGCCGCGGTCGAAGCCGCCCGCGCCGGCGAGGCCGGGCTCGGATTCGCCGTGGTCGCGGACGAGGTGCGCAACCTCGCCCAACGCTGCGCCGTCGCCTCACGCGAATCGGAGGCCAGCATCTCCAAATCCCTCCAGCGCGCGATGGCCGGAGTGGCCATCTCCGGACGAGTCGTGGAAAGCCTCGGCAACATCGTCGGCAAGGCCCGCGAGGTGGACAACCTCGTCGCCCAGATCGCCTTGGCCTCCGGCGAACAGGCCCGGGGCATCGAGGTGATCAACGGCTCGATGGGAGAGATCGACCGCGCCACCCAGACCACCGCCGGCGAGGCGGACCTCAGCGCCCGCGACTCGGGCCTTCTCAAGGAACGGTCCGCCGGCCTGCGCTCCGCGGTCGGCGACCTGGTCCTCCTTGCCGGCCACAGGGCCTGACGCCGTATCCCGAATTCCACGGCCCCACTCCCGCCACGGGGTGGGGCCGTCCCCTTTCGGCTCATTCCACAGGGCGCCCCTTGCTACCCCGGGGGCGGTTGTGCCATCCATCCCGGACATGAATTCCGGAGTCAGCGCCCTGAACGCCGCGGTCCAGGAGTCGAGCGCCTTCCTCAATCCCCTCATGGGGGAGATCAACCGCTGCGTCGTGGGACAGAAATACCTCGTCGAACGCCTGATCATCGGCCTGCTCGCCAACGGCCACGTCCTGCTCGAAGGCGTCCCCGGCCTCGCCAAGACGCTTTCCGTCAAGACCCTGGCGACCGCGCTCCACGTGAAGTTCTCACGTCTCCAGTTCACGCCGGACATGCTCCCGGCGGACGTCGTCGGCACCCAGATCTACAATCCCGCCGGCGGCTTCACCACCCGACAGGGTCCCGTGTTCGCCAACCTCGTGCTCGCCGACGAGATCAACCGAGCCCCGGCCAAGGTCCAGTCCGCGCTGCTCGAGGCCATGCAGGAACGCCAGGTCACCATCGGCGACCAGACCTACAGGCTTCCCGAGCCGTTCCTCGTCTTGGCCACGCAGAACCCGATCGAACAGGAAGGCACCTACGCCCTGCCCGAGGCCCAGGTCGACCGCTTCATGCTCAAGCTCAAGGTGGGATACCCCACCCGCGACGAGGAACGCCTGATCCTCGACCTCATGGCCCGCACCAACGGCCACCCGGTCGCCAATCCCGTCGTCGAGGCCGCCACGATCCTCCGCGCCCGCGAGGTCATCAACGACATCTACGTCGACGACAAGGTGAAGGACTACATCGTCGACGTGGTCTGCGCCACCCGGGAGCCCGCGACCTACAAGATCCAGGTCAAGGACCTGATCCAGATGGGCGCCAGCCCGCGCGCCACCATCGCCCTCGCCCTCGCCTCCAAGGCCCACGCCTTCCTCCGGGGCCGCGGCTACGTGACGCCCCAGGACGTGAAGAGCGTCGGCATGGACGTCCTCCGCCACCGCGTCACCGTCACCTACGAGGCCGAGGCCGAGGAGAAGACCTCCGAGGACGTCGTGAAGCGGATCTTCGACGAATTGCCCGTGCCCTGATCCCGCCGGCCATGCCGACACCGATCAGCGTCGTCGACGCCTTCGCCTCCCGCCCGTTCGAGGGCAATCCGGCGGCGGTCTGTCTCGCCCCGTCCGGTTCCACGGAATCCTGGATGGCATCCGTGGCCGCCGAAATGAACCTTTCGGAGACGGCCTTCCCCGTCCGCCGCTCCGACGGCGACTGGGACCTCCGATGGTTCACTCCCACGATCGAGGTCCGGCTGTGCGGTCATGCCACCCTGGCCACCGCCCATCGCCTCTGGGAATGCGGCTTGGCGCCATCCGGGGAAGCCGTCCGCTTCCACACCCGCAGCGGCCGGCTCGTCTGCCGACGCAACCCCGGGACGCAGCGCGTCGAGATGGATTTCCCCGCGCGCCCCGCACCCGAGGTGACCGCTCCCGCGGGCCTTGCGGAAGCGTTGGGAACCGCGTTGGCCTGGTGCGGACGCGGCGAGGACGACCTGCTCGTGCAGGTCGCCGACGCCACCACGGTGCGCACACTCCGGCCCGACCTCGCCGCACTGGCACAGCTGCCGGTCCGTGGCGTCATCGTGACCGCGGCCTCGGACTCGCCGGAATTCGACTTCGTCAGCCGTTTCTTCGCGCCGGCCGCGGGCGTTCCCGAGGATCCGGTCACCGGCTCCGCCCATTGCACGCTCGCCCCATACTGGGCGTCCCGACTCGGCCGGAACCGCATGACCGGCCGCCAGGAAAGCCGGCGCGGAGGCACGGTCGGCGTGGAATTGCTCGGCGACCGGGTCGTCCTGTCGGGTTCCGCGGTGACCGTCTGGACCGGTGAGATCCTCTGAACCTCCAGCCGACCGCGACCGCGTCATCGGCATATTCCAACACGCTTCCGTCGTCGCGCCATCGCCGGTAGGCTGAGGCCATGTTCCTCCCCCGCTGGCTTCTCGTGGGCCTCTTTGCACCGGTCCTCCACGCGGCGAACCTGCCCGGATCCGACCAGCGGTCCGGACCCGCCGTGACCCTGAACACGCGGCGGACCTTCCCGGGAATCCCCAACGCGGGTGCCTGGCGCGACCGTGCCGAGGATCTCCGCCACCAGACGCTCGCATCGTCTGGGATCCTTCCGTTGCCGGAGAAGAACGACCTCCGCCCGCGCGTCTTCGGGCGCATCGAACGCGACGGCTACTCGGTGGAGAAGGTCCTCATCCAGCCACGACCCGGCTTCTATCTCGGGGGCAACCTCTACCGACCTCTCGGCCAGGGCGCCGGCCCCTTCCCCGCGATCCTGAATCCCCACGGACACTGGGACGCCGGCCGTCTCGCCGACACTCCCACGGGATCCGTCGTCGCCCGATGCATCCAGTTCGCGCGCATGGGCATCGTGGCCTTCGCCTACGACATGACCGGCTACGTGGACACGATCCAGTTCGGACCGAAGGACGCCGACGGCGCCATCCGGGTGGCGAACTACCACACGCTCCAGCAGAAGCTCTTCCGCGCGGAGACGAACCAGCTGTGGAACTTCACGCTGCTGGGCGTCCAGACGTGGAACTCGGTGCGCGCCCTCGACTTCGTGGCCTCGCTGCCCGACGTGGACCCGAAGCGCATCGGCTGCACCGGGGCGTCCGGGGGCGGTTCGCAGACGTTCCTGCTCGCCGCGGTGGACGACCGCATCGCCGTGAGCGCGCCGATCGTGATGGTGTCCTGCTCGATGCAGGGAGGCTGCTGGTGCGAGAACGCCCCGGCGCTCCGCGTGGACCACTCGAACATGGAGTACGCCGCGGCCTTCGCGCCGAAGCCCCAGATCCTCGTCGCGGCCAGCGGCGATTGGACCAAGGAGACGATGACCGTCGAAGGCCCTGCCATCGAGGGCGTGTACACGCTGTTCGGGGCCAAGGACCGGCTCCGCTACACGCGGTTCGACTTCCCGCACAACTACAACCAGACCACACGCGAGGCGGTCTATGCGTTCTTCGCACAGCACCTCCTCGGCAAGCCGGCCGCCGATCGGATCCCGGAGATTCCCTACACCGCGGAGAGGCCGGAGGACCTGAAGGCGTTTCCCGACGGGCGCATGCCGGCCGACGCGATCGGCGAGGCCGAGTTCACCAGCGCCTGGATCGCCGAACGCCGGGGTGTCGTCGAGAAGCGCCTGCGTTCGAAGGACGCCTCCGCGGAATCGCTGCGGGTGTGGCGCCACACGCTGCTCATCGATCCTTCGGAACCGGTGGTCGGCGAATCCGCGGAATCGACCCGCGACGACGGAATCGTCCGCTCCGAGGTGGCCTTCGGACGACCTGGCAAGGGAGATCGCGTCCCGGGCGTGCTCTGGATCCCCGCGAAGGCCGGCGACACCCGGAGCGTGGTGGTGTTGGTGCATCCCGACGGCGCGCAGGCCGCCGAGAAGGGCGGCGCGGAACGGGCCCGGATGGAAGGCCTGGTCGCCCGCGGCCACGCGGTGCTCGCCATCACGCCCTTCCAATGCGGTCCCGGAACGGACGGCTCGGTCGTGGGCCGGTCGCCGTTCCAGGACTTCTTCGCCGGCTACAACCGGACGGTGATGCAGCAGCGGGTTCGGGACGTGGCGAGCGCCGCCACCTTCGCGCGGTTGGCGAAGCCGGACGCCCCGGTGGTCCTGCTCGGAGCCGGCCGCGCCGCGCTCTGGGCCGCCCTCGCCGCCCCGATGACCGACGCGTTGGTCGTGGATCCCGCGGGGCTCGGCCGGACCGACGCCGAGTGGATCCGGCCCGAGGACTTCGTGCCCGGCATCCACCTGCTCGGAGATGCCGAGGGCGCGCTCGTCGCGGCAGGTCCCAAGCCGGTCCTGCGCGAGGCGACGGCCTCGGCCGAGAAGCTGGACCGCTGGGTCGGTTCGCTCCCGCGCCGTTGAAAGCCGCGGGAACCGAGGAAGGGACTCACGCAAAATCGCCAAGCCGCCAACGAAGTGGAGGATTCCGGTTCGAAACCGCAGTCACCACGCGGCGTACGGTTCGGCGACGGGAATCCAGCGGCCTACTCCCGCTCCTCCAGCGGCTTTGCGGCCTGGCGTGCCGATCCCTTCTGCACCGTTCCGCAGCGTGACGGTCCCACCGCTCAGGCGCTCAACGCCGCGTCCCAGTCCTTCCAGACCGGTTCGTAGCCGAGCCGACGGATCTGCTCCGCGACGACCTCGGGAGGACGGTCGTCGGCGATGTCGAACTGCCCGGTCGCCCCGGTCGCCCGGCCCTCGGCCGGCGTCATCCCAGCGGCCCCGGACGCCAATTCCACGATGCGTCCCCGCACCGTGTGGTGGAGCGAGTCCTTGCCGGCGCCCGTGTAGCCCCCGGGCTCGGTGTGGCTGCCCGCGCTCGCGTGGGTGATCCCCAGGGGCAGCAAGCGGTCCCGGAGAGCCGCGTTCTCACGGGTGGAAAGCACGATGCCGACGTCGGGAAGGAACAGGCGCATCGCCGCGATGACCTGAACGAGGTCCCGGTCCGCGAACGACGTGAGCGGCTGGAACTCCCCAGCGCAGGGACGCAACCGCGGGAGCGAAACCGTCACCTGGGCCTTCCAGCAATGCTTCAGCAGCCACGACGCATGCGCGGCCACCGACAGCGCCTCGCGACGCCAGTCTGACAGGCCGTAGAGGGCCGCGATGCCCAATCGGCGGAAACCCGCCTCGTAGGCCCGCTCGGGCGTGGCCAGGCGCCAGTCGAAGTCCCGCTTGGGCCCGAGGGTGTGCATCTTCGAGTACACCGCGCGGTCGTAGGTCTCCTGGTACACCACCAGGCCCTCCGCACCGGCCGCCACCAAGGGCACATACTCCGGGGTTTCCATCGGCCCGACCTCGAGCGAGATCGAGGGCACGAACGGATGCAGACGACGGACGCAGTCCGCCATGTAGCCCGACGAGACGAACTTCGGATGTTCTCCGGCCACGAGCAGGATGTTGCGGAACCCCTGCTCCGCGAGCGCGCGGGCCTCCCGTTCGACCTCCTCCACGGAGAGCGTCACCCGCAGGATCGGGTTGTCCCGGGAGAAGCCGCAGTAGGCGCAGTTGTTGATGCACTCGTTGCTGAGGTAGAGCGGCGCGAAGAGGCGGATGGTGCGGCCGAAGCGCTGGCGCGTGAGCGTCTGGGAGCGGCGGCACAGTTCCTCCAGGTGCCCGGAGGCGGCGGGCGAAAGGAGCGTCGCGAAGTCGGCCAAGGACGAGACGCCACGGTCCAGAACCGCCCGCGGCGCGGCGCCGTCGGTGGTGGCCGCCCGCGAAAGCAGCGCCTCGAACGGCAGGTTGTTGAACGCCTCGACGAAACTCATGGGCGGCGAAGCTAGCCTCGACACCCCGGCGATCAAGCACGCCGGACGGGAGACGTCATCTCCATTCCAAGGCCAATCGAAACGGAATGCGCGCGCGGCTCAGGACCCGGACCCGTCGTTCCGATGGCGGAGGGCCTCAACCAAGGACGCCCGGCCGGGTTCGATGCCTTTGTACACGGCCACCTCATCGGGCATCGTCTCCAATTGCCTCAGCAGGTTTCCGCACACGCCCGGGATCGCCAGCACCTCGGACAACGGATGCACCGTCAGGCGGATGACGAAGAGGATGCCTCCGCTGGCGGGCAAGGCGCGGAAGGCCTGGTGCTCAAGGCGCAGCCAGGTGTTGTCGACGCGGCTGTGCGGGCCGAGACGGGGTCGGCCCAGTTCCGGATGGGCGTTCCTCTCGCCGTGCGCGGCGAGGCCCCAGTTCTCCCGTTCGAACACCCCTTCCGACGGCAACCGCCCCAGGAAAGTCCGGATCCGGGCGCCCAACGCCGCGTTGAGCCCGGGCACCACCCCGTGGATCGCGGTGACGTCGAGACCGACCTTCTCCCGGACGTCCCACGATGACGGGAAGCACACCGCCCCGCCCACGAGGCGGAAATCGCCGTCGTCGGCACGGCGCAGGAGCACGAAGTCCGGTTCCCAGATGGACGACAACCGGGAAAGGGACTCGGGATCCGACGCCCCGGCTTCGAAGCCGGTGAACAGCGAGGCCGCGTCGGCGAAGACCTCCTCCGAGCCGGGAGCCCAGACCCGGCAGGTCTCCGGGGACTCGCGCAGCAGACGCGCCCGCTCCTCCAGCGCCGCGGGATCGCTTCCGGCCGGATCGAACCAGTCCCCGCCCGCGCGGTGCATGCCGAACTGGAAGGCGTAGCGGTCGGCGCCGAAGAGACGCTCCAGCAACGGGGGAAGCTCGACCGGTTTCACCCGGGCATCCTGTCCGCAGGGACACCGCGGGCCAATCCAGGAATGGCGGGGGCTTCCGGACCTGTTTCCCCACCAACGCCATTGCACCCGCCGCCGTCGGCTGCGACAACGGCGGCATGTCCACCCCTGCCCCGGCCTCCCACGAGAAGACCGAGACGAAGCCGCAGCGATTGGCCTCGATGGACGCCTACCGCGGACTGGTGATGCTCCTGATGGCCGGCGAGGTGCTCCGTTTCGGAGCCGTTGCGGAGAAGCTGCCGGGCAACGGATTCTGGAGCCTCCTGGCGCGGAACCAGGACCATGTCGAATGGCGGGGCTGCACGCTTCACGACCTCATCCAGCCGTCGTTCTCGTTCCTCGTCGGCGTCGCCCTGCCATGGTCGATCTCCAGCCGCCAAGGCCGCGGCGAATCGTTCCTGCGGATGTTCCTCCACACCGTCTGGCGCGGCTTCGCCCTTGCCGCCCTCGGCATTTTCCTGCGCTCCACGCATGCCTCGCAGACCAACTTCACCTTCGAGGACACCCTCACCCAGATCGGTTTGGGCTACACCTTCCTGTGGCTGCTGGCCTGGCGCGGCTTCCGCACCCAGGCGCTGGCGCTGGCGGCGATCCTGATCGGCTACTGGGCCTGGTTCGCGGCGGCACCGCTACCAGCCGCCGGGTTCGACCCGGCCACGGTGGGGGTCTCCGCGGATTGGATGAAACAACATGGGCTCGACGGATTCGCCGCCCACTGGAACAAGAACGCCAATCCGGCACACCACTTCGACGTGTGGTTCCTCAACCTCTTCCCGCGGTCGAAGACGTTCCTCTACAACGGCGGCGGATATCTGACCCTGAGCTTCATCCCCACCTTGGGAACGATGATCTGCGGGCTCATCGCCGGCGGTTGGCTCCGGCGCGAGGAGACCCCGATCGGGCGTCGCCTCGGCATCCTCGCCGTCGCCGGACTCGCCGGACTCGGCGCCGGATGGCTGCTGGACGTCTCCGGCATCGCCCCGGTGGTCAAACGCATCTGGACGCCTTCCTGGGTGCTGTTCAGCGGCGGTTGGGCATGCCTGTTCCTCGCCGGATTCCACCTGTTGATCGACACCTGGAACCTCCGGGCCTGGTCCTTCCCGCTGCAGGTGGTGGGCATGAACTCCATCTTCACCTACGTCACCGTCCACCTCTGGGAAGGTTTCGTGCGGCAAAACCTCCGGATCCACCTGGGTCAGGACATCTGGACCCGCCTGGGCGGGGTGTACGCCCCCACGTTGGAAGGTGCGGTGGTCCTCGGGATCTTCTGGTGGATGTGCCTTTGGCTGTACCGACGCCGGATCTTCCTGAAGGTGTGAGGGATTCGGAACCGAGCCCGGACCGCCTTCCACGGCGTCTGCGCCAAGAAATGGTTCTTCACACGCCCGATTCCCGCTAGGGTGCCCTCATGCGCAAGCGTCGCGAGGCCCGCGAACGGGCCATCCAGTTCCTGTTCCAGCACGACCTCAATCCGCCCGAGAACATCGAGACGGCACTGAACCAGTTCTGGGAAACCCAGCGGGCCAGCGCGTTCTCGGAGAACCAGGGGCCGACCTGGGGTGAACGCATCGCCGTTCCTCCCCCCAGCGCCGAGGAGGCCGCCACGCGGATCTTCGCGGACGCCCTGATCCGAGGCGTCCTCGAAAACCTGACCTCCATCGACGACGTGATCCGGCGCCATGCCAAGAACTGGGACCTGCACCGCATGGCGATCGTCGACCGCAACGTCATGCGCCTGGGCGTCTACGAGATCCTCCACCGGGACGACATCCCCCCTGTGGTCAGCATCAACGAGGCGGTCGACGTGGCGAAGAAGTTCTCGACCGCGGACAGCGGCAAGTTCGTGAACGGGATCCTCGACAAGGTGAAGGACGAGATCCTGCGTCCGGCGCGTACCGCCAAGGACACCCCGGCCACCTGATCCCGGAGTGAAACTCGCCGATCTCCACCTCCACACCCACTTCTCGGACGGGACCTGGTCCCCTGAGGAATTGGCCGGCCACGCCGCCGAGCAGGGCCTCGACGCCGTGGCGTTGACCGACCACGACAGCGTCGAGGGCTGCCCCCGCATGGCCGCGGCCTGCGGGGCGCGGGGCATCGAGTTCATCCCCGGCGCCGAGCTCACGGCGGAGGTGGACGGACAGGAGGTCCACATCCTCGGCTACTGGCTGGACCTTGGCTCGGAACCCCTTCTCGGCGAGCTGCACCGTTTCCAGGCGGTGCGCCAGCGTCGGATCCACGAGATGGTGACCCGCCTGAACGAGAACGGCGTGGGCCTCAGCGCGGAACTCGTCCGCTCGATCGCGGACTGCGAGGCGCCCGGCCGACTGCACGTCGCGCGGGCCTTGGTCCAGCAGGGTTATGCGAAGGACCACGACCACGCCTTCGAACGCTTCCTCCGCCGCGGGCGCCCCGGGTTCGTCCCCAAGGCCCGGATGTCCGCCAACGATTCCGTCGCCCTGATCCATGCCGCAGGCGGCGTCGCCGTCCTCGCCCACCCGGGTCTGTACCGGAACGACGGACTGATCCCGCGGCTCAAGGAGGCCGGCATCGACGGACTGGAATGCTGGCACACCAAGCATTCCGAGGAGGATGGGGCCGGCTATGCCCGACGCGCCGCGGAACTGGACCTCGTCGCCACCGGTGGATCCGACTGCCACGGCATGGCGAAGGGCCGCCCCCTGATCGGCAAGGTCCGCCTGCCGTACGCCCAGGTCGAGGCCCTCCGCGCCCGTCGCTCCGTCGCCTGATCACCGGATCCCCGCTTCCACCTCGCACACCGCACGTCCACCCATGGGGTTCTTCGACAAGCTCAAGTCCGCCTTCACCAAGGCCACCACCTCCCTCGCCCACGAGTTCAAGCGCATCGTCACCCGGTCCCCAAGGCTGACCGCCTCGAGCACCGAGGAACTGGAAGCCGCGCTGCTCGGTGCGGACCTGGGCATGCCGATGACCCAGCAGATCCTTGCCGCGGTCCGGCATGCCTTCGAGACGCAGGGCCGCTCCGGACTCGACCTGGTCGAGATCGCCGCCCGCGAGGTGGAACGGAGCCTCTCGGGGTTCAATCCCGCCCTCGATCCCCGCCCCGAAGGCGTGACCGTGGTCTCCATCGTCGGGGTCAACGGCACAGGCAAGACGACCACGACCGCCAAGCTCGCGCACCTCATGGCCCAACGGGGACAACCTGCGATCCTCGCCGCCTGCGACACCTTCCGCGCCGCCGCGATCGAGCAGCTCCAGCTCTGGGGCACGCGGCTCGACGTCCCGGTCGTCGCCGGAGCCTACCAGGCCGATCCCGCCTCGGTCGCCCATGACGCCGTCGGCGCCGCCCAGGCCCGCGGCGCGCGCTGGCTCTTCATCGACACCGCCGGCCGACTCCACACCAAGCACAACCTCATGCAGGAGCTGCAGAAGGTGCACCGCGTGGTGGACAAGAAGCTTCCCGGCGCACCCCATGAGGTCCTGCTCGTGCTGGACGGCTCCACCGGCATGAACGCCATGGTCCAGGCGCGTGAGTTCCACAAGGCCGTCCGCCTCACCGGCCTCGTCATCACCAAGCTCGACGGCACCAGCAAGGGCGGCGCCGTCGTCGCCATCCAGCGCGAACTCGGCATCCCGGTGAAGTTCATCGGTGTGGGTGAACAGCCCGAGGACCTGCAACCGTTCAACGCCAAGCAGTTCGCCGAGGCCCTCTTCGCCTCCGGCGACCGCGAAGCCGCCTGACCCCGGCTGGGCC
Organism: Verrucomicrobiales bacterium; assembly: GCA_027488845.1. GTDB lineage: Bacteria > Verrucomicrobiota > Verrucomicrobiia > Limisphaerales > UBA9464 > SXXZ01. The sequence continues at coordinate 62,124 of JAIYBC010000055.1, read as the reverse complement.
GGTTCGCCGCACCCTCGGGAGGATTCGGGTTCCCCGGCCCACCAGGGCCGCATGGAATCACGGGGCCGGCGTCACGATGCGGTAGAACCGGCTTGCGGACTCCACGGTCAGCGCAACCTCCACCGTCGATTGCACCGACGTCGCAGGGAACGCCTCCACAAGCATCCACCCCCCCGCGACCAGGTCGTCCCGCCGCTGGACCGCATACGACCGCCCCGATTCCCGGGTGAACCGCAGTTGCAGTCCATTCGGAGTCCGGACGACCTGTCCGTCGGGCGGCGTCACGGAGGCCATCACGGCCACCGAAAGGTCCGCCGTCCGGGTGAACACACCATCGGTCACCGACGCCCGGAGGCGATGCTCCCCAGCCTGGTCGAAGCGGACCGAGGTGATCGTCCCCTCCTGCCCGACGACCGTCATGGCACCGGGACCCCCAACCAAGGTCCAGGTCACCGTGGGAACTCCCGGCGTGGAAGGAAGGCCGTCGTCGGCAACACGGTTCGAAAGCCTCACCGGAACCCCCACCCTGGCTTCCGCATCCGCCAAGGCGACCTCGACCGTGGGAGGCCGGTTTGTGACCTCGGCCCGACCGGTCAGCGCGAGGTTGAAGCTGAGGTCGCTGCTGGATCCGGAGTTCTGGTGGAGTTCGACGGCGACCACGTTGCGTCCCTCCCGGAGCAACGTCGGGTCGAACGGCGACTCGAAGAAGGTGCTCTCGTCCGCGCCGCCGACCGCCGTCACCGCCAGTGTGTCCGGACCCACCGGGCCCTCGGGTAGGTTCTGCCGGGAAATGGCGTTCCCGTTCAGGTAGACCAGGGCCCCGTCATCCCGCACCAGACGCAGGACCGACTCCACCAGGTCCCGTGCACCCGCAACCTGGAACGCATGGCGGAAGTAGTAGGTGATCCGTTTGCTCGACGCGTTGGGTCCGAAGGAAAGGGTCGTGGTCTCGTCGCCGTCGCCGTAACCCAGTTCCGCGGTCCCGGACGACCAGCCGGAATCGTTGAAGTCCGGCATTTCCCAGCCCGAAGGCGCCACGGCCGAGTCCAGGTAGCGCCACGTGGCGCCGGACGGAAGCAGCGTGACGCTCCCCGGCAAGGGACGGGTCAACTGGACCGTGACGTCGTCGGAGACGGTGCGTTCCCCGTCGTGGGCGGTCAGCCGATAGACCCAGGTGCCGACACCGGGCAGGCGAAGGTCCGTGGACGCGGATTCCGGCGAGACCAACTCCGCCAACGGAGGACCCGAGACACGGGTCCATCGGAGCGACGTCGGACCGGGCCGCCCGTCGTCGACCACGGTGCCGCTGAGCCGGAGGGTCGCCGGGAAGGAGGCCGCGGTCACCGCGAGGTCCGCCCCGGCGTCGACACGCGGCGGGCGGTTGCCGCCGGACTCCGATCCCGGGGTGGATTCGCCCGGGACCGCGAACCAGGCGGCAGGATCGTCCGAATGGACCGGGGTCGGCCGCCGTTCGAGCGAGGTGCCACCCACGGCGGCCTGGACCGGCCACGGCGCCGCCCGGTCGTAACGGACGGAGTCGACGACGATCATCGGCACCACCACCGACACCGCCCCGAGTCCGTTGGTCACCCGGTCGGGGGAGTCGGGACGCGACAGCTCAACCCTCTCTCCCTCGTCGGAAAGGGATCCGTCGAACGGACCGAACACCGGGAACGTGGCCGGCAGCCCCAGCCGGACGCGGGCCGCCTCCGGGGTCGATGAAGTCACCAGCGCGAGCCCGTTCGCCGGGATCACGGCACCGGCGGGGAAATCGAAGTCGACGCCGGCCAGCCGCCAGGAGTTGGTGGGAAACAACGGATCGTGGAGCGCGATGTCGCGGTCCGTGGTGTTCCTCAACTCGACGAACTCCGCTTCCCCGGCGACCGGCGAATGGAGGATCTCGTTGATGACCACCATCGGCATCCGTGGCCCCGCATTGGCTCCGCCGGCGGTAACCGCCACCTGGGCCGGCCACGAAACGTCACCGATGGAGTTGGTATGGCGGCCGAAGGACACCCCGTTTGCGGCGGCGCCGAACGCGGCGCCGTCCGAGTATCCCGTCAGGACTCCGGCCGAATCCGCCGAGTAGAGATGAACCTCCTCGCCATGTGATCCGAGTCGGAAGGCGTTGGTGCCGTTCGCCGCCGACCCGAAGGCCTGTTCGTCGAACACGAGGAATCCACCTGCCGGAATCCGTGTCCCCGCAGGGATTCGGAACTTCCGCGGCCGCGTCCGGTCGTCGGAAAGATACCAACCGGAGACGTCGGCGATGTTCGCCGTGGGGTTGTGGAGTTCGATGAAATCGAGTTGTGGCAGGTCGGTGTGGGTGAGGACTTCGTTGACCACCACCGGCACCGCCTGGAAGGCGGGATCGTCCCGGCCAGGAGACCCGCCGATGGCGGAGCTGGCCCGCCAGCCGGAGGCCGAATCCGGATCCGGGTTGGCGTCGGGATTCACCGGCACCAGCGAGAAGCCGAGACCGTCGGGCGTCGTCGGCCAAGGGGCCGAGTTGTCGTAGCGCACCGAGGTGACCACCCCGCCCGCGGCGTGCTCGAGTGTCAGACGCTCGCCGCCGTCGGACAGCCGCCCGGTGAAGGCGCCGTCGAAACGCACGCCGGGATTGCGGTTGGTGAAGGTCGAGGGATTGCCGACCAGCACCACGAAACGCCCGGGTGCCAGGCGGCTTCCGTCTGGGAAGACGTAGGTGATGCCCTCGGAGAAACGGAGGCCGGAGAGGTTCAGCTCGGTGTTGCCGACGTTCTTGAGTTCGACGAACTCGAAGTCCTCGCTCGAGACCCCGGGTCCGCCGATCGGGCGGTACTGGATCTCGGAGAACATCAGGCTCGAGCCGTCGAAGGTGTAGACCGGGATGAAACGCGCCTCGGTGAGCGCGCTCCAATTGGTTCCGTTGAGCGCCCGGGCCTTCACCGTGGTGGGATCGGTGAAACGGAGCGCGTCGCCGGACCTGGACGTCCTCGCCGCCGGCGCGACCGCGCCCCCGACCAGCCGCGGATCCGAACCGTCCACGGTGTACATCACCGTCCCGGCCGGTGCGCTGAGCACGATCCCCTGCCCCGTCGTGACCGGGCCGCCATGCTGGCTGAACGAAGGGGCCACCAGGGTCGGAAGCCAGCCCTTGTTCCGGAACTGCTGCAGGACCGTCGCCGTCCTCGGGCCGACGAACTGCTGCTGCACCGCACGCACCGCCGGGATCCAGTGGGCGTCGCGGGTGAGCGGCGATGTCGGCCGCTTGGAATCGCCCCACCTCGCCGACTCCGCCACGACCGGCAGGAACAGTTCGTTGGTCCGACGTGCGATGCGGGCCAAGACCGACTCCGTGGTCAGGGTGCCTCCGTTGAAGAAGTGCCGCTGGACATGGTCCGCGAAGGTCAGCCGGAACTCCGCGTTGGCCGTCATCTGGCGGAAGAAGTGGTAGGGATTGCTCTTCGTGACGGAGGTGGTTCCCGCCGAGAAGGGACCGGTCCGGTCGATCGAGGGCTCGTCCGCCTTCAGCGTGTGTTCCGCGTCATGGGAGACGAAGTGGAAGCCCATGCGGTTGGACCGGCTCCGCAACGCGAAGAAGTTGTTGGGCGAACTCTCGCCCAGGAACCGCGACACCGGCGCGTCGAAGTTGCCGGTGTAGAAGGCCACCAGCATGTAGTCGATCAGGTCGGGGACGTTCACCAACACCTCGGCACCCGGATCCTCCGCACCCGTGGCGTCGCGCCCCTGGATCCGGAAGTAGTCCGCGTTGTTGGTCAGGCCCGCCCTGGCCGCGTTGTACAACCGGGTCCAGGCGGCGAGGTTGCCGTCGGTCGCCTCCACCACATACCCCGCGTCCGGCTCGACCTTGACCACGTCGTAGTCGTCCTTGGAGCCGCCGTAGTAGTGCTCCCCGAAGCTGGCCTCGGGACGCTCGCAGCTGTTGAAGACGCCGAAGTACATGCCGTTCACATACAGGTGGAAATAGTCGCCGCGCTCGCCGTTGCGGCCCATCGCGACCTGAGTGTCCCTGGAGAAGAGGTCGCGGAAGAAGACCCCGACCGGGTCCCCGCCGAAGCTCCAGGAGTAGTTCTGGAAGGTTCGGAGGTCGAACTGCTCCAGCTCCTGCGGCCCGGCCGTGCCGAAGACCGGATAGGCCAGCCGCGACTTCCCGTACTGCTCCCGGAAATAGAATCGGAAAGCGTGCTTCGGATTGTCCGTGCTCCTCGAGAATCCGCCGCGGATCCGGACGCCGCAGTTCTCCTGGAAACCCGCCCGGCCGTCGGGGTGGATCAGCTCCAGGGATGCCGGCCGCTCCCAGGCCCGGCCGTCCGCACCGGGATTCGCGTAGATGCCCGTGGAGGTGCTGAAGAGGTTCGCCTGGTCGGTGACCAGACAGAAGGTCGGCAAGGCCAACAGGGCGTTGGTCATGAGGTTCCGGTAGGCCGCCGAGTTCACGATGTCGGGATCCATGCCGTAGTCGGTCACCTGGCCGTTGCCCCAACTGGTCGGCCAGCCCGCCGGGGCCCTGCCGTCCGGCGACTGCCTCAGGATGTCCCCGATGAACAGGTAGCTCTGCGTGTCGACGTCGGAGGGCTGGAAGCCGTCCCGGAAGGCTGCCGCCCGCACGACGGTCGTTCCCACGATGCGGATGGGTCCCGTGTAGGGGGTCCCGACGGTCACGGTCGGCGTCGCCCCGTTGGTGGTATAGCGGATGACCGCACCCGGCGTCGCCGTGCTGATCACCAGGTCGAAGGGGGCCGAATGGAACCCACGGTCACGGCTGAACCGGGTGTCCGCCACCCGGTCCTGAAGACCCGCCCCGTTCACGGCGCGCGGCGTCGGCGGGTTGAAGAAGTTGCGCCCTTCCGCCACAAGCCCGAACGACACGTCCGGCGTCTGCTGCGGATAGTCCACGTATTCGGTCGCCGCCACCGGCGACTCGGGCGGGAAAAGCGCCAGATAGCCGCCCGCAGCGGAAAGCGAGAACGACGCATGCAGCTCCCTTCCCGCCAGGGACCGGTCCTTTCCCGAGGCGAAGACCAGCAGGAACCCGCCGGCCGGCAGGTTCGTCGACGGCAGACTCCAAAGATCCGGGCGCGCCGGATCGTCGGTCAGCGTCCAGTCCAGCAGGTTCACAGGCGTGGAACCTTCGTTCCGGATTTCGATCCAGTCGCTGAACTCGAGGTTCTCGTCCCTCAGTCCTCGCGTGTTGGCGGTCAGGAACTCCGTCAGCGTGACCTGCGCTGCGACGCGCACGGAGACGAAAAGGGTCGCCAGGAGGATGGCCAGGTGACGATTCATGGGATCTTCCAAGCATGAACCGATCCCATCCCCGACGCCATTCGGTTCTGGGCGCAACCGATTCGGACAGGCCCAGGTGGACGCATTTCCTCCGACCGGACCCGGTGCCGTCACCCTGCACGGACCGGGATTCGCGATTCGACACCCCGCGCGGTTTCCCGTTACGCTGACCCCTCTATGTTCGAAGTCACACGGTCCAATCTGGACGGCATCTCGTCCAAGATCGGGCAGATGCGCCGGTTCATCGACCTGCCCGCCGCCCAGAAGCGCCTGGCGGAGCTGGAGGCGCAGATGGCTTCCGACAGCTTCTGGAACAACCAGGAACTGGCGAAGAAGGTCATCGAGGAGACCAACACGCTGAAGAAGAAGGCCGAGCCGCTGATCGGATTCGGCCGCCGTTGCGACGACATCGGCGTGCTCCTGGAGCTGGGCGAGGCGGAGCCCCAGGCCGGCCAGGACGCCGTGCAGGCCGAGGCGGACGTGGAGATCGCGCGACTGGGCCGGGAACTGGAGCGGTACGAACTCGAGATCCTCCTGACCGGTCCCCACGACCACCGGACGGCGATCTTCTCGATCCAGGCCGGCGCCGGCGGCACCGAGGCCCAGGACTGGGCACAGATGCTGTCCCGGATGTACGAACGCTGGTTCGAGTCGCGCGGATGGAAGTACGAGGCCACCGATGCGCTGCCCGGCGAACAGGCCGGCATCAAGAGCGTCACCTTCCGTGTCGAGGGCGAGAACGCCTACGGTTTCTGCAAGGCGGAACGCGGCGTCCACCGGCTCGTCCGCATCTCCCCCTTCGACTCCAACAAGCGGCGCCACACCAGCTTCGCCAGCATCGACGTCATCGCGGAGATCGACGACATCTCGGAGAGCGACATCGTCATCCCGAAGAGCGAGATCCAACGCGACACCTTCCGCTCCGGCGGCAAGGGCGGCCAGAACGTGAACAAGGTCGAGACGGCGGTCCGCCTGACACACATCCCGACCGGCATCGTCGCCGCCTCGCAGGCCCAGCGCAGCCAGGCCCAGAACGAGGCGACCGCCATGACCATGCTGATCTCGAAGATCTTCGCGCTGAAGCTGGACCAGGCGAAGTCCGACATGGACAAGTTCTATGGCGACAAGGGCAGCGTCAGCTGGGGCAACCAGATCCGGAGCTACGTCTTCCAGCCCTACCGCATGGTGAAGGACCTGCGGACCGGCGTTCAGACCAGCGACGTGCAGGGCGTCATGGACGGCTCACTCGACCCGTTCGTGAACGGCTGGCTCCGCGCCGGCTGTCCGATGAAGCGTATCCAGGGCGTCAGCGACGACGACGAGTGACGCGGGAGCGCCGGCGAAAACACGGCGGAAATGTCGTGGGAATCTCCCGGAAAATCGGGCCGGAATCCGAGGAGCCGGACCTAAGGGGCTACTCGAAGGACTTCAGCTTGAGGAACGGGATGACGTGCTTCTCCAGCTCCGCGGAGTCCCACTTGAGGATATCGGCCAGGGGCGCGGCGTCCGCGATGTCGAACCTCCCGCTGGTCACACGGCGGAGCCGGGTCAGATGCGCGCCGCAGCCGACCTTCTGTCCCAGGTCGTGGGCGAGGCTCCGGACGTAGGTGCCCTTCGTGCAGCTGACCCGGAAGTAGGCGAACGGCTCCTCGTACTCGTCGAACTGGTAGGTGTAGACGTGGACAAGCCGCGGCTCGCGATGCACCTCCTGCCCCTTGCGCGCCAGCTTGTACAGGGGGGTGCCGCCGATCTTGATCGCGCTCACCATCGGCGGGGTCTGCAACTGGTCGCCGGTGAATTGGGCCGCCGCCTCGTTGAGGTCGGCGAGGGACAACGGCGGCACCGGCAGTGAACCGGTCAACTCGCCGTCGGCATCGTAGGAATCGGTGGTCTCCCCCAGGCGCATCACGCCCTCGTACACCTTGTCCGAGGACATGAACCGCTCGGAATAGCGGGTGGCCTTGCCGAGGACGAGGATCAGCAGTCCCGTGGCCATGGGATCGAGCGTCCCGCAGTGGCCCACCTTCTCGAGGCGGAAATGGTTGCGGAGCTTCGCCACGACGTCGTGCGAGGTCCAAGTGGAGGGCTTGTCGACCAGCAGGGCGCCGTCGAGGGGCGTTATGGAGGGGATGGCCATCGTGTCGTCTGTCGCTGACGGATGAGGGGAAAACCGGGATCCGGGATCCGGATCAGGCGGATTTGGCGGCCTTGAAGGCCTTCCGGACCGCCGTGAGGACCCTTCTCTGGACCCCGAGGGGACTGCCCGGGATGCGGGCGCCGGCAGCCGCCTTGTGACCGCCGCCCCCGAACTGCTGGGCGATGGCGGCGACGTCGACGTTCGGGGTCTTGGACCTCCAACTGACCCGGGTGACGTCGGGTTCGGCCTCCTCGAAGACCATCGCCACGACGACGCCCTCGATGGCGCGGATGTGGTCGATGAGGCCCTCGGCCTCCTCGGTGCCGGCCCCGGCGCGGGCATAGTCGCGCTTGCGCAGCCAGAAGTAGGCGGTGCGGCCGTCGTCCGAGAGACGGAAGTTCGAGTAGACGTGGCGCAGCAGCCGGATGCGGGTGAGCGGATAGCTCTGGTAGACCTCCTGGCAGATCTGCCCGAGGTTGGCCCCGCGTTCGACGAGTTCCGCCGCGGTCTGGAGGGTGTCCGGCGTCGTGCTCGGATACTGGAAGCTTCCCGTGTCCGTGCTGACCGCGGTGAAGAGGCAGTCGGCGATCGGCTGGGTGATCTTCCAGCCGGCCCACTTGCAGAGGTCGAAGATCAGCTCGCCGGTGCTCGGCTCACGGGGGGAAACCCAGTTGAACTTCCCATACCGCGTGTTCGAGGCGTGGTGGTCGATGTTGACCAACGGCACGCCGTCCGGGAGATAGCCGGCGACCTTGCCGAGGCGGTCCAAGGCGGCGCAGTCGGTGGCGATGACCAGGTCGAAGCGGTGTCCGGACGAGGGCTTGCGGACCCGTTTCTCCGGATCCATGAAGCGCAGCTTGTCGGGCACGGGATCCTGGTTCCAGACCGTGACCTCCTTGCCGGCGGACTCGAGGGCCAAGGCCAGGCCGACCTGGCTGCCGATGCAGTCGCCGTCCGGCCGGATATGGCCGACGACGAGGATGGATTTCGCCTGGCGGATGGCCTCCAGGATGTTCTCGACCGCCTTGGGAGCTTCCTTCTGCGCCATGGCGTCAGGGGCGGGGCTTCTGCCCCTGCTCCAATTCGTCGAGGATGGCGAGGACGCGGTTGCCCTTCTCGATCGAGTCGTCGAGCAGGAAGGTCAGCACGGGCGTCCACTTCATGCTCAGGTGCGGTCCAAGCAGGGCCTGGATCCGCTTGCCGTTGGCCGAGAGCTTCTCCTCGGCGGCCGAGCGCTGGCCCCGTGTGCCGACGAAGCTGACGTAGACCGTGGCGGTCTTGATGTCCGGCGCGACCTTGACCTCGTTGACGGTGAGCAGGCCCACCTGCTCCACGGAGAACTCGCGGCGGAGGAGTTCGCTGAGCTCCCGGCGGAGCAGCTCGGAGACCCGCTGGAGTCTCCGGCTGGGCGGACGTGGTTCCTGGTAGTTCACGGCTGGCCGAGGATCATTCGAGCTTCGCGGCGACCTTCTCGACCACGTAGCACTCGATGATGTCGCCTTCCTCGTACTCGTCGAAACCGTCGAGACGGACACCGCACTCCATGCCCGAGCGGACCTCGTTGACCTCGTCCTGGAAGCGCTTGAGCGTGAGCGAGACTCCCTCGTAGACGAGGTTGCCACGGCGCCGCAGGCGCATCTTGCCACGGACCAGACGGCCGGTGGTGACGGAACATCCGGCGACACGACCACCCTTGGAGAGGTCGAACACCTTCCGGATCTCGGCCTGGCCGATGACGGTGTCCTTGAGCAGCGGATCGAGGAGACCCGCCATCGCGTCACGGACCTGGTCGACCAACTCGTAGATGATCGCGTAAAGGCGGATCTCGACGGCGTGGCGCTTGGCCTCCTCGGCCGCGTTGTTGTCGACGCGGGTGTGGAAGGCGAGCACCACCGCCTTGGAGCCGCGGGCGAGGTTGATGTCCGAGACGTTCACCGCGCCGACCGCGCTGTGGACGACCTCGAGGGAGACCTTGGCGGACTTGATCTCGCGCAGGGCTCCGACGATGGCCTCGACGGAACCCTGGGTGTCGGCCTTGACGATGACCTTGAGCACCTTGGCGGTGAGGTCGCCGATGCGGCCGAACAGGTCGGAGAGGGACGTCCGGCCCTTGGCGCGGTCGCCGTCGAGCTCCGACTTCTTCCGGCTGTCGGCCCGTTCCTCGGCGAGGTCGCGTGCGGCGCGTTCGTTCTCGACGGCGCTGAACTCCGAGCCGGCCTCGGGGACGCCGTTGAGTCCGAGCACACGGACGGCGACGGACGGGGAGGCCTCCTTCAGGCGCTGCCCTTCCTCGTTCATCATGGCGCGGACCTTGCCGTAGTACTCGCCGCAGATGATGACGTCGCCGATGCGCAACGTGCCCTTGCGGACCAGCACGGTGGCGACGGAACCGCCGGCCTCGACGCCGGACTCGATGACGTTGCCCTTGGCGTTGCGGTCCGGGTTGGCCTTGAGCTCGAGCAGCTCGGCCTGGAGCAGGATGGAATCGATGAGCGTGTCGATCCCCTGCTTCGTGTGGGCGGAACACTCCACGAAGAGCGTGTCGCCACCCCAGTCGTCGGGAACCAACCCCTTGTCCTGGAGCTGCTGGCGGACCTTCATCGGATTGGAGGCCGGATGGTCGCACTTGTTGACCGCGACGATGATGGGGACCTTGGCGGCGCGGGCGTGGGAAAGCGCCTCCAGCGTCTGCGGCATCACGCCGTCGTTGGCGGCGACCACGAGGACCACGATGTCGGTCACGTTGGCACCGCGGGCGCGCATGGCGGCGAAGGCCGCGTGGCCGGGGGTGTCGAGGAACGTGAGGCTCTCCAGCTTCCCGGTGTTCGGGTGCGGGTAGGTGATGGTGTAGGCGCCGATGTGCTGGGTGATGCCACCCGCCTCGCCGCTGACGACGTTGGCCTTGCGGATGACGTCGAGGAGCGAGGTCTTGCCGTGGTCGACGTGGCCCATGATCGTGACCACCGGCGGACGGGACTTGAGGCTTTCCTCGGTGTCCTCGGTGTCGAGTTCGATCTTGTCCTCCTTGGGGACGTTGACGACGTGGGCGGCCTTGTCGCGCTTCTCGGTCTCGAAGCGGATGCCGTGCTTCGCGCAGATCTTGATCGCCGCCTCGGTCTCGATGGTCTGGGTGACCGTGGCGAACACCCCCATCTGCATCAGGTCGCCGATGATCTGGAACGGCTTCTTGCCCATCTTCTCCGCCAGTTCGCGGACGAGGATCGGCGGACGCATGATGATGGTCGGCGCGTCGGCGGCGACCTGGGGACGAACGGGCTGGGACGGCCGCGTCGAGGGCGGCTGACCAGCGGCTTGGCGGATGCCCTGGAACTGGCCGGGACGTTGGCCGCCGGGACGGTAGGGAGGGCGCTGATAGCCCGGGATTTGACCGGGGCGATTGCGCGGATCCCGTGCATCGAGGGGACGCACCGGTGAAGGCGGCTGGTTGCGCGGCGGCGGCGGATTGGCCGGGGCCGGGGTCCGGGAGGCGGGCAGGTTGCCCGAAACGCCACGGGTGGTGCGACCGCCATAACCGAACTGGGTGAGGTCGATGCGGCCGACCAACTGGCCGGTCTGGGTAGGCGGCGGCGTCGGCGGCGTCGGCGGAGCCGGCGGGACCACTGGCGCGGCCGGCGCGGCCGGTACGGCAGGCGCGGACGAGGTCACTGCGGCGGGAGGAGTGGTCGGGCTCGGGGCCATGGCCGCCGGAGGAACCACCGGTGCTGCGGCCGCAGGCGCGGCCGGCGGAACCACCGCTTCGACAGGGGGCTTCGCCGTCGGCTCCGGTGCCGGAGGACGGACCGTTGCGACGACGGCCGGCTCCGGCGGAGTCGGGGCTGTCGCCTCGACGCGGGCCGGGGGCTCGACGGCAACCATGACGGCCGGGGCGGGCGCCGGGGCGGAAGGAGCGGCCGCCGTCGGCGGAGGTTCCACCGGGGTCTGGACCGTCGGCTTTGGCGCCGGAGCCGGCTCCGGGACCACGGCGGAAACGGGAGCGGCCGGCGCGGGCCGAACCGGCTCCTCGGGGACGCGGGCCGCCGCCGGTGCCGGGGCGGGCGCCGGGGGAGGCGGTTCCGGGGTGCTGATGATCAGAACCGGCGTCGGCTCCACGGCCGGCTTTGGCGCTTCGGCGGGCTTGGCCAGCGGCGCCAGCTGCTCCTCGAGGAATTCGGCGGTGATCTTGTCGAGCGTGCTCGACGGGACCTTCGCGGCGGCGATGCCGAGCTCCTTGGCCTTCGTGAGCACGAACTTGCTCTCGAGGTTCAGCTTCTTGGCGATCTCGTAAATGCGAACCGGCATACTGATGGATGATTCAAACCCGACTTCCGGCGCGCAGGGCGTCGCCGACACCGCAGTGGACCGCGGAACATCCGCGGTCCATTCCCGATCAGGCCCCCGCCGGCACCTCGCCGGTGGCCGCCCTCCGCGCCAGCTCGCCGCGGATCGCCTCCAGGATGGTCCCGGCGGCTTCGCCGATCCCGTCCATTCCGGCCAGATCCTCGGCAGAAGCCTGCTGGATCACGTCTTCGAGGCTGTGGAAACCCGTCGTCACCAGGATCAAGGCCTGTGCCTCGGTGATTCCGGGAACGGACGCGAAATCGCGCACGGCCACGGCCACCTTCTGGTCGAAACCGGGCAGAACCGACTGCTCGGCCTCGATGTCGATGTTCCAGCCGGTCAGGCGCGAAGTCAGCCTCGCGTTCTGGCCCCGCTTGCCGATGGCCAAGGACAACTGGTCCGTCGACGTGTGGACCAGCACGCGCTTCCGGGCCTCGTCGACCTCGAAGGTCTTCAGCTTGGCCGGGGCGAGGGCGTTTTCCACATAGCGCCGGATGTCCGGAGACCACGGGATGATGTCCACCTTCTCGTTGTTCAGCTCGCGGACGATGTTCTTCACGCGCTGGCCGCGAAGACCGACGCACGCGCCGACGGGGTCCACCTTCGAATCGCGGGAGTAGACCGCCAGCTTGGTGCGGAAACCGGGTTCGCGGGCGATGCCCTTGATCTCGATCGTCCCGTCCCCGATCTCGGAAACCTCGACCTTGAACAGCTTGATGACGAAATTGGGATCGGCGCGGGAGAGGATGATCTCGGGACCGCGCGGGGTCTGTTCGACCGCCTTGACGTAGCAGCGGATCCGTTCGCCGATCTGGTACTCCTCGGTCGGGACGCGTTCCCGGTTGGGCATGATCGCCTCGAACTTGCCGAGGTCCATGATCACGTCGGAGCGTTCAAACCGCCGGACGGTGCCGTTGACGATGTCGCCGACGCGGTCCTTGAACTCCTCGTAGACCATGGCCTTCTCCGCCTTGCGAAGCTGGGCGGCCAACGCCTGCTTGGCGTACTGGGCGGCGATCCGTCCAAAGCCGGTCGGCGTGACCTCGACCTCGATCTCGTCGCCCATCTTGGCCTCCGGGAAGCCGGCGCGGCGGGCGTCGAAGACGCTGATCTGGTCGTGCTTCGAGATGACGCGGTCGGCGACCATGAGCTTGGCCCAGGCCTTGATGTCGCCGGATTTGGCGTCGATGGACACGCGGAGTTCGCGCGCCGGGCCGACCGCCTTCTTCGCGGCCTGCATCAACGCCTCCTGGATGGCACCGAGCAGGACATCCTTTGCGATGCCCTTCTCCCGCTCCCAATACTCCACGACAGCCAAGATTTCCGCATTCATAGTCGTCACTCGCCTCCGAAAACCGGGGTAACAAAAAAGCCGGTTGTTCACCGACTCTCGCGTACCGGCCAGTTGCCGGCGGGAAAAATCCTTACGGTCGCGGACGGTAGGGATCGCCTACCCAACCCGTCAAGGTCCGAATCCCGCGGAAACCCGGTGACACTAGGGGTTTTCCAGTCGGTGATTGACGGCGTGTCCGGGAGACGGACTGTCATCCCCCGTGGACGAGAACGCGGCACAAGCGCAGTTGAACACGATCCGGACCCTCATGGAACGGGCGGCGGTCTACCGCCGGGCCTTGGCGCCGGTGATGACTTCCGTGGGCGTCCTCGGGACCGCCGGCGGCGTCGCGGCACTCTTCTGGGTGCCCGAAAACGCGCGTGCCTTCGCCTTCTACTGGCTCTCCATCGCCATCCTGTGCGTGGCGACCGCGTTCTCCCTGGTCCGACGTCAGGCGTTCGCCTCCCAGGAGCCGTTCTGGTCGCCTCCCACCCGGAGGATCACCTCGGCGCTGCTTCCCCCGGTGTTCGCCGGCGCCGCCGTCGTCGGCCCCCTGGTCAACATCCACTCGGAAGGCTCCATGATCGCCGTGTCGCTCCCCCCGCTGTGGCTCGTGCTCTATGGCTGCGCCCTCCATTCGGCGGGATTCTTCATGGTCCGGGGAATCCGGCTCTTCGGTTGGGCCTTCGTCGTGGCCGGACTCCTCAGCGCGCTCACCGCCACCAATCCGCAGTTCGTCGAACCGTCGATCCGGACCGCCCACCTCCTGATGACGCTCACCTTCGGCCTCGGCCACCTCGCCTACGGCGCCTACCTCCACCTCACCGAAACGAAGCCGAGTCCGTGAACCCGGAGCCGTTCCTCCAACTCGACCGGGTCATCCACGAACGGGGACGCCTCGCCATCGTCTCCGCCCTCTCCGCCTCCCCGGAACTCTCCTTCACCGAGCTGCGGGGCCTGCTCGGCATGACCGACGGCAACCTCACCACGCACCTCCGCACACTCCAGGAGGCCGGTTTCCTCGCCGTCGCGAAATCCCAGAAGGACAACCGCCCCCTCACCACCTGCTCCCTCACCCCGGCCGGCAGGAAGGCTTTCGTCGAATACATCGACCTCCTCGAACGCATCGTCCGCGAAGCCCGAAAATCCTGATCCGTTCTTTGAACAGGATCCGACTTGCCGACATCTCCGCTTTGTATCACAAAGTGCTTATGAGAATCCTGAAGGCGGAATCGATGGGGATGTGTTTCGGCGTGAGGGATGCCATCAACCTGGCTGCCCGGAGGGCCGGTGACGGACCGGTGACGGTCCTGGGGGAACTGGTGCACAACGAAACCGTGTTGGACCGGTTGAAGGAACAGGGAGTCCTCACCCGACACGATCCGGGCGACGTCACCACACCCGAGGTCATCATCACCGCCCATGGCGCCTCCGGACGCCGGATCCAATCGCTCCGGGATCGGGGTTTCCAAGTCACCGAGGCCACCTGCCCGCTGGTCCATCGCGCCCACCAGGCCCTGGACCGCCTGGTCGCGGCCGGTTTCCACCCCGTCGTGGTCGGCCAGGCCAACCACGTCGAGGTCCGAGGACTGACCGAGGACCACCCGGGCTGCGATGTCGTGCTCTCGGAGGAAGACGTCGACGCCCTGCCCCGCCGGGATCGTTTCGGGGTGGTGGCGCAGACCACCCAGCCCATCGCCTGGGTCCGTCTCCTGGTGGAAAGGATCCGTCGACGCTTCCCGGACAGCGAGGTCCGCTTCACCGACACGGTCTGCCAACCGACCAAGGACCGCCAGAAGGCCGCGGAAGACCTCGCTCAACGATGCGATGTGGTGGTCGTGGTCGGCGGTCCACACAGCAACAACACCCGCCGTCTCGCCGACACCTGCCGGAAGACATGCTCCCGGGTGCACGTCGTCTTGGACGCCTCCGAGATCGATCCGGCCTGGTTCCTCGAAACCGACACGGTCGGCATCACCGCGGGCACATCGACTCCGGACTCCGCCATCCAGGCGGTGGAGAATGCGGTCCGAGAACATTCCGCAAATGCGATGCCCGCCGCGGTGGGAATGCATCGCAAGGCCGCCTGAGGCCAGCCACACACCGGACGTCGGCTCCATGAACCCGCCAACCAGCCTTGCCGAGCATCTCGGGCGGCTTCCCCGGCTCCTGGGCGGGGATCCGGCCGCGGCAAGGCAATGGATGGCTGCCGGCCCGAAGGTCTGGCTACTGACCAGCCTGCTATGGATCGGCGTCGGCGCCGGGCTCTACGGCGCCGCGTTGGGAACGTGGCGGGCGCCGATGCAGGCCGTCTTCAACGGGATCAAGTTCCCCCTGATCCTCCTGCTCACCGCGGTGGGCAACTCGTTCTTCAACGCCCTGCTCGCGCCGTTGTTGGGGATCCAGATCGGTTGGCGTGAATCCCTCGCCTCGGTGCTCCTGAGCTTCAACCTGCTCTCCGCCATCCTGGCCGCGTTCAGTCCGCTGACGCTGTTCCTCGTCTGGAACCTGCCGGGACCGGATTCGGGCTGGAACGCGACGCAGGACGCCTACGCCACCATCCTGGTATCGCAGTCGGTGCTGATCGCCTTCGCCGGGATCGTCGCCAACCTGCACCTGCTGCGCGTGCTGACTTCACTCGCGGGATCACCGGCCCCGGCGAGGCGCCTGCTCATCGCGTGGCTCGCCGCCAACCTCGTGATGGGCACCCAACTGAGCTGGATCGCGCGCCCGTTCTTCGGCCGCCCCAACCAGGCCGTCCAGTTCCTGCGCGACGACGCCCTCCGCGGGAACTTCTTCGAGGCGTTCTTCCTGAGCACCTCGCGACTCTTCCGATCCGACGACAAAACAACGCCCCATTCGCCATGACCCCGCCACCCGTGCCTCCGAGCGGTCAGAACGCCACTCCCAACCCGCCGCCTGCCGGCGCCGGGTCCCACAGCGGTCCCGAGGGAATCGGTGACCGGTTCCGTCTGCTTCTCGGCCAGCCCGAGCGGTTCGGACGCAGCCTGGAGGGTTCGGGAAGCTCATCGCTGATGACTGCCCTTCTGGCGACAGCCCTCCTCGGAGCGGTCCTCTATGGACTGGTGGTCGGCAGCTTCGCGGGCGGCGTCCAGTGGTGGGCGGCCCCGTTGAAGATCGCCGCCGGCCTGTCCCTCTCCGCGATCCTGTGCCTGCCGAGCCTCTATGTGTTCTCCTGCCTCACAGGACAGGAGATACGCATCCGCGACCTCTCCAGCGTGGTGGCCGGAATGTTGGCGCTCGACGTCGTCCTCCTCGCCAGCCTCGCGCCGATCGCGTGGATCTTCTCCCAGTCGACCTCATCGGTCGCGGCGATGGGCTTCATCCACCTCGTGCTGTGGTTTGTGGCGAGCGGCTTCGGATTCCGCCTGCTGACACGCGCACTACCCGGCGCGCCCGGACGCAACAATCCCGCGCTGCATGTCTGGTGCGCCCTGTTCCTGCTCGTTTCCCTGCAGATGATGACCACCCTGCGTCCGCTCGTGGGCACCGCCGAGACGCTCCTGCCGACGGAGAAGCGCTTCTTCATGCAGCACTGGGGCAAGACGATGTCGGAGTCCGAATAGGACGCCCCGCCCTGGCCGTGGCCATTCCCGGAGGGAATGGGTCGGAGTTGGAGCCAGCTGTCGGGATTGAACCGACGACCAACGGTTTACAAAACCGCTGCTCTGCCGCTGAGCTAAGCTGGCCCCGGGGTCGGCACCGCATCGGTGGGGACATGGTTGTCCGGCTCTGCACCGGAGCTTCCCTTCCCTCCCCCGCGGTTCCGTCGACGAAAACCTTGCCTCGCGACCCGGCCGCTGCCAAGGCCGAGTTGGCCCGAACCGGCCGCGTCCTGCCCCGTGGGCACATTCCTGCGGCTCAGTAGCGGCTTCGGAGTCTCGCCAGTTGGAGCTGGAGCCGTTCGCCGACGTCGTCCTGGTAGATGTAGGAATCACGGCTGCCGCCGGCATCCCAGCTGTGGAGGAACAGCAGCTTCTCGAAGCGCACCCAACTGGCGGAGCCGTCCATGTAGAGCTGGTTTCCGCCGGCCGGCAGCCGTCCGTTCCTGTGACCCGGCATGCCCTTGAAGGCACTGTCGCGTCCCCCGCCCCACTGGTTGTCGACCTTCATCACCGCGTCCGCCGCCAACACCCAGCCCGGCTGGGCGGTGGTCGACTTCACCGGACTGCGCGACGGGAAGCTGCCGGCGGGATTGATCCAGGTCTCGGTGCCGCCCAGGTACTGGTACCCGATGATCCACTGGTCGAAGTCCGCCTCGAAGGTCGGAAATCACGGCCGCGTGGGACAGGACCAGATCGTCGAAGCCTGGGAGTTGGTCTGGATGGCCAACCCCACCGTGGCCGCCGCCAACCGTTCCGGTGGATTCAGCGCGATCTGCACCGCCCCTCCGCGGGCCTGCAACAGGGTCCCCTTGTGGTCGTCGGCATAGATCGTCATGGCGATGCCCAGTTGCCGGAGGTTGTTCAGGCATTCGGATCGCCTGGCCTGTTCCTTGGCCCGCCCCAGCGCCGGCAGGAGCATGCCGGCGAGGATCACGATGATGGCGATCACCACCAGCAGTTCGATCAGTGTGAAGGCCCGACGGCAGCGGGATCCGGAGCCGACCATCCGCCGGAACTTGATGTGGATCTTCACGGATACGATGGGGGACCTCCGGTTCAGGTCTCTCAAATGTCCAGCCACCGTCATCCGGTCAATGTCTTCGACCGTGGTTCAACCCCGGATTCGGCCGAAATCCATGGGGAGAAGAAGAATGTCACCGCGCGTTCATCGGAACGGCAGATTCGGAGTACGACCTCTACCGGATTCCTTGGCTTCCATGGTCCGCAGATGTCGCGGATCCGCATGGATCACCTGATGCGATGAGAACCTGGATCTGCGGCCACCGGCATCATCTGCGGAAGAACGGTTTCCGCGGACTCCCCGGAGAGCCATCCGCAGATGTCACAGATTCACGCAGATCTCCTCCTGATGCGGTGCGCCTGTGGATCTGCGGCCATCGGCGTCATCTGCGGATGGCTTTCACCCGATATCCAAAGGGAACCGGTGGTCCCATCCGCGGCCCCGTCAGGAGGCGGCGGGCTGGTTCCGACGCGGCCGGAGCAGGATGACCTTCTTGTCGCTGCCGTCGACCTCGACGCTGTGGGTCTCGATGTCGGGATCGGTCTTGAGGGCCTGATGGACGATGCGCCGTTCGTAGGCGTTCATCGGCTCGAGCTCCATGATGTCACCGAACCGGCGGACCTTGTCGGCGAGTTCCACGGCACGCTTGGCCAACTGCTCGCGGGCCTGACGGCGGTAGCCGCCGACGTCGAGCATGACGCGGGGAACGGAGTCGTCACCCTTGTGCAGGATGCGGTTCAGCAGGTACTGCAGCTCGCTGAGGGTCTGACCCTGCCGGCCGATCAGACGGGCGGAATCCTCGGTCTGGATGTCCAGCAGGAGCATGTCGTCGTACTCCTGCTCGGTGACCGTGGCCTCGAAGCCGAGGTGCTTGAGCATCTCGACCAGGGTGTCTTTGGCGTTCATGGGCATGAAAGGGGAGAGCCGGATCACTTGCGTCGGACAGGCAGCACGGGAACGACCTTGTCGCCCTTCTCGCCCGCCTTGGTGATCTTGGTCTGGAGGATGGACATGAGGTTCTGGGTCGTCCAGTACAGCGTCAGGCCGGCGGAATAGCTGTAGAACATGAATCCGAAGAAGACCGGCATGTACTTCATGATCTTCTGCTGGGTCGGATCCATCTGGGGGGACGGCGGCGTGAGCGACGAGAGCCACCAGGCGCTGGCCAGGTAGAGGACCGGCATGAGGTTGAGCGTCAGTCCGACACCGGGAGTGCCGATCACCGGAAGGAAGCCGAGTCCGGGGATGACGAAAACGGTGTCGGGCCGCGAAAGATCGCAGCACCAGAGGAAGCTCTCGCCGCGCAGCTCGATGGCGGTCCGCAGCATGAAGAAGAACCCGATGAACACCGGGAAGGTGAGGAGGAGCGGGAGGCAGCCGGCCATCGGGTTGATGCGGTTCTCACGCATGAACTCCATGGTCTTCTGGTTCATCTTGGCCGGGTCGTTCTTGTACTTCTCCTTGATCTCGTTCATCTGCGGCTGGAGCGCGGCCATCCGCTTCATCGACTTGGTGCTCGCGTTGGTCAGCGGCCAGAAGGCGAGCTTGATGAGGACCGTGAGCACCACGATGGACCAACCGTAGGAGGGAATGACGCCGTGGAGGGCGTTCAGCATGGACAGCAGCAGCTTGGCGCAGATGCCGGTGATGCCGGTGAAGTCCATGACCAGGGCGATGTCGTTCTCCGAGTCCTTGAGCAGGCGGTACTCCTTGGGACCGGCATAGACCGAGTGGTGGCGGACGAGTCGGCCGCCCGGCGGCAGGACGGTCGCCGGATAGGTGAAGGAGGTGACGAAGGCGTGCTGGGCCGGATTGAGGCCGGGATCGGCATTCAATTCGGCGGCGCTGGGCCGGGGCAGTGCGACGTCGCGGACCCGGACGCCGGCGGGGCTCTGGTCCGGCGTGGCGATCAGCGAGAAGAACTGGTTGTGGACGGCGGCCCAGACGACGTTGCTGGAACCACCGACGAACTCGGTACGGGGATTGGAACCGAAGCAGCCGAAGGTGGCGTTGAGGAACCACGGGGCGGCGATCTGTTCGGCCTTGGAGCCGTTGTACCAGTAGGCTCCCTGGACCTCGGCCTTGTCCTGGCGATCCATCGGCGTCGCCGAGGCGACCACATAGTCATGGCCCGGAAGGCTGAGCGGTGCGGCGCCGCGGTTCTCGACGGTGACCGTGGTGTTGAGGAAGTAGCCGTTGGACAGGCTGTAGTCCTGGAAGACGACCAGTCCGCCGGGGAGGGACTTCTCGGCACGGAGGCCGGTCGGGATGCGGCTGAGCCGGAACTCGCCGTCACCGGTCAACGGCCCCACCCCGAGGGTGAGCGCGGGCGTCGGCGCGAAGCGGTTCAGGGCGGCCAGGAGACCGCGGTTCGGGTCGTCCTTGTCGAGGCAGTTGACCGAAGAGGGGTATTTCTTGAGTTCCACCAACCGCACGCCGCCGCCGTGGCTGGTGAAGGTGACGCGGACGGAATCGTTCTCGAGGACCTCGATGGCTTCGGCGGACTGGAAGCTCGGGGTGACATTGACGAACGTTGCCGGGGACGCGACCGGGGAAGCCCCGGCGACGGCCGAGGTGGACGCGGCGGCGGAGGGACCGATGGCGGCGACCGGCAACGTGTTGGTCGCGGCGGCGGAATTGGGCGAGTTGGTACCCGAGACCGCGGCGGCGACCGGACGGCTGCCCGGGGGCGGCGTGGGCCAGATCAGGTCCAGTCCGTACTTGAGGCCGAACATGCCGGCGATGCAGGCGGCGATGAAGGCGATGCCTTTGCGATCCATTGTGTGGGAAGTGGGAGTGGGAAATCAGCGTTGCGGAGCCTGAGGCACGGGATCGTACCCGAACCCGCCCCAAGGGTGACACCGGCACAGGCGCCGGAGGGCATGTGAGGAGCCTCGACGGGCACCGTGACACCGGATCGCCTCCGCGGCATAGGCGGAACAGCTGGGCGTAAACCGGCAGCCGGCACCTGGACCGAACAGGTACAGTTTGGCCGGCGAAACCACGAAACGGTAGAGCCGAATGGCGGCCAGCAGGCCGATGGCCAAGGGGCTCACGACGGGGGCGTCCCGGCCGGCTGGCGGAGGCGGGCCCGTGTGATCAGGTTGAGGAAGTCGCGTTCCACGGTGACGAAGTCGCAACGGGCAATCGAGGGACGGGCCACGAGCACCAGGTCCACCGGGATCCTGAATTCATGTTGATGGACCCGAAAGGCTTCCCGGATCCAACGGCGGGCGCGAGAGCGGCCCACGGCAGCACCCACCTTTCGGCTGGTGACCACGCCAAGGCGCAAGTGCTCGGCGGGGGCCCAGTTCATCACCAGACACCCGGACACTTCCCGCTTTCCCTCTTCCTTGAGCCGACGGAATTCCGAGGAGCGTCCGATCCGGAGACTCCTGGGGAAGGCGTTTCGGCCCGTTCCGCTCATGGCACCTTGCGGTGGCGGATCAAACCGGGGTGAGGCGCTTGCGTCCCACGCGGCGGCGGTTGTTCAGGATGGCGCGGCCGCTCTTGCTGGCCATGCGAGCGCGGAAACCATGCTGGCGCTGACGGCGGATCTTCGAAGGTTGATACTGACGTTTCATTGTAGGCTGGAACTGCGAGGCCTTTCAGCCGGCAGAGCCGGGCAGACTAGAGATCGACCCCGTCGAGTCAAGCACCCGGCTGAAATCTTTGGCGCGGACCGGCGATTGGGTGTCAGGGATGTCCAAATCCGGCCGACGGGGGGTTCCGCGGTGACTTCCGTCTGACAACCGCTCTGGGCGCTTGCTTTCGCCGCATCCGATTCCCATGCTGCCCGCCCTTTGCCGGCAACCGCCTTGGGCGGCCTTTGCATCATTATGAGCGAACCACTGGAGATCAATCTCGACCTCGACAAGCTGTTCCAGCCCTCCTGGGCCACTTCCCCCACCGACCCGAACAAGTATGCCCGCTACGAGGGCAACGAAGGCGAGGGGCGGGGCGACCGCCGCTTCGGCCGCGGAGACCGCCCTCCCAGGCGTGACTTCGGCGGACCCGGCGGACCCGGCGGCCCGAGGGGCGGCGGACGTCCCGGCGGTTTCGGAGGCCCGGGTGGGCCCCGACCCGGCGGACCCCGACCCGGTGGCGACCGCGGACCGCGTCCCGGAGGCCCGGGTGGCCCCGGCGGCCCGCGTGGTGGAGGGGATCGTGGTCCTCGCCCTGGTGGCGGGCCCGGTCTCGCTTGGGATCCCAGCCAGGGCCCCCGGCGCGATGGTGGCGACCGTGGACGTCGCCGTCCTGACTTCCGTCCGGAACCGCTGATCCCGATCGACGTGCTCCTCGTCCCCGAACAGGGCGGCGTGGTTTCGCTCGCCCGCCAGATCAAGCTGAGCGGCCGTGCGTATCCGCTCTTCGAGGTCGCGAGCCTGGTGGTCCAGAAGCCCGAGCGCTACTCGGTCACCCTGAAGGTGGTCAAGAAGCGGGACGAGGCCACGAAACAGGACGTGGCGTTGGCGCCCCTCTTCGTCTGCAGCCTCGACGACACCCTCTGGCTGAGCGAGTCGGCGGCGGCGGAACACGTGTTGAAGGCCCACTTCGACACCTTCTACCAGACCGAGAAGCAGCCGTGCGACCCTCCCAAGGGCGTGTGGACCCTGGTGGCCCAGTGCGGCATCAGCGGCGAACTGCTCGGCCCCCCGAACTTCCACGGCTACCAGGACAAGCTGCGCAAGCTGCACGCCGAGCGCTTCTCCCGCATGCCGTTCGACATGTACAAGAGCCGCGTCCACATCGTGAAGGACGAGGCCGTCGTGAAGCAGTGGATCGAGTCGGTGAGCTCACGCTTCGCCTACACCACGCTCAACGTCGCCGAGCCGAAGACCCTGCACTCCATGGAGGAGGTCCGGGCCCACTTCGTCGAGGTGCACCAGGCCGGCCTGATCAAGTCGGTGGACACCTTCTCGCCGAAGCCCGACGCGAAGCTGCCCGGCGCGATCCAGACCCTGCTCCGGGTCACGCTGGACAAGGAGAAGCGCTTCCCGATCCGCATCGCCACGGCGCTCAGCAACTCGTTTGCGTCGCAGGGACTGCAGTTCTTCAAGCGCGACAAGACCATCGTCCACGTCGCCGTGGCCCGTCCGCACCATCTCGACGTCGAGACCAGCGCGGTCTCCGAGACGGTCCGGAAGATCATCGCCCACATCGACACCAATGCCGGCACGAACCGGAAGCGGTTGCTGGAGACGATCAGCCCGAGCGTCGCCCCGGAGGCCCCGGTGGCGGCCGAAGGCGCCGCGCCGGACGCCGTGGCCGCGGCCACGGCCGCACCGCTCACCGCCGAGCAGCAGACGGTGCTCAACGACCTGCACTGGTTGATCCACCAGGGCCACGTCATCGAGTTCGCCAGCGGCCTGCTGGAGACGGCGAAGAAGCCGGCCCCCCGCCCCACCCCGGCCCCGAAGCCGGAGAAGAAGGGCAAGGGATCACAACAGCCGGCCGCCCAAAGCCCGGCCGCTGAAAACGCCGCTCCTGCCGCGGCAACGGCTGAGGCCCCTTCCGAGGCCCAGACCGAGAGCCAGGCGGAATCCGCGGTGACCCCGGCGGACATCGCCGCGACTCCGGAACCGGAATCCGCCGAAGGCGGCTCGTCCGACGAAGGCGAATCCTCGGAGCCCGACAAGGGCTCCACCGGCAATCCGACTGCCTGATCGCCGGATACCCGTCCGACCCAAAGCAAAAGCGGCACCCGTTTCCGGGTGCCGCTTTTCTTTTGCCTGTTGGCCGATCGACGAAGGACCGGGAACCGGCGGTCAAGGGGTTGGACGGGGCCGACTCCGGTACCGGTCGTTGAGTCGGGTGTGACGCGAGGAGAGGTCCATCTCCTCACCCGCGATCCACATGCGGCGCACGTTGGACCGGATGTCGAGGACGTCGCCGTCCAAGGCGATCAGCGTGGCCTCGCGGCCGGACTCGATGGAACCGAGTCGGTCCGCCAGTCCCAGGATCCGGGCCGGATACAGCGTGAGCCCACGGACGGCTTCTTCATGGGAAAGCCCGAACGCACGGGCCTGGGCCGCGGCGTGGGGTACGTTGCGGATGCTGCTGGCACCGAACCGGTCCGTGCCCTCGGTGAACGCCACCGTCACGCCGGAGGCCGCGAGGATGGCCGGGGCCGAGAACTGGACATCGTAGGGATCGACGTCGCGGGGAGGTTGGGTGAAGACATGTTCATAGGCCACCGCCACACCGTTCGAGGCCAGCAGCGAGGCCTCACGCCAGGCGTCACGGCCACCGGCGATGACTCCGGAGAACTTCCGCCGCGACAACCATCGGACCGCGGAACGGATCTGACGGACCTCGTCGGCATGGACCCATACGGGCCTTTCGCGACGGACGAACGGCAGCATGGCCTCCCAAGCGGGAACCACCTGGAACGGGCCCGACCCGGCGGCCTTCTTGGCTTCGTCATAGGCCTGGGCCTGGTCGAAGAACTCGTCGATCCGCCGCAGGACCTTGTCGCGGTCCTTGTTCTGATCCTCCACCGACTTCCAGGAATCCTTGTTTCCGGCCGTCTCCCGTGGCGTGGTGTCGATCGAGAAGGAAGGCCAACGGACATGGAGGGCGCAGCGCGGCTCCACCGTGAGGTCCTCGATGGTCCAACCGCGCAGCCGGATCACCGCGCTCGAGCCGGAAACGATGCCGCCCAAGGGAACCACCTGGACATGGGTGTAGCCGCCGGCGCGCGCCACGGGGATGAGTTCGCTGTCGGGGTTCACCGCGATCCACGCCGCGACATCGGGGGTGAACTCCCCGACCTCGGTGGTGTCCTTCGATTGCCGGAGCGCATCGATCTCCTGGAGGCCGAGCACCGAGGTCGGCGTGATGAGTCCGGGGAACAGTTGGAGCCCGTGGAGGTCCACGACCTTGTCCGCGGTGGCCGGCGAACCCCCGACGGACACGATGCGGCCATCGCGGACCAACACCGGCGCGTTGGTCAGGACCGGACCCGATACCGTGTGGACCGTCGCGTTCTTCAGGAGGAGCGTGGCGGCATCCACCGGGACGGCGCACGCGAGGAGGAGTGAGGCGACGAGGGACGGCTTCATGGCTTCGTGGAACGGCGGGGCTGGAGTCCGTAGATCCGGGCGGCGTTGCGGGTCAGCACCTTTCGCCGAGCACCTTGGCCCATGGGCTTCAGGTAGTCATCCAGGATTCCGAGCACCGTGCCGAAAGGGGCGAAACGCGAGGACACCGGCCAATTCGAGCCGAACATCAGCCGGTCCTCGCCGAACACCCGCCACAGCGTGTCGAGGACCGGCCGATAGACGTCCAACGGGCGCGGCGCCGTGCCGTCGGTTCGGCCTGTGCCCTCGACCAGTCCGGAGAGCTTCATGAAGACGTTGTCGCGGTAGTGGCAGGCGACGATGCCCTCCACCCAGGCGGACTCGTGTGGAGGCGGCCCCATGAGGATGTTGGCGCAATGGTCGACCACGAAGGACAGGCGGGGAATGCGGGCGGCCAATTGTTCGACCACCGGCATCTCCTTGGGCCCCACGAGGAGGTCGACCGTCAGCCCGAGGTCGGCGAGGTGTTCAAGGTCGGCGATCCAAGCCGGATCCGTCGGCCTCAGGCCTTCGTTCCAACCGCCGACCCGGATCCCGCGGAACTTCGGCCTGTGTGCCAGGCCTTCCAACCTCCGCCGGAATCCGGGCCGGCCGGGATGGAGGAAACCGATGAAACCGAGCAGGAACGGATCCCGGTCGGCGAGGTCGAGGACCGATTCGTTGTCTTCGTCCCGCGGACTCGCCTCGACCACCACGGTTCCGGCGACTCCCAGCGGCTCAGCCATGCGGCGGTATTCGGAAGGAAGGACCGGGCGATGAAGGACGGGATCCCCTTCCGGCGGCCAGGACACGCCGGTGGGCCGGGTCGGGTCGTAGAAGTGGGTGTGGGTGTCGATGATGCCATCCGCACCCACCAGCCCGGAGCAACCCGCGGCCGCGGCAGCCGCGGCGACCGTGGCATTGCGGAAGAAGTCCCTTCGGCTGAGCATTCGGACATCCTGTCGCGGGAACGGGCGTGAGAAAATCCCGAAGTCGCCACGAAGCCAGCCGATGCATCCCTCGGAATTCTTCCTCCATTGTCCCCGCTGCGCCCGGCCCAGGACGTCCACGACGACGTCGCCGGCTCAACCCTTCGACTGCCCGGGTTGCGGTTTCCGCTACTACTTCAATCCCGCGGTTGCCGTCGCCGTGTTCATCCGTCGGGAAGACGGCCGCACATTGCTGATCCGGCGCGGGAAGGATCCGGCGAAGGGTCGGCTGGCCCCGGCCGGCGGGTTCATCGACATCGGGGAACGGGCCGAGGACGCCGTCGGACGGGAAATCGCCGAGGAACTGGGGATCCGGCTGGAGCAGGTGGGTTTCCTCTGTTCGCAGCCGAACCAATACCGGTTCCGCGAAGTCACCTATCCGGTGCTCGACCTGTTCTTCACGGCGACGACCACCGACCGGACGCTCCGGATCGATCCAGAAGAGGTGGGCGCGGCGGACTGGTACGATCCCGTCGAAGTCGCGGCCGAGGACCTGGCGTTCCCCTCGATGCAGGCCGCATGGAAGCTGATGACGGTACTGGACGCGGCACGTTGAGTCCCCCCGACTTGCGGCGACTTGCGGGTTTGGTCCGGACGCCATTCGGCCATAGGGTGAACGCGTGATCCGCAACGTGATCTTCGACTGGTCCGGCACCCTGGTGGACGACCTGCCGGCGGTCTGGCACGCCTCGAACCACGCCTTCGAGCGTTCCGGAGTCGAGCCCATGACCCTGGACGCCTTCCGGACGGAGTTCCGGCTTCCGTTCCGCGGATTCTACGAGGAGCGCGTGCCCCATGTTCCGCTGCCCCAGTTGGAGACGTGGTTCCACGAACGCTTCCGTCAGGTCCAGGAGTCGGTGGTTCCCCTGCCCCATGCGGAGGACTTCCTCAGATACTGCAGGGAAAAGGGGTTCCGGACATTCCTGCTGAGCGCGGTGCATCCGGAACACTTCGAGGTCCAGGACCGGGCCACGGGATTCGGAAGATACCTCGACCGCTCCTACCTCGGCGTCCACGACAAGAAGGAACGGATCCGCCTTGTTCTGGAGGAAAACGGACTCGACCCCGCCGAGACGGTGTTCATCGGCGACATGCAGCACGACATCGAGACCGCGCGGCACGGCGGCATCCGGTCGGTGGCGGTGCTCACCGGCTACAACAGTCTCGGACAGCTTCGGGAAAGCCGTCCCGACCTGATCGTGGAGAACCTCCGGGAACTCCGCCGCCACCTCGAAGAGTCCGGGCTCCGACTGGGGGCGATCGCGGCACGGCCGCGTCATCCGATACCCACCGTGGGAGCCCTCGTCCTCGACGAGGAGGGACGGATGCTGCTCGTGCGGACCGCGAAGTGGTCCGGGCTATGGGGGATCCCGGGCGGGAAGATCGAATGGGGTGAACCCTCGGAGGCCGCCCTGCGACGGGAGTTGCTCGAGGAGACCGCGCTGGAAGTCCGCGACATCCGTTTCGTGATGGTGCAGGACGCGGTGAGACCGCCGGAATTCTACCGCGACGCCCATTTCCTGCTGCTCAACTACACCTGCGTCGCGCTTCCCGGACAGCAGGTGCGCCTCAATTCCGAGGCACAGGAGTTCCGTTGGCTCACCCGCAGCGAGGCCGACGCGCTGCCCCTCAACACCCCCACCCGGCTGCTGCTCGCGGCCATCGACCACCAGAATGGACATCATCCGCATCGTTGACCTCGAGGTCACCTACCACGTCGGCGTGCCCGACTCCGAACGTGCCAACGCCCAGCGCCTCCTGATCTCGGTGGACCTCTGGCACGACTTCGGCCCCGCGGCGGACGGCGACGACCTGTCCCGGACGATCGACTACTACGCGGTGAGCCGGCGCATCCTGGCCTTCGGCGACGGCCGCTCGTGGAAGCTGATCGAGAGGCTGGCCGGCGACCTGTCTTCGATGGTCCTGACGGAATTCCACCCACGAAAGGTCCGGGTGGAGGTGAAGAAGTTCATCCTGCCGGAGGCCCGCCATGTCTCGGTGGAGGTCGTCCGACCGGGCTAGGCCTGCTCCATACCAAGGGAACGGAGCCGGGACCAAACAGGGACGCCCAGTCGGTCTGCGGAGGGAACACCGGCGGGACATTGCTTAGGCGGCGGCGCTTCCATAGGCTGCGCGCCCCATGAGGTTGTCGACGGTCCTGTTCATCCTGCTTGTCCCGACGGTCCTGGCGCAGTCCACGCCGGGAGCCGGAGGGCGTCCAGTGCCGAAGCTGGTCCTGACCAACTCGATGGATGCGATCACCGGGGCGGGAGTCCCGACCGCGGGCCGGAAGCCGACCAATGCGTCGTCGCCGGCCCAGACCAACCTGCCGTCCCCCGCTCCGACCGCCGGGATCCCGCTCGTTCCGTCCGGGACGGTCCCGCCACCCGGAAAAGGGGCGCCCGAAGTGGAGACCGACAACATCTGGGCGTCTGGCGAGGGCGTGCGTGTCGCGGCCTCGGCGGTGAACGCCAAGGTCTCGCGGGGCATCGCGGAGGCGGCGGCGAACGGGAAGATCCTGACCGAGCGCGAGATCCACGACTTCCGGGCGCGCACGCTGAACACGATGGTCTTCGTCCAGCTCGTGTTGTCCCAGGCCAACGCGGCGGACACGAACCGCGCTCAGTTCGAGACCAAGAGCCGCATCGAAGGCATCATCAAGAACGCGCCGTCCGAGGAGGAGTTCTGGAAGGCCGTGAACGCGGCGGGCTATTCGCGGGAGGCGTTCCTCGCCGAGAAGTTCGAGGAAGCCTTGGTGGTGACCATCCTCGACCGGGAAGTGAAGTCGAAGGTGAAGATCCCCGACGCGGACGTCCGGCGCTACTACGAGGAGGAGCCGAACCGCTGGAAGAAGCCCGAGCAGGTGAAGGCGGCTCAGATCTTCTTCGCCACGATCACCCCGGACTCCCATCTGCCCCTGCCCGCCGACGCGGTGGCGGCCAAACGGAAGAAGGCGGATGAGACTCTGGCACGGCTGAAGGCGGGCGGCGACTTCGCCGCGATCGCCCGGGAAGTGAGCGAGGACCCGGCATCGAAGGAACGCGGAGGCGAATATGTCATCCAACGGAAGCAGATGTTCGAGGAGTTCGACAAGGCGGCCTGGTCCATGAAGCCCGGGGAGATCAGCGACGTGGTGTCGACCCAGTTCGGCTTCCACATCTTCAAGGTGATCGAACCGGTACCCGCGCGGGTGATCCCCTACGAGGAGGTCGAGGGCCAGATCCGCGAGATGCTCGTCCAACGCGAGATGGAGGTGAGGATCCCCGAGTACGGCGACCGACTCAAGCTGACGGCCGGCATCCGCATCTCCGCCTCGGCGCCCCGTCCGATGGCCTACTGACGGGCCCGGAGGTCCGCATTGCCCGACACGTCCTTCCCGACCTAGACTGATCCTGAAAACCATGCAAAAGACGAACGACCTGCGTGTCGTCTCCGCCCGTCGCCTCCTGGCGCCAAGCGAACTCAAGCACGCGCTTCCGATGGATGTGCGCGCCAACGAAACCGTCGTGACCGGGAGGCGGACCGTGCAGCGGATCCTCCACGGCGAGGACCCGCGCCTGCTGGTCGTGGTCGGCCCGTGTTCGATCCACGATCCCGCCGCGGCCATGGAATACGCGCGGCGGCTTTCGGCCCTCGCGGCGGAGGTGTCCGACCAGCTCTTCCTGGTCATGCGGGTGTACTTCGAGAAGCCGCGGACCACGATCGGCTGGAAGGGCCTGATCAACGACCCGCACCTGGACGGCTCCTACGACGTGGACACCGGCCTCCGCACCGGGCGACGCCTGCTGCTGGCCGTGAACCAGCTCGGCCTCCCGGCGGCGACGGAGTTCCTGGATCCTGTGGTGCCCCAGTACCTGGCCGACCTGGTGAGCTGGGCCGCGATCGGGGCCCGGACCACCGAGAGCCAGACCCATCGGGAGATGGCGAGCGGGCTGTCGATGCCGGTCGGGTTCAAGAACGGGACCGACGGATCGCTGCAGATCGCGGTCGACGCGATGCTCTCCGCGCGTCATCCGCACCATTTCCTGGGCATCGACCAGGAAGGGGCGACCTGTGTGGTCCAGACCACCGGCAACGCGGACGGCCATGTGGTCCTGCGCGGCGGCCGTGCGCGCACGAACTTCGACGCCGCGTCCATCGCGGAAGCCGCCGCAAGCCTGCGCGCCGCCAAGCTCCCCCACGGCCTCATGGTGGACTGCAGCCACGCCAACTCCGGCAAGCAGCATGCCCGGCAGGAGGACGTCTGGATGAACCTGATCGCGCAACGCGCCGAAGGCTGTGAACCGCTGATCGGCGTGATGATCGAGAGCAACCTCCACGAGGGCGCCCAACCGCTCAAGGATCCGGGATCCCTCCAGTACGGCGTGAGCATCACGGACGCCTGCCTCGGCTGGGAAGTCACCGAGAGGATGCTGCGGCATGGCGCGGACGTGCTGCGCCGCGCCCGTGCTGGGGCGCCAGCGACCGTGGCCTGAATCTGCCTGCGCCGTGGACGCACCGACACCAGCCCTGCTGTTCGCCGCGGTGGTGGGCGTGATGGCGGTGGCGGTTGCGGCGTGGCTTGTCTGGAGGATCACCCGGCTCGCCCTGAAGCTGTTTCTCGCGGCGGGTCTCCTCCTGCTGCTCGCGGGCATGGCGCTGCTCGCGTTCCTCGCCTCGCGGGCCTGACCGAAGCCGCGGGATCGGCGGCGAAATCCGCGACGACCGACCGCCATGCCGGACCTCAGACGCGGACCTGCCCCGTCCCGAAACCCTGCCACTTGTAGGTGCAGAGCTCCTCGAGGCCCATCGGTCCCCGCGCGCCGATCTTGTCGGTGCTGATGCCGATCTCGGCGCCCATGCCGTACTCGGCTCCGTCGGTGAACCGCGTCGATGCGTTCCAATAGACCGCCGCCGAGTCGACCTCCTGGAGGAAACGCCCCGCCACCACCGTGTCCGCGGTCACGATGGTGTCGCTGTGCGCCGAGCCATGCCGGTGGATGTGCGCGATCGCCTCGTCCACGTCGGCGACCACGCGCACGTTGAGGACGTAGTCGTTGTACTCCGTCGACCAGTCCTCCTCGGTGGCCTCACGGGCTTCGACGGGACGGTTGCCGGCGCCGAAGCGGATTCCCGGCAGCGCTTCCGGATCCGCGTGGAAGGCGACCCCCTTGCC
This sequence comes from Verrucomicrobiales bacterium, assembly GCA_027488845.1. Lineage (GTDB taxonomy): Bacteria > Verrucomicrobiota > Verrucomicrobiia > Limisphaerales > UBA9464 > SXXZ01. The sequence continues at coordinate 31,178 of JAIYBC010000055.1, read as the reverse complement.
CAGCAGCCTCGAGGTGACGCAAGGCAGGAACCGTGCGGCCACCGAGCGGTCCACGAGCAGGGTCTCCGCGGCGTTGCAGGTGGAGGGACGCTGGCACTTGGCGTTGAAGACGATCTCCTCCGCCATGCCGAGGTCCGCCGCGGCGTGGACGTAGACGTGGCAGACGCCCTTGTAGTGCTTGATCACCGGCACCTTGCTGCAGGCGGTGACGGCGCGGATCAAGCCTTCGCCGCCACGTGGCATGCAGAGGTCGACGCAATCGGTCTGCGAAAGGAGCGCGGGGATGGCTTCGCGGTCGCTGGTGGGGACGACGAGGATGGCATCCTCGGGGAAACCGGGAACCGCGGCCCGCGCGGCGGCGACCAGGGTCGATGCGATGAGGCGGTTGGAGTTCAACGCCTCCTTGCCTCCGCGCAGGATGGTGGCGTTCCCGGTCTTCAGGCAGAGCGAGGCGGCGTCCGCGGTGACGTTGGGACGCGACTCGTAGATGATTACCACCACGCCGATGGGGACCGCGATCTTCCGGAGCCGGAGACCGTTCGGACGGATCCGTTCATCGAGAATGCGGCCCACCGGGTCGGGAAGCGCGGCGACTTCGCGCAACCCCTGGGCCATGGCGGCGATCCGGCGGTCATCCAGGGCCAGGCGATCCATCATGGCGCCGCTGAGTCCCAGCGAGCGGCCGACCTCGAGATCGGCTTCATTGGCGGTCTTCAGAGCCGGGGCGGCGGCGAGGATGGCGTCCGCCATCGCGGACAGGGCCCGGTCCTTCTCCGCCGAGGAAAGGCGGGCCAATCCGCGCGAAGCCGCCTTCGACCGGAGCGCCAGATCCCGCATCTCATCCTGAATCGCCATGGCGCAAGCCTAGGTGTGGAAGCCGGTCGCGGAAGACGAAAAACCGTCCTCCCCGACCCGCAAGGCTGCGAAGGAACTCCCGGATCTGCGACTGGCACGGCTCCCGCTTACCTCCAATCCGGCGGTTGTGGATGGTCTGGCTTGTGCGCACGGAGTAGAAAAATGCGCTACTCAACCAACCTCCGTGCGTGCGGGATCAAAAGCAGCCGCCGGTCCCTCCAAGGCGGTCGCAGTCGAGTGATTGCGGCCGCCTTTTTCTTTCCCGTGACGGCGGATTCCTTTCCCTAGGGTTTACCTCAATCGACTCGGCTTCGGGACATGACATTCGTCCCGGGACACACGCCGCAGTCCCCCGAGAAAGCCCGCGGATCCGATCCCCTCGCCCGCCGACTTCCGCCCACTCCGCCCGACGCGGGTGCCAGGCCCCGACTTCGGCCAGCGGGTCCGGGTCAAGCCGGCCGGATCAGCAGTTCCTCGATGACGGCGCGCCTGGGAAGGGTCGCCGCGAACAGCACGCAGGCCGCGATGTCCTCGGGCAACATCATGCGGGACCGGGCCGAGGCGTCTGGAACCACCGGACGCTTCGCCAGCAACGGGGTGTCGATGTCACCGGGGAAGATCCCGATCGCGCGCACGCCATTGGGGCGTTCCTCCGCATTGATGGCCTGGGTGAGGCCGGCGAGACCGAACTTCGAGATGACATAGCCGGGGCCGGCCTTGGGCGAAGCCTGCTTTCCGGCGTCGGAGATGACGTTGACGATCGTCCCGGAACGGCGCGCCCGCATCCCGGGCAGAAAGGCCTGCACGCAATGGTAGGCGCCGTCGAGGTTGGCCCCGACCATCGAACGGTAGTCCTCCATCGAAAGCACCTCCAACGAACGCTTGGGAACATTGGTGCCTGCCGCGTTGACGAGCAGTTCGACGGCGGGGTGGGCCCCGAGGATCGTGCCTGCGACGGACTGGACCTGGGTCCAGTCGGAGATGTCGCAGGCAAGCGCCTCGACTTGGTCGGATCCCGTCCCAGCCAACGACCGGGTTTCTTCCAAGGCCTCCTTCCGGCGCCCCAGGACCGTGACCGTCCAACCGGCCTCGACGAGTGCGAGCGCCGTGGCCCGACCCACCCCGGAACCTCCTCCGGTCACCACCGCATGCAGTTTCATCCCGCGAGGCTAATCCCCAGACCCCGGTGGGGACCAGTCGGACCTGTCACGGATGCGGACGACGCCGGATCCGATCCGTCGCCGCCACCCGCCGGGCCGATGTGAGGACTGGCCTCCGAAACACAACGAAGCCATCCTGAGGAAGGTGTTCCACCTCCGTATCCGCAGGCAGGCTTCGTCACGATCCGTTCCCATCGGGAACGGCTCCACTGCCTGCCGCACCGTGGGTCGGCTCCTCCTCGTGTCCTACCTGTGCGGGGTACCCGCGGGTGGAACGCTTTGGGCGGAACGGGTCGAAGTCCGGGTCGTGCTCCACGAGCCCGAGGCGGGCCTCACCTGGGTTCTCAACGGAACGCGACTCGAGGCGATCCCTCATCCGGGCGGTTCCTTTCCGGTCCGGCCCGGCAGCCACGTCCGGATCGATGTCCCGGAAGGCGCCTCGCTGCGGGCGCCACTGGCCGAAGGGTCGAGATTCCAGGCACTTCCGGACCTTCGGATACCACCCTCGCCACAGCTCCCCTTCCATTCCAGGCAATCCCTTCGCAGCGAAACCTGGGCGACCCTGGATGTGGTGGTGTTGGCCACCCGGAGCGTGGGCGGCCGCGGCGTCCTCGACATCCTCGCCAATGGCGAGCGGGGGTTGCTCGAGATCCAGGGACCGGGGCCGGTCGTCACACCACGGGCCCTCTCGGTCCTCCGAGCCACAGGCGTGGCCGTCCCCCCGCAAGTCGGAGGTGGAACCGTGTCGCGGCCGTTCCGGCTGCTCGTCGATTCCATGGACAGCGTCCGCGAACTCTCGCCGGACCTCTCACCGGCATTTCCGGGTCCCTTCAACAGGCCCGTGGATTTCGAACCGGCGTCGGTGGGGGAAGGCGTGCAACTGCGGGGCACGGTCACCTCGGTGGCTGGCTCGGATCGGTTTGAGGTGGAACTGCCGGGACGCCGGGTTGCGGTCGAACATTCCCTGCCCCGTCAGCCCCGTGTCGGCGCGCTGGTCGAAATGGTGGGCGAACTGCACCCGCCCGGCGCCGGCAACGGAACCTGGCGCCTTGCCCGGACCCTGTTCCGGGAAATGGGGAACGCCGACGGTGGGACTGCCGGAACCTTGGTGCCGGTGATCCAATCCATCGAGGAGGTTCGCCGGCTCACGCCGGAGATGGCCGGCCGGAAGATTCCCGTGGCCGTCGTCGCCGCGGTGACCGGGGACTACACGCGCTTCGGAGAAAGGGTTCTCTTCCTCCAGGATGAGACCGGGGGGATCTACTCCTATCCGGGGACCAACGTCGCCAACCTCGCCATCGGCGAGGACGTCCTGGTCGTAGGCACAACCGGCGCCGGGCTCTTCGTGCCGGAGATCCTGGCCGGAGAAATCCGGCCGTTGGGCACCCGACGTGCCATCCGCACCACGCCCGCCGAGATCGGGGTCCTCAAGAGCGGGCTCTTCGACAGCCAATGGGTGGAGATCGCCGGCGTGGTCACCCGCGTTTGGTTCAAGGAAGGGACGTCGCGACTCGAGCTGACGGACGGGGTGGAATCGATCGAGGTGCGGATAGGGAGCAAGGAACCACCGGCCCACCTGCTTGAGACGCTGGTGCAACTCAAGGGCGTGGCCGCAACCGAATACAATCCGAGGCGCCAGGCAGTGGGCGCGTTCCTGTGGTGTCCGTCGGAGACGTTCATCCATTCCAGGGAGACGGCGGGCGGGAGTCCGTTCGAAGCCCCGGCGAAGCCGATCGCCTGGCTCCGGAACTTCCATCAGATGTCAGGCGGCCCGGCCCGGGCGCGCGTCCGGGGCGTCCTGACCGCCGTGGCTCCGGACGGCCGCGCCGTCGTCCAGTCCGGCTTCGACGCCATCCTGGTCCAGGCCGTGTCCCCCGTGACCGAAGCCCCAGGCACGGAAGTGGACGTGGCGGGCCTGATCGGCTGGAGCGGAGCGCGACTCGAACTGAGGCGGGCGCAGATCCGGGCTCTCGGCCCCGCCGAGATGCCTCCGGCCGAGCCGTTCAGGGCCCGCAGTGCGCAGGCCGAGTTCGACGGCATGCGGGCGCAGGTCGAGGGCAAGGTTCTGAGCGTGAACCGTGAGGAAGGGCGGATGCGCCTCCTGCTCATGGAAGACACGCCGGTCCAGGTGATCGTCCCCCGCTTCACCAACCGGCTCTACCAGGCGGACCTCGCTCCCGGCATGCGCATCAGCGCCGAGGGCGCCCGGCTCAACCGCTTCGATTCGAAGGGAAAGGTTGACGGCCACGAACTCCTGCTCGGACTCCCGACGGACCTCAGGATCCTGGAGCGGGCGCCATTGCTGACCTTCGGCAACATCGTCGCGACGCTCGGATCGGCGGGAGTGGCCGCCTTCGCGGGTTTCGCCTGGATGAAGAGCCTGCGGTCCAAGGTCCGGCAGCAGGCGGCGGAAATCGACGCACGTTACCGTCTCCAGGCGGAGCTGGAGCGCCGCAACGCGGAACTCGTCGAGCAGGCGGGCGAAGTCATCTTCGAACTCGAGCCGAGCGGCCGCATACGTTCGGCGAACCCGGCGGCCGGACGCCTCTTCAACCGGCCCGTGCCCGGCCTGGTCGACGTCCCACTGCCTTCCCTCGCGCAGGCCGAGGATCGCCCAAGGCTCCTCGAGGCGTTGGAGGCGGCCGCCCGGGGTGCCGTCGAGCGGGTGCAGTTCGCCGTCTCCACCGGCGGCCCGGCGGAGCGTTGGCTTGAACTCCGCATCCAGTCGTTCGGGACCCAAGGCGGCCAACCCCTGCTCGGCGCGGTCGGACGCGACGTCACCGACCGCAAGCAGGCCGAACTCGCCCTTCGCCAAAGCGAGCAGAACCTGAGGCGCATCATCGAGTTCCTTCCGGACGGGGTGGTCCTCCTGGATGACCGGGCCGTGATCCGCTTCCAGAACCGACGGGCCGGCATGCTCCTCGCATACCCGGCGGACGGTCTGGTGGGGCGCCCGGTCGGCTGCCTGCGCAACGCGACCCTGGAGACCTGGGTGGTGGATCTGCTCCATTCCTCCGACCTGGGCAACTCCATCGGACGATCCGGCGACCTGCAGACGCTGGTCCTCGGCCGCATGGAAGGCCCGGATCTCCTGGCGGACGTCTCGATCGGCCTGGTGCGGCGTTCGGATTCCCGCTCGTGCCTGGTGAGCTTCAGGGACGCCTCCACCCGCATCGCCGCGGAGGAAACCCTTCGGAGCCAGGCGATGATGGCCCGGGTGGAGTCGGAGGTGTCACGGATCGTCGGACTCGCCGACGATCCGGAGACGTTGCTGCGGAGATGTTCGGAAGTCCTCGTGTCCTTGGCCGGGGCCACGGTGGTCCGGGTCTGGATCCGGGGAAACCGGGATGCCGAGGCCCGCCTCGTGGCCGCGGTCGCCGACCGGGACTTCCCCCATGACCCTTCGGCCCTGGGAGAACCGGCCGGCATCTGCCTCGAGTTGCTCACGGGCGTCGGAGAAGGCCGCCAGGTCCTCCATCTCGCGGCCGAACCCGGAATGGCGATCGCCTCGCAGCGGGGCCTCACGACGTGCAGCCTCCATCCGTTTCCGGCCGGTGAACTGGGACACGGCGTGCTGGAGGTCTACTCGCGGAGCCCTGTTCCCGCCCTGGTCGCCGGGAACCTGCTCGTCATCACCTCGGCCCTCGCCGGCGGGTTGCTCCGGGTCCAGGCGGTGGCCCAGCTCAACCGATCCAATTCGAAGCTCAGGGCGCTGCTGGACTCGACACCGGTGGCCATCGTGGAACTGGATTCGGAGGGCCGCGTCCTCAACATCAATCCCGCCGCGGAAGCCCTTTTCCGCAACACCCGGGAGCAGGCGCGGGGACTCGCGTTCCGGGTCCTTTCCGGCTGCGACGAGGCCACGGGCGCACGTGTCCTCGAGGTTGGCCGGGGGGCCGGTCCGCTTTCGGCCCTCGAGGTGGCACTGTCCCATCGGGACGGTTCCACGACACCCTGCAGCCTGTACGCGGCTTCCACGGGATCCGCGGGTGGAACGGCATCGGAGACGGTCTGCGTGCTCGTCGACCTCACGGAACGACGACGCATCGAGGCCGAGTCCGAGGGGATCCAACGGAAGCTCCGCGATGCCCAGCGCCTGGAGAGCCTGGGTGTCATGGCCGGGGGAATCGCCCACGACTTCAACAACATCCTCGGATCCATCCTCGGCAACGCCAACCTCGCCGCGGCCGCGGCCGCAGGCAGGAGCGATGTGCTCGAACCCGTGCACGAGATCGAGCGGGGCGCCCAACGCGCCGGTGAACTGTGCCGGCTGATGTTGGCCTACGCGGGACAGGCGGGAATCGGCAAGCAGTCGGCCGACCTCAACGAGATCGTCCGCGACACGCTCCGGCTCCTGCGGCATGGCATCTCGAAGCTGGCGGAGGTCCGGCTGGACCTCGCCGAACCGCTGCCCTGGACGCCGCTGGACACCGCCCAGGTCCGCCAGGTGGTCATGAACCTGGTCGCCAACGCCTCCGACGCCCTCGGCGACCAACCCGGCGTCATCCGGATCCGGACCGCCGTCCACGACCCGTCCGACGCCTCCCCGCCAGCCGCCGAAACCAAGGCCGGACGCCACGTCCTCCTCGAGGTCTGCGACACCGGCTGCGGCATGGAGGAATCCGTGGTCTCCCGCATCTTCGATCCGTTCTTCACCACGAAGTTCGCGGGACGCGGACTCGGCCTTGCCGCCGTCTGGGGAGTCGTCCGGGGCCACGAAGGCCAGATCGGCGTGCACAGCGTGCCGGGTGTCGGATCCACCTTCCGTGTCTGGCTCCCGGCTCCGGAGACCGCCGCCCCCATCCCCGCCGCACCGAAGCCCAACCCGCCCGCAGGGGCATCCTACACGAAGAAGGGCCTGGTGGTGCTGGTCGACGACGAGGCGCCTTTGCGGAGGGTTACCCGGCAGCTGCTGCAGCGGTTCGGATACGAGGTGGTCGAGTCGGCCGACGGCGTCGAAGGCCTCGAGGCCGTCCTGCTCCACCGTTCACGGGATCCGCTCGTGATGCTGGATGTCACCATGCCCCGCTTGGGAGGGGCCGAGGTCCTCGCCCGGATCCGCCGCGAGGCCCGGGAAATCCGGGTGGTGATGATGAGCGGCTACGCCGCGGGCGGCACCTCCGGCCAGGGGTTCCCGGATGCGGACGGGTTCCTCTCGAAGCCCTTCAACACGGAGTCGCTGGTCCGTGTGCTGAGGGAGGCCGACGAACGTCGACGCAGCCGAACCTGAGCCGGATCGGGTTCGTGTGACGGCACACCCTTCATGGCGCCCGACCGGTGTGGTCGTCGGGTCAATTCCCGGAGCCGGCCGCGACCGCCGCGGGGACCTCGACGGGAAGCCAGCGGCCGATCACCTCGACCAGTTCCTTCTGGCGGACCGGCTTCGCGATGTAGTCGTCCATCCCGGCCTCGAGACAGCGTTCCTTGTCGCCCTGCATGGCGTTCGCGGTCATCGCGATGATCGGGACCTGCGGATTCCCGGCCGCGCCGCGACGGATCTGCAGCGTGGCCGCATAGCCGTCCATCTCCGGCATCTGGCAATCCATCAACACGAGGTCGTACCGGCCTCCACGGAGGGCCTCGAGGGCCTCCTTCCCGTTCGAGACGATGTCCGCGGCGAGCCCGAGCTTCTGCAGGTGACGTTGGGCGACCTTCTGGTTGACGACGTTGTCCTCGGCCACGAGCACCCTCGCGGTCGGCGGCGATGACGACGGCGGCGCCCCGGAGCCGGCCAAGGGATTGGCGGCCACCTCGGCACGCGGTGCAGCGCGACGAGGCAGGCCCGGCGGCTGGATCCTCGGGACCAGTCCCGCGGCAAGCTTGGCCAAGGCCTCGTGCAGTTGCGCCGGACGCACGGGCTTCACCAGCCAGGAGGAGATCCCGGCCGCACGCAGCTCGTCCGGATGCAGCCGCTGGCACATCGACGTCAACACCACCAGCTGGGTGCCGGCGAGGAGCGCATCCGCCTTGATCAGGCGGGCCAGCTCCACGCCGTCCATGACCGGCATGTGGTAGTCGAGGATGGCGATGTCCACGGGGCGCCCCGACTCCGCCGCCTGCCTCAGCTCGGCCAAGGCCTCGGCGCCCGAGGCGACGCTCCCGCCGTCGTTCAGGTGCCAACCCGCCATCTGATACTGCAGGATCCGCCGGTTGGTTTCGTTGTCGTCGACGACGAGGACCTTCACACCGTTGAGCGGGTGCAAGGTGACGGGCTCGGGAACCGAATGCGCGCCTTGGAGGCAGAAGGTGAACCAGAAGCGGGACCCCTTCCCCGGCTCGCTTTCGACCCCGATCTTCCCGCCCATCATCTCGACCAGGCGTCGGCAGATGGCGAGTCCCAGACCCGTGCCGCCGAACCGCCGCGTGGTCGAGGCGTCGGCCTGGGTGAAGGCCTCGAAGAGACGGGAGACGGTTTCGGCGTCCATGCCGATGCCGGTGTCGCGGATGGACACGAGGATCTCGGAGCGGTCGCCCTTGCGGCCCCGGAGACTGACATCCACCACCACCTCGCCCTTCTCCGTGAACTTGATGCCGTTGTTGATGAGGTTGAGGAGGATCTGCCGGATGCGGCCGGGATCGCCGCGGAGCCTCCGCGGCACCTCACGGCGGATGAGCGACGCCAGTTCCAGCCCCCGGGCGTGCGCCGGCTCGGCAAGTATCTCGATCGCGCCCTCCACGGTCTCCGCAAGGTCGAAGTCGACCTCGTCGAAATGGAGCTTTCCGGCCTCGATCTTGGAGAAGTCGAGGATGTCGTTGATGATGATGAGCAGCGAATCGGCGCAGGCGCGGACGGTGGAGGCGAATTCCCTCTGCTCCGGGTTCAACGGCGTGTCCAACAGGAGGTTGATCATGCCGATGACCCCGTTCATGGGGGTCCGGATCTCATGGCTCATGTTGGCGAGGAACATCGACTTCGCCCGGCTTGCCGCCTCGGCGTCGTCGCGGGCACCTGCCAGCTGCTCCTCGGCGAGCTTGCGCTCCGTGATGTCCATGGCCAGGCCCACCACGCCGACGCGGCCATCCAGGCAGCGCAGCGGGCGCTTCATGGTCTGCATCCACAGGCGGTTGCCGGCACGGTCGGTGATCAGCTCCGCCGAGATGTACTTCTGCCGGCCCCCCTCGATGACCTCGCGGTCGTCGGCCATGATCGGATCCGCCTCCTCCGGGCGGACCATGATCTCGCGGTCGGTCCTGCCGAGCAGGTGCTCGACCGGGTGGCCGTGGTGGTCCGCGAGCGCCTTGTTCACCAGCAGGAACCGCCCGTCGTGGTCCTTGGCGAAGACGAATCCCGGGATGAGGTCGATCACCTCGCGGAGGAACTCCTGCTGGTGCCGGAGTTCGGCGGTACGGACGGCGACCCGCTGTTCCAGCTCCTCGCGGCTGCGGTTCAGGTCGGCTTCGGCCTTCCGCTTCTCCTCGAGGAGCCTCGTCAGGCGGTTCCGGTTCCTCTGCAGCCGCCAGACCCAGAGCAGGCCGCCCAACGACATCAGGAAACCGGCGAGGGCGGCGAGCATGAGACGCCGTCCCGACATCCAGTCGGGCCGGGCCAACAGCTCGATGTCCTCCGGCGACTCCAGCAGCAACCTCAACTCCTCCGGCTTCCGGTTCTCGTCCACCCCGACCTCGACGACGCCGGTCAAACGGAGGACCGATCCGGGTTCGAGGTTGGGCGGAACACGTGAGCCGGCGACGAGGGGCAGCTCCGCGGTGATCCGGTCCTCGGCGTTGTCGGGCGATTGGAGGGCCACCTTCAGGTGGGAGAAGCTCCTGGCGACCTCGGCGACGCGCGCCTCGACCCGCACGTACTCGCCGTCGGGGGACTCGTAGGAGCTGTTCGCGTTGACGGCGAGGCGCGGGAACCGACGTCCGTACTCCTTCGGCGGCAGGGCGGGACGGTCCCCCAACACGCGGACCACCGGCCCGTCGAGCGATGGCGTGAAGCGCCGGTACTCGGCGAAACCGACCACCTCGACGTGGAGCCCCTTGTCGGGGGCCTTGTTCTCGCCGTCCGCGACCCAGACCGTGCCGGAGTCGTCTTGGACGAAGTACCCGCGACCCGGCCGTCGCAGGACGACCACGCCGCGCACCTTGAACCGGCCGAGATCCGAGGGGCTGCCGAAGGCGCCGATCTCGTCGATGCGCGTCACCGGCAACGCGAAGGGCGAAGCGGGTCCGGCCTCGAGCAGACGGATGTCGCCAGGACCTGAGACGATGATACGGGCACCGACCATCTGACGGCGCGTGTTGAACCGGGCGCCGTAGGCTCCGAGCACGCGGACCTTGGAGCCGGAGACCATCCCGGGAGGCAGCATCATCCCGCGGGGAAGCAAAACCGAAAGGTTCTCGGTTCCGACGCGGAGGCGGATCGAGGGTTCGTCCGGGTCGAAGCTCCGGAAGAACCCGACCACCTCCACGAACCGGGAGTCCAGCTGGGGCTGGATCAGCTGCCCCGGTTTCAATTCCACCGGGGTCGGAGACGGGGCCCGCCCCAGGATCCGGGTCTTCACCGGCGCGACTCCCGGACCGGGCGCGCCGCTCACCGCCGGGGCGAACTCGCCGGGGATGGTCACCCCCTGAATCTCGACCAGGGTGCCCGGAACCGCATTGGTGTCGTCGAAGCCGGGAACCCAGGTGGCTCCGGTCTCATCCTGGACGAACGGGATCAGGCCTGAACCGGTCACGACACCCCGAAGCTGGACGGAGCGTCCACGAGCCGCCTCACCGAAGGGAAGCGACTTGAGGTCACCGATCCGGGTGATCGGCTCCGTCGACGTTGCCTCCTGAGCCGAAGCGGTCCGCACGGCGAGGAACAGGGCTCCGACCGCAGCGATCCAACGGAAAACGTCCTGCTTCGAGATGGCGTTCAAGGCATTCATCCGCAACCCGCCATGCGTCGGAGACGGGGCCGGGACACGACCGGAGTCATCGGCGATCCGTCCGCGGGTCTTGAGCCCGGGCAGCACGGAAGCCCATGGACGTCGACCGGGAGGCGGTCCACCGGCCCGGGGCCGGCTTCGGAGGGAGCGATCATTCGGAGACGGGTACTCCCCCACGGAGCCGAAGCCGAAGCCCGGTCCTGGAGGCGAGTTCGGGATCATGGGTGACCAGGACCAGGGCCGTCCCGGCCTCCGCGTTGAGCCCGAAGACGAGGTCGGTGATGCGTGCGGCGGTTTCGGCGTCGAGGTTCCCGGTCGGTTCGTCGGCGAAGAGGATGGCGGGCCGGTTGACGAAGGCGCGCGCGAGGGCCACCCGCTGCTGCTCCCCGCCGGACAGCTGCGCGGGATAGTGGTCCATCCGGCCTTCCAGCCCCACGCGACGCAGGAGGGAACGTCCCAATTCCGGGTCGGCTTCACCGCGCAACTCGGCCGGGACGAGCACGTTTTCCAATGCGGTCAGGGTCGGCAGAAGCTGGAAGTTCTGGAAGACGAAGCCGACATGACGCCCCCGCACGGCGGCACGTCCGTCCTCGTCCAACGGGGCGAGATCGGCTCCGGCGATCCGGACGGAACCCGACGTCGGCTGGTCGAGGCCGGCGCAGAGGGCCAGGAGGGTCGACTTTCCGGAGCCGCTGGGTCCGATGATGGAACAGGTGTCGCCGCGCTTGAGCACGAGGTCCACCCCTTGGAGGACAACGAGCTCCGAACCGTCGGGACGCGGATAGGATTTCCTCAGACCGCGGGCCTCGAGGACGAATTCAGGCATGAGGAAGATGGTCCACCAAACGGGTTTCGGGGCAAGGACCGCCGCTCAGGCCGCCCAGATGGACGGTTCCCCGCCGAGGGTCCCCCGGAGTTCCCCAAGCCGCGTTTCGGCACGGCAGCGTTCCTGCATGCTCCTGGCAAACGCCCGTCTTCCGAGCAGGTCCAACCGCGCGGTCTCCCCCTCGTACTCGGGTCGCGAGACGAAGCGTTCGAGGTAGGTCGACACCCGGCTCCAATGCCGCATCTCGAAGCCCCTCCGGGCCTGGAGCCGCGCCTGGTACCATCCGCTCGAGAGCACCGATTCCCGGCTGAAGAGGGCACGGAATTCCGGGTCGGCCAACGCGGCCCCGGTCTCGTCGCCGCCACGCATGATCTCCAGGAGGCGCCTCAACGGGGGAACCGCCAGCCCGATCGAACCGTCGGCGAAGTAGTGCTCGGCCACACGCCGATGCGTCGCCGCCACGTTCTCGACGGAATCCGCGTACTGGCCGGCGTCCTGCAGCTCCGGACGCAGCATTTCCTCGGTCAGAACCGCATGGGGGTGGTTGAAGACCCGTCCGAAGAAGTCGTGCACGAAACGGTGGGTGATCCGCCATCCGAGCCGGCTGGCCGGGATCCGCCGGCCCTGGTGCTCCACGTCCACGACCCGCTCCAGGCATCCCTTGGCGATCAGGTGCGCCGGATCCCGCTCCTCGACCCCCATCCGGCACCAGACCTCGGGCACCAGGAGGCTGACGTCGTGGTCCACGCGCACACGGGGCCCAAGGCAACCGGCGCTCGTGAGGAAGGCCGGGTATCCGGAGAGGGCGAACGAGACGAACGCGGCGTTGAGGTCGTAGACGGGCGGCAGCGCGTTGAACGGTCCCTTGGTCAGGGCACCCTCGCTGCCGGCGCCGGTCGTCGACGGCGACTTGCCGGTCATGCTGGAGATGAACTCCATGAACGCCTCCGGCAGTTCCATGTAGTGGATCGGACCGTAGCAGCTGAGCGGACGGACCCCGGTTTCGGCCGGATTGTTCCGCCGTCCGGCAAGCACGGCGTGGACCGGCGTGGAGAGGGGCTTGGCCGTCGGCAACCGCCTGGCGAGCCGCGCCCCCATCTCGGCCACATGCGAGCTGCGCGGATCCATGAGGTCCGGCCGACGCTGCAGGTATCTCGGGTTCTTGGACGGCTTGCCGTCGACGATGCGGGGATGGCTGGTGGTGACGATCCAGGCCGGGGACCCGTCGCCTTCGGAGGAGGCCCCGGCCTCCTCGACCAAGGTCCGCATCGGCGCGGTGTATTGGAACAGCCCGACGGAATCCTCGACCAGCGCCCGTGCGGCCTCGCGGGACAGCGGCTCGTAGTTGCTGAAGAAGTTGCCGCCGCGGGCGAAGTCCGCCTCGGCGGTCTTGTCGTAGCCACGGTGGATGGCGTCGTCGGGCCGCTGGAACAGGCAGGACTCGACGTTCTCCACCAACTTGAGGGCCGGGAACGGGCATTGGTCGTCCAACTCCCCGAGCCATTCGCGGGGAACGGTGACGCTGGCCGTGATGTCATCCTCCATCTGGATCTTCCGCGCCGGCATGAAGTCCTTGCGGAGCCCGAAGGTGCGCCATGCGCCCTGCTCGTCGTAGCCGACGCGGAGGAACTGGGTGACCAGCCGCTTGCGTCCCATCCGCAGCTCGTTGGCCGGGGTGCCGTTGATGACGTCGACGCTGAACCGCGACCGCCAGTTGTCGCCCCAGGTGGGATTCCAGAAGCGCTTCACCACCAGCACGAGCTCCCGGATGTGGGGAGGCACGCCCTGGATCCAGGCGTTGTGCTCCCCGGAGAAGTCCTCGCTGGGCGTGAGCAGCTTGATGACGGAACCCAGCGTGCGGTGTGGCGAGAGGATCGGACGCCGGTCGACGCCGTTGCGCGACGCCGTGCGGAACCTCGAAGAGAAGTCGCGCTTCAGGACCTCGTCGACCAGTTCCAGGTCGCGGGCGATGTCCGCAACGAACACCGAGCCGTGGATGATCGCGTCGGTGATCGGCTTGGAGATCTCGCTCTTTCCGCCGCCGGAGACGGTGCATGGCTTGTGGCACAGCGTGCCTTCGGGGCGGGTCCCGACAAGGCGCCAGGCCCGGGCGCCCACCGGCGGTTCAAGGTGCACCTTGAACCCGCTGGGGAGGATGTAGACCGCCCCGAGCCGCAGGGGGATCCGCTCCGAACGCCCGGCGTTGTCCCAGGAGACCGACTGGCTCTCCAGGTCGAACCGGACATTCTCGGGCACATAGAGCACGGAGGAGTGGCGGCGGTCGACGGCGTATCCCTCGGGCTTCAGGTCGAGGACGTCGGGGAACAGGCGCGACACCTCGGCGAAGCTGTGCGGGAAGTCGGCCCGATGCTGGTTCGCGTCGTATTCGCTGCCGAGGTCGTGGCTGGCGAAGACCAATGCCCCGCCTGCGTGCTCCTCCTCGGCGAGGCCCATCAGGTTCGCGGCGAAGCTGATCTGGGTCTTCACCTCCTTCTTGCAGTAGCCGAAGTAGTTGTCGGAGATGAGCGTCACGATGACGCCGCTGGAATCCCGGGCGGTGATCTTGAACGCGTTGCCGTCGTTGTAGAGTTCCCGCGATTCGCGCCAGCACATGCCGTCGCGGCGCTGCCGTTCGGTGGCGGCGTCCCAGGCCGGCAGTCCCAGCTCCTTCTTGGTGAGTCCGTTGAGGTGCGGGGCGAGGATCACGCATCCGGAATGGCCGGACCAGTGTTCGGGATCGAGGGCGGCGTCGTTCTCGGGCAGCAGCGGGTCGCCGGCGTTGCCGAAGATGCTCTCGACGAAGTCGAGGTTGGCCACGAGGGAGCCGGGGACGAAGAACCGGATCTCCATGTCCTGGCGGGCCTGGAATCCCGGAACGCCGGGACAGACCACCGGGCGGATCAGCAGCGAGACGAAGCAGGAGGCGGGCGACGGGCAGGAGGCGGTGAACGGCAGCCGCAGCATCTCCTCGGGCGGCTGGATGGCCTTGGAGAGAAGACGGGAAAAGACCTCCTTCGGCACCGCCTTCTTGTCGTCGGGAATCGGGAGGCCGCCCTCGGTCACGTGGAAGATCCCGGCCGTCGTGCGGCGGTCGGACTTCGGATTGTGGAGGATCCCGTTGCGCAACCGGTAGCTGCGGAGCATCGGCGAGACGACCTCGTCGCGGTCCGGGGGAAGCGATAGGAGGCGGGCCAGCCCGGGGCGGTCGAGGGTGAAGGTCCGGCGTGGAAGCTCCGGCGGCACCGCCGAGTCGCAGAGGTAGTCGTGGAGGAAGTTGTTGATCCGCTTGTCCGCCGGGCTGGAGTAGCGCGAAAGCAGGCGGTCCTTCTCCCGGGAATGGGCGATGAAGCTGGCGAGCGAGGCGTCGAGCGCGGCGGACTCGCCGGCGATGGGCACACCCGGAAGGCCCAGTTCGGCCAGCTTCAGGTTGATGTGCCGGTGGAGGGAGGCGGATTCCAACGCGTTCGTCGGGTTCATGGTTCGGCGCGGTTCGGGCTGGGACGGGCCCGTGGACATCCTCCGGCCAAACCCCGAAGGCATCAAGCGCCGGTCGCACCGCCCAGCGGGCCGGGACCGTCGTCACCCAGGGAGGACGACTCCATGTGCAGCAGCGTCTCGCAGGCCACCACCGGATCGAGGCTCCACCGACGCGCCAGCAGCACCACCCGCTCGGTGTTGTTCTGCTCCGGCGGCACCTCGCCGTAGCGGACCGGTTCGACGTCCTCGCCGTATCCGCGGCAGACCAGCCCGAGCAGCCGTTCATCGAGGGTCATCTGGCCCTCGTTCCAAAGCGCCTCCCCGGCCCAGGCGTAGGCGCGGACCACGGAACCGTCCCGGAGACATCCCCAGGCGTGGAAGTTCAACACCCGGTCGGAGGAGTAGAAATGGACCTCCCCGACCACCCGGCTCAGTCCGGTAAGGAACCGGTAGGCGGCATCGACGTCCACCACCGGGTCCGGGATCGCGGAGCCGATCACCAGGGTCCAGTTCTCCACCGGGGCGGAGACGAAGAAGGCCCGTTCCCGGCAGCGGCCCAAGGCCTCGGACCAAGGCGTCCCACCCCCGGGATCCAATCCGAGCATCTCCCGGACAAAGGACGTGTTCGTGCTCCGGATCGCCATCCAGCGCGGGGGCAGCGGCAGGAGCATCGGCCGCCGGCGGCTGCCCACCAGGGATGACAGGGGATCCAGCAGGCGTCCCGCCCGGCGGACCGCTCGGAGATGCCGCCGGTAGATGGTGGCGAAGACCGAGGCGATCGCGATGACGACGCCAAAACTCACCAAGAGGCCGATGGCCAGGCCGTGAAGCGCCGTGTTGTTCATCCCGGGTCCGGGAGACCGGACACCGATAAGAACCACAGGGACCCGCGGTTGGCAAACGATAGACTTGGATTCCGTCGAAGCCGGTCGGATTCGCCTTGGGTCCCCCGCCCCGACGACTCAACTTCCGGCCGTGTCCGCGATCCTGGAGGTGGAGGACCTGCGCGTCGACCTGACCGTCCGGTCCGGGCTTCGAACGGTCGTCGACGGACTGTCCGTGTCCGTGGCCCGCTCCGAGATCTTCGGCCTCGTCGGCGAGAGCGGTTGCGGCAAGAGCGTCACCGCCCAGACGCTGACCCGCCTGCTTCCGAACGCCCGGATCGTCCGGGGTGCCATCCGGATCGGAGGCGTGGACGTGGCGAGGGCTTCCGAAGCCGCGATGGAGAAGCTCCGCGGCGGCACCGTCGGCCACGTGTTCCAGGAACCCGGCTCGGCGCTGACTCCCTGGATGCCGGTCGGTCGCCAGATCCGCGAGGTGCTGGACCTGCACCGTCCGGTCGACGACCCCGAGGAGGAGGTGGTCCGGCTCCTCGAAGAAGTCGGCGTCCGGGATCCCGTCCTTCGGGCCCGTGACTACCCGCATCAGCTTTCCGGGGGCATGCAGCAACGGGTGCTGATCGCCATGGCGGTCGCAGCACGCCCCGGGCTGCTGGTGGCGGATGAACCCACCACCGCCCTCGACGTCACCCTCCAGGCGCAGGTCCTCGAACTGTTCCGTCGGCTGCGGGACCGCACGGGCACGGCGGTCCTGTTGATCAGCCACAACCTCGCGGTCGTTGCCCGGCATGCGGACCGCATCGGTGTGATGTACGCCGGCGAACTCGTCGAGACCGGACCGGCGCGGGCCGTCCTTTCGGACCCGAGGCACCCCTACACGCGGGGCCTGGTCGCCGCCATCCCCACGCTGCCCCCGAGCGGCCGACCGCTGCCGACCATCCCCGGGCAGGTCGCCTCCATCGACCCCGGCGCTCCGGGCTGCCGGTTTGCCCCACGCTGTCCGTGCGTCGTTCCCGCCTGCCGCGACGAACATCCAACGATGGCCGGGAAGGACTCCCTGAGGCAGGTCCGTTGTCCCCAGGTCCAACTCGATTGACCAAGGATTCCGCCGCAACCGCACCTGGTTCCTTGCGCTGAGGGCTTTGGATGGAATCGTGCGCCCCATGTTTCCGACCGTGATTCCGCCGGCGAGCGCCAACTGGTTGCCGGGACCGTATCCCGGGGTCGATCTCCGTGTCGTCGACCGTGACCGCGAAACCGGGGGCATCACCGTGATCCGGCGCTTCCGTGCCGGCGTCACCGTTCCGGCGCACATCCATCCCGAGGCCGACGAATGGGTCTATGTGCTCTCCGGCGAATGGGAGGAGGACGGCGTGGTCCACGGTCCGGGAACGGTCTTCGAGGTCCGCAAAGGCGTCCTCCACGGGCCACACCACGCCCGGACCGAAGTCCTTTCCCTCACCCGCTTCAACGGACCGCTGACGGTGTCGAGCCCTTCCCGATGAGCCACAAGAGCCCCGCCATCGCCCGCCTGCTCGAAGGCATCGAACCCTCGGAACTTCCACGGCACTACGCGGGCTATTTCGTCTGCTTCAACCGGGGACTCTACTTCGAGGCCCACGACGTCCTCGAGGAACTCTGGCTCGCCGGCGGGCGGGATGGTGCGAACTACCATTTCCACAAGGGCCTGATCCAGCTGGCGGGTGCCTTCGTCCACCTCCAGAAAAGGCGGTTGCGGCCCGCGGTCGCCCTGTTCGACCTGGCCGAAGCCAACCTGTCCCGTCATCGACCCCGTCACGACCACCTCGACGTGGAGGCCGTGTTGGCGCTGATCGCCGATTGGCGTTCGGCGATCCAGGCGGGAGGGTACGAACACAACCCGCTGCCGGACCGCCCTGCCCCGCGGATCGAACCCGATCCGGTCAGGCCTTCGGCCTGAGGGAACACCACGGTTCCTCGGAGCTGACGTCGACCAGGAAGGGGCCCTTGGCGGCGGCCGGGGATAGGATCGCCAGGATGACGGCGTCGTCGCCTGTGGGGTTGAACGTGGCGTGGACCACTCCGCGCGGGATGTGCGCGACCTCGCCCGGTCCGAGGATCCGGGACTCCGTCTCGACCCACTGCTCCACGCGTCCCTCGAGCACGTAGATGATCTCCTCGAGTTCCGGATGGGTGTGGAACGCATGTCCCTCGCCGGCGGGCAGCACGGCCCGGCAAAGCTGGAGGTCCTGCGCGTCGGCGACCTCGGGCCGGCAGAGCCAGTAGTTGGTGCGGCCCTTGTACTCCTCCTGGAGCGCCTCGGCGGTGGTGATGAATCGGCGGGAAGGTTGGCTCATGCGGTGGTCGCGAAGCATCCACGGGGCCACCGGGTGCAAGGCAAGCGTCGAACCATTCCCCCGATCCACCCGGCCATGCCCGGGACGGGACGACGTCACGCCCGCCCGGAATGCCGGATATCCTTCGCCTCGTAGAGATAGACCGCCTCCTCCGCGATGTTCTTCGCGTGGTCCGCGATCCGTTCGAGGGACTTGCTGATGGTCATCAGGTGCAGGCAGCGCGAGATGTTCGCGGGCGCCTCGATCATGTAGCTGGCCAGTTCCCGATGGAGCTGGCGGTTCAGGGCGTCGACCTGCTTGTCCCGGGGGATGATCTCCCGGGCGAGCGCGGTGTCGCCGAGCACGAACGCATCCAGCGCCTCCCGGAGCATCGCCGTGGCCAACTCGGTCATCCGGGGGATGTCCATGTAGGGCTTGAGCTGAGGCTCGCGTCCCAGCTCGATCGCCCGCCGCGCGATGGTCGTCGACTCGTCGCCGATCCGCTCGAGGTCCCGGGTGATCTTCAGGACCACGATGATCAACCGGAGCTGGCCCGCCAGCGGCGCCTTGGTGAGGAGGGTCATGGACGACTCGTCGATCTCCTTCTCCAACTGGTCGAGACGGTCGTCCTCGGCCATGGCGGCGCGGGCCAACTCGTCGTCCCGCTCGACGAGGGCGCGGACGGAACGCTGCACCATTCCCTCCGAGAGGCTGGCCATCCGAAGCAGGAGGTCCTTGAGGGCGGCGATGTCTGGGGCAAGTGGCGTCACCGGCACCCATTGGGCGCCATCGGGGTCCACGACGCCATCGAGATCTGAACCGATCGGTTCCGTTTCCGCGCCATCCCGGCAACCGAACGGCGGCTCAACCGAATCGGCCGGTGACGTAGTCCTCGGTCCGGCGGTCCGACGGCCCGGAGAAGATCCGACCGGTGCGGTCCATCTCCACGAGCCGACCTTGGTAGAGGAAGGCGGTGAAGTCCGAGATCCGGGCGGCCTGCTGCATGTTGTGGGTCACGATCACCAGCGTGTGGTCGCGGCGCAGCTCCCGGATCAGGTCCTCGATCCGGCCGGTCGACACCGGATCCAAGGCGCTGGCCGGCTCGTCCATCAGAAGGATCGACGGCTGCACGGCGATGGCACGGGCGATGCACAGGCGCTGCTGTTGGCCGCCGGAGAGGTCCGCGGCGGGAGAACGGAGACGGTCGTGGACCTCCTCCCACAGCGCGGCCCGTCGCAAGGCGGACTCGACACGGCCGTCGAGCTCGGTCCCCGACCGGATCCCGGCGATGCGCAGGCCGAACGCGACGTTCTCGTACACCGACATCGGAAACGGGTTCGGCTTCTGGAAGACCATGCCCACGCGACGGCGAAGCATCGTGACGTCGAGGTGCGGGTCGAGGACCTCGGTCCCGCCGACGCGGCAGCTCCCGGTGACCTTCGAGCCGGGAGCCAGGTCGTTCATCCGGTTGAAGCATCGGAGCAGCGTGGTCTTGCCGCATCCGCTGGGGCCGATCAGGGCCGTGACCCGCCGCTCCGGGATCGCGAAGGTGATGCCGTCCACGGCGACGACAGGGCCGTAGGAGACGCCGAGGGAACGGGTCTCGATGGCAATCGGGGCTGGTTCGGCGTTGGCCATTTCAGTCGAAGGCGTTTCCGGGTCGGCGGATCCGGTTCCGGATCACCGCCGCAAGGAGGTTCATCGTGAGGGTGAGGATGAGCAGGAGGAGCGACAACGCCCCGAGGATGGGCCGCGCCCGTTCCGGGTCGGGCGCCTGGGTGGCGAGGAAGAAGACATGGTAGGCGAGGTCCATGAACCGGCTCCAGAGCCCGCCGTCGGCCGCATCGGTGGAATAGGCCGCCCCGGTCAGGAGGATGGGGGCGACCTCGCCCGCCGCCCGGCCCACCGCGAGGAGCAGCCCGGTGAGGATCCCCGGAGCCGCGTGGGGAAGCGCGATGCGGCAGACCACCTGGAACCGGGTGGCCCCAAGCGCCATGGCGACCTCCCGGCTGCCGGACGGAACCGAACGCAGGGCCTCCTCGGTCGAGACGATCATGACCGGAAGGGTCAGGAGTGCCATGACCACGGCCGACCAGAAGAGACCGGGACGCCCGAACCGCGAGGCCTCCCCCAGGGCCAGATCGAGGTTCTGACCCACCGTGCCGACCAGGAAGCCGAGTCCGAAGAGTCCCAGGACGATGCTCGGAACACCGGCCAGCTGGATGATCGCCAGCCGCAGGAACCGCGTCGTCCAGGAATGCGGCCGTGAATACTCGGAGAGGTACACCGCGGTGGCCACGCCCAGCGGAAGGACCATCAGAGTCATCAGGAAGACGCGGCGCACGGTCCCGAGCACCAGAGAAGCGAGGCCGCCGCGTGGCAGGTCGGCCACCGGAACCGCCGCGGTTCCATCGAAGGCCCAACGCCAGAGCGTGCCCGCACCCTCGACGGAAGTCAGGACGAGGATGGCCGCCAACAGCAGGAGGATCCCCCAGAGGGCCATGCCGGTCGCCCAGGTCGCCAACCTCGATGCGCGGAGATCGTTCATCGGCGCCCCTCCTCCTCGGCAATGGGCCGCCGAAAGACCAAGGCGGCGAGGAGATTGACGCCGAGGGACAGGACGAAGAGGAGGGAACCGACCACGAACAGCATCCGGAAATGCTGGCCGTGGAATGCGGTCTCACCCAATTCGGCGGCGACGGTCGCAGTGAGGGTCCGTGCAGGGATCCACGGACTCCAGCCGAGCATCGGGGCGTTTCCGCTGGCGATGAGGACGATCATGGTCTCTCCGAGGGCGCGGCCGAAGGCCAGCAGCACGGCGGCGAGGATGCCGGTGGAAGCGGCCGGCAACGCCACCCGCCAGGCCGCCTGCCACGGGGTCGCCCCCAAGGCCAGGGCGGTCCGCGTGAGCTCCCTCGGCAGGCCCTCCAAAGCCCCGACCGTCAACGAGAAGACCTGCGGGACAAGCGCCAGGCCGAGCGCGATTCCGGCCACCGACGCGTTCAGGGGGAACGGCGTGCCGGTCAGGGCGGCAACGACGGGCGCAACCGCGAGCACGGCCACCGTCCCGAGGACCACCCCGGGCACCGCAGAGACCTGCTCGACCGCGGCACGCACCCACTGGGGCGTCCCGCGAACCCCCAGGAGACAGGCATGGACGGCGGCGGCGATGGCGATGGGGACACCGACGAGCAGGGCGATGACCGTGACCTTCAGGCTGCCGACAATCAGGGGCACGAGGTTGTACTTGGGCGACACCGGTCCCGGCTGCCAGACGAAGGCCGGCTTCTCGCGGCCTTCCCAACGGAACGGGAGGAACAACCGCCGGATCGAGGTCGCCCCGGGATCGGCTCCCCCCCGCCGCTCCTCGGCGAGCACCTCCGCCCGGACCTCCATCAGGAGCCGCAGCGTCTCGCGGTCCTTGGAGCGGAAGTCCTCCGGGGTCAGCCCGAGGAAGGCGCGGACGCGTTCCGGAGTGGCCTTGTCGATGTCGTCGGGCCCGAGGATCCCGTCATCCAGGGCGGAAGTCTCCCGACCGGTCAGGACGGGTACGGCTTCGGCCAGGACGAATCCGAAGACCAGCAAAACCATCAGCCCCACCAGCGCCGCCGAGGCCGCGATGGACCATTCGGCCCAGGCCTCCAGGATCCGCTGGAACCGGGAGCGGCCGGCGGGAAGGCCGACGCCGGGATTGGGTTCGCCCTTTGTCACGAAGCGGGGAAGGTCACCGGAAGAACCCGGATTGGAAAGCGCACGGAGGGGTTCAAGGCGACACCGGGGCCGGGGCGAGCGGATAGCAGCCGAGCGTGGAGACCATCGACTGGCCTTCGGGTCCACGGATCCAGTCGAGCCAGGCGTCCACGGAACCGGACCTGCGCCGCGGGTTCACATACAGGTACAGGCGACGGGACAGTGGGTAGCGCCCGGAGCGCACCTCCTTCTCGCTCGCCTCCACCGGGGCTTCGGCTTCGGCCGGCCGGAGACGCAGCCGACGCGTGCCGCCGTGCTGCGATCCGGTCCCGTATCCGATCCCGTTGGGGTCCCGGGCGACGGCGCCGACGACCTGTGAGGTGCCCTGAAGCATCAGCACCGAGTCGACGTAGTCGGAATCCTTCAGGACGGCTTCCTTGAAGTGCTCATAGGTGCCCGAGCTGTTCTCCCGTCCATAGACCGTGATCGGCCCTGGCTTTCCCCCGACCTCGGCCCAGTCGCGGACGCGTCCGCGGTAGATCCCGGAAAGCTGCCCGAGGGAGAGCGACTCGACGGAGTTCGACGGATGCACATGGACGACGATGGCGTCCAGCGCCACCGGCACCTCGACGGGGCGGGCCCCGAAGTTTCTCACGCACGACTCGACCTCGCGGGCCCGGAGCCGACGCGAGCAGGTGGCGACGTCGGCGGTGCCGTTGAGCAGGGCGGCCACGCCGGTCCCGGTCCCGCCTCCGTTCACCTCGATGGAGACGCCCGGGTGGGCTGCCATGTAGGCCTCAGCCCAGCGTCCGGCGAGCGAGAGGAGCGTGTCGGAACCCTGGACGGAGATGTCCGCGGCGGCGAGGCCACCCGGGCGGAAGGCCAAGGCCAGGAACAGCATCAGCGCTACCGCGGGGATTCTTCGCCGTGCTTCCATCGTGCTTGCGGGACTCGTCCGGCTCAGATGTTGGTTCCGCTCCAGCCGAACTTCGCGCGCAGGGTGCTGAAGAAGGTGGTGCCCTCAGGCCGCAGCAGGCGGACCGAATCGGGCGCACGACGGATGGAGACGGTGTCGCCGGCCCCCAGCTCCGTCTGCTGCTGCCCGTCCGCGGCCAGCGTGGCGACAAGCCGGCGGCTGAGGGTCTTCACCGTCACCACCGACTGCAGGTTCACCACCACGGGCCGGATGGAGAGCGTGTGGGGGCAGATGGGGGTCAGGGTCAGGACGTCGGCGTCCGGACTGACGATCGCCCCGCCCGCGGCGAGGGAATAGGCCGTCGAACCGGTCGGGGAACTGGCGATGAGGCCGTCGCAACGATACCGGGTGAGCAGCTCCCCGTTCACCGAGACCTCGAGTTCGATGAGGCGGGAGGCAAGCCCACGGCTGAGGACGAAGTCGTTGAGGGCGGTCTGACGTGTCTCCTCCCCGCCGCGTCGGACGACCGCCTCGAGGAGCGCCCGTTCCTCCACCCGGAACTTCCCTGCTGCGACCTTGCCCAGCGAGGCGGCGAGTTCGGAGGCGGGCACTGCGGTCAGGAATCCGAGGCTTCCGGCGTTCACGCCCAGGATCGGCACGCCCTGATGGGCGGTTTCCCGGGCCACCCGCAACATCGTGCCGTCACCGCCGAACACGAGCAGCAGGTCACAACGTGCGGCGAGGGCCTGGAGGTCTCCCGACGATTCCGCGGCCCCTCCCAGGAGCCCCGCCGTGGCGGAGTCGAAGAGGATCCTGCGGCCCAGCCTGCGGAGCACAGCACACGCCCGTTTCACCAGGACCGCGATGCGCGGCTTCTCCGGATTGGCGACCAGACCGACGCAGCGGATGGAATCGGCGATCTTCTTCACGCGGTCTTCCTGAGGTGGGCGAGAAACTCCTTGTTTCCGGCCGGACCAAGCAAGGGGGATTCCATGCAGCCGCACCACTCGAGGACCGGAAGTTCCTCGGCGACGAAGGCCTGGATGTCCCGCAGCACGGCGTCGTGGATGGCGGGGTCGCTGATGACCCCGGCGCCACGGTCCACGGCCTCCTTGCCCGCCTCGAACTGCGGCTTGACCAGGACCAGGAAGCGGGTCCCGGCATGGGCCAGCGGCACCGCGGGCGGAAGGATCAGACGGAGGCTGATGAAGGAGCAGTCCGCGACGACGAGGTCGAACGGCAGGTCGCCGGTGGCGAAGGAACCCGGCGTCAGATGCCGCGCGTTGGTGCGTTCCATCACCACCACCCTCGGATCCTGGCGCAGCTTCCAGGCGAGCTGGCCGTGGCCGACATCGATGGCATGGACCC
This sequence comes from Verrucomicrobiales bacterium, assembly GCA_027488845.1. Classification (GTDB taxonomy): domain Bacteria; phylum Verrucomicrobiota; class Verrucomicrobiia; order Limisphaerales; family UBA9464; genus SXXZ01. Next base: position 6,856 of record JAIYBC010000055.1, on the reverse strand, counting down.
GCGCGGCACCGTGCTGGAGGAGACAATCGGTGAACCCGCCGGTGCTGGCCCCGAGATCGGCGCAGCGGAGCCCGTCGGGGGACACGCCGAAACCGACGAGGGCGGCCTCCAGCTTGTGTCCGCCACGGGAGACGTAGCGGTCGCCGCCGACCAGTTCGACCCCGTCGCCTTCGCGGACGCCGTCGCTGGCCTTCGACGCGGTGTGGCCGTTGATCCGGACCATGCCGGCCATGATCAGGCGCTGCGCCTGGGAACGGCTTTCACAGAGGCCCCGGTCCACCAGGGCCTGGTCGAGACGCGATTTCACGGTCGGCGACGGGAGAGGACCGGACGTCCGGGACGTCGATCCGTTCCAGTGGGGTCAGGCGGCGGCCGGACCTTCCGTCGCACCGCCGGGAGGGCGGATGAGCGCGGGATCGGGGCGCGGGAACGCGGAGGTGCTCTGGCGCAGCATCTCGGCGCGGAACAGGTCGCGTTCGTCCGAGGCGAGCTTGTCCCGGAGCGGATGGGCGAGCTGGAGATGCGCCGGCTGGCTGCGGAGGAACAGTTCGTCGACCTGGGCCTTGGGCGTGTCGCGGAAAAGCCCGAGGTCGACGCCGAGCCGCATGAAGCTGAGCAGGTTCATCGCCTCCTTGGAGGAGATGCTCCAGGCGTTCCCGAGGATGCCATAGGCGCGCCCGATGTGGTTCAGCAGGACCGCCGGCTTCTTCTCCAGCTGGGCCTGCCGGGCGTTCTGCTCGTGCTCGATGATCTGGAGCAGGACCTTGTTGATGCGTTCGACGATGTCGTTCTCGCTCTCGCCGAGGGTCATCTGGTTCGAGACCTGGAAGATGTTGCCCAAGGCCTCGGTGCCTTCCCCGTAGAGGCCGCGGACCGCGAGGCCGAGCTTGTTCACCGCCTGGATGATCTGGTTGATCTGCTCGGCCAGGACCAACCCGGGGAGGTGGAGCATGGCGCTCACGCGTATTCCCGTGCCGAGGTTCGTGGGACAGGCGGTCAGGAATCCGTAGCGTTCGGCGAAGGCGAACTCCACACGCTCCTGCAACGCCGAGTCCACGGAGTCGATGGTCATCCATGCCTGCCGGAGCTGGAGACCGGGGCGCAGCGCCTGCATCCGGAGATGATCCTCCTCGTTGACCATCACACACACGCTCTCCTCGCGGTTGAAGACCAGGCCGCTGCCCGCGTTCTTCGCGGCGTGCTCGCGGCTGATCAGATGCCGCTCCACGAGGATCTGCTTCTCGAGGGCCGGAAGCTTGTCCATGGATTCGGAGAAGGCGTCGGGCCCCATCAGCGGCAGCCCGCGCACGACCGGCATCAGGGCATCGAAGGCCTTCATGCGGTCCGCCTTCTTCGAATGGCTCGGGAACGGGACCGTGCGGAGGTTCCGGGCGAGGCGGACGCGGCTGGAAAGCACGATGACGTCGTGCGGTCCGTTGCGGCGGCTGGCCTCGGAGGGCGGGATCAGGAAATCGAGTACGGACATGGCGGATGCGGTGGGGGTTCGCGGTTCAGGCGACCGCCTTGGCGGCCTTGATCTCGTCCCGGAGGCGGGCGGCGGTCTCGAAGTCCTCCCGCTGGATCGCGTCCTGCAGCTCCTTCGTGAGACGGTTCATCAGCTGGGAACTCTTCATCGCCCTCTGGAGCGCCGCGGGGACCTTGCCCCGGTGGCGCACGTCCTTGTGCATGGTCTTCAGCACCGAATCGAGGCCTTCGCTGAACACCTCGTAGCATCGGGCGCAGCCCAGGCGGCCGCTCTTCTTGAAGTCGGCCTGCGTGTAGCCGCACTGGTCGCACGAGACGGCACCGACCGCCTCGGACGCCTCCTCCATCTTCTGCGAGGCGCCCAGGCCGAGCAGGTGGTCCGCCAAGGCGAACGCGGTCGGGTCGTTGTAGTTCTTCTCCTTCGCGCAGGACGCGCAGGCATCGACCTTCTTGACCTTGTTGTCCGCGATCTCGGTCACGTGGACCGTCGCTTCCTTCACCTTGCAGAACTGGCAGAGCATATCCTCGGGCCAGATATCGGCGGCACCCACCCCCAAGTCAAGGAACGCCCCGGAATACCGGGACGTTCCCATCGGCGGGTTCAGGGCCGTCGTACGCGCAACAGGACGCTGTCCACGCCGGTCACCGACATCTCGAACGACACCGGCACCTCGGGCCCGGAGGTCGTCAGGGCCCCCTGCCCGGCCACCGGCGTCCACGGCACGCCGAGGTGGGGCGTCCGCTCGACCACATGGACCTGTCCAGCCGGTCCGAAGACGTCCACGCGGATGCGTCCCTCCTGCAACAGCACCACCGCAAGCCGGCTCGGCCCGCTCGGGACGTCGTTGTCGAGGATCTCCGCCTCCGCCTGCGACGCGCCCGGAGTCAACGCGGAACCGGACGCCGATCCCGGGGAGAGGGCCAGCCTCAGCGACACGGTCTCGTTGGTCTCGACGACCGCGTCGTCGACCAACGGAAGGCGGATCAGACGACGCGTGACGCCGGGGCCGAACTCGACCACGACCGGGGCCCCGTCGTAGTCCGAGCCGACGGCGGCAGTCCCACCGGACAGCTGCAGGGTCCCAAGGATCCTCCCGGCGGTGCCGCCAAGCCGCACGACCTCCACCGAGGGGTCGGCTCCTTCCGTCACCACGAAGCGGGCCTGGGCGAATCCCACGGAGCCGGCGGAGTCGTTGTCGACGACATCCACTGTCCCGGTTTCGGGGGTCCCGATCACCGCGCCGGCCGCGGAGCCAGGAGCGAGGGCCAGCTGCACACCGATCTGGCGTGCCGCCTGGGGCGACGCGTCATCGACCAGCAGTCCCGCGAAGTCGACGCTCTGCCGCAGGCTGCCGTCGTCGAAACGCAACACCGTCTCGGCCGTCCGGAGCAGGCCGTCGGGTCCGCTGAGGAGAACCCGGATGTCCACACGTCCGGCCGATCCGTCCCTGCGGACGACCGTGAGCGGCTCCAGGGACCTGCCGTCCTCGGTGACGACGGCAGCCGTCCTCAGCAGTTCGAAGGTGCCGGTCTGGACGTTGGTCCCGGTGATGTCGCCGACGGGGGCGTCGAGGACCGCCTGCTCCAGCGCCGAACCGGTGAACCGCAGCGTGACCTCGTCCGCGCCGAGCCGGCCACCGGCCAGTTCACCCAGCGCGTCCGCGGTCTCGCCTTGGGAGACGGTCTGGACCTGGGCGATGTCTTCGATCGCCGAACGCGGATCGGGCGCGGCCTCAGCCGCCTCGACCTTGGCCTCGTTCTGCTCGGAAACCACCTGCGACACCACCTCTCGGACCTCTGTCGAAAGGGTCGTGCCCGAGTTCGCGGCGGCTGCGTTGACGGTCTCCCGCACCGCGGAGTCCGTCGTCAGGTCGACGGCCGCTCCACTCGAGACCTGACGTGCCAGGGCCTCGGTCACCACGGCGGCGGCGCCGCGGGCATCGAGGGATCCGGCCTCGTCCAGGACACGCGAGACCTGGGCGATGGTGTCGGACACCACCGCAGCGGCGGCCTGCATGGTCACCGCGCGCTCGTCGCCCGCGGCCGCGGCCTGGATCGGGTCGAACCGTGTCACCTCCACCCCGGCGGGCAGTTCCAGCGCCGTGCGCACACGTTCTTCGGCCGCGGCGAAACCAAGTCCCGGATTCTGCCGGGCCACGGTGTCCACGAGCGTCGTCAGCGGGCTGATCACCGTCGCTCCCGGCGGAGCGGTCAGCGGAGACGTCCGCGGTTCGCCGGTCGAGACGTCGAATCCGCCTTGGGCGATGATCCGCCCCTCGTCCGGGCCCAGGGATCCGTCGTCGTTCCGGTCGAAGTCGCCGAGCTCGAACGCGAGTTGGAAATTCCCGGAACGGTCGGTGACCGTGGACGGTTCACCGGCATCCAGCAGGCCGTTCAGGTTGGCGTCCAGCCACAGGGTCGCGTTCGCCACGTAGCCGTCGATGGCTCGACCGCTGAAGGTGGTCGGGTTGGCGAACTTCTCCGCCACCACCGAGAAGGACATCTGTGCGAAGAGCACGCCGTCTCCGACGCTGACCCGCACGGAGTTGGTGCTCGGCTTCTGATCCCGCGCCGGACGCCATTGCACGACGCCGCGATCGTTCACCGTGAGCCCGGACGGGCCCTGGTCCACGCGGTAGGTCAGGGTCTGTGCCGGCTGGTCGAGGTCACGTCCCTCGAGCACCACACGCAATGCGGCGCCATCCGGCACCACCTGGTCGGAGACCGAGGCGAGGGTCGGCGCGACGTTCACCTCACGCACCGTCACCGGGATCTCGAGCCGAGCCCTGCCGCCACCGGAATCGGAGACCTCGGCCACCACCGTGGGTGAACCCGGTCCCTGGTCCTCGGCAGGCGTCCAACGCAGGAGCCCGGAAGCCGAGACGCCAAGCCCAGCGGGACCCGAGACAAGGCGGAAGGAAAGCGGATTCGCCGGCAGGTCGGCGTCGTTCGCCTCCAATTGCAGGGACAGCGTCGACAGCTCGTCGACCGTCTGCGGCAAGACTGCCGTGAACACCGGCGCCTGGTTGACCTCGCGTACCACCACCGTGAAGTCGTTCGTCGTCGAGAGTCTTGGCGTGCCGCTGTCGCGCACGAACACCTGCACCACGTTCGTCGACGGCCCCTGCGCCTCCGTCGGCGTCCACGTCAGCCGGCCGTCCGCTCCCACCGACATCCCGGCCGGTCCCGACACCACCCCGTAGGTCAGCGTGTTCGCCGGCAGGTCCGCGTCGGAACCGTTCAACTGCACGACCAACTGACTGCCCTCGTTCACCACCTGGTTCGATACCGCCGCCAGTGACGGCGCCTGGTTGACCTCGCGCACCACCACCGTGAAGCCGTTCGTCGTCGAGAGGCTGGGGTTTCCGTTGTCGGCCACCCGCACACGGACCGCGTTCACAGAAGGTCCGTTGGTCTCTGTGGTGACCCATCGCAGGTCACCGTTCGCAGCCACCGTCAGGCCCGTGGGTCCTTCCAGCAGCGAATACGTCAGGCCGTTGGCCGGCACGTCCGGATCGCTTCCGGCCAGCCGGAACGCGAGGGTCGTCCCCTCGTCCATGACCTGGTCGGTCACGGTCAATACCGGCGCCCGGTTCACTTCACGGACGGAAACCAGAAACTCGTTCGTCGCCGACAGCGGCGGATTCCCGCCGTCCGCGACCCGCACCGTGATCCGGCTTGTTCCCGGTCCATCAGCCTCGCCGGGCGTCCAGGTTGCCAGACCCGTCGGCGCCACAACGAAGCCCGCCGGGGCCCGCACCACGCTGTACACGAGCCCGTTGGCCGGCAGGTCGCCGTCCGTCGCCGCCAACTGCAGGCGCAGCTCGGTCATCTCGTTCACCGACTGCTGAGGCACAGCCGTGAACACCGGCGCCTGGTTGACCTCGCGCACCACCACCGTGAAGCCGTTCGTCGTCGACAAGGCCGGCGTGCCGCTGTCGCGCACGAACACCTGCACCACGTTCGTCGACGGACCCTGCGCCTCCGTCGGCGTCCAGGTCAGCCGCCCGTCCGCTCCCACCGACATCCCGGCAGGACCGGCAGCCAATCCGAAGGACAGGGTGTTCGCCGGCAGGTCCGCGTCCGTTCCGCTCAACTGCAGGACCAGCGGACTCCCCTCGTTCAATGTCTGGTCGGGCACCGCCGCCAACACAGGCGCCTGGTTCACCTCCCGCACCACCACCGTGAAGCCGTTCGTCGTCGACAAGGCCGGCGTGCCGTTGTCGGTCACCACCACCAACGCCTCCGCGGTCGAAGGTCCGGTGGACTCGGTGGTCGCCCAGCGGAGGAGTCCGGTCGGGGACACGGTCATTCCCGAGGGCCCACGTTCCAACCGGAAGGTCAGCGCGTTCGCCGGGATGTCGGTGTCCACCCCGGTCAACGACGACTCCAAGGTGGTCCCCTCGTCGATGGTCGCGCCGGTCTGGACGATCCGGGGCGCGGTGTTCACTTCACGGACGGAGAGCACGATCTCGTTGGTGCTCGAAAGGGGCGGGATCCCGTTGTCGGTCACCTTCACGAGAACGCGGCTCGAGGAAGGTCCGTCCTGTTCGGTCGGGGTCCAGGCGATCACGCCAGACGGACTGACGGCGAGACCGGCCGGTCCCCGAACCAGGCCGAAGGCCAGGGCGTTGGCGGGCAGATCGGCGTCGGCGGCGGACAATGCCAATTGGAACGGCACGGCCTCGTTCAGATTCTGCTGGGGGACGACGGCGATGACGGGCACGGAGTTGACCTCGCCGACCGTCACCGTGAAGGAATTGGTCATGCTCAACGCCGGCGATCCGCCATCGGTCACCTTGACCCGCACGACCTGGACACTCGGTCCCTGGGACTCATTCGGAGTCCAGGTGAACAGTCCGGCCGCATTGACCGAGGCTCCGGCGGGACCCTGCACCAGGCCGTAGACCAGCGCCGCCGCCGGCGTCTCCGCGTCCGCGGCGTCCAATGCGAAGGAAAGCAACTGTCCCTCGTTGATGAGCGCGTTCGCGATCTCAGCCATTTGCGGCGAGTCGTTCACCGGATTCACGGTGATGTTCACGGCAACCGGTGCGGAGGTCCGCGAACCGTCGGAGACCGCGAACTGGAACGCATCCCCGCCGAAGTAGTTGGAAAGCGGGCGATAGACGACCTCGTTCCCGATCAACTCCACGAGACCGTTGGTGGTTCCCCGAACGAGGAGGAAGCCCAATGGAGCGCCCTCGGGATCATTGCCTGACAGCTGGATGGTCAGGGACTGGTCTTCCAGCAAAGTCACCGACTGCGCCAGCGCCGTCGGCGCCTGGTTCACCGGCGTCGGCGGACGCAGCTGGAAGCTCGTGAACCCGTTGATCAGCGCGCCCAACAGGTCCGTCGCCACCGTCACCGGGTG
>JAIYBC010000058.1 GCA_027488845.1 Verrucomicrobiales bacterium | reverse complement strand
TGAAGTTCATCCGGTGGCTCCGCCAGTCCATTAGAGACAATGCCACGGAAGCCGCCGCCGTGCCCCGCCTCAACTCCCTCTTGGCCTCACTTTAGCATCCCTTTCCAGGACACCGATGCGTTGAAGCGTTGAAGCGTTGAAGCGCTGAGACGCCGAGACACTGAGGCGCTGAGGGGTTCACAACCGAGGGTGCCAAGAGTGCGACGCCCCTCTGGGGTATGGAGTCCCGGCTTCAGCCGGCCCGAGCCTCCTCTGCAAAAGGCCCTGCACTTCGACCACCCGCCGAGGCCCCCACGACTTTGACCCGCTGAAGCCGGGACTCCGTACTCCTGCGAACCCTCCGCGAACTCCGCGGCTCCGCGTGCTTACCGCCGGCACCCCGGCACGGCGGCCGAATCCAAAGGCGGGGAGCCGCACCGGACTCGCCCACTTGACCCGACGTCGGCGCCGCCCATGCTCGCGGGCCATGTTCGACCTGGGCTCACTCAATCCCCAGCAGCGCGAGGCGGTCGTGACCCACGACGGGCCGGTCCTGATCCTCGCCGGCGCCGGGACCGGGAAGACCCGCACCCTGACCTGCCGGATCGCGCACATGATCGGACGGGGAATCGCCCCGGGCCACATCCTGGCGGTGACCTTCACCAACAAGGCCGCCCGCGAGATGTTGGCGCGCGTCAACGGCATGGTGCCGCGCGCCCCGCGGACGCGGAAGGATCCCGGCGCACCGGAGGATCCCTTCACCGAGCGGCCGACGCTCTGCACGTTCCACTCCCTCTGCGTCCGGATCCTGCGCCAGCACATCGAGAAGCTGGGCTACAAGCGGAACTTCGTGATCTACGACGAGGCCGACCAGCTCTCGGCGATGCGCAAGATCCTGAGCCAGATCTCGGCCAAGGGGGAGAAGACCGACGCCGGGGCGGTGTTGGGCATGCTGAGCAAGTTCAAGAACGGCGGTGCCGACGCCGCGTTCGGCGATCCCTCCGTGCGGGCCTTGGCCGAACACGTCGCCAAGCGCTACGAGAGCGCCCTCCACGCCTGCAATGCCGTCGACTTCGACGACCTCATCCTGCTCACCCTGCGCCTGTTCCGGGACCATCCCGACGCCCTGGAGGCGTGCCGGCGCAAGTACCGGTACGTCATGGTCGACGAGTATCAGGACACCAACGGGAGCCAGTTCGAGCTGGTCAACTTCCTCGCCGGCAAGTCGCGGAACCTCTGCGTGGTGGGCGACGACGACCAGTCGATCTACGGGTGGCGCGGCGCCCAGATCGCCAACATCCTGGACCTCGAGAAGCACTACCCCGAGGTGAAGGTCATCAAGCTGGAGCAGAACTACCGCTCGACCAACACCATCCTCAAGGCCGCCAACGAGGTCATCCGCCGCAACACCCGGCGCCGCGGCAAGACGTTGTGGTCCTCGAAGGGCGACGGCTCCAAGATCGCGTTGTACGCCTTCGACACCGACGAGGAGGAGGCACGGACCGTGGCGGAGAACATCGAGTACGACCGCCTCGCCCGGAACATCCCTTGGGGACGCCAGGCGATCCTCTACCGGACCAACCTCCAGGCGCGGCCGGTCGAGACCGCCCTGCGCAAGGCGCGCATCCGCTACCACCTCATCGGCGGCCAGAGCTTCTTCGACCGCACCGAGATCAAGGACGTGCTCTCGTACCTGAAGACGTTCGTGAACCCGGACGACGACATCAGCCTGTTGCGCATCGCGAACAAGCCGGCGCGCGGGTTGAGCGACGTCACCATGGAGCGCCTGCTCGCCTTCAGCTCCGAGCGCAAGGCCAGCGTGTTCACCATCATGCGGCACACCGACGTCCTCGCGTCGTTCCAGCCGCGCACGCGCGACGCCGTGGCTGGGTTCCGCCACTGGATCGAGACCCAGCGGGCGGCCATCTCGGGCAACTCCCCGGTTTCCCTGACCGGTTGGGCCGAGGGCTGGCTGCAGGAGACCGGCTACCTCGACGAACTCCGACGGGGGGACAAGGACGCCGAGGTGGCCGAGGCACGCGTGCGCAACGTGCTGGAACTGCTCGACGACCTCGACGGCGAGGAGTCGGCCAAGGCCCGGCGCGCGCGGCGCGAGGCGATCTCCGGTACGTCGCCGGCAAAGAAGGCCAAGCCGCGTTTCGAGATCAACGAGGACGATCCGGAAGGCCTGCTCGACGAGATGGCGGCGCCGAAGCCCCCGGCAGCCGGCTCCCAGGCGATGCTCCCCGGGATCCCGCCGTCCTACCCGGGCCGGCCGATGGACCGTCTGGACGAGTTCCTCGCCGACCTCACCCTCGACCGCGAGCGCGAGGAGGACCGCGAGGAGAAGGGCGACCAGGTGCTGTTGATCACCATGCACGCGGCCAAGGGCCTGGAGTTCCCGCACGTGCACATCGTCGGCGTCGAAGACGGCCTGCTGCCCCATTCGCGGAGCAAGATCGAAGGCACCCTCGACGAGGAACGCCGGCTGTTCTACGTCGGCATCACCCGGGCCCAGGAGACGCTGCGCATCAGCCATTGCCGCGGACGTCGCCGGTACACGCAGGTGATGCCCTGCCATCCGTCGCCCTTCCTGCAGGAACTGCCGGCGGACTGCATCGAGGACATGGAGGCGGCCGCGGCCCGGGTGGTGGAGAAGGAGGCCGGCGGCGACTGGTTCAAGGCCATGCGCGAAGCCTTGGAATGACCGGGATCAGCCGGCAAGCAGGCCACGGAGTTCGGTGACGGGGAGGAAGGTGACCTCAAGGTCCCGGAAATTCCGCGTGTACCGGGAAGGAATGCCCGGTGAGACCACCAGGTTTCGGCCGCGGGGATAGGCCTCGCGGAAGACCGCAAGGCTCCGGGGCTCGAAGGCTTCGGGGTTCCACTTGCACTCGATGGCGTCGACCAGGTCGCGGCTCCTCGGCAACACAAAGTCCACCTCGCGCTGCTGCTTGTCTCGCCAGTAGTGGATCCTTGCGACCGGTATGGAGACCAAGGTCTCGAGGACAAGATGTTCCCAGAGCACCCCGCGGTCACCGCTCCGCAACGAGTCCCAGCCACTGGCATGGCAGACGAATCCCGTGTCGAATCCATACAGCTTCGGTTGGGCGATGATCTCGCGTCGGCCGCCGCCGGAAAAGGGAGACAGCAGGCGTGCGAAATGGGTGATCTGCAGGACATCCAGCCAATGGAGGATGGTGGGGCGGCTCACGCCGACGTGCTTCGCCATGGCCGTGGCGTCGAGCATCCCGCCGCTTTGTGCCAAAACGAGCAGGGCGGTCCTCAGGAACGCACCACGCTTCTCCAGGTGGAAGAGCTCCTGGACGTCCCTCGAGAAGTACGAGTCGAGCCACTCGGAATAGAAATCCGTGGTCGCCTTTTCCGCCTGGAGCGGTTGTGGCAGGCCGCCATGCAGGAGGCGCCTGTCCAGATCCCGAATCCCGAAGGCGGGCAACTCCTCGACCAGCACCGGTGTCAACTCGACCACGCGCTTCCGTCCTGCAAGCGAGTCGCGGAACTTCGACGTAGCCGCCAACGTGGAAGAACCCGTGGCCAGCAACCTCAGCCCCGGGAAGGAGTCCGCGGCGATCTTCAGCAGCCGGCTCGGATCGGGGAGTTGGTGGACCTCGTCGAGGACCAGCAACGGCCCCCGAACGGCCGCCAGCGCGGTCTCCGGATCCCGGAATCGCGCCTCCGTGGAAGGCAGGTCGCAGTTGAAGAAATCCGAGTCCGGCATCGAGCGCGCCAAGACCGTTTTGCCGAGTCGACGAACCCCGGTAAGCCAGACAATCGGTGCGGAGGCCCATCCGTCCTCAAGGCGCCTCGTCCACACGGGACGACTCACGTTCATAACCACACTTTACGTTTAGACGTCTATTCGTAAAGTCTGGTTTTGTGATGGCCAAGCCTTTGGGCCACAGAGGCTCGAAGGACACGGAAAGGGGAGTTTTTCGTGGTCCGTCGTCCGATGTTGCGGGCGGTTCGGTTCAGGACCCACCGGCGCCTCGAAGGCGGTCGAATCCCGGGTCCACAAAGCAGGGCGCCAAGGGCGCGACGACCCCCAGGGGCATGGAGTCCCGGCTTCAGCCGACCTGACCTTCCTCCGCAAATCGACGCGGAACCTCAACCCACCTGCCTGGTACAACGCCGGCGGTCCAACGGGACCATGAAGGTCCATGCCGAAGGAGCTTCGGAGCCTCCGTGATGATCCGTGAAATCCGTGTCCAACTCCCCGTTGTCTGCCGCCACGCCCCGGAACACGATCCACGTGGAAACGCTGCCCGGATTCTCCTTTCGCAACGGGCGGCCGCGGATGGCATTGTCGCACCGATCTCAACCGATCTCCCCACCATGGACTGGTACTACGTCTCCCAAGGTCAGCCCGCCGGTCCGATTCCCGAGGAACAGCTCGCCGAACTTCTCCGGAACGGAACCGTCACCGCCGCCACCCTCGTCTGGCGGAACGGCCTGGCGAACTGGATCCCGCTTTCGGAGGCCCAACCCGGTTGGATGAACCCTCCGACGCCGACATCGGTGCCAGAGATCCCGCCGGTGCCGTCCACGCCCCAGCCGTCCACGACGGAACCCGTCGCCGGTCCGACCCCGGCCAGCGGCCCGTCGGACGCGCCGCCGTCCAATCCGCAGCCGGCCGCGCCGCAGGCTTCCGCACCGCACGACGACTCCGTTTCCGAGGAGGAGTTGCTGGCCACGGACTACCCGGTGGACCTGGTGGAACCGTTCCGACGCGGATGGCAGACCTTCACCCGGAACCCAGGCATCCTGCTCGGCACCGGCGCGCTGGTTTGGCTCCTGATGATGGCCGGATCCTCGATTCCGATCCTCGGGGCCCTGGTCCAGATCGCCCTGTACGGTCCCCTGCTCGGAGGGCTCTACGTGGTCTACCTGCGCAAGATCCGGGGACGGGACGCGGATGTGGGCCTGATCTTCTCGGCCTTCGGACCGCGGTTCTTCCAGCACCTGATGGCCTATCTCGCGATGTTCGCGGCCAACCTGCTGATCTTCCTGCCTGTGATCGGAATCGTCCTGTTCCTGGTCTTCGGCTCGTCTATGGCAGGAGCACAGGGTTCGCGACCGCAGGACTTCGATCAGGTGGTCTCGGGAATCGGTGCCGTGGCGCTGGTGCTCGGCGGGCTTTGCCTGCTGGTCTGCATCGCCGCCTCGTGGATCGTGGGAATGCTCTGGCTCTTCGCCATCCCGCTCGTCGCCGACAAGGACTACGACTTCTGGCCGGCCCTGGAACTCAGCCGGAAGCGGGTCCTCCGCCACCTCGGATGGCACCTCGTCTTCTCGCTGCTGATTGGCGTCGCGGGCCTCGTCGGCTTCCTCGCCTGCTGCGTGGGGCTGTTGGTGACCCTGCCGGTGTCCCTCTGCGCGTTGCTGCACTGGTACGAGAACCTCTTCGGCAAACTGCGGCCCAAGTCCGTCACCGCCACGAGCTGAGCCGGAATCGTCCAATCCAGGGTAGGACGCACCTCACGCAAATTCGCCAAGACGCAAAGGGGTGGGCACCGGTGTCCTTGGCCCCTTGGTTGTGAACCACCTCGGCGTCGCCGCGTCTCGGCGGGAGAAATCCTGCGGGGGATCCGTTCTCCCGCTGAGGCGCGGAGTGCGCAGGGGGATTCGGGAGCAGTCCATGGCATCCGACCCACCTCCCAACCAAGTTGGGGATTGCCCGGCCCAGCCGTGAAGCGTACTTCGTACGCACACGTATGAACCAGCCGTCCCCTTCCCCGAAGCCCCTGGACCTGACCGCCTGGCTGGTGTTGGCCGTGGCGGCGATCGGGTTCCTCTTCGACACCTACGAGCTGTTGCTGCTCCCGCTGATCGCGGCGCCGGCGCTGTCGGAGATCCTCCAGCTCCCTGCGAACCATCCCGACGTCACGGCGTGGGTCGGCCGACTGCTGTGGATCGCGGCCCTCAGCGGCGGCGTCTTCGGACTGCTCGGCGGTTGGCTCACCGACCGGCTCGGACGGAAGACGGTCCTCGCCCTGAGCATCGCCCTCTACTCGTTCTCGCCGGTCGCGGCGGCCCTGAGCACCTCGCTCGGTTGGTTCGTGTTCTTCCGCTGCGCGACGTTCGTCGGCGTCTGCGTCGAGTTCGTGGCCGCGATCACCTGGCTCGCCGAGCTGTTCCCGGAGAAGGGCCGAAAGGAGAAGGTCCTCGGCTGGACCCAGGCGTTCGCCTCCGTCGGCGGACTCTTCGTCACCGTGGTCAACGGGTGGATCCTCACGCACTCCTCCTCGCTGCCCGCGCTGCCGATCCCCGAGCCGTTCAACTCCCACGCCGACTGGCGCTACACGCTGATCACCGGCCTGCTGCCGGCGATCCCCATCGCGTTGCTGCTGCCCTTCGTGCCGGAATCCCAGGCCTGGAAGGAACGCCGTGCGGCCGGAACGCTCCGGCGCGCCAGCTTCGGCGAGCTCTTCTCCCCGGCGTTGCGCCGCACGACCCTGGTCACCGCCGCGCTCTCCGCCTGCGCCTACGGCGTCGCCTTCGGCGCGCTCCAGCTCACGCCGACGCGGATCGTTCCCGGGCTCTCGACCCTGGCGGAACCGATCCAGGCGCTGCGGCCGCTCCAGAAGGAGGCCGCCGAGCTGAACCAGCAGCTCGACCAGGTCCGGCCGGCCTTCGACACCGCCGCGGCCTCGGTGCCGGGCCTGCGCGAACTCGCCGGCCAGCGGGCCAAGCTCCGCGTCGCCATGCGCGCCACCGCCCGTCCGCTCGCCGACACCAACACCCCGCCCGAGGCCCGCGTGGCGGTGGTGGACAAGCTCAAGGCCCTCACCAACCAGTTCACCCAACTGGACGCCCGCCTGACGGAGCTGGCCGGTGGACGCGAGGAGGTCCGCAAGGCGGTGCTCGACCGTGAGAAGGTGCTCGGGCAGCTCGGCGCCAACCGGGCGAAGCAGGAGGTCCCGGACACCCTCGTCAAGACCCGCGGCAAGGACATCCAGTTCTGGCAGGAGATGGGCGGCCTGGTCGGCCGGATCCTGCTCGCCCTGCTGCTCGCCACCGCGATGACCCGCGGCAACCTGCTCCGCCTCTTCCAGGTGCCCGGCCTGCTGGTGCTGCCGTTGACCTACCTGTGGCTCTACAAGGCCCAGCCCGAGGTCTTCCAGTGGGGCATCTTCCTTGCCGGACTGCTGACGGTCGCCCAGTTCAGCTACATGGGCGAATACCTGCCGAAGGTGTTCCCGATCCATCTCCGGGGCACCGGCGGCAGCTTCGCCACCAACGTGGGCGGCCGCATGGTCGGCACCTCCATGGCCTTCGTGACCACCAACCTCCTGGCGCCGGCGCTCGGCGGCACCACTCCGGTCCACGTCGCCCAGGCCGCGGGCATCACCGCCACCGCGATGTTCGTGCTGGCGCTCGCCCTGTCCTTCTTCCTGCCCGAACCCAAGGCCAACGGCCCCGAATAAACCGGTTGCCCCCGGGCGTCCGACCCGCCTTCCATCCCCATGCCCACCGTGACCGCCATGCGCTCCCTCCTGCTTCTCGGCCTCCTCGCCGCCGTCCGGCTCGCCGCCGGACCGGTCGATGAGATGACCCAGGCCGCCAACTCCTTCCTCGCCGCCCTCACCGAGGAGCAGCGCGCGGTCGCCGCCTTCGAGTTCGGCGCCGACGAACGCGAGAACTGGCACTTCATCCCCAAGGAACGCAAGGGCGTCACCGTCGGCAGCCTGAAGCCGGCCCAGCAGAACCTCGCGTTCGCCCTGCTGTCCACGGGCCTCAGCCCCCGCGGCTTCAACAAGGCCGCCACCATCATGAGCCTGGAGCAGATCCTCCAGGAGATCGAGGGACCCAACCGCCGGTTCCCCCGCGATCCCCAGCTCTACCACATCTCGATCTTCGGCAAGCCCGACGCCAAGGGCACCTGGGGATGGCGCTACGAGGGCCACCACATGTCCTTCAACTTCACCGTCGTCGACGGGAAGTTCGCCGCCGGCACCCCGACCTTCCTCGGCACCAACCCCGCCGAGGTCCGCACCGGCCCACGCAAGGGCCTGCGCGTGCTCGCCGCCGAGGAGGACCTCGCCCGCTCGCTGATGGAGTCGCTCTCCCCGGAGCAGCGGAAGACCGCCGTGATCCTCGCGGCCGCGCCGGACGACATCCTCACCGTCGCCTCCCGCCGGGCCGAGATCGGCGAACCGAAGGGCATCGCCTACTCGGAACTCTCCCCGGAACAGCGGAACACCCTCGACGCGATCGTGTACGAATACGTCGGACGTCTCCGCGGTGAACTCGCCGCGGACGACATGCTCAAGATCCAGAAGGCGGGCCGCGACACGATCCGCTTCGGCTGGGCCGGTTCGCTGGAGCGCGGCAAGGCGCACTACTACCGCGTCCACGGTCCCACCTTCCTGCTCGAGTACGACAACACCCAGAACGACGCGAACCACGTCCATGCCGTCTGGCGCGACTTCACCAACGACTTCGGCCGCGACCTGCTCGGCGAGCACCTGAAGAAGGACCATTCCGGGAAGTAGTCCGCGACCCCACGCATCCATGAAGGCCACGCCGATCCTCGTCCCGCTGCTCCTCGCTTCCGCGGTCCAGGCCGCCGACTGGCCTTCCTGGCGCGGGCCGGACGGCAACCAGGTCTCCCCCGAGGCCTCCTTCCCGCTCCGCTGGAGCTGGTCGAAGGAAGGTTCGACGAACGTCTCGTGGCGCACTCCGCTGCCCGAGCCGGGCAACTCCTCGCCCATCGTGCATTCGAAGCACGTGTACCTGACCCAACCGCTCGAGGACGGACGCCGTCGAGCCCTGGTCGCCTTCGACGCCACCGGCGGACGCGAGCTGTGGCGTCAGGTCGTGGAACGCGACGCCGCCGATCCGCGTCACGAGACCAATCCCCATTGCGCGGCTTCCCCGGCGGCGGACGCGGATGGCGTGGTGGCCGGCTTCGCCGCGGCCGGCGTCATCGCGGTCTCCCACGACGGCAAGCTCCAGTGGAAGGCCGACCTCGGACCGCAGGACCATTCCTGGGGCGGCGGCCCTTCGCCGGTGATCCTCGCCGACCGCGTCCTCGTGTACCACGGCCCCGGCTCCCATTCGGCGCTCCACGCCCTGGACCGCAAGACCGGGAAGGTCCTCTGGAAGACGCCGATCCGGGAGGTGCAGCCGACGGAGAGGTTCGACGGGTTCGCCGGCCGGAACGGCGGCATGATGGGATCGTTCAGCACGCCGCTTCCGGTCCGTCATGAAGGACGCACCGAGGTGGTCCTGGCCGCCGGCAACCGCCTGCGCGCGTTCGCCCCGGACGACGGCCGCGAACTGTGGTCGATCGACGGCATGAACCCGCTGGTCTACACCTCCGCCAGCTTCGGCGGGGACACGATCGTCGCCATGGGCGGGTTCTTCGGCTCCACGATCATCGCGAAGCCGGGCGGATCCGGCGACCGCACGGCCGAGCGCCTGTCCTACGAACGCCGCGCGAAGAAGCACCGGATCGGTTCCCCGATCCTCCACCGCGGACACGCCTACCTCGCCTCGACCGACGGCTTCGCGCAGTGCGTCGACCTCAAGAACGGCGCCATGGTGTGGGAGGAACGCCTGCCCGCGACCGGCTCGAACGGCGAGACCTGGGCCTCGATGACGCTCGCCGGCGATCGGCTCTACGTCGTGAACCGCTCGGGCGACACGCTCGTGGTGAAGGCGGCGCCGAAGTTCGAGCTGCTTGCCAGCAATCCCGTAGGCGAACTCTCCAACTCGACCTTGGCCATGTCGGACGGCCGGATCTTCCTTCGCACGCATTCGGCCCTGTACTGCATCGCCGAAGGGACGGCCCGGTCCGAGACGCGCTGAATCCATGTCGCCCACGAGAAACCCCGCCCTGGAACGCCTCGCCGGAACGCTCGGGCATCCCCGGCTTTCCCCGCTGCGTTTCGGTCCGGTGCTGCTGCGTTCCAACGGACCCGGGATCTTCGAGCTGCTCCATGTCGACGACGCCTCCGCCGACCCGGCCCGGCTCGCCCCGGTCGAGGTCGAGGCCTTGGCCGATCTCGCCGCCAGCGACCGCCTCGGCCGGTTCCGTCCCAACAAGGCGTCACCCGACCTCGTGTCCGGCTGGATCTGTCGTCCGCGGGACACGGAGTCCCTCGGCGAAGCCTTGGAGTCGCTGCTGCCGGGCGGCCTTTCGGACTGGTATGCGGCCCAGGCCACGGACCTGCGGGTCGTCACCTTCCGGGAGTTCGCCGACCGGCAGACCGGCATGTTCCGGAAGATCGCCTCGCTGAGCGATCCCGAGGCCTGCGAGGTCGCCCGCGCCTGCTGCGACGTCCGGTTCTGCCTGCGTCGCCGGCTTTGGCCCGTCGGGGAGATCGGGGTGGACGCCGCGGCTTCGAAGTCGGATGCCCCCTGCCTCGAACCCTGCGCGCAGCTGCTGGAGCTGGCCCGCCGTGCCCATCGCATGAGCCAGGAGGAGCGCTCGACCCTGCACCTCGGCGAGACCGACCTCGCCTCGATCGCCGTGGCCCTGGACACCGCCATCGCCCATCCGCCGTCCGACCTTCGCGAAGGCGACCTCTCGAATCCGGCCCATCCGAGGCGCCTGCTGCTCCTCCGCGAGAAGCTGCTGCCCTGGCTGCCGGAAGTCTCCCGCGGCAAGGGGGAGTGAGGCCCTTCAGGTCCCCGTGGGTCCGTTCGCCCCGGCACGAACCGCGTTGAGCCGGTTCCGTCCGGCCCACTCCGCGACGTTCTCACGCCGGATCGCGGCCGCCATCAGGTCCGGGAAGAGGTCCGGAGTGCAGGCGAACACCGGCACCCCCATCGAAGCGAAGGCCTCGGCGTGGGCGTGGTCATGGCAGGGCGCCCCCTCGTCGTTCAAGGCCAGGAGACAGACCATCTGGACGCCGGACTGGACCAGCTTCGCCGCCCGCGCGAGCATTTCGCGGGCGTTGCCGCCCTCGTACAGGTCGCTCACGAGCACCAACACCGTCTCCTCGGGCCTGCGGACGATCCCCTGGGTGTAGGCCAGCGCCGCGTTGATGTCCGTGCCGCCACCCAGTTGCGTCCCGAACAGGACGTCGACCGGGTCCTGCAACAGGTGGCTGAGGTCCACCACCGCCGTGTCGAACACCACCATCCGCGTGGAAACCGAGGGAAGGCTGGCGAGGACCGCGGAGAAGATCCCGGAGTAGACCACGCTGGTGGCCATGGATCCGCTCTGGTCGACGCACAGGACCAGGTCCCGGAGCGAGTTCCGGCGTCGGCCCGATCCGATCCGCACCTCCGGGACGACCGTCCGCAGTTCCGGGATGTAGTTCCGCAGGTTCGCGCGGATCGTGCGGTTCCAGTCGATCTCGGCGAGCCGTGGACGCCGGTTCCGCACCGACCGGTTCAGGGCGCCCAACACCGAGTTCCGCATCGGTTCCTCGAGGCGACGCCGGAGTTCCTCCACCACCTTCGCCACGACCTCCCGGGCGGTCTGCCGGGTCTTGGCCGGCAGCAGTTCCTTCAACGCCAGCAACTGGGCCACGAGGTGCACGGAGGGTTGAACCGTCGCCAGCAATTCCGGTTCGAAGAGCATCTGCCGCAGGTCCAGCCGCTCCAGGGCGTCCTTCTGCATCACCTGGACCACCTGGGAGGGGAAGTACTTCCGGATGTCCCCGAGCCAGCGTGCGACGTTCGGGCTGGAGGAACCGAGGCCTGCCTTCCGGTCGCTCTCGTAGAGGGCCTCGAGGACCTGGTCCATTCCGCGGGCCTCGGCGTCGAGGAGGTCGGACGGCGCATCGGGATCCCCGGCGGCGCCGAGCAGGAGGCGCCAACGGCGGCGGTGTTCGTCACGGGAGGTCGCGTTCATGTCGGAAGATGCGGCAGGCCCAGGAGGCGGGAGACGATGGGCAAGGCGGCCCGCGCCCTGCCGACGTCGACGTCCGTCGCCGCCGCGGCGGAGCCCTCCAATCCGAGCCGACCGGAGGCCGCGGCGTCCGCGAGGGCGGCGATCTGACGCCGCTCCGCCACGGGGAAGCTGCTGAAGGTGCGTCGAAGGAGCGGCAGGACCGTCCGGAACGCCTCACCGCGGAGCGAGACGAGCCAGTCGTCGAGAAGGCGCCACAGGACCGGGTCGTGCACGACCATCAGGCCGCTGCCCCGGAGCAGGCCGTCGACCCAGGCCGCCGCCGACTCCGGCCCCGACGCCGGCGACAGGGCGAGGCCGAGTCGGCGGGCCACCTCCGCGGCGTCCATCCGCCCCGCCTGCATCAGCAGGCGGCAGGCGCGTCCCGCGACGAGCCCGTGGATGCCGGGAAGCCCGGCCAGGCGGGACAACGCCCCCTGCCAGGCCTCGGCATGGCCCGGGCGTTGGAGCAACGCCACCGCCTCCTGTACGGCCAGGACGCGCGGAAAGACCTCCTCGGCCGCCTCCGACGAGAGCGAACCACAGGCGACCGGGA
This sequence comes from Verrucomicrobiales bacterium, assembly GCA_027488845.1. Taxonomy (GTDB): domain Bacteria; phylum Verrucomicrobiota; class Verrucomicrobiia; order Limisphaerales; family UBA9464; genus SXXZ01. The sequence continues at coordinate 46,655 of JAIYBC010000058.1, read as the reverse complement.
GCGCGACGCCGATGCGGGCCACGAGTCCGTCCACGATCCCGAGGACCATCTCCACGTCGTGCTGCCGCACCGAGCCATACCGGCCAAGGGACGCCAGCGGCGGCAGGGCGTCCATCAGGTGCGCCACGTCGCCGCTCGCCGCGGCAAGCGCCTGGAGCCGGCCCATGACCGGCCCGACGGCCCCGGGGAGATCCGACAACAGCGCCCTCGGAAGCAGCGGCGTGAGCCCCGGAAGGGAATCCGTTTCCGCCGAAAGCAGGACGACACGGGTCGTGGCCGCGGCCTCCAGGGTGTTGCCCCAGGCGCCGGCCTGGATGAGGGCGACGGCGAATTCCGGCATCCAACGCAGACGCCATTTCTCGTGGAACGTCCCACGATGGGACGCCGGGGAGACGAGGAGCCGCCCCCACGGCACGCCGACCAGGTCCAACCGGTGGAGCAGCCGGCTCCGGTCCAGGTCGTTCGGCTTCCGGAGGTCCAGCTCGAGGTCCCGGTCCAACGCCTCCGGCGGCAGGCGGAGCCGACGCTGTTCGCGGGCCACGTCGTCCACCAGGGGCACGGACGGCACGCCGTCCGGAACCCGTCCCATCCGGTCCCCGACCACCAGCTTCTCGCGCACCAGCCGGAGCGGCCCCTCCTGACCGCCGCAGAAGACCGTGAGGACCGCCTGGTCCATCTCGCCGAGTCCGGGAACGCGGAGCCCACGGAGGTCCGCCAAGGTCTCCGCCAGACGCACGGCCTCGATCACCCCGGCGCTCGAGGCGTCGAGGTCCTCGCCTCGGAGCAATCGGGCGACATGCACCATCCAACGGGTCGTCGCGTCCGGGGCGGTGCCGTGATCCCAGAGGAATCCATACCAACCCGGCGAAGCCACGCCGGCCCCGTAGCCGCTTTCGAAGGTGAGGCGGCCGTGTGTCCAAGGGATCCAGGTCGCGGACATCCGACGCTTCGTCCCGCCCTTCAGGCGCGCCGCATCCTCCTTGGCCGTGGGCATCTCCGCCAGCGCCGGCGTGTGCCACGCGCCGCACACCACGGCGATCCGCTGGAATCCCTCCTTCTGCGCGGCCCGCAGGACCTGCCGCATGTGGGCTTCCCGCCGCTCCTCCCGGGCGGGATCCGACCGCTGCAGGGACGTGACCCGGCCGGACTTCCGCAGCGCGCACATCGCCTCGTGGACCGCCGCGAAGACCTCGACCGCGCCGCCCTGGCGTTCCACGCATTGCTCCCACCACTCCTCCGGGTCCTGCAGCCCCGACAGCCGGGCGAGGAATCCCCACGGATCCCCTTCCCCGGCCGCGGGCCCCGGCCCTGGCCCGGGCTCCGGCGAAGGCGTCGAGGCGGCGTCCGACACCGGTTCCGGACCGGTTCCGGTGCCCGACTTGGAATCCGGCTCCGGCGCGTCGAAGCCGCGGGGAAGATCCATCATGCGCACCGGGATCCGTCGGCGGGCCGCATGGATCAACGCGCGCCATTCCGGGGAGAACTCGCCGAACGGCAGGTAGGAGGCGCGGGAAGGTTCCGACGGGTCGTACACGAGGATCGCCACCGGCGGTCGGAGTTCCTCGGATCCCACGAAGCCCAACACGGTCTCCGCCTCGGCGGGTGCCTCCAGCAGGAGACAGTCCGGCTGCAGGGCCTCGAGGGCGGCCTCGAGACTGCGGGCGGAGCCGGGGCCGTGGTGTCGGACGCCGAAGAGATGGGGAGCCGGGGCGGCCATGGGTCAGTCGACCTTGCGGCAGGCCCGGTAGAGGTCCTTCCAGCCGTCCCGCTCCTTCACCACCGTCTCCAGGTATTCCTGCCAGACGACGCGGTCCTGGACCGGATCCTTCACCACGGCTCCCACAAGTCCACCGGCGACGTCGGTCGCCGTGAGGGTGCCGTCGCCGAAGTGGGCCGCGAGGCTGAGTCCCTGGTTGAGCACCGCGATGGCCTCCGCCGTGCTCAAGGTCGCCGTCGGGGACTTCACCTTGGTCTTCCCGTCCTCGGTGACCCCGTTCCGCAGTTCGCGGAAGACGGTGACGACGCGCCGGATCTCCTCGGCCGCCGGCGGCGCGGCGGGAATCTCGAGGGAACGTCCCAGCTCCGCGACGCGGTTCCGGACGATCCGGACCTCGTCGTCGGCGGAATCGGGGACCGGGAGAACCACCGTGTTGAAGCGGCGCCTCAGCGCGCTGCTCAGCTCGTTCACGCCACGGTCGCGGTTGTTGGCGGTGGCGATGACGTTGAAGCCCTTCTCCGCCGTGGCCTCGCGACCGAGCTCCGGGATCGCGAGGGTCTTCTCGCTCAGCAGGGTGATGAGCGTGTCCTGGACATCCGCCGGGATGCGGGTGAGTTCCTCGACCCGGGCGATCCGGCCGGACCGCATCGCGGTCAGGATCGGTCCGGGCACCAGCGCCGCCTCGGAGGGGCCGCGCGCGAGCAGCTCCGCGTAGTTCCACCCGTAGCGCAGGGTCTCCTCGGAGGTTCCCGCAGTGCCTTGCACCAGGAGGGTGCTGTCGCCCGAGATCGCCGCGGCGAGGTGCTCCGCCAGCCAGGTCTTCGCGGTCCCGGGCACGCCGAGAAGGAGCAGCGCACGGTCCGTGGCGAGCGTGGCGATCGCGATCTCCACGAGGCGGCGGTCGCCGACGTACTTCTCGCCGATCACGGTGCCGTCCTCGAGCGTGCCGCCCCGGATGTAGGTGAGGACCGCCCAGGGCGACAGTTTCCAGCTCGGAGGACGGGGACGGGAATCGTTCCGGGCGAGGGCCGCGAGTTCCTCGGCGTACTGCTGTTCGGCGTGGAGACGGAGTTGGCTCATGTTCGGGGCACGGAATGGGTTGCTGGGAACAACGGCGGAAAGGCGCTCAGGATCTGCTGCCGGAAGGCGACGACGGAAGTCATGGCGTCGAGGCCGGACGCCCAGAATCCGCCGTCGTGGGCGGACTCGGGCCAGCCGGCCGGAACCTCCGGAAAGGTGTCCGGATGCAACCGGGCGGCGAACCGGCCGAAGCGGTTCCGGAGTTCCCAGTCGCCCATCGGCTTGGAGGTCTCAAGGCGCAGCAGCTGGAGCATCCGGCGGCTGAAGGCGACGCTCCAGGAATGCGCAAGGTCGTCCGCGAGGTCCCAACCCGTGCCGTTCCCGGCGTCGAGCATCCGAAGGATCGACGTCTCCCGCCGGGGGACCGGAAGGCAGCGGGCCAAGGGGCGGAGCGCCGAAGGTTCAAGGGAGCCGAAGCGGCGGGACAACACGGCTTCCGCCCACGCGGGATTTCCCTGACGGATCGCCGCCTGGGTCCATCCGTCGAGGATCTGTTCCCGCCATTCCCCGCCGGCCCCATCCACGAGGGCTTCCGGCGTGAGACCGGTCTCCCTTTCCCAGGTTCCCAGGGGAGCCGCGGCCAGGACCTGCAACATCCACCAGGCGCGTTCGCCGGTCGCCGCGGGAGGACGCGTCTCGACGCCGTCGCGGACCATTCCGGCATCGCACGCGACCGGGGGAACGGCCTCGATCCTTCCCGCTTCGAAGGAGAGACAGCGCCGGGCCCGATCCGCCATCCGCCCGGCGTAGCCCGATCCGGGCAGCTTCGCCAGGCCGCGCTCCGCGAGGCGGCGGACTTCCCTCCGACGATCCCTCAGGAGCGACTCGAGGAACACGGCATCCGACGGGACCGGCGCGACGACCAGCTCCTCGAGAAGTGCGGTCCGGTCGTCGGCGGCCTCCTTGGGCCAGGACGTCTCCAAGGCGGCTCGGGCGGAATCGGGATCGGACAGACGCCACCGCCGGAGGGCGACAACCCGCCGGGTGACGTCGCCCGTCTCCCAGTCGCCGGAATCCGGCTCCGGCTCCAGGACGGAGGACCACTCGGGATTCTGCCGGAGCAGCCAACGTCCCCGTCCGCCGCAGACCGTCTCGATCCGGCCGCGAAGCCGACGGTCCTTTGCGGACCGGTCCAGGACCGCCGGGAGATGTTCCGCCGGGATCCGGACCCCGCACCGCTTCGCGCCTTCCAGCCATTCATCGAGCAGGGATTCCATCTCCCCCAGGAGCATCCGGCCGAGGAGCGAACCCGCCGCCGCACCGGCCTCAGGCAGGTCCTCCTCCGGCGCCATCCCGGTCTCGAGACCCGCTTCCCGAACCGGCCTCCGGCCCGCCCGCTCCCACGTCCAACGGACGGCCGCCTCGATCAACAAGGCCCCCTCCTCCGAAGATGCCGGAAAACGCGAAGCCAAGTCGCCGGGTTCGTCCGCCCCTGGCGCCGACGGCGGCCTCGGGCCGGACTCCGTTCCCAACATCGCGGCGGTGACAAGGCGGGCGAAGCTCATGGAAACCAGGTCCTCGTGCCGGTCCATGCGCCCAGCGGATGGAGGGTGCGGCCATCCCACTCCGCGGAGAGCCCCAACGGCCGACCACCGGAAAGGGCCAACAATGACCAGAGCCGTTCCGCCGGAGCCTCCATCGGCAACCAGTCGCCGGTCGGATCGGCAACGCCCCAGCCGTGGCCGCGCCGGCCGGGCACCACCGCCGCCAAGGCCAACGGAAGGCGTTCGATCCACGGATTGCCCGCCCAGGTCCGGCCGGCGAAGGACAGGGCTTCCTCCAGGTTCGCATGGGGCAGCGGCAACGCAGGGGATCCGGCCGAGTTCGGCGTCCCATTCCGGGACTTCACCACGGCACGAACCGACGCCACGCCGGGGAAGAAGGCCAAGCTTCCTGAGACGGTCGTGCCGGGCACCAGCGACAGGTCCAGGGGCTGTGCCGCCGTGGCGCTGAAGCTCAGGCAAAGCGCGGGGCGCGCGGAGCGGAGTCCCCAGAGCCAGGTGCGCTGCGACCGGACACGGTCCTCCTCCAGGATCCGCCTTCCGAGCACCAGCCAGTCGTCCTCGACGGCTTCGCCTGCCAGGACCGTCTCCTGTGGTACCGGAACGCCCGCGAGCGCCAGGAGATCCTGGTACTCCGCCTCGGGAAGCTCCGCACGTCGTCCCCAGCCCTCGGCGGCGAGGTGCAGCAGGGCGAACTCGGAGAGGATCCGTGCGGCCCAGTCGGGCGAGCGGCCCACCTCGGATTCCAGCTGCGCCAACCGACGCGCGATCCCGGGAAGCTGGGCGTCCACCAGTCGGGCTGTCGGACGTTCCCAGAAGGTCGGAGGGCGCCCCGGCAGGGTCGCCAGGCCGGATCGCACGACGTCGGAGATCCACTGCCTCAGTTCGGCGATCCCCTCGGTCATGCGGGACTCCCGCTGCTGGGCCCTGCGGGCAATGGATTCGGCCGCCTTGGCGGCCCGTTCCGGATCCGGTTCACCGGACCGCGCCTCGGACGGCGACTGTTTGCGGATGGCCTTCTCCGAACGCTTGGCCATCCACTCGGCCACCCAGGGTGGCGGTGTTCCGGAAGGGATGCCGGTGGGCTCCTGGACCAGGATGAGGAAGAGGCCGAGACCGTGCTTGCACGGAAACTTGCGGCTGGGACACGAGCACTTGAACGCCGGCTCGGAGAGGTCGATCCCGGTCCTGTAGGGTTCCTTGCCGCTGCCTTGGACCGCTCCCCAGACGCCGGAGCCATCGCTTCCGAGTTCCGACCATTTCCTCGATTGGCCCAGCTCCCGGCCGGCCTTCGCCGAGCCCGCATCGGGAGCCATCGCCAGGACCTGTTCGACACTCCACGACATGCGGTGTGGAAAGGTTGCTGGAAGCCTCCCATCGATGGGAAGTCCTTCCTGTCCTCCGGAGGGAAAATCACCTCCACCCGGAGACGGCCGGGTTTCCGCTGGCCTCGGGAACGGGGAGCGCTTCAATCCGCACGTGCGCAATCCGATCATCGTCGCCCTCGACCTGCCGGCCGCCGACGCCGCCCTCGACCTCGCCCGCCGCGTCGCCCCACACGTCGGGGCCTTCAAGGTCGGCAAGGAGCTCTTCGTCGCCGAGGGCCCGGATTTCGTCCGACGCCTGCGCGACACCGGCGCCAGCGTCTTCCTCGACCTCAAGTTCCACGACATCCCGAACACCGTGGCCAAGGCCGTCGCGTCCGCCGTGCGGCTCGACGTCCAGATGCTGACGGTCCACTGCTCCGGCGGTTCGGCGATGCTCCGCGCCGCCGAGGAATCCGCGCAGTCCACCGCCGCGACGCTCGGTCGCCCGGCCCCGCTGGTGCTCGGGGTGACGGTGCTGACCAGCATGGATGCCTCGGCCCTGGCCGAACTGGGTGGGGAGACCGACGTCACCCGCCAGGTCGAACGCCTGGCCCGGCTGGCGGCCGGCGCAGGCATCCGCGGACTGGTCTGTTCGCCGCTGGAGATCGTCCCGCTCCGGGGCTTCCTGCCGACGTCGATGCAGTTGGTCACGCCGGGGATCCGCACCGGCGCCGAGAAGTCGGACGACCAGAAACGCACCCTGGGACCCGCCGAGGCCATGGCCGCGGGCGCGAGCTGGCTGGTGGTGGGCCGCCCGATCTACGCCGCGAAGGACCCGGTCGAGGCCGCGAAGGGCATCGCGGCGATGGCGATGGGTTCGCGCTGATTCCGGTTCAGCATTTCAAGCGCACCCGCAGCCGCTCCAGGTGATCGAGGATCTCCGGGGCTTCCTTCAGCTCGGCCAACGGCTTGAGTTCACGCCGAATGTGGGTCCAGTCGATTTGGCCCTTCTGCCGGATCAGGATCCGTTCGACATCCGACCAATCGTGGGGACGACCCGCGAAGACCTTCATGACCACGAGGTCCTCGGCCGTGCAGATCCGGAGGTAGACTCCTGGAAGGTATTCGTGCTTCCGAGCGCGGCGGGTCATCTGGTCCTCAAACGGAAACCCGCCAAGAGCCACGTCGATCGGGATCCCATCGACCGTGTTCAAGAGCAGGACCCTGTTGATTTCCGCAAATCCCGCCGCATCGGGCACCCTGGGTTCGAATCGTTCAAGAAATGCCTCGATGACCGGGGCTTCGTTCCCGAAACCGCAGAAGAGGGTGAGATCAATGTCCTTGGTCACCCTCGGCTCACCCCAGCGTTGAACCGCCACGCCCCCAATGAAGGCAAACGCGAATTCACGCTCCTCGCACAGCGCTTGGGCGGCGATTGCGGCGTCTATCCACGGGAAGCGAGGTGCCATCGGAGGAAAAGCCTCTGCTGCTCCACCAGACCGGACAACCGGGAACCGGCGCCCATGTACCGGGCGGACTCGAAGGCTCCGGCGAGTTGCATCAAAGCCTTGGGTGTCTCTGTCGCCTGTAGGTCGGCATCCCTCAGCTCCTGCATCGCCTCGCCGGCGTCCTTCCACGTCTGCACCCAACGCTTCCCCTGGGCGATCTGCTCCGGGGTCCAGCCGGCCAGTGCGGAGGACGGTGTTTCCATTCCCCGACGCTATCGTCCCGTCGTCGGCCGGCCAAGCCCTCCAAACTTTCCTTTTGCCGGTCCACCGGCACGCCCTAGCCTCACGCCCTTTCGTATGTTCGAGCTCACCAACGAGGAGATCCGCCGGTACTCACGCCACCTCATCCTTCCCGAGGTCGGCATGGCGGGTCAGCGCAAGATCCGCAACACCTCCGTCCTCTGCATCGGCGCAGGCGGGCTCGGGTCCCCGATCGCCATGTACCTCGCCGCCGCCGGCATCGGCCGGCTTGGCATCGTGGACTTCGACACCGTCGACTACTCCAACCTCCAGCGGCAGATACTGCACTCGGACGCCGACGTCGGCACGTCCAAGGCCGATTCCGCAAAGGCCGCGATCCACGCGCTCAACCCCAACGTCGAGGTCGACCTCCACAAGGTCCGCATCACCTCGGACAACGCCCTCGACCTCATCCGGCCCTACGACATCGTGGTGGACGGCACCGACAACTTCCCCACGCGCTACCTCACCAACGACGCCTGCGTCCTGCTGAAGAAGCCCAACGTGTACGGCTCGATCTTCCGCTTCGAGGGCCAGGCCAGCGTCTTCGCCCCGCACCTCGGCGGGCCCTGCTACCGCTGCCTCTACCCCGAGCCCCCGCCGCCGGGCATGGTCCCGAGCTGCGCCGAGGGCGGCGTGCTGGGCGTGCTGCCCGGCATCATCGGCTGCATCCAGGCCACCGAGATCCTCAAGCTCGCCCTCGGCAAGGGTTCCTCGCTCATCGGCCGCCTCCTGCTCTTCAACGCCCTCGACATGAAGTTCCGCGAACTGAAGTTGCGGAAGGATCCGAAGTGCCCGATCTGCGGTCCCAATCCCACCGTCACCCAGCTCATCGATTACGAGGTGTTCTGCGGCGTCCTTCCCGAGCCGGCCAACCCCGGGTCCAATCCCGACGAGGTCACGGTCCATGACATGAAGAAGGCGCTGGAGAACCCGTCGCTGGGCATCCGCGTCATCGACGTCCGGGAGGCCGACGAACACCAGATCGCCCACGTGAAGGGCGTTCCGTTGCATCCGCTGAGCACCCTTCCCCAGCGTTTCACCGACCTCGACCCGAACGTGCAGTACTACATCCACTGCAAGAGTGGCGTCCGCTCCATGAAGGCCCTCCGCTTCCTGCGCGAACAGGGCTTCAAGTACGTGAAGAGCGTCAAGGGCGGCATCTCCGCCTGGGCCGACGAGATCGACCACGGCGTGGCGAAGTACTGAAGGATTTCACGGCACCCGGGTCATGGCGTACCACGTCCGTGGCCCGGGGGGTGTCGTCCGTTGCCTGTCGTCCGTTGCCAGTTGTCCGTTGCCAGTTGTCCGTTGTCCGCTGCCCGTTCCGGGCCTTACCCCCGCTTCAACGCTTCAACACTTCAACACTTCAACACTTCAACGCTTCATCCGAAGCCCGAAGCCCGAATCTCCGAATCCATTCCCCCCCCCTCCTCCGGCCGCTTCCTGTTCCCTGGAGGATCCGCTGTCAGGGCCTGCTATTGGCCCGGCATCTGGCGGGATGTGAAGACCACTCCTTCCTCCCTGCCGGCCAATTGGGCTTCGACGCTGGCGTGGCGGCGGACGAAGAACCGCTTCAACTGGTGCGCCCCGCGGTTCGGACTCATGTCCGGCCCGCCTGGTCCGGTCGCGGTCGCGGAACCGTCCCGCCACTGGTCGGTGACCGCCTCCTCGAACTTGGCCAAACGGAGGTCCGAGTCGTCCACCAGCGCTTCCCGCACCACCGGGGCCAAGGCGTCCACACGGACCGCGAGCCTCTTCGGTTCCCAGAGCTTCCGGAAGATCTCCTCGAGCCGGGTACGGTAGAGGGAACGGAAGGATTCCACCGCGAACAGGCGCTCGAGCAGACGGTTGTCCGCCACCCAAGGCCGGGTGATCGACGCCCGCTCCTTGTCCTCGAGGCTTCCAATGAACGGGAACTCGCCCCACGCCCGGTCGAGGTCCCACGGGATGAACCCGAACCGTCCCGTGGCCGGATCCAGGTACATGTGGAAGTTCTGTCCGTTGTTGAGGAAGCCGTCGTAGCTGGAGATCAGGCTGTTCACCGCGACGAACCGCGCCACCTCGTCGAGGTCGAAGAAGTCGCCCACCTTCGCCGCGAAGGCCGCGTCGTCCGCCTCGGTCACGAACCGCGCCGTCTCGATCACCCGCGCCTTCGCCGCCCCGTCGAGGCCGTGCTTGGCGTCGTAGATGCGGTGGTACGCCGACCAGTCGTCGCCCAGGTGCCGGAACAGCCCGTAGGTGACCGGCTTGAACAGGACGAAGCGCTCCATGCCGGGACGCGCACGCAGGAAGTTCCCGTCCACGTTCTCCACCATCACGTGCAGCCCGTGGGGACGGTTCGTCCAACGGTCCGCGACCGACACGGTCACATGGGCGAAGGTGGTCCGCGGCGCCGGCACCCCGGCCTCCCGGAAGAACTCGTAGGCCAGGGTGTCGCTGAGGCACGAGAAGTCGCCGGAAAGGTTGCCGAAGTTGAGGACCCCGACGCCGGCCACGGATTTCACCGCCGACTTCGACAGGTCCACCTTCAGGGGCTTCTTCACGCCGCCCATCGCCCCGAGGAACGTGCCGTTGCCCTTGAACCGGACCGACGCGTCGGGGATGGCGATCCCGCCGAACTCGGCCGACGCGGTGGTCCAGTCGAGGTCCAGCCCGACCGCTCCCAACAGCCCGTTGCGGCTCGCGTTGGTGTTCATCAGCGGGATCTTGCCGTCCCGACGGCCGAAGTCGGCCTTCGCAGGAACGGAGCGGGGCTGCATCGCCTCCCACTGGGCGGACGTGAAGGCCAAGCGCATCTCCCAAACCTGGTCGGGACGGTACAACGCCGCGCCCGAATCGAGGCCCGCGGCGTCACGCCGCAGCGCGGGTCGCTTGCGCCCGGCAAGTCCCGGATCGGGCCACGGACGCTCCAACGGATCCCCATGGCGCCCGGCCGTGGCCGCCTGGAACCGGATGATCAGCGGGACGAGCCGTCCGGTGGCCTGCAACCACCACACCACCAAACCCAGGAGCACCAGCGTCGCGACGCCGCCGCCCACGATCTTGAGCACGAGGAAAAGCAGGCGCTTCCAAAGCGGTCTCCGGACCGGGGACGTCGTCGCGATCGGTGGCGGAACTTCGGGGGTCACACGTCGACACTGAACCGGAACAGAACCGAAGTCGATCCGTCACCGGAACACCCATCCGTCAGCTCCGTCCGGGTCACCGGAATCCGCGGCAATAGACCTCGTAGGCCGAGACCGGTCCGCCGAGGAAGTAGGCCACCGGCTGCATCTCGAACCGGCCGTTCCGTCCGTCGAACCGGAGCGTGACAGGCTGGTCCGGACTGTTCGGATCGTAGGCGGTGAAGCGGAAATCCCCGTCGGACTCCGACACGTCCATGAAGACGACCGCGTGGTTCATGCGCAACCGCGGGAAGTCCACCAGGTGGACCACCGGTGCACGGCCTTCGCGCACGCCCTGGGCCAACGCCTCGGCCTCACGCCGTTGGCCTTCGCGTCCGAATGGCAGGATCATCCGCCAGTGTCCCCGTTGCACGTAGCTGTGCCAGGCGCCGCCGCACTCCTCCTGGAAGACGCGCGGCCAGGCGGCGCTGAATCCGTGAAGTCCCGGATGGCCCGGGATGCGGATCCGTTCCTCCGGCTCACTCGCGGTCCGGGGACTCCTTGAGACCACCTTCCGGACCAACCGCCGGGCTTGGACCGCGTCCGGCGCCGGCCCGTTGGGATCGAACGTGGCGTGCAGGTGGAACTGCTTCACCGTCCGCGCGAGGACGAAGCAGCGGAGCGCATACGTCGGCGGCGGATCGCGTCGCACCGAACGCTGCGTGCCGGCGACGGAATCGATCTCGTACACCCAGTGCGTCTCGTTGGTGATGGCCAGGGTGTCGCGGGGGAAAAGCAGCGGACCCGGACCGGCCGGGCCCCGATGGGCGCATCCCGCGGCGAGGAGCAGCAGGAGTCCGAGGAGGGATCCCGCCAACCCGCGCGCTCGCCATGGAAGGGGGATTCGCACTTGCGTCGGGACGCTATCGACGGGCAAAGAGCGTCCGCAATGCTGGAGAATCGATGGCGCGAGACCGCCCGGAGGAATGCCACGAGGTTGGCGGTCCACGACGCCACCTCGGGCCGTTCCTGGACCTTCTCCGAACTCGAGGCCGAAGCCGACGCCGCGCCCGCATCCGCCTCCGAAGGACTTTCCCACCCGCAGGGCCGTGACGTCGGCTTCCTCCTCGCGGTGCTCCGGGCGTGGCGCGCGGGGCTCCCGATCTGCCCCCTCGAACCCGGACAGTCCGCCCCCGTTCTGCCCCGTCCGATCCCCGGCTTCTCCCTGCTCAAGCTCACCTCGGGTTCCACCGGCACCCCCAGGGTCGTCGCCCTCGACGACGCCCAGGTCGCCGCCGACGCCGACCAGATCGTCCGCACCATGGGTCTGCGGCCCGAATGGCCCAACCTCGGCGTCCTTTCGTTGGCGCACAGCTACGGCTTCTCGAACCTCGTGACCCCGCTCCTGCTGCACGGGATCCCCCTGGTGCTCGTCGATTCCCCGCTCCCACGATCGGTCGCCGCGGCGGCCGCCCCATGGGAATCGATCACCCTTCCCGCGGTCCCGGCGCTGTGGCGCTCATGGCACGAGGCCGATCTCATCCCGCGCCAGGTGCGCCTGGCCGTTTCCGCCGGTGCGCCGCTGCCGCTGCCCCTGGAACAGGAGGTCTTCGAACGGCACGGCCTCAAGATCCACAACTTCCTCGGCGCCTCCGAATGCGGCGGGATCGCCTTCGACCGATCCGACGTCCCCCGGACCGATCCGACCTGCGTCGGCCTGCCCCTCGAGGGCGTGGAGGCGTCGGTGGACGAGGACGGCACGCTGGTCGTCCGCGGCCCGGCCGTGGCCTCCACCTACTGGCCCGAACCCGATCCCCGCCTCGCGGACGGCACCTACCGCTCTTCCGACCTCGTCCACCGCGACGACGAGGGACGTCTCTGGCTCCGCGGACGCGTGGGCGACGTCATCAACGTGGCCGGGCGCAAGGTGTTCCCGGGCGCCGTGGAACAGGCCGCGCTCCGGCATCCCGCGGTGCTGGATTGCCTCGCCTTCGGGGTGCCCGATTCCACGGGCCGGGGCGAGGCCGTGGGATTGGTGTACAGCACCCGGGAACCGATCGAGGACTCGGACCTGCGTGCGTTCCTGTCGTCGAACCTGTCCGCCTGGGAAGTTCCACGGCGTTGGTGGCACCGACCGGCGCTCGGGACGGACGGCCGCGGCAAGCGCCCACGTCACGTCTGGCGGGCGATGCTGTTGGGCGAGGGCTGATCCTCCGAATCGGGGCGAAGAGGGATCTCACCCGACAAGGCAACGGTTCCCTTCCGGTTCCTTTGCGGCTTTGCGCCTTCGCGTGCGGCTCCCCATTCGTGGAAGTCCGACCAAGCCGGTCTCAGACCACGTCGCCGGCCAGGGTCAGTTCGCACCGCAGGATGGGGCGTCCGTCCACCGAGGCCGATCCCGCGACCTGCACGAGGCCGCCCATCCGGCCCGACACCGTCGCCTCGAGCCTCACCGTCTCGCCGGGCCGCGCGGTGCCCTGGATCTTCGCGGCCCGGATGCCGGCGAGCTTGAGCCCCGCGAGCGGAACGACCGCGGGATCCGACTGGGCGACGACCCCGCCCAACTGCGCCACCGCCTCGACCAGCAGGACGCCGGGCAGGATCGGTTCACCGGGGAAATGGCCGCGCAGGAAGACGGCGTCTTCCGGCAACCGGTATTGGCCGGTACCCGAGCGTCCGGGATCCAAGGAAAGGAGCGCGTCCACGAAACGGAACTCCGGCCCATGCGGCAACGCGGCCAGCGCCGCGACGAGCTCGACGCTCACGATCCGCCTCCCCGGGTTTCGGTCTTCCAGCCTTCGGGAACCTCGGTGCAGAAGCGCGCGGGATCGACGGGGGCGTTGGTGATCATGGCGGAGAACTCGGATCGCAGGCGCGAGCCGTCGGCGAAGGTCATCTCGGTGGCCAGCAACCGCCAGTCACCCAGGCCCAGGTCCACGGAGACGCCCGGCATCATCCGTCGGGCGGCCGCGGCGCGCGGGCGCAGGCGCAGGGTGGTGGCCGCGGCGTTGGTCCGGACCTCGAGCACGTCGAACCGCGCGCGGAACTCCGCCGCGTCGCGTGGGAAACCGACGTCCAGCAGTCCCAGCAACTCCTTCACCGGGCCTTCCGCGGCCGGGTCGAGCCGATGTCGTTCCGCGCGGTGCAGGCCGGGTGAGAGCACCAGCAGGTCCTCGCCGGAACGCACCGCGACGGAACGCGGAGGTTCGCCGAGTTCCCAGCGGAACCGGCCCGGGGTGGCGAACCAGACGCGTCCGGTCGAGACCAGCGGCTGGCGCAGCGCCTTGAGATGCCGGGTCTGGACCACCCGGGCCTCCAGGGTGGCCAGGTTCCCGGTCGCCTTGAGCCAGGCGTCGAGCACCGCGTCGGAGGCGGAGACCTCCGCGCCCGAAAGCCGGAGCGACGACAGCAGCACGCCCAGCAGCAGCAGGGTGAGTCCCGCGCCGGAGACGGATTCATGGAGACGTCGGATCATCGTGGCGGCTCCTTCCACACCGGGATGAAGTGGAACCATTGGTCGGGAAACTGGCGCAGGGCCGGTTCGAAGACACGCAGGATCCGGCCCGTGAGTTCCTGGCGGGCAGCGCGGTTGCCGAGCGACGCGCGGTCGTACTCGACCGGTTCCAGCGCGTGCGCCCGGTGGCTGCGGCCTTCGCGCACGACGTACACCGGCAGGATCCGGCAGCCGGTGGCTCGGGCGAGTTCGGCGGCGGCGACGCTGGCGAGGAAGGGGCGTCCGAACAACGTCACCTCGACACCGGTTCCGGCCACAGGTCGGTCCACGAGCAAGGCCACCACCCCGCCCTCCTGGAGCCGCCGGATGACGCCGACGAACGCGAACGGATCCGAACCCACGACGAGGGTGTCGACGCCGAACCGCGCCCTCGCCGCGGCGCGGGCGGCCGTGAGCCGGGGATCCGGTTCCTCCGCGCTCAGCACCAGGGGCCTCACCCCGAAGCCGGCGAGCAGCGGACCACCCAGCTCCCAATTCCCGAGATGCGGGGTGACGAGGAGGATGCCACGGCCTTCCGCCCGGGCCTTCTCGAAGGCGCCCCAATCCCCGGATGTCTTGAGCGGGCCGCCGTCATCGGCTCCCGACTCCAGTCTCCAGAGGTGGACCAGCTTCTCGGCGAACTCGGCGTAGCAACGCCAGGCGGCACGGTCGGCGGCGCGGGCGTCGTCCCCGAGCAACGGCTGGAGATTCGCCGCGACAAGGCGTCTCCGCTCCGGTCGCAAGGCCGCATGAAGCCGGCCCAGCACACGGGCCGGACCGACGAGGAGGCGGCAAGGGACACAACGGACCAACGCGCTGGCCAAGGCCCAGGCCCCTCCGCCGTAGAGCGCCGAGGGACCCGCCGCGGAACCGTCGCCAGCCGCAGGTCCCGCCCACCGCAGCCACCAGCCCGGGAGGAGCAGGAGCATCACGGCCATCACGCAGAGGACGCCGCCGGCGCAGACGAGGTCGAGCGAGGCGAGCCCGGCGTTGCTGCTCCAGGCCAACGACCCGAATCCGGCGACGTTCGCCCCGGCGCACAACAGCAACGCCCTCCCGGTCGATTGCCGCATGGCGCGCAGGTCGCCCTGATGTCGGCGCAGCGCGAGTTGGACATGGATCGCGGAGTCGACGGACGTGCCCAGCAACAGCGGCACCGCGACGAGGTTGAGCAGGTTCCAGGAGGCGCCGAGCAGGCTCATCAAGGCAATCAGGACGAAGAAGCTCAGGGACAACGCCGCGAGGGCGAGCAGCACCTCGATCCAACGCCGGAAGGCCAGCCAAAGGCATCCGGCCAACACCACGCCGATCGCCGCGGTCAGCCACGCCACGCGTCCGCGGACCCGTCCCAGCAGATCCGGCCCGATGCGGTCCCACCCGGCCACCGCGACGCCCTGGGGCAGCCCCGTCAGCGTCATGCCTTCCGAAGCCGACTCGACCGTGGCCAATCCGACCCAGGAACCGTCCGGACGCCGTGCCCCGAACACTCCGGCGAGCCAACGGGCACCTTCGTTGTCCGGCCAGAGGGGAACCCCGGCCGAATCCCAACGGCGCCAGACGTCGGTGACGCCCCGCACGAGTCCTTCCGCGGCATCGGCGAACCCCGCCGCCTCCAGGGTCTCCGGCAACAGGGCGGCACGCGCCGACAGCGGACGGAGGAGGTCGCGGTTCGTGGACGCCGCGGCGGGATCGGGCCAGAACGCGGACGGTGTCCGGAAGGTTTCGATCCGGCCTTCGGCCTTGAGGCGTTCCAGCGCCGGACGCAGGGACGTCATCCGATCCCGGACCTCCACCGGGTCCCGGCCGTCCACCAGCAGCCAGGAGGTGACGCGGTTGCCGCCGAGCCGTTCCTGCATGCGGGCCATCGCCTCGTAGGCGGGGCTCCGTCGGGGACGCAGCGGCGCCGCACCGCCTTCGGTCCGCGGCCAACCCTTCGCGAACAGGATCGCGGCGCAGGCCGAGACCACGATCACCGTGGCCACCGCAGCCCACCTTCCCGCTGCGGCGTCGGGTTGGGCTGGTGCGGGCGTCCCGTTCGAAGCCGGCGGTGTCGACGCATGGACCCGAGGAAGGAACCAGAACAGCATCACCGCCGCGCCGACCGCCAGGCCGATGGCGGTCAGATATCCCAACTCGGCAAGCCCGGGCAGGCCGGCGAATCCCAGGGAAAGGAACGTCCCGGCCGTCGTGACCGCGGACCAGGCGATCCCGGGAAGCACCTCGCCGCGCAGCGCCGCCAGGCTCCGGCCGGGATTCGCCCGCAGCTCCTGGTAGCCCACGAGACCGTAGTCGACCACCAGCCCCATCATCACGGCGCCGAAGCCGCAGCTGATGACGTTCAACGTCCCCAACACCAAGCCACCGAGGGCCAGGGTCGCCACGAAGGTGAGTCCGAGGCCCGCGAGCAGGAGGCCCAACGGGCGCAGCGAGCGGTGGCTGAACCAGAAGAGGAGCGCGATGGCCGCCACCGTGGCGCCGAGCGAGGATTGCAGGTCGCCTTCCATCCCGTTGGCGACCTCGGTCAGGAAGGCGGGACCGCCGGTGTAGGCGACCTGGAGACGCACGCCGGGATTCGCGGACCGGAACCGCGCCTCCACCGCGGCGATCCGCTGCCGCACCCGCTCCAGCCAGAGCGTCGCCTCGCGATAGGGCATCGCCGGACGGACCGGTTCCACCAGAACGATCCGGAACGAGCCCGTGGCGTCGGCGAAACCGGCATCCTCGCCGTCGCCGCCGGAGAGGCCGCCCCGGGTGGCGCCCGGGAACGACAGGAGACCGGCGGGATCGTAGCCGGCGCGGGCGATGTCCATCGGGTCGAGCGAGGTGGCCATCCGTTCCCGGACCCCGGCCAGTTCCTCCGCGAACCTCCGCGGCTCCCAGCGTTCCATCAACGCCAGCAGTTCGGAACGGGGCCGCTGCATCCACATCCAGGCCACGTTCTCCACGAGGGAATCGCGGAACGGCGCACGCCAACGGGCGCCGGCGACGAGGTCCGGGGCCGACCGCAGGTCGACCGCGAGCGCCTCGGCGAAGGCCGCGAGGTGATCCGGCGCCTCGGACTCGAGTGTCACCACCAGCTCGCGTGATCCCGGGAAGAGCCGCTGGTGGTCGCGCAGGGCGGCGATCGAAGGGACGTCGGACGGCAGCAGCGCCAGCGGTTCCGTGTCGAAGCGGAGACGGAACAGCCCCGCGAGGACCACCGCCAACACCGGCAGCCACAGCCAACCGCGCCTCACGGCGCCACCTCCAGGCGTTCGCCGGTGACAGGCCGTTCGAGGATCCAGCCTCCCTGTTCCGACGCCACGGCCTTCCAGCCTTCCGGCGCCTCCGGCAGTTCCTTCGGCGCGGTCGCCCGGAACCAGACGATCGACTTGGGTGCCGCCCCACGCCCCGCGGCGGACGCGGAGCGGAACGGGGAACGGATCTCCCAACCCGACGGACCGGATCGGGCCACGACCACGGGGACCCCCTGCTTCGCGAACTGCACCAGCCGCGAGCCGTCCGTGTTCCGCGCGACCAACAGCTCACCGGCCAACTCCGGCGAATCCGACGCAGGCCTCCACGCCGCCGACATCTCCGTGACCGTCCATCCCGGCGACGCCAGGTCCCAGGGAGGAAGTCGGCGGCCCGGGAAGGCGCATCCGGCGACGAGGAGGGCGAGTCCCAGCACGGGCCATCCGGGGACCGCGGAACGTCCGGCGTTCATGCGGCGGGAGCGAAGGAGAAGCGGGGCACCAGCGGGAACCGCGCCTGGAGCCGGACCAACCGGAAGAACAGCCACATGCGCCAACGCAGCTTCCAGCCGCCTTCCAGCTCCCCGGCGAGGACCGCGTTCACCGCGGCCGCGAGGTCCAGCTTCGCCCGGGGCTCCAGGAACAGCTCCATGAACGGCTGCGTGTAGAAGCCGTCGACCATCTCCTGGTAGATCGAAAGGGCCGACCGGATGCGCGTTTCGTACACGGCGAACGCCGCGGCGCCGTCGTCCCCGGCCCGGATCGAGTCCCGCACCGCACGCGCCGCCGCACGCGCGGAGAACATCGCGAGGAAGACGCCGCTGGAGAAGATCGGGTCGATGAAGCCCGCGGCGTCGCCCACCCGGACGCAGCGCGGACTCCAGAAGCGGGTGTTGCGGTAGCTGAAGTCGCTGGTGACATGCACCCCCGACTCCCGCCGCGCCGACCGCAGCCTCTCCGCCACCGGCGGGCTTTCGGCGACGAGGCGTCCGAGCAGCGCCTCGCCGGTCCCGCCGGACGCGGCGAAGTCGTCACGGTCCATCACGACGCCCACGCTCACGCGGCCCGAGCCGCCTTCGTCGACCCGCAGCGGGATGAGCCAGAACCAGTGGCGTTCCTGGCGGACGATGACGGTGTCGCCGCCCTTGGTCCCGGAATCCAGCCGGACTCCCTCGAAGTGCGCGAAGACCGCGACCTTGCGCAGCCTGGGGTTCATCACCTTCACCCCCTCCTGGTTCCCGGTGAGGTTGCCGCGTCCGGAGGCGTCGACCAGGAACCGGCCGCGGTGGGTCTCGCCGTCGGAGGTCCGGACGGTGACGCCGTCGGCGTCCGTGGCGACCGACTCGACCGCGACCCCCTCACGGACCTCCGCACCGCACTCGGCGGCGTGTCGGAGGAGGATCTCGTCGAAGCGGGAGCGTTCGACCTGGTAGGCCTCGCCATGGCGGGTGAAGCGGCCGTTGCGGAAGACGAAGGACGTCCCCTTCGCGCCGTTGCCGAGGTGGAACTGCGCGCCCCGCTTCACGGGGAATCCGGCCGCGGCGAGCTTCGGCCCGAGGCCCATTTCGTCGAAGATCTCCGTGTTGTAGGGCAACAGCGACTCGCCGACGTGGAACCGCGGGAAACGCTCGCGTTCCAGCACCAGCACGGTGTGCCCGGACCGGGCGAGGAGCGTGGCCGCGCAGCTCCCGGCGGGGCCGCCGCCGACCACGACGACGTCATGGACCTTCATGTCCTCAGCCCCGCCTCCCGCCGGGTCCACCTGCGGACCCGCGCGAAGAACCATCCGAAGAACGCGAGCCCACACACGTTGACCCCCATCGAGTAGCCCAGCTTGTAGGGACGTCCCTCGTTGCGTTCGGCGTAGACGGTCTGGTCGCGGCCGGCGAGCAGGGTCGGCCAGGCCAACGGCATGAGCGCACCGTGGAGCAGCCCGCGTCCGAAGCCCGGCGGGGTCGCGATCCGCGAGTCCCAACGCATCGCCGCCGAGGAGCCCGTGCCCACGGCGAGCGCGATCAGGACCGTGGCCGCACCACGACGGATCCATGGGATCCAACGTGGTCCTCCCGTGGTTGGGGCCGGCTCATCTTGTGGCGCATCGGGCATTCTGTTTGTGTTCCGACGATGTTTTTGAGCGAGCGTAGCGCGCAAGCCGAATACTTCGACGCGCCCGAGCGGACCGCGTCGGAGCTGCGGGCCCACTACGCCTGGCTGCAGCGGATCAACCGCATCACCCGCTTCGAGCGGCCGTTCCGCGTCTGGCTGCCGCGCCTGCTGCCGGAGTCCACCTGCCGCTCGATGTCGGTGCTCGACATCGGCGCGGGCGAAGGCGAGCTCGGCCGGACGCTCACCGCATGGGCCGCGGGACGGGGCTGGGAATGGCGGTTCACCGACCTCGACCTCTCAGCGCACGCCTGCAACCGCAATCCCAACCTCCGCGTGACGGTCGGCTCGGCCACGCTGCTCCCCTTCCCGGACGGCCACTTCGACGCGGTCATCGCCTCGACCATGACCCACCACCTCGGCTCCGAGGAGGACGTGGTCCGGCATTTCCAGGAGGCGGCGCGGGTCTCGCGGGGCGCGGTGCTGATCTGCGACATGCAGCGCAGCGTGCTGTTCCTCGCGATGCTCTGGGCGTTGCTGCGGGCCTGCCGGGCGCCGCGGGAGTTCCGCAACGACGGACTGCTTTCCGTCCGACGCGGCTGGCGCGCCGCCGAGTGGCGTCGCCTGGCGAAGGAGGCCGGACTGGATTCGGCCCGGGTCTGGACGGAGCATTCCGCCCACATCCTGCTCTCCTACCGGCGTCCGTCCTGAGCGGACCGGGTCCGGAGATACCACCGGAACCACCGCGCCGTGTCGCGCAACGGCGAGATCTTGCTCCGCTCCCCGCCATAGCGCACCCGGACCGGGACGAAGGCCATCGGATGTCCCGCCCGCGCGAAGGCCACGGTCATCTCGGACTCGATCTCGTATCCGCGACAACGGAGCGCGAGGGCTTCCAGGGAAGGCAGGTGCACCAGGCGGTAGCCGCACTGCGAGTCCGGCACCTCGAGCCCGGCCAATGCCGAGATGCGCCGGCTCATCCAACGGTTGGTCCAACGGCGCACCACGGGCATCGCCCGCGAACCCGGCATGCGGTTCCCCACCACCAGGCGGGCCCCCGTCTCCGCCGCCGCGATGAAGGCCGGGGCCTCCGCGGGATCGTGCTGGCCGTCGCCGTCCAGCATCAGCATCCACTCGCCTCCCAGCTCGCGCGCACGTCGCCATCCGGCGGCCAGCGCGGCCCCCTTCCCGAGCGGCTTCGAATGCCGCAGGACCATCGCCCCAGCCGATTCGGCCTCCGCGGCGGTGCCGTCCGAAGAGCCGTCGTCCACCACCAGGATCCGCGACACGGTCCCCGAGAGCCCGCGGACGACCGCGCCGACGCGGCCGGCCTCGTCGAGGCACGGGATCACGGCGATGGTCAGGTCGCGGACGCGGGACACGCCGGAGCCTCCCGGCTGCGGCCCGCGGCTGTCGAGCCCTCTCCTCGGACGGCGATTCCCGAGGAGCCCGACCTTGCACCCATGGGGATGCACACAGTATCTCCGGATGGTGCATCGACGCTGGTTTCCCGCCGCCGAGGATCTCGAGGCCTCAGGAGAGGCCCAGGAGCTCCTCCACGCCCGCGCGGCCGCGTCCGCCCGGGCTGGCTTCGGCCGGTCCGTGTTCGTGAGGGGCGTCGTCGAGGTCTCGAACTTCTGCCGCGAGAACTGCCACTACTGCGGCATGCGGCGCGACAACCGGACGCTCGGACGCTACCGAGCGACCCACGACGCACTCGCCGAACTGCTCGTCCACCACCGTCCGGCCAGCATCACCGACATCAACATCCAGGCCGGCGAGGACCCGGTCGCGGCCCGCGAGGTGGTGTTGCCGCTGGTGCGGACGCTCCGCAGGGAGACGCCGCTCGGGATCAGCGTCTGCCTGGGAACGCTTTCCGCCGACATCACCGACGCGTTGTCCGAGGCCGGGGCCTCGACCTACATCATCAAGTTCGAGCTGGCCGACCCGGAGCGCTACCGCGCGCTCCAGGCGCCGGGCACGCTGGAGGAACGCGTCGCGCACATCCGCTGGCTCGCGGAACGCGGATGGAAGGTCAGCTCGGGCTTCATCTGCGGGCTTCCCGGCATGGACGCCGATGCGGCCTTGGGCAACTTCCGGCTGGCCGATTCGCTGCCCCTGATCGGCTGCAGCGTGAGTCCGTTCGTGCCCGGCGAATCGACGCCGCTGACGGCCGCAACGGCCGCCGGCATCGGGCAGACCCTGAACGCCATGGCGGCGTTGCGGCTGATGCGTCCGGACTGGGTGATCCCAGCGGTGAGCGCGCTGAACATCGCCGGCCCCGGCACCGGGTACCGCCGCGGCCTCGCGACCGGCGCCAACCTCTGCACGATCAACCTCACCCCGGACGGCGAGCGCGAGAACTACCTGCTGTACCGCAGAGACCGGTTCATCATGAACGAGGAACGGATCCTTGCCGCGATCTCCGACGAGGGTCTCGAGGTCTCGAAGGTCCGCCTCGCCGATCACCTCGCCACGGCGGCGGGCTGAACCGGCACCTCCGACGTCGGCGCCTCGGCCCCGCGCCCGAACCAGGTCCGCCACCCTTCACGCAACTCCAGGCGCAGCCAATCCGCCACGGCCCCGAGCACCGGCTTGCCGGTCGAGTTGTCGGGCAGGAATCCGTTCAGCAGATAGCGGTGCCGGTCGTTGTGGCGTCCGAAGGTCCCGCGCCTGCGGCGTTCGTCCGCGATCCGGGCGAGTCGCCGGTTGTAGGTGGACATGAGCCGGTACGGGATCTCCGACGTCCGCAGGCTGAACACGGGGTTGCGGTAGGCCGGGGCCCCGTCCCGCAGCGGCTGGGAAACCACCCCCATGTAGTAGAGGCCGAGGTCGAGACGGAACCCGATCTGCAGGAGCTCGAAGTCGCCCATCCACGCGTACTTGTCCCGGTACACGGCGTCGAACCAGCGCCGATAGCTGATGTCGAAGTCGTGGTTGTGCGCCGCCACCAGGGGTTCCACCGGCTCGCCGTCGAGGGACTTCGTTACCAGCTCCACGGCGCGGGTCACGGTGTAGCCCAGCCAGTCCATGCCCGGGCTGTAGAACGGATCGATGAAGCCTGCGGCGTCGCCCGCGAGCACAACGCCGTCCGCCGCGGTGCGTTCGCACCGGTAGGCGAGGTTGGCCCGCCAGCGGACGTCGCCCTCGACGGGCTGCGCGTCCCGCAGGAGTTCCGCGGCGACCGGATGGGCGCACAGGAAGGACTTGAGACGGCGGCCCAGGGAATCGCTTCCGCCGGGCCAGGCGACGCGGCGCTGGTCGAAGACGACCCCGACCGAGGTGTCGCCGCCCTTCAACGGGATGAACCAGGCCCACCAGCCGTCGCCGACGATGTGGTTCGTGGCCGTGTTCCGGATGCCGTGGCAGACGCGGCTCCACTCGGGAAAACGCTTCGAGAGATCCAGGCCGTCCCAGTCGGCGACGCCGGTCCAGCGGGCCCAACAGGCGGTGGTGGGATGCTCCCGGTTGGTGCGGAGCCAACCCATCCGACGGGCCATGAGCGCGGTGAAGCCGGTGGCGTCCACCACCCAGCGGCCCTCGAGTTCCACGACGCCGTCCGCGCCTTCGACGGAGACCTTCTGCATCCCGCCCGGGACGGGTTCGACGTCGCGGACCTTGGCCGGACGGAACAGCGTCGCGCCCTCGGCCACCGCCCTCCGGAGCACCTCCTCGTCGATGACGCTCCGGTCGACCTGCCACGCCGGCAGCCGGGAAAGGTAGCGTCCGCCCAGCTCGCTGGAATCCGTGAGGCCCGCAGTCCGGCCGTTGGCGAACCAGAAGCGCATCCCGTGCTTGGGCAGCTGGGTCTCGTTGAGGAACGAGGTCAGCCCGAGGACGCGTCCGAGGAAGTAGGCGCTGACCTCGACCGTGGATTCCCCGACGCGGCGCGGGAAGGAGGTGGACTTCTCGACGATGGCGACGCGGAGCCCGGGCCGCTGCCGTTTCAGCAGCAGCGCCGCGGCCGCCCCGGCCAGGGAACCTCCGAGGATCACGACGTCGAAGCGTTGGGACTGCACGCGCCGGATTCCGGGGCCGTGGGGGACCGGATTCAAGCAGCAAGGGGACGTCCCCGCCTTCCGCCGGGGCCCCGCGCCGGTTTGACTCCCGTCGGACGGGCCATAGCCTCCGCACGCCGATGCTCTTCCCCTTCCAACGCCGATCCGAGGTTCCGGTCCGCGTGGCGGTGACCGGAGTGGGCATCGTGACCGCGTTGGGCTGCGGCCGTGCGGTCAACGCCGAGGGATTCCGGACGGGTCGCACGGCCTTCCGCGAGGTCCGGGGATTCGACGTGACCCGGCAGCGCGCCAGGTCCGCGGCCGAGGTCGATCTCCCGGAACGGCTGCCCTCGACCGCCCTGGGAAGCCGGCAGGAAGGCCGTATGGACCGTGCCGGCCGGATGCTGCTCATCGCCGCCGAGGAGGCGTGGTCGCAGGCCGCCTGGCCGGAGGGGCTCGAGGGGCTTCCACTCGTGCTGGGCACGACCAGCGGCGGCATGGCCCTGGGTGAGGAGTTCTTCCGGCGCAGTTCCAGGAACCCGGCGATGCTCCGCGGCCAGGCGTCACGGGTGGTCCACTACCAACCGCAGCGGCAGGCCCTCGACCTGATGGCCGCCTTCGGGTTCCGGGGTCCGACCACGCTGATCGCCAACGCCTGCGCCTCGGGAAGCAACGCGGTCGGCGAGGCCTTCGAATGGATCCGGTCCGGCCACGTGGAACGGGTGCTCACCGGCGGCTACGACGCGCTGAGCCAACTGGTCTTCGCCGGGTTCGACTCCCTGCAGGCGCTCAGCACCACGACCTGCCGCCCGTTCGACGCCGCCCGCGACGGCCTGGCGTTGGGCGAGGGGGCCGCGGTGCTGGCCCTGGAATCGTTCGGGTCCGCACAGGCCCGCGGCGCGGCGATCCTCGCCGAGGTGGCCGGCTACGGCGCGGCCACGGACCGCCACCACCTCACGCAGCCGCATCCGGCCGGCGACGCCGCCCTGGCCACCATGGCCGCGGCCTGCCAACAGGCCGGGATCGGCCCGGCCGACGTCGGCTACCTCAACGCCCACGGCACCGGGACGCCGTTGAACGACTCCGCCGAGGCGGCCGCGATCACGCGTTGGGCCGGCGAATCCGCGGCGCAGGTCCCGGTCAGCTCCACCAAGGGCTGCGTCGGACATCTTCTCGGAGCCGCCGGAGCCGTGGAGGCGGCGTTGTGCACGATGGCCCTCCACGGAGGCTGGCTCCCGCCCGGACGCGGCGTCGCCTCGCCGGATCCGGCCTGCCGGTTCCCGATCCTCGCCGGTCCGCAGGACCTCCGCGTCGAATACATGCTGAGCAACTCCTTCGGCTTCGGCGGCGCCAACGCGAGCCTCGTGCTGAGGAGGTCCCCGTGAGCCGCGTCTTCGTGCACGGCTGCGGCGTGGTCTCCCCCGCCGGATGGGGCGTGGAACCGTTCAACGAACTGCTCGCGGGGCGGAGGGACGTCACGGCCTCCCGGCTCGAACGTCCGGACGGCCGCGCGCTGTCGGTCCTCCGCGTGCCGCCGCCGCCGGCGCGATTCCCCTGGATGGGGCATCCCCGGCTCCGACGCTCCAGCCCCGTCTCCCACCACACCGTCGCCGCCGCGCTCGAGGCCCTGGGCCAGGCCGCCCCGCAGGCGCCGGGAACCGGGATCCTGCTCTGCGTGCACGGTGGAAGTGTCCAGTATTCACGGCGGTTCTTCGCCGAGGCGTTGGCGGATCCGGCGACCGCAAGCCCGATGCTGTTCCCGGAAACCGTCTTCAACGCCCCCGCCTCCCACCTCGCGGCGGTGCTGGGAACGGAGGCGCGCAACGACACCCACGTGGGCGACCAGTCCGGCTTCCTCGCAGGGCTCGCCGTCGCCGCGGACTGGCTGGGACGCGGCATCGTCGGCTCCTGCCTCGTGGTGTCCGCCGAGGAGGCGGATTGGACCACGGCCGAGGCCTACCGGCTGTTCTCCCGCGGCCGACACATCGCCGAGGGATCGGCCGCCATCCTCCTCCGCACGGAACCGGGTCCGGTCGAACTGACCGCGATCACCGATCCCCTGCCCCACTCGGCGGGACGCGACCCGGAACGCGATTTCCGGCGCCTCCAGGCGGAACTCGGTCCGGTGGACCACCTCGCGACCCACGGTTTTCCCGGTCGATCGGAAGGCGTCGAATCGCGGTTGGGCGATGGACTGGGCGCCGCGGGCGGATGGACCTGTGTGTCCGCCATCGAGGCCATTCGCAAAGGCCAGGCAGAAACCGCCGCGGCCCTCGTCTGCGGGGCGAACCTCCAGTCCCTCGGCGCACGGTTCCGCCGGGTGCCCGTCGGCGACTTGCCGCTTCAGGCCGCGGCTCCGCGGTGATCTCCTCCCCCTCCATGCAGGTCTGCCTCGTCACCGGCGCCAACGGCGCGCTCGGGATCGCCATCGCCCGCGCGCTCCTCGCCAGCCCCGCCGCACCGCGGGTCTGGCTCGGGATCCGCAACCGGCGCGAAAACGCCGACGCCCTCGCCGACGAGTTCCCCGACCGGGTCCGGACCGTGGCCTTGGAGGTCTCCGACCGCGCGGCATGGAACCGGGCGGTCACGGAAATCGAGGCGACGGACGGACGGCTCGACGTGCTCGTGAACAACGCCGGGGAGTCCGAGGACGGCCTCCTGGCCACGATGCCCGTGGAGTCCTGGACCCGGGTGATCTCGTCCAACCTCGACGGCGTGTTCCATGGCTGCCAGGCCGTGTTGGGCGGGATGATCAGCCGCCGCCAGGGCCGGATCGTGAACATCGCCTCGCTCAGCGCGCTGCTCGCGCCCCCGGGCCAGGCCAACTACGCCGCGGCGAAGGCCGGCGTGGTCGGCCTCACCCATTCGCTGGCCAAGGAGGTGGCCCGGCTGGGCATCACGGTGAACGCCGTCTGCCCGGGCTTCATCGACACCGAGGCGCTCTCGCACATGGCCCCGGAGCGGCGTCAGGCGGCGGTGGCCTCGGTACCCATGCGCCGGTTCGGGAGGCCCGATGAGGTCGCGTCCGTGGTGCGGTTCCTCGCCGGACCCGAGGCCTCCTACGTCACCGGCGCCGAGATCAAGGTCGACGGCGGTATCCTTTGAACCGGCCCGCCGTTCCGGATATACCGCCGCGACTGCCATGGACGAAACCGCCCTCCGCAACGAGATCCGGTCGATGCTGGTCGAGACGCTGATGCTCCCGATCCCGGCCGGGGAGATCACGGACGAACGCCCGCTGTTCGGTCCGGAGGGCCTCGGGCTCGACTCCGTGGACGCCCTGCAGCTGGTGGTGGCCCTCGACAAGAAGTACGGCGTCAAGGTCACCGACCGCGAGGTCGCCACGCGGGTGCTTGGCAGCGTGTCGGCGATGGCCAGGGCCGTGGCCGAGAAGGCTTCCGGACCGGCGGCCTGAGTCGCGCCCCGAATCCGACCACCGGGGACTTGCCCCGGGACCGCTTCCGCGTGGAAGTTCGGGCGTGCGTTTCCCCCGACCGATCCCCCGCAGCGGCCTCGCCGGCCTGGCCGGCCTCCTGGGAACCTTCGCGGCCCTCGCGGCGGAACCCACTCCCGAGGCCATCCGCCAACTCCCGCCGGCCGCGACCCGGAAGGTCGACTTCATCCGGGACGTCCAGCCCATCCTCGACGCGAGCTGCGTGAAGTGCCACGGACGGGGCAAGTCCAAGGGAGGCTGGCGCCTCGACACCCGCGCGGACGTCCTCGGCACCGCCGACTCCGGTCCGGCGGTGGTCCTCGGTTCCAGCGAACGCAGCCACCTCATCCACCTCGTCGCCGGCACCGATCCCGATTCGGTCATGCCCGAGAAGGGAAAGCGCCTCACCCCCGAGGAGGTGGGGATCCTCCGCGCCTGGATCGACCAGGGTCTCGGATGGGACGTGTCCGTGACCTTCGCCAAGCCCCCGGTGCGGAACCTCGATCCCCGGATGCCGGAACTGCCCAAGGGTCGGGCGAAGCATCCGCTGGACCGCTTTCTCGAAGCCTACGGACGCCAGCGGAACTGGACGCCGCCGAAGCCGGTGGAGGACCGCCTCTTCGCCCGGCGGGTCTATCTGGACACGGTCGGCATGCTGCCCGGCGCCGAGGAGCTCGACGCCTTCCAGCGCAGCCGTTCCCCGGACAAGCGCGCCCAGCTCGTGCGGACCCTGCTGTCCGACCGGCAACGCTACGCGCAGCACTGGTTGACCTTCTGGAACGACCTCCTCCGGAACGACTACAAGGGCACGGGCTACATCGACGGCGGACGCAAGCAGATCAGCCGCTGGCTCTACACGGCGCTGCGCGACAACACGCCGTACGACCGCTTCGTCCGCGAACTGGTCGATCCCGGCGAGGGCAGCGAGGGCTTCACCAAGGGCATCGTGTGGCGCGGCACCGTGAACGCCTCGATGACCCCCTCGATGCAGGCCGCGCAGAACATCGGCCAGGTGCTGATGGGCGTGAACCTCAAGTGCGCCTCCTGCCACGACTCGTTCATCGACGACTGGCAGCTCGGTGACGCCTACGGGCTCGCGGGCATCTACGCCGACGGACCGCTCGAGATGGTCCTGTGCGACCGGCCCACCGGGAAGACGGCGCCGTTGAAGTTCCTCTTCCCCGAACTCGGCGCGGTCGATCCGAAGGCGCCGCGCCCGGAACGCCTGCGGCAATTGGCCGGGATCATCACGCGCAAGGAGAACGGCCGGTTGTCCCGCACGGTGGTGAACCGCCTGTGGGCCCGGTTGCTCGGCCGCGGGCTCGTGGAGCCGCTTGACGTGATGCAGAACGCCGCCTGGGACCCCGACCTCCTGGACTGGCTCGCCGAGGACCTCGTGGCCCACGGTTGGGACCTCAAGCGGACGCTGGAGCTGATCCTGACGTCCCGCGCCTACCAGTTGCCGTCCGTCGACCTCCCCGAGAAGCCCGGTCCGGACGACGTCTTCACCGGCCCCGGGATCCGGCGCCTCACGGCCGAACAGTTCCGGGATGCGTTGGGTTCCCTCACCGGCGTCTGGCAGGAACGGCCCGAAGGTGGCCTCGACCGGCTGTTGCTCGAGGGCACGGGCACGGCCGTGTCGTCGACGGAGGCGTTCTGGATCTGGGGCGATCCGCACGGGGCGACCGGGGTGCCGCCGGGGACCAACGGATTCCTGCGGAGCCTCGTCCTGCCCGCCGTGCCGACCGAGGCGACTTTCTTCGTGCATGTCGACAACTCGGCCCGGGTCTTCGTGAACGGCGAACGCCTGCGGGGCGTGGATGCGTCCGACTGGAGCCAGTCCGGGATCTACGACGCACGGCCCCGCCTGAAGGCCGGCACCAACTGGATCGCGGTCGAGGCGGTCAACGGGGGCGACGGCCCGAATCCCGCCGGACTGCTGCTGCACGCGCGGATCCGGACCGCGGACCGCAAGGGCGAACGGGTCCACGACCTCGCGACCGACGCCGCCTGGATGGCCGTCTCCGCGCCGACCGGGGAATGGACCCGTGGCGGAACGACCACCGGCTGGAAGCCGGCGCAGGTGCTCGGCGGCGCCTCGCTGGCGCCTTGGAACGTCGCCGACGCCCTGGCCACGGCGGTCGCCGGAAGAAGCCCCTACGGACGCGTCCGGACGTCCCTGACCTCGGCGGATCCCCTCCAGTTGGCGCTGGGCCGTCCGAACCGCGAGCAGGTGACGACCGTCCGCCAGTCCATCGCCACCACCCTCCAGGCCCTCGAGCTCACCAACGGCGAGACGCTGTCGAAGATCCTGCAGCAGGGAGCCGGCAAGCTGGTGGAGAAGCACAGCGATGGCCGGACGCTGGTGGAACAGGTCTTCCGGCAGGCGCTCTCGCGTCCGCCCACCCGCGAGGAACTCCGGGTCTCCCTGGGTCTCGTCGGAAGCCGTCCGCAGAAGGAGGGGGTCGAGGACTTCCTCTGGAGCGTCGCCATGCTGCCCGAATTCCAGCTCACCCTCTGATCCCCCGAAACCCGACATGAAACACATCGACTACACCCGCCGCGGATTCGTGAAGGGCCTGGGAGCGGCGACGCTCGGGGCCTTGTCGGCCGGATTCCCACGCGTGGCCCTCGGGGCGGGATCCACCGGACGGCTTCCGGCCACGGCCGACACCGTCATCGTGCTCTGGATGGGCGGCGGCATGGCCGCGACCGAGACCTTCGATCCGAAGCGCCACGCCCCCTTCGAGAAGGGCATGGATCCCAACCGCGTGCTTTCGACGTTCCCCTCGATCCCCACGAAGGTGGACGGCATCCGCTTCAGCGAAGGCCTGGAACGGATCGCCTCGGTGATGGACCGGGGCACGTTGATCCGCAGCTACACGGCCGGGGACCTGGGCTTCATCCTGCATTCGCGGCACCAGTTCCACTGGCACACCGGCTACGCGCCGCCGCAGTCGGTGGCCTGCCCGCACATCGGGGCGATGATCTCGCGGACGCTCGGGCCGCGCGACCCGGCCGTCCCCGCGTTCATCAACATCGGCCAACGGCTGGACGTCGGCGAAGGCGAGGAGCTGAAGGCGTTCACCTCGGCCGGGTTCCTCGGCAGCGAGTACGGACCGTTCAACGTCCCCTTCCCCGACGCCGCCAAGGACGTGGTCACCCCGCCCGGCGGGATGAGTCCGGGGCGTTTCGCGAACCGGGACGCGTTCTACCGTCGGCTCGCGGCGGCGTCGCCGGTGGGCCAGCTCGGCAGCGGGTTCCAGAAGGAATCCCTGATCCGCTCCCTGGACAACGCGCACCGCCTGCTGGCCTCGCCGGCGGCCAAGGCCTTCGACCTCACGCTGGAGAAGCCCGAGACCGTGGCGAAGTACGTGCCGGGCGGATGGGACTTCTCCAAGCGGCTCGGCGGCGACTTCACCCGCGAGGGCAGCTACGAGAAGGCGAACATCCAGCGGTTCGGCCTCGGATGCCTCCTCGCCCGCCGCCTGGCCGAGGCCGGGGCGCGGTACATCGAGGTGACGACCGAGTACATCCCGTTCCTGAACTGGGACACCCACGAGCACGGCCACGAGAAGCTGGCCAACATGAAGCGGGCGATCGACGGCGCGGTGGCCCAGCTGGTCCTCGACCTCGAGGAGCGCGGGATGCTGGACCGCACGCTGGTGGTGCTGGCGAGCGAGTTCAGCCGCGACATGATGCAGGAGGGCAAGCCGGACAAACCGATCACCAACCAGGTGCCGGTGCCGGACCGGATCGAATCCCTGACCCACTACGGGATGCACCGCCACTTCACCGACGCGGGATGCGTCCTGATGTTCGGAGGCGGCATCCGGAAGGGGCATCTCCACGGCGTCACCGCCGATGAACGTCCCTGCCGCACGCTGAAGGACCGGGTGGTCATCGAGGACCTCCACGCCACGATCCACCGGGCGCTGGGGATTCCGGCGAACCTGGCCTACGAGATCGAGAAGCGGCCGTTCTACGTGACCCGGGACGGCGTCGGGAAGCCGATCGCGAGCCTGTTCCAGAAGGCGGTCTGACAGGGCGCCCGAAGCGCATCCGCCGGATCCGGCCGGGTCGGGCAGGCTCCGGTCATGCACGGAACGGAAGGCGGCTTCCTGCCGCGGAAGGGGAACTACGAGGCCCTGCTCGGGTACCAGAAGGCGGAGGTGCTGTACCGGATCACCCACGACTTCACCGGGCGGCACCTGGGAAGGCGGGACCGGACCGTCGACCAGATGGTCCAGGCGGCGCGCTCCGGGAAGCAGAACCTGGTCGAAGGAAGCCGGGCGGCCGTGGTCTCCAGCGAGAGCGAGATCAAGCTCACCAACGTCGCCCGGGCTAGCCTGGAAGAGCTGTTGGAGGACTACCGGGATTTCCTGAGGGCCCGGAACCTCGAGATCTGGGCCAAGGACTCCAAGGAGGCGCTGTACGTGCGCCAACTGGGCCGCCGGAAGCCCCAGGAGTATGAACTCTACCGGGAATTCGTGGAGACCCGCCCCGCCGGCACGGTGGCCAACATCGCGATCTGCCTGTGCCACCAGGCCAACTACCTGATCGACCGGCAACTGAGGCGCCTGGAACAGGATTTCCTGAAAGATGGCGGAGTGAGGGAAAGAATGGCCCGCGCCCGAAGAAAAAGAGGATAGGAGATCTGGGACTTATGGGACTTATGGGACTTATGGGACGGATAGGACCTATCCGTCCTATCCGTCCTATCCGTCCCATAAGTCCTATCTTCCTCCCCCCAGAGATCCTCCTTCCCAATCCTCCTCCCACCTCGCTCCAATTTCCGGGTGCCCGCCCTGGATCTCAGCCGACTGCGCGTGCGCCCTCTCGCCGAGCGGCGCAGCCTGACCCGCCTTGAGGACATCCTCGTCCCCATCGACCGCCAACCGGCCCCCCTTTCCCCGGAACAGTCCGCCCAGGTGGACCTCGCCGCCGAGGCCGTCCGCGACGCCCGTTCCCGCGGTGCGCCGGTGGTCCTCATGTACGGCGCCCACCTCCTCCGCAACGGCGCCGCCCTCCTCCTCGCCGACCTCATGGAGAAGGGTTTCCTCCAGCACGTCGCCACCAACGGCGCCGGCACCATCCACGACTGGGAATACTCCTGGCTCGGCCGCTCCACCGAAGGCGTCGAGGAGAACGTCGCCGCAGGCACCTTCGGCACCTGGGACGAAACCGGCCGCAACATCCACCTCGCCCTCATGGCCGGCGCCCTCCAGGGACTCGGATGGGGCGGTTCCCTCGGCCGCTTCATCCACGGGGACGGCTGCGACCTCCCGCCACGCGAACAACTCGCCGGACTGGTCTCCCAGTTCCCCGCGGACCCCATGGCCCCGGCCTGCTGCGAACTGCTCGCCGCCATGGAACGCCATGACCTCCACGAGGGCCGCCATGACGTCCAGCACCCCTCCAAACACGGCTCCATCCTCGCCGCGGCATGGCGACACGGGGTCACCGCCACCGTCCACCCGGGCATCGGCTACGACATCATCTCCTGCCATCCCATGTTCAACGGCGCCGTCCTCGGACGCGCCGCCGCCGAGGACTTCCGCCGCTTCGCCGGCATCGTCGCCGAACTCGACCACGGCGTCGTCCTCTCCGTCGGCTCCGCCATCATGGCCCCCCAGGTCTTCGAGAAGAGCCTCAGCTGCGCCCACAACATCCGGTTCCAGGCGGGCGCCGGACCGGTGGCCGGCCACCGGATCTTCGTCGTCGACCTCCAGGACGGCGGCGGCTGGGACTGGACCCGGGGCGAACCCCCGAAGTCCAACCCCGCCTACTACCTCCGCTTCTGCAAGAGCTTCTCCCGCATGGGCGGCACCATGCACTACGCCCAGTGCGACAACCTCGCCTTCATCCACCACCTCCACCGCCGCCTGGTCGCCACGCTCCCATGACCCCCGAACGCTTCGAGGCGATCACGCGCCGCTTCCCCTCGCTCACCCTCGGCCTCCTCGGCGACTTCTGCCTGGACCGCTACTTCGACATCGATCCCGAACGCGCCGAGGTCTCCATCGAGACCGGTCTGCCCGTGCACAACATCACCGGCGTCCGATGCCTCCCCGGCGCCGCGGGCACCATCCTCAACAACCTCTCCGCCCTCGGCACCGGGTCCATCCGCTGCGTCGGACTGCGCGGCGATGACGGCGAGGGCTTCGAACTCCAGCGGGCCGTCCAGGAACGCCGCGGCGCGGATCCCTCCGGCATCGTGGTCGCCTCCGGCCGGAACACGTTCACCTACACCAAACCCCTGCTGCACCGCCCCGGCCTACCTCCCGAGGAACTCAGCCGCCTCGACCTCAAGAACTTCACCCCGACCCCGCCCACCGGCGAGGCCGCCGTGATCGAAGGGATCCGCCGCGCCGCGGATTCCACCGACGCCTGGATCGTCCTCGACCAGGTCGACATCCCCGGCACCGGCGTGGTCACCCCGGCGGTGCTCGCCGAGGTCGGCCGGCTCGCCGCACGCCGCCCCCTCCTGCCGATCGTCGCCGACAGCCGACGCGGTCTCCGCGGATGGCCCGCCGTCGACTGGAAGATGAACGCCGCGGAACTCGGCCGGTTGAACGGCGGCCCGGTCGACGACCTGTCCGCCCTCCGCGACGCCGCGGGACGGATGGCCCGGTCCAACGGCCGCCACGTGTTCATCACGCTCGCCGAACGCGGGATCGTCGGCGCCGGCCCGGACGGATCCACCGCCCACGTCCCCGCCCATCCCGTCCTCGGTCCGATCGACGTGGTCGGGGCCGGCGATTCCGTCAGCGCCAACCTCGCCCTCGCCCTCGCCGCCGGCGCCTCGCCCTCCGAGGCGATGGAGATGGCCATGGCCGCCGCCCATAGCGTCATCCACCAGCTCGGCACCACCGGCACGGCTGGCGTCGACCAGATCCGGGAACGCATCTTCGCTTGAACCCCGGACGCCGCACCGCGCCGCTGCTCCGGCTCGTCCTGCTCCTGTGCCTCCTGTCCTCCTGGACCGGATGCCGCACCGGTTCCACCCCCGCGGTCCGACGGGAGTTCACCGCGACCCGGATGGGGATGCCGTGGCGGATCGTCCTCTACGCCGCCTCCGATCGCGAAGCCGAGGAGGCCGCGGACGCCGCATGGAACCGCATCACGGAACTCAACCGCATCCTCAGCGACTACGAGCCCGATTCGGAACTGAGCCGACTCTCGCGCTCCTCCGGCTCCGGGACCGACGTCCCCGTCTCCGAGGATCTC
Organism: Verrucomicrobiales bacterium; assembly: GCA_027488845.1. GTDB lineage: Bacteria > Verrucomicrobiota > Verrucomicrobiia > Limisphaerales > UBA9464 > SXXZ01. Next base: position 12,704 of record JAIYBC010000058.1, on the reverse strand, counting down.
TTCCGCGTCCTCGAACGCTCCGAACAGGTCTCCCGGGCCGGTGACGGTTCCTTCGACATCACGGTCGGCCCGTTCGTCGATGTCTGGAAACGGGCCCGCCGCCAACGCGCGCTCCCCGACGCTTCCCGGATCGCGGCCGCCCGCGACGCCTGCGGTTGGACCAACGTCGTGCTAGGACGCGACGCGCAGGGCCGCCGGACGGCCCGGCTTCTGCGCCCCGGCATGCGCCTCGACCCGGGCGGCATCGCCAAGGGCTATGCCATCGGCGAGGCCACGAAGGTCCTCCGTTCCCGCGGCATCACCCGAAGCCTCGTCAGCGGTGGCGGCGACCTCTACGCCGCTTCCTCGCCGCCCGGTGAATCCGGATGGATCGTCACCGTCGGCCTCCTCGACCTCACCAACGCCCCTCCCGGACGCCGGGTCCGTCTCCGCGACCGGGCGCTCGTCACCTCCGGGGACCTTTTCCAACGCGTCGAGATCGGCGGCGTGCGGTATTCCCACATCGTCGATCCCCGAACCGGCCAGGCCCTCACCGACCACTCCCAGGTCACCCTCGTGGGCCGCGATCCCATGACCCTCGACGCCCTGTCGAAGGTGCTCAGCGTCCTCGGCCCCACACGCGCCGACGCCCTCTGTCGGCGGTTCGACATCGACGCCCTGCTCTTCCGCGCGCCCGACGGGCGGCTCTCGGTCCACGAGACGCCCGGATGGCGGCGGAACGAAACCGATTCCCGCTCTGGAACGCCGGAGGCTTCCCGGTAGCATCCCGGAATGCACCCGCTGACCCGGATCCTGCTCCGGTCGCTGCCGTTCCTGGCGGCATGGTGTCTCCATGCGGCGGACGACATCGCTCCGGTCGGGCTCTCGGATTTCTGGCGCTACCTGGGTCAACGCGCCGACGCCCCGCTCCCGGATCGCTGGCAGGACGCATCCTTCGACGACTCGGAATGGTATTCCGGTCCGTCCGGCTTCGGCGTCACGACGTACGGCGAATCGACACGGCTGCCTTCCACCAACGGATGGGAACGGGTGCTCCTGAGGACGTCCTTCGTGGTCGGCGACGGTCCGCGTTCAGGACGCCTTTCGCTCCGCGCCGACTATGGCGGCGGCTTCGTGGCCTGGATCAACGGCGTCGAGGTCGCACGCCGTGGACTTCCCGGGCTGCCCGGGTCCCCAATCCCGCTCCAAACCGATGCCGCCCCACGCCCGGCAGGCTCCGCGGAACTCCTCGACCTCGGCCCCGCGGAAGGACTGCTCCGCGCCGGGACCAACGTCCTCGCCGTCCAGGTGCACGCGGACAACGTCTACTCGCGTTGGCCCGTCTTCACCGCCGAGCTGCTCGTCGGCTTCACCCGGGCGCCCTACCTGCAGAACGTCTCCTCCAACCGCGCCGAGATCCTCTTCGCCACCCCGCCCGGCACCGCAGGTCGGGTCGAGTTCGGGACCTTCCCGAACCTCGACCGGCGCGTGGAAACGCCCCCGGGCACACGCCATCTCGCCGTCCTCGAGGGCCTCGTCCCCGGCCAACGCCTTTCCTACCGGACGGTCCTCCAATCGCCGGACGGCCCCTTCGCCTCCGATGTCCGTTCCTTCCGCACATTGCCCCTGTCCGGACCGCTCACGGTCCAGGTCATCGGCGATTCCGGCGGCGCCGACATCTGGCAGCATCGCGTGACCGAACGCATGGCCGCCGAGCCCGCCGACCTCCTGCTCCATGCCGGCGACATCATCTATCCGAGCTTCCATCCAGGCCTTGCCGACATCCGGTTCCTGAGCGTCCAACGGGCGGTGATGCGCCAGACCCCGGGGTTCTTCGCCTGGGGCAACCACGACCTGCACTACGGCACCGCGCCCTTCCTCGACGTGCTGCGCTCCCCGACCAACGACACCCCGGCTTCGGAACACCTCGCGGAACGCACGATCCCGGAATCGTACTACTCGTTCGACGCCGGCGACGTCCACTTCGTGGTGCTCTTCCAACCGTTCGTCACCCAGTACCTGATGCGACCGGACGGTGCCCAGGCGCGCTGGCTCGACCGCGACCTCGCCGCCACCCGCAAGCCGTGGCGGGTGATGATCTCCCACGTGCCGACGGAGACCTCCGGACTGCACCGTTTCGACGACGTCAACCTCAACGGACTGCGGGACTCGGCGGAGTTCTCCGCCGCCGTGATCCCGATCGCGCGACGCCATGGGGTCCAACTGCTGCTCGCCGGCCACGACCACAACTACGAGCGGTTGACCCCGTCCGAAGGCGTCACCGCGGTGGTGACCGGCGGAGGCGGCGGTCCGCCGTACGGACTGCGTGAAACCGATCCCCGGAGCGCCGCCTTCCTCGTCACCTACCACTTCACCCGGCTGCGCTTCGACGGAGACCGCCTGCGCATCCAGTGCGTCGACTGGCAGGGCCGGATCCAGGACGACACCACGATCCATCGCACGCCGCCGCCGGTCCGGATCCACGAGGCCCTCGCGGCATCGGCCCAGGTGGAACTCACCGGTCCTTCGGACGGCGACGGCAACCTCGTCGGCCAGACCTACGACCTGACCGGGGCGCCCGCGATCCCGTCCTTCACCGGCCGCCGGAGCACCCTCGGAAACCTGCGCGTCCAGATGGATGCCGATTTCCTCTATCTCGGACTCGATGGCCTCGGGCTGACGCCGGGCTCCGACGCCTATCTCTTCCTCGAGGTCCCGGGCCTGCCGGGTGTCGGTTCGCTCAAAGGGCTGGGGAACGGGATTCCCGACGGCGGAGGCGAAGGCGCCGACGCCTTGGACCAGGGTGACGCCGTCGCCTTCGAAGGGTTCCGCCCCTCCGTCGCGATGGTGGTCGGGGACGAATTGGCGGACGGCACCGACCGCTTCTTCCGACGGTCCGGTTCCACGAACGGGCTCGGCCAAGGCGTGTTCCGGCTCGAACCCGGCTTCCCCGCCCTCGCCGGCGCGCGGCTGCAGCAGTTCAACCGCAGTCCCCAGACCGGACCCGTCGCACCGGCGGAAAGCGGTGCCGGCTTTGTCGAGGTCGCCCTCCCGCTTTCCGCGCTCGGCGGACTCGGATTCGGACAGGAGATCCGCGTCGGCGCGCTCGTGGGACTGGAATGGAATGGGACCGGACCCGCGCGCCCGTTCGACAACGGATTCATCGGCGACTCCCTCGTCCCGCGGAAGGAGGGCGCACCGGCATTGACCGGCCTCCGCGTGCGACTGCCTTCCGATCCCGACCCGGACCGGGATGGATTGGACGCCGTGGGAGAGGCCGCGGCCGGGACGGACCCGCTGCGCGCCGACACCGACGGCGACGGCCTCCCGGACCGATGGGAGGTCGTCCATGGAACCGACGCCCTCGTGCGCTCGGAGACGGCGGACCCGGACAACGACGGCTACTCGAACGTCGAGGAACACCGCCTTGGTACGTCTCCCTCGAACCCCTTCCAGCCGCTCCGGGTCACGCCGGAGACGCTTCCCGGCGGCCGAGTCCGCATCGCCTGGCGGGCCGGCGTCGGACGGCGCTACTCGGTGGAATCGGCCGACCGGATCGCAGGCCCTTTCGAGACGATCGACGGTTTCCCGCGTACGGCCTTGGGCCGCGAGGAACGGATCGAACTGCCGACGGCCGGAACGATCCGGTTCTTCCGTCTGCGGGCGCTCGAATGACGCGGTCAGCCGCGGTCAGCCGAGGTAGAACCGCTCGCAGTTGCCGCCCCAGAACGCGGCGGATTCCTCCGGCGAAAGGTGGCGGAGATGGTCCCTCGCCAGCCCTTCCACCTGTTCGTAGGAACCGGCCAGCAGGCAGACCGGCCAGTCGGAACCGAACATCAGCCGGCCGGGACCGAAGGCCTCGAAGACGACGTCGAGGTACGGACGGAAATCCCCGCCCTTCCACCCGTGGTGATCGGCCTCGGTCACCATCCCGGACACCTTGCACAGGACGTTCCCATGTCGGGCCAGCTCCCGGATCTGCTCCGCCCACGGCTGGAGCACGCCGTCGCGGATGTGGGGCTTGGCGATGTGGTCGAGCACGAAAGGCTGTTCGGGATGGGCCGCCACCAGCTCGATCGCGGCGGGCAACTGGCGCGGATACACGAGCAGGTCGTAGGTGAGCCCGAACGGGCGCAGACGGCGGATCCCAGCCTGGAACGCGGCGCCCACGAGGAACCGGTCGTCCGGCTCGTCCTGGGCCACATGGCGGACACCGACGAACTTCGGGTGCGCGGCGAGTTGCGCGAGCGGCTCCTCGACGTCGTCGCTGCGCAGGTCCACCCAGCCGACCACGCCCTTCACCCGCGGATCCGCGTCGGCAAGGCCGAGCAGCCAGTGCGATTCGGCGAGCGACTGCCGGGCCTGCACCGCGATGGAACCGTCGAAGCCGAGGGACCGGTGGATCGCCGCGAGGTCCGCGGGCAGCCAGTCGCGCTGGAGGGCGGAACCCGCCGGGATCCAGGGGTACTGGGATGCGTCGTAGCGCCAGAAGTGCTGGTGGGAATCGAGTCGCATGGAGGCATCGTGGCACGGGCATCCGAGGCTGGAAACATCCGGGCGCGGCGGATGCGGCCGGGACAGCCCCCGTTTCGGGCGTTGCCCAGTGCGGGTGGCCGACGTTATGAACACCGCGATGCCGAGTGTCGCCGAACAGCTTAGGGCCGCGCGTGAGCGCCAGAAGCGGACCGTCCACGAGGTGGCGGACGCAACGAACATCAAGGCCGACCACATCCGCGCCCTCGAGGCCGGCGAATGGAAGGTGTTCAGCGCCCCCGTGTACATCCGCGGCTTCACCCGCACCTACGCCAAGGAACTGCGCCTCGATTCGGTCCGCCTGGTCGCGGAACTCGAGGAGGAACTGGGCCGCACCGACGACTACGCGGAGCCGCCGAGCCTGACCGGCGGCGGGAAGGGTCCGCTCGACTTCATCACGCTGTGGCTCTCGCGGGTCCGTTGGCAGTGGGCGTTCCCCGTGCTGATCGGGGTCGTGGTCGTGGCCGCGTGCGTCGCGGGCTACCGCGCCTGGAGTTCCGGTCGCACCGCCACCGGCAACCCCACGGTCCTGCCCGCCGGAAGCGGACTCTACCAGCCTTCGAAGCCCGCACCGGGCCCCGTCCTCCCTCTCCCCACCAACCCGGCCCCGTCCCGCGTCCGCTAGGCAAATCGATCGGCCCGCAGGACGGACTTCATTTCGAAACGGCCGGAACCGATCCTGCCGCCGAGGCGGCCTTCCGCGACTTCACGATGCGAGCCGGTGGAGTCGACGACGACTCTTCCGCGAGGACGAAGGGAACGCACCGGCTGCCGACAAGGCAGCCATGCCGCTCCTCAAGTTCAAGAACCTGATCGAACTTCAGCCATTTGGTTCGACGTGCCGCCTTCATGGTTGCCGAGTGTCTGCGTTTCCCATGGTCGAATCCAACTTTTCCATCATCGGCTCCCAAGCCCGGTCGGCGAATCCCCTGAGCAAAGGACCGAAGGATCGTCTCCGGATCCGGAAGCGGTCGTCGGCTTTAGGATCATCCAAGAGCTTCCGGTAGAACCGGACAGAATCGGACGTCGTTTCGCCCCAGATCTCCCCGGCTCGGATATCGCGGGCCACAGAAATGATGAAGTCGAGGAGCGCGGTCCCAACTCCCTTTATGGGTTCGCGATTCGAAACGATGTCCGGATGCGTGGTCAGGAAATCCACGCAGAGGTTGTTGCACCAAGTCCGCCTGAAATGCACGAACCCGACATGGCGGCTCGGGGGAAACCAAGCCACCTCGACGACCGCCATCATGGAGATCTCGACGTTTGGATCAGCGGCAACCCTCTCTTTCAGCCCGAAAATGGAATCAACGCTCAAGTCTTGGGCGACATAATGACGCCATCGCTTGTGGGCCAATCGGGCAAACTCCGCTGCATCCGTTTCCCGAGATGCAGCGGAGGCGACCTCCCCGATGGGCCACCCTGCCAATGCGTCCGGCTCGACCGCACCAAGAAACCTGGTTTGGGCAGGGCGTAGTCGGCCAGACACCGACAGGGGGAAGAGGCGCTGGATACTAGGCGGCTTTAGGTTCAAGCAGGCCCGTTCCGGACTCAGGCCTCGAGCTTCGTCCACGCGGCGTTCGCCTTCGACGACGCCACCACCGCCTCGATGAAGGCCATGCCGCGGACGCCGTCCTCGATCTTCGGGAAGTCGTTCGCCGGATGGTCCTTCGCAAGCTTCTCACCCGCCTGACGGGCGCGGATCGCCGTGGCGAAGTTCTTGTAGATGTTGGCGAACGCCTCGAGGTAGCCCTCGGGATGCGCCGGCGGCGTCCGGCCCGCGGCCTTGGCCGCGTCGCTCAGGTAGCCGTTCGCCGTGCGGTACACCTGCATCGGCTGGTCGGGCCACTTCACCAGCAGGGTGTTCGGCTCCTTCTGGTGCCACTCGAGGCCGCCCAGCTCGCCGTACACGCGCAGGTTCAGGTTGTTCTCCTCGCCCACGCTGATCTGCGAGCTGTGGAGCACGCCCTTCGCTCCGCCCTTGAAGCGCAGCAGCACGTTGCCGTCGTCGTCGAGCTTGCGGCCCTTCACGAAGGCCGTGATGTCCGCGGCCAGCTCGCTGATCTGCAGCCCGGTCACGTACTCGGCCAGGTTCTCGGCATGGGTGCCGATGTCGCCGATGCATCCGGCGGCGCCGGAACGCTTCGGGTCGGTCCGCCAGGAGGCCTGCTTCTGGCCCGAGGCCTCGATCCGGGTGGCCAGCCAGCCCTGCGGATACTCGACCACCACCTTGCGGATCTTGCCCAGCTTGCCGCTGGCGACCAGGTGGCGCGCCTCCTTCACCAGCGGATAGCCGGTGTAGTTGTGCGTCAGCCCGTAGAGCAGGCCCGACTTCTTCACCAGCTTCTGCAGCTCCTTCGCCTCGGCGAGGTTGAAGGTCGCGGGCTTGTCGCTCAGGACATGGAAGCCGTGCTCCAGCGCCATCTTCGCCGGAGGGAAATGGACGTGGTTCGGCGTGACGATCGCGATGAAGTCGATGCGCTGGTCGGCCGGGAGCTTCGCCTCGGTCTCGATCATCTCGGCGAACGAGCCGTAGCAGCGGCTCGCCGGGAGGAAGAGGTCCGCGCCGCTCGCCTTGGACTTCTCGGGGTCGGAGGAGAACGCGCCCGCGGCAAGCTCGATCTGGCCGTCGATGTTCGCCGCGATGCGGTGGACCGCGCCGATGAAGGCGCCGCGGCCGCCGCCGACCATTCCGTAACGGATCTTTCTGCTCATGATGGTGGATGTGTGTGTTTGGACCTGTGCGAAAAAGGGGACGCGGCACTTTCGCCGCGCCCAGAGCGTCGAGTCAACGTCCCCGCCGTCACCACTTCAGCGACTGGAGCCGACGCGAGACCTCCTCGGCGTTGGCGCGGCTGTTGAAGGCGCTCACCCGGAACCAGCCCTCGCCGTTGCTGCCGAAGCCGCTGCCCGGCGTGATCACCACGTTCGCCTCGCCGAGGATCCGGTCGAAGGCCTGCCAGCTGGTGAAGCCCTTCGGCGCGCTCACCCAGATGTACGGCGCGTTCACCCCGCCGAAGACCGTGTGCCCCGCCGCCTTCGCGCCGGCCACCAGCAGCTTCGCGTTGCCCATGTAGTGCTCCACCAACGCCTTCACCTGCGCCTTCCCCTCCGGCGTGTACAACGCCGCAGCCGCCCGCTGGACGATGTAGGAAACGCCGTTGAACTTCGTGGTCATCCGACGCGACCACAACGGATGCAGCGGCCGCTTCTCGCCGGACTTCGTCGAGGCCATCAGGCTCTTCGGAACCACCGTGAACGCGCAACGCACCCCGGTGAACCCGCCGTTCTTCGAGAAGCTCCGGAACTCGATCGCACACTCGCGCGCACCCGGGATCTCGTAGATCGAACGCGGCACCGTCGGGTCGTCGATGTACGCCTCGTAGGCGGCGTCGAAGAGGAGGATCGCATTATGCGCCAACGCGTACTTCACCCACGCCTCCAGCTGCGCCCGCGACGCCGTGGCGCCGGTCGGGTTGTTCGGCGAACAGAGGTAGATGACGTCCACCGGCTCCTTCGGCGGTTCCGGCACGAAGCCGTTCTGCGCCGTGCACGGCAGGTAGTGGATGCCCGCATACGCGCCGGTCGCGTCCGCGTCGCCCGTGTGGCCCGCCATGACGTTCGTGTCGACGTACACCGGGTACACGGGGTCGGTGATCGCGAGGCGGTTGGTGTCGCCCAGGATGTCCAGGATCGCGCCGCAGTCGCACTTCGAGCCGTCGCTCACGAAGATCTCGTCGTCCGCCACCTCGATGCCGCGGGACCGGAAGTCGTTCTCGGCGATCGCCGAACGGAGCCACTCGTAGCCCTGTTCCGGACCGTATCCCTTGAAGGTGGATCGGACCGCCATCTCGTCGACCGCCTGGTGCATCGCGGTCACCACCGCCTGGGGCAACGGTTCGGTCACGTCGCCGATGCCGCACCGGATGAGCCGCTTCGCGGCCTCGGGGTTGGCGTCGGTGAAGGCCTTCACCCGACGCCCGATCTCGGGGAACAGGTAGCCGGCCTTGAGCTTGAGGTAGTTTTCGTTGAGCAATGCCATGAGTGGATTCCGGCCGCGCCGGAAGCCCCGGACGATAGGGAAGCGCCCGTCCCTCACGCAAGCCGCCCAACGACGGGCTGGTGGAGAGAACGGCGTCGGGCATCCGGCGTCGGGCGTCAGGATCGGAAACCGCCGCCTGACGCCTGACGCCCGTCGCCCGCCCCCCAACAACTCACCGCCTCAGCCATTCCCGGTCGAAACGCGTGTGGCGGATCGTCTCCAGTCCGCCGGCCGACTCGCTCCAGGTGGCGTGGATGCGGCCGTCGCGGGCCTCGACGACGCTCGGGTATCCGAAGGACCCCTTCCCCTCCTCCGCCCGCGCCACGTTCCGCCGCCAACGCCAGCTGCGCCCCTCGTCGTCGCTCATCCAGACCGCCAGCGAATGACGCCCCTCCTCGGTGTCGTTCCCGATGAACAGCCAGGTGCCGTCCCGCAGGACGACCACCTCGGCGCCGGAACCCGGGTTCGGGATCTCCGAATCCACGGCCGACGTCCACGTCTCCCCATGGTCCTTCGACTCGGACACCAGCAGGCGCTTCGGCGGCGGTCCGTTGTCCCGCATCCAGGCCACGATCGTGCCGTCCCGCCGACGCGTCAGGCACGGCTGCACGTTCCCCGCCCCGACGATCGGCGCCGAGGCGCGCCACGTCGCACCCCGGTCGTCGGACAACGCCACCAGCGAGACCGAGAAGCCGTCGTGGTAGAGCGGCAGGAACCAGCGGTCCGGGGCGAACACCGGATGCGCCCGCGGCATCCAGCCCAGGCGACGGTAGAGCCGGTTGGTGATGTGCCCCTGGGCCGCCTCGAGGAACTCCGCCGCCTCCTTGCGTTCGTCCGCCTTCAGGTCGCTGCGTTGGAGCAGGTCCTGGAGCTTCGGAAGATGGGCCGACATCGCCGCGTCGAACTCCGCACCGGGCCGCAGCACCAGCACGTCGTTGCGTTCCCAACGGGGCGCTCCACGTCGCCAGTCCTTCGCGACCTTCACCCGCAGCAACGCCGACTCCCAGGTGTTCGCGAGGATCGTCGGATGGAACAGCCACAGCCGTCCGTCCGGCGCCACCGCGAGGCTCGGATTGCAGTCGGGGAAACCGTCGGTGTCGGACACCACGAACGGCTTCTCCCAAGCTCCCCCCTTCCGACGCTGGCGGGAACCGAGGATCCCGACGTCGTCCGCCTGACGCTCGCCGCTGCCGCGGAACCAGGCCACGAACCAGGAACCGTCCGGCTGTTCGACGAGGCAGGAAGCGTGGTTGTGCTTCTTCTCCGGGGCGAAGACGACCTCGGAGACCGGTTCACCCGCCCGGACGAGCGGAAGCCCGAGGCACAGCAACCAGGCCCAGAGCGCGGCAACACGGAAGGACATCCCCGAAGGCTACCCGCCGACCGTCATCGGAAAAGGAAAAGGACACAGCCCAGACCGCCGGGTTGACCAAAACAGACCCGCAACCGTAGGAGACGACGTGAGGAGTCTCACGCCCCACCCCAAAGCAACATGAGTAAGAGGTTCACAACCAGGGTTTAAAAGTAGCCACCGAGACACGAAGGACACGGAGAAAGACGGGGCCATGGCTCTACGCTCCCAGCTCTGTGCTCCCTGCTTCGTCCACCCGACGCCGGACGCCCGACGCCGGACCCTTTCACAACCAAGGGTGCCAAGGGTACCACGCGCCCTCAGGGTACGGAGTCCCGCCTTTAGGCGTTGAAGCTGGAATCCGCCCGGAATGGTTCATCCCCCCAAAGGCCCAAATCGACCAATTCCCCGGGCTTGTTCCCCACTGAAAACTGGAAACTGGAAACTTCTTCGGGTGAGACACGGACTGCACCGATTCAACCCGCAGGCGTAGGAGACGACGTGAGGAGTCTCAACCCATTTCAGCTACAGCACCAAGCCGACGTGTCCCTCTTGGATTCCAAGCACGTCACCCAGGGATCACTGCGATAGCCCGTGGCCGTCCCACGTCGTCGTCAGATCAAGCTCTTTCGAGCTTCCTTCCACTGCTCCCAACACTGCTCAGGTTCGATGTCCTTGTAGCCACGCTCCGCATCGATTTTCGCCGCGATGTCGACCGGGACAGCCACAGACGGACAGCCGTCTCTGATCTCCATGACCTCTGCTTCGGTCAATGGACTCCCCTTGGCGCGCTCGCGGTTGAGGAGCGTCGCGACCAAGCTCGGCATCGGATAGATCACCAGGTTTTCGGAATCACTCATGCGCGCTCCATCTGGGACACGTCCAAAGGAAACTCCGGGTGCTCATGCGCTTCATCCAGTTCAGTCAGGAGCAATGCTCTAACCGCAAAATGGGTCTTTCCGGAGATCCCATCTGTCTCCGCGACGTTGCGAGCGACTGGCATCGAGGTCAATCAAGAGACCCCAGGGTACAGAGTCCCGGCTTCAGCCGGCGGAAATCCTACCGGGTCCGAACACCTCGGATTCCAACCCAACGGCCCGTCGCTGAAGATCCTCTCCGGCTAAAGCCGGGACTCCCTACCCCAGACGCCTTCCGTCGCGCCCCGTCTCGCAGAGAATTCTCCAGTGGACGTGACCCTTGTGAGTCCAAGGATACCTCAGGCCCCATCTCCCTCAGCCTCCATCTCTCGGAACAACTCCGTCGCGCCACGCAAACTCTCCAGAATCACCGGAGACACCTCCGATTCCTTGAGAACACCCCGAGCGATGGCCGAGGCGACACTCCAACGTGCTTTTCCTATCACATAGGTCTTATACAGATCCCGCGAAGGGCCATCGTGATATCGGTGAATCTGTTCGTTCAGTTCGAACACATTCATCTTGCCAGCGCGCCAATCCGCGAATCTCGCCATCAAATCCGCCGCGGCAATGGACAACTCGCGATCATGCGCCAGCTCCACCAATTGGCGAAGTTCACGACGCTCTGCTTTTGAAAGGTTTGGGGAGTTCACAGTTCGAACACATCCACCACAATTTGTCCCCACGAACACTCAGTTCAGGGATTGGAGCTGGCCTATTATCGTTTCACATTTCGTTTCAAGGTCAATCTTGCAAAGGACGAAGCCTTATCGGACTTGTCGACATTATCGATTTCCCACGTCCACGTTTCACTCGTGCGATCGTATTTGAACGTGTTGTGAATGCCGCTCCCATCGGCGGATTTCCAAACGAAGGGAATCCGGTCTCCAACAGGTTTTCCGTGGCCAACTCCTTCTGGCGCAAAATTGGTCGTACCAGTGTTGTCTAGCCACATCACCACATACTCAGCGTTCTCTTGATCCCATACGATGTGTATCCACGCCTCGTAAGCAGGCTCGCCGTCTGCGTCCTTCTCGCGAGAAAGCTCATGGATACGAACATACTGGCGCTTTAGAATTCGATCAACGTAAACGTCGTGTGTCACTTCTTCACCGCCGACGGTCCCTGTCATCACCCACTCCCCTTCGAGCTTTTCCAGAACGGAGTCCGATTTCGGCGTCACGGAGGTCTGGACAGGACCGCTACGCAGAAGGAAATACATCAACGTCCCGAGTATCGCAACGAGGCCAATAAAGGAAAGCAGGCGCTGAAATAGACGTTGTTTCATCAAGATTTTTGACCGCTGTAAAGACAATGGCTGAGTTGAATTGAACTGACGAACGAAAAACACTCAAAGACCCGGGGCCCCAGCGCACCGAAAGCCTGAATTGCAACGCCAACGCCGGGTCCACAGAAGCGGCTTGCTAGGCGGCGTGGGAGTAACTGCTTCTGTCATATCCGCTCATCCTTTGGGAGTGTCGGATGGATCGCGTGAATCCTCCTCTTTGTTCTGCAGCCTACATGACAACCCAAACAAGGCACCGCCCAATCCAATCCCCGCCCCACCCGCGCCGATCGTGTGAATGATCGAATGCCCCCCTTCCTTAATCCGACTGATGATGGCTGCCACGCCCACAACTAGCAACAGCACGGCGATCGTCCTCACGACTTTGTATCTCTTCATGTGTTTGCTTTGCGTTTGTTAGTTGACCGTGAAAATGGTGAGCCGCCTAACGACCCAAGCTCAGCGACCCGGCGCTCCAAACGCCTGGATTGCAACGACAACGCTCCCGCCGGGTTAGATGTCATGAAGGGTTGAGGCGTCTGGCCAAACGGGGCCAGATGGTCTTGTGAAAGAGTATCGACTCAAACCCTTCATGACCTC
>JAIYBC010000023.1 GCA_027488845.1 Verrucomicrobiales bacterium | reverse complement strand
TCAACGCTTCAACGCTTCAACGCTTCAACGCTTCAACGCTTCAACGCTTCAACGCTTCAACGCTTCAACGCTTCAACGCTTCAACGCTCACTCCCTCATCCAGGCTTCGCGGGTGGCCATGGGGAGAAGCAGGGCCGGGTCACGGTGGCCGGCCCACGCGACTCCACGCAGCAACACGATCCGCCACAACGGATCCCGCAAGGTCCAGGTGTAGTGCCCCGGGACGCTGGTGAAGACGCGTCCCGAACCCCGCTCGAAGGTCCATCCCAACGGACGGACCGCGCCGTCCACCTCGACCTCGGCGAACGGCTTCACCCGTGACGCGTCGCCGATCATCGGCCAATAGGGTTCGTCGATCAGGTACGGCCGGTCGGGCAGGTCCACGGTGAACGGGTTGCCGTCCACGAACCTCGGACGGAACGGCATGTGCCGGTACTTCACGCGCGACGGGGTCGCAGACAGGCCGATCCGCTCCGCCAACCGCTCCGGATCGCTGTCCGCGATCACCGCGGAATGCAGCAAAACCAACCCTCCGCCCCGGGCCTGGTACGCGTCGAGTTCGCGGTATCGGGCTTCGGACCAGTCGTGGTTCCAGAAGTAGAACAGGACCACGTCCGCGGCCCCCCACTGTTCACGGCCGGGCCATTCCCAGGCGGTCTCGACCTTGGTACCCGGCAGTGCGCCCAGGAGTTCCGACCACTGCTTCTGCCAGGCCGGATAGTCGTGTTGTCCAGGCCCGTGGTCCTGCTTCGAGGCCACCAGCAGCAGACGGAACGGCTTCGCGGACGGCGTCGGCCCCGGGGACCGCGCCAACGCCGCCGTGACATCGCGGCGTTCCCGCGGGGTCGGTGCGTGCTGCAGGTAGGTCAGGAGATCCCGCACCGCCTCGGCGGACAACCCGTCGAGAAGGCCCGTCGGCATCAGGCTGTGCGCGGTGGGCTTCAACGTGGCCGCCTCCGACGCCGCCAGCGGACGCTCGCGGCCCTCGACATCGGCCAACCGGACGCCGCCGCGTTCGTCGGACCGGAGGAATCCCACCACCTCCGTGCCGTCTGAAAGCGTGGCACCATGGGTGACGTAGTCCGGATGCAGCGTCGCGTCGGGTTCGCGCAGGTCTCGCAGGAGCGTCCCGCGGTCCCGGTGGACGAGGTTGCTCAGGTCGGGCCCGACCGTCGCCCCTTCGCCGCGGATCCGATGGCAACGGGCGCACTGGAGCTTCCCGCCATGGAAGAGCTCGCGGCCGTTCTCCCAGTCGCCGGCCTCCCCCGCGACCTCGCGGCTGTCGGTGCCGGAGGAACCACGGAGGGTCGGCGCCCAGGAGGCGAGACGTCCCCAGGCCGCACGGGGCGATTCCTTCGGCAGCTTCCAGGCCGGATCCCGCGACGCCGTCAGGTCGTAGTCGAGGTCCACGGTGAAGCCGGCGCCCGGGCTTCCCGCCTTCCGCACTCCGGGCAATGTCAGGGCGTAGGTCACCGCCAGCGGATGCGGGAGGGTCTCCAGCACGAGCGTCTTCCCGCCGTCGGCCAAGCGGGCCGAGCGGATCCCGAGACGTCCGCGCGGCGTGGCGTCCTGCTGCTGCACCACGGCGTAGGGTGGCTTGAGTGCCTCGAAGCGGTCGCCGGCACGGACGTGCTCGCCGAATTCGATCCGGATGCCATCCGGAACCGCGGTGCGGGCCACATCGGGATCCAAGGGACGGTCGAACGCCACGCGCACCTCGCTCGGTGAGACGGCCCAGCTCCGGACCGGTTGGGGCGCCTCCGGATCGGTGTGGCGGATGCGGAAGATCCGTCCGGGACCCTGCGGACCGGTGCCCCAGTCCGGCGGACCGCTGTGCGCACAGAGATACAGGTCGCCCTTGGGTGAGACCGCGACGTCGGCCACCAGCATCGAGGCCCGGGCGAGCGTGTGGACGCGCCCGACGGGACCTTCCGGCGTGCCGGTGGTCTCGACCCGCCAGAGCTTCCCGCGGGACTGTCCGGCCACCAGGAAGTCGCCGCTCCAATCCCGGGGTCCGAAGACGCCCTGTCCGGGACCCGAACGACGGAGCGGCCGTTCGGGCGTCGCCCCGGGGCGCTCCGGGGAACGGGGGGAATTGAAGACCAGTCCGCAGGCGCTCTGGTGCTGCGGTCCGAAGCCGACCACGGGCGGCTCGGAAACCAGCCCCGGCAGCCAGCGCGGGTGGCGCGGCGGGAATCCGTAGTTCCGGCCCTCGACCAGGTGGTTCAGTTCGTCGAGCGGATTGCCGTCCGGCATCCAGGTCTCGCCCTCCTGGTCGGTGCCGAACAGCCCGCCGTCGGGACC
This sequence comes from Verrucomicrobiales bacterium, assembly GCA_027488845.1. Classification (GTDB taxonomy): domain Bacteria; phylum Verrucomicrobiota; class Verrucomicrobiia; order Limisphaerales; family UBA9464; genus SXXZ01. Next base: position 104,366 of record JAIYBC010000023.1, on the reverse strand, counting down.
GAAGGCGAGTCCAACCGGGACGCGGATGCCGGTGGCGAAGGTCGACCAACGGCCGGTGGCGGTGTCGAGACGCTGGATCGTGCCGCGAGGGGAACGCAGGTCGTAGAGGGAGACCTCCTCGCCGGGATCGCCATCCACGGGACGTCCCTGTTGCCGGAGCCACTCGACTTCGGCGGGTGCGAGTTCGCCGCGTTTCCGGAGCCGGTAGGCATTGGAGTAGTCGGCGACCACCAGTCCGAAATAGAGGTTTCCCGCGTCATCGAGCGTTGCCGCCGTGGCGTCCACGCCGCCGCTGCCGACGTCGGTCCGCGGCCAACCCGATGCCAACACCGTCTCCGTGTCGGCCATGCCGTCGGCATCGGCGTCGGACAGCACGGACACCTTTCCCTGCGAGGAGACGACCAGGCCGCGATGGGTCCAGGTCATTCCGAGGGGAACGCGGAGGGTGGGCCGGTCCCAGAAGGGGGTCGCGGAATCCTCCAGGCCGTCGCCGTCGGAATCGCGGAGCGACCACACGCGTCCGTCGTAGCCGAGTGCGGTCAGGGAACCGTCCGGCGCGAAGCGGAGGTTGTTCTGGTTCGGCAGCCGGACCGGGAGTTCCTCGACGGTGAAGCCCGGGACCAACATGCGGACCACCGGCTCCGGTTCCGCGGCGGCCGCCGGGGCGACGATCACGGCCAGCAGGAAGAGAGGAAGCAACCGGGGCATGGGCTGTGGGGGGTGAAGCGTTGAAGCGTTGAAGCGTTGAAGGGCGGAAACGGGGGAAGGTGGGCGGGGCTAGGGGTTGCCGGGGGGCGTGGTGCGCATCAGGGCGACCTGGTAGGGGCGCACCTCATGGAGCATGACGCCGGCGACCACCGCGGGGTCCTCGGACATGAACCGTTCGGCTTCGGCGACGTCGGCAGCCTCGAACACGACCAGTCCGAGCGTCTTGTCGTTGGGTTCGTCGGTGCGGCCGGCGAGCAGGACCTTGCCCGTCCGGGTGGCCGCCTGAAGACGTTCGAAATGGCGACCGATCGCCGACTGGGCTTCGGCGGTCATCGCCGCCTCGTCGTGGTACTTCGGTGCAAGGCGCAGCAGGCCCAGGAACCGGCGGGGCTTCGGCACGACGGTCGGTTGGGTCGGTTGGGTCGGGCTCGGGTTGGGCACCGGAACGGAAGGCGGATCCGCGGCCCAAAGGCCGACCGCAGCCAGGAAGGCCCAGACGGTGCTCGGGAGGATGGGGAACGGGCGGGAGTCCATGGAAGGAGGATTTGGCGGCGCGGGGTGAATCGGCCTCGCCCGGATTCGGCGAATCCCGGACCCGGGAATCAACCCTTCAATTCGTTCAGCCGGACGAGGCGGGCGAAGGGGCCGTCGCGACCGGTGAGGTCGTCCCAGGTGCCCTGCTCCACGACACGCCCCTGGTCGAAGACGACGATGCGGTCGGCGTTCCGGACGGTCGAGAGGCGGTGGGCGATGATCAGGGTGGTGCGGCCGGACATCGCCGCGTCGAGCGCCTTCTGGACCTCGCGTTCGGTGGCGGTGTCGAGGGCGGAGGTCGCCTCGTCGAGGATCAGCAGGCGCGGATCGCGGGCGACGGCCCGGGCGATGGCGAGGCGTTGGCGTTGTCCGCCGGAGAGGGTGGCGCCGCGTTCGCCGATGACGGTGTCGAGCCCCTGTGGTTGGGCGGCGATCACCGCATCGAGGTCGGCGGTCCGGATGGCTTGGGCGATCCGTTCGGGGGAGACGTCCGGGAGTCCGAAGGTGAGGTTGGCCCGGATGGATTCGTGGAAGAGAAACGGTTCCTGCTCGACGACGCCGAGGTGCCGTTGCCAGGACTCGGCGGAGAACTCCCAGTAGTCGACGCCGTCGACCCGGACGCAACCGGCCGTGGGTTCGCGGAGGCGCATGAGCAGCGCCGCCACGGTGCTCTTGCCGGAGCCGGAGGCCCCGACGAGGGCGACCTTGGCGCCGGAGGGAACCTCGAACGAGACGGAGGTCAGGGCGGGTCGATCGGATGTGTAGCTGAAGTCCACGGAGTCGAAACGCAGTTCGCGGCCGATGCCGCCGAACTCGCGGACGCCGAAGGGACGTGTGGGAAAACGAGGGAGCCGGAACCAGGGTTCCAGCTGCTCCATGTACCCGGAGGCGACGGAGAGGAGGCCGTAGGCGGTGGCGACCTGGTTCAGGTTCGGGACCATCCGGGATGCGGCGAGGAGGATCCCGAGCAGTTCGTTGGCCGCGAGCAGCTTCTCCCGGATCAGCCAGTGGAAGGAGATCAGGATGATCAGCATCACCGAGATCAGGGCGAAGAACTCGAGCAGGATGGGGACAAGCGAGGCGATACGGCGATTCGTGATCTCGGCGTGCCCCAACTCGCCCACCGTTCCCCGGAACCGGCGGAACATCTCGGGCTGGGCGCCGGAGAACCGGATGACCCGCATTCCGGTGAAGACGTCGTTGAGCAGTCCCGCAAAGCGGGTCTGCAACGAGCCCTGATGGGCTCCCCGGCGCTTGATCGGCGCCTGCAGCAGCGCCACCGGGCCGCCGACGAGGAGGATGATGACCACCAGCAGCAAGGCGACCTGCCACGACTCGAGGACGACGTAGACCAGGGCGGAGAGGATCAGGGTGCCACGGAAGAGGACCTGGACCAGGTTCTCGAATCCGAGGACGACGAACCCGAGATGGTTGGTGAAGAGGTTGTTGAGCTCCCCCCCCTTGGTCCGGTCGAAGACCTCCGGACGGGCGGTGAGCAGACTGCCGCACAGGGCCTCGCGCATGTTCCCGGAGATGCGACCCGTGAGACGGGTCACGGTGAGGATCACCGACCAGGCGGCCAAGGCGCGGAGGGTGAACGCCGCGACCACCAGTCCGACATACGGCGCCAACAGGGCCTCCCTCGGACGCCCCGGGAAGACCGACTGGATCTTGTCCAGGATCCACACGGTGCGGCCCGAGGAGGCGACGCCGCCCTGGAGCAGGTCGATCAGGGGCACGAGGAGACTGATGCCGAAGGCGTCCAAGGCGGCCGAGACCAACATCAGGAGGAAGGTCGCGAGCGGCAGCTTCCATCCCGGCCGGGCCAACGGGATGTACCGCCGGAGGACCGCCGGAAGCTGCAGCAGGACCTTGATGCGTGGACTCACGAGTTGGGCGGCATGCTGCCGGCGACCGCTCCGGGGTGTCGAGCCGCATCCCGGCCTGCACGGGTGTCGCGCCAACTCCCGGCTTCCACCGCGGAGGACGGCGCGGGATGTTCCCCCCATGCTTCCCCGACGTCTCCGGAGGCTCGTCTTGGCCGGGCTCATCCTGGCCTTCGCGGGACGTTCCGACGGGGTCTTGGAGCCGGCCGGCCCCGGGTCGACGGGAACTTCTCCGGCGCAGCGCCTCGAGTTGCCCGGATTGGAGAACGTCCACGACCTCGGGCACGGCCTGTTTTGCGGTGGCGAGCCGCGTGGGGATGCCGGATTCGCGGCCTTGGAGGCCATGGGCGTCCGGACGTTGCTGAGTGTCGACGGCATGGCCCCGGACCTCGGACGGGCCCGGGTCCACGGGATGCGGTATGTCCACGTCCCGATCGGCTACGACGGCGTGGGGACGAACGCTCTGCGCCGGTTGGCGAAGGCCGTCTCGACGCTTCCCGGCCCATTCTACATCCACTGCCATCATGGACGTCATCGAGGTCCCGCCGCCGCGGCGGCCGTCGCCCGGGCCCTGCATCGATGGACCGCCCCGCAGGCCTCGGCCTGGCTGCTCCTGGCGGGGACCGATCCGCGATACGCCGGACTGCATCGCGACGCGACCAACGCACCGCCCATCCCTCCCGACGAGATCGCGCGCATCGCGGATCCGTTGCCGGAAAGGACGCCCGTGGAACCGTTGGTGCGGGCGATGGTGGCCGTGGACCACGAGTTCGAGGCGTTGCGAAGACAACGCGGGAACGCCTTCGGACCTTCGTCCGGGGCGGCGGCCGCGTCTGCCATGGCGACCCGTCTGTCGGAGCTGTTCCGTGAAGCCGCGCGTTTGGACGGATCCGGCCCCGCCGGCGCCGAACTCCGGCACGGGCTGACGGAAGCGGCGGAAGAGGCTTCCCGCCTGGCTGCGCAACTTGGGGCCGCCCACGATCCATCGGACACCGAGAAGACCTTCAAGAAACTCACCGAGAGTTGCGTGCGATGCCATCGCAGCCATCGCGACCCTCCTGCGACGCCATGATCCGCCCGATTGCATTCCTCCTGTCCGCCATCCTGGGTTCCGGCATTCCGCTCCGGGGTGATCCGCCGCCCCACCGGGTCTCGTGGACCAACAACGTGCTGACGCTCGACTGGCCCGGCCTTCCGGGCGGACCGGTGCCGGTCTGGTATCTCGAGGCGTTCCTGCGTCCCGGCGCCCACCACCGGGTCTGGGGGGAATCCGTGATGCCGCACCGGACCTCGCTGACGGCCGCTCGGGCGGACGGGCGCAGGCTGGAGTTCCTCACCCGCGTGGATCCGGGCGTGGAGGTACGGCACACCGTGGAGTGCGTGGAAGACGGACTCGCCATCGACTTCGCGATCACCCGACACGGGAAAGGCCGGAGCGAACTGCAGTGGTTCCAGCCGGCCTGCATCCGTGTCGCGGCGTTCACCGGCCGGTCCCAGACGAACTTCACCGGACGCGCGTTCGTGTTCACCGCCAATGGACTGACGTTCCTGGACGACACCGGTCGGACGACGGAGGCCCGCTACCTCGGCGGGCAGGTGTTCCCGATGCCGGGCGTGTCGGAGGCGGACGCCAACCCGCGGCCGATCGCCCGCCTGAGGCCGGTCAACGGACTGATCGGCTGCATCTCCTCGGACAACCGCTGGATCCTGGCCACGGCCTCGGACAGGACGCACGAGCTGTTCGAAGGCGTCTATGTCTGCCTGCACAGCGACCCCGCGGTCGGAGGGCTGGAGCCGGGCGAAACGAAGCGGGTGCGGCAGAGGATCTACGTGGTGCCGAACGATCCGGAGGAACTGCTCCGCCGATACCGACGGGACTTCCCGGAAGGTCGGTAGGCGTACCGCTCGGGGCTGCCGATGGTGCGGCCTCCAGCCTGCGGCCCACGCCATTTCCCTGGCACGGGAACTGCCAAGCGGGAGACATGCTCCCGCCAACTTCCGATCGGACGACCGGACCGGACTCCGCCCGCACCGCCTTGGAGTGGCTCCGAAGGCTCCTGGTCTGCAACCCCCTCTTCCTCGGCAGCGCCGCGCTGCTCCTCTTCGCGCTGAACCGCCTGTCGGTGGATCCCGGGTTCCTGGAGCGTGAGGAAGCCAAGCTCCTGTTCAACTTCGCCGCACTCGAAGGCTACGAGATCCTGGTCGTGGCGACGGCCCTTCTCCTTTCACGACGCGCGCTGTGGTACGACTCCGCGCTGCTCGTGGTGCTCGACCAGGGTTTGGCGCTGGCCCCGTTCCTCCTGGTCACCCAGGGGGTGATGATCGATGCGGTGCTGGGAACGGTGCTGGTGGCCACCGCGTCGCTGATGGCGGTCTCGCGGATCTGGGCGGTCCGACGCGGATACGCCCGGTTCCGGATTCCCGGAAGGCTGCTGGCGATCGGCGCGGGAATCCTGCTGCTGAACCTGGGCCTGCCGCTGCGGCTGCAGGCGGTGGTCCGGGCCGGGACGGTGACCGACTGGGAGCCCTACAACGGCGTCTTCTGGCTGGCCGTGCTGCCGCTCCTGATCCTGTCGGTGCTCGCGCTTCCACGGCCGGACCACAACGGCACCCAGTCCCCAGGGCGTCCTTGGCTGCCACTGCTCGTCGCCGGGCTCTGGATCGGGGCCACCGGCGTGCATGGATGGAGCTGCGCCTACATCGGCAAGCAGCCGATGACCGCGGCGTTCCTGGCCCCGGCGGCCATGGCGGCGGCTTGGGTGGCGGCCCTGCGGCTGGAGGACTGCGTCCGCGTGCCTTCACGGAACCTGCGGCTCGCCACCTGGGCCCTCGCCGCAGCCGCCCCGCTCATGTCCGTCGGGCACGGACACCTCTTCCCCTTCCTCGCGGCCGTCGGGGCAACGGCCCTCGTCCGTCAGGCGACGATCCACCGGTCGGAGTCGACCCTGCTGCGCACCGCCGCGGGCCTCTCCGCGTCGGCCGCGTTCCTGACCCTGCCGTCGGAGTGGATCCAGGCCGTACCCGGAATCGACGGGCGCGGCACCTGGGTGCTGGCGACCTCCGGGATCCTGGCGGTCGTCGCCTCGTTGCTGCGTCGCGACGCCCGAAGCGGCCTGGTCGCCGGGGCCTTCATCGGCGCCGGCGTCCTGCGTTGCCTCCCGGCACCGGACGCCAACCTCGCCCTCCAGGCCGCCTTCGCCTGGTTCATCATCCACGGCCTCTTCTGGAGGGACGTGCCGGAGCCGGGGCGGGACTGGCTCCGGAACGCCGTCCTGACAGGCTGGCTCCTGGTTTCCTGGAACCGTTCGTCCACGGCGGAACCTTCGGCGATGACGTTGGGTTTCGTGACGGGGCCCGGCCTGGCCGCCGCGTGGGCCTGGATCGCGAGACGTCGCGGCTGGACTCACCTGCCCCAGGTGCCTGCATCGGCGGCGCTGCTGGCGGTTGCCACCCCCGGCGGATGGATCCTGCAAAACGGTCCCACGGGATTGCTGGCATTGGCGGGAAGCCTGTTGCTCTTCGCCGGAGGATGCCTGTTGGCCTGGACCCGGAGCCGCTGGGAACGCTGATCCGAGGGGACCCGCGCGAAGACGCCGAGGCGTCCCCGGGGAACGGCGTCCGGACCCGAGACGGGAACGCGCTCACCGGCACCCGAAGTTCCGGTTCCGCCTCCTCCGCGGGTTCCGTGAAGTCGGTGTCCCCGTGTCACCGCCGCCGATCAGGCCGGCCTGTAGGTGGTGATGCTGGGGTGGGAGACGGCGGTGAAGCCCGCGTCGAGGTTGATCGCGGTCTCGGCGGTGCCGAGGAAGAGCTGGCCGTCGGGGGCCATGTTCCGACGGATGTTCCGCAGGATGGCCTGCTTGGTCGGCACGTCGAAGTAGATGAGCACGTTCCGGATGAAGACGACGTCGAACACCGGGAGGGAACCCCAGGACTGGATGAGGTTCAGCTCGCGGAACTCGACGGACTTCCGGATCTCGTCCCGGACCATCCATCCGCCACCGTTCTGGGTGAAGTGCTTCACCAGGTAGATGGCAGGGAGGCCGCGGTTGACCTCGATCTGGGAATAGACGCCCTTGCGGGCCTGGTCGAGCACGCGCGGGGAGATGTCCGTGGCGAGGATGTTCACCTTCCACGAGGCGAGCTGGGGGAAGTGTTCCCGGAGCATCATCGCGATGCTGTAGGGCTCCTGGCCGGTGGAACAGGCGGCGCACCAGATCGTGAGCCGACGGAGGTTCGCCCGGGCCTGGATCAGAGGGGGCAGCACCGACTTGCGAAGCGCCTCGAAGGGATGGTGGTCCCGGAAGAAGAAGGTCTCGTTGGTGGTGAGGGCGTCCACGACCCGGGAATGCATCGGCCCGGACTCGGGACCGGTGCGGAGCCGTGCGATGAACTCCGCAAGCCCGGCATGCCCCTCCTTCTGGGCGATCGGGGTGAGCCGGCTCTCGACGAGGTACTCCTTCCCGGGCTCCAGCACGATCGCCGCACGGCGCCGCGCCAGGTCGGCGATGTAGGTGAAGTCTGGAAGGGAGATGGCCATGAAGGAGGATGGGGTCAGCGGACGACGACGGGGATGGAGGCGGGCACGGGCGGGCGGCGGACGGAGACTCGGCGGACGAGTTCCGGGCCGATCTGGGGTAGCGGAAGGATGCGGTCGGCGAGGCCCGCCTGCGCGACGGCACCGGGCATGCCCCAGACCACGGAGGTGGCCTCGTCCTGGGCGATGACCTGGGCGCCGCGCCGGCGTGCGGCCTCGCAGCCCCGGAGGCCGTCGTAACCCATGCCGGTGAGGATCGCGACCACCAGCCGGCCGTTGTAGGCCTCGATGGCGCTGCGCAGGAGAACGTCGACGGCGGGCCTGCAGGAGTTCTCGCTGGGACCGTCGTGAAGCCGGATGCGCACGGTCCCGGCCACGCGGACGACCTCCATGTGATGCCCGCCGGGGGCGATGTACACATGGCCCGGGCGCACCGGCATGTCCTGGGCGCCCTCGCAGAAGCGGAGGTTCCCGATCCGGTCCAGCCTTTCGGCCAGCATCTGGGTGAACAGGGGCGGCATGTGCTGGACCACCAGCACCGGGACGTCGAGCGCAGAGGGGAAGGCGTTGAAGACGTCCACGAGGGCGTTCGGCCCTCCGGTGGAGCTGCCGATGCAGAGCGCGTCCGGTGGCGCGGCGGGGCCCGGTGCCGGAACCACGGCCGGAATCGAAGCCGCCGGACGGGCTGCGGGAACCGCCGGCAAGGGGCGTGGAATCCCGGCCGCCGCCGGAACGGGGTTCGGTGCGGCGGGCGCGGACGCCGGTCCGCGGCGGCACAGCGCCTTGATCTTCGGGATCAGTTCCGAGCGCAGGCGGCTGAATCCCTCCATGACGCTGCCGACGTTCGCCGGCTTGGTCACGTAGTCCGAAGCCCCCGCGGAAAGGGCCTCCAAGGTGGTCACGGCACCCCGCTGGGTGAGCGTGCTGAACATGATCACCGGAAGCCTCGGGTGGGTCTTCCGGATCTCGCGCACGGTCTCGACGCCGTCCATCTCGGGCATCTCGACGTCGAGCGTCACCACGTCCGGCTTCACCTGGTCGAGCTTCGCCAGGGCGATGCGTCCGTTGGCGGCGGTGCCCACCACCTCGATCGACTCGTCCTGCGCCAACGCCTCGGAGATGACGCGCCGCATGACGACCGCGTCGTCGACGATCAACACGCGGATCCTGCCGGTGCGGTTGGGTTCCATCGGGTCTTGTGGCGCTGGGATTCCTCGTTCCGACGGCTCAGGCGACGAGCTCCAGGCAACGCATCTTGTCCTGGAACATCTCCTCGGTGAGCGGCTTCATCAGGTAGTCGTTGGCGCCCATCTCCACGGCCGCGGTCACCGCGCCCATGCTGCTCTGGGCGGTCACCATCATGAGCTTCCAGTTCGCGTAGGTCGGGTTGGCCCGAAGGATCCTCAGGAGCTCGATGCCGTTCATCACGGGCATGTCCCAGTCGATCAGCACCGCGTCGAACGGCTGGTGGCGGGCGATCTGTTCGAGGGCGTCCTTGCCGTCCACCGCCTCGGTGACGGCGAAGCCGAGGGGACGTGCGTAGGAGGCGAGGATGCTGCGCATGGTGCGCGAATCGTCGACGATCAGGAGCTTCATGACGGGATGACGGACTGTGGGGAGGGATCGGAAGGGGGTCGGAGGGGCACGGCGAACCAGAAGCGGGACCCGCGTCCCACCTCGCTCTCGAAGCCGATCCGGCCGTCCATGAGGCCGACAAGCCCGCGTGCGAGGGCGAGACCGAGTCCGAGACCGCCGGCGCGGCGGGCCTGGCCGGAATCCACCTGTCGGAAGCGGTGGAACAGCGTGGACTGCCGCTCGGCCGGGATGCCGATCCCGGTGTCCGCGACCTCGACGCGGACCTGGGGTTCCATCCGGGACAGGTCGTGCAGCGACGGGATCTCCTCGGCCTCCACGGTGACCACGGCGCCCCCATGTTCGGTGAACTTGGCGGCGTTCGAGACGAGGATTCCGACGACCTGCCGAAAACGGCGGGGGTCGGACCTCATGCGGTCGGGAAGGCCCCCGCCCGGCCGGAACTCGACGTGGAGCCCGCGGCCGCAGAACAGCGGCGCCGCCTCGGCCACGGCGTCCGCGACGGCGGCGGCGGGATCGAAGTCGACGCAGCGCAGCGGGAGTTCGCCGGACTCAAGCCGGGTGAAGTCGAGGATGTCGTTGACCGCGGCGAGCAGCCGGTCGCCGGAGGACCGGATGGCCTCGGCGCATTCGCGCACCGCCGGGTCGGAGGTCGTGGCCGAAAGGACCTCGGACATGCCGAGGATGCCGGTCAGCGGCGTGCGCAGCTCGTGGCTGACCACCGCGAGGAACTCGCTCTTGGCCCGGCTGGAGGCCTGGGCCTCCTCCGAGAGGACCAGGGCCGCATCGAGCGTCTCCTGGAGACGCGAAGCGTTCCATTCCGCCTCCTCGCGGGCCTTGCGGTACTTCTCGGCCAGGATCCTGGACTCGGCCTCGGCCAGGCCGTCGAAAGCCCCGTCCGACGTGGAGACGGGTTCCGGCGAAAGGCCGCGGGCGATGCGCAGAAGCGCCTCCATCCTGTGGTCCGAGGCGGCCGGTGCCACGTGGAGGAGCACCGCAATCGCCCCGAAGGCCTCGCCGTCGCCGTGCCGCAGGGACGCCGCAAGCAGGTGGTCGCGGCATTCGGGGCCGGGCCCGACGCCCATAAGGACCCAAGGCTCGTCGACCTCCCGCAGCACGGCGACCAGGGGCGCCAGTTCCCGGGCCCGCGCCGTGTCGGGCCCGGCGGCCGAAGCCACCTCGACGGCTCCGTCGGGAAGCAGCGCCACGAACGCGAGGGCTCCCCCGAAGAGGGCCGAGGCCACCTCGACGGCGTCCCAACGCGGGTCGGTCCCGCCGGGCCCAGCGGGCCCGGCCGACGCCATGCCGGCGACGTTGGATGGAAGCGTGAGGGTCATCGTGGCGGGAACCCCGGGGTCCTGGACCCCGGGGAGGCACGGAGGCGGATCAGACCTGGGCCGACTCCACCACACGCTTGAGCTCGGCGGAGAGCCGTGCGAGTTCGTTCGCCGCGGTGAGGGTGTTGCTGGCGCCCTCGGAGGTGCTCTTGGCGGCCAGCGAGACGCTGGTGACGTTCCGGGTGATCTCCGTGCTTCCACGGGCCGCCTCGGAGGTGTTGCGGGCGATCTCGTTCGTCGTCGCCGTCTGCTCCTCGACGGCGCTGGCGATGGTGTTCGAGATGTCGTTGATCTGGGCGATCACCGAGCTGATCTGGGAGATGGCCTGGACGGCGCCCTGGGTGTCGCCCTGGATGGTCTCGATCTTGCGCGAGATGTCCTCGGTGGCCGCGGCGGTCTGCTTGGCCAGCTCCTTCACCTCGTTGGCGACGACGGCGAAGCCCTTTCCGGCCTCACCGGCCCGTGCGGCCTCGATGGTGGCGTTGAGCGCGAGCAGGTTCGTCTGCTGGGCGATGGAGGTGATGACCTTGATGACCTGGCCGATCTCGATGCTGCTTTCGCCGAGCTTGGAGATGGTCTGGTTGGTCTCCTCGGCGACACGGACCGCCTGGGTGGCGATGCGGGCGGCCTCGGAGGCGTTCTTGGCGATCTCCTTGACGCTGGCGCTCATTTCCTCGGCGCTGGTGGCGACCGTGGCGATGTTCTGGCTGACCTGCTCGGAGGCGGCCGCGGCGACGCCGGCCTGTGCCGAGGTCTCCGTCGAGTTCGTGTTCATCTGCTGCGCCGTGGCCGAGAGCTCCTCGGAGGCGGCGGAGAGCGTCTGCGCGTTCTCGTTCACGGTGGCCAGGGTGGACTTGAGGCTGTCCGTCAGGCGGAGGACCGCATGCTGCTTCTCGGAGATCTCCTTCCAGTCGACCCGCTCCGCCCCGAAGACCTCGATGAGTCCTCCGCGGGCGGTGTTGAAGGCGCGGGACATGACGCCGACTTCGTCCTCGGCGGTGACGGGCACATCGCGCGAGATGTCGCCGCGGGCCAGTCCCTCGATGGCTTCCTTCACCCGGGTGATGCCCCGGACCACGCCGCCGACGACCTTCCAGAGGAACAATGCGCCGACCAGGAGACCGACGGCCCCGACGGCGAGGACGGTCCGCTTGAGGGACTCGGTGGCGGCGAAGGCCTCATCGGGCTCGGAGCGGACGAGGGTGGTGAAGCCGGAGCCGACGTATCCGAGCACCGGGGCGCTGCGGCTGTAGCCTCCGACCTGGATGAACTCGCGTCCCGAGGCTCGGCTCATGCGGGCGTTGCGGCCGGTGACGATGCCGTTGACCGGCGCACCGGCACGGGCGGCCTCCACCGCGGCGGCCTCGTTGGAACTGAGGAAGTTCACCTTGAACAGGTCGTCCGGCCTCGGCTTCTCGGAGCCGGTCTCGGCGGGATCCACGTCGAGGATGAGCATCCCGGAGCGGTCGACGACGTTCAGTTCCGCGGTGCCGAGCCCCTGGCGCTTCAGGCTGGAGTACTCGTCGGCGACGATCTGCTCGACCATCGCGGAGCTGAAGCAGTTGTGCCAGTAGCCGACCAGCGTGCCGTCGGACTTCGTGACCGGGGCGGTGAAGGTCATCGACCAGGTCGGGGCCTTGGTCCCGTAGAGCTCGGTGACGAACTCGTCGTTGGGGACCGGATCCGTGACCACGGTGCCGGAAAGCAGCGTGGCGCCATCGACCGGGGCGCCTGTGGTGAACTTCTTGGCGACGGCCGACTTGAACCACTCGCGGCCCGAGACGTCGCGACCCAGGAGCGCGTTCGCGCCGGTGATCGGGGTCCCCTCGGCGGTGACGGAGTTGACGGCGACGATCCGGCCGGAGGTGTCGGTCACGAAGCTCACCGGGTAGCACCCGTAGGCCTTCACGTAGGCGTTGACCGCCTCGGTGATCTGCGAGCGGACCGAGTCGTCGATCCGGCTGAGGTCCCGGTGGACGACGGTGTTGAGGCCGAAGGCCTGGACGTCGCCGTAGCGTTCGAAGAGCGTGCGGTCGATGCGGTCCTGGATGCTGCGGGCCGAGGCCTGCAGGGCGAAGGACCGCTCGGAGGCGAGGCGCGTGGACATGCGGAGCACGGCCACGTAGATGGCGGTGACGCTCAGTGCGAGCACGACGAGGGCCGGCACGAGGAGCTTGCCACGGAGGCTGCCCCCCAGGCGGAGCCCGGAGGCGGGGGTTGGGGCGTCCGGACCGCCGGCCGGAGGACGGGATTCGGCGGCGCGGCGCGATTGGGTGTCGGGGCGGACGCGCGGCTCGAACGGGAGCGGAGCCACGACGGTATGACTGCTGGTGTTCATGGATTCGGTTTCAGGAAAGGGAAGCTGCGTTTGGTTCGGCGGGATCAGGAGGCGGGAACGGGCTCCGGGAGCTCGACGACCTTCGAGGTGTCGAGGAGGATCAGCAGGCGTTCCTTGAGCCGGAAGACGCCGGTGATCACCTGGTGGGCCGCGCCACGGACCGTGTCGGGCGCGCGGGTCAGCCCGGCGGCGTCGACCTCGACCACGTCTCCGATCTCGTCCACCAGCAGGCTCACGGGGCCGTCGGGGGTGTGGATGACGACGTTCGTCGGAGGCAGGGAAGCGGAGCGCGGGGGCAGGCCGAGCCGGCTGCGAAGGTCGAGGGCGGTGACGATCTGGCCGCGGAGGTTGATGAGTCCGCGGATGGCCTCGGGGGCCAACGGGACGCGGGTCATCTCCTGGTGTCGGATGATCTCCTGGACCTTCAGGACATCGATCCCGAAGAAGAAGTCCCCGAGGGTGAAGGTGCAGAGTTGGCGGGTCTCGCTCATGGACGACAGTCTGGGTATCGGATCAAAGGGACGACAGGTGTAGGCCGGTCGGATCGAAGAGATCGACCACACGGCCCTGGATGACCGTGGACCCGAGCAGGCCGGATCCGTCGCCGGCCGCCCGTTCCGAGCCTTCCTCCTCGACGATGTCGCTGACCTGTCCGACGAGGATGCCGACGCTGCGTCCGCCGGAGGAGTGGACCACCACCTGGGCGTGGTCCGTCGACTCCGCAGGCTCCGGGAGGTTCGGGACAAGGCGGTTGAGGGGGACCAGGGGGAGGATGCCGCCGCGGTATTGGATGACCTGGCGACCGCCGGACCATTCGAAGCGGGAACGTTCGAACTCCTCCAACCGGTCCACCGAGGACAGGGGGATCGCGAGCCGGGAGCCGCCGCCGGCCTCGATGAGGAGCAGCTTCTCCCGGTTGGCGAGCACGGAGGCGGCGCGGGCGGGATCGATGGCGGCGGCCTGGGTCGTCGCGTCGGAGAGCACGGAGGCCCTCTGCGCGAGGCCGAGGACGTCGAGGATGAGGGCCACGCGGCCGTCGCCCATGATGGTCGCACCGGCGTAGCAGGTGAGGCTGCGGAAGATCTTGGAGAGCGGCTTCACCACGATCTCCTGGGTGTCGTTGATCTCGTCGACGACGAGTCCGAACTGGCGGCCGTCCGCCTGGAGCACGATGAGGTTGGATCCGGCTTCGGAGCCCGGCGTCGCCGCCTCGGCCGGCACGATGCCGAGCTCTCGGTCGAGCATGGCGAGCGGCAGGAGGCGTTCCCGGAGCCGGTACACCGGTGCGCCGTAGAGCGACTCGATGCCGCGGCCTTCCCCGGCGGTGTCGATCCGCACCAACTCGACGAGGCTGACCTGCGGGATCGCGAACCGCTCGCCGCCGGAGGTGACGATCAGCGCCGGGATGATGGCCAGGGTGAGCGGGATCTTGATGCGGAGCGTGGTCCCGGAACCCAGCTCGGAGAGGAGCTCGATGGAGCCGCCGATGCGTTCGATGTTCGTCTTGACGACGTCCATGCCCACGCCGCGGCCGGAGACGTTGGTGATCTTCTCCGCGGTGCTGAGGCCCGGCAGGAAGACGAGGTGGAACGCCTCGCGGTCGGGCATCCGGGCGGCCTGCTCCGCCGTGATGCGCCCGTCGCGAAGGGCGCGGGCCCGGACCTTCTCGGCGTTGATGCCGGCGCCGTCGTCGGCGATCTCGATGATCACCTGCCCGCCTTCGTGGTAGGCCCGGAGCACGAGGGCGCCCTCCTCGGGCTTTCCGGAGGCGGCGCGACGCTCCGGCGACTCGATCCCGTGGTCGATGGCGTTCCGGACGATGTGGATCAGCGGGTCCTTGATCGCCTCGATGATGGTGCGGTCGAGCTCGGTCTCGCGGCCTTCCATGTACAGGCGGACCTTCTTGCCGAGCTCGGCCGAGACGTCGCGGACGATCCGCGGGAAACGGGTCCAGACATTGCCGATGGGCTGCATCCGGGTCTTCATGACCCCTTCCTGCAGCTCGGTGGTGATCACGTTCAGGCGCTGGGCCGTGCTGAGCAGGGTCGGATCCTGGACCACGCCCGCCTTCTGGAGGATCTGGTTCCGGGCGAGCACCAGTTCGCCGACGAGGTTCATCAGGCGGTCGAGGTGGGCCACGTCCACGCGGATCGCGCTGTCCTCGGCGTTGGAGCGGCCCGCGTTCTCGGATGGAGGCGCGCCGGAGGCGACGGACGCGGCGGGAGCGCCGGCTCCGGCCCCCGGGGAGGCGGATGGGGCGGCGGGTTCCGGGAAGGACTTCGGCGCGGGGACAGGTGCGGTGAAAAGGGTCTCCGGGCCAGGCACGGATGCCGGCTCGTCGTCGAAGAACCCGAATCCGGCGTCTGGTGCGGACGCGGAGGTCGCCGGGGCCGGTTCGGCAGCCTGGGGCTGGACCGGGGACGAAGCCGGCGCGGTGACGGGCGCGGGAACGAGGGGCTCAACGGCGCCCAGCGGCTCCTGGAGGCGGTCCAGCAGGGAGATGAGCGGCGAATGGTCGGCGTCGCCCTCCGATCCGGAGACCTCCAGCGAGCGGAGCATCGAGCGGAGAGCATCCGAGAGCTTCAGGAGCGCGCTGATCATCTCGGGAGAGGCGCTGATCCCACCGCTGCGGAGGAGGTCGAGCAGGTTCTCCCCCGTGTGGGCGACCCGCTGGATGTGGGACAAACCGAGGCAGCCGGCCGTTCCCTTGATGGTGTGGATGACGCGGAAGATGACGTTCAACGAGTCCGCGCCGGCGGTTCCCGACTCGATCTGCAGGAGTTCGTGGTCATAGCGGTCGAGACCTTCGAAGCTCTCGACGAGCAGGTCGGCGATGAGCTGCTGCTGGATGGAGGCGTCCATGGGGATGCGGGAAGGGACAGGGAGCGGTTCAGGCGGGGAGGACCCGGGACATCACGGCGAGGAGCTGCTCGGGCTGGAACGGCTTCACGATCCAGCCGGTGGCGCCGGCGGCACGGCCGCGGTTCTTGATCTCGGGGTCCGACTCCGTGGTGAGGAGGATGATGGGCGTCCGCGCGAACGCCGGGAGCTGCCTCAGCTGACGGGTCAGCTCGAGGCCGTCCATGTTGGGCATGTTGACGTCGGAGATGATGGCGTCGACGGCGCGCCCCTTCAGGACTCCGAGGGCGGCGACCCCGTCCTGTGCCTCGATCACGTCGAAGCCGGCACCCTTGAGGGTGAATGAGATGACCTTCCTCATGGTGAGGGCGTCATCGACGGTCATGATGGTCTTGGGCATGTCTGGTTCGGGTTAGAAAAGCTCGACGTTGGCACCGATCCCACGGTCGTTGGGCTCCGCCTTCCGCCCGGACGGGGCGTCCTCCGTGGCCGGTGCGGCCATGGGGACCGCCGTGGAGTCGAAAAACTCCACGCCACCACCGACCGGCTCCGGGGCACCGGATCCCGCCGGGGTTGCGGGCCGGAGGGACAAACCGTCGTCCACGGCCGCGGCCGCGGCCGCGTGGGTGTTGCGTTCCGACTGCATGGTGTAGTTCCGCTGCAGGACACGGAGCCGGCCCTCCAGGGCTTCCCGCGCCTCGGGATCGTGGATCTCCTCGCCCGGCTGGTCCGCAATCCGGGTGAGCGCCCCGCGCAGGGCCTCGAGGACCGGGAGCGACGGCTCGACGAACCTCAACGACATCTCGGTCGCGGTGGCCTCCGCGGTGAAGACGGCGTTCGACTGGCCGACGGCCATGAAGGAATCCAGGGTGGCGTCCCGGTAGACATGGAGGCGCACCTCGAGGTCACGTCCCATGCGGTCGAGCGCCCCCTGCGCGTCCACGGCCTCCGCATGGAGGGCGGCCGACTCGGCAATGGCTCCGGCCAGGCCCGCGATCAGGCGGTCGAGGTCGTCCGAGGCGTGTTCGTTGAGACGGTAGATCTCGTCGGAGATGCGGGTGGTGTTCTCCGAGAGCACCTCGAGTCCGGTCCCCTGCCCGACCTGTGCGGCCTGGATCTGGGCGTTGAGGGCGATGAGCTTGATGTGGCCGGACAGCTGTCGCATCACGCCGGTCACGTTGGAGGCCATGCCCCCAAGCGGCTGGAGCGTGCGGTGGGTCTCGTCCTGGACCGCAACGATGGTCGTCAACATCGCCCGGACCTCCTCCAGCGAGGTGAGGAGGATCTGGACCATGCCGTCCTCAGACGAGGTGACGCTCTTGAACTCGGAGAGGCTCATGGACTCGGCGTCGAGTTCCTGCGCCAGTTCGATGATGCGGTGGATGCCCTTGCGCCCCTGTTCCTCGGCGAGGCGGAGGTCCCTCAACACGGCGTCGATCTGCTC
The DNA here is from genome assembly GCA_027488845.1 of Verrucomicrobiales bacterium. Lineage (GTDB taxonomy): Bacteria > Verrucomicrobiota > Verrucomicrobiia > Limisphaerales > UBA9464 > SXXZ01. The sequence goes on along the minus strand of JAIYBC010000023.1, from coordinate 87,130 downwards.
GATCTGGATGCGTGCGGTCTCGCGTGCGAACTGCCGGTGGACGACCGCGGGAAGCCCACCCGGGCCGCCTTCCGCGTCGGCGATCTGCCCGCAGGCGGACCGTACATGCTCGAGCTTCTGGCGTACGATGTCCTGGCATTGCAGGGCCACCAGGACCTCCGCGACGCCGGAGTTGATGTTGCGGCTGACGGAGACCAGCGAGACATCGCGCTTCATGCTGTCGCTGACCTCGGCCATGAGGTCGCCGAGGGTCTGCCGCATCTGGTTGCGCTTCTCGACGGCGGCGGCCTGTTGCCTCACGGCATGGCGTTCGATGCGGTCGATGAGGCCGACGATGCTGTCCCTGGATCGTCCCAGGTCCTGGTACTGCTCGCCGAACGCCTGGCCGAACCGCCCGAACAGGTCCTCGATGTCCCGGGTGAGTCCGAGGAACGTCGATTGGACGTCGGTCGGCAGCGAGGCGGACTCGATGCGGAAGAGCGTCTGGACGTACTTGAGCGGGGAGAGGGCCCCGCCGAGGAGCTCCTCGTGGCGCCGCATCGACTCCAGCTGCTCCTGGTAGACCCGCAACCGTCCCACCAGGTCGAGGGTGCGCACGTGGCAGCGCTCGATGAAGTCGAGCCCTTGGCCGAGGGTTTCCATGCCTGTCCGGATCAGCTGTTCGCCCCCGGCCTTGCCGGTGACCAGCTCCAGCAGGCGTTCGCTCCGCTGCACGATCTCCTGGGCCTGTTCGGCATGGCGTTCGAGCGAGGAACCGGTCGCCATGAACCGCTTCTCCAGCTCGGCCGTCATCCGCTCCAGGTCCTTGGCCCTCTGCTTGAGCGCGATCCGCTCCGGCTCCGTCGCAAGGGAAGCGGGAGCGCCGCGGCCATACGGGATCAACGAAAGGCCCCGCACCTTCCTGAGAAGCCGCGCGGCGCCGGTGCCGAGACGGTTGGAGAGAACCTGGAGTGGTCGGACCATGGAGTCGGTGGAGAAATCCCCGCAGGAGGCCTATCGGTCGCAGGACGACTCCCCTTAAGTGGGAACGCGTGTTTGCCGTTGTGAGGATGGACCGGTCCGGGAACAGACTTCCGCACCAACCACCAATGACCATCAGCCCCAGGGAGAATCCGGCGGGAGGCCCGCGCAGGCGCCGAGTGCTCGGCGTCGACGACGATCCGGTGATGCGCCACCTGATCGAGGGCTACCTGCGGGCGAACGGCTACGAGGTGGCCCTGGCGGCGAACGTCCCGGAGGCGCGGAACCTGGTCGGCAGCCGGGGTGCGGGCCACTTCGACTGCGTCATCACCGACTTCAACATGCCGGGTGAGACCGGGCTGGAGCTGTTGACGTGGCTGAAGGAACAGGATCCGGAGCTGGCCTCGATCATGATCACGGCCGCGGGGGAACGGCAGATCATCGCCGAGAGCCTCCGGGCCGGGGCGTCCAACTTCCTCGACAAGCCCGTCCGCCTCGCCGAGCTGCTCCGCGCGGTCAACGAGGGATCCGCCCTCACCGAGCGCCGACGGGAGGCCACCAAGAGCGTGGCCGACGTCCGTGACGTCAGCCGCGCCCACCACCGGATGCTCGGGCGGGTCCACCGCTCCGGGATCCCGGGACTCGACCTCCGCCACTTTCCCCAGCACGACGCCGGCGGGGACTTCGCGGTGGTCTTCCCGCTCGCCGACCGGGGCGCCCTGCTGATCGCGGCCGACGTCTCCGGCCACGACATCCGCGCCGCCTTCGTCTCCGCCTACTTCCAGGGACTGGCCCGGGGACTCCTGGAATCCAGGACCGCCGCGGCCCGCGTGCTCTCGAGCTTCAACGACTACCTCGTGAAGGAATGGAACGAGGACGGGACCGACGTGCCGACCTCCCTCTCGGTCGCCGCGGTGGAGATCGACCGGGCCGGTGACCGCGCCCTCGTCCACAACCACGGCGCCCCCGCGGTCCACCACATCACCGACGACGGCGAGGTCGCCGTGGTCCACGCCGGCGGCGGCTCACCCCTCGGCTGGTTCGACGACCTCGCCGGCGGAGACGCCTCCTCGGTACGGTTGTCCGGGGGCGGCTGGCTCGCCTTCTGGACCGATGGCCTGGAGGAACACGCCGCCAAGCTCGGCGTCGATCCGTGGGCGCTGGCGGGGGTGCTCCAGTCCCATGAATCCGGCGACGGCGGACGTCCGGAGGTCCTCGCCGAGGCGCCCGACGACATCATGCTCGTCTGGTTCCCGCTGGCCGAGGGCGGCCCCGCCGCGCCGACGTGGAAGCCGGTCGTCGCCACCTCCTACCACGGAGGCCAGGCGAACGACATCGACGCCCTCCAGGGCCAATGGGAATGGAGCCTGCGGATGGGGGTCCCGGACCTCCCCGACGACCGGATGTACGAGATCATCCTGTGCCTGCGGGAGGCGGTGCTGAACGCGTTGACCCACGGATGCCGGAAGGATCCCGCACTGCGCGCCCGCCTCCAGGTCCGGAAGCGCACCGGATCCACCGCCATCCGCGTGGTGATCCAGGATCCCGGCGGAGGACATGACTTCGACTGGAAGGGGCACAACACGGCGGCGGCCGAGAACCTCGACGACCGCCACCGCGGACTGGCCTTCCTGCACAACTTCCCCACCTCGATCCAGGTCGACCGCAACGGCGCCTGGATCACCATGGATTTCGAACCCGAAGCATTGCCTGCGTCCCCATGAAACACCAACTGACCGCCACGACCCTGACGCTCCAGCTCGAGGGCGACATCCTTTCCACCACCATCTCGCCGCTCCGCGCGGAATCACTGCGGCTGCTGGAGTCGACGGCCGTCCACACCGGAAGCTGGAACGTCATGGAACTCGTCCTGACCGATGCGCGGATGGTGGATTCCGCTGGGCTCAACTTCCTCGTCGCGCTGATCAAGGCCGCCAAGAACCGCGGCGCCGCCGTGCGTGCGGTCGTGTCGAGCCGGACAGTCCACCGCACCTTCGTCTTCACGCGCCTCGACAAGCAGGTGGAGCTGGTCCTTCGCGAGGAAGGGGCGAAGGTGGCTTCGACGACCTGAACGACAGAAGCCGCGCCAACGGCGGAAGCCGCCGGGTCAGCGGCCGAAGTGGCGGAGGATCTTCGCCGGGAAATGCGGCATCGCCCGCAGGACTTCCTTCAGCATCCGGGGCGACATCTGGGACGGCACCGTGGCGGTGACATAGGCCCTTGGGTGGACCAGGTCGGCAGGCCAGGGCCGGTCCGCGGCCACGGCCGCCGGGAACGCCCCGAGACGGGATTCGCGGACGAAGACGAACAGGTTCTGCACGTACCACCAGGCGACCCGTTCGTTGCCCCAGATCCGGTGGCGCAGGCAGTCCAGCGCCCGGAATCCGTTCCGACGGAACCGCTCCTGCCAATAGCTCTGGAACTGCTCGTTCACATGGTGGGTGCCGCCCTGCCCCGGGATCGCGGCGCTGAAGACCACCACATCGCCCAGACGGCACAGGTCCTCGACGAAGGAATCCGCGCGGGAAGGGTCGAGGTGTTCCGCCACCTCGAGGCAGTTGACCAGGTCGAACGTGCGGTCGAGCCGGAGCGGCTCCATCAGGTTGCGACGGAGGAACCGGTCCCGGGGGATCAGCAGCTGGTCGACCTGCACGATGTCGCCGTCGATCCCCAGCGCATCCATGCCGGCATCCGCGTAGGCGCGGGTCCAGGTGCCGGAACCGCAGCCGACGTCGACGACCGACTTCGCGGGAAAGAGACCGAGGACCAGGGGCACCACCTCGCGCGCCGAGGCGGACGAATCCTCCTTCAGGCCCTCGTAGTACCGGGTGGAATAGGCGCTCATGGATTGGCAGGTTAGGCAGGGAGCGGTTCCGGAAAAAGCAAACTCTCGGAACAAAAGCCTTGCGGGATTCCGTGGGCCTCCTAACGTCCCGGCCGCCTTTCGGCACGCGCGGTTAGCTCAGTGGTAGAGCACTACCTTGACACGGTAGGGGTCGCAGGTTCGAACCCTGCATCGCGCACCATCTTCGTTTCGTTCTTCCCGACGCCGTCCCGACAGAGCGGTTCTTCCGTTTTCCCGCCGCGCTTCACTTGCCCGTTTCCCGTCGACGATCCCTGGTGCGAATGGCGGCGGATGCGCCGTTTCCGGTTCGTCCACATCCCACCCGAGGCGATCGGAGCTCCGGTCCGACTGCTGGAGGATTGGCCGCTGTTGCGCCAACTGTGGGTGGAACCCCGTTTCCGCTGGTCCGCTGCGGCCACGGTGCTGTTCGCGGTCCTGCTCGGCCTGACGATCCCGTCCTGGGGTGCCGAGACCGGGCCTGATGGGTTGGCCTTCCCCCGCCCCAGCCTGCTGCACCGCTTCGAGTCCCGTCTCCTCCGGGATCGGGCCGCCCGTCTCGAGGCCGCCGGCGACCCGCTCGGGGCCGCCATCCTGTGGCGATCCGCCCTCGCCTACGCACCTGCGGATCCCATGAACCTCCGTGGCGCCATCTCCAATCGGCTGCTGCGTCCGCCGGCTTCTCCCGCGGAGTCCGCGGGTCTGCTCCAACACTGCTTCCGCCTGATCCGGATTCCCGGTGGCGATCGCGCCGACAGGACCCTCGTCCTGCGAGCGTTCCGCATGCTCGAGGCGGATGCCTTGGTGCTCCGGCTGGTGCGGCAAACAGCCGCCCCGGGCCCAGCCGAACTCGAGGCGGGGTGCCTCGCGCTGCTGAGGCTCGGGGATGTCCGCTTCCAGGATCTCCGGAGGCGACTGGGTCCCGCCGACCCGGGTTCCGAGCTCGCCCTGGTCGACCTCGCAGCGATTGCCGCCTGGGACGCCGAAGGGCCGGGTGTCGAGGCCTTGGGGCAACTCGAGGCGGCCGGTCTGCATCCCGTTCCCGACCGCGCCGGCTTCGCGCTCTCGCTCCTCCTGAAGGTCCACCGGATCCGCCGTGACCCGGACCGACATCGGGCGGTCCTCGGACAGCTCCAAGCCCTGCGCCTGGATTCCCCGGGTCAACACGCCGAGGGATGGCGCCTCGCCGCGGAGGCGGGACGTCTCCGGGAAGCCCGGGAGGATGCCCGACGCTTCCACCGTCCACCGGTCACGCTCGCCGACATGCTGTCGGTGGCGGAAGGCCTGGAGAGCCTCGGCCAAGTCGAGGACGCGCTCCGTTGTCTCGAATCCCTCGGTCCTGCACCGGATCCATCGGGAGCGGTCGCCATCAGCCGGGCACGGGCCCTGGTCCGGCTGGGCCGTTGGACGGATCTCCGCCATCTCGCATTGGGACTGCGGCATCCGGACTTCACCTCGACCCTGGTGGCAGGCCTGTCCGAGCTGCTGGAGGGCCTCGCGGAGGCCCGGGACGGTCGCGTGGAGGTCGCCATCGGCAGGCTCCGTTCCGCCATGGAGTCCGGGATCGCCGACGAAGTCCCCGATCGCGAGGCGTTGTGCGGCCTGCTTTCCATCGAAGGTTCACGGCCGGCTCGGACGCTCCTTCTGGACCTGGTTCCGGACCCACGGCACGGACACGGACACCGCCGACTCGTCGAGTGCCTCGGCTCGGGCGCTGGATCCGCCGTGGAATCGCCAGGCGAGAATCGAAACTGACTCCCCGCGGAGGCCGGGTATCCTGCCTGCATGCCTGAGGTGATCACCCGGTTCCTCCAGCGATGGGCCGTGACCACGGTGGCCGTGCTGGTCGCAGACTGGCTTCTCGACGGGATCCACCATCGGACCCTCGGATCCCTGCTCGCGGCCTCCGCCCTGCTGGGGTTCCTGAACGCGTTCGTCCGCCCGTTGCTGCTGATGGTCTCGCTGCCGCTGCTGCTCTGGTCGCTGGGACTCTTCGTCCTCGTGATCAACGCACTGCTCCTGCTGCTCGTCGGCGGCGTGCTCCAGCCCGGCTTCACGGTCGACGGATTCGGTTCCGCCTTCCTCGGCGGGATGGTGGTGAGCCTCGTTTCCCTGATCGTGAACGCCTTCCTTGGGTCCGGCCCCGCGGTCAAGGTCAGCCGCGGCCCGTCCCGTCGCCGCAACCGCGGATCCACGACCCCGAACGACGGCGGCGGCCCGATCATCGACGTCTGATCCGCCGTGCCGCGCCCCACCGCCAAGAAGAAGGGGCCCGTCCGGGGCCGCAAACGGGGGTTCCCCTGGATCCGGACATTCCTGGTTCTGGTCCTCTTGGCCGGATTGGTGGGATTGACGGGACTGTGGTGGGCGCGTGGGCGGCTCGGTGTCGCCGGATCCGGTGGCGCGCCCAACGGAAGCCGCACCCAGGCGATGCCAAACCGGACGACGGCCTCGGGTGGTGCACCACTTCCAACCGGACCCCAGACGGACCCCATGGTCGCCAAGGAGACGAAGACGTCTTCGCCGATTCGGGTGGCCACCAACCGACTGCAGCGGATTGCCGCGGTGGACCCGGCCGAACCCTTCGAACCGCGCGGGGTGACCAACCTGCTCGAGGCCCAGATCGTCCTCGCCGGCCTCGGCATTTCGGCGGGGCCGATCGACGGCAATGGCGGCGCGCAGTCGGCCGCAGCCCTGCGGGCATTCCAGATGCAGCACGGCCTGGAGCAGACCGGATGGATGGACCGTCCGACACGGGAGGCGCTGCGGCTGACGGCGCGCCCATGGACGACGGTCACGGTCACCGCCGAAGACCTGGCCCGGTTGGCGCCGATCCCGTCCACCTGGCTGGGGAAGTCGCAGGTGTCCGCCTTGGACCATGAGACCCTGTTGGAACTCGTCGCCGAGCGCACCCAGTCGCATCCGGCGTTGGTGCGGCGGCTGAACCCGGACTTCGACTGGGACAGGGCCAGGACCGGGGACGTGTTGACGGTCGCGAATCCGCAACCGGTGTCGGCCCGGCGTCCGACGTTGGTACGTGTGAGCCTCTCCGGGCGTCACCTCCGGGCCTTCGACGCCTCCGGGAACCTGCTGGCGCACTTCCCCTGCAGCATCGCGCGCAAGGTCGACAAGCGACCTGTTGGCGACCTCCACGTGGTCGTGGCGGTGGCCGACCCGGACTACACCTTCGATCCGGACGTATTCCCGGAGTCCGCGGAGGCCCGGTCTTTGGGGCGGAAGCTGCGCCTGCCGCCGGGACCGAACAATCCGGTGGGAACCGCTTGGATCGGATTGGACCGTCCGGGTTACGGCATCCACGGCACCCCGAAGCCGGAGGATGTCGGTCGCACCGAGAGCCATGGCTGTTTCCGGCTCGCGAACTGGAACGCCGACCTGCTCCGCCGCATGGCGTGGGTGGGACTGCCGATCCGCGTGGAGCCATGAGGCGCGGAATCGCATCCCTGGGGAACGGCCGCAGACGGACCTTTCCATCGGGGCGTGGTTGCCGAGGGCGGGCGGACGGCGTAGGGAACGGACGTGCACCAACCCTGGCAACCGCTCGTCCTCACCGTCGTGGCCATGGCCGCCTACCATCTGGCCCAGAAGGGAGTTCCAGCCACGGTGAATCCGTTCGCCGCGCTTTCGGCGACCTACGCGGTGGCCCTGGTTTGTTCCCTGGCCGCGCTCGCCTTCACCGGGGGCGCCGGCGCGATCCCAGCCGGATTGCGGACGGCGACCTGGATCAGCGCGCTGCTGGGCGTGGCCATCGTGGTGTTGGAATTCGGGGGCCTGATGGCCTATCGGAAGGGCTGGAACCTCAGCACCTTCGGACTGGTCTTCAACGCCCTCACCGCCGTGGTCCTGTTGCCGGTCGGGATTCTGGTGTTCCGGGAAAGGCTCTCGCCATCGAACTGGGCGGGCGTCGCGCTTTGCCTCGCGGGTCTGGGCTTGCTGGCGCGCCGTTGATCCGACCATGACTCCCATTCCGAACCCGACCCACGACGCGGCCGATCCGAAGGGGCTGGGATTGCTCGCCGAGCGTCTGGAGACGATCCCGTCGCGCCTGACGGCGCTCGGCGAGGAGCCGGCGTTCAGACAGGGAAACCGCCGTCGTCCCGGACGGGTGGTGGCGACCGGCATCGGAAGTTCGGAAGCCCATGCCCGGCATCTGGTGGGTCTGCTGAACCGGTACACGCCGGTGCCGGCGGAGTACCTGCCAATCGGGGCATTCGGGACGACGTCGGCGTTGGATCACCCAGACCGGACGCTGGTGGTCTTCAGCCAAGGCCTTTCGTCGAATGCCCGGATGGCGCTGTCGCGACGGCATCGGTTCGCGGGGCGCACCCTGTTCACCGCCTCGACCACCGCTGGACTTCGGGTTGGAGGCAAGGCGGACCGCGCGGAGGTCCTGGAACGCCTGATCGCCGAGGGCACCGAGTTGGTCCCGTTTCCGCTGCAGGACGAGTACACGATCCTGATCCGCGTGATCGGGCCGGCCGCGGGCTTCCTGGCGGCACGGCTTTGGGCGGGGACGGTCGAGGGCGGCCTACTCGAACCGGATCCGCGCCGCGTCGCCCAAGAAGCGACGAGGGCATATCTCGCGGGGATGGAAGCCGGCCGGCGGCTGGCGGACCGAGTGCCCGACGAAGGTTTCCCGTCGGGGGCGGTCATGCCCATGTCGCCGAGCCTTCTCGACCGTGGCCAAAATCTCTCCTGCAAGTTCGTGGAAGGTTTCTACCAGCCGGCTCCCGCGATGATGGATCTCCTCCAGTTCGCCCACGGCCCCTTCCAGCAGCTGGTTTCGCGACCCCGACCGGTCTGGGTGCTGCACCGTGAGGACGCCGTGGAACGGGATCTTCTCCGACGAATCCGGCAGATGTGCACCGAAGTGGGACTGCCACTGCTGCACGCCGATACCGGGCTCATGGCCGCGGACGACCTGCTGCCGATCGAGGCCGAGGGACTGCTGAACCCGGTGCTCCTGCGATTGGCGGAAAGACTTGGGATCGACCAGGTCCGATGGCCCGGGAAGGGGCAGGACGGACCGTTGTACCACTACACCGGACCGGTGGAGTGAGCTGCATCGGGGCTATTCAGGCCGACCGAACCGGAATTCCTTCCCGCACCTCGCGCACCGCCAGCAACGAGGCGGAGAAGTAGAGGAAAAGCTGGAAGGCGCCGGCGAAGTCCTGGGTCAGCCACTTCCCGAAGCCGAGGACGATGAAGACGAAGAGGCTGAGCACCGCGGTGGCGAGCAGCCAATCCGGGGAGCGGCGGCCGAGGAACTCCCGCCGGAGCAAGGCTCCCAAGGCGAGGATGGCGCCGAGGACCTCGAGCACGGCGATGCCCCAATAGGCGGCGCGGGTTCCCGGGAAACGGCCGAGGAAGGTCTTGCCGAACACCTCTTCGAACCAACCGGGGTAGCCGTCCAAGAACTTCCCGAGGCCGGCAAAGCCCCAGACCATCAGGAAGAGGAGATTGATCGCCAGCAACACGGGCAGGCGGGACCAGTCGGATGTGGGTTTGGCCATGTTGGTGGGGCTCGGGTCGAAGCCTTGGCCTTTCTCCGCCGGTTCCCGGGCCACGTCAACGCCGAGGCCGCCGAAGGAAGCGATCTTCCGGGAGGAAAGCGCACTTCCCCCGATGGCTCCCCGACCCTAGTCTCCCGTCCATGAAACATCAGGGGAAGGCGTGGTCCGCCTTCTTGGGAATCTTCTGGCGCGGCGTTGCCGTGGCCGCGGTGTTGGCCGCGGTGCTGTGGGTGGTCGGGATGGTCTCCGGCCGGGGATTGTCCACCCCGGGCCTTTCCACCGTGGCCTTCCTGTTGGTCGCCTTCACGGCGTTCTCCGCCTATTTCTTCCGGGATCCCGAAGCCAAGGTTCCCTCCGGCGCAGGCCTGGTCGTCGCCCCGGGACACGGCAAGGTGGACGTCATCGACGAGGTCGAGGAACCGCAGTTCATCGGCGGCCGGGCCAAACGGGTGTCGATCTTCCTCTCGGTCTTCGACGTCCACGTGCAGCAGGCTCCGGTGGCCGGCAAGGTCGCCTTCCTGAAGCACAACCCGGGGCAATTCCTCAACGCCCTGAAGCTGGAATCCGCCGCGCTCAACGAGAACGTCGTCATCGGCTTCGAACCGACCGATCCCGCCGGCGGACGTGTGGCGATCAAGCTGATCACCGGCCTCATTGCCCGACGGATCATCCCGTGGGCGCGCGTCGGGGACGTGGTGGCCAAGGGTGAACGGATCTCACTGATCCAATTCGGATCCCGGGTGGACATCTACCTGCCGACGACCTCGACGGTCGCCGTGAAACTGGGGGACCGGGTCGTGGGTGGTGAAACCGTGGTGGCGCGCACCGCTGCATGAAGACCGGACCGACGGAGCCCAGCCCTTCGTCTCCCGAGGAGGATGTCGATCCACGGCGGCTCAAGATCTACCTCCTGCCGAACCTGTTCACGGCCGGCAACCTGTTCTGCGGATTCCTGGCGTTGACCAAGATCGTGGAGGCCGACCTGTCCGTCGGATACCAGGACATCAAGCTGGCGCTCCTCTACATCCTCGTCGCCTGCATCCTAGACCTGCTCGACGGCCGCGTGGCCCGGATGGGCGGCTATGAGAGTCCGTTCGGAAGGGAGTTCGACTCCTTGGCCGACATCGTCAGCTTCGGCGTCGCCCCCGCGTTCCTCGTGCACCGGGTGGTCCTTGCGGACGTCTTCGTGAACCACAAGGAAGTGGGCTGGTTCATCGCCGCGCTGTTCGTCATCTGCGGGGCCTTCCGGTTGGCCCGGTTCAACTGCCTCGCCGCGATGTCCGGGTCGGGAGGCGGGAAGTATTTCACCGGATTCCCGATCCCGATGGCCGCCGGCATGGTGGCGTCGCTGACGCTGTTCCTGATCTGGTGGGACGAGAAGAACTTCCGCGGCGGATACTGGCGGTATGCGTTGCCGGCGATCCTGATGCTCCTGGCCGCGATGATGGTCAGCGAGGTCCGGTATCCGACCTTCAAGAAGCTCGACTGGCGGACCCAAAAGCCGTTCGTGAAGACGGTGGCGATCGTGTCGTTCGCAGGATTGATGTTCCTGCTGTGGCAGAAGCTGCTGCCGATCGTGGCCCCGTTGGTGTTCACCGCCTACCTGGTCTACGGGTTCGTCCGTCCCTACATCTCCCGCAAGATGCAGCAGGAGATCGAGCACGACGACGAAGACGAGGGCCCTGCATCGTGAGCGGTCCGGTTCTGGGGAGAGTCGGATGACCGAGAACTGGCCCCATGTCACGGCCGTGATGCTCGGCATTGTGGCCGGTTTCGTGGCGAGCATGCCGGGCGGGCCGGTCAATGCCACGATCCTCGGGGAGTCCGCAGCCAAGGGGATTCGGTGGGCGATCTTCGTGGGACTGGGCGCGGTCCTGATGGAAGCCGTCTATTGCGCCGTCGCCTTCGCTGGTTTCTCCCGGCTCTTCGAGTCTCGACTGGTCCGGGCGACGATGGAGTTGGCCAGCTTCATCCTCATGCTCTGGCTGGGAATCCGGTACCTGCGCGGCGTGCCCATCCCCGGGGAAAACCGTGGGCTGGCCTTGGTTGAGCACCGCTTCCATCCGCATACCGCGTTCTGGACCGGATTCCTGCGGGTGTTGGGAAACCCAGGGATCCTGCTGTTGTGGATCACGGTCACCGCGACGTTCACCGCGCGGGAGTGGCTGCACGCAGATTGGCCGAGCCGTTGGCTTTTCGTGGCGGGCGTCGCGGCCGGGGCGTTCCTCTGGTTCCTGACGTTGGCCTGGGGCGTCTCGCGGGGCCACGGTCGCGTTTCTCCCAAGACCTTGCGGCGTCTTTCCCAAGGCAGCGGCATCCTGCTGCTTGGGGTCGCGGTGGCGGTGGGAGTGAGGCTCGTGCACCTCATGGCGGAACGTTCGCCTTGAACCCCTTGGAATGACGGGAATCGCGGGAATCGGGAAAACGGAACGGCGCCGGCCGGGTGGGAAATCCCGGACGACGCCTTGTGAAGAAACCGCGGCCTGATTTCGGGCGGGCGGCTACTTCTTTTCCGCCTGCTGGGCGTTCAAGGCCTGCTGGAGCTTCTCGGCCTGTTCGAACAGCTTGTTGTAGCGGGCGTTGAGGTCCTCGCAGTCGGTGGCGAGCTTCTTGTACTTCTCGACGGTGTCCTTCTGGACGTTGACCACGTTGAGATAGGCCTCGTTGAGCTTCTTCATGCTCTCGTTCTGGGCCTTGATGTCGGTGGCCATCTTTTCGTAGGCAACCTTGTAGGCGTCGCCCTGCTTGGTGGCGCGTTCCAGCTTGAGGTTCGCCTCGGCGAGGTCGCGCTTGGTGCGGCTCAACTCGACCTTGTTGGTCTTGTCCTGCTCGGTGAGGCGCTCCTTGAGCTGTTCCACCCGCTTGAGCTCCTCCTCGACGCGCTTGCCGGTGACCTCGATCTCGTGCTTCTGCTCGTTCATCGCCTGCATCTGCTTGCCACGTTCGGCCAACTGCTTGCGGAGATCGGCGTCGCGATACCACTGGTAGGCCACCAGGCCGCAGAGGCCGAGCGCGAGCACGATCAGGAGGGAAACGCCGGCGGAGGCGGCTTGGGAGCGTCGGGAAGAGGCGACGTGGGAATGCATGATTCTTGTGAGGTTCGGTCGGATCGTCCTGCTGGGTCGGACAGGACAAACCGCGGACAACAGGGTGTGGAGGAGAGGTGAGTTTGTCAAAGGCCGGACAATCCAGAAACGAAAACGCGCCGACCGGGAGCCCGGCGGCGCGCTGAAATGGATCGTGGGAGGCGGTTCAGCCGACCACTTCGATGCCCATGTTGCGGGCGGTGCCGGCGATGGTGCGGACCGCGGCTTCCTCGTCGTTGGCGTTCATGTCGGACGCCTTGATCTTGACGATCTCGAGGATCTGCTTGCGGGTCACCTTGCCGACCTTGTCCTTGTTCGGGACCTTGGAGCCGGAGGCGATGCCGGCCGCCTTCTTGAGGAGGACGGAAGCGGGCGGGGACTTGTAGACGCAGGAGAAGGACTTGTCCTGGTACACGGTGATGACCACCGGGATGACCAGACCCGCCTTGTCCTTGGTGGCCGCATTGAACTCCTTGCAGAAGGCCATGATGTTGATGCCCTGCGAGCCCAGCGCGGGACCGACGGGAGGGGCCGGGTTGGCCTGACCTGCCGCGATCTGCAGTTTGACGATGCCAGTTACTTTCTTTGCCATGTTATCTCTCTTTCGGGTTTCGGCGGTTTGCGACGTCGCTGGGAGGCATCACGACTTCTCGACCTGCCAATACTCAAGTTCCACGGGCGTTTTGCGCCCGAAAATGTCGACGGTGACCTTCAGCTTGCCCTTGTCGGGCTCCACTTCCTCGATGACACCGGTGAAGTTGAGGAACGGTCCGTCGTTGATCTTGACCGTTTCGCCCACTTCGAAGCTGACCTTCGGACGCTCGGCGTCCTCGCTCTCGGAGATCTGCTCCTTGATCGTGGCGATCTCCTCGGCGGTGACCTCCATCGGGCGCTCACCACCGACGAAGCCGATGACCCCTTGGATGTCCTTGACGAAGTACCACGGCTTCTCGAGAGGGCGCTTGCCTTCGTCGAGGAGGATCATCTCGATGTAGACGTAGCCGGGATGGAGCTTGCGGGTGGTGACGGTCTTCTTGCCGCCACGGACCTCGACCACCTTCTCCATGGGAAGGAGAACCTCGTTGATGTAGGACTCCATCTCGTCGGTCTTGATGCGACGATTGATGGTGTCTCGGACCTTCTGCTCCTGTCCGGCGAGGGTATGGAGGACGAACCACTGGTGTTTCATGATCAGGAAGCCTTCAGGAGGGCCTTGACGAAGGTGATCATGATCTGATCGACAACGACGGTGAAGACGCCGAGCAACCCGATGACCACGAAGATCAACAGGGTGGAGTTCGCCAACTCATCGCGGCTCGGCCAGTTGCATTTCTTCAGTTCCTGCTGGGTCTCGCCGACGTAGGCGGAAAGCTTGGCGATGTAGCCCTGCTTCCAGGCAAAAAGGAAGAGACCGCCGAAAACGGCGGTTCCGATCAGAAGCGGAAGATAGTCTTTCACGATAATTTGGCGGAGGGGGAGGGATTCGAACCCCCGGTGAGCGTCAGCCCACAGCGGTTTTCAAGACCGCCGCATTAGACCACTCTGCCACCCCTCCGGGAGGCTGGCAGGGCGTGAGGGACTCGAACCCCCAACCAACGGTTTTGGAGACCGCTACTCTACCAATTGAGCTAACGCCCTGTCGACCGGCAAATCCGACTGCTGCGACCGAAAACCAAACGGGGTCGGGGAAATCTTCCCCGACCCCGCCTGTTCAAACCTTAGGTGAGGACCTCGGAGACACGGCCGGCACCGATGGTGCGACCGCCCTCGCGGATGGCGAAGCGGAGACCCTTCTCCATCGCGACCGGGGCCATCAGCTTCACTTCCACGGCGACGTTGTCACCGGGCATCACCATCTCAACGCCCGTCGGCAGGGAGACCGTGCCGGTGACGTCGGAGGTGCGGAAGTAGAACTGAGGACGGTAATTGGTGAAGAACGGCGTGTGACGGCCACCCTCGTCCTTGGTCAGGACGTACACCTCGGCCTTGAAGGCGGTGTGGGGCTTGATGGTCGCCGGCTTGGCCAGCACCATTCCGCGTTCCACGTCTTCCTTCTTGATGCCGCGGAGGAGGATTCCGCAGTTGTCACCGGCCTGGACGCTGTCGAGCAGCTTGCGGAACATTTCCATGTCCGTGGCGGTGGTCTTGCGGGTGTCCTTCAGACCGACGATCTCGACTTCCTCCATCTTCTTGAGGACGCCGCGCTCGACACGACCGGTCACGACCGTGCCGCGACCTTCGATGTTGAACACGTCCTCGATGCACATCAGGAAGGGCTTGTCGGCCTCGCGGACGGGCTCCGGGACGAAGGTGTCCAGCGCCTCGAGCAGGTCGGCGATCGCCTTCTCGCCCTCGGGGGTGCCGGCGATGGCGGCCGTGGCGGAACCACGGACGATCGGGGTCTTCTCACCGGGGAAACCGTACTTGGTGAGCAGGTCACGGATCTCCATCTCGATCAGCTCGAGGAGGTCCGCATCGGCGAGGTCGACCTTGTTCAGGAAGACGACGATGCTCGGGACGCCGACCTGACGGGCGAGCAGGATGTGCTCACGGGTCTGGGGCATCGGGCCGTCCGCCGCGCTGACCACCAGGATCGCGCCGTCCATCTGGGCGGCACCGGTGATCATGTTCTTGACGTAGTCGGCATGGCCGGGGCAGTCGACGTGGGCGTAGTGCCGGTTCGGGCTCTCGTATTCCACGTGGGACACCGCGATGGTCACGGTCTTGGTATCGTCGCGGACGGTGCCACCCTTGGTGATGTCCTTGTACTCGATCATCGGGGCGAGTCCCTTGCGATTCTGAACCGCAACAATGGCGGCGGTCAGGGTGGACTTGCCGTGGTCAACGTGTCCGATGGTGCCCACGTTCATGTGGGGCTTCGTCCGTTGGAAGGTGTCTTTGGCCATGTGTCGTGTCGTTAAACAGTTCTCGTTTTGCCAACCGAAAAGTTACCTGCCTGCTCCCTGCTGGAGCCCGCGACCGGGCTTGAACCGGTGACCTCGTCCTTACCAAGGACGTGCTCTGCCAACTGAGCTACGCGGGCTTTAAGCAGAAATCGGCAACCTTGCCGCCTCGCGACGACAAAAAGGCTCGGTTTCCAGTACTACAAGAGCTGAAAACCAGTCTCGCTGCCTGCAACTCTTAAATTGAGCCCGATTACTTAAAAATCAGGCGGCGCTGTGTCAACGCGTTTCTGGAAAAAACCGTTCCGTCACCAGCCCTTCCAGAACCTCAATCCGAATTGCAAGAAAAGAACCGGGCCGATGCCCGTTTTTCGAAGTCCACCTTTGGACCCCGATCACCGCCGGATCCGCCATCGGACGCCCGAGGGTCAGCGAGGAGTGCTCGCGGGAAGGTAGACCGTCCCGCCATCACTCACCGCCGGCTTCGGAATCTGCGCGATTACCTTCAGGATGTCGAGCAGTACAAACATCGGTTCCTGCGTCGAGTCGATCTGGTGGATGAGAGTGTCGGGATAGCATTCAAGGACGGCCCGGGTCTCCTTCTTGTAGGTTTCAAGCCGGCTGCGGATCGTCTCGATGTTGGCGTCGTCCAACCGGTTCTCCTTCAGGGCACGCCGCTGGAGGCGCACCACGAGTTTGTCCAGCACGGGACAGAACAGATTGAAGATCGCCTTAACCTCGATCAGGTCCCGCATGATTTCAGCCTGACGCGGATTCCGCGGAATGCCGTCGAGCAGCAGCGTGTCCGCCTCGGGATTGAATCTTCCGGTCGCGGTCAGGCCCTCGATCGAGCGCTTCCACAATTCGATCGTCGGCTCGTCCGGAACCAACCGTCCATTGGAGGCGTATTCCACGAAAACGCGCCCCAGCGGTGAATCGACCCGCAGGTTTCGAAACGCATCGCCGCAGGAGAAGTGCACGAAGTTGGGAATCTGACCCAGGATCTTGCCTTGGGTCCCCTTCCCGGCTCCCGGTGCCCCGAACAACAGAATCGCCCGATATTTCATGGATGACCGGAATCAGGCGTCCTTCGTGCGGAGCTTGACCTCCAGGACCTGCGCGAACTCCACGCCCACCTCCGACGAATCCGCGGTCCGGAGATGGACGTCCGTCGCACTGATCCGGCTGATCCGGGTTCCAACCACGGCGCCCTTCGAGGTCGACACTTCGATGACCAGATCCTTGTCGGCCTCGCTGGCCACCACCCGGAAGAAGGAGGGGAACTGGGTTTCGAAGAACCGACGGTTGAAGGTGGTTTCACCACGCTTGAACACGCGGGGCAGATCCTGGGCGGGGCCGGCGGCGGCGTGCTTCGAGATGCCGAGGCCCGAGGCGCCATGGGCGGCGGGCGCGGCAGGCGCCGCAGCGGGCGGCGGAACGTTCAACTGCTGCGCGGCAGCCGCCTCCTCCGTGGCATTGACCTCGGCCTCTTCCTCGCGGCGCGGGAGCAGGAGGAAGATCAGCGGTCCCACCACCGGCAGCACCGCGGAAAGACCACAGACGAGCGGCACGGGACGCCAACGGAAACGCGCGATCTCATAACCGGCATAGAGATTCGCGAGGAATAGGGCACCGATCAGGATCAAGCCGTTCGGTGTGGTCAACGCCGCATAGACGCCGCGCCCCGCCAGTTCGGGGTTGGGCCGTTCGGCGCGGGTCGGCTGGCGAACGTCGATCTTGCGGGCCTCGGCCCGGGCGATCTCCTCGGCCGGCGGCTCGATCAGCGGTTCCACGAACTTCCGGGCCTTCGGATGGTCCGCCAACGCCTTCAACGTCGCTTCGTCCAGTTTCGCCCAGTCAAGGCGCGGGGAGAAGCCGCCGGTCTTGAGGCGGATCACCAAACCATCCGGATCCGCCGCGGAGACCTCCCCCTCATAGGCATCGCCGGTGATGGTACGGACTTCCGCAGCCCAAGCGGAAAGAAGGCAAAGACAGCAGAGGATTGCGGCCTGGAGCAGACGCATGATCGAGGGAGGGTGACAAACGTGCATGGCGGTGAAAGCCCAATTTTCGGGCGCGGTCCATTCCTAGCAGCAGCAATGCCGTCCGGCGCTTGCCGCCACCGGCCGGTTCCCTACCTTGGCGCCGCGTTGAAGAAAGCGACCAAGACCGAGATCCCGAGGAAGACCGTCTATCGCCTCTCGCTGTACCTCCGCTGCCTCCAACGGCTGAAGTCCAACCAGATCACCACCGTCAGCAGCGAGGCGCTCGCGCGTGCGGCCGGCGTGAAGCCGACACAACTGCGCAAGGACCTGACCTACCTCGGACAATTCGGCACCCGTGGACTCGGCTACGATGTCGACCAGCTGGCCCGCATGATCACCGCGCACCTCGGCACCAACCGGCTTCAACCGGTCGTCCTGGTCGGTGTGGGCAACCTTGGAAGCGCGCTCGTCCAGTACCAGGGCTTCGGGCCCGAAGGATTCGAGATCGTCGCGGCGTTCGACCAGGATCCGGAACGCCAACGTGGAGGCGAACTGCGGGTCCCGCTGTATCCGATGAGCCGCCTGCCCGAGATCACCTCCCGCCTCGGAGTCCGCATGGCCATCCTCGCCGTGCCCGCCGCCGCAGCCCAAGAGGTCGCGAACGCGCTCGTCGGCGCCGGCATCCTCGGCATCCTCAACTTCGCCCCCATCGTCCCCGCTGTCCCGGAGCATGTCGCGCTCAGCAACGTGAACCTCGCCATCGAGCTCGAGAACCTCAGCTATTTCCTCCAGGATTGACCCGCCGGGCCCGCATCCGATGACTTCCCAGCTCCCTTCCGAAGCCTCCCAGGCCCAGGTTCTTCCTGACATCCGCAACCAGCCCCACGCGATCCTCGCCGCCGCGTTCGCCGAATGGCAGCAGCCCGCCTATCGGCTGGAACAGCTCCTCGGCTGGCTTTACCCGCGTCGGGCCACCGGCTGGGACTCGATGACCAACCTCCCGCGGGGCCTGAGGGACCGGCTGGCGGAACGCTGGTCCCTGGGCCGCCTGGAGCTGGTGCGCAAACAGGGTTCGAAGGACACCACGCAGAAGTTCCTCTGGCGTCTTCGTGACGGCTCCTTCGTCGAAAGCGTGCTCATCCCCGCCAACCCGGCCCTCTACGGCGAGGCCGCGGACCGCCACACGCTCTGCGTCTCCACCCAGGTCGGCTGCGCCTATGGCTGCCGCTTCTGCGCGAGCGGACTGGAGGGATGGAAGCGGAACCTCGAACCGTGGGAGATCGTCGGCCAGATCCTCGGGATCGAACGCTGGCACACCGAACAGCCCGCAGAGGCACGGGCCGCCACCACGGGAGACCGCCTGATCAACAACCTGGTCATCATGGGGATGGGCGAACCCCTGGCCAACTACGACAACCTCCTCGCCGCCCTACGGCTGCTCAACGCCCCGTGGGGCGGCAACATCGGCGCCCGGAAGATCACCATCTCCACCAGCGGCGTGGTGCCGAAGATCCGCCAGCTCGCCGAGGAGCCGGAGCAGTTCCGTCTCGCGATCTCCCTCCATGGCGCCACCGATGCCGTCCGCAGCCAGATCATGCCGGTCAACCGGAAGCACCCGCTCGCCGACCTGACCGCCGCCTGCCAGCACTACGTCGCGAGGAAGGGCAAGATGATCACCCTCGAGTACATCCTCATCGAGGGAGTCAATGACGCGCTCTCCGAGGCCCCGGTCCTGGCCGCCCTCGCCCGACGCCTCCACGCCAAGGTCAACCTCATCCCCTACAACACGGTCGAGGGACTGCCCTGGAAGCGCCCGGACGAACGCCGTTGCACCGCCTTCGCGGAAGTGGTCCAGAAGGAGGGCATCGTCACCACGCTCCGTCTGGAAAAGGGCCATGACATCGACGCCGCCTGCGGTCAGCTCCGCCTGAGGACCGAACGGGAACTCGCCTCGGCCGGCCCGGCGGACGCTCCGATTGGCTGAAACCTTACCGTGTTTCACGGGTGTTTCCGGCGTCGGAACAAAGAGAAAGGAAACCCATGTTCGCCCTGATTGATGTCGCCTTCGGACTCGTGCTGGTGCTGCTGGCGCTGGTCTGCATCCCGCTGGCCGTCGCCACCTTCGCGTTCTGGATCTGGATGCTCATCGACAGCATCCGCAACAACCGGAACAGCCCCACCGGTCGTGTGCTGTGGACCGCCGTGGTCTGGTTCGTGCCGGTGATCGGCTCGATCCTCTACTTCGTCTTCGGACGCAACCGGCACCTGCGTCCCGGCGTGACTCCGGCTTCGGCCTGAACCGGGTTCCACCTCCAACGGCAGGCGTCGGAACTCCCGGCGCCTGCCGCATGGACCCAAGCCCCGCCGGTCGCTAGGGTCCCCGCGGTGATCGCACTCCTCGATTACGATTCCGGCAACATCCGCAGCGTCGAGAAGGCCCTTCGAAGGGTCGGCGCCGAGGTGCATCGCACCCGCACGGCCGAGGGGATGCGCGGAGCCCAGGGCGTGGTCCTGCCCGGCGTCGGCGCCTTCGACGACTGCATCCATGCACTCCGGCGCCAGGAACTGCTCGAGGGCGTCCGCAACTGGATCGCCGAAGGACGCCCCTTCCTCGGCATCTGCGTCGGATACCAGGCGCTCTTCGACCGCAGCGAGGAATTCAACTCCTGCGCGCTCGGTCTCGGCATCCTTCGTGGACCCGTGGTCCGCTTCCAGCCGACCGCCGAGGAACCCCGCCTGAAGATCCCGCAGATCGGATGGAACCAGATCGAACTCACCCGTCCCGACTGCCCGCTGTACCGCGGGATCCCCGACGGCAGCTGGTTCTACTTCGTCCACTCCTATCATCCGCGTCCCGAGGATCCCTCGGTCATCGCCACACGCACCACCTACGGGACGCCCTTCGCCTCTTCCGTCTGGCGCGACAACGTGTTCGCCACCCAGTTCCATCCGGAGAAAAGCCAGGAGAACGGCCTGCGCCTCCTCGGCAACTTCGTGGAGATCGCCGCCCGTTCCTGATCCGCTGGAACCGGGAGGAAACGGACCTCAGCAAAATCGCAGGGACGCCAACCTGGGAGCCGGAAACGGATCCAAACGCGGCCCGAAAATGCCAGCACCAGGACTCGCTCGGACAAAACCCGAGGTTTCCTAACCTTTCCCCACGGTTTTGCAGCTTCGAGTTCCGGCCCATTCCGCCTGAGTTCCCCTCAGCTTCCCTTCGCGGACCACTCACGCCGCCAGTTTTCCTTGGACACTGCATCGCGGCCATTCATATTCCGTTAAGAGAATATGAGGTTGGTGGAGATCTACCAGTGCCTTTGCGACGAGACGCGATTGAGGCTGTTGAACCTGTTGCAGGCGGGTCCCCTGTGCGTTTGTCACCTTCAGGAGGTCCTCGACATGGGCCAGGTGGCCGTGTCGAAGCACCTCGGCTATCTCCGTCGTCATGGCCTGGTCACCGCCACGCGTGAGGGCAAATGGCGGATCTACCGTCTGGTCGAACCCGCCCCCCCGGAGTTGCGGCGTCACCTCGCCTGCCTCCAGGACTGCACCCGGGAGATCCCCCTCTTCTGCGAGGACCAGCGCCGACTCGCCGCCCGACTCCAGGACTGCTGTCCATCGGGGCCGCGTGCCGGAACGCGGGAACCCTCGGCGATCCACTTCCGAACGAAACCGAATCCATGAGCGACGTCATGCTTCCGAAGATCCTCATCCTCTGCACCGGCAACTCCTGCCGCAGCCATCTCGCCGAAGGCATACTCCGGGCGGAATCCCGGGGCCGTTTCGAGGTGGTCAGCGCCGGATCCAAACCGTCCGGCTACGTCCATCCGCTCGCCATCCGGGTCATGGGGGAGATCGGCATCGACATCTCCGCGCACCAGTCCAAGCACATGGAGCTGTTCCTCGCGGACCGGATCGAGACGGTGATCACGGTGTGTGGCCATGCCGACCAGGTCTGTCCGGTCTATCCGGGCCAGCTCAACCGGCACCATTGGCCGTTCGAGGACCCGGCCCATGCCGTCGGAACCGAGGAGGAGAAGCTCGCGGTGTTCCGGCGTGTGCGCGACGAGATCCGCGCGGTCTTCACCGCCTATGCCCGCGGACGCCAGGACGAGGCCGCCGCGCGCGGCTGATCCGCCATACCCAACCGACGAACCCAAACGGCTTTCCATTTCGAAGATGAACACCCCGATCGATCTCAACACGCTTCCCGCCGACGCCATCCGCGACCAGGTCCGCCAACGCTACGGAAGGATCGCCTTGGACGCGGTTGCCGCCGACTCCGGCTGCTGTGCACCGCAGGAACGGTGCTGCGGTGGAGAGCTTTCGACCGACGCCGAGAGCCTCGGCTACTCGAAGGAACAGGCCGACGCAGCCCCTGCAGGCGCCAACCTCGGGCTCGGGTGCGGCAACCCGCACGCAATCGCCTCCCTCCGGCCCGGCCAGACCGTGCTCGACCTCGGATCCGGCGCCGGCTTCGACTGCTTCCTGGCGGTCCGCGAAGTCGGTCCCACTGGCTCTGTCATCGGCGTGGACATGACCCACGAGATGTTGGCCAAGGCCCGCGCCAACGCCCGCAAGGCCGGTCACGCCAACGTGGAATTCCGCCTGGGCGAGATCGAGGCGCTCCCCGTCGCCGACAACTCGGTCGACGTCATCCTCTCCAACTGCGTGATCAACCTCAGCCCGGACAAGCCCCGGGTTTTCCGCGAGGCGTTCCGCGTCCTCCGCTCCGGCGGCCGTCTCGCCGTGTCCGACGTCGTGGCGACCGCCGTGCTCCCGGCCGATGTCCGGGCGGATTGGGGCGCCTACACCGGCTGCATGGCCGGCGCCTCGCTCATTGCCGATCTCGAACGGATGCTCCAGGGCGCCGGCTTCGTCTCGGTCCGGATCGAGCCGAAGGATTCCTCCCGGAGCTTCATCCGGGAATGGCTCCCGGGCTCCCGGGTCGAGGACTTCCTCCTCTCCGCGGCCATCTCCGCCGTGAAGCCCTGATCCGCGACCATGAACCGCCTGCTCGCCGAGTTCCTCGGGACGTTCTTCCTGGTTTTCGCGGGAACCGGTGCGGTGGTCGTGGACGATCTCCACGGCCATCCGTTCGGCAGCATGGGCATCGCGCTGGTCTTCGGGCTCGCGGTGCTGACGTTGATCTACGCCTTCGGCGAGCTCTCGGGCGCCCATTTCAATCCCGCAGTCACCTTGGGATTCGCGATTGCAGGACGCTTCCGTTGGAAGGAAGTCCCCGGCTATGCCACCGCACAATTCCTCGGGGCGCTCGGGGCTTCGGCCGTGCTTCGCCTCCTCTTTCCAACCCACAAGGGCCTCGGATCGACGGTGCCCGCCGGAACCCCGACGTCTGCGCTGGCGATGGAGATCCTGCTCACCCTGTTCCTGATGCTGGTGATCCTGCGGGTCTCCACCGGCGCCCGCGAAAAGGGAATCACGGCGGGCATCGCCGTCGGAGCCATGATCGGCCTCGAGGCGATGTTCGCGGGGCCCTTCTGCGGTGCCTCCATGAACCCGGCCCGATCCACGGGGCCCGCCCTCGTCTCCGGACAACTCGCCCACCTCTGGGTCTACCTGGCTGCCCCGTGCATCGGGGCGTGGATCGCGGTGGGCATCGACCGGCTCCTCGGACCGCCCCCAATCGCACCAAGGGACTGAGCCGACGAAATCGCGACAGGCCACCGCTCAACGCCGCGTCCATTTCCCGTTGGGGGACGGAGCCCCTCATCAACGCACCCAGCGGCAACGAAGGGCCCGCCTGGGATCTCAGAGTCCGCGCCGCAGGGACTCCAGGGCGTCGTCGACCGTGACGCTTCGCATGATCCGCCGCAGCTCTTCCGGGCTCCCGGCGATGTCCCGCCCGTCGTAGCGGTAGAAGTCCAGGGGACGTCCCCCGACGCCCGGGTTCGGGATGCGGATCCAGTCCCGACGGCGTGGGTGGACCGGAGGATTGAGGGTCGGCGTCTCGATGACCCATTGACGCGGAACCTCCATGGCCGCGGCCACGTGCATGAAGACCGTGTCGACGCTGATGAACCCCGCGCAGCGGGCGACGAGGGCCATGGCTTCCCGCAGCGTCGAGGTCTTGGCTTCCTGGAAGGCGACGCCGGAGCGTCGGAGTTCGGCGTGCAGCGCCGCCTCTTCCGGCCCGCCGAACAGCACCGGTCGGATCCCCGGAAGGACGGACGGAAGCGCGCGAAGCAGCCCGGCCCAGTTCTCGAGCGGCCAACGCCGCAGGGCCAGGTTCTTGGTGCCGCCGGATCCCACATGGATGCCGAGCATGCGCCCTTCCCCGCCGAGGTTTTCCGCGCACCACCGATCCGCCCATTCCCGCTCGGAAGGTTCGAGGAAGACCTCATAGCGCGGATCGGGATCCGTCGGGCGCAGTCCTATCCGCTCCAGCAGGCGCAGGTTGTTCTCCATCGCGTGGAGCCCGTAGTCCTGGGGGCAGGAGCGGGTGACCAGCAACCGGTCAGGCCAACCTTGGTTCTCGTACTCGTGGCTCAGGCGTTCCCGGGCTCCGATCAACCGGGCGATCAGCCGATAGCCGCGCCGACCCTGGGTGTGGGTGTTGATCGACAGGTCGTAGCGGCGTTTCCGTAGGCGCAGGCAGAAGGCGATGGAACCGGTCCGGGAACCGCCGAGGAAGTCATGTTGATGCACCTCGTCGACGTGGGGGTTGCCCAGGAGTACCTGGCGCGCCCCCTTCCACAGGACGAGGGCCTCGATGCGCGCCCGGGGATGTTGGCGCCGCAGCTCGTGGAAGAGCGGCGTCGCCATGAGCGTGTCGCCGATTCCGGAGAGCGAGATGACCAGGATGCGGTCCACTTCCGGCGATGCTGCATCGGAACCTTGGCCGGGGCGATTCCGAAGGTGTCGCGGCTTCCCGTCGGGAGGGTGCCGCCGTTACGATCCGGCAAGGATCGCCGGATTTTTCGGCCGTTCCACCGCAGGACGGATGACATTCCGGCCTCCGGGAAGTACCCAAGCCGCAAACAAAGCATGAGTTCCGTCCAGAACACCGATGTCGTCGTCATCGGAGCCGGCATCGTCGGCATCGCCATCGCCACCCTCGAGTCCGAACGCGGACGCCGCGTGACCGTGCTCGAACGCGAGGAACGTCCGATCGGCGCGTCCACCCGGAACTTCGGATTGGTCTGGCCCATGGGACAGCAGGCGGGGCCGTTGTGGGACCGCGCACAGCGTTCGCGGAAACGCTGGCTGGACCTCGCCCCCAAGGCGGGCTTCCACGCCGCGGCCAACGGCTCGCTCCACCTCGCGCACAACGAGCTGGAGAAGGCGGTCCTGACCGAATTCCTCGGGCTCGCCCCTGCGGATTTCCAAGGCCAATGGCTGGAGGCCAACGAGGTGCCGGTCCGCTGCGCCGCGGTCCGCCGCGAAGGCCTGGTCGGCGGTGTCTGGAGCCCGCACGAAGCGACTGTCGACGGACGCGAGGCGCTGCCCAAGATGCTCGCCTGGCTCGCAAGGGAACGCGGCGTGGACGTCCGCTTCGACGCCGCCGTTTCCCGCGTCGAGGACCACGGTGTCTGGTCCGCCGCCGGACGCTTCCAGGCGAAGCGCATCTACGTCTGCACCGGCTCGGAACTGCGGATCCTCTACCCGTCGGTCTTCCGCGACTCGGGGATCACCAACTGCAAGCTGCAGATGTGGCGCACGCCTCCCCAGGCCGGTTCCTGGCGCCTCGGACCTTCCCTCTGCGCCGGACTCACGCTGCTCCACTACGCCGCGTTCAACCCCTGCCCGTCCCTCCCGGCCCTGCGCAAGGCGTTCGAGGCCTCCCATCCGGAGTACATCGCCAACGGCATCCACGTCCTGGTCTCCCAGAACGGCTCCAACGAGGTGATCCTCGGGGACACCCACCACTACGGCCTCACCCAGGATCCGTTCCTGCACGAACGCCTCGACGCCCTGGTCGCGAAGTACCTCGACACCTTCGCGGTGCTTCCCGACGCCCGGGTCGCCGAGCGCTGGATGGGCGTCTACGCCAAGCTCCCCGGGAAGACCGAGTTCGTCCACGAACCGGAACCCGGCGTCACCATCGTCAACGCCCTGAGCGGCGCCGGCATGACGCTCTCGTTCGGCCTCGCCGAGGAAATCGTCCCGGCCTGATCCCCGGACCACCCTCATGAACCCAGCACCGGACGGCGTCCGTTCCCGCTTCACGGCCCTCCTGGACCGTCATCCGGCACTGTTCACGGCGGTCGCCGTGGCCTCCGCGTTCGGGGCGTACACCGCGATGTACGCCTTCCGGAAGCCCTTCTCCGCCGCGACATTCTCCGGCCAGTCGGTGGGGGGCTACGACCTGAAGGGACTGCTCGTGGTCGCCCAGATCCTCGGGTACACGCTCTCGAAGTTCCTCGGGATCAAGGTGGTCAGCGAAGCCGGCGCCGGACGTCGCATCGCGCTCATCGCCGGCCTGATCGGCCTCGCCTTCGCGCCGCTGGCCCTCCTTCCGGTCGTCCCGACCTGGGCCCGGGTGCTCTGCCTCTTCATCAACGGACTTCCCCTCGGAATGATCTGGGGCCTCGTCTTCGGATTCCTCGAGGGACGAAGGGTCACCGAGTTCCTCGGACTCGGGATGAGCGTGAGCTTCATCTTCGCCTCTGGTTGGACGAAGTCCGTCGGCGTCTTCCTGATGCAGAAGGGCGGCGTCGCCGAGAACTGGATGCCCGCCGCCACCGGCCTGGTGTTCGTCCCGCTCCTCGCAGCCTGCCTTGCCGGACTCGCCCTGCTGCCACCGCCCAACGCCGAGGACGTCGTCACCCGCAGTCGCCGGGATCCCATGTCCGCCGAGGCCCGCCGACGCTTCCTCCGGGAGAACCTCCTGATCCTGGTGTTCCTCATCGTCCCCTATGTGCTGCTCACGGTTTTCCGGGACCTGCGTGACACGTTCATGGCCGACGTGCTCAAGGAACTCGGCCACCCGCCGGACCCGGCGTTCTTCGCCCGGGTCGAGACCTGGGTGGGGATCGGCGTCCTGGCGGCCTTGGCGGGACTCTGGTTCATCCGGGACCACTGGAAGGCGCTCGGAGTCTATCACGTGCTCATCGCCCTCGGCTCCATCCTGGTGGGAGGCTCCACGCTGGCCTTCTCCAAGGGGATGATCGGTCCGTCCGCCTGGATGGTCCTCACCGGCCTCGGCGGCTACCTCGGGTACGTCCCATTCAACAGCATCCTCTTCGACCGCTTCCTCGCCGCCACCCGCAAGGTGGCCACCGCGTCGTTCCTGATCCAGATCGCCGACTCCCTGGGCTACCTCGCCTCGGCGTCGCTCTATCTCCAGCGGACCTTCGCGAAGACCAAGCCCGCGTGGACGCGCCTCACCCTGGACTGCGGCCTGGGACTGGCATTGCTGGTTCCGGTCTTCCTGGCCGTTTCCTGGTGGTGGCTGGGCCGTGAACGGTCCCGCAGCCACGCCGGCGCCAAGCCGGACTGACCCGACTTCCAAGGTCCTCGGGCCCGGGCCGGAGACAGGTTTGTCACAAATCCGACAGGATCCGTGAACTCCGCCATCGGAACGTCGCTCGCGGCCACCGACGGATTTGCTTAGCTGAGGATCATGTCGAAGTCGAAGTCCCCGGCCATCGCGTCGGGGCACCCCGGACGCCGGGGATTCACCCTCATTGAGCTGCTCGTCGTGATCGCGATCATCGCGATCCTGGCCGGAATGCTCCTGCCCGCCCTGGGCAAGGCCAAGTCGAAGGCACTCCAGACCCAGTGCCTCGGAAACACGCGCCAGATCGGGTTGGCCACCACCCTCTACGCGCAGGACAACGTCGAGTACTACCACCACCGCGGCAGCGCCGGCAGCTATTCCCTGCCGAACCACGGCAAGTGGACCAGCGGCCCGCAGTCCGAGGTCCTGCTTCCCTCCGACCATTCCGAGGCCTACTGGGGAATCGCCTACTTCAACTACCTCAAGGGCCCACGTCAGATGTTCCGCTGCCCTTCCGCCAAGCGCGTGGACGAATGGCGTGAGGACGGCCTGACCTATCCTTCCTCGTGGTGGCTCAACTCCTCCATCGGGATCAGCCAGTACGTGCTGAATCCGCCCGTCCGTGGCAATCCCGCCGAAGTCGACTCCTCGGTCCGACGCCGGATCAGCTCCTTCGAGAATCCGTCGTCGACCCTGTTCGCGCAGGACTCCGGCGAGCAGAAGATGGAAGGCGCCGACGATTCGACCGGCCTGTTCCCCGGCCGCACGGAATGCCTCACCCAATGGAAGTACTCCCTCGCCGGGCTCTATCCCGGATTCAAGTGGGAGTTCGAGTGGTTCCGCCACAGCCGCCGCTCGATGATCATCTGGATGGACGGCCACTCGAGCACGATTCCCTACTCGAAAACCGGCTACGACTACCGCTGGTACACCGGTGAAGCCCCCCTGCAGGCCGCGCCATGAAGAATCCCACGGAATCCTTCCGTCGCCTCGCGATCGGAATCACGACCTTGGCAATCCTGTCCGCCGCGGGATGCGGAGCCGACGGCGATGCGCGCCCGGCCGCCGTCACCGCGGAACAGGCCCCATCCACGCTCAAGGACGCCTTCAAGGGGGCGTCGGACGAGGTCCGCGGCCAGGCGGATGCCGCCGGTTCCGCACTCGGGGGCGGCGACGCCCCGGGCGCCTTCTTCACGCTGGTGGATCTCTCCGGACGTCCCGACCTGACCCCGCAGCAGCGCGAAGCCGCGGCCGCGGCCATGGTGGCGGCCAAGGCGAAACTCGCCGCCGCCGCCGCCCAGGGCGACGCACGGTCCCGCGAGGCCTTGGAGACCTACTCCTCGGGCAAGTGATCCGGGACGGCAGTTCATCTCGAATCCGGAATCACGGTTGCGCCAAAAGACGCACCAAAGGTCTTGGACGCCGATCTACTTCAGGGCTTCCCCGGCCGCGACCTCAGGATTCCTTTTCATTGAACTTCCGTTTTTCCCGACTCCGCGAACCAGCAGCAGGTGCGGCACTTCTGCCGAATGCCGACCACCAATGAAATCTGGTTAACGATACTCGAAGCACACCCATCGGACGCAGGCTCGCCCAAGCCGATGGCATTCCGTTTCCCGAAGCGTGAGCCGGTCAGGGATTTTCCTAGCCGGGTCGTGAGGCGCCGGATACACCCCAATGATGCCGTTTCAAGAAGGCAAACGAATCATCACCGCCCGGACCCGCTCAGGAGGCTTCACCCTGATCGAGTTGCTCGTCGTCATCGCGATCATCGCCATCCTCGCCGGGATGCTCCTTCCCGCGCTGGCCACGGCCAAGGCCAAGGGCGCCCAGGCGGCCTGCATGAACAACCTCCGGCAGATCTCGATCGGCACGACGATGTATCTGCACGACAACAACGACTTCTTCCACAACCGGTTCGGCTCGGCCCCGAACGATGGCCAATGGACGCTGTCGCCGGCCTCGCAGGAAATCCTTTCCCCGACGAATCCGGCGGCCTATTGGGCGACCGCCTACATCGGGTATTTCGGCGGCGCCAAGAGGATCGGGCGCTGCCCGGGCGCGAGGACGGTCGACGACTGGCGGGACGACACCTCCCGCCCGAAGTGGCCGATGGATTGGTGGCTGAATTCCAGCTACGGACTCAACCAGTACGCGGTCCTCGACTACGCCACCCGTCAGGGAATCGCACGGCCGCTCAAGGTCAGCGCCCTCGCAAATCCCTCGACGCTCATCTACGCGCAGGATGCCGTGGAACAGCGGATGGACGGCGAATCCGACACGCTGGCCGTGTGGCCGGGCGGTCCCAGCATCAATCTCAACCAGTGGAGGCAGGACCTGAAGCCGCTGTATCCCGGGACCAAGCTGGAGTACGAATGGTTCCGCCACAGCCGCAAGTGCAACACACTCTGGGCACCGGGAAATGTCTCTCCGATTCCCTACACGACCGGTCCTGGGGTCGATTACCGCTGGTACACCGGAGAGACCTCCCTCTTGACGCCACGATGAAGAACATGCCTAGCCAATTCCCACGCATTGCCGCGTTCCTCGCCGCCACAGCCCTCCTGTCCGCCTGTTCCAAGGAAGGGGAGATCCCGGAGGTCAAGGACACCTCGGCGGAAAGCCGGGCCATCCTCGATGCCGCACGGGGCGCCACGAACAGCGCCGAAGACGCCCTGAGGCTCGCCGAGGCCGCCGCGGCCCGGGCGGACATCAACGCCGCGGACCGAGCCGCCGCCCTCAAGGCACAACAGGATGCGCTCAAGAAGCTCGCCGAGGCCGCCGCCGCCGGTGATGCCGCCGCCCAAAGCGCGATCGAACAATACCGGGCCCGCAAGTAGCACGACTTAGAACCACACCCTTTTCCGTTAAGAGATCCATAACACCCACCATGAAACCAAGCATTCGACAACTCGCGGCCATCGCGGCGCTGTCCGTGGCCGGCCTCGCGCCGACCACCACGTTCGCGGCGCTGCGTGATGACCTCGTCGTCCACCTGCCGTTCGACGGCAATCCCAACGACAACAGCGGCCGGGGCAACAACGGCTCGCTGGTCAACACCCCCACCTTCGCGGCCGGAACGCTCGGCCAGGCGGTGTTTGTCAGCAATACGCCCGAACCGGGCGTCCAGGGCAATTACGTCTCCCTGGGCAACGTTCCCGACGTCCTTTTCGGCGATTCCACCGACTTCTCCGTCGCCATGTGGGTCCAGCTGAACGGCTTCTCCGGCGACCCCTCGTTCTTCAGCAACAAGAACTGGAACAGCGGCGGCAACCTCGGCTACGTCCTCGCCACGGACGGCGACCGCCGCGTGCAGTGGAACTACAAGGAGGAAACCACCGGCCGCCGCGACTTCGACGGCCCAGGGGGCGCCCTTCCCGCCGGCGTGTGGACCCACATCGCCATGACCGTGAAGCGCACGGGCAAGATCAGCACCTACGTGAACGGTGAGCTGATCAACCAGACGGACGCCCGTCCCACCGTCGACACCGCGCCCAGCACGGTGGACACCGACTCGATACCCGAGCTCGCGGTCAACATCGGCAACGACGGCACCGGCCAGTATACCGACGGCGGCGGCGGCGTGAACCACGCCAACACCGGCATCGACGACTTCGGCCTCTGGCGCCGTGAGGTCTCCGCCTCCGAGATCGCCCGCATCTACTCCTTCGGCCGCGGCGGCACCAACATCGTCTCCATCCCCGAGCCGACCGGAATCGCCATCACGTCCCAGACCCCCACTGCGGGCGCGGTGAACGTGCTTCCCTCGACGCCGATCCAGGTCGTCCTCGGGAACTTCTCCCGCACGGTCAACCCGGCCTCGATCCGCCTGCTGCTCAACGGCGCGGCGACCACCCCGGTGATCGTCAACACGACGTCCAACTCCACGGTGACCCTGGAACGGACCACGCTCCTGCCGTCAGGTTCGACCAACACCTACACGGTGATCTACTCGGATACGGCCCCGACGCCCACCACCACCACGAACACCTTCTCCTTCGTGGTGCGCAGCTGGCAGAACATCGCCCTGCCCACGCCCATCGCGATCGAGACGTTCGAATCCGCCGAGGAGGGAACGCTCCCGACCGGATGGTCCGAGGTGAACTACACCACCGGAGGCACCGGGGTGTTCGACCTCAACGATCCGCGCTCCGACTCCTATCTCGGATGGACCACCATCAGCCGCGCCCGCGTGCTGTCGGCTTCGTGGAACTCGGAACGCCGCCTGGCCGTCTCCTTCCAGGTCGTCAACAACCAGGTCGTGACCCAGCTGGTCGACAGCCGGTTCGCCTACGCCGAGTCCGACAACCGCGGTGGAAGCCAGGTCCAGTACCTCTTCTCCCCGGACTACAACCTGAGCGGCAAGACCAACGTCTACCTCGCGTTCAACAGCATCTACGAGCAGAACCAGGACAGCATCGGCGCCGTGGAGTATTCCATCGACGGCGGCACCTCCTGGCGTCCGGTCGTCTACTACCTCGCCCCGAGCGACATCGTCCGCACCGACGGCGCCGTGGACGCCGTGGCCACCTTCAACGCCCCCCAGACCGACACCGCGACCTACACCGACCCGTTGACTGGCGAGCAGGCCGGCGGCACCTACGGTTCGTTCATCGCGGCCCCCATCACCGCCGAGCTGGGTGCGTTCATCGCTCCCCGCGGAGATGACGATTCGATCGATGGCAAGCGCGTCGAGATCTTCCGCCTCCCCGGCGCCGACAACCAGTCCCGCGTCCGCCTCCGCTTCGCGCAGGCCGGCACCGGCAGCTGGTACTTCGGCGTCGACAACGTCGGCTTCTACTCGATCACCCAGGTGGCGCCGCCGGCGATCACCGTGCAGCCGGCCTCCGCTACCGTCGTCGCCGGCCAGAGCGGAACCCTGACCTCGACCGTCACCGGCGTCGGCGTGGGCCTCCAGTGGTACCTCGGCACGACCCCGGTGCCGAACGCCACCAACAGCTCGCTCGCGCTGTCCACGGTCACCGCCGGACAGGCTGGCAACTACGTCCTGGTCGCCTCCAACGCCGGCGGCTCCGTCACCAGCTCCGTCGCCGTGGTCACCATCCCGGCGATCCTGCCCGACCTCTCCACGGTCCGCACGGGCCTCCGCACCTACCTGCCCTTCGACGGCAGCTACGCCGACGCCTCGGGCAGCGGCAACAACGCCTCCCCGGTCGGCGCGCCGACCTTCACCGCCGGCAGGCTCGGCTCCGGCTCCCTCGGCTTCGCCAGCGCCGCCAACGGCTCCTCGTTCAACTACGCCACGCTCGGCTCCAACTTCCTGACCTCGACCCAGGCCTTCACGGTCGCGTTCTGGGCCAAGCTGGACGCCTGGACCGGAGACCCGGGCTTCGTGGGCAACAAGAACTGGAACAGCGGCAGCAACGACGGCTGGATCCTCGCCACCGCAGGGGACGGCCGCATCCAGTGGAACTACCGGAGCAAGGGCGACCCCCGTCCGGCCCGCAGGGACTACGACAGCGCCGGCGGCTTCTTCAACGGAGGCGCCTGGCGCCACGTGGTGGTCGCCTTCGATCCCGCCGGCGTCGCCTCGACCTACGTCGACGGCAACCTGCTCGACACCCGTGACATCTCGCCCGCCGGAACCGGACCCGACACCACCCTGGCCATGAACATCGGCCAGGACGGCACGGGCACCTACACCGACGGCGGCGGCGTCTCCTCCCAGGGCAGCATCGACGAGTTCGCGATCTGGGGTCGCTCCCTGTCCGCGGTCGAGGTCGCCACGCTGTTCCAGGCCAACCGCGCCGGAACCCCGCTCCTCACGCCGGCCCCGTCCGCCTCCGTCCTGACGGCGTCCATCGCCAACGGCGAGGTCACCGTCAGCTGGACCGGCGGCGTCGGACCGTTCCTCCTCCAGGCCACGGGCGACCTCAACGACGCCTGGGTCAACATCCTGACCACCACCAACCGTTCGGCCACGCTGCCGCTGCTCGGCACCGAGCTGTTCTTCCGCGTGACCGGCGGCACCACCAACTCGGTCCGCCTGTTCAAGGCCACCCTCACGGGCGCCGCCGAACGCCCGACCCCGGTCGTCACCCCCGGCTCCGGCGTGGGCATCGCCGCCTTCGAGGCCGGACGCGTGTTCTACTACGTCGAGTACCGGAACCTCCGCGCCACCACCACCGCCGCCCACTTCCATGGACCGGCCGGCCTGGAGGCCTCCGCGGGCGTGATGCTCGGACTCGTCCATGACGGCACCCCGGGCCGCACCGGGTCCTACACCGGAAACGCCGCCGCCTCGACCGCGCTGTTCGACGCGGCCGCGGCCGGCAACGTGTACTTCAACGTCCACTCCGCCGCTCCGGACGGCGTCCCGGGCGGCGAGGTCCGCGGCCAGCTGGTCCCCGTTCCCTGAACGGTTTCGCACCGTTGTCACCGACGGTTGATTGCCATGGCGCCGGTGGTCCCCAGGATCACCGGCGCCTCTTCTTTTCCGCCCCCCTTGAAGCGACTCCTGCCGATCCTCCTCCTGCTCGCCGCCACCGTCGCCAGGGCCGCCGTCGAACACGTCCTCGTGATCGGCTGCGACGGCCTCGGTTCGCTGGCCTTCAACCCCAGCAACGCCCCGGTGATGCACCGCCTCATGCGGGAGGGCTCATGGACCCTGCGCGCCCGCGGCGTGATGCCCACCTCGAGCAGCCCGAACTGGGCTTCCATGATCATGGGAGCCGGCCCCGAACAGCACGGCATCACCTCCAACGAATGGGAGACCAACCGGTTCGAGATCCCCGCCCTGGAGAAGGGACCGGACGGACTCTTCCCGACGATGTTCCGGTCGGTCCGCGAGGCGCGGAGGAAGGCCCGCATCGCGGTCGTCCACGACTGGGACGGCTTCGGCCGCCTCGTGGAACGCCGCAGCGTCGACCTCGTCGCCCACGTCAAGGGATCGCCCCTGACCGCCGCGGCCGCCGCCGACGTGATCCGCACCAACGGGCCGACCCTGCTGTTCGTGCACTTCGACGACGTGGACCACGCCGGCCACACCTTCGGCTGGAAGTCGCCGCAGTACTCCAAGACGGTGGACATGGTCGACACCCTCATCGGAGACCTGATGCAGGCCTTGAAGGACGCCGGCATCGCCGACTCCACCCTCGTGCTGATCACCGCGGACCACGGCGGCGTGGGAACCAAGCATGGCGGTCCGACGATCGAGGAACTGGAGATCCCATGGATCGTCCACGGACCCGGCGTGGCCCGCGGCCATGAGATCCGCGGCCCGGTGAACACCTACGACACGGCGCCGACGGTCCTCCACGCGCTCAAGATCAAGGCCCCGGGGGCTTGGATTGGGCGGCCTGTTCGTGAAGCCTTCGGGCGATGAGCACGAGCCACCCGAGGGCGATGGAAGGCGACGTCAACACGGCGGCGCCGAGGGCCCGCTGGATCGCGGAGAAGATCGGTCCCGGAACCCGGGCGCTGCTGGAGGCCGATGCGGCCCACTTCCTCCACCAGTCGCTCTCCACGCCCTGCCTCAACGCCCTGTCCCACGCCGAGGGCTCCTGGCTGGTCGACACCGAGGGACGGCGCTACCTCGACTTCCACGGCAACAACGTCCACCAGGTCGGCTTCGCGCATCCGCGCGTGATCGAGGCGGTCAAGCGGCAGCTCGACGACCTCAGCTTCTGCACCCGCCGCTACACCAACGCCCCGGCCGTCGAGCTCGCCCGCCGCCTCACCGCCATCGCACCGGCCGGACTCACCCGGACGCTCTTCGCCCCGGCCGGCACCATCGCCATGAGCATGGCGCTGAAGCTCGCCCGGCTCGTCACCGGCCGCTTCAAGACCATCTCCCTCTGGGACTCCTTCCACGGGGCCACGCTCGATGCCATCTCCGTCGGCGGCGAGGCCCAGTTCCGCGAAGGGGTCGGCCCGCTTCTCCCCGGCGCCGAACACGTCCCGCCCTGCGAACCCAGCGGCTGTCCCTTCCGCTGCGGACGCGAGTGCAGCCTCAGCTGCGCGGACTACGTCGAGTATGTCCTCGGA
Source organism: Verrucomicrobiales bacterium (assembly GCA_027488845.1). Lineage (GTDB taxonomy): Bacteria > Verrucomicrobiota > Verrucomicrobiia > Limisphaerales > UBA9464 > SXXZ01. Next base: position 52,353 of record JAIYBC010000023.1, on the reverse strand, counting down.
CGCGAGCCCGGAATCGGCGCCGTGATCGGCGAGACGTTGCGCTGCACGCCTTCCATCCCGCCCGCCGACTACTGGAAGCGCATCCGGGCCGCCTGCGACCGCCATGGCGCCCTGCTCATCCTCGACGAGATCCCCATCGGCCTCGGCCGCACCGGAAGGATGTTCGCCTGCGAGCACTTCGGCGTGACACCCGACCTGCTCGTCGTCGGCAAGGGACTCGGAGGCGGCGTGATGCCGCTCGCCGCCGTGCTCACCCGGGAGGAGTTCAACACCGTGGCCTCGGCCTCGCTCGGCCACTTCACCCACGAGAAGAACCCCGTCTCCGCCGCCGCCGGCCTCGCCACCCTCGACATCCTCCGCGACGAACGCCTCCCCGAACACGCCGCACGCCTCGGCGCCGAGGCGCTCGAGGACCTCCGAGGACTCGCCGAACGCCACCCGGTCATCCACGGCGTCCGCGGTCTCGGCCTGATGCTCGGCGTGGACGTGACCGGCGCACCGCACGGCTTCGCCGACGAGGTCATGTACGCGGCGCTGCGTCGTGGACTGAACTTCAAGACCACCCGCGGCCACATGCTGACGCTGACGCCGCCGGTGAACCTCTCACGCGAGGAATGGAAGCAGGCGCTGGCGATCCTCGACGCCTCGATCCGCGAGTGCAGCGCAGGCCTTCGATGAACCCGCAGCACGATCCACTTCCCCCAGACCGTGGCTGGAGCCGCCGCGACTTCGCCTCCTCGGCCGCCCTCGGATTGGCGGGCCTGTTCACGGGCGGATGCCGCTCCGACGGCCGGAACGGGATGGCGTGGGAGGATCGGACCTTGGCCGATCTGCGGTCGGCGCTGGCCTCGGGGACGGTCTCCGAGGAGAAGCTGGTCGCGCTCTGCCTCCAAAGGATCGCCCGCTTGGATCGGGAAGGGCCGGCGTTGCATGCCGTCATCGCGACCAACCCCGACGCGATGACCGAGGCCCGAAGACTCTCGGCGCTGCGGAAGTCCGGCCGCGCAACCGGCCCGCTGCACGGCATGCCGGTGCTGGTTAAGGACAACATCGACACCGCCGACCGCATGCCCACGACGGGCGGTTCGCTGGCGTTGGCGGGGACGTTCGCTTCGCAGGATGCCTTCGTCGTCCGCCGCCTGCGCGATGCGGGCGCGGTGATCCTCGGGAAGGCGAACCTCAGCGAATGGGCCAACTTCCGCTCCGGCCGCTCGGTCAGCGGCTGGAGCGCCACGGGCGGACAGACGCGCAACCCGTACGCCCTGGCGCGGACGCCTTGGGGATCCAGCGCGGGTTCCGCCGCCGCGGTCGCCGCCGGCTACTGCCCGGTCGCCGTCGGCACCGAGACCAACGGCTCCATCATCGCCCCAGCCGCGGCCTGCTCCATCGTCGGGCTCAAGCCCACCGTCGGACTGGTCAGCCGATCCGGGATCATCCCCATCGCCGAAAGCCAGGACACCGCCGGCCCCATGGCCCGCACCGTCGCCGATGCGGCGACCCTTCTGGGAATCCTCGCCGGAATCGACCCGAAGGATCCGGCGACCGCCGAGGCCGCGGGCCACCTCCACACGGACTACACGTCGTTCCTCAAGGCCGATTCGCTGCGTGGAAAACGGATCGGCGTGGCCCGGCAGTACTTCGGCTACCACCCCGAGGTCGACCGCCTCATCGAAGGCCATTTCGGGGTCCTCCGCGAACTCGGCGCCGAGCTGGTGGACCCGGTGGAGTTCCCCAACCACGAGGCGATCCACGAGGGCAACTTCCGCGTGATGCTGCACGAGTTCCGACGGGGACTCGCCGCGTACTTCGCCACCCGGGACGACACGGTCCGGGTGCGATCCATTGCCGACCTGATCGCCTTCAACCTCGCCCACGCCGACCGGGAGCTGTCGGTGTTCGGACAGGAGATCCTCCTCCAGGCCGGGAAGGACCCCGAGCTTTCCGAGGCGGAACATCGGCGTCTCCGCGACCGCTGTCGTGACCGCGCCCGGAACCAGTGCATCGAAGGCGTGATGGCCCAACACCGGCTGGACGCCTTCCTCGCGCCCTCCGGCGCACCGCCAACCCACATCGACCCGGTCAACCGCGACCACTACGTGGGCGGCTGCACCAGCCTGCCGGCCATCGCCGGCTGTCCGCACCTGACCGTCCCCGCCGGCTATGTGGGTGGACTGCCCGTCGGCCTGTCCTTCTTCGGCGCCCGCTGGACGGAAGGTCCGTTGCTGGGCTTCGGCCACGCCTTCGAGCAGGCCACCCAAGCCCGCCGAAAGCCCCGGTTCCTCCGCGACGTGCCGATGGGCTGATGCGTTCGCCCGCGGGGAATGGGCGAGTTCGGACCTTGTTTGGCCAGCTTCGTTCCGAGTTCCAATGGGTCACGTTCTCTGGCCTATCGGCAATCGGTCAGAATCAACGTCAGATCGTGTTCACCTCCAAAAGCGCGAGGGGACTCGCGCACTCCACGACGCTCGCGCGAACCGCCACTGCCTCTCTCACGGGCGGGCTTCGGTGCCTCGCCTGGCTACGACTCCTAACACGTTTGGATCAGATCCATCGTCCGGCTCGGGCATACGGCACCGGGAGATGTCCAGGATCCGTCCGGCTACGGCCCTGAAACCGCCTTCCCCTTCGCGGCTTGGCGCGTTTGCGTGAGGTCTGAGTCCGCTCCCTTGGAACCGTTCCGTGGAGGCCGCGATTCCCCGTTTCGCCTTCCGGCGCATCCGTGCTCTCCTCACTGGCCATGTCGAAGGACGTCATCCGCGTGGTCGGCGCGCGGCAGCACAACCTGAAAAGCCTGTCGCTCGTCATCCCGCGCGACCGGCTCGTGGTCTTCACCGGGCCCAGCGGCTCCGGCAAGTCCTCCCTCGCCTTCGACACGCTCTTCGCCGAGGGACAGCGCAAGTACGTCGAGTCGCTCTCCGCCTACGCGCGCCAGTTCCTCGACCAGCTCCAGAAGCCCGACGTCGACCACATCGAGGGCCTCTCCCCGGCGATCGCCATCGAGCAGCGCACCAGCGGCACCAACCCGCGCTCGACCATCGCGACGACCACCGAGATCTACGACTACCTCCGGCTGCTCTACGCCAACCTCGGCCAACCCCACGACCCGGACACCGGCATGCCCATGTCCAGCCAGTCGGCCTCCGAGATCGTGGACCGGATCGCGCTGCTCCCGCCGCGGACCCGGCTGATGCTCCTCGCTCCCGTGGTGGAGGAGCAGCGGGGCGAGTTCCGCGACGTGCTCGAACGGCTCCAGCGGGAAGGATTCGTCCGCGCGCGCGTCGACGGCCAGATCCAGGAACTCAACCCGAAGAACCCGGTCCGTCTCGACGCCAAGTCCCAGCACACCATCGAGGCCGTCGTGGACCGCATCGTCGTGGCCGAGGGCGTCCGCGTGCGGCTGGCGGACTCGGTGGAGACGGCGCTGCGCTGGGGCGAGGGACGTCTCCGCACGCTGCACCAGGATCCCGACCAGCCCACGGGTCCATGGATCGAGACGTTGCACTCCACGAGGATGTTTTCGCCGTCCACCGGCCGTTCCTTCGACACGCCCACGCCCCAGCACTTCTCGTTCAATTCCCCCAAGGGCGCCTGCCCGGTCTGCCATGGCCTCGGCCAGAAGCTGGTGTTCGATCCGGCGCTGATCGTCCCCGACGAGACCAAGTCCCTCGACGACGGCGCCGTGCAGCCGTACCGGCGGATGGGGGGCAAGAAGATGGTCAGCTACTACAAGGGCCTGCTGAAGGGCGTCGCGACGCATTGCGCCACGCCGATGGACCGTCCGTGGAAGGAGCTGTCCGACACCTTCAAGCAGAAGCTGCTGCACGGGACCGGAACCGCAGAGGTCGAGTTCTGGTTCATGTCCGGCGGTGCGCCGAAGAAGACGAGCAAGCCGTTCGAAGGGGTCCTTCCGAACCTCGAGCGCCTCTACAAGGAGAGCGAGAGCGAGTTCACCCGCAACCGTCTCAAGGCCTACATGACGCTGCATCCCTGCGACGCCTGCGGCGGAAGGCGCCTCAAGCCCGAGGCCTTGGCGATCACGCTTCCCGGTCCGAACTCCGAAGTCCGGAATCCCAAGTCGCCTGTGCCGGGCCACAGCATCGCCGATTTCTGCGCGCTCTCGATCGACGGCGCACACGCGTTCCTCGGCGGACTGGTGTTGAACGACTACCAGCGCAAGGTCGCCGGTGAGGTCGTGGCGGAGATCCGCAAGCGCCTGGGGTTCATGATCGAGGTCGGCCTGGGATACCTGACCCTGGACCGTGAGAGCGGCACGCTGAGCGGGGGCGAGGCGCAACGCATCCGGCTCGCGACCCAGATCGGCGCGGGACTCGTCGGCGTGCTCTACATCCTCGACGAACCCAGCATCGGCCTGCACCAGCGGGACAACGAGCGTCTGCTGGAAACCCTGCGCCGGCTGAGGGACGCGGGGAACTCGGTGATCGTGGTCGAGCACGACGAGGACACCATCCGGGCCGCCGACCACGTCGTGGACATGGGGCCCGGCGCGGGCACCCGGGGCGGCGAGATCGTGGCCCAGGGCACGCCCTCCGAGATCATGGCCGCGCCGAAGTCGGTCACCGGACGCTACCTCTCCGGGGACCTCTCGATCCCCGTTCCCCGCCAACGGATCCGGCCGCGCGAGGACAAGGGATGGATCGAGATCCTCGGCGCGACCGAGAACAACCTGAGGAACGTCGACGTCCGCATCCCGCTGGGGACGATGACCTGTGTCACCGGCGTCAGCGGCAGCGGCAAGTCGACGTTGGTGGACGACATCCTCCGTCGAGCCGTGTTCCGTCAGTGGTACGGATCGAAGGAACGTCCGGGCGCGCACCGCGAGATCCGCAACCTCGAGCTGCTGGAGAAGTGCGTCGTCGTCGACCAGACCCCGATCGGCCGCACGCCCCGCTCCAACCCGGCCACCTACACCGGGATGTTCAACGAGATCCGCGACCTCTTCTCCTCGGTGCCGGCGGCGCGGGTGCGCGGCTACGACGCGGGGCGCTTCAGCTTCAACGTGAAGGGCGGACGCTGCGAGAAGTGCGAGGGCGACGGCGTGCTGAAGATCGAGATGCACTTCCTCCCGCCGGTCTACGTCACCTGCGAGGCCTGCGCCGGGAAGCGCTACAACCGGGAGACGCTCGAGATCACCTACAAGGGACTCAACATCGCCGACGTCCTCCAGCTGACCGTCGACGAGGCGGTGAACTTCTTCCGGGCGGTTCCCAAGCTGCACGCCCCATGCCTCACGCTCGCAGAGGTCGGCCTCGGGTACCTGCGGCTGGGCCAGTCGGCGACGACGCTCTCCGGCGGCGAGGCCCAGCGCCTGAAACTGGCCGCGGAACTGTCCCGTCGTCAGAGCGGACGCGTCCTGTACCTCCTCGACGAGCCGACGACCGGCCTGCATTTCGCCGACGTGGCGAAGCTGCTCGAGGTCCTCTTCAAGCTGCGCAGCTCCGGAAACACCCTGGTCGTCATCGAGCACAACCTCGACGTCATCAAGGTGGCCGACTGGGTCATCGACCTGGGTCCCGAGGGCGGCGCCGGTGGCGGACGCATCCTCGCCGAGGGCCCGCCCGAGGTGGTCGCCGCGACTCCGGCCAGCCACACGGGACGGTTCCTCAAGCGGTTGCTGGCATCCGCGCCCGTCTCCAGCCGTTGACGCGCGACCGGTTCACCCCAACTTGCGCCCATGCTGCGTCTCGAAAACCTCGCGGAACTGGCCACCACCCATGCGGAATCGTTGAAGGCCCGGGTCGCCTCCTTCGATCTGCGCGGCCGCCGTTTCGACGGCAACGCGCGTCCCGAACTGATGGGCGTGATCAACCTCTCGGCCGACTCGTGGTACCGCGAAAGCGTCGTGCTCACGGCCGACGCGGCGATCCGGCGCGGAAGGGTCCTCGCCGCCCAAGGCGCCGCGCTGCTGGACATCGGCGCCGAATCCACGTTGGCCCATGCGGCCCGGGTCGATGACGCCGCCCAGAACTCCAAGCTGCTCCCGGTGGTGCGCCAATTGGCCTCCGAAGGGCATCTGGTCTCGGTGGAGACCTACCATCCGACCGTCACCCGCGCCTGCCTGGAGGCCGGGGCCGCGGTCCTGAACCTCACCGGCAACGACCGGAGCGACGAGATGTTCCGGATGGTGGCCGACCACGACGCCGCGGTGATCCTGTGCCACGTCCAGGGCGACAACGTCCGACAGGTCGGCGACCTCGACCTGGGTGCGGATCCCGCCGCGAGCCTGCACGACCACTTCGCGCGACAGATCGAAGCGGCCCAGCGGAACGGCGTGACCAAGCTCTGGATCGACCCCGGACTCGGATTCTACTACCGGAACCTCGGGGATTCCGCGACGCGCATCCGCCACCAGATGCGGGTCTTCCTGAACACGTTCCGTCTCCGGACGCTGGGCTTCCCGACGTGCCACGCCTTGCCGCACGCCTTCGAGTGCTTCGAGGACGAGGTCCGCAGCGCGGAACCCTTCTTCGCCGTGCTGGCCTCGCTGGGACGCACGGACCTGCTCCGCACCCACGAGGTCCCACGGACCCGCGCGGTGCTCGGGACCCTCGGCGTCTGGTAGGGCCTCCCACGCTCACGGGCGTCGGCCGCCGGTTGGTCGTGTCGCGCCGGCCCGGCACGATCGGGGCCCATGAACCCGAACGAGGACCCGACGTTCCGCACGCGTGCCAGCCTTCTCCAACGTCTCCAGGACAACGGCGACGACCGGTCGTGGCGGGAGTTCTTCGACCGCTACTGGCGTCTCATCTTCTCCTTCGCCCGTCGGGCCGGGTTGTCGGAGGCGGATGCCGAGGATGTCGTCCAGGAGGTGATGATCTCGCTCGCGCGGAACGTGAAGGAGTTCCGGTATGAACCGGGACGCGGCTCGTTCAAGTCGTGGTTGCTGGTGGTGACCAAGAACCGGATCATCGACGTCCGACGCCGGCAGGCCCGCTGGTCCGAACGGTTCGAGGCCATGGCCGAATCGCCGACGCGGACCGGCGAGCAGGAGGACCACTGCGACCCGAACCCGTCGCCGTTGGACCGGGTGTGGCTTGAGGAGTGGGAGTCGCACCTGCTCCAGAGCGCGCTGGCCGCCGTCCGCGGGCAGGTCGCCGAGAAGCAGTACCTGATGTACGAGATGCATGTGCTCCAGGAAGTCCCGCTTGCGCGGGTCGCGGCGAACCTCCAGACCTCCGCCATGAGCGTCTATCTCGCCAAGCATCGCGTGGGCAAACGCCTGCGCGTGGAACTGGAGAAGGCCCGCGAGAGACTCGACCCACGGTGAACCCACACGACCCCTTCTCGCGTCCCGCGCCGGCGATCCCGGACCACCGGCTCGTCCGCATCGTCGGACGCGGCAGCTACGGCGAGGTCTGGCTGGCCTTCAACATCATGGGCACGCCCAGGGCCGTTAAGATCGTGCGGCGCGACGCCTTCGAGACGCCCGTCCCCTACGAGCGCGAGTTCGCCGGCATCCGTCGGTACGAGCCGATCTCCCGCACCTCGGGCGGACTTGTCCAGGTGCTCCACGTGGGGCGGGACGACGAGGCCGGATTCTTCTACTACGTGATGGAACTCGCGGATCCGGTGGATCCCGCCGTCGGCGCGCAGGCGGGTTCCGACGGGTATTCGCGGGACTACGAGCCCCGCACCCTCCGGTCCGACCTCAGGCGCGCCGGGCGGCTTCCCGTCGCGGATTGCGTCGAGGCCGGCCTGGCCATCGCCGAGGGCCTCAGCCGACTGCATGGGGCCGGCCTCGTCCACCGGGACGTCAAACCCTCCAACATCATCTTCGTCAACGGCCGCGCCCGTCTCGCCGACATCGGTCTGGTGGGCGAGGCGCGGGAAGGATCCACGCTGGTGGGCACCACCGGCTACATCCCACCCGAGGGACCGGGAAGCCCGCGTGGGGATCTCTTCGCGTTGGGCAAGGTGCTCTACGAGGCCGCCACCGGGAACGAACTGTCCCGATTCCCCGCTTCGCCGCCCGACTGGACCGCCCCGGGCCATGAGGCCCAGTGGGAACTGTTGGAGATCATCCTCCAGCTCTGCTCGAACGACCCGGCACGCCGACACGCCGACGCCGCGATCCTGGCCTCCGAGCTGGCCCTGCTCCGGGGCGGGCAGTCGGTCCGCCGACTTCGGAACCTCGAGCGCCGCATGAAGACCGCCCGCCGTGCCGCGGCCGCCGGAATCGTGCTGCTCGGGATCGTCGCCGCGGCGCTCACCGTCGTCCGTTCCCAGGAACGGCAGGCCCGCGAGAACCTGCGGCGTTCCGAGGAGGACCGTTTGGGCCTGCTCCTCGCCCAATCCCAGGCCACCCGCTTCTCCTCGCTTCCCGACCGCCGGAAGTCCGCCCTGGACGTGCTCCAACGCGCCGCGGCGCTGAGGCCGGGCTCCCCGGAACTCCGTGACGAGGCCATCGCCGCCCTCATGATCCCGGCGCTTCGCACCGTCCGGACTTGGGAGCACACGCCCGGCGGCGGACACAGCCGCGGGATCTTCGACGATTCCGTGACGCTCTTCGCACAGGCCCGCACGGACGGCTCTGTCGAGGTCGTCCGGACCTCCGACGGCAGCCGCGTCCGCCGCCTCGACCCGCCGGCGCCGGGACTGGGACTGAACTACGTCGACCCCTTCAGCGGCGACGCCCGATGGCTGCTCGCGAGGGACTCCTCGAACGTGATGCATGTGCTCCCGGTTTCCGGTGGACCACCGGTCGTCAGCGTGCGCCTCGACCCGGTCTGGATGGCGCGGGACTTCACGCGGGACGGACGCTGGCTGGCCGTGGGACGGAACGACCGGTCCGGAGAGCTGATCCCGCTCGGCCACGACGCACCGCATCGGCGGATCCCCATCGGGCTGATGATGGACGGTTTCGTGGCGAGCCCGGATGGACGCTGGATCGCCGCGCACGATTCCGACACGAACCAGGTCGCCCTGGTCGACCTCCGGACCGATTCCGTCGCCCACCGGATCCTGCTTCCGCCCGCGGAACAGGCGCGTCACGTGATGTGGAACGCGGACGCCTCGCTGCTCGCGGTCGCCTCCGACTTCCAGACCTACATCTGGAAGGTCTCCGAACCGGACCGGCCCTTGAGGGTGCTCGCGCGACATGAGCGGGTCATGTACGGCGTGGCGTTCTCCCCCGACAGCGCCTGGCTGCTCTCCGCCGCCCGGGACCGTCAGGCCCGCATCTGGAACTGGTCCACCGGCACCCTGCTCGCGGAACACCGTGGCTGGGGCGTGGGCATCCTCTGGTCGCGGGACGGGCGTTGGATCGGCTGGCGCAACCCGGAACGTTTCGAGCTGCTCGAGTTCATCCCGCCGACCGGATGGACCGTCTGCCACGAACCGCCGCCCCCGATCGACACCGACGACAACATCGGCCCCGCCGCCGCCGCCTTCTCCCCGGACGGGCAATGGATCGCCACCGCGTCCTTCGACGCCATCCGGCTCCATGCGGTCCGAGGTGGGATGCCGGTGCTCGAATGGCCCGCACCGGCGGGCCAGGCCATTTCGTGGACCGAGAACGGACAGGGGCTCTGGGCCGTCGCCGGCGAGCGACGGCTGGAACTCGGACTCCAGCTCTCCCCTGACGGTACGCGCTGGAATGCCAGCCTCATCCGCTCGGACCCGCTCCCACTCCCGGGCCATGCGCAGATCGGCGCCGACGGCCGTTGCTGGATCGTTTCCACCAACAGCGCCGCCTTCGGCCGACCCGGCCAACCCTGGACCACCATCGAAGGCGTCCTGGAATTCCCTTCCCTCTCACCCGATGGAGACTGGATCGCCGGCACCGACGCGGCCGACCTGCCAGTCTGGATGGCGGAATCGGAATGGGAGGATTCCCCGGTGCCGTCCGACTTCCCATCCGATGAAGCGGCCCTTGGCATCCCCGGCGACATCGCCGTCATCCCGGAGCTTCGGCTCGTGGTTCGGGCCTACGGCCATGGGGTTGTGGCGTGGGACATGGACTCCGGAGCGGTGCGCTGGCAGAAGCTGCTCGATGCCGACGGCACCTTCGGGAACCTCGCCCGGTCGCCTGACGGCGGCACCCTTGCCGTCACGTTGGGTTCCCGCGAGGTCCTGCTGTTGTCCACCGGAGAGGGCTCGATCAGTGCCCGCATCCGGCCACCCGAGCTTCAGCGCGTCACCAGCCTGGCCTTCTCACCCGACGGCCGGAGTCTGGCCGCGACCTGCGCGGGTCACGTCACCTACGTCTGGAACCTGGCCGCGCTGAAGGTCGCCGTCTCGCAGTTGGGAATCCGTTGGTGATCCCGAAGCAGGCCGGCGGGTGGGGACCCTTCACCGGAAGAACTGCAGCACGGCCTCCAACCCGCAGAACCGGATCGAATGGGTGGCCTGCCGCCGCACCACCGGCTTCGCACGGAAGGCGATGCCGACTCCCGCCGCCGCCATCATCGCCAGGTCGTTGGCGCCGTCCCCAATGGCGATGGCCTGCCGTGGCTCCACTCCCAGCTCCGCACACATCCGGCGCAGCTCGGTCGCCTTGCGTTCGGCGTCCACGATCTCGCCCAGCACCCGCCCGGTGAGACGTCCGCCCTCGATCTCGAGCACGTTCGCCACGGCCCGGTCCAGTCCCAGCCGGCGCTGCAACCGTTCGGTGAAGAAGGTGAACCCGCCGGAAACCAGGAGGGTCTTCAGGCCGGCGGAACGGAGTCCGTCCAGCAGCGCCTCGGCACCGGGCGAAAGCCTCAGCCGTTCGTCGTAGACGCGCTGGAGGGCGGCTTCCTCGAGTCCTTCCAGCAGCGCGACCCTGCGGCGCAACGCAGAGGGGAAGTCGAGTTCCCCACGCATCGCCGCCTCGGTGATGGCCGCCACCTGCGGCTTCACCCCGACCATGTCGGCGATCTCGTCGATGCACTCGATGGCGATCAGCGTCGAGTCCATGTCCATGACCACCAACCGGTGGTCCCGCAGCATCCGGTCGGCAGGCACCCAGGCCACGTCGGCGCCGTGCTCCTCGGCGAGGGACTCAAGCGAGGGATCCACGGCGACACCACTCCAGCGCAGGGCGTTGGGGGAGGGCCGTTCGGCGGGACGCCCGATACGGGCGACGAACGGCTTCTCGATCGGTTCGAGCGGTTGGGGTGACTGGACAACCAGGTCGGTCATTATGGCGCGGAGGATGCGGTCGCGTCGCGGTTCCGTCACCCAACTTTCCCTTGGCTGGGCCACCGAAATGCCCGTTGCTATCGGCACACAGGCCCGAGATGAACACGTTCCGACAGCTAGCACCGATCGCCGCCGCCGTTGCCGCCGCCAGCTCCTTGGCCATCACCGAGGCGCAGGCCAAGGGGACGGCGGAACACGTCGTGATGGTCGTGTTCGACGGCATGCGTCCCGACTACATCCGGCCGCAGTACTGCCCGAACCTCTATTCCCTCGCCACCAACGGCGTCTTCTTCCGCCGTCACCATCCGGCCTTCGTCAGCACCACCATCGTCAACGGCACCGCCCTCGCCACCGGCACCCATCCCGGGCGCAGCGGCATCATCGCCAACAGCGACTACCGTCAGGAGCTGAACTTCCTCTCGCCGGTCGCCTCGGAGGTGCTCGACACCATCCGCCGCGGCGACCTCCTGACCGGCGGCAAGTACGTGTCCGTGGACACCGTCGCCGAGATCATCCAGGACGCCGGCCACCACACCTACATCGCCGGGACGAAGTCGGTCACGCTCCTCCACGACCGCGGGGTGCGGAAGACGGACACCGAGGCGCACAAGAACTCGGTCACCCTCGGCCGCGGACTTTCGATGCCCCGCGCCGCCGGCGACACGTTGAAGAAGGCGAACGACGACAAGGGCTTCCCGGATTCCTTCGCCACGCCGAACGTGGGCAGCGACAACTGGACGACCCGCGCGCTGGTGAAGGGCCTCTGGAAGAAGGGTGTGCCGAAGTACTCGGTGCTCTGGCTGAGCGATCCCGACCTGACCCAGCACGCCAAGGGCGTCGGATCCAAGGAGGCCCTCGAGGCCATCGCCACCAGCGACCGCCACCTCGGGGACCTGTTGAAGGAGCTCGACGAACGGAAGCTGCGCGAGAAGACCGACATCTTCGTCGTCTCCGACCACGGCTTCACCAACATCGACCGCGAGGCGGACATCGTCGCGGCGCTCAAGAACGCCAAGCTCAACGCGTCCACACGCAACGACAACCCGGAGAAGGGCGACGTCCTCGTGGTGAACCTCGCCGGCTCGGCGCTGATCTACGTGGTCGACCGCGACGAGGCGGTGGTCCGGAAGACCGCCGACGTCCTCCAGCAGTGCGACTTCACCGGCACGATCTTCTCCCGCATCCCCATCGAGGGCACCTTCCCCATGGAGCTGGTGCGATACAACGGCGCCGGGAAGGGCAGCCCGGACTTCGTCGTCTCGATGCGCTGGAGCGACAACGCCAACGAGGCCGGCATCCCGGGCCTCCTCGTCTCCAACGGAGGCGGCCGCCCCGGCGGCACCCACGGTTCCCTGAGCCGGTACGACATGAACAACACCCTCGTCGCCTCGGGCCCCGACCTGAAGCGGGGCGTGGTGAGCGACGTGCCCAGCGGCAACATCGACCTCGCCCCGACCGTGCTCGAGGTCCTCGGGATCGCGATTCCCCAGCATGTCGACGGCCGGGTGCTCCGCGAGGCCTTCGTACAGGGCGACCACAAGCCGGTGGTCAAGGAGCAGCGCCACGAGGCCCGGCGTCGCATCGGGTTCCTCGAATGGAGCCAGTACCTCAAGACCACCGAGGTGGATGGCGCGCTCTACTTCGACGAAGGCAACGGTGCGGTCACCTTCCCCTGAGTCCGGCGCCACCCATTCCGAAAACTCGATGCCCCTCTACGAATACGAACTGTGCGACGGCGACTGCGCCGCGTGCGGCGGGAAGTTCACCCTCCGTCGGCCCGTCACCGCCCCGGCCCTCAACGCCTGCCCTGCCTGCCGCAAGCCGGTGCGTCGGATCATCAGCAGCTTCAGCACGCCGACCCACCTGAAGCCCCTGTCCATCACCGACGCCAAGAAGGCGGGGTTCACCGTCCTGAAGAAGACCTCGAAGGGCGAATACGAGCGTCAGTGATCTCTCCCGGTCTTGGGATCAGAAGTGGTCCGGATCCCGCCTGAGGAACCGTCCACGGCCCGGCGTCCCCACGAAGCGCCCGTCCCGCGCCGCGACCTCGCCCCGCACCGTCACAACGCGCGCACGTCCCTCGAGTTGCCACCCTTCGAACGCGCTGTAGTCGACGTTCATCTGTTGGGTCGCCGCCGATATCGTTCCGCGGTAGGCGGGATCGAAGACGACCAGGTCGGCGTCGGCGCCCGGCTGGATCGTCCCCTTGCGCGGAAACAACCCGAACTGCTTCGCCGCCCGCGTGCTGGCCACGTCGACGAAGGTGTTCATGTCCAACCGCCCCCGCCGGACGCCATGGGTGTAGAGCAGGTTCACCCGGTCCTCCAACGACGGAATCCCGTTCGGGATCCGGGTGAAATCCTCGCGGCCCATCGACTTCTGCGAGACGAAGTCGAACGGCGCATGGTCGGTCGCCACCGTCTGGATGAGTCCGTCGCGCAGGCCGGCCCAGAGGACTTCCTGGTTCCGGAGGTCCCGCAGCGGCGGTGACATCACGTACTTGGCCCCCTCGAAGTCGGGCCGCTCGGCGTAGGACTTGTCGAGCAGCAGGTACTGGATGAGCGTCTCGATGCCCACCTTGACGCCCCGCTGACGCGCCGCGACCGCCTTCTCCAACGCCTCACGGCAGCTCAGGTGCACGATGTAGGTCGCCGCACCCGTCATCTCCGCGAAGGTCATCAGATGGTGCACCCCTTCCGCTTCCACCAGCGGCGGACGGCTCTCGTGATGCTGTCCCGGACCTGTCAGCCCCGCAGCCAGCAGTTCGCGGCTGCGTTCGGCCACCAGGGTCTCGTTCTCGCAATGGGCCGCCACCACCACTCCCAACTCCTTCGCCAGCTTCAGGGTCCGGTACAACTCGGTGTCGTCGATCCCGAACGCCCCCTTGTAGGCCAGGAAGATCTTGAAGCTGGAAACACCCCGCCGGACCACCTGGCGCAGTTCCTCCGCGGTCCCGTCATCGAACCGCGTCACCCCCATGTGGAACGAGTAGTCGCAGGCGGATCGCCCCTCGGCCTTCGAGCTCCAGATGTCCAGTCCTTCCAAGGTGCCCTGGGAACGCCCGGGGCAGACCATCTCGATCAGCGTGGTCGTCCCACCCGCCAAGGCGGCCCGGCTGCCGGTGTCCCACGTGTCCTTCGAAAAGGTCCCCATGAACGGGAGGTAGATGTGGACGTGCGGGTCGATGAACCCCGGGAACACGTGGCAACCCGCTGCGTCCACCACCGTCGCTCCCGGGACCACGGGGAGATCCTTGCCGATCCGGGTGATCGTCTCCCCTTCGCACCAGATGTCCGCGGTGTACCGGGAGTCGGCGGTGACGATCTCCCCGTTTCGAATCAGCAAGGCCATGGCGGGAAAAGGATGACGGCAAGATCAGCCCCGGGACAGCGCGTCCGACTGCCGGACGAACTCGTCACCGGTCCAGTCGGTGTCGCTTCGCACGCCCCGGGCGGCCTCGGCCTCACGGTCCGCGGCCTTCCTCGCCGCCTGGAGACGGACCAGCTCCGCATGCGTGGTGAGGTACGGGAGGCTGCGGCCCCGGAAATCCCCGAGCGTCTCGAACCCGTGGCGCTCCATGAACGCGAGCAACTCCTCCTGCATGCGGGCGACGCAGCCGTAGCCGTTCTTCATGACCCCGGTGCAGACCTGCACGGTGTCCGCACCGAGCAGGACGAACTCCGCAGCATCCCGGCCGGATTCGATGCCGCCGATCCCGGAAAGCGTCCGCCCGGGGAACTCGTCGCGGATCATCGCCGCCAGCTCCGCCACCATCCTCAACGCCACCGGCTTCACCGCCTTCGAGGAGTACCCGCCCGGAGTCGAATACCCTTCCACCGTCGGCTCCGGACGGAGCGTCTCCAGGTTGACGGACAGGATGCTGCGCAGCGTGTTGATGGCGCTGATCCCGGTCGCCCCCCCGGCCAACGCCGCCCGCGAGGGATCCTCGATGTGCGTGATGTTCGGGGTCATCTTGGCCCAGACCGGCCGGCGTGTGGCTTCGCGGACCCACCCGCAAACCTCGCGCAGGATCTCCGGGTTCTGCCCCATCGCCGAACCCATCTTCCGCTCCGGCAGGCCGTGCGGGCAGGAGAAGTTCAGCTCGAAACCGTCCACGCCCGCCTCCTCGCATCGACCCACGATCTCCATCCAGGCGTCCTTGCCGTACTCCTCCATCACCGACGCGATGAGCACGCGGTCGGGGAACTCGTCCTTCAGCGCGCGGAACTCTTCCAGCCAGTGCGTGAATGGGCGGTCGCTGATCAGCTCGATGTTCTCCCAACCGATCACCTCGCCGCTCCCGGCATGGAGCCGGGCGTAGCGGGGCGAGACGTTGACCACCTTCGACGCGTCGAGGCTCACCGTCTTGGCGACCACCGCACCCCAGCCCTCGCGGAAGGCCCGGGCGATGACGTTCCGGTTCGTCCCCGGAGGTCCCGAGGCGATCACGAAGGGATTGGGAAGACGGAGACCGTCGACGACTGTGGCCAGCGTGGGCATGGAGCTTTTCTCTTCTGTCCGTCCCGACGTCCGCGGAAGGTTGGCTCCCGGCGGAAGTCAGGCCGAAGGCAACTGATCGCCGACAATTGGAATCCGGTCCATGCAAAGTCAACCCGACCCAAGACGCGTCCTGAGGGACCTGCGGGAACTGCGGGCCAAGACCTCGGTGGACGGCGGGGCCCAGCGCGTGGCCTTCACCCCGGGATGGACGCGTGCCCGAGAGTGGTATTCCAACCTGCTGGCGGGCCTCCCGCTGGAGACCCGCCGCGACGCGGCCGGCAATCTCTGGTCCACGTTCCACGGACGTTCATCCAGGACCCTGATCCTGGGTGGACACCTCGATTCGGTCCCCAACGGCGGCTGGCTCGACGGCGCGCTGGACCTGCTCGCCGGCCTGGAGGTGGTGCGACGGCTCGCTTCGGAACATCCCGAAGGGCCTCCGCTCACGGTGCGGCTCGTGGACTGGGCCGACGAGGAAGGCGCCCGGTTCGGCCGCAGCCTCTTCGGATCTTCGGCCTGCTCCGGCACGCTGGACCTCGATGCGGCACGCACGCTCCGCGACAAGGACGGCCTCACCCTGCCCGCGGTGCTCGCCGAACACGGAATCGACCTCGAACGCCTTCACGACGCCCGGCGCGAACTGGACCAGGCCGCCGCCTACCTGGAACTGCACATCGAACAGGGCCCCGTCCTGCTCGACCTCGACCAGCCGCTCGGTGCGGTGCTGGGCACCTTCGGAGTCGAACGCCACGCCATCACCTTCACCGGCCAGGCGGCCCATTCCGGCAGCACGCCCATGGCACGCCGGCACGACGCATTCCTCGCCGCAGCCCGGCTGGGACAGGAGGTCTATCCCATCGCCCAACGCCATGGCGGTGTCTGCACGATCGGTTCCTGCGCCACCTCCCCCGGCATCCCAACCAGCGTGGTGGCCGAATGCCGGCTCACGCTCGACCAACGTCACCTCGATCCCGCGGCGCTGGCCGCCATGTGGACCGAAGCCCGGGAATCCTCGGAACGGTTCGCCCGCGAGGCCCGGGTCCAAGTCCGTTGGGAACGCCTTCTCCGGATCGATCCCGCTCCGTTCAGTCCCATGCTGATCGACCTTGCGGACGCCGCGATCCGCGACGTCGGCGCAGCCCCGATCCGCCTCCCGTCGGGCCCGCTCCACGACGCCTCGGAGATGGTCCGGGCCGGCATCCCGACCGCGATGCTCTTCGTCCAGAGTCTCCATGGCATCAGCCACAACCCGCTGGAGGACACGCGGGAGGAACATCTCGAACTCGCCGTGCGGGCACTCGACCGGCTGGTCCGCAGGACCCTGGACCACCTTTCGGACTGAGCTGCCCGGCGCACGCTTCGCAACGTCGAAGCCGGCCTGGTTTTGTCTGGCCAAGCCCCCGCACCGGGCGAGGCTTCGACCGCCATGGAGGATGTCGCCCCGTTGCTCGAACTTCTCCGACGCACCGAGCGTCGGCGACGTGCCGTGCGCGGCGTCGCCCGTGCCGGATCCGGAACGGCGGCCGGCCTCGCTGCCGGCCTGGCCGCGGTGGTGGTCCACCGCCTTTTCCCGGTGCCGGATCCCGGAACGACGACCCTTCTCCTGCTGGCCTCCACGGGCACGGCCGTCGGCTTCATTGCGGGAGTCCTGCCGTCGTCGAAGCCGATCGAAACCGCGCGATGGCTCGACGGCGCTGCGGGATTGAAGGAACGGCTGAGCACCGCGCTGGAGATGTCCTCGCGAAAGGACGCCTCGCCCGAGTGGCGGACCCTGATCCTGCGCGAGGCGTCGGTGGCGATGGCAGCCGTCGATCCGCGGAGTCACCTGCCCTTCACGAAGCCCGAGCGGCTGCGGATCGCGCTGGCCCTGGGCCTCGCGTTGGTTGCCATGCATTGGGTGCCGCCGTTCCGGACCGCCGGACAACGGCGGGAACAGGAAGGGATTGCGGCGATGAAGTCCGCCGGGACGAACCTTGCCGAGGTGGTCCGACAAGCCCGTCAGTCGCGCACCAACGCCCCCGAGTCGGCCCGGCGGGAATTGGAGTCCCTGGAGCAGCTGGCCAACCGACTCCAACAGGGCGAGCTGAAACGCGACGAGGCGCTCGCCGCCCTCGCACAGGCCGCCGATCCGCTGCGCCGACAGGCCGAGGCGCTCTCGAAGGACCCGACCCTGCGCCGTTTGGAGCGCGCGGCCCGGACGCCGGCTTCCGCCGCCGACGCCGCCTCGCGTGAGGCCTTGAAGGCGCGGCAGCAGCAGCTTTCCGAGGTGCTCGGCGCCAAGGCGGCCGCGGATCCGAAGGGCGTCGAGGACCTGCGGGACCAGGCCCGCAACCTGGCCGAGCAGACGCGCTCGCTCGCCAACCAGGTCGGCGGAGACACCGCGGGTTCGCAGGCCCAGGCGGCCGCCGCCCTTGCGTCGCTTTCCCAACAGGCCCAGGCCCTCGGACTCGACCTGCCCCAGATCCAGGCGGCCATGGACGCGTTGGCCCAGGCCCGGGCCGATCAGATGCTGAAGAACCTCGAGCAGGCCACGAAGTCCCTGGAACGGATGGCCGACATGGCCTCCGAGATGTCCCGGCTCCAGCAGTCCGGGGAACGCCGGGGCCGCGATCTCGCCGAGCAGCTGGAGTTCGGCGAAGGCGAGCCGGCCTTGGAATCCCTGGATCGCCTGATGTCCCAACTCGGGCGAAACGGTGGAAACAACCGCGAGGCGGACCAGGCGCGTTCGGAGCTGGAGCGTTCCCTCAAGTCGGCCTCCGACTACGGGAAGGTCGGCGAGAAACTGCGTGAGGCCCTGGAGAAGTCGCGACGGGGAGACACCCAGGGCAGCGGCAAGGCGCTCGCGGACGCCAAGGCCGAGCTGGAACGCCTGATGGCGGAAGCCGGCAACGCGCAGGAACTGATGGCCGCCATGGAGGGCCTCAAGGCGGCCAAGGCCGCGGTCGCCTCCGGACGCACCGGTTCCGGATCCGGTGCCGAGAAGGGCGACGGGAAGGGTTCGGGCGGCAACAAGGGCGGCTCCGGTGTCGGCACCTGGGCGGAGAACACCGAGTGGGCCTTCCCGGAATCCATCGCGGACCGCTGGGACAACAGCGGGGTCAGCCGTCCCGACCGGGCGGCCCGCGGCAACACCGACCGCGAACCGAAGCAGTCCGGGAACCTCAGCCCGACCAAGATCCCCGGCCGGTTCCAGTCCGGCGCCCCGATGCCTTCGATCCAGCTCCGGGGAGTGGGAATCAAGGGCGAGAGCGCCGTGCGCTTCACCGAGGCCGTCACCAGCGCCCAGTCCGACGCCCGCGCCGCGCTCAGCGAGGACCAGGTGCCCAAGGCCTACCGTGGCGCCGTGAAGGACTACTTCGACGACCTTCCTCGCACCGCGGCGCCACGTTGATCGCTTCGGTTTGCGGGGCGCCTCGGGGACGGCTCTCCAATGAATTCTTGAATCCCGGCCGCCAAAACGCCCCTCTTGGGGCCTCGTGTCGAAACCGAAGTCCACGTCGAAGGCCGCCACGGCCCAACTGAAAACGTCCGCCCCGCGCCCCCGCCGCGTCGGACTCGTCTCCCTCGGCTGCGCCAAGAACCTGGTCGACGCCGAGATCATGCTCGGCTCGCTGCTCAAGAGCGGGGTCGAGATCGTCAACGACGCCAGCCAGGCCGACGCGGTGATCGTCAACACCTGCTCCTTCATCGACGCCGCCCAGGAGGAGTCCGTCGACACCATCCTCGAGCACAACGCGCTGCGCGAGGCCTCCAACCGTGGCCAGGCGCTCATCGTCTCCGGCTGCATGCCCCAGCGGTTCCGGGACGAGCTGCCCAAGCTGATGCCCGAGGTCGACGTCTTCATGGGCATCGACCAGGTGGAACAGGTCGGCCGTCTCGTCGAGGACGCCATCACCAAGCGGGCCACCCGCGTGGCACCGCCCGCGCCGGCGGATCCGTCGGTTGCGAAGGCCGTGAAGGGACGCCTCCAGCAGATCGCCGCCCAGGCCCCGGCCCATTCGCACGACCACGACGAGGAACCCGCACAGGGGACCGCGAAGTCCGGCAAGACACGGATCACACTGACAGTCCCGTCGAAACCCGCGGGCCCCTCGGTGGACGTCACCGTCCGTCCGCTCTACATCCCACAGTTCGAGACGCCGCGCTTCCGTCTGACGCCGGGACACTTCGCCTACGTCAAGATCGCCGAGGGCTGCAACCATCCCTGCAGCTTCTGCATCATCCCACGCATGCGCGGTTCCCACCGGAGCCGGCCGCAGCGGGACGTCGTCGCCGAGGCCAGGGCGCTCATCGCGGACGGCGTTCGGGAGCTGAACCTGATTTCCCAGGATTCCACCTACTACGGACTCGACCTGCGTCCGAACCACAGCCGGGCCATCGCCTCCCCCGACCGCTTCACCGCGGCCACACAGGCATTGCCGGCCGACGCCACGACACTTTGCACGCTGCTGCGGGAACTGAACGCGCTGAAGGGCGACTTCTGGATCCGGCTCCTCTACACCCATCCGGCCCACTGGACCGACGAGCTGATCCGGACCATCGCCGAATGTCCGAAGGTGGCCCGCTACGTGGACATGCCGCTGCAGCACATCCACGACGAGATGCTCACCCGGATGCGGCGCGAGACCTCGGGCCAGTACATCCGCGACCTGATCGCCAAGATCCGTGCGGGCATCCCGGGGATCGCGATCCGGACCACCTTCATCGTCGGCTTCCCGGGCGAGACGGAGACCCATTTCAAGACCCTGCTCCGCTTCATCGAGGAGACCCGCTTCGAACGCCTCGGCGTGTTCGCCTATTCGAAGGAGGACGGGACGGTCGCCGGGAAGATGGAGAAGCAGCTCACGCCTCGGCTGCGGCAGAAGCGCCGGGAACTGGCCATGGCTGCGCAGCATCAGGTGGCCGTTTCGGTGTCCGAGTCCTTCGTCGGACGGACCCTGAAGGTCCTGGTCGAGGGAGAGGCCTCGGCGAAGGAACTGGCGAAGGCCGACATCAGCTCCTGGGAGCATGGTCTCATCCGCGGCGGTGACGCCGGCATGGGCCAGCTCAAGGGACGCTACCTCGTCGCCCGCGGCGAGGCGGACGCACCCGACATCGATGGACGGGTGTACATCCGCGGCAAGCTGCCCATCGGACGTTTCGCACAGGTCCGGATCGTCGGGCACACCGACTACGATCTGATCGCGGAGCCGGCCTGAGACGGAAACGGCAGCGGTCGACGGACCGTCTCCGGCTCCACCGGGCTTGGAATCGCGGCGAACGGATGCCCTCGGCGAAAAATGATTCCGTTCGAATGCACGCTTGCTCCCAAGGTGCTGTTCTTGGATATTCCGCGGGCTGTTTCGACAGCACTGGTCGGGGCGTAGCGTAGCTTGGTAGCGCGTCTGAATGGGGTTCAGAAGGTCGTGAGTTCAAATCTCACCGCCCCGACCATCTTCCCCTCGCTTCCCCTTCCGTTTCCACTTTTCCGAGGCGCCATGTCCCGACGGCCCACCAGGTCCTTTTCGGGAGGCGCGCGTCGCCTCAACGCCAGCGGGAACTTCTCCCCGATCACTTCGGAGGTGCCGCGGCCCGGATGAAGCGGGAGAGGTCGGCCTTCTGCTTCTCCAGGTCCGGCCGATTCAGGTACATCATGTGTCCGGCCGTGTAGTCGTCCTGGGTGATGTTCCGAAGAAGCTCCGGCGGGAGGCGCATGTGGTTGAAGGTGTAGCGGGTCGCGAAGTAGGGCGTGGCCATGTCGTAGTAGCCGTTCGAGACATGGACCTTCAGGAACGGGTTCGAGGCCATGCTCTCGGCGAGGATCTCGCTGACGTTGGCGAACTGGTTCTCGGCGTCCCAGTTCCAAGGACCGACCCCGGCCAGCACGTGGTACGGCCGGTCGTCCTCGAACTTGAGCACCTCGCGCACGTAGTGGTTGAAGGTGGAGGCGAACGCGCTGAAGACGGCGTCGCCGCTCGGATCCCGCTCCGCCTGACGGCTCAGCGGGTCCCGGGCCGGGCCGGTGTAGCGGCTGTCGAAGCGGCCCGTCACCAGCCGTCGGTCGCGGAGCAGCTCGGCGTTGAAGCGGGAAAGCGAAACTCGGAGGTCCGAGGCCTCGACGAACGATTCGGCAAGCCCGGTGAGCCGGGACATCCGCCGCACCACCGCGGTCCTGCGCGCGGAATCCAGCCCGGAGCCGAGCAGCAGCGCCTGGTTGTAGTCGCCCACGGCGAACTCCTCGGCTTCCTTCAACACCTCCGACAACGGCTTGGCCTGGAGTTCCGGCGCCAGCTTCTTGTGGTACCACGCGGTCGCCGCGTAGCTCGGAAGGTAGAGCACGTGCGGCAGGTCGTTGCCCTCGCCGCCCCAGATCGTCTGGAAGTTCAGCACCGTCGAAACCAGCATGATGCCGTTGAGGTTCATCCGGTGCGTCCCCAGCAGCTCACCGCTGAGTGCCGCCGCGCGCGTGGTGCCATAACTCTCCCCGATGAGGAACTTCGGCGACGACCAACGGCCGTTCCGCGTCACGTACAACCGGATGAACTCGCCGATGCTCCGGGCGTCCTCGTTGACCCCATAGAAGTTCCGGGCTTCCTCCGGCTTCGTCGCACGGCTGTAACCGGTCCCGACGGGGTCGATGAAGACCAGGTCCGTCTCATCCAAGAGGGACGACTCGTTGTCCACCAACTCGTATGGAGGCGGCACCGCGAATCCGTCATCGCGAAGACGCACGCGCTTCGGACCCAGCAGGCCGAGATGGAGCCACACGGACGAGGAGCCGGGCCCGCCGTTGAAGGAAAACGTCAACGGCCTCGCGGCGGGATTGGTGGCCCCCTTTCGGGTGTAGGCGATGTGGAAGATCTCCGCGGTGGGTTTGCCGCCCGCATCCCTGAGGGTCTGGAGGCCCGCCGTCGCGGTGAACGCGATCTTCCGGCCACCGACCGTCAACTCGTGCTCGGTCACGCTCCTGCGATCCGGAACCTCTTTCGCCTTGGTTTCCTCCTTGGACGACGTCCCGTCCTTGGACTCCGGCTTGGAGTCGGGCTTCGGTGCGGCGTCCTCGGCATGGACAAGGACCGTCCCCAGAAGAAGCAGGAATAGGAGGCGTTGGGTCAGGCGCATGGACCAAGGTCGCCGAGCCCTGCCGATCCCTGCAATGGCGAAGGCCGGAGCCGGCCGGTTGGAATGCCGGAGTCAATTCGCACTTGGATGACGGACGCTTGTCCGTAGGGTTTTGGAGTCGGCGAAACTTTCCCCAACACCATGGCTCTATTCCTCGGATGCTGCGTCGGACTGCTCGCCTGGCTCGTGCTGCGGGTGGTGCTGACCGGATTCTACACCGTCGACCAGAATGAACGGGCGGTGAAGACCCGCTTCGGGCGTGCGGAACGGATCGAAGGGGCCACCACCCTCGACGATCCGATCTCTGCGGACCTCCGTCCGGAAGAACGTGAGCGCTACCGCTACCCGCAGGTCCGGGTCATCCCGGCGGGTGGTCCCTACTTCAAGTGGCCGTGGGAGGAGGTCCACAAGGTGACCGTCGCCACCCAGACCATCTCGATGGCCGCCGATCCCGAGCAACCCTCGGCCAACCGCCAGGGCGCGATCCTCGAGGCGGTGACCAAGGACCAGCTCAACACCGGACTCAGCGGCCAGATCCGCTACCGGGTCAGCGATCGCAACCTCTACGCCTACCTCTTCGGGGTGAAGTATCCGATCGTCCATGTGATGGGCTACTTCGTCTCGGTGCTCCGCGAACGTATCGCCAACTTCGAGGCGCCGCCCGGCGAGGTGGCCGACGGCACGGAGCCGACGGCACACGGCGCGGCGATCGGCGTTTCGATCAACGACCTCCGGAAGAACCTGCGCGACCTCAACGAGCACATGGACCGCGAGTGTCGGTCCAGCGCAGCCCGATACGGCATCACCCTCGACGCCTCACTCATCACCGGCATCGACCCACCCCACGAGGTGGAGTCCGCGCTCGCCGCGATCAACACCGCCTACAACCAGGTTTCCTCGGACATCAGCCTCGCCCACGCCGGTGCCGACCAGAAGCTGGTCCAGTCACGCCGCGCCGTGGAGATCGAGACGCTGCGGGCGCAGGCCGAGGTGGAACCGATCCGGGCCCTCGCCCGGCAGCTCACCGACCTCCGTCGAAGCGGCCAGCCCGCGGTCGAGGCCTATGTCCGCAACGTGCGCCTGAGCCTCTTCAGCCGCGCACGCCGGGCTTTTGTGGAGGTGGACCATGAATGACCTGCCTGATCTGTCCCAGCGCTTCGGATCCGGCGGCTTTGCCACCTTCGCGGTGGCCGCCGTCGCCTCGTTCATGCTGCTGGCCGGCGGCGTGCCCTTCCTGCTCTGGATGCTACGTCTCGCCGGCGTGTACACCATCGTCCGCGAACGCCGCTGCCAGGTGTTCGTCCTCTTCGGCAAGGTCATCGGCATCCTCGACGAACCGGGGATCCACTTCCTCTGGTCCCGCCTGGGTTGGCGGGCGCTGATCGTCCGGTGGCTGGGCCGCGTCGAGACGGTCGACCTCCGCCTGTATCAGGACTACCTGCGCAGCCAACCGGTGAACTCCGAGGAAGGCGCCCCGATGGGCATCGGCGTCTGGTACGAGATGTACGTCAACGATCCGGTCGCCTACCTCTTCCGCAACGCCGACCCCCGCGGATCCCTCGCCGCCAACGTGAGCAACGCCACCGTCCGCTGCCTCAGCAACCTCCGGCTCGGCGACATGCTGGTGAACCGCCACGTCATGAGCCAGACGGTCCGCGACGAGGTCTGCGCCAAATCCCAGGAATGGGGCTACCTCCTCGGATCGGTCTACATCCGGAAGGTCCACTTCCGGGACGTCGGCATGATCCGTCAGATCGAGGAAAAGGTGGTCAACCGGCTCCGCCAGGTGACGTCGGCCATCCGACAGGACGGCGCGAACCAGGTGAACGTCATCACCGGCACCGCGGACCGGCAGGCGGCGGTGGAGTTCGCCAAGGCCGGGGCGATCCGCCCCGAGATCGTGGGCGCCGCGCTGCGTGAGATCTCGGCCGATCCGGAGATCCAGAACGCCCTGTTCCAGGTCCTCGAGGTCCAGGGGCTTCTGCGAGGCGAGGCGGAACTGGTCCTCCTGCCCCGCGGTTCATCCACCCTCGGCGCCCTTGCCGCAGTCGCCCCGAAGGTCGGCGGACGATCCGCCGAACCGACTGCGGCCGCCTCGGGCGTCAACGGCCCGGCCTCCATCCAGGTCACCATCCCGGTTCCGCCTTCGCAGCCGTTCACCCAAGGCTGAATCCGGTTCAGGCAACCCCGTTGTCTTCGAGGCTCGCCTCTTTCTATATCCGGGTTTAACGGGTCGATCGCGGCGCTCCTGTCGAGGCAAAAGACGTTTCAGCCCGTCCGGCGGGACCTCCGGTGGTTGCCGGAACCTCCAGAAGGCAGCCTGAACGGCCTGTTTCCCGGGGAACCCCGATCCATGGAAGGCATTGGATTCCGTGGGAAAGAGGAAAGACAAGCCGAACACCAAAAGCAGCCGGAATCAGCCCACTCAGCGGCCTAGGCCAAACCGGAGAATCAGCCGCACTCAGCGCCGTGGACCGGTCGCGCGTTCCAAGGCGGACAGCATATCGGCCTGCGAAAGGATGCCGTCGGGAAGCGCAATCGGATCCAGGGACGGATCCGCCGGATAGACGAGCACCAGCGGAACCCCGGCGCGTCGGAATCGCCGCAACTCCGCCGCGATCGCAGGATCCTCGAAGGTGAAGTCTCCGATCAGCGAGGCGAACTTCAATTCCTCGATCCTCTTGGCCACCGGTTCAACCTCGATGGCTCGCCGCTTGTTGATCTGGCAGGTCGTACACCAGTCGGCGGTGAAGTCGACCAGCACGGGGCGTCCCTGACGACGTAAGGCGGCAACGGCGTCCGTGGACCAAGCCGCCCAAGCGATGGGCCCCTTGTGCAAGGTCTTGGACTGTCCCCTGGCCGGAGGGTGCCGCCAGTTCAGTTCCCTTTCGAGGAACCATCCGTAGGCGGATGCGGCAACAGCCAGCAGGGCCAGCCAGCCACCGAGGGTCGATTTGCGGGCATGTTGGACGAAGGTACCGAAGACCCAAGCCCCCAACGCGACGGCGACCAGAAACATGGCGACCCAGAAGGCCTTGTCCTCCCCGTAATGCGGCGTGGTGAGGGTGAAAAGCCAGAGCCCCGTGGCCAGCACCGGGAAACCCATCGCCACCTTGAAGGTCACCATCCAGTTGCCCGGCTTGGGCAGGAAACGGAGCCACGCCGGTTGCCAGCAAAGCAGGACATAGGGGAAGGCGAGGCCGGCACCGGCGGTGATGAAGAAAAGAAGAATGGTCCCGGAGGATTGGGAGAGGGCGTACCCCAGCGAGACACCCAGAAAGGGAGCGGTACAGGGAGTGGCCAATAGGGTGGCCAGGACACCGTTGAAGAAGGCTCCGCCGATTCCCTCCTTGCCGGCCAGATCCGAGGCGGACTGCATCGCGGCACCGGGAAGGATGACCTCGAAGATTCCGAAGAGGTTCAATGCGACCAGCAGGACCAGCGCTGTGGTGATGAGCAGGAACTTCGGATTCTGGAACTGCATTCCCCAGGAGGCCGTGCCGCCGGCGGACTTCACCCCGATGACGAGGGCAGCCAAGGCCACGAACGAAGCCAAGACGCCGGCACCATAGACCAATCCCATCAGGCGCACGCGGCCGGGTTGCTGACTGGCCTGCCCGACGAAACCGAGGATCTTCAGGGCAATCACCGGCAAGACGCAGGGCATGATGTTGAGAACGAGCCCACCCAGGAAGGCCGCCACCAACATCCCGCCGAAGGACGATCCACCCGATCCGACGCTGGCCGTCGGACCGCTGGCTTCCTGGACGAGAGCGACCGGCGGCAGTGGCGCCCCCGATGCGATCTCGGATTCAAAGGAATACCCGATGCGTTCACCTCCAGGGAGGGTTCGGACGAGCAACCCACCCACCTTGGCAGGCCAGGCGGTCTCGAAGCGGGTGAAGCCAGGTCGGAAGAGCACGTCGGCCCCGTCCTGCAGCCGCTTTGCCGACGCGGCCCATTGGCCTTCCGGGACACGGTCCAGGCAAAGCTCCCATTCTCCCCCGGCATGCGGAAAACGGAGCGTCGCCTCACGGAGGTCGCCAGAGGCCGGAGGAGCCTCCCACTGGAACTTCAATTCACCTCCAAACGGCTTCGGGAGGCGAGCACGGGCCTCCTTGACGACAGTGGCGCCCTCGCCATCGAGCCTCCGCGGACCGATCGTGAGCTTCAGTGGCAGCGTCGTGGAACCCTTGATGCAGCTCTTCTCGCATTCGAGCCACGAGACCTTGGCCGTGAGTTCGTAATCGCCAGCCTGAACACCGGGGGCAACCGATAGGGTGGAGAGAAGACGAACGGTGTCGTGGAAGGCGAAAACAACCAACGTGTCCTCGACGAGGCGCTCAGGAACCGGCCATTCCAGCGAAACGGCCGTGAAACCCTCGGGCAAAGTCCAAGCGACCTTGGTGGCTTGGCCGGCGTCTCCAGGGCTCCGCCAGTAGGTATGCCAACCGGGCGCCATGGTAAGCTCGACGGCCACCGTGACGGTGTCTCCGGAGGACACCTGGGAAAACTCCGGCCTCAGACGGACCTGTGTGGTGGTCTGGGCCAATGCGATCCAACCCGTAAGGATCGCGCCGAGGAACAGCTTGCAGAGAGACATCCGGAAAGCCATGGCATCAGAGGAGACAGACCGGACAACGTAGTTGGCCCACCCCAAAAAACAAAAGAGGCATGATCCGAAGATCATGCCTCTTCTAGAAGATCCAATTCAGGATCAGCGACGGCGGCGGAGGGAAGCTCCGACGAGGACAGCAGCGCCGAGCACGCCGAGAGCGACCGTGGTCGGCTCAGGAACGTTGGCGGTGATGGCGACGCTGAAGTTACCGTAGTTGCCGGTCACCTGATTCAGAGCCCAATCATCGGCACCCGTTCCGGTACGCTGCCAGTAGTCAGCGGCGGAATTGCCGACGTTCTCGTGCGGACGGCCCGCGGTGGCAGTGGAACCGCCAATGAGAAGACCAGCGCCGGTGTTGCCGTTGAAGCTCACCGTGTAGGTGAAACGCTCGGGAAGAACGACCTGACCGCCGCCGTAGCCGATGGTCACGCGCTGGTTGCCCTCGAGGATGGGGATGTTGATTCCCGAATAGAGGAGGGTGTTCGGACGGGCAACACCAGAAACCGGCGTTCCACCGGCGTTGTCATAGATGTTGACGTTGATCGTACCACCCGCGGCGGCCGCGAAGTAGTCGAGCGTCATGCCGGTGTACAGGTAACCAGCCGTCGGCATCACAACCTCATCACCAAACTCAAGACCCTGATGGCCGTTGGCGGTGGAGGTTCCGAAGCCGAGGTAACCGGTGCCGTCGCCAGTGGTGGAAAAGACGGTTCCTGCGAAGGCAGAGGAAGCTCCGAGAGCCATCGCTGCCACAAATCCGAATTTCAATTTGGAGGCCATTTTCGTCAATGCTTTGGGTTCTGGTACTGCCCGGCCGTCCCTTCCATGGCCAAGCCTTACCCATTGGATACTGGTGGAGTGCCTAGAAGGTCAAGCGGTTAATTGGAAAGAGAACCAATCCGGAAGGGACAGACCTCCTTCACTTGCCACACCGAATGCATCCACGACACTCCCTAATCGCAAGTGGCTGATATTCCAACAATTACGCCTCTTCGGATGCGGTTCCGAATTCCCGTATCCGAACCATTGGATCCACAACGAAAACGGCCGCCGAGACCAACTCGACGGCCGTGAACTACCGAGTCACCGATGATCTCTGGAAATCAGGGTGATCGGGGTACTTGGACGGCTCGCAGATACCGTTGAGTCTGGCCCGGGCTTGAGGGAACCGGAACGGTCAGTGTGACGCCACTGGCCACGTTCGTGGAGATCGGAGTCCACTGAATTGGTGGAACGAAGTCCGGAGCCTCGTCCAGACGGTAGGTTTCACCCGGAACCGAGTCCCAGGTCACGGCGGAGATCAGTCCATCTGCGCCCAGGACCGGCTTGAGGACCAACGGCGCCCCAATCACCAGGATGCCTCCGCTTTGGATGCTGACGCGCACCCGGAAGGTGAGCGAGTTGGTCGTCGGCAAGGTCACCCGCAGATACCAGTCGCGGGCCAAGGAAGCCGTGTTCGTTCCGCTCCTCAACACCACCAACTCGGATTCGGTTCCAGGTCGGATGCTGCTGTAGCTCGTCAGCGAAACCGGCAGCGGTGCATCCGGACTGACCTCCAAGTCGGCTGGGCCCTGAAGTTCGTAGATTTCGAAAGCCAACGCCTCCACCGGTCCGGGATTGGGGAAGTAGAACTCCTGCACGGTGGGACCTCCGGCCGTGCCACCCAACAAGCCGAACCCGGCGGCCACCTCCAAGAGGTCGACCGTAGACTGCCGGACCTCTCCGACGATCGAATAACCCGAAGGCAGTGCCCCGGCGCTGACCACCTGGAAATACCAGCGACCGCCGGAGACCGCCACGGGTTGCGAACTGGTGGTCAAAACGATGTCTTCATCGGCGTTGCCGGCCCGGTTGCTCTGGACATCGAAGGCCGTCGTGCTCGGAAGCGGAAGACCGCGGCGTCCCGAAAGAACCAGATCCTCGTCAACAGAACGGAGTGAAACCCTCAATCCGATCGCATCATCGGGGACGTCGATGAAGTAGTAGTCGGGACTGACTCCGTCGTTCGAACGGTCCTGCGGAGTTCCCGGGATCAGGCGACGGATGTTTTCACCCGGCTCGGTGGCGCTCACCGTGTACCGGACCGGCGTGGTCCCGGACACGTTGACCACCGCGAGGTACCACAAACCTGGAGTCAGTGGCACCGGCGTGCTCAGGGCATCGATGGTGATGACCTCGTTCGAAATCCCCGGGTTGGAGGAACGGTAGTCAAAACGGTTGAGGTTCGGCAGCAGCGGAGCGCGGATGGCCACGAGGGTTACGTCGGCGCTCGGGGAGACCACGGTGAAGTTGACCCCCTGCGTGTTGGTCGAAGCCACCTCGTAGGAATAGAATTCCGCAAGGGCCGGATTGAGATTGGTGCCGACCACAGGCACTCCGTTGGTCAGCGGCGTGATGCGGATCCCGAAATCGGTCCGAATCGCAAAGACGTTGGTGCCGGTCGCGTCAAAGGTCCGGACGGCCATGTAGTACCTCTGGCCACGAGGGAGCAGCGGCGGAAGGTTGGTGTTGATGACCGAGGTCGACTGGAATCCCTCGAGCACAGGTCCGGCGAGCAGGACATCGGTGTCCTCGCCCAGATCCGGATCGGGCAGGCCGCTGTCGCTGTAGAGAAGGTAAAGCGGCGGTCCGGAGAGATTGACCAGGACATTGGTGGCCCGCTCGGCCTCGTAGGGAACATCGACGATGAAGTAACGGGTCTCACCGGCCACCATGTTGGTGACATACTCCACTCCGTTGGTCAACCGGACCGCAGGGGTGTTGGTGGGCATGAAGGTCAAGCGAACCTGCCAATCGAGCAATTGGCCGGACCGATCTCCACGTGCATCGGTCAACTGGAGGGTCCAGTCGCCGGTACCCGCGCGGCCCAGCAGCGGTCGAATGGGTTCCTCGGGGACATAGGTCAAGGTGGTTCCGGCCTGATCGATCCAGATCCGGCCGATCTCGAGTCCGGGCGGTTGGTTGGTGTCACCGGTCGCCGGCAGCAGCGAGCGCAACTCAAGCGGGGCCCGGTCGACACCCACCGTGAAGGCGACGCGGTTGGTCACCCAGTCCGTGGTGCCGTCGATCCGGGAACGGAGAAGGTCCTCTACATAGACCTCGGCCGCCACCGGGTTGGTCGCCGCGGCGGACGCCCGCGTGGTGAAGAAAGCAGTGTAGGGCTGTCCGACGTTCAGGTCGAACCGGGTCAGGATCGACGAGTTCCGCAGGTCGAGCACCTGCGACTCGGATCCGCCGACGGAGAGGATTTCGACACTGTTGGTCAGGATCTCCCAGCCCTCGATCAGGTTGGTTCCCAGCGAATACTCGCCCAAGGCCAGGGTTTCCCAGTCGTTGGACAGGATGGTGGCGGGTTGGGCCCGGCTGAGATATGGGGGCTCGGCGAACTTGATCGGGGTGAAGACCTCGTTGGTCCGGTCGCTGAAGACCGCAAAGGCGCGGTTGGTGACGATTCCGTTCTCGGTGATGATGCCCGCAGGCGAGGAGATCACCCGAAGGGCTCCGGACGTGTCACGGAAGACGGCGCTGACGGAGCCCGGACCGTTGCCCCAGGGGGGTGCCTGACCGACGAGCAGCGCGGGACCGAAGAGATTGCTGGAGGCGTTGAACCAGCCGGCGACGACCATCGACTGGTTGCCCGAAGCGGGACGGACCCAGGCGTCGAGCGTGAAGCCGGGCCTTGAACTGACCAAGGCGGTCTCGGCGTTGGTCACGGTTCCGCCGTCGGAACCGCCCGGGAACAGGAGTCCCCCGTTCACCTGCCCTGCCGCAGGGAGCACGCTGCCCGAGGGCCATTCCGCAGTCGCGCCTGCGACCAATTCCACTCCGGAGGAGTCGAACGGCCAGAGCGAGACGAGGCCCTGAACGGACTGGGAGATCCGCTTTCCACGACCGAAGGTTCCATCTTCGAAAAGCCGACGGACTTCGTCCGTGCGGAGAGCACGCCTCCAGACCCCGACGTCGTCAAGCCTCAGGGGCAGGGCCGCGAATTCCCCGGCGGGCGAATGCCCGATGCGGAACTGCGAAGCCGGATTGGTCATGGTCCTGGGCACGAAGCCGGAACCCACCACCTCGCCATTGAAGTACAGCGTGGCCGCCTGGAGCGTACGGTCGAGGGTCAACGCCAGATGGTGGTAGTTGCTGGTCAGCAGGACGCCTCCAAGGCCGTTGGTGCTGGTCAGACCCCGGTTCTCGAACAGAAGTGCACCCAACCCGGCTGGAGAGACCAACCGGAGCGCGAGATCCGATGCCCGCTCATGGGCGACCCGCACGGCGACATCGAGGTCGCCGACCGGACGGCCATCGGTGACGGCGATGGTGGAGAGCGAGCGGGCGACATCGGAAAGGTTGGTGGAACTCCCCTCGAGGGTGCTCGTGAACCTCCCGGCGAGATTCCGTTCGCCGTACATCGCAACATCGAAGCACAGCTGCACCCCGCTGGGATTGCGGAAGAGGACGAAGTAGTAGCCGGTCTGCAGCGGCGGCTGGTCGCGGTAGGAGATGCTGATCACCCCGCCCGGCGACGTGATCGTGGCGACCCGGTCGTTGACGTCGGGATTCGAAGGGTCGGGAAACGCCTCGCGCCGAACGAAGACCTCCAGCGGAAGTCCGGCTGGCACCATGTTGGTGATCTGGATGATGAAGCGGCTCGCATCGGGCGGCACGTAGCGGAACCGGAAGTCGTAGCCACCCGGAGGCAAACAGATGTTCTCGAAGACGATCTCGTCGAAATTGGGAACGATCTGGGGCTGGACCTGGACTTGGACGCGGTTCAGGGAACCGGAGGCGCCCAAGACGTCATCCTGGAGCAGGTAGTTCCAGCTGCCGCCGATCTGGAGTCCGGCGAAGTCGAGGAGCGTCGTGCTGGGGCCGTCGGTCGGCTGCCCCGTGGGGAAGCGCAAGCCCGGGATGTCGTCGTAGAGGCCGTCCACACCACCGGAGACCAGATACTGGCCTGCGCTGGAATCCCGAATCGCGCGCCGGTTGTTGATGGTGGCGCCGTAGCCGAGATGGATGAGCGTCCCCTGGAGATCGAGGAAGTTCTGGTGGATCAACGACTGGATGAAGGTGACGTTCCGTACCAAGCCGGAAGGACCTGTTCCGAAGTAGCGGATCACGCCCGGCTGGTCGGGGGTGCCGTCCGGGATCACCCGGGAGCCGCCGATCGGCGTCATCAACAGCTCATACCCGTTCGGCCCGAGGGCGGCGAAGGGCTGGTCGCTGCTGCGGACGATCAACTCGAACTCGCCCGCCTGCTGGTCCTCGGCCTTGACGCCGATGTAGTAGACCTCGCCGTTCGCCGGGGCGTTGGTGATCTCGATGCGTTCCTCCCCGCCTTGCCGAGCCGACCGGAGCGCGGTGCCCACCACCGCGGCCGCCAGATTCGTAAGCCCCCGGTCGCGGGAGACGTACAGGTCGAGGTCGGGACCCGGATTCGGATCACGGAGACGGGTGGAGGTGCTCCCGGTCCCGCGCGGACGGGCCAGATTCACCGCCGACGAGATGGTGAACTCGACGAAACGGCCATTGGTGAGCCCCGTCGCCAACGCGGCGTTGGTGTCGAGGCGGTTGGTGAAGACGAAGAAGTGCCACTGGTTGGAGCTGCCGATCCGTCCGCCGACCAACGGCGAATTCGCACCCGCACGGGCCGCGGAAACCGGGATGCCATTCGTGGCGATGACCGTGATGGGCGGCGCCTCCACCACCGAGAGGCCGCCGGTGGCGGTGCTCAGGATCTCGGCGGTCGCCACGATCGGCGTGTTCGTGGCGCCATCCGCGGAGATCGCCACCACGAAGTCTTGGAGGATGTTGGTGCGGTTGGCGACCGCCGACGGCAGACGAGAAGCGAGCGCGTTGACATTGACCCGACGGGCCAGCACCTGGACGACGTACTCCGAGGACAGCGGCGGCTCGAGGACGATGCGCTCGACGTTGTTGACGGAGTCGAAGATGGAATTGGTGACTCCCTCTTCCACGACCTCGAACAGGTTCGTCCCAGGCCGGGAGACACTGAATCCACCGCGGCCGAAGTCGTTTCCGACGAACACCTCGCCGGTGACCGTGTTGGAGACCACGAGGTCGAGGTCGTTGACCAGCTTGACGCCGGCCGCCGGATTTCCGGGCGGGTCGGTCCAGACGAGGGTCAACCGGAACGGCTTGTTCGTGCCGTCTTCGGTCGGCTCGGGGCGCACGCGGACAAAATGGCTGGCGCCGGTGAAGAGTTCGCCGGCATAGCCCTCGAGTTCGGTCTGGAGAGAACCCTCGCCGTCCACGGCGCGGACGCCGGAGTTGATGGCCTGTTGGAGACTGGGGCGGCCCCAGCCTCCGTAGTTGATGGTCGCCCGGAGGTCGGGGTTGTAGGTGTCCGAAGTGGGGCGGGCGCTGTTGATCAGCAGGGCCTTGTAGGCAGCAGCCTCGAGGTAGTTCGGAATCGACCGATTGGGCCGGCGCCAGAACTCCTGGAGCTGGGCCAGCATGCCTGAGACCGCGGGCGCGGCCATCGAAGTCCCGGAAAGGAAGCGGTACCAAGGACCGACAGGACGATTCAGGTCGTCGAAGACCGCGTACTGGACGGAATTGGTGTCGTACTCGTCCTCCAGCTTCCACTGCGAGGAACGGGCGGAAAGGATCTGGCTGCCGGGCGCAACGAGGTCCGGCTTGAAGCGTCCGAAGTCGCCCTCGAATCCGATGCCGACATTGCCTCGGCTCGAGAATCCGGCCACTTCGGTGTCGGAATCCGTGGCCGGGAGCAACACCAGGTTGGTGCGGAGGGTCGCATTGGTCTCGGGAACCCGGAACTGGCGGCCACCGGCAAAGATCACACGCCCCTGGTCGTCGAGGACGACGGCGTTGGTCAGCCGCCGTTCGCTCTCGAGGGCGCCGACGGTCAGGACGTTCTTGGCGTTGCCCGGGGCGGAGACGGTCCCGCGGAAGCCGCCGACACCGTTGTCGCCGCCGCCGCCGGAATTGCCCGCCGCGAACACGAACAACACCGGCTGTTCACCGGACTGCTCGGGCAACGCGTCCCGCGAGGCCATGTCGTAGCTCGCCGAGATCGAGTTGTAGTCGTAGGCGCCGACGTAGCCCCAGCTGTTGTTGGAGATCAGGGCGTTGGTCTTCGCCGCCTGCTCCTGGAGGAACGTGTCCGAGATCGTCGGACCGGTCTGGAGGTCGATCGGCAAGATGAAGAGCTTCGCGTTGGGGGCGTGCCCCTGGAAACTCGCGTTGGTCACCGACCCCTGGGCCGCTCCGACGCCGGTCAGTTCGGTCGACCTCTCACCGCTGCCCGCGATGGTCCCGGCGACGTGCGTTCCGTGGCCGTCGGTGTCGGTGAGGAGATTGGTCTGCGATCCGACCGTGGACACCCGGTTGGTGGTCAGGTCGGGATGGGTCCAGTCGATGCCGGAATCGTTGATGTTGATGACGATGTTGCTGCCGGTCAGGCCATCGAAGGAAACACGGTTGGTGATGTCCGTGACGCTTCCCAAAAGGTAGGCCGACCGGTCGTTCAGCAACTCGCGGCGATTCGCCTTCTCGATCAGGTGGATGTCCGGCGACTGGGCGAGCGCCACGAGGGAATCGGCCGGCGCCTCGACGGTGACCAACGTCCCGAAGGGACTGCGTTGCCGGGCCACCTCACGGACCCCCTGCCCCGCCAGACGCTGCATCGCCGAATCCTCGACGATGGAGATCATCAGGCGTTCGCCGGGCTCCAACGGAACACCGTCGATGACGCGGGCCAGCAGCTCGGGTTCCAGCTTGAAGGACGGCTGCCACGCAGGGATGGCGGCGACGTCGGGATCCTGGGCCAAGGACTCGACGGCGGCATCCGAACCGTGCACGAGGAAGGCGTTGTTCGGGACGTAGGAAACGATCCTGAGTCCGGCCGCCTCGATCTTCTCGCGGAAGGCGCGATCCGGCTCCCGGACACCCTGGACCACATGGAATCCGGGTTCGGCACCGGCGACCAGTCCGTGCGGAATCGGAAGCGGATTCCCGGAGGCGGTGTCGAGCAAGGCGTTCCGCAAGTCGAGGACGCGCGCGTCACGGCGCAACGCGGACAACGGCCGGGAGGAATTCCGGGCCCGCCAGGGGAAGTTGGTGTCGGACGGCGCGGGACGCTGGCCGGGGGCCAATTCGACAAAGGCGTGTCTCTTGGCAGCAATGACCGACGCAGCCGGAGCCGCGGGAACCGGGAGCGGTGCCGGTGCCGGAGACGACGCAGCCTCACGCCCAGCGTCGAGGAAGCGGGTCGACGCAGGTGGGTGCATCCAGCGATGGACGCCGAGGAGCAGCGCGACGAGCGCGAGCGCGGGGATCAGACGACGGGACAGGCGCATGACGGAAGCGGGGTTCGGCGTTTACTCCGAGGTGATGACGCGGTGGTCTTCGACCACGGGGCGCAGGTTCTGGGTCACCGGCTGGTCGCCGGAGATGGACCCTTCGATCCGGACGACGGTCTTGGTGGCGAACTCGCCCGTGACCACGTAGTTGGTGACGAGACCGAAATAGGGACCCGGCGCCGTGACCGTGGCTCCGGCGGCCGGCTTGAGCGTCTGAGCCCAGCTGTAGATCACATACCGCGGTTCGTCGGCCTTCAGCAGCGAGAGGATCTGCTGGGGAATGCGTTCGATGACCTCGTCCTCGGCCAGGGGCCGGTCGGGGAAGTTGGGCGTCGTTTCCGCATCCTCGAGGAATGGCGAACCCACCGACAGAGTCGCCACGGAGCAAATCTCGCCCATCGACTCGAATCGCGGAAGGAACCGGCGCCGGGGCTGGGCGGTGAACGTGCCACCAGACGGAAGCGGCATCTCGATGAACGGCTCCGACGGGGACGGGTTGGTGTGGATGAAGCCGGAGACGATGCCAGGCTGGAAGAATCCGGCCTGGTTGGTGTAGCCGGCGACGATCCGGAGCAGTTCCTGGTCACCCGCCAACGCCGTCCCGACGATCGCGGTCGTGTAATTCTGGTTCTCCTTACGGATGACCGGCACCCCGGCGAGGATGGCCGACCAAGCGGCAAGGTTGGTCTGGTTGACCGCAACGGTTCCACGGGCGGCGTTCTCGTTCATCGCCGTGGTGAAGAGATCGAGCAGGGCCCAGTCGTTGGTGGGATGGGTGCCGTAGCTGCCGGACCACATCTTCCAGTGGTGCCGATCACCGAAATGCAGGAGTTCCTCGTTCGGTTCCGCCGGGGCGATCAGGTTCTTGAGATAGACCGTCTGCCACGGGGAACCGCGATGGATGCGCCCGAGTTGACCGACGTTGGCCAGGCCGTTGGTTGGCGTGGGGAAGGCCCAGGAGTGGGTCCCATGGACGAGCGGATCCTTGAACGACATGTCGAACGCCAACTCGAAGTTGGCCACACCGGTACCAAGGTTCGCGTTGGTTCCCCAAGGGGCGTAGGCGGTCAGGAATTTCGACGGCGCAGCCACCCGGTTGGTCTGATTGATGATGGCGACCAATCCGGTGCCGCTCTCGAAGGCGATCTGGTTGTCGTTGATGCGGTAGTCGACCTGCTGTCCGGCAACCTCGGGCGGGCGTCCGTTCGACTGCGGGAAGACGTCGGGGTAGAACTTCCAGTAACCTGCCGGATAGGTGTAGACGATCCCACCAGGCTGGAGGTCCTCCTTCGTGTAGTGGACGAATGGATCGTTGGCCATGCGGCGCTCGGTCAGGAAGACGTCCGAAGCCGGATTGTAGCCGACCTGGATCCGGTTGCCGTTCACCGCCCCGGCGGCGGCGGTCATGCGGTCGAGTTCCCGCTGAGCGATGTCCATCTGGCTGCGCGGCACGGAATTGACGCCATACAGGAATGCCCGGAGACCCAACGCGGCATCCACGCGCGGATCACCGGTCGTGCGGACGCCACGGACGATCGGAGCCACCCAGAGCTGCTGGACGTAGTCCGGAATGAGCGACGCCCGGAACTGGTTCTCGAACCCGGCCGGGATCACCTGTCCGGCGACGATGTTGGTCAACCACAGCTCCGGCATGGTGAGGGGCGTCACGGCCCCGGTACCGGCACCCAAGGCGCCGCCCGTGTTGGCGAAGCCGTTGTTGAACCCGGCATCTCCCGCGATTCCCGGGATGTTCCCGTTCGCGTCGAAGAAGAGGTTGTCGAGCAGGTTGCTCTGCACCGTGCCGCTCTTGAGGTTCACGAAGTCCAGCAGGCGCGGCGGGTTGAAGCTGTCGTCCACGATGGCGAAGACCAACCGGTTGGTCACCGCGACCGTCAGGCGTGGAAGCATCCGGTCCTGTCGCGGCGACGGCAGGCGGAACATCGACTGCGGGTTGTTGGTCTGCGTCAGCGGGAAGATCGACTCCTGGATCGGGTTGAACACGAATCCGAAGACGGCGTTGGTGTTCAGCGCCGGGACGAACTCGCGGGCATCCCAGCGCGCCTTGTAGCCGGGGTTGCCGTCGCCGATCCGGACCACGTTGCCGAACTGCACCGAGAAGTTGGTCCGGTTGAAGACGAGCGGGTTGGCCGTGGTGACCGGCAGCAAGGGATTGACCGGCTGCGGGATCGATAGGGCACGACCGTAGGGCAGAGTCGTGGTATTGGCGTAGTTGCCATCGTAGACCACCACCTCGGTCCAGTTGGTGGCGATCACCCGCAACGGGCGGTCGGAAGGAAACGCGGTGAGATAGGAGTTCCATGCCTCGGCGGCGGCGATGTTGACGAACTCGAAGGTGTACTGGCCGAACTTCTCGAAGCCCAATCGGCTCAAGGCCACTTCGTTGGTTGGACGGACGGCCTGCGCGTTCGGGCGCTGGATCACCAGACGGCGGCCCGTGCGGACCCGGGTCTGCCAGAACGACTCGTTGAACTTGGGAAGGCCCAGCGCGTTGGTGCCGGTCTGGTTCTGCTTCGCGCCGACCACGAAGGGAATCCCGAAGGCGTTCGTGCGGAGCGGGGTGATCGGGTTGTCCGGGAGCCTGGAGATGTCGTCGATCGAGTCGAAGTCCAGCCAGTTGGTCCAAGCCGTATTGAGGACGACATTGGCGTTGGTGATCTCTTCCAGGCCACCGAGACGCACCACCGAACCCGCGGGGGTGTCCTGACGGTAGAAGGTGGGACGGTAGATGTGCGGCGGGAACGGCTCCCGGCCCCGTCCGCCGACGATGTTCGTACGGACCTCGTGGATGTTGGCCGCAAGCTGGAGAAGGCGGTGCGCCTGGGCGGAGTAGTGGTAGTTCGTGACACTGACCACGGGGAGATTGCCGGCCGTATTGGTCACCGAGCCACGCCCAGCGAGGGGGATGCCATGGGCCGCCGGGAGCGTCGCCGTGGGGCGGATCCGGTTTCCGCGGGAATCGCGGAAGGCGAAGTTGTTGGTCTCCGGAAGCCCGGTCTCGAACTCACGCCGCAGCAGGCGGTCGGAAGCCAGACGCATCCAATTCGTTGCCGACCACGGGACAAACGCGGTGGCGGTCCCGTTTGCGGCTCCGTTGGTCACCACGAGGTTTGCCGCCGCGGACTTCGGATCGGACGGGTCCGTGGACTGGAAGTTCAGGTTCAGCTTGCCACGTCGGTAATAGCGACCCGCGCGGTCCACTCCGGACTCGATGCGGCCATCGGAGCTGTCGGTGCCGAGGGAACCGAGGAGCCGGTAGTAGGTGTAGGCGTCGTAGGTGGAGAGGGAGGCTTCCGTGGGGGAGACCAACTGCCCACCAAAGGCCGCCCGGCGGGTGTCGAGGTTGGTCCAGATGACGCCGCTTCCGAAGCCCAGCAGCGACGGATCGTAAAGCAGCTCGAACGGCGATCCGAAGAAGACCGTGGGATCGGCACCGGACCAGCGGACATTGACCACGTCCGGATCACCGAGGAGACCCGGGTTGCGGATCTCTTCGAGAGTCTGGACGAGCGGGCCGTTGGAAAGGTCGTCGACGAAATTGCGTGGGAAGACCCGGCCGGCGGCGGCGACGTCGCCGGGGGCGCCGGCGGAAGGACGCGAGTCGTCGGCGAAGATCTCCTGAGCCGTGCCGCGGAGAGGCTGGAAGCCGACGCGGCGGCGGGACCAGATGTTGAACGCATGTTCAAAGGTGTTCCCGGTGTTGGCCGCCGTGGTCTGGTAGTTGTAGTTCCGCCAGAGATTGGTGTTCAGGTCCCGGAAGTAGGCG
Organism: Verrucomicrobiales bacterium; assembly: GCA_027488845.1. GTDB lineage: Bacteria > Verrucomicrobiota > Verrucomicrobiia > Limisphaerales > UBA9464 > SXXZ01. The sequence continues at coordinate 12,869 of JAIYBC010000023.1, read as the reverse complement.
GCGAGGTTGAGCTCCCAGGAGCCGACACCCTGGTTGCGAAGGTACCGGCTGTCGGTGGCGACCGGATTGCGGGCCTGGTTGTGGACGTAGTTGAGATCCAGGGTCCGGTCGGCGGGAACGACCACGTAGGCGATCCGGTAGAGGAACCGGTTGTTGCCGGAATGCGGACGGTCGGGGTCGGCGAGGACGCCGATCCACTCGGGGTCGCCGACATGCCACAGCCGGTTGGTGCCGATGGCCACGCCGTTGTCGTTCCGTTCAAGGATCCAGCCGTTGGTGTCGAAGCGTCCGTTGCGGTTCAGGTCGAGGTAGAAACGGTCCTCGAGCGCCCCCGGCAACGTGTTGATGCGCGCAGTCTGGGCGACCACAGGAACCCGCGGATCGTAGAGCAGGTTCGCCAACATCCGGCGGTACTCGAGGGCGTCCGCGGAGCTGTTGAGGTTGAACGGGCGGCCGGTGTCGATTCCGGTGCGCAGGAGGTAGGAGACGTTGGTCAGCGCCGAGTACCAGCGGTTGGACTGGGCCAAAGTTCCCGGGAAGGGCAACTCCGCCGCGGAGAGCCCCGGATTGAAGGTCGGGGAGACGAAATTGGTGGAGACGAAAAGCGTCGGAGCGATGCGCGAGGTGGCCGAGGCCATCTGGGCGAGGATGTGGGCGCGGGCGCGGGTCAGCGCGGCGTCGGCAGCGATCCGGGCGTCGGCCTGGTCGCCAGCGGCGGCGACGGCGGCCCTTTCACGGCGGGCGACGGTGAGGAAGGCCACGGCGGTGACGGTCACCACCGCGAGCATGATCAACGTGATGACCAGCGCCACGCCACGCCGGGCGGACTGATGGGAAATGGGTTTCATTGGGGCGCGGTACGGAGGGCCACCCGCTGGCGGAGGGTCTGGATGGCGCCGGAGTTGTTGGCGAGCCACCGGTTGCGGACGTCCACGGTCTCTGGAAGCGAACGGAACTGGTCGAGCTGCTTGCCGTCGAGAAGGGTCACCTCGATCTCCAGGGCCGTCGGAAGATTCGTCCCGCGGAACTGCGCGTTCACTTGGCCGGTTTCGACGTCCACCACCTCGATCGAGATCGGAAGCGGCCGGGAAATGCCCGAGACTTGGTTGGTGGATAGCCAGCTGTCCGGCGTGACGATCCGATGGACCGGTCGGTTGGTGTTGGCTCCCGCCCGGGGTGCCGCGAGGTCGGCGATGATCGGGTGCGTGCCATCGTAGGGACGCCCATCGGCATCGAAGGCCGTGACGCGGAACTGGATGACGCCCTCGATAAGGCGGACCGCATCCGCGCGGACGGTTCCCGACGGGAATGCTGGAGTCACGACGCGTCCGGTCAGGAGGTTGGTCTGGACCGCGAACGTTCCGGAGAGCCTCAAGGGAGGAATGGTCGCCGGGTCGGAGGAGCCACCCGGAATCAGGTTCGCGGAATCGAGGGCACGGACGAGGTTCGTGTTCGGAAGCGCCTCATCGATGAGGTAGAGCGAAGAAAGTCCCAAAGTAGCCGTGTTGGTGGCCGGCGACGCCTGGTCTGGGGCCACGAAGAATCCGGCGACGTGCCAGAGTCCACCCGCGATGGGATAGGTGAAGAAGACCTCGTCGAAACGCAGCGGACGCGTCCGGTCCGCGACGGCCTCTTGTCCGTCGAACACCAACGAATAACCGATCGCATTGGCCGGCTTGATCACCAGATTCAGCGAGTCCTGCACCTGAGGAGAAGCGGCGCGCTCGGCACGACGAACGATGAGGTCGAGCGCAGAACGGCCTCCCTCGGAGACATCGACCTGGTTCAGGGCCTGGCGCAGCGCCTTCTGGGTCTGGTCGAACATGGCATACAAGGCCAAGATGACGATCGTGAGCATGCCCACCGCGATCATCATCTCCAGGAGGGAGAAGCCGCGGGAGGTCCGCCGGGTTGTGGAAAGGCGAAGCTTCATCGGATCAAAGGGTTCCCGGCTTCATCCGGAAGTAGTAGATCTCGGACGGCGTCGGGCGTGTGGGCGGAGCCCGGAACGGATAGACGATCGGACCGTAGTAGTCGGCGCTTTGGGGAACATTGCCCTGCTGAACGACTGGAATCGAAAGCACCTCGGTCCGGAACTCGCGCCGGTTGAAGCCGATCCGGTACTGGTTCGGATTGGGGCCGTTCCGGATCAGCGGCCATTCCAGAGTGAGTCGGATCTCGCTGACCGCATTGTCGGTGGTGTCCGGAACCCTCTGGAGGTCGCCCGGCACACGGTATGCCTGTCGTGCGACCGTCTCGATGGTGACCAGGTAGCGGAAGGCGAAGTCGATCCGCGGATCCGAGCCGGGCGTGCGATAGCCGGAGGAGCGGATGATCGGCTGGTTGGCCATCGAACCGCTGAGCGTCCGCATCTCGAGGTGGATGGTGTTGGTCACCACGACCGCGCTGTTCGGGTTGTTGGCGGAAACCTCGCGGGTGTAACGCGGGCGGCTGATGAGTCCCAGGAGCTGGAAGGCGTCTCCGAACGGCTGGGAATCGGCCGGCGGCGTTACCACCAAGGGACCATGGAAGTAGTTGGTCCGGGACGGAGAGCCGTCCCGGTAATCGCGGACCAAAGTCACCCGGTCGGCGAAGTTCACCAGGTCCTGCAGGCCCACTTGGCCGGATCGGATGGCATTGAGGAGGAGTTCGGCGTCCTGGGTGAGCATCGCCTCCTCGCGGTTCTGCCGCTGGACGTTCAATCCGGTCGGCAGGACACCGATGATGGCCACCATGGCGATCGAGACGATCGCGATGCACAAGGCGATCTCGATCAGGGTGAAGGCCGATCGGCGACCGGTGCGGCCGCGGACGGAGACGGGGTGGACGAGGGGGATCACGGGAGGACGGCCTTGAGGATTTTGGAGCGTCCGGTCAGCGAGGAGATGACCACCCGGTTGTTGGTGGCGTTGTCCCTCGGGGTTTCGATGACATCCGGCGGAACGGAAGGATCGAGCGGTCCGAGGTCCTGACCAGGCGCGGCGGCGAGACGGGCGATGAAGACGCTGCCTTGAGCGACGCCGACGGTCAGCTCGGACAAGGGAGGCAGCGTGAGGTCGTTCCGTCCGTTGGCCCGCCAGACCAGGTTCATCTCATCGACCGCCAGTCGGCCGTCGGGACCGAAGGCGATGAAGCGCATCGGAACCGCCGGAAGCAGATCGCCGGGGAACTCGGCGATGGGGAAGGAGAAATCCCGGACCGGAAGGCTGTGGATGAGGTGGTTTTCCCGGTCGCCGATCTGGAGAGCCGGGGTTTCGAGCAACAGCCGAGGGGAAAAGATCACGCCGTCCGGAAGCGTCTGCCAGCCGGGCCCAAGGTACTTGGGATGGGCCCGACCGGGCTGGGCACCGACCTCCCGCTCCACCAGGAGCGCGTAGCCGTGGTAGGTGCCGAGGGCGATGTTGGTGAAGGTCCGGAGGGCCTGTTCGCGGAAGCGCTCCGGTGCGGTGCCGGAGACGGAGACCATCTCGTTGACGCGTTGTTGGAGTGCCGAAAAGGAGCCCCAGACATTGGTCGGGGTGAAGACCACATAGACGGTCGAGCGAAGCCGGAGCGCCTCCTGGCGGGCGCGGTTCAGGTCGTCATGCAGCTGCTGATGACCGGAAGACAGGGCCTTGCCCTGGGACATGCCCTTGATGGCCGGAACCGAGATCGCGGCGAGCAGGCCAATGATCGAGACCACGACCATGAGTTCCAGCAGCGAAAAGGCGCGCCGCTTCGGCGGTTGGGCCGGAACGGTGCCGGTTCGTTTGGCGGCGAAGGTCCTCATGGTTTCAAGGGGCACGGAGCCGGATCACTTCCAGCTGTAGATGTTGTCCCGGTTTTCCGGGTGTCCTTCTTCCAGCCCGAGGTTGGCCTTGCCGTCCGGTCCAAGGGACATCACGAGCACGCTGTCCGGGATGAATCGGGGCTGGGGAGCGTTGTTGCGCACCAACGGAAACGGGCTGAGCACCCGGTTGTCATAGTCCAAATCGAGAATGATGATGTAGGGACGGCCCCAGGGATCGCGGTAGACACCCAGGTCGTCGATGCCGCCCGGGTTGTTCCTCGGGACCACTTTGACGTTCAGGTAGACGTTGCGCTTGGGATTCTGGTTGTTGTTGGCATTGACGACCAACGAGGCGTTCACCGAGTCGGGGAACTGGGAAGCCGTGAGCATCGCCATCACTTCGGAATTGTTGGGCTGGCGCGCCGAGTTGGGATCGCCGATTTCCAGAAAACGCGGCACTGAGACCAGATTGCTCGCGTTGTAGGTGCCGAAGACGAAGTCCGGGGTTCCGTTGCCGAAAAGAGTGTTCGCATAGGCCCCCTTTGCGGCGTGGGCCTCGCGCGTGGCCGGCGAAGCAGGAAGGCGCGAGTAGTCCGCCTGATATCCCTTGATGGCGCCGACGATGTTGGCGATCTCGGCCCTGGCCTTGGCCGACTTGGCCTTGCCAAGGGCTTTCACGGTCGCGGGCACGATCATGCCGGCGAGGACGCCGATGATGGCGATGACGACGAGGAGTTCGATGAGCGTAAAGCCGCTCCGACGGGGACGGAGTTGGATTCGGGTGTTCATGGGGGTCCGGGAAACGGGGTTCAGTTGTTCTCCTTCCAGTTGCCGATGATCTTCACCTTGTCCCTGCCGACCGGGATCACCGCCCAGAGGTCGAAGGCGCCCGGGTTGTTGGTGGGACTGGTGGAGACGTAGTGCCAGGGATTCAGGCCCTTGTTCGAAGGGATCGGGTGGTCGTTCCGGTTGTTCGGCCAGGCGAAACCGCCACCCCGCTTGCCCGAGGCATCGGTTGCGAAACCGACCGCAAGCACCTCGAGGTCGACGTAGCCGGCATCGGTCCTGGACCGGAAGATCTCGGCGTATTGGGTGTCCTTGAAGTCGGAGATGAAAAGCCGGTTGCGCAGATCGAAGGGCTTGGCGTTCAGGATTCCCTCGCGTCCGAACCAAGTCGCCAGATCGCCAGAACGGATCCCGTCGCCGTCATCCGCGTCCGCCCGGGAAACGAAGAATCCGGCGGCGCTGGTCGCGTTGGTGATGTAGACGCCAGAAAGCTCGTAGAAGAGGGGGCTGAGCCGGGGATTCGCGACGAGCTGCGGGCCCTGGGCCGTCGCGACCGAAGTCACTCCATCGGGCGGATAGACACCATACTTCAACTTATAGGCCTCGATCAGCGTCACCAGCTTCTGGAGTTCCGCACGGACCGCCGCCTCCTTCATCTTGGCCGAAGCCAGAGGGGCCAACCCGACGACCATGCCGGCAAGGACCCCGATGATCGAAAACACCACGAGAAGCTCGATGAGCGTGAACGCCGAGGCCCGCCGGGAGGCGGGGAGCGGCGAAAACCGTATGTGCAATGGGCGGCTCATGGCGATGTGACGTGAAGCGCAAAGGCTTCCGCAGGTTCAGCGGTCCTTCAATTCCTTTTCCATGCGCTCGCTCAACCACTGCTTGATCATGCTCTGGTAGTTGAGGAAGCGGGAACGGGCGAGACGCTTGATCCGACTTAGCATCCGCGGGTCCATCCGGAGGGTGATGGTGATGGATTCCGAGGATTCCGATCCGAGGGCTGCCGAAGATTCCATCAAGCGCAGGTCCACCTGATTCTCCGACCAGAAAATCGCCTCCGCCTGTTCGCTGTCGAACATCGGGACGTCATCCCAGTCGCTGACGGTTCCGGTGGCCATGGTCAGTTCGGGTTCCGGATCAGGAAGACAGGGCCTGCACCGTCTTCCGGTTGTAGAAGTAGATCTCCTCGTCCGTGAACGGCCGCGCGACGATCACGCGGATCACCTTGCCGTTGGTGCGGTAAACACTGAACAACCCCTGCCCCGAGGCCGACTTCCCCAAGTTGAAGAACCGGGCCTGCACCCCGAACCGTGCGGAGTCCGGCAACAGCCGGATGGCAAACGGATCCTCGAACGACTCCTCCACATCCGTTACTGATAACGGTGCTTCCAACTCGAACGGCGGATTGATCCAGTCGAATTCCATCTAGTCGTTCACAGTATGGCCTTGGCGCATTCAAAGTGTATACTTTGTATTTACACGCCCAAGGAGAGTTCGTCAAGGAGTCCGGATTTGGGAAGAAAAAAGGCGGCTGACCTTGGAAAGGGCAGCCGCCTTGGATTCAGCCGGTCATTCGCCGCCGCCGCCGGGGTCGCTGCCGAGGCTTTCCATCAGCTTGATGAGCGGGAGGAACATCGCGATGACGATGGATCCGACGACGACCGCCAGGAAGACGATCATGATCGGCTCCAAGAGGGAGGTCATCGCGGACACCGCGTTGTCGACCTCTTCGTCGAAGTTGTCGGAGATCTTCAGAAGCATCTCGGGCAGTGCGCCGGTCTGCTCACCGACGTCCACCATCGAGATCACCATGGGGGGGAAGACACCGGACTTCTCAAGGGGTGCGGTGATTGTCTCACCTTCCTTGACCGACTCGTAGACGTCCTGGACCGCCTTGGCCACGACCACGTTGCCCGCGGTTTCCCGGACGATGGTCAGTGCCTGGAGGATGGGAACGCCGGATTGGACCAGGGTGCCGAGTGTCCGCGTGAAGCGGGCGATGGCGACTTTGCTGATCACCGGTCCCAACACTGGCATGTTCAGCTTGAACTTGTCGAAGTACCACATGCCCTTCTTGGTCTTGATGGTGACCTTGAAGACGATGACGAAGACGACGATTCCCCAGACGACCGGTCCAGGGAACGGGAAGCCCCCGAAGAACCATTCCGGGAAGATGATGGTGTAGTCCTTCAGGGTCTCGGAGATCTTCAGGACGAAGAGCGTGAAACCCGGCATGCCCGCGTCACCGCCAAGGAGGTCTGCGAAGATGGTCTTGAACTTGGGCACGACCACGATCATCAGCAACGCGACGATACCCACGGCCACGACCATGACGGCAACCGGGTAGAACATGGCCGCGACGACCTTGCCCTTGATCTTCTCGGCCTTCTCCATGAACTCGGCCAAGCGCTTGAGCACGACCTCGAGCACACCGCCGAGCTCGCCCGCCTTCACCATGTTGATGAAGAGGCGGTTGAAGACCTTGGGATGCTGGGCCAAGCCTTCGGAGAAGGTGCTGCCGCCTTCGATGGAGAGGGACAGGTCCCCAAGGATGTTCTTGAGGGTCACGTTGCGTTCCTGCTTCTCCAACACGCGTAGTCCGCGAAGCAGGGGCAGACCGGCTTCCACCAGGGTCGCCAACTGACGGGTGAAGGTGGTGAGCACCTTGGTCTTGACGCCGCTGCCGAACCCGGGGATCCGGATGTTGATCTGTCCCCCTTTCTTCTTCTTGCCGCCCGAGGATCCTCCGCCCCCGGAAGACTTGGCGTCCTTCTTGGCATCCTTCGGCTTTTCGGCCTCGGTGACCTTGGTCGGGAAAAAGCCCATCTCCTTGAGACGATTGATCGCCTCGGATTGGCTGCCGACCTCCAGGACGCCCTTGGTCTCCTTGCCGCGGGAATCCATGGCGACGTAGTTGAATTTGGCCATATCGGTTCCTCCGCAACGGTTCAGGTGTACTTCAAGACTTCTTCCACGGTGGTTTCACCATTGTAAATACTCCGCAAACCGTCGTCACGCAAGGTCACCATTCCGAGCTCGATGGCCTTCTGGCGGATCACGACGGTCGGAGCGCGTTCGTTGATGAGGTTCCGTATGGCGTCGTTGACGCCGAGGAGCTCGTAGATGCCCTTGCGACCGCGGTATCCGGTGTCGTTGCAGTTCGGGCAGCCGCGTCCGTAGTAGAACATCTTGTCCCCGACGTCGTGCGCCGAGAGGTTCATGTTCTGCAGCTGCGATTCGCTGGGTTCGAAGGGGGTCCTACACTTGGTGCAAACCCGGCGGACCAAGCGTTGGGCAAGCACACCGAGCAGCGTGGACGAAATGAGGAACGGTTCGACACCCATGTCCACCATACGCGTGACCGCGCCGGCGGCATCGTTGGTGTGCAGGGTGGACAAGACCAAGTGACCGGTCAGCGAGGCTTGGACCGCGATCTGTGCGGTCTCAAGGTCGCGGATCTCACCCACCATGATGATGTCGGGATCCTGACGAAGGAACGCGCGCAACGCTTTCGCGAATGTCATGCCCGCCGAGTCGTTCACCTGGACCTGCATGATGCCCTCGATGTCGAACTCGACCGGGTCCTCGATGGTCAGCAGCTTGGTGTCGATCTGGTTGATCCGGCGGAGGCAGGAATAGAGGGTGGTCGTCTTGCCGCAACCGGTCGGCCCGGTGACGGTGAAGATCCCGTTCGGCTGGTTGATCGTCTCGACGATGAAGTCGAACGACTGCTTTGGAAGCCCGAGGCTGTCGAGGTCCAGCTGCACCGCATTCCGGTCGAGAACGCGAAGCACCACGGATTCGCCGAACGCGGTTGGAAGAGTGGAGATACGGAGGTCCACCTGCTTTCCGTTGATGACACTCGTGATACGGCCGTCCTGCGGAAGGCGGCGCTCCGAGATGTTCAGGTTCGCCATGATCTTCAGGCGCGAAGTGACCGGCGTCGCCAGATGCTTCGGAGGCGGCGCCATCTCGTACAGGGCGCCGTCCACGCGGTACCGGATCTTGAACTCGTCCTCGAACGGCTCGAAGTGGATGTCCGATGCCCGATCCTGCACCGCCTGCATCAGGACCAGGTTGACGAACTTGACCACCGGAACGTCGTTGGCGAGGTCGTCCATCCGGACGGACGCGACCTTGGCGTCCTCCACTTCTTGCGCCGTTTCCCCATCACCACCCAGTTCCTTGAGCAACTGGGCATATCCGAGATCGGCTTGGGCCGGATAGAACTTCTCGAGACAAGCCAGGATCTCGGCCGGGTTCGCCACGACCAACTGCGGGGTGAACTTCAGGTTGAACCCGAGCTCATCGACCATCTGCGGGTTCAGCGGATCCACCATCGCTAGCTGAACGGTGTCGCCGTAAAGGGCCAATGGAACCACCTGATACATCCGCGCCGTCTCGGTCGGCACCGCGGCAATCACCTCCGGTGTCAACTGGTCCTGCTCGATGGTCATCACCATCGTTCCGAGATGGTCTGCGATGATCTGGAGGATCGAGTCCAGGTCGAGCAACCCGTAGTCCTGCACCACCTGGGCCACCGGCTTCCCGCTGCGCTGGACTTCCTGGCTGATCTCCTCGCTCTGGAGATCGTCGAGGAGTCCCCGTTCGCGGATGAGGGCAAGCAGCGGATGGGAGATGGCTTCGGCCATGGTCGTGGAGCGGTTGGGGAGTGGACTCAATTCCGCCCGCCGGCCCGGGTCTCGGCCTGGAGGGCTTTCAGTTCGGAAAGCTTCTGCAGGATCGTCGTCGGATCCTGGGACTTGGTGATGACTTCCTCTTCCGCGATCAGTCCGGCCTGCCACTTGTCGAGCAGGAAGGAATCCAGGGTCACCATGCCGTACTTGGCACCGGTCTGGATGTCCGACTGGATTCGGAAGGTCTTGTTGTCACGGATCAGGGCGCCCACGGACGGGGTGTTGACCATGATCTCGAAGACGGCAACCCGGCCGGGCTTGTCATGGCGCGGCACAAGGAGCTGGGAGATCACCGCCTGGAGCACGGTCGAAAGCTGGATGCGGATCTGCTCCTGCTGGTTCTGAGGAAAGGCGTTGACGATACGGTCGATCGTCTTCGCGGCACCGGTGGTGTGCAGGGTGCCGAAGACCAAGTGACCCGTTTCGGCCGCCGCGATCGCGGCTTCCATCGTTTCGAGGTCGCGGAGCTCGCCGACCAGGATGATATCGGGATCCTGACGCAGCGCCCGTCGAAGGGCCTCGGCGAAGGACGGAACGTCGACGTTCACCTCCCGTTGCGTCACCACCGCCTTCTTGTGCTTGTGGTAGTACTCGATCGGGTCCTCGATGGTGATGATGTGGGCTTCGTCACGCTCCTCGTTGATGATGTTCAGCAGCGATGCCAGCGTGGTGGTCTTGCCGGAACCGGTGGGACCGGTGACGAGGATCAGACCGCGCGGCTTTGACAGGAGATCGCGCACCGTAGCCGGGATTCCGATCTGCTCCATGGTGAGCAGCTTCGAGGGGATCTGCCGGAGGACCAACGCGAAGTTCCCCTTCTCCTTGAAGGCGCTCACACGGAAGCGGGCCAGTTCACCGAACGCGAACCCGAAGTCCGCGCCGCCCTTCTCGCGGATCTGCTGGATGTGCTCTTCCGAGGTGATCGAGCGCATCAGCTCCTCGGTGTCCTCCGGCTTGCACGGAGGACCATCCACACGCTGCAGGATGCCGTGGATTCGTATGACAGGCGGGATTCCAACGCGGATATGCAGGTCGGCGCCGCCTTCGGACACCATCAACTGCAACAAATCGGACATCTGGTAGGACATGGGAGGAAAAATCGGGAATTAAGGAGTCAGGGACACCGGTTGGAGCGCTCCAACAAGCAGGTGCAGGGCCATGGGTTCAATGCTCGGACACGGTCGCTCGGATCACTTCGTCCGCCGTGGTGACACCGCCGATCACCTTCCGGATACCGTCTTCGCGCAGGGTTCTCATGCCCATCTCCCGGGCCTTCACCCGGAGGACGTTCGACGGCACCTTGTCGTAGATCAGCTTCCGCGCCTCGTCGTTGATGATGAAGATCTCGAAGATGCCGAACCGGCCCTTGCAGCCGGTCTTGTTGCACTCCGGGCAGCCCTTGCCACGGCGGGCCGTGGCGTTGGCGACCTGCTCCGGTGTGAGTCCAAGGCCGCTGATCTCGACCTCGGTCAACGTATGCGGCGCCGCGCATTTCTTGCAGACCTTGCGGACCAGACGTTGGGCCATGAGGCATCGGGCGGCGGAAGCCACGAGGAAGGGCTTCACGCCGATGTCGATCAAGCGGGCCACCGCCGCGGGAGCGTCGTTGGTATGCAGCGTGGAGAAGACCAGGTGACCGGTCAGCGACGCGTTGATCGCGATCGACGCAGTCTCCAGATCGCGGATTTCCCCCAGCATGATCACGTTGGGCGACTGGCGGAGCATCGAGCGCAGCGCCGACGCGAAAGTGAAGCCGATGTGCTCGTGCACCTGCACCTGGTTGATGCCCGCGAGCATGTATTCCACCGGGTCCTCGACCGTGATGATCTTGCGGTCCGGCCGGTTGATGTAGTTGAGACAGCTGTAGAGCGTCGTGGTCTTGCCGGAACCGGTCGGGCCGGTGACCAGGAGGATGCCGTCGGGCAAGGCGATCAACCGTTCGAATGTCGCCTGGTCGTCGGCCATGAAGCCGAGTTCCGCGAGCCCCAACCGGAGGCCGGACTTGTCCAGGATACGCATGACGACCGATTCGCCATGGGAACAGGGAATCACGTTCACGCGGAGGTCGATGACCTTGCCTCCGACGTTGGTCTGGATACGTCCGTCCTGCGGGATCCGTCGCTCGGCGATGCTCATTCCCGACGCGATCTTGAGGCGCGCGATCACCGATGGCTGAAGCCGCTTCGGGATGTCCCGCATCTCCGTCATCATGCCGTCGATGCGGTAACGCAGCCGGAACCGCTTGCCCATCGGCTCCAGATGGATATCCGAGGCGCGGAGCTTGAAGGCGTCGACGATGATCTGGTTGACCAGCTTGATGATCGGCGCGTCGGCATCGACGCCTTCGCTGTCAGCGTTGACATTGCCGCTCAGCGCCGCGACTTCGACTTCACCCTCGGTGATGTCCTGGATCATCTTGGCGATCTCGGAATCGCCGCGGCCGCCGCCGATACCGCCACCACCGCCACCGCCACCGTAGTACTTGTCGAGGGCGGCCTTGAGGTCGTCCTCGCTGGTCACCCGGTACTCGAGGGTCTTGCCCAACGCGATTTGGAGACCGTCGATGGCTTCGATGTCGGACGGATCCGACAGGGCTACGACCACGGTGCCATCTTGGGAGGCCACCGGAACGGCGTTGTACTTGCGGGCGACGTGACGGGGCACGGCCGCCAACACGTCGTCGGAAAGCTTCGTTTCCGAAAGGTTCACCGACTCGACGCCGAAGTAGGTGGACTTGGCCATCACCACCAGCGCCGGTTCCAGCCGGCTGGTCTTGACCATCGTGTCCACGAGCCCTTCTCCAGCCGCCTCGGCTTCGGGGCGGACCTCGTCGACCGCCTCACGGGTCACCAGACCCATGTCGAGCATCGTATCGAGCAGAAAATCGTCTTTGGCGGCCACAGTGTCCCTTTGAATATCCCGAGACCGCGCACTGATGTGAACGGTTCCCCGGGTAGAAGTGGCGGTGAGTTAAGGAAGCGCCCCCGGCAAAGTCAAACGCGGACGCCGCCGGCACGGTGAAAAGGCATATGGAAACGTGACCTCACTCCAAACCTGCTGGAGGGAACAACCTCCACCGGCCATAGAGCGCTGCGTATCCTGTGGTTGTCCCGGATTGGTGGACAGGGATTGGGTAGGCGGGCGAGAAAGCGAGAATGGCAGAGGAACAAGGACGGAAGAGACGGGCCTACGACGAGACGTTCAAGCGTGACGCGGTTGCGCTGATGTTGAAGAGGGACAGATCGGTGATGCAGTTGGCGTAGGACTTGGGCGTGAGCCACTGGAACCTGCGCGACTGGCGAAGGCAGTATGGACCGGCGGCGCCGGTCCGGACGGTCGAGGAGATGGAGGCCGAGCTGCGGGCGTTGCGCCGTGAGAACGAAAGCCTCCGGGGCCAGCGGGACATTCTAAAAAAACGTTGTCCGTGCCCCAAAGGGACATGTCCTTAGACCACCGAGGTGCGCTTTTGTGAGGTTTCCCGTCTTGGGGACGTCCCTGTCTTGGGGACACGTCCGTAGGCTACCGAATCGGGAAGGTCTGGCTGGGTAGGCAGGCGGGCGTGGTTGGCTCAGCCGACCTACAGGCCAGCTGATCGCCAGCAACGCTGTCTT
>JAIYBC010000049.1 GCA_027488845.1 Verrucomicrobiales bacterium | reverse complement strand
GCGGGATCCACAGATGGGACAGAGCGACGCAGATGGGTGAGGAGCCTTGGGAGAGGGATCTGCGGACATCTGCCGGATCTGTGGATGTGTCTGGTGAACCGGGAATCGAGTGGGAGCGGGATCCACAGATGGGACAGAGCGACGCAGATGGGTGAGGAGCCTTGGGAGAGGGATCCGCGGACATCTGCCGGATCTGTGGATGGACCCGTGCATCATGACCGCGGATCCGCGGACCGCAGAAGGCCATGGAAATGCGAAACCGCCCGGACCGGGGAGTCTCCCCAAGATCCGGGCGGTGGATCGGCGGATTGGGACGGTCAGAGCCCGGCGATGGACTCGTCGAGCTTGCCCACGAGATCGGCGATGGTCGCCTCGGTCTCGTCGCCCATGTTGGACACGCGGAAGGTCGTGCCCTTGATCTTGCCGTAGCCGCCGTCGATCAGGACGCCGCGGTCCTTCATGCCCTTCTGGAGCTTGGCGACGTCGACGACGCGGCCGCCCGGCTTGGCGCCGTTGTTGACGCAGACGAGGGTCCTCGACTCGAAGCCCGGTTCCGGGAAGAGGGTGAAGCCATGCTTCGAGGCCCAGTCGCGGAGCATCTGGTTCGTCTTGGCGTGGCGGGCGTAGCGGGCCTCCAGGCCTTCGGCGAAGAAGTCGTCGAGCTTCGACGACAGCGCATTGATGTGCGGGATCGAAGGCGTGCTCGGGGTCATGCTCTCCTTGGCGTTCTTCTCGAACTCCACGAAGTCGAAGTAGTAGCCGCGGGTCTTCACCGTGGCGGCCTTCGCCAAGGCGGCGGGCGAGGCGACGAACACCGCCAGGCCCGGCGGCAGCGCGAAGGCCTTCTGTGTCCCGGCAAGGAGCACGTCGATCCCGAGTTCGTCGAACCGGTGCGGCATCGCGGTCATCGAGGACACGGCGTCCACGATGAACATGACATCGGGATACTTGGCCTTGAGCGCGGCGATCTCATCGAGCGGGCTCATGGTGCCGGTGCTGGTCTCGTTGTGGATCAAGGTCAGCGCGTCGAACTGGCCGGTGGCGAGCTTCGCGTCGATCTGCTCCGCCCGGATCGGGGATCCCCAAGGCACCTGGAGCGCCTCGGCCTCCTTGCCCACCTTCTTCGAGACGTCGAACCACTTGTCCGAGAAAGCGCCGCACATGCAGTTCAGCACCTTCTTCGTCGCCAGGTTGGAAAGCGCGCCTTCCATCACGCCCCAGGCGCTGGAGGTGGAGAGATAAACCAGCTGCCTGGTGGAAAGCAGGGTCTGAAGCTGGGGCTGGATCTTCGCGTAGAGGTCTTTGAACCCCTGCCCGCGGTGGCCGATCATCGGACGGGTCATCGCCTGGAGCGTCTTCTCGCTGACCTCGACCGGACCGGGGATGTGCAACTTCACATGAGCCATAAATCGGCTGGGAGTCTCCGGCCGGTCGTACGCCTTTCAAGGGGCGAATTGTTGGCCATTCGGGCGGTTGATGCTCCCCATGAAGCCACCCGGGACGATCCGGCAGGTTCTGCCGGCCGCGGGCAGGTCCGTTTCCGGGCCCTCACGGTGAACCGGGGCTGTCCGATCCGGGAATGCCGTTCCTCGAGCCCTCCATCGATTCCGGACTTCCTCCAGGGGCGGCCTCGAGCAGCAGTCGCGCCTGCTCCGGGCGACCCGCCAGGGCCAGGCTTTCGGCGAAGGCGGCGCGGATGCCCCGGGCTTCGGGCGAGAAGGCCAGAGCCAAACGGTAGAGTTCCCAGGTGGGCTCCTGGAGGCCGCGTCCGGCGAGCACCGAGGCCTGTCCCGAGATGAGGGTGGCGAACGCCGACCGGACCCGCGGGTTGGCGAGGGCCTCGGGGTCCGACCGCAGCCGCCCCAGGGTCTCCTGCCATTGTTCCGCCGCCGCCGCCGCCATGGACGTGAGTTCCCCGGCCGAAGGCGACAGGACTGGAACGCCGAACTGGTAGAGCGATCCGGCCAGCGAAGCCCCGGGGTAGGTCGATGGCATGGGTCCGGATTCCTGCACGGCGAACCGCAGGTCTGGATTGGAGTCGGCGATGGCGCGGACAACGAGGTCGTTGATGGCCATCACGGCGCGGCCGCCACCCATCGTCCGTCGTCCGTCGGGTCCGGTTTGCCCCTGTTCCTCCAGCACCCGTGCGAAGGCCGCATCCACCTGCGCCGCGGTGGGCAACTGGACGCGGTCGCCGAGCAGGAATCCCAGATATTCCCGGTAGGAGGCGTCGGCGAGGCCGTTTTGGGTGAGCACGATCCCGGGTTCGGCCGCGGTGGCGTTGAGGAAGGTCGGGATGAAGCGGCCTTCGTCGGTTCCGCCGAGATAGACGGCCCCGGCCGGTATCGAATCGAGCACCTGGCGGCCATACACGATGAGTGCGCCGGCGGGCCACTCGCGCAGCTGTTCCTCCACTCCGAAGACTTCGGTGATCCATGGCCGCAGGATGTGTCGCGTCTCCTCGGGCAGATCGGGAATGCCGTTTTCCTGGAGAAAGGCCAGGTACAGTCGCTTCAAACCGTCGAAGTCCCGCCGTTCCGCGGCCGTGAGGAAATCGAGCGCGGCCCGCGGCACCGCGATTCCGCGGAAAGCGGCATAGTCCTGAAGCCGTCGGCGTTGGATGGAATGGAATCGGGTTTGCAGGCGGCGGACGGCCGCTGCGGCGTCCGTGGGGATGGGCTCGAGGTCCGCAGGCGGCGCGGCTCCGGCGGAGGCGTCGGAATCCGCGGTTCCGGCACCCTGGTTGGCCGGAACCGGTTCTTTCGCCGGATCCATCCGGGTCGGACGAGAAACCACGAACGAAATGGCACCCATCAGGAGCAGGGCGGCGACGGCGATGGGGTGGGGCGACCGGGACCGGTTGGAGGAGGACGGGGAAGGGGCGGGAGTTCTGGATGACGGAACCACACCCGATAGACCGGATGGGTGGCGGATTTGTATGTCGGGATTCCCGAAGGGGCTGGGCATCAGGGCTTCCATCGCCCGCGGAGGCTCCCGTAGGCTTCACCCGTGCATTTCCGGAAGGTGACACTGGCGGGCGTGGGCCTGTTGGGCGGTTCGCTTGGGCTGGCCATGAAACGGCGCGGCCTGGCGGAGACCGTCCAGGGTTTCGTGCGCCGACAGGCGTCCATTGCCGAATGCCTTTCCCTTGGAGTGGTGGACCGCTGCACCCGGAATGTGGCCGAGGCCGTCGGAGGTGCCGACCTGGTGGTCCTCTGCTCGCCGGTCGGCCAGATGCCGGCGTTGTTCCGCGAGATGGCCCCGTTCCTCGCGCCGGACTGCCTCGTCACGGACGTCGGCAGCGTGAAGTCGGCCCTGGTCGCCGAGATCGAGCCCGCGGCCCAGGCCGCCGGCGTGCTTTTTGTCGGGAGTCATCCCATGGCCGGAGCGGAGAAGTCGGGGCCGGCGCATGCGAGGGCGGATCTCTTCGAGGGCGCCGTTTCCGTGGTCACGCCCACCACCGGCACTCCGCAGGCGGCTGTGGACCGCGTGTCCGCCCTTTGGGAATCGGTGGGTTCCCGGGTCCTCCGGATGAATCCGATGCTGCACGACGACCTGGTGGGGCGTTCCAGCCACCTGCCGCATGTGGTTGCGGCCGGATTGGCGAACTACGTCCTGAGTCCGGTCCACCCGAAGGAGCAGGCCGAGTTGTGCGCGGGCGGTTTCCGGGACACCACGCGGGTGGCCTCGGGGTCGCCGCAGATGTGGCGCGACATCTCCTTCGCCAACCGCCGCAACCTGTCCCGGGTGCTGGGGGTGTTCATCGAGGACCTCCAGGAGTTCCGCCGTGCGCTCGACGAAGGGGACGCGGCCGCGGTGGAGGAGTTCTTCCAGCAGGCCAAGACCCGGCGTGATGCCCGGTACCCCGAGGTTTCCTGACCGACCGAACCTGCCGATGCCGCTTCCCGACCTCATCGAGATCATCCCGCCCACCGGGATCCCCTCCGTCTCCGCCATCACGATCCCCGGCTCCAAGAGCATCACCAACCGCGCGTTGATCCTGGCGGCGATGGCCTCGGGTCCGGTCACGCTCCGGGGTGCCTTGTGGAGCGAGGACACGCAGGTGATGACGGGGTGTCTGCGAACGATGGGATTCCCGGTGGAAGTGCTGCCGGATCCCGCGGAGGAGGCGAACCGCATCCTCCGCATCGAGGGCGCCGGTGGAACGATTCCCCGGGCCGGGACGGCGGCGGAACCGTTGGACCTGTTCGTCGGCAACGCCGGCACCGCGGCCCGGTTCCTCGCGGCCCTGTGCTGCCTGGGGCGGGGTGCGTACCGGCTCGCGGGCGTTCCCCGGATGCACGAGCGTCCGCAGGCCGGGTTGCTCGCAGCGCTCCGGGCCCTGGGATACCGGGTCGATTCGCCGAACGACCGGCTTCCCGCCGTCCTCCACGGCGCCGGCCCGCGTGCGGCCCGATGCGAGGTGAGCGTGGCCGAGAGCTCCCAGTTCGCCTCGGCGCTGCTCATGCCGTCACGCCTTGCTGGATGGGAGATCGGTGTCACCGGCGCCAACCCCGACGAGATGCCCTACGTGGAGATGACCCGTCGGCTGATGGAGACGTTCCCCCATGGTGGCGGGGAATTCCAGGTCGAGCCGGACGCCTCGAGCGGCAGCTACTTCTGGGCGGCGGCGCACCTGCTGGGACGAGACCGGATTTCGGTCAACCACTGGCCGGAATCCGGATGGCAGGTGGACGCGCGCTACCCGCGGTTCCTCGACCTGCCGGCGGAGGTGTCCCGCGAGCGGGACCTCGGCGACAGCATCATGACCGCGATCGCCGTGGCGCCGCTGGCGGGCCGGACCGTTCGGTTCACCGACCTCGGGAGGCTGCGCGTGCAGGAATGTGAACGGGTGGCGGCCCTGCGGACGGAGCTGACCCGTTGCGGCGCCCGGGTCACCGAGTCCGGCGACACGCTGACCGTCGAGCCGTCCGTCCTGCATGGGGCGGAGATCGAGACCTACGACGACCACCGGATGGCGATGTGCTTCGCGACCCTCGGGCTGAAGGTCCCGGGCATCCGGTTGCGCCATCCCGGCTGCGTGCGGAAGACCTTTCCCAACTTCTTCAGGAAACTGGCCGCCCCGGCGCCGCTCGGACTCGGCGTGGCCGTGACCGATGCCCGGACCGGGCGTGTCCTCACCCACTCCGAACTCGACGCCGAATGAGCCATCCCACCATGAAACTGCCGCAGGTCATCGCCGTGGACGGCCCCAGCGCCTCGGGCAAGGGCACCCTTTCCCGCCGGCTCGCCAAGGAGCTCGGCTACGTCTACGTCGACACCGGCGCCATGTACCGGACCCTCGCCTGGCACTGCCTTGGCAAGGGCATCCGGCTTGAGAAACCGATGACCGACGCCGATGAGAAGGCCGTGTCGCGGCAACTGCGTTCCTGGAAGGTGGAGATGCGGGTCGTCGACGGGCAGGCCTGGCTCCATGTGGACGGCTATTTCCCGGCGAAGGAGATCCGTTCCGACGCCGTGGAGAAGTGCGTTCCCGTGGTGGCGCAGATCGGGAAGGTCCGCGACTGGATGGTGGCGCGGCAACGGGACTGCAGCACCCTCGGGCCCCTGGTGATGGAAGGGCGGGACATCGGCACGGAGGTGTTCCCTCTGGCCCCGGTGAAGTTCTTCCTGGAGGCCGACGCCGAGGAGCGCCAGAAGCGCATCGAGGGTCGGGGCGGCTCCACCGACGGCGCCTGGCGCGACAGCATGGACATCCATCGCAAGAAGGGCGCGTTGATCCCCGCGTTGGACGCGATCCGGGTCAACAACACCGGCCAGACACCGGACGAGACCTTCGCGGTCCTCTTCGGCCATGTCCGCGAGCGACTCGGTTTGCCTTTGGTCCCGCCGCCCTGATGTTGGACAACGTGACAACTCCCCGGTTCCCGACGTTCCGATTCCTGCGGTCGATGGTGGTCGCCCTTTTGGCGGCCTCCTTGCGACTGGTGGGAGCGGAAGGGGACGAGGTGTTGGTGATCTACAACTCGCGCGTCGCCGATTCCAAGGCCGTCGCCCAGCACTACGCCCGGAAGCGCGCGGTCCCGGACTCGCAGGTCGTCGGCTTCGACCTGCCCGACGGCGGTTCGATCAGCCGCAAGGACTACACGGCGCTGCTTCAGCAGCCGTTGCTCGAATGGATGTCCACGAACGGCCTCGCCGAGTGGACCCGGGAACCGGTGCCGTCGGGTGGGCCGGTCACCGGCGGAACCCGGTACACGCTGGTCCGCAGCCGTATCCGGTACCTGGTGCCGTGTTTCGGGATCCCCTGGTACATCCAGCACGACCCCGGCCTGGTCGAGGGAACCAACGGCCTTCCCGGCGTGCTCAACCGGAACGACGCCTGCCTGGACCAGGACCTTTGCCTGTTGCCGCGGATCGGTCATTTCCGATGGGCCGGCCTGGCCGGGAACCCGTTCGGCAATTCCACCAATGCCTCGGAGCTGCAGCCCACGAAGGGGGCGTTCATCGTGAGTCGGCTCGACGGCCCCACCCCGGACATCGCCCGGTCGATCGTCGACAAGGCGATCGAGGCCGAGGCCCGGGGGCTCTGGGGGCATGCCTACATCGATCTCCGATCGATCAAGGACGGTCCCTACCAGCGGGGTGACGTGATGATCACCAACGCCGCCTCGGCGGCGAAGCGCCTGGGATTCGAGACCTTCGTCGACACCAGGCCCGAGACGCTCGGGGTCGGCTATCCGATGAGCCAGATCGGCCTCTACGTGGGATGGTACGAGTCTCACATCGTCGGACCGTTCGTCGCGCCGGAGATGGAGTTCCTCCCCGGCGCCTTCGCCTACCACCTCCATTCCTTCAGCGGGGCCAACATCCGGTCGCGCGACGAGAACTGGGTTGGACCGATGCTCGCCCGGGGCGCCACCTGCACCATGGGTTGCGTTGCCGAACCCTATCTCGACCTCACGCCGCACCCCGGGGTGTTCCTCGAGCGATGGGGCTACCTCGGCATGACCTTCGGCGAGGCCGCGATGACCTGCCATCCGATGCTTTCGTGGCAGACCGTGGTCATCGGCGATCCGCTGTACCGGCCTTTCCGGCTGACGCCCCTCCAGTACGGCGAGATGCTGGCCCTGGCCAACAGTCCCCTGACCGCCTACGCGCTCGTGCGGAAGGTCAACGTGGACATCCTGAACGGTCGCGTGCCAGTGAAGGGGCCCGCCCCGGCGGTTCCCTCGAGGATCCCGCTGTCTCCTTCGCAGGTGGTGGATCGGAACCTGGAGATGCTCGAGGCGCAGCCCTTGGCGTCCCAGAGCGCGATCGTCTCCGAGAAGATCGCGCGCCTCTATTGGAACCAGTCGCGCGCAGCCAAGGCCGCCGCCTGGTACTCGAACGCCTTGGCGGCCGCGGACTGCACGCCGCGCCAACGGGTCCGGCTGCTGCTGGACGCCGTGGAGACCTACCGCGTGATGGACAGGCCGCGTGCGGCCTTCGAGGCCTTGGACAAGGTCATGGAGATCGACCCGGACAGGTCGGACCGGCAGACGGTCCGCACCCGCCAGCTGCATTTCGCCCGCGACATGCGCGACCGGGCCGCGCAGGAACGCATCCAGGCGGAACTGCAGCGTCTCGCGGGCACCAACGCCGTCCCGAAATGACCCCCGAAGCGCTCGAGCATCTCCGCCGCTGCGATCCGGTGCTCGGCGCCCTCATCGAGCGGGTCGGGCCCTGTACGCTGGTGCCGGAAGGCGGACGGACTCCGTTCGAATCCCTCGTCCGCGCCGTCGCGCACCAGCAGCTTCATGGCAAGGCCGCGGAGACGATCCTCGGCCGTTTCCTCGCCCATTTCCCGGGACGCCGCTTCCCGAAGCCCGAGGACCTCGCGACCGTTCCCGACACGGCCCTTCGCGCGGCGGGGTTCTCCGGGTCCAAGATCGCCGCCATCCGCGACATCGCCGCGAAGTCGATCGACGGCACCGTCCCGACGTCGCGCCGGATCGCCCGGATGTCCGACGCCGAGATCGTGGAGCGGTTGACCGCCTGCCGTGGAGTCGGCCGATGGACAGTGGAGATGCTGCTCATCTTCAAGCTCGGCCGACCGGACGTCCTGCCCGTGGACGACTTCGGCGTCCGCGAAGGCTATCGGGTCACCTTCCGGAAGCGCGAGCAGCCGAAGCCGCGCGAGTTGGCCGAGATCGGCGAGCGCTGGGCACCTTGTCGCACGACCGCGGCCTGGTATCTGTGGCGCGCCGCCGACGCGGCGAAGGCCAAGGTCTGAATCGTCCCCGGTACGGGGGCGGCCCGGCTTCCCATCCCGACAGGGTGGGCTGGGATTTCGCTGTCCGACCGGAAACCCTTCCCCCATGAGCACCGAAGCCGACCTCGCGATTCCGATCCTTCCCAGCCGTTCCCTGGCTGGGACCGTTGCCTTCTACCGTCGGCTCGGATTCGAGGGGGACGTCCATGAGCACGGAGACTACGCGATCCTGACCCGGGGCACGGTCGAGCTGCACTTCTTCACCCACCGCGGGCTGCGACCCGAGGAATCCCATGCGGGCTGCTACCTCCGCGTGCAGGATGCCGCGGCGTGGCATCGCGAGCTCACGCCGGCCCAATTGCCACCCCACGGGATTCCTCGGATGGACCGGCTGCAGGACAAGCCTTGGGGAATGCGGGAGTTCGCGGTCGTCGATCCCGACGGCAACCTGGTCCGCATCGGGCAGGTCCTTTGACGGGAATCCGGCCTCGGCTTGGCCACGGAGACGCGGAGGACACGTAGAGGAGCGGACACGGATTGCACGGATTCCCGTGGATTGGGATTTGGAGACTCCCGCCGGGGTGGCGTGGGCTCCGGGGAAGGGCCGAGCGTCCGGTGCATGGAGAGATGGAGACCTGAACTTCCGTTCTTCGCCTCGCGCTCCCGAATGGGTCAGTAGCGGCCCAGGATCGCGGTGGCCGAGGCGCGGATCGCCTCCACGAGTTCCGGCGGTTGGAGCACCGTGGCGGTCCCGCCCCAGCCGAGGATCCACCGTTCGATCTCCAAAAGGCTCCCGAGACGGAGGTTCAGCTCCACCCCGCCGTCGGCGGTGTCGACGAGTTCCTGGGACGGATGCCAGCGCTTCTCGCGGATGTAGTCGGCGACGGTGCGGTCGAAGCGGATCCGCACCGCATGGTCGCCGCTGCGCGAGTGCACGCCGAAGCTGTCCTTGAGGTGCTTCTCCAGGTCGAACCTGGAAGGCCGTTGGAATGTCTCTCCGGTGGGTTCGGCGGCCTGGATCCGCGAGGGTACGAAGGTCCGGATCGCCTTGCGCAGGTGGTCGTTCGCGAAGAGGTACCAGTCGCCGTTGACGTTCCCCAGGTGGTAGGGCTCGACCACGCGTTCCTCCACCGATCCGCCCGGCTTGCGGTAGCGGAGGCGCAGCGTGCGGCCGGCGGCGGCGGCCTGGGCGAGGACGTCGATGATGGCGAGGTCCACGTTGGGTTCCGCGGTGGTGCGGAACGAGATGGTCTGCGTCCACTCCGCGAGGTTCAGCGAGACCGTGTCGGGCAGGGATTTCTCGAGCTTCTTGAAGGCGGTGAGCAGGCGCTTCTCGAAGGGGGTGCCCCGGTATTGTTGAAGGGCCTTTTCGGCGACCACGAGCGCGACCAGCTCGCCCTCGGTGATCTGGAGCGACGGGAAGGCGTCCACCGGCTCGGTGTAGAAGTAGCCGTAGCGCTGTTCGTCGTACTCGATCGGGAGACCCATCCGGTCGCGCATGAACTCGATGTCGCGCTGGATGGTCTTGGTGCTGACCTCGAGGTCGCGGGCGAGCCGGCTGGCGTTGGGATGCTTCCCCGCGCCGATGGCCGAGTGGATCTGCATCATCCGCTCCAGCGGCGGTCGGGACATGGGCATTTCCCGTGGGGACTTCTTCACGGCGGGACGGTGCCACCGGAACGCCGTCGGGAAAGCCGGGAATGGACCGGAAGAGGTCCTTCCGTCCGGGCGGATATCGCGGCAGGATCCGGCGCATGTCCGATCCGATCCTCCCCAGAAGGGACCTGGTGCTCGGCGCGGCCGCCTCGGTGGTCGCCGGGCTGGCCGGCGTCTCCGTGGGTTCCGCGGCCGCCCCGACGTCTCCGGCTTCCGCGCCGGCGGCGCGGTTCCGTCACAGCGCCAGCCTCTGGAACCTGGCGCCGGTCACCCTCGAGCACCTCTGCGCCGAGTGCGTGCGCCTCGGTGTGCCTTCCGTGGAACTGGTCGGCCCCGACACCTTCCCGACGCTGAAGCGCCACGGGCTCACCTGCGCGATCTTCGGGCGACACGGCTTCGCCAAGGGCTTCGCCCATGTCGAGGAGCACGGCGAGTGCGTCGCCGCCTGCACCCAGGCCCTCGACGAGGCGGCGGCGTTCGGTTCGCCCAACGTCATCACCTTCTCCGGATTCGCCCGCGGGATCCCCAAGGAGACGGGCTTCCGCAACATGGTGGACGGCCTGAAGAAGGTCGCCGCCCATGCGGAGAAACGGCGGGTGACGCTGTGCCTCGAGATGCTGAACTCCCGGGTGGACGTCCCGATGAAGGGCCATCCGGACTACTTCTGCGACGACATCGACCAGGCCGTGGACATCGTGAAGGCGGTGTCGTCCGAGCGCGTGAAGGTGCTCTTCGACATCTACCACGTGCAGATCATGAACGGCGACGTCATCCGCCGGATCCGCCAGCACGCGGCGTGGATCGGACACGTCCACACGGCGGGGAATCCCGGCCGATGCGACCTCGACGTGCCGGACCAGGAGCTGAACTACCCGGCGATCCTGCGGGCGCTCGCGGAGACCGGCTACCCGGGGTTCGTCGGACAGGAGTTCATCCCCAGGGCGGGCACGGTGGAGGGCAACCTCGCGGCGTTGGACCGGGCGATACGGTTGTGCCGGGCATGATCGCCGTCTCGGATCCGACGCCGTCCCAGGAAGGGGCGGTCTGGGTGACCGGGGCCGCCGGCCTGATCGGCGCCGAGGTGGTCCGGTTCGGGCGCGACGGATCGCCGGCGTCGTTTCCGGTGCGTGGGTTGGCCCGGGCCGACCTGGATCTCACCGACTTCGCCGCGGTGGACCGGCTCTTCGCGGCGGAGCGGCCGTCGGCGGTGATCCACTGCGCGGCGATGAGCAAGAGCCCTGCGTGCCAGCGTGACCCGGAGGCCGCATGGCGGATCAACCACGCCGCGACCGCACACCTCGCCGGCCTCGCGGAAGGCATCCCGTTCCTTCTGATGTCCACGGACCTGGTGTTCGACGGGCTGAAGGGCGGCTACGTCGAGACCGACCCGGTGAATCCGTTGAGCGTGTACGCCGAGACCAAGGTGGCGGCGGAGACCGCGGTCCTGGCCAATCCGCGCCACGTCGTGGTGCGCACCTCGCTGAACTTCGGCCGATCGCCGGTCGGCCGGTCGGCTTTCAACGAGGAGATGCGCGAGGCGTGGCGGGCGGGCCGGACCTTGGACCTGTTCGAGGACGAGTACCGTTCTCCGATCGCCGCGACAGAGACGGCGCGGGTTCTGTGGGCGATGATCCGCGGACGGCACGGCGGCCTGTTCCATGTCGCGGGTCGCGAGCGGTTGTCGCGGGTCGAGATCGGGCTTCTCGTCGCGGAGTGGTGTCGCCGGGCGCAACCCGACCTCCCGACACCCTACCGGGCCGGTTCGTTGCGGGACTACCGGGGGGCACCGAGGTCGCCCGACACCTCGATGGACATCGGGAAGGTGGAGCGTCTACTGGACCTGCGGCTTCCGCGGTTCAGCCGTTGGATGGCGGAAGGCCTTGGAACGGAAAAACTGTAGTGGTTTCCGGGAGGTGGCGGTGATTTATACCGTTTTGTCACACGGGGAGCGGTCGGGAATTCCGATTGTTCCTTGGTGAACCGCGTCCAGGGAGCCGCATCCGGCTTGAAGACAAGCCGCCGGCCGGCCTCGCTTCGCAATCGGCTCATCCTCGTCGGCGTCGCACCGCTGGTGCTGGTGGGGTTGCTGACGTTCTGCGTCCAGGTCGTCCGGTTGAACGAGGCGAAGGACTGGTTCCAGGTCGCCGAGAACACCCATCTCATCCAGGGCGCCGTCGGTGAATTGCGGCGTGGCGAGAAGGACTTCCTGCTGCGGGACCGGAGGAGTCCCTCGTATCTGGAGACCGGTGAAAGCGTGAACCTGTCCCGCGTCGACGCGGCGATCCGGTCGATTGCGACCAACCTGGTGGAACTCCAGTCGAATTCCCTGACCCGCGGCGACAGCCGGCCTTCGGTGCTCCTCCAGGAGATCGGTTCGTATTCCAACCTGTTCAGCGAGCTCCGTCGGAACGTCCACAGGATGGGAGGCGAGTCCTACGGGTTGGAGGGCGAGTGGCGGGGGCGCCATCGTGCGATGGTCGCTCGCCATTCCGGAAACCCCGAGGCGGTGGCGCTGCTGGCCTCGCTGGAGACGGGCATCCTCGGCTACCTCCTGCGGGCCGAGGCCCAGGAGTACCGGACGGTGGAGTCGACGATGGACCGCCTTGCCGTCCTGCTCGGGCCGGACCCCGACCTGTCCGCCTACCGGGCCGCGATCGTCGCCCACCACGCACTCGCGGTGAGGAACGGTCTCAACGAACGCGAGGGTCTCCAGGGTGGATTCCGCTCGGCGATCCACCGGCTTTCCGGGGTGATGGACGGACTCATCGAGGACGCCCGTACCCAAGGTCATCGGGCCCACGTCTCCACCCTGAACGCCTCGGCGACCATGCTGGGGATCTCGTTCGCCGGCGCGGTGCTGGTGTTGGCCTACCTCGCCCGGGGCATCGTCGGCCCGCTCCGCTCGTTGACGGCGGCCGCCAACCGCTTCCGGGGCGGGCGGCTCGAGGAATCGGTTCCCTCCGCCTCGGTCCTGGAACTCCGCGAACTGGCGGAGGCCTTCAACGCGATGGGCACGGCCCTGTCGGAGGCCCGAAGGACCCTCGAGGCCCGAGTCGAGGCCCGCACGCGCGACCTGGCCGAGGCCAAGGCCTCGCTCGAGGAACGGAACAACCAGCTCGGCTTCCTCGTGGAGCAGCTGAAGCAGTCCGCCGCCGAGTCCGCGCGCCTTGCCCGCGAGTCCGAGCAGGCCAACGAGGCGAAGTCGCGCTTCCTCGCCGTGATGAGCCACGAACTCCGGACGCCGATCAACGGGATGCTGGGCTTCTCCGAGTTCCTCGCGGAGTCGCCGCTCAACGAGGATCAACGCCAACAGGTGCGCATCATCCGGGACAGCGCCGAGCACCTCCTCCGAATCGTCAACGAGATCCTCGACATCTCCCGCATCGAACAGGGCCGGATGGACGTGGTCTCGCAGGAGGTCGACTTGGTTCCGATCGCCCGCGAGGTGGTCGGGCTGCTCCAGGCCTCCGCGGGTTCCAAGGGTGTCGAGTGCGTCCTGGAGACGCGTTTCCCCTCGATGCCGGTGGCCGGCGACCCGCTCCGTCTCAAGCAGGTCCTGCTCAACCTCGTGGGCAACGCCGTGAAGTTCACCGACCGCGGTTCCGTGAGGCTCCGGGTTTCGGCGGCCGAGGACTCCGCCGTGGTGGAGGTCCGAGACACCGGCCCCGGGATCCCGCAGGAGATGATCCCGAAGCTGTTCAACAAGTTCGTGCAGGTGGACGCGTCCCACAGCCGCCGTCATGGAGGCGTCGGGCTCGGCCTGGCCATCTCCAAGGCCCTGGTGGAACAGATGGGTGGGACGATCGTCCTCGAGTCGGAACTCGGCGTCGGATCCTGTTTCCGGATCCGCCTGCCGTTGGCCGCGCCGTTGCCGAGCCCGGCGGATGCGGTGGACCGGTCGCATCCGCGAGGAACCGTCGTCCAACCCGATTCCGCCGCCGCCCCGGAGTTGTGTTCGTTGGAACGCGGCGACGGATTCCGGGTCCTCATCGCGGAGGACAACGAGGTGAACGCGCGTCTGGTGAGTCGCTTCGCCGGGATACTCGGCATGCAGCCCACCGTGGTCTCGGACGGCACCCAACTGGTGGAGGCCTTCGGCGATGCCACTTGGGACCTGCTCATCGTGGATTGGCAGATGCCCGAGATGGACGGCCTGGAGGCGGTCCGGAGGATCCGGTCCATGGAGGTGGACGGAAGGCGGGTTCCGATCCTGCTCCTGACGGCGAACGCGATGGCCGGAGACGGCGAACGATGCACCGCAGCCGGTGCGGACGCCTTCCTGTTCAAGCCGATCCGACGCTCAGAATTCGAAGCGGTGGTCCGTCGGATCTGCCCGGTTCCGGTTCCGGAAGCCGCCCGCTGAACCGGATTCCTCCGTTTCCAGCGGACGGGACCTCCTGCAAAAGCGCCAAGACGCGAAGAGGGAACGTCTCCCCTGCCTTCGCGTCCCGGCGTTCCGTTCCCTTCGTCAACCCGGCCTGGGGCCGGCTGACCGGAGATCAGAAGAGGCGTCGTTCCTCGGTCAGACGGGCCGGCGGCCAGACCCAGTCCAGGTCGCCGCCGCCGCTCTTGGCCTCAAAGACCCCGTTGTCGTCCTTCTTGTTTGGACCCATGCCGTACAGGGTGAAGGTCCCATCGCCTTCCAATCGGTAGCCGAACGGTTGGCCGGTCATCGGGTCGGTCGGGACGGTCGCCGCGAAACGGGGGGCGAGTTCGGCGAGCGCCTTCGGGTAGGAACCCGTCGCGAGCCGATGACGCTCCAAGGCCGCCGCCGCCGAGGCGAGTCGGGTCACGGTCAGCATCCGGTCCGCCTTCACGTGGGTCCTGGCGAGGGCCGGCGTCAACATGTCGGCCAGGATCCGGTAGGGCATGAAGCCCTTGCCCTTGCCGACGAAGAAGGCGTCCTCGAGGTCGTTCATTCCCCGGCCGACCTCCGCGGAGGCCACGCAGCGTTCCGGATCGGCCTTGAGCAGGATCGAGGTCACGCCGTCGAGCAGCCGGGTGTGATGGATCTGGTTCTGGAGCAGCCAACTGCTCGGAAACAGCCGGACCATGCCGACCCGCGGGTCGCTTTCCCCGTCATTGCCAGCCAGCATGCCGTAGTCGAGACGGCCTTCCCGAAGCATCTCGAAGGCGGTCTTCCCGAACAGGCGTTCCCCCCGGAAGGCCCGGACCAGCGGATCCCGCTGGCGGATCCCGTCGAACCGGCGCTGGAACTCGGCGAGCTGCGCGTCGGACCAGGCGTGTGCGGTGGCGCCTTCCCAGAAGCCCGAGACCGCGATGGTCTGAACGGCCACCCGGACAAGGTAGCTGATCATGGTCGGATCACCGTCCAGCTTCTCGGCGAGTCGGAGGATGGTGTCGATGTCCTCCATGGCTCCCTTCGCATCGCCGGTTCCGATGCGGGCGGCGATCCGGGTGCGGAGCTGCACGGCCATGGCCTTGTGCAAGGCCAGGTGGGGCAGGAGGGCGTTGGGGCCGTCGTCATAGCGGATGTCGAAGCGGCTGCCGGGTCGACGGGCGGCCTCGGCGATCTGGTCGAACAGCGGCCGCTTGGCTTCGAGCACGAAGAGCACGGCCTGGGCGGGGGCCATGTCCGGCGGTGGAATCGGGAGGTTGAACAGCTTGTTGGTCAAGCTGGAGTCGCCGGTGACCGGGTCGGTGACCGACGTCCGGTACATGTTGGTGCCGGTCTTCAGCACCTCGGACAGCGCGACGAGGTCGGGGCCGGTGCGGCGGAGTTTCTTCCCTTCCTTCGTCTCCGGGGTGGGGATCTCGGGAAAGCGCAGGGCGTCGCTGAGTTCCCGCTGCTTCTTCTGCCCCGTCCACGTCCAGCGGAACGTCGGGAGACCGCGGGCGTCGTTGGTCTCGGTGTAGGACAGGATGCCGGCCATGAGCGGGTGTTCGGCGAAGTTCTGTTCCGGCGGGATCGGAGGACCGGCCAGATCGGTGAAGCGGAGCGGTTCACCGCGGGACTTCAGGTCCGACTCGAGGGCCTTCCAGGCGCTGGCGGCCCGGCGGTTCTCGACCGCCAGGATCAGCGCGAGCGCGGTGCCGAACACGAAGGCGACGGAGGCGATGGCGCGGATGCGGGAAGCCCAGACGGCGAGGAAGCCCGGCGCGCCGGCCTTCACCGCGGAGCGGTTCCAGAGCAACGGCACCAGCAGGCTCGGCAGGGCGAGGAGGAGGCTGACGACATTGCGCAGCAGGTCGCCGCCGATCATGCCGGAGAGGGCGGTGTTGCTGAGCACCAGCATCACGATCACGGCGAGGAGGTAGAGGAGGACGGTTCTCCAGAAGCCGAAGCGCCGGTCCGGAGGAGGCAGGATGTGGAGGCGGGTCAGGAGGTTCATGGAAGCGGTTGGCAGGGTGTTGGAACGAAGCGAAGGAGGCGGATGCGGGACTCAGGCCATCCGGTTGGTGTGGGAAAGGGAGCTGCGGGGCGCGGGCGTCGCGGAAGGCGGCACCCGCCGGGGAGCACGGTCACGGACGGCTGGCGAGGAGTCCTCGTCGACGGCGCGGAGCGAGGCGAGCAGTTCCGCGCGTTGGGCGGCCAGGGTGCGGCTGTACTCCTCCGGGACGCGGGCGTGGCGGAGGGACTCGCCGCGTCCGACTTCCGGCGTCGAGAACCACAGCCCGAAGATGGTGATCCAGGCCGCGGCCATGGAAGTCGCCAGGACCGGATGGGGAGTGATGAAGGCGTCCCACAGACGTCGCCACAGCGGCGACGAGTCGGGGTTGGCCGGAATGCGGGAGGAGCGGGAGAGACAGGCGGCCCGGAGGTCGGTCGGCGGCGGAAGGAAGACGGTGCGGGCGATGTGGGCTTCCAGGTCGTCGGGTTGGCCGGGGTCGGAAGGGATGTTGCGGGTGTCCATGGGATTCCTTTCCTGGAGGGATTCAGCGGATCTCGTCGTAGAGGGGGCGAAGCCGGTCGCGCAGCTTCTCGAGCGCGTAGCGGTGGCGGCTGGCGGCGGTGTTGGCTGGAATGTCGAGCAGGTCGGCGATCTGCTCGAAGGTGCGGCCTTCCCAGAGCTTGAGATGCACCACCGAGCGCTGTTCCTCGGGCAGCTCGCCGAGGGCGGCGGCCAGCTCGTGGCGGAAGGCGGCCTCGTCCGGGTCGGCGACCGGCGCGAAGAGCTCGAGCGACTCGGCGGCCAGCCGATCGGCGGCGCGGGAGCGGCTGTCGCGGCGGCGGACGCGGTCCACGGAAAGGTGGTGCAGGGAACGGAGCAGCCAGCCACGCGGATCCCGGACCTCGGACGGCATCGGGCGGTCGGCGAGGCGGTGGAAGAGGTCCTGCAGCAGGTCCCGGGCGTCGGGCTCGGACCGCGTCAGGTTCAGGGCGAACGCGAACAGCGCACCCGCGTGGGTGTCGTACAGCCGTTCCAATGCGTCCGGTGCGCTCATGCGTGCTTTCCGTGGAGAGGACGCGCGTCGGCCGGGAATTTGTCTGCGAAAAACGATTTCGGACGCCTGACGCCTGACGCCTGAAACCCATCCTCAACGTGATTTCCATCCCCCTGCCATCGAAGGGACCCGGCTGGGTCGGGGTATCCGGCAAAGAAACGGCCCGCGCCGTGTGGGCGGCGCGGGCCTGCGGAGGGGACGTGAGTGTCCGGAAAGGGAGCGGATCAGACGACCTTCTTGAACCACTCGGCGTTGCCCGGGACGGCGACGGGGTAGAAGCCCTCGGCGTTGGGCAGGGACTTGCAGGCGGAGTTCCAGGTGAGGTTCTCGAAGTCGTCCGGCGCGAGCTGGATCTTGGAGTTCAGGGCCTGCTCCCAGGTGATGGTCTTGCCGGTGTAGGTGGACATCCGGCCCATGACCGAGGTGAGGGACGACTTCGCGCCGTTGAACGCCTCGTTGTACTCGGTGTTCTTGCGGATGGCCGCGAAGAGGTCGTCGTGCTCCTGCTGGTACGGATCGACCGGCTTCTCGGAACGGTACCGCCAGCTGCCGCCGCCGACGAAGCGGATGTTGTGGCCGCTGATGTCGCAGAAGCCCTTCGAGCCGACGCACTGCTCGGAGACGTTGCTGTCGGCGCCGCGGATGTGGCGGCACTGGCTGAGCAGCGTGGTGCCGTCGGCGTAGGTGTACTCGACCGCGTGGTGGTCGAAGATCTCGCCGTACTCCTTCTGGGTGCGGACCTGGCGTCCGCCCATGCCGTGGGCCTTCACGGGGTAGGCGTTCTTGACCCAGTTGGCGACGTCGAGGTTGTGGATGTGCTGCTCGGTGATGTGGTCGCCGCAGAGCCAGTTGAAGTAGTACCAGTTGCGCATCTGGTACTCGAGTTCGGTCTGGCCTTCCTTGCGGGGGTTCACCCAGACGCCGCCGTCGTTCCAGTAGGCGCGGACGAGGTAGATGTCGCCGATGGCGCCGCCATGGAGGCGACGGAGGGTCTCGATGTAGCCGGGCTGGTGGTGGCGCTGGAGGCCGACACCGACCTTGAGGTTCTTCTTCTTGGCCTCCTCGGCGGCGGCGAGCACGCGGCGGACGCCTGGGCCGTCGACGGCGACCGGCTTCTCCATGAACACGTGCTTGCCCTGGCGGACGGCCTCCTCGAAGTGCTGGGGACGGAAGCCGGGAGGGGTTGCGAGGATGACGACATCGGCGAGGGCGATGGCCTTCTTGTAGCCGTCGAGCCCGACGAACTGGCGGTCGGCCGGGACGTCGACCTTGGCGCCGTGTTCCTTCTTGAGGTTCTCGAGGGAGCCGGTGAGGCGGTCCTGGAAGGCGTCGGCGACGGCGACGAGCTTGTTGCCCGGGACGTTGAGGGCCTGGTTGGCGGCGCCGGAACCACGGCCGCCGCAACCGACGAGCGCGATCTTGATCTCGTCGCTGGCCGCGGCATGGACGAACTGGGAGATCGCCGAGCCGGCGAGCAGCGCGCCGCCGACGGCGGAGCCCGAGGTGGAGAGGAAGTGGCGGCGCGTGAGGATGGAGGCGCCGGAGTTGAGGATCTCGCTCATGGTGGGGTTGGTGTGACCGCGGGATGACGCGTCAACAGGATCGGTCATTCAACGGGGCATTGTTCGAAACGGTTGCGGGAACGTGCGGAAGATACCGGCCCGCGCTTCCGGCGGGCAACGGCAAGTTTCGTCGTCGGCCGGTTTCGCTCGCGATTTGGCCGGCAGAGCATAGGTTCCCCGCCCGATGAACTGGTTAGAATGGCTCCAGTCCCCCCAAGCGTGGATCGGCCTCGCGACGCTGTCCGTGCTCGAGATCGTCCTCGGCATCGACAACCTCATCTTCATCTCGATCCTCGCCGGAAAGCTTCCGCCGGAGCAGCAGTCACGCGCCCGCCGCACCGGGCTCGCCCTCGCGCTGATCACCCGCATCCTGCTGCTCTTCTCACTGAGCTGGGTCATGAGCCTCAGCAACCGGCTGTGGACGTTCTCCCCGTTCGGACTCGAGTTCCCCAACACCGGCAAGGACCTCGTCCTCGCCGTGGGCGGACTCTTCCTGATCTGGAAGTCCGTGAAGGAGATCCATGAGAAGGTGGCCGGACACGTCGAATCCGGCGCCGCGGGGCGTCCGGTACCCGGCTTCACCGCGGTGGTGGTCCAGATCCTCCTGCTCGACATCGTCTTCTCCCTCGACTCGGTGATCACCGCCGTCGGCATGTCGAACCAGATCCCGGTCATGGTGGCCGCCGTGGTGATCGCCATGATCGTGATGCTCATCTTCGTGGACCAGATCGGGCGGTTCGTGGAGAAGAACCCCACCATCAAGATCCTGGCCCTGGCCTTCCTGATCCTGATCGGCACGATGCTCGTTGCGGACGGCTTCCATCAGCACATCAGCAAGGGCTACATCTACTTCGCCATGGCCTTCGCCACGGTCGTCGAGATGATCAACATGCGCCTGCGTCCGGGTCCCGAGCCGAAGGCCTGACGCCCTGCGCCAGTTGCCAGTTGCCAGTTGCCAGTTGCCAGCGGCTGCCTAGGGGCGCTTCCGGCACTTCCCGGTGTGGCTGGCCTTCGTGGAGGGACGTCGGATAGCGTCCGGGCCGTGACGATTTCCGAACTGCATTCCGACGAAGCCCTGCGCCGTCGGGAGTTCCCGGTGGTCCAGGACTCCGTGTACCTCGCCCATGCGGGGGTGTGTCCGCTTCCCCGACGGGTGAGCGACGCGGTGAACGGGTATTCCGCCGCCTGTGCCATGGCGGACCAGGAGGCGGCGATTCCCGCAGGAACCGTGCATCGGATCCGGCAGTCGGCCGCCAGCCTCATCGGAGCCCAGGCGGACGAGATCTCGCTGGTCGGCCCGACCTCGCTGGCCTTGAGCCAGGTCGCTGCCGGCCTGCATGTGAAACGGGGCCAGAACGTCCTCGTCTACCACGACTGCTATCCTTCCAACGTCTATCCGTGGATGGCGCTGGCCGACCGCGGGGTCGAAGTCCGGTTCATGAACATCCGCGAGCTGGGCCGGATCCGGGTGGTGGACGTGCAGGGGCAGATCGACGAGGACACCCGTCTGGTGTCGATCGCCAGCGCGCACTACCTGACCGGCTTCCGGGTGAACATCGACGCCATCGGGAAGATGCTCCGGAGCCGTGGCGTCCTGTTCTGCCTCGACGCGATCCAGACGCTCGGAGCCTTCCCGACGCCGGCGACGCACGTGGACATCCTCGCGGCCGATTCGCACAAGTGGCTGCTCGGCCCCTGCGCGGCGGGCATCCTCTACGTGCGGAAGGAAGTCCAGCCGCACATCCGTCCGGTGGTCCATGGATGGCACAACGTGAAGTGCCCGGACTTCCTGACCCAGGACGACATGCAGTTCCAGGAAGGCGGACGCCGCTACGAGGCGGGCACCCACAACTTCCTCGGGCTGCTCGGGCTCGAGGCCGCGCTGAAGCTGGTGCAGGAGATCGGCGTGGAAGCCATCGCGTCGGAGCTTTCCCGCAAACGTGCCTGGCTGGCGCCGGCCATCCAGGCCAAGGGCTACGAGGTCCTGCGCGCGGACGTCCTGCCCGAGAACGCCGGAGGCATCACCAGCTTCCACCGGCCCGGCGACGACATGTCCGCGCTGCACCGGAAGCTGGGTGAAGCCGGGGTCGTCACCTCGCGGCGTCGGATGCCGGACGGCCAGTGGCTGATCCGGCTCTCGCCGCACTTCTACAACACCGACGCCGAACTGCAGCGCTTCCTCGACGTGATCTGACCTGGCGGAAGGAAGGCGAAGGCAAACGGGGGCAAACCGGCGTCCCATGTCGGTGTCCGGCTTGGACGACGAACCCCGAACAAAGGACAACAAGCCGCCCGCGCATCACTCGCGACGCACCTCGTAGTAGAGCGTCTTCGGATCGAGTCCGATGCGTCGGGCGTCGCCGTGGTCGGCCACCGGAACCCCTTGGTGGTCGAGGCGGCGCACCCGCAGCTTCGAGGCGTCCGCGCGGCGGAATTCGACCGTGCCCGCGATCTCCCGCACGCGCCACGGATCGCGTCCCAACGAACGGATCCGGCGGCTGCCGGCCTCGGCCGGCTCGTCGGCCCAGCCGGTGGGCCGCTCCTCGCTCATCACCTGGAGCAACAGGCGGTCGGATACAGCGAGCGGCTTGCCGTCGAGGCTCACCACGAGGATCTGGCCGACCTCCATCGGGCTGCGCACGACGAGGTCCGGCAGGGCGATGACCGGTTCCGAGCCGAGGTTGCCGCCGGCGCCCTGCACGGCCGGCGCACGCACCTGGAGCACTCCCTTCCCGTAGTCCAGTTCCAGTTCCCCGGTCGAGGCGGTGACGCGACGGCGGGTCCGGTCGACCAGGGACGTCAGGTCCCGGGTCAACGTCTGGCGCGGGGTGTCGGTGAAGGTGACCGCGGTCCGTCCGGCGAAGTGGACGAGTGGGTCGATCACCTGGCCCGGTTGGACCGGTGAAAGGCCGCCGGGGACGTCCTTCAGCCGCAGTTCGTCGAAGGCGGCGTCCTGCGGCAGCGGCGTGCCTTGGAGATCCAGGAGTTCGCGACGGTTGAGCCGGACGTCCGCCAGCAGTTCGCCCGGACGGACAAGTCCTTGGCGATACAGCAGCGCGGTCGCGGGGAACTGGGCGACCTGCGAAGGCGACATCAACGTCCATGGCTGCATCCAGAATCCCGGCTTCACCGACCATCGGGCGCCGTCGAGGGCGAAGTGGACGAGGGCGTCGGAGTCCTGGAGGGCCCCGTACGCGGCGAGGAAGAGCGACGCCTCCGTGCGATGCCGGTTGGGGCGGTTCCAGGTCGTCTCCGAGATCATCGAGGGAAGCCCGTTGTAGGAGGGATCCATCGCCGGGTGCACGTAGAGGCGGCCCGACGAGGGCTTCTCGCCGTCGAAACGGTAGGCGCTGCGGTTGCGGAAGGTGTGGCCCTCGCGCAGGGACCATTCCGAGGCCTCACCGGAGACGGCGCTGCCGAAGTAGCCGTGGCGGTCCACGAAGTCGCCGACGGTGTAGCAGAGCTTCTCGAGCGGGCCGAGGCGTTGTGCGTCGGCGGTGGTCCAGTTGGAGGCGTGGACCAGGCTGCGGAAGCCGAGTCCCCGGATCCACTGGATGGTTTCCCGGTAGAAGGCGGTCTGTGTCTCGACGAGGAACGCCACGGTGTCCTTGTCGCGGCGGGTCCGTTCGTTGGCGATGGACCACAGCGGGCGGAACGCGATCCGTCCCGACTCCGGGGCATCGCGCTTGAGCCGTGGACCGGCCCACGCGTCGAGGGCGGCCTGGCAGGAGCCGTACTTCCGGGTCAGCCAACCGCCGAAGAGGGATTCGACGAGGTTCAGCTGGGCCTCGGGCAGGTTCTGTTCGTTGAAGGTCCAGAAGAGGAAGGAGTCCTCGTTCTGGATCTCGAAGCCGAAGACCGCGGGGTCGTCGAGCAGGCGCGCCGCGTCGCCGGAGGCCGGGGCGGTAAGGAGCGCCTCGACCCAACGGCGGTACTGCGCCTGGAAGTCGGCGTTGAACAGCAGCGCCGCGAACGGGTGCTTGCCGCCGTCGTAGCCCTTGAGCCAGCGGGTCGCGGGCGTCGGCTTGAGCCACAGCGGGAAGTACACCGAGAGATGGCTGTAGATTCCGGCCGACTTCATGGCGGCGACGACTTCCTGGACGCGGCGGATGCGGGCCGGGTCGGGTTCGCCGGCGTCGTCGAACACGGGGCCGTGCACCCGCACGAGGTTCACGCCGTACTTGGCGAGCAGCCGGGCGAGACGCCGGAGCTCCGCGGGATCCTTGGCTTCGGATGGCGGGCCGTTGACCGCCCAGAAGCGCACCGGTTGCCCGTCGCCGGACCTCACGAACTGGCCTCCGGAGACCTCGATCCGGCCGTGCTCGCCGGCGTACCGTTCGTTGAGCGGACGGAGGTCGATGACGCTGTTGGTCGGGAAGGCGTCCTCGCCCGGGGCGAACGGGAACCAACCTGCGTCGCCGCCGTCCGCGGGCGACCTGGCCGCGAGGGCCTCGACGGGATCGAACGGGCCGTCGGCGAGGACGAAGCAGTCGAGCATGCCGTGGTGGTTGTTGCCGCTGGCCATGCGGAACGCGACGCGGTTGTCGCCGGCGCGGAAGGCCATGGCCGGGATCCGCACCCACGCGAGGAAACGCAGGTCGGGTTTGCCGTCGGCGGCGACGTTCTCCTGTCCGACGAGACCGTGGCGGAAGTCCACGTCGAGCTCCGGTTCGCCGTTCACGGAGACGCGCAGGACCGACTGAACGGGGTTGGCGCGGATCCACAGGTCGCGTCGACCTTCGGCGGGGAGCTGGAAGGCATACTCGGCGGTGCCGTCCTCGGTGGCGTGGAAGTTGGAGAGGAAGGCGCCGCCGGAGAAGACGTTGGTGTGGACCTGGTCGTACCACCAGGGATGCCGGTGCATGGAGTGCCGGGTCGGGTTCTCGGCCTCGATCCAGACGTGGGACGCGGCGAGCGGTTTGGCGTCGGGAAGGAGCGCGAATGCGAACGCCAGTGCGAAGGCGGATCCGGAGGTGGGGAAGGGGGCTTTCACGGCGGAGACCGGTTCGGTTCGGAAATGGGCGTGTCCCGGGGAAGGTGCGGGCGTGTGGCCGGGGCGTCGAGGCGGATGCGGCGTCGACGGACGTTTCCGGGTTTGTTCCCGGCGCGCCGGCGGCGTTAGCCTACCCGGATCCTGCGAAACACATGAGCACACTCGGCATCGGCATCATCGGCTGCGGCGGCATCACCCTGCAGAACCACCTTCCCGGACTCGCCCTCTGCCGGGACGTGCGGGTCACGGCGCTGTGCGATGCGGATCCGCGCACCCTGGAGCGGGCGCGGGTGGAGACCGGGTGCAACGTGACCACGACGCGTTACGAGGACGTGGTCGCGCGCGACGACGTCCACGCGTTGATCATCGCCACGCCGAACATGCTGCACTACCCGATCGCCATGGCGGCGATCGCGGCGGGCAAGCATGTGCTCTGCGAGAAGCCGATCGCGTTGGGAGCGGCGGACGCGCGGACGATGGCCGCGGCGGCGGATGCGGCGGGCGTGCGGCACATGACGGCGTTCACCTACCGCTTCGTGCCGGCAATGCGCTACCTCAAGCACCTCGCGGACAGCGGCGACCTCGGCGAGCCCTGGCATTACCGTTCATGCCGCCTGCAGGACTGGGGCACTCGGGACCTCGGCTGGCGGATGGTGAAGAAACTCGCCGGCACCGGTGAGCTGGGCGACATGCTGAGCCACCGGATCAACTTCGCGCACCACCTGGTGGGGCCGATGAAGCGGATCGTGGCCAACGTGAAGACGCTGACGCCGATCCGGGCGGGCAAGCCGAACGACACCGACGACTGGGTCGCGATCATCGCGGACTTCCGGAACGGGGCCACGGGGGTGTTGGAGAGCACGAAGCTGGCGAGCGGTCGGAACGAGAGTTGGCGCAGCCTCGACTACGTGGAGGTCAATGGCAGCGAAGGCAGCTTCGAGTTCACGACCGGCAAGTGGAACGAGCTGCAGCACGGCCGGATCGGCGGGCCCGGGATGACGCCGTTGCCGGTTCCGCGCGAATTCTGGGTTTGGCCGGGATCCCCGCGCGATCCCGGTGTCGGCGATCCCCTGGTGAGCTTCCGCTACGACCAGGCGGTGGAGTTCATCAACGCGATCCGGGAACAGCGTCCGTGTTCGGTGTCCTTCCACGACGGTGCGGCCACGCAGTCGGTCATGGATGCCGCCTTGGAATCCGCCGCGACGGGTCGATGGATCGACCTCTGATTCCCGATTCCCGATTCGAGACTCGTGATTTGGGCGAGGAGTTGGAGTTGGACACGGATTGGCACGGATTGCCCGTTCCGCCTTCGCCGGGGCATTTCGCACACCGACCAGGGAAGACACCTGCGACCTGGTGATGCGCGGGAGCGTCGTGGAGTGCGCGAGTCCGCTCGCGCCTTTTTCCCACAGAGCCCTCGACCTCCGCGACCCCACCACCAAGGGCAGCGCCCCATTCCGTCGACGAGCCCATCCGAAGGCGTGGAGTCCCAGCATCCACCGGCGGGACCATCCTGATCCGAAGACCGCGCCACAGAACCCTGAACCGCCTTGCGGAACAGTCCCGGATTGAGGTGAGACTCCTGGCGTCGTCTCCTGCCGCAGCGGAGTCGGGGGAAGTGACGGGGCAGTCCGACGCAGCGGCGACGGTTCTGAATCCTGATCACACCCTCAATCCACTTAGCGCCTTCGGATCCCGCGGGCCGGAGGAAACAGGCGCCCAAGCCGGGCTGGAACCATCATGAAACCATCGCCAGTTCAGAAAGACGTCGAGAATCGTGGCGGAGCCGGAGACGGGTGGACGCGGATCCGTGCGTTGAAGGCGATCGCAGGCTTCGTGGGCATCGCCTGTTTCGCAGTCGCGCTGGTCTCTGTGGCACTTGGAGTATTGGGATTTCTCGGTGCCTTGGCGGATGTGGGGCCTGAGGAGAACCGGAAGATCGGATTCGGGTTCCTCCGCTTCGGACTGCCTTGGTTCGGCGGTGGGACGGTCCTTTGTGTGACGAGCTTGCTGGCGAACCGTCGCAAGGCCGTTCGTGAGCTGGGCGATCGCTGAAGGGTGACAACGCGACGGAATGGGGCGTTGGGTATTCGGGCCGGGGCAGCAACGCGGCGCCGGGTTGCTGCGAGACTCCTGACGACGTCTCCCAGGACAAGACAGCGGGAGGAGGATCACATTCCGGCGATGGCCAACCCTTGGATGATCCTGCGGGCGATCTCCTTGCGCCGAGCCGGTGTGACTATGCCCCGAAGACGGCCCAAGTTGTTCTTCTCCACGGTGAAGAGGAGGTCGCACCGGCAAAGGGTCTTCAGATCTAGGCCGTCGGCTTCATCGAGCAGGACCTCGTTGGCCCTCGGTTCCCGCTCATTGGAGGGACGCATCGTGCGGCATCCGAGGACGACCACTTCCGGCTTCGCGTCGATGCGAGGTTGGTTGGAGACCAATACAACTGGGTGCTCGCCGAAGATGTCTGCGGTGTAGATCTCCCAGGCCTTCAATCGGACACCCCTAGGTGTTGAGCGGCCATGAGCCGAGCGACTTCCTGACGGTCGTCGTCGTCCTGCCCATACAGTTCCCGCGACTGCCTGGATGAAAGCGGGTTGACGGTCGTGATCCGACCCTGGGGCTTGCCGAGTGCCTTGATGACGGTCGGAAGACCGAAGGCGATAGCCTGCCTCATGAGTTCGGCACGAGAGAGCCCCGTCGCCTTCGAGGCTCGGTTCACCTCGCGGGCGAGGTTCGCATCCATGGGCAAGGGATACACCGCGGTCTTCATATAGGAATCCTATCTCCGACACCATTGTCGTCAACCTTGGCGGGCTATTCGCCGGAGCCGGGCAGTTCCGACGGAATGCATCCCACGCTCGCCACGGCAATGGGGATGAGAAAGCGGCGCCGGGTCGGTTTGGGACTCCTGACGTCGCCTCCCACCCCAGAATGGCTTGGGGAAGGATCTGGGTGCGGCCTCGGGCGGGGTGCCCGAGGCCGCAGGCCGGGGGCGTTCAGCTTCCCTTCACGTCGAAGCAGTGGAGGTACTCCTGGTCGCGCAGGTAGAGGCGGCCGTTGACGACCACCGGGTGGGGCCAGATGCCGCCCTGGCGGCTGCGCTTCTCGCTCAGCGGAGCCAGCTTGAATCGGGCGACTTCCTTCCATCCCTGGGTGTTGGCCTCCACGAGCGCGACGTCGCCGCTGCGTTCGTCGAGGCAGTAGAGCATGCCGTCGGCGTAGTGGACGGCGCCCTTGCCGAAGCCCTTGTGGGACCAGACCTCCTTGCCGGTGGCGAGTTCCTGGCAGACCCAGCCGGCGCCGTCGGAATGGCCGTAGAGGTGGCCGCCGACGAGCACCACGCCGCCGTGGTGGTTCTTCATCACCTTGTTGTCCTGGTAGAGGGGTTCCACCGAGTTGCCGGGCCCAAGCTTGAACGCGGCGCAGCCGACGCCGTAGCCGGCGGTGACGTAGACGATGCCGTCGGAGTAGATGGGTGTCGGGATGACGGCGACGCGGCCGGGGAAGTCGTGTTTCCAGAGGAGCGCGCCGGACTTGGGATCGACGCCGAACACCTTGTTCATGATCAGCTGGACCACCTGCGGCTTGCCCTCATGGGAGATGAGGATGGGCGAGGAGTACTGGGCGTTGTCGGTGACGTCCTTGGAGCGCCAGACGACCTTGCCGGTCTGGGTGTCGAGGCCGGCGAGCGTCCCCTGGGATCCGCCCGGGGTGCAGATCACGACATCACCGACGACGAGCGGGGATTCGGTGTAGCCCCAGTCCTGGAGCTTGCCGCCGAGGTCGGAGACGAGGGACTTGGTCCAGAGAACCTTGCCGTCCTTGGCGGAGGCGCAGACGAGCAGGCCTTGGCCGCCGATGGCGAAGACGCGGTCGCCGGACACGGTGGGGGTCATGCGGGGGCCGTCGCCCCAGTTGTTGGGATAGCGGGGACCGGCGGGGGTGGCCCAGAGTTCCTTTCCGATGGCGGCGTCGAGGGCGATGAGCAGTTCCTGGCCCTCACGGAGGCCCATGGTGAAGAGCTTCCCGTCCGCGATGGAGTAGCCCGCGTAACCGAGGCCGACGCCGTCGTTGAGCCAGGCCCGTTTCGGTCCGTCCTTGGGCCAGGACTTGAGCAGGCCCTTGTCGGGAGAGTGGTCGTTGCGGGTGGGGCCGCGCCATTGGGGCCAGTCGGCCGCGGCGAGGGAACCGGTGGCCAGCAGGCCGAGGGCCGCGATGGCGGAATGCAGGGGAGAGTTCATCTGGTTGAATGCGGAGGGTTTTCGGATGGAAGGATGCCAGCCGGGAATCGAAGCGCAACCCCGGCTCGGGAAGTGAGCCCGCTGACGGAATCCCCACGCGGAGGTTCGCAGACGGGGACGGGACCTCAAACGCACGGCGCCGAGTCACGCGTGCCGTCCGCCTTTGAAACCTTGGAAGGGCTCAGGAGGTGCGGGGCGGTTCGGCGGGCCGGATCTGGAGCAGGTCCGATTCGTCCTTCAGTTCCACCCCGCTGACGCGACGGAGCCGGGAGGCGTTCAGCAGCCAGAGCAGGCGGGAGGCGGCGTCGGGAGGGCGGAGGCCGGCGGCGTGGATGTTGGAGACGCAGTTCCTCCGGGCGTCGGTGTTTCCGGGCCGCGGTTCGTGGACCAGATAGGCGCCGAGGCTGTCCGGGGTACCCAAGCCGGGGCGTTCTCCGAGAAGGATGAGCGCGTGGGAAACGCCGAGGACCGAGCCGACGACGTCCTGGACCGCCACTCGGCCGCGACGGACGAGCACGATCGGGGCGAGGCGCCATCCGTCGGCAAGCAGGCTTGGGACGAGATGGCCGAGCACCTCGGCGGCGTGGTTCTCGACCGCCAGCGTGGACAGACCCTCGGAGACCACCAGGGCGAGGTCGGCCGGCGGCGTGGTCCGCTCCGCCTCGAGCACGGGGATCGCGGAGGGTGCGAGGGACCGTCCGAGATCGGGCCGGACGAGGTAGGTCGCGAGGTCGGGAGCGGCGCTGTCGACGGTGAGGACCCGGCATCCGGAGGTGGCGGCGGCCACGGCGTCGGCGAGAGCCGGGGCGTCGAGGGGGCGGAGCAGGGCATCCCTGGCGCGGGCGTGGGACAGGCGGAAATCCAGGAGCGCGGACGTGGGCAGGCTTCCTCCGACGCGGCCGAGTCCGACGCGGGCATGGGTGCGGCGGCGCAGTGCGGCGCCGAGGTCCGCGGGGGTTTCCGACGGATTCATCGTGCGTCCTCCAGGAGGGCGTGCCGGGTGAAGGGCAGGCGGTCCGAAGGCGAGCGGAGCCGTCCGGCGTCGTCGAGCAGACCGACCCGTGCGAGCCAGGCATCGAACTCGGGGGCAGGCCGAAGTCCGAGGACCTGTCGGATGTACCAGGCGTCGTGGAAGGAGGTCGACTGGTAGCTGAGCATGACGTCGTCGGCGCCGGGCACGCCCATGACGTAGTTGACGCCCGCCACGGCCAGCAGGGTGAGGAGCGCGTCCATGTCGTCCTGGTCGGCCTCGGCGTGGTTGGTGTAGCAGACGTCGCAACCCATCGGCAGACCGAGCAGCTTGCCGCAGAAGTGGTCCTCGAGGCCGGCGCGCAGGATCTGCTTGCCGTCGGCGAGGTACTCGGGGCCGATGAAGCCGACGACCGTGTTCACGAGGAAGGGGTCGAAGGCGCGGGCGACGGCGTAGGCGCGGGCCTCGAGGGTCTGCTGGTCGATTCCGTGGTGGGCGTTGGCGGAGAGGCAGGAGCCCTGTCCGGTCTCGAAGTACATGACGTTCCGTCCGACGGTTCCGCGGTTCTGCGAGAGTGCGG
This sequence comes from Verrucomicrobiales bacterium, assembly GCA_027488845.1. GTDB lineage: Bacteria > Verrucomicrobiota > Verrucomicrobiia > Limisphaerales > UBA9464 > SXXZ01. The sequence continues at coordinate 28,077 of JAIYBC010000049.1, read as the reverse complement.
CCTGTTGGGCCTCGCGGAGGAGCCCGAGGTGGACGCCGAAGGACGCGTTGGCGGCTTCGGTGCCGGCGATGGACTGGAAGACGAGGTCGATCGGGACCCCGGCCTCGATGGCGCGGATCTGGGTGGTGACGTGTCCGAGCACGCAGCCCTGGGTGGGGATGCCGTGGCCTTGGATGAGGTCGTCGAGCAGGCGGGAGAGGACCTCGAGGGAACGGACGCTGTCGGTGGCGGGGTTGATGCCGATCACGGCGTCGCCGGCGCCGAGCAGGAGGCCGTCGAGGATGGCGGCGACGATGCCCTTGGGGTCGTCGGTGGGGTGGTTGGGCTGGAGGCGGACCGCGAGCGTTCCGGGTTGGCCGAGGGTGTTCCGGAAGCGGGTGACCACGCGGCGTTTCGAGGCGACGAGGATCAGGTCCTGGTTCGCCATGATCTTGCTGGCCGCGGCGACCATCTCGGGAGTCAGGCCCGCGGAGACGGCCTCGATCCGGGCGCCGTCGGTGGCGAAGTCCAGGAGCCATTCGCGGAACTGCCCGACGGAGAGGGATCGGATCGGCGCGAAGGCCACGGGGTCGTGGGAATCGAGGATCAGCCGGGTGACCTCGTCCGATTCGTAGGGGACGAGCGGTTCCTCGAGGAACCGGGAGAGCGGGGTGTCGGCGAGTTCCTGCTGGGCGCGGACGCGTTGTTCCCGGGATTCCGCGGCGACGCCGGCCAACTGGTCTCCGGATCGTGCCGGCGAAGCCAGGGCGAGGAGTCGGGGGAGCGGGGTCGGCGCGGCCACGGGGAGATTGAACATGCGGCCGGCCCGACGGCCCAGCGTTTCCTTGGGGCGGCGGGGTGGGCCGGAGTCGTCTCCGCCGTTGCCTCGGGACGGGTCCGCTGCTTCCTTGGGCGCAAGGTGAACCGTTTCCGCGTCCTGATGTCCTCGGCCGCCGCCCTCGCGTTGGCCGCCGCCCCGTCCTGCATGCTCCGGGCCCAGCAGATCCCGGTGGTGGAGGAGACCCTGCCCAACGGTTTCCGCCTGCTGCTGGTGGAGCGACGCGGGGAGCCCCGGGTGGCCGGCGGTTGGGTGGCCCGGGTGGGTTCCGCCAACGAGCGGCCCGGCATCACCGGCATCGCCCACCTGTTCGAGCACATGATGTTCAAGGGCACGCCGACCCTGGGCACCACGGACGCGAAGAAGGACCTGGAGATCATCGCCGAGCAGGAGCGGGTGCGGGACGAGATGCGGGCCGAGGAATCGAAGATGCGGGCCGCGCTCCGGCGGGGCGAGATCGGGGAGATCACGAGTCCCGAGGCGAAGACGCCGCGCATGAAGGAGCTGGAGGGCCGGTTCAACGAGCTGATCCGGCAGCAGCGGGAGATCATCGTGAAGAGCGAGTTCGACCGCGTGTACACGACGGCGGGCGCCTCGGGCATGAACGCCTTCACGTCGGAGGACATGACGGCCTACTTCATCAGCGTCCCGGCGAACAAGCTGGAGCTGTGGATGTGGATGGAGAGCGAGCGCCTGCTGCGGCCGGTGTTCCGGGAATTCTATTCCGAGCGCGACGTGGTCTTCGAGGAGCGGCGGATGCGGACGGAATCCACGCCGACGGGGAAGTTCGCGGAGCAGTTCAACGCCCTCTTCTGGGACGCGCATCCGTACCACTGGCCGGTGATCGGCTGGCCGAGCGACATCCCGGCGATCTCGAAGAAGCAGGCGGACGACTTCTATGCGCTCTACTACCAGCCGCAGAACATCACCCTGATCCTGGTGGGCGACTTCAAGGCCGCTGAGGCCAAGGAGATGGCGGTCCGTTATTTCGGCAGGATTCCGAAGGGCAGCCAGCCGCCGCCGGAGGTGATCACCCAGGAGATCCCGTCTTTGGGCGAGAAGCGCTATGCGGCGGAGGCCGAGACCAATCCGCAGGTGGAGGTGTATTGGCGCACGGTCGGTTTCGGCCACCGCGACGGCTACGCGCTGGAGGTGTTGCAGCAGCTGCTGCTGGGCCGGACCGGTAGGTTGTACAAGGGCCTGGTGGTGGGGCGCGAGGTGGCGACGGAGACCTATGCGCAGCAGGATTCCCGCAAATGGGCCGGGGCGTTCAGCATCGGGGCGGAGGTGAAGGACGGCCACACGCCGGCGGAGGTGGAAGACGCGATCCATGCCGAGATCGCACGTCTGGGGAGCGAGGAGGTCCCGGCGGAGGAACTGCAGAAGGTGAAGAACAACTTCGCCGCCGCGGAGTACCGGAAGCTGAGCTCGAACATGCCGATCCTGTTCCAGCTGATCTTCAACGAAGGCCTCGGCGACTGGCGTGAGGTCAACACGGCGGGCGCCAAGATCCAGGCGGTGACCGCCGCGGACGTGAAGCGGGTGGTGGGCCAGTACTTCACCAAGGAGAACCGTGCGACCGCGGTGTACACCCGCAAGCCCGGGACCGGTTCCGACGCGGAGGATCCCGATTTCGTCGGCCTGACCCCGGAGCAGAAGCCCGCGGCGCGCCAGATCGCGTCCTCGATCCAGGCGATGAAGGACGTCGCCGCCCTGAAGGACCAGGTCGCGAAGATGGAGGCCGCGCTGCAGTCGGCGGATCCCAAGCGCCTGCCCCTTCAGAAGTTCGTCCTGAAGAAGGTCCGCGACCGCCTCGCGGAGCTGGAGAAGCGCTAGCGCGGAAGCGGTGTCACAGGTTCGTTTCACAACGGAAACCCGCGTGGCACGTGGGGGTGCGAGGAAGCCGGTTGAAACTGCTTCAAGCCATGCATGTCCCGACTCTTTTCTCCCGTGTCGCCCTGTTGACGGCGACGGCCGCCTTTCCCGTGATGGGCCAGTTGGCGGTGACCGAGGTGCATTCGGCCGCCTCGCTGGCGACGGCGCCGTTCGTCCATGCGGACTGGTGGGAGCTGACCAACTACGGCACCGAGTCCGTGGACCTGACCGGATGGCTGTTCAACGACACGACCGGCGGGACGACCACCGGCGTGGTGACCCTGCCGTCGATGGTGATCGCGCCCGGTGAGTCGGTGATCTTCGCCGAAGGCCTCGATGACGCCGGCTTCCGCACCTGGTGGGGCGCGGCCGTGGCTGCGGGCGTCCAGATCAACTCCTACGCAGCGACGGGCATTGGCCTGAGCTCCTCGGGTGACGGCATCCGGCTCTGGCGCCCCGGCGCGGCTGCGGATGCGATCCCGGTGGTGTCGGTCGACTTCGGTGCCGCGGGGACGAACACGGCGTCCTTCGTTCCCGATCCGGTGACGGGCCAGCTTACGGGTCGGTCTGTGGCCGGGGTGGGTGGCGCGGCGTTGGCGGCCGACGGACTGGACGCCGGATCGCCCGGGGTTTCCCCGGCGGCGATCCCGCTCTCGGTCCTGTCCTTGAGCACCAACCAGGTGGTGGATCCCGGAGCGACGGTCACCCTGCAGGTGCAGGCCGCCGGATTCCCCAGGCCGGCCTACCAGTGGTTCAAGGGCGATTCCCTCCTCGGCAACGCGACCGCGGCAAGCCTGACCCTCACCAACTTCACCCCGGCGATGGTCGGTGAGTACAGCGTCCGCCTCGACAACGGGCTCGGCAGCCTGCGGAGCGCCGCGGTGCGGCTGTCCCTCGCCGAGGCCCCGGCGGCCCCCGCGTTCACGACGGTGCTGACGAACACGACCGTCTTCGCCGGTGCCACGGTGGAATTGGCCATCGTCGCAACGGGTGTTCCCCAGCCCAGCTTCGCCTGGTACTTCGGCGCCCAACCCATTCCGAGTGCGGTCGGATCCCTCCTTTCGCTCGGCGCGGTCACCACCAACCAGGCCGGGACCTACACCGTGGTCGCCTCGAACGCCTCGGGCACGGTGACCAACAGCGCGGTGCTGACCGTTTTGGGGCGGCCGGACATCCGCTTCACCGAGGTCAGCAGCGCCCGCACGATCCTCGACCCGGGCTTCATCGACCGGAACGGCTTCGGGGCCGAGGACTGGTGGGAGCTGACGTCTTTCTCGCCGGTTCCGATCCCGTTGACCGGATGGCGGTTCGACGACAGCAGCGCCAACCTGGGCGTGGCCATCACCATCACCAACGCCAACCTGGTCATCCAGCCGGGTGAATCGATCGTCTTCGTCGAGCGCCTGACACCGGAGCAGTTCCGGACCTGGTGGGGAACCAACGAGCTGCCGGCCGGATTGAAGATCATCTCGTACACCGGCAGCGGAATCGGTCTGAGCTCCGCGGGCGATGGGCTCCGGCTCTGGAACGCCGTGGCCACCGCCAACGGCGACACCATCGCGGCCGTGGACTTCCCGGCCGGTGAGCCGGGCGTGAGCTTCAACTACGACCCCGACACGGGGCTCTTCGGCGCGCTGAGCGTCGACGGCGTGAACGGCGTTTACCAGGCGCCGGGTACCTTGGTGGGTGTGGCCGAACTGGGTTCGCCGGGCCGGATCCGGGCCGGAACCGTCGTGCTGCCGCCCACGCCGCCGGTGCTGTCGGCCGAGAGGAACGACGGCTCGGTGCGTATCTCATTCACGGCCCAAGGAGGTCGGACCTACCGGTTGCAGCGCCGCCAGGAATCGGACGGCGCCTGGGTCGGTCAGGGTGCCGCCCTGCAGCCTTCCGCGGACGGCCGCGCCGAATTCCGGGTCGAGGTCACCGCGGGAAGCCCCGTCGGTCTCTTCCGCGTCACCGCCGAATGAAGCGTCCCTCCAGGTCGGCGGGGCGTGCCTCCGCCTTCACGCTCATCGAGTTGCTGGTGGTCATCGCGATCATCGCGATCCTCGCCGGGATGCTCCTGCCTGCCTTGGGAAAGGCCAAGGGGAGCGCGCAGCGGATCGCCTGCCTGAACCAGCAGAAGCAGTGGGGCTTGGCCCTGCTGATGTACGCCGAGGACCACCTCGACCTGGTTCCGCGGGAGAAGCCGTTCGGCCAGGACCAGCTCACCTGGCCCCAGGCGATGAACACCAACAACGCCGATCTCTGGTGCAACGTGCTGCCGCCGCGGATCGGCCTGCGGGCGGTGTCCGCCTACGGCACCAACGCGGCCGCGTTCTACGACAAGTCCTCGATGTTGACCTGCCCCTCGGGCCGGTTGCCGGCGCCGACCGTGCGGGTCACCGCCCCGTTCTTCTCGTTGGCGATGAACTCGAAGCTGGTGCGGAACGATTTCCGTCCCCGCCTCGGCAGCGTGCAGCGTCCGTCGCAGACCGTCGCCTTCACCGAGGCGGGCCTGCCCGGCGAGACGAAGTACCATCCGAACCAGGCCACCTACAACGGCCAGCCCCACGCGTTTGCCAACCGCTATTCGGCCCGCCATTCCCAAAGCGGCAACCTCACCTTCGTGGACGGACATTCCGAGAACCTCCGTGGCAACCTCGTGATCGACACCGTCGCCGGCAGTCCGACGCTGGGAAAGGCGTTCGTGCCCCAGTCGCGGGTGGTCTGGACCGTGGATCCCGAGGAAGATCCGAACTGAGCCGGACCTTTCCGATGGGGGAAAGGGGAGGGGACTCACGCCAAAACGCAAAGGCGCCCACGGGGGAGCAGGATCCGGGATCGAAACGGCCTCCACCGTTGGGTGTTGGGCTTTGTCGGCGAAAGCCGCCGCTTCGCCCACGGTCCGTCGCTGTTTTGCGTGCGAGTCTGGACTCCCCGGTTCCCCTGGAATGGCGGCGGATCGTCTTCCGAATCCAAACCATTCTCCGGGCGCGACTTCCCTCCAGCAGTGGGTCACAGTGGCGTCGAAGCGATCGTCCCGCCGGACGCGCCTCGACCGAATGGAAAGTCCCGCTCCGTCCGATCTGCTCCAGCCGTTGGGCAATCTCTATCGCCCGGTGGGACTGTCGTTGCCGGCCACCGAGATCCTCGATGGTGCGTCGATTCCCGAGCCTTACCGCACGCTGCTGGTCCACACGCGGGACATGACCCGGACCTTGGAGTCCCATCATGCCGGGACGATCCATCTCCGGTTGCTCTCCGCGTCCCTCGAAGGGAACCGGTATCGGAGGACGGTCGCCCTCCAATTGGACGGCAGCGGCCGGCCGATCGAGTTCGGCGCGACCGAGGCGTTCCTGGACCGGATTCCCGAGCCGTGGCGCGGACAGATCGTCGAGGGGCGTCGGCCCTTGGGGGGGATCCTGAACGCCAGCGGCATTCCCTATCTGAGCCGTCCTTCGGCGTACTTCCGGACCCGCGGCGACGCCTTCATCCGCGATGCGTTGGGCATCGGCGGCGAAGCCTGGATGTTCGGTCGCCGGAACACGCTCTCCGACGCGGAGGGGCATCCCTTGGCCGAGATCGTGGAGATCCTTCCGCCCTGAGTCGGAGCCGTTCCTTGGGAGCGAAGCCGGACTTCCCGCAAGGACGCCAACGGGTGGGTTTCGGGCTTCAGGCGTCTGGCTTCGGGCGTCAGCGGGCGATACGGCCGAGCATGTTGGCCTTCATCACCATCCACAGCACGCCCAGCGCCAGGGCGACCACGATTCCGAACAGCAGGAAGGCCACCGCACGGAAGGTCTTCACCTTGCGCTGGAACTCCTCGGCCTCGCGTTCGCGTTCGGCCTGCCACAGGGCCATCTGTTCCTGGACGACGGCATTGGCCTTGGCGGGGTCCACGAGCAGGACGAATCGCCAGCCCGGGCCGTCGCCGAGGAACGTGGCACGGACCGCGGCGAGATCGTGGGTGGACGGCGCGGCGAATCCGCTGGCGGTCCAGTAGGGGTCGTCCTCCTGGGTCCAGACGCGATGGACCCCGAGGTTGCGGGCGACGATCTGGATCCGGCGCCAGAGGGAGGCGCGTGCCTCGTCGGCGTCGACGTCCGGGCGGAGCGCTTCGGTGTGGAGGAGGGCCTCGGTGCCTTCGACAAGCAGTCCGACCGCCCCGGCGGGATTCCCTTCGGAATCCTCCACCAGTTGGAATTCGGTGATGAACTTCTCCAGCTCCTCCCACGGGAGGCCCGCGGCCTGCCATAGTGCCCGGAGTGCGGGAAGATCCTCGACGGTGGCGCGCCGTGCGGTGAGAGCGGGGGAATCCACGATGGGGAAGTTGGCCCCGGGACGTCGTTCGGGCAACCCCGGGACGGAGCCCGTGGCGCGGTCAGTTCAGCACGATGCCAAGGCGGAGATAGGTCGGCACGTCGAGGTCGACGCCCTTGTGGCGGTTGCGCTCGGTGTTGTCGAAGCGGCCACGCGGGGCGATGTCGAAATTCATCACCATCTGGGAATCGGGCTTCCGTCGTCCGGTGCGGCCCTTCTGTCCCTTCAACACCCGTTGGCGCTGTTCGGCATTGAGTTCCGGTGCGGGAGGCAGGAGACGGGACGGAGCGAGTTCCGCGGGATCGGGGCCGCCGGGGAAGTCCTCGCCGGCGAAGGAAGCCGCGCCTGCGACGGGACTTTCCGCCGGTCCGGACCTTCCGGCGGCGACGTTCGGGGATTCGTGGTGCGACGGCCCCACGGCGGTGCCGGGCTTGACCGCGATCAGCGTGACATGGAGCCGGCCGGTGAGGGCGGGGTCGATGGTGGCGCCGACGATGAAGGAGGCCTGGGGGCAGCCCTGTTGCAGCGATTCGAGCAGCCGCTCGACCTCGCCGATCTGGAGGTCGTCGCCGCCGGAGACGCTGACCAGGACCTCGCCGGCGGCGCCGAGGGCGGCGCCGGTGTCGAGGAACGGGTGTGTGAGCAGCTGTTCGACGGCCGCGTGGGCGCGGTTGCCGCCGGTGGCCTCGACCGCGGCGAAGGCGCTTTCGGCATGGCGTCCGCGGAGGAGCCTCTCGACATGGCTGAACTCGAGGGGGATCAGGCCGGGGGCCCCGAGCAGTCGCCAGAGCCCGCAGAGCGTCTGTGCCAGCAGGTCGTTGGCGAACCGGTACAGCTCGTGGGGATGGGTCTTGTCGTCGTGCATCCGCCGCACGCGCTGGTTGGAGACGGTGAGCACGGCGTCCGCGGCGGACTTGAGCCGTTCGACGGCCTCGAGGGCGTAGGCGACGCGCCGACGTTCGAATTCGAACGGGGTGGTGGCGATGGCGAGGACCAGGGCGTTGGACTCGCGGACGGCGCGGGCCACGACGGGTGCGGCCCCGGAACCGGTACCGCCGCCGAGGCCGGCCACGACGAAGACGATGCGGGCGCCGGTGGCGAACGCGCGGATCGCGGGGAGGTCCTCCTCGGCGCTTTGACGGCCGAGGTCCGGGTCGCCTCCGGCGCCGAGACCGTGGTTCACCGACTGTCCGAGCAGGATCCGGCGGGGAAGCGGGGACGAACGGAGCGCCTCCGGACTGGTGTCCGCATGGGCGCATTCGATGCCCGCGGGCACGGCGCGCCGGAGGACCTCGAGGATCTGGGCTCCCGCATGGCCGACCGCGATGAAGCGGATGGGGGCGGTGGGATCGTTCTCGGTGGGGTTCATGGCGGGCCTTTCAGCGGAAGAACGGGAAGACGTCGCGGAGGTTGAAGCGCGGACGGGGACGTCCCCGAAGGCGCATGCCGCCATAGCGCGCGATGCCGATGGCGGTCGAGAACTCGGGATGGGAAAGGGTCGTGGAGTTCCCGGTGATGTTCCGGCAGGTGGCCAGCGTCACCGGCAGGTGGAAGACGCGCTGGGCGAGGACGTCGATGCCCGGGATGTGGGCGCCACCGCCGCAAAGGAAGACGCCCGCCCGCGCCTCGTCGAGGAAGCAGCCTTCGGAACACCGTTCGGCGATCAGCTCGAGGATCTCCTGGATCCGGACGGACATGATCCGGCGGAGGTGTTCCACGCTCACCTCGCGGGACTTGATGCCGTGGTCGTCCTCGCCGATCGGCACGCGGCGGCCATGGCAGGAGGGGTCGACCAGGGCGCTGCCGCACTTGATCTTCAGGCTCTCGGCCATGCCGAGGTTGACCTTCAGGCCGATGGCGATGTCGTTGCTGATGTGGTCGCCGCCGATGGCGAAGACGCCGGACTGGCGGATGCCCTGGCCCTGCTGGAAGACGAACTCGGTGGTGCCGCCGCCGATGTCGATGACGAGCGCGCCGTTCTCCTTGTCCTCGGGGGTGAGCACCGCCTGGGCGTCCGCGAGTCCGTTGAAGACCGTGTGGTTGACCTCGATGGAGAGGGCGCGGACGAGGTTGACCGGATTCTGGATGCGAAGGGCGCTGCCGTGGATGACGTGGACGTGGGCCTCGACCTTGTGGCCGACCATGCCGACGGGGTCGTCCACGACTTCCTCGCCGTCGATGCAGACGCGCTGGCGGATGGTGTGGAGGACGGTGTGTTCCGCGGGGAGGGTGATCGCCTTGGCGTTGGCGGCGGCGTCGGCGATGTCCTGGGGGGTGACCAGGCGGTCGTCGGAGGCCACGGGATGCATGCCGACGTTGTTGAAGCCCTCGACATGGCGGCCGGTGACCCCGAGGAAGAGGTTGCCGATGGTGACGCCGGCCTGCTCCTCGGCGTTGGCGAGGGCGGTCCGGACGTCCTCCTGGGCCTTGGCGGGATCGACGATCTCCCCCTTGCGGACGCCGCGGGAGCGCGCCTGGCCGATGCCGAGCAGGGTGAATTCGCCGCGGTCGTTCTCCTCGCCGACGGCGGCGCAGATCTTGGAGGTGCCGATCTCCAGGCCGACGAGCAATGGGGCTTCGCTAAACATGGGTGCGTCTGGGGATGCGCTTCAGCCGGGGCCGGGTCTGCGGGGAGGCCGGGGCGGTCGCGGGTTGTTCGGGGGAGGATTCCAGCCAGCGGATCGGGGCGTTCTGGGACACGCTCAGGTCGAGGGTCCGGATGGCACGCTTCTCCCCGGAGGCGGCCAGCGTGGCGCGGAGGTCGCTCCAGCGTCGCAGCTGGAGGTCCAGGGACGTGGGTTCGCCCCCGAACCGGATCGTGGCACCGTCGAGCGTGGTGACGTCGAGCAGGCCGGGAACCGCCACGGAGACGGAGGCGATGTCGGGCAGGGCGCCCTCGGGCCGCAGGGAGTGTGCCCGGAGGAATCGCAGCGCGGCGAGGGTGTCGGCATCGGCCTCGGGCGAGACCGTGCCACGACCCGTGATCCGGGGCAGTGCGGCCTCGGCGGCGATCGCCGGCTCCGGGGCGGCGCCCGGGGAGAGAGGCATGATCACGTGGCCGGTCTCATCGAGGAGATACCGGGCCTTGATGCCGCTCCCGACGAGGGGTTCCACCGCGGCCACGGGCAGCCGCTCCCGGATCTGGATCGAGAGGGTTCCGGGGAATTCGACGACGATCTTCGCGGAGGCGACGCGGGGATGGAGTTGCAGGCGGTCGCGCAGACCCGGCAGGTCCACGGAGAGGATGTTCCTGCCCAGTCGGATGCCGGCGAGCCTGCGGACCTCGTCCGGGGCTAGCACGCCGTCGACCTCGACGACGATCTCGCGGATGGCGAGGGAAGGGATCCGATAGACCCAGCGGTCCCGGACCCACCAGCCCCCGACGCCGAGCGCCGCCATGAACACCGCGAGCAGACCGGTCCGGATGAGGGCTCGGACCCACCAAGGACGGCGGGAGCCCGCTGCGTCGGACTTCAGGCGCGCCATCAGCGTCTGACCGGCGGGACGGTTGCGGCGGTTGGAATGGGAGGACTGGAACATCGGGGTCAGGTCCGCGGATTCCTGCGCAGGAGTGCGAGCGAAACCATCCGGTCGCACAGTTCCGCGAAGCCGATTCCGGCGGCGGCGGCGGCCTTGGGCAGAAGGCTGGTCTCGGTCATGCCGGGAAGGGTGTTCACCTCGAGGACAACGGGGTCGCCCTGTCCGGAGACCATCACGTCCACCCGGGCGTAGTCGCGTCCGCCGACCGCATGGAACGCGCCGAGGGCGGCTTCCTGGATGCGTGCGGTGGTCGGTGCGTCGAAGGGCGCGGGGCAGAGATATTCCGTGCGGCCCGCCGTGTACTTGCTCGAGTAGTCGTAGGAACCGGACTTGGGGCGGACCTCGACGACGGGCAGGGCGCGGCCATCGAGGATGCCGACGGTGGTCTCGCGTCCAAGGACACGCTGTTCCATGACCACCTCGCCGCCGTGCCGGAGCGACTCCGCAAGGGCGGCCGGGAAGGCGTCGGCGGAATCGACGAACTGGAGTCCGACCGAGGAACCCTGGCGGGTGGGCTTGATCACCACCGGTGCGGTCCAACCTTCCGGCCAAGGAGCCCGGGCGTCGTTGAAGACCACGAACGGGGCCGTGGGAATGCCGGCGCGGATGCAGCGGCGTTTGGTGATGACCTTGTCGAAGGCGTAGAGGGAGGAGGAGACCCCGCAGCCGGTGTAGGGGATCCCGAGTTCCTCCAGCTCGGACTGGACGGTGCCGTCCTCGCCGTAGGTGCCGTGGAGGGCGAGGAAGACGGCATCGGCACCCGCGGGGATCCGCAGGTCGCCGGGAACCGGGTCGATCTCGTCGACGGTGTGGCCGAGGGAGCGCAATGCGGCGGCGACGGCGGCGCCGGATCGGAGGGAGACCTCGCGTTCGGCCGAGGGGCCGCCGAGCAGCACGACGATGTTCCGGTTCCCTGTCACGCGTCCTCCCCCAGGATCTCGACCTCGGTCTCCAGTTCGAGCCCGCGTGCTTCGCGGGCGCGGGTGCGGATCACCTCGATCAGGGTGAGGACGTCCTTGGCCGTGGCGTTGCCGAGGTTGACGAAGAAGTTGGCGTGCACCGGGCTGACCATGGCGTCGCCGATGCGCGTGCCCTTGAGGCCGAGCTCGTCGATGAGACGTCCGGCGGGGACGGTTGGAAGCGGGTTCTTGAACGTGCAGCCGGCGCTGGGTTCGCTGGGCTGGCTGTCCCAGCGTTTGCGGGAGAACTGGTCCATGCGCGTCCGGATGGCCTCGGCATCGGCCGGCGTCGCCTTCAGCACCGCGCCGAGGGCGATGTGGGTCCGGAGCAGCGGGCAGGCCCTGTATTCGACGGGGATCCCGGAGGCGGGGGCTTCGGAGATCACGCCTCCACGGCTCATGTAACGCAGCGACTCGACGGCGTCGAAGGTCCAGGCGCCCATGGCGCCGGCGTTCATCCGGAGCGCGCCGCCCAGGGCGCCGGGGATTCCCTCGAAGAACTCGAGTCCGGTGAGCCCGGCCCTGCGGGCTTCGTGGGCGATCGTCTTGAGTCGGGCGCCGGCGCCGGCGGTGATGCGTTCGCCCCGGATTTCCACGCGGGAGAAATGGGGGTGGCCCAGGGAGACCACGACGCCACGGACGCCGCCGTCCCGGATGAGCAGGTTCGAGCCGCGGCCGATGACGGTCACGGGCAGCCCGCGGAGGCGGGCGGTCTCGAGGACCAAGGCGAGGGCGGGGTCGCTGCCGGGTTCGACGAGCAGGTCGGCGGGGCCTCCGACGCGGAGGGTGGTGCGTTTTGCGAGCGGTTCGTCGCGGCGGATGAGGGTGTCCGTCGGGAGCAGGATCTGCAGGTCGCGGAAGAGGTTCGAAACGGCCTCGGCGTGGAGCGCGGCCGCTTCGTCGTCCGGGGCCAGGGCCTCGGAGGAAAGTCGGAGGGGAGTGCTCATGGGGTCTCCTTGGCGGGAATCAGGACGGCGGTGGCGTCGCGGTGTTCCGCGGGCGTCGGCTTGCGGGGTGCGGGGACCATTCGGCGCGCGGCCTGCGTGAAGGGTTCCCGCAGGTGGGAAAGGATGGCTTCGGCGATGCCCGCGGCCGCCCCGGGGCGATCCATCCGCTCCAGCCCCATCTGGAGTCCGCCACGGTGGGATCCGCCGCACAGGATCGAGACGACGGCCTCGACGAGTCCGGTGGCGGTGGCGGAATCCTGGTCGAGCCGGATCGCGGCCCCGGCCCGGACGAAGGAGTCGGCGTTGTGGGCCTGGTGGTTGTCGGTGGCGGTGGGAAGGGGCACCAGAACCGAAGGAAGCCGGAGGGCGGCCAGTTCCGCCATCGAGGAGGCTCCGGCCCGGCTCACGACGGCGTCGGCGGCGGCGAGCGCAAGGTGCATCTCGGCGAGAAATGGTCGGACCACGGAGCGTTGGCCGAAGGGGCGGTGGGCGGTGCGGACCGTCTCGAGGTCGGGCGTGCCGGAGAGGTGGATGAACTGGAGGTCCGGCACGGCGAGGGCCAAGGCGGGCAGGGCGGCGGAGACCAGACGGTTGAGACCGCGGGCGCCTTGGCTGCCGCCGGTGACCAGCAGCACCGGACGCTGCGGATCGAGGCCCAGCGCCGTTCGGGCCGAGGCCACATCGCGATGGTTCCGCAGTTGGGCGATGGCGTCCCGGACCGGGGTGCCGACGCACTCGCAGACGGCGGACGGCAGGCGGGTGGCGGCTTCCGGGAAACCGATGAAGGCCCGGTCCACAAAGCGGGAAAGAAGGCGGTTCGCCCGGCCGGGCACGGTGTTGGATTCGTGGAGGAAGGTGGCTGCACCCCGCAGCCGGGCCGCCAGGAACGGAGGGGCGGCGGTGAATCCGCCCATGGCCAGCAAGGCGTCCGGGCGTCCACCGCGGGTGCGGAAGAGGCTCGAAGACGTGCGGAACGCACGCCAGAACCCGAGGGCGAACGCGAGGTGGCGTCCATCCTGGAGCCCGGTGGCGGGCAGGGTCGCCACCGAGAGTCCGGTGAGTCCCGCAACCGCGGTCTGATCCACTTCCTTCGGGGAGACGAGCAGCGTCGCCCGGCTGCCCCGGGCGACCAGTTCACGCCCGACCGCGAGACCGGGGAAGAGGTGTCCACCGGTGCCGCCGCAGGCGATGGCCACGTGGAGCGAGGAACTCGGGGAGGTCATCGGGCGGGCAGGGATTCGATCTCGGTTCCGTCGAACGGGTTTCCCGCCATGGACCGGTTCCGCTCGGCGACCTCCGGGGCTTGGCGCGCGATGGAGAGGAGCAGTCCGACCAGGGCGAGCATGGCCATCATGCTGGAGCCGCCCCGGCTCACGAAAGGCAGGGGCATCCCCTTGTTGATCATCGAATTGGTGACCACCGCCACGTTGATGGCGGCCTGGCCGGCGATGAGGAATCCGATCCCGCCCGCGAGCAGGCGACCGGACGAATCCGCGGCACGGGAGGCGATGTGGACGGCGCAGCAGAGGATGACGACGAACGCGGCCACGACGGCGAGCGTGAAGACGAGCCCCAGTTCCTCGCCGATGACGGGCAGTATGAAGTCCGTGTGCTGTTCCGGGATGCTCAGCTTGATGACACCGGTCCCAAGTCCGGTGCCGTGGATGCCGCCCTCGCGGAGTGCGGCAAGGGATTTCAGGGCCTGTGATCCGGTGCTCTCGCGGTACAGTTCCGGGTGGAGGAACGCATCGAGGCGTTTCCGGACCATCTCGCTGGTGTTGTAGAAGTGGAAACCCAGCAGGCCGCCCATGGCCGCCGCGATCGCCGCGTAGCCGAAATGGAGCCCCGCCAGCAGCAGCATCACGACGGTCACCACTCCGTAGAGGATGAGGGTTCCGCGGTCGGGCTGCTTGTAGAGCAGCGCCAGCAGGGGGAGGACGAGCAGGCCCGGCAGGAGGAATCCCCAGACGAAGGCGATCCCCGGCCGCCCCAGCCGGATGCGTGCCTCGTGGCGTGCGCACCAGGCGGCGAGGGTCAGCAGGAGGGAGATCTTGGCGAACTCGGCCGGCTGGATGCCGAAGACCCAGCGCTGGGCGCCGTTGCGGAAGGTGCCCAGCGGCGAGAGGACGAGGACGAGCAGGGCTGTCGCCGCGGCGTAGGTCCACCAGTGGTTCCGGACGAACCACCGGTAGTCCAGGCGCCAGAGGGCGCACATGCCCACGATCCCCGCGGCGATCGCCCCCGCCTGCACCGCCACCATCGACTGGAAGGTCGAGTAGAGCATCACCGCGCTCGACAACATGGTGATGCTGAGCGCGAGCAGGAGGCTCACGGTCAGCAGCAGGATGAGCGAGGTGGTGCGCACGGGCGGTGGGGCGGGGCGGATGCCGTTCGGATTACTGGGGCTGGCTTCCGGCGGCGGGAGCCGGGTTGTACGGCGGCGGCGCGTAGCCGGCGGCCGGTCCGGCGGCCGGAACCGGATTGGACGCCGGGGCGGGCTCGGACGCGGGGGCCGGTGCGGCGGCGGCCTTGACCGGGATCTTCAGCTTCTGACCGACCTTGATGACGTCGCTTTGGAGTCCGTTGGCCCCGCGGATCGCCTTCGCCGTGGTCCCGAACTTCTTGGCGATGCGGGTGAGGGTGTCGCCGCCCTTGACCGTGTAGGCCGTGGTGGAGGAGGGCGCAGCGCCTTCCGTGGCCTCGGTGCCGGCGGCGACCCCGGTGGCCGGCTTCGCGGAGGCGGCGGGCAGCTGGATCTTCTGTCCGATCTTCAGCCGGCCCAGGTCGATCCCGGCATTCGCCTCCTTGAGGGACTTCAGGGAGACTCCGTTCTTCTTGGCGATGTTGTAGGCGATGTCACCGGACTTGACGGTGTACTCGCCGCCGCCCGAAGGCGCCTCCATGGGCTGGGAAGGGGCCTGACCACCGATCGGATCGACGGGAAGCTGGGGCGGGATCGGGGAGATTGGCGTCGAGGTGGCGACCGCGTTCGTCGGAGCGGATCCAGGGAACGAGACCGGTTGCGCGTAGGGATCGACGGCGTTGGTGACCACGGCCGTGGAGTTGGTGTCGTTGAAGCCGGTTCCCGGTGTCACGGCGGAGTCGGAAGCGGGCGCCTGGCCGTCGACGAGACCGGATTCGCCGGCGGGCTTCTCCTTGTTGCAGCCGATCAGCAGGAGGCCGAGGAAGACGGCGGCGTGTGCGCCGACGATGAACGCGGCGATGCTGAGGGTGGACTTGCTGCGGGCCGCCTGCTCGAGGTTCGAGCCCTGGGGGACCAGCGGGTTGGGTGTGCTCATTCTTGGTTGGTGACGACGTCGCGGCGTCGCGGTTCGAGGATTGGGTGGGGCGGGTTCGTTGCGGCCGGGTCCTCCACCCGTGCCGTGGCGAAATGGGATGCGCGTCCCGGACGGAACGCGATGTCGCCTCCACTCCGGGTGGAGGCCGCAGGGACGCCGGAATGGACTCGGATCGTCGGGACCCGAAGCCTTCCGGCAGCCGCTGGAACAAATGGGGGTTCGCACCGGTCGCCGTCGCGACAGACACTGGCAGCGACCGGACGGATTCCGCCGGCTCGCAAAACGATTAAAGCCCGGGCCGCAGGAGGGGCAAGAAGCATCCCGTCCCGCGGCTTGGAAAGATGGGGAAATCCGCCTTTCGAAGGCGTGTCCCGGGTTTCCTTGGTGGGCGTGTTCACCGGATCTTGAGGGTGCTCAGGGCCATCACGGCGCAGAGGATCCCGGCGATGTAGAAGCGGGTGACCACCTTCGACTCCTTCCACCCCAGCTTCTGGAAATGGTGGTGGAGCGGCGACATCCGGAAGATGCGCCGTCCTTCGCCGTACTTCTTCCGCGTGTATTTGAACCACCCGACCTGGAGCATGACGCTGAGCGCCTCGGCGACGAAGACCCCGCCGGCGATCATGAGCACGAACGGTTGGTGGATGAGCACCGCCATGATCCCAAGGGTGCCGCCGAGGGCCAGGCTGCCGGTGTCGCCCATGAAGACCTCCGCCGGGTGGCAGTTGAACCAAAGGAATCCCAGGCAGGCCCCGATCAACGCCGCGCAGACGACCGTCAACTCGCTCGTCTCCCGCACATGGGGGATCTGGAGGTAGGCGGCCAGCTTCACGTTGTCCGCGAGGTAGGTGAGGATCAGCATGACCACCGCGACGATCAGCGTGCACCCGATGGCCAAGCCGTCCATGCCGTCTGTGAGGTTCACGGCGTTGGAACTCCCGATGATGGTCAATCCGGCGAGGAGGATCCCGAGGATCGGCACTCCGATGAGCAGGGGTTCCTTGAGGAAGGGCACCTGGATGTCGCTGACCAGCACCCGGGTGGACGGGCGCATCCAAAGGTAGATCCCGATGCCGAAGGCCAAGGTCGTCTGGACGACGAGCTTCAGTCGGGACTTCGCCCCGCCGGCGTCCTGTTTGGTGACCTTGAGCCAGTCGTCGTAGAAGCCGAGGAAGGCGAGCACGAGCAGCGAGAGCATGGTCAGGAGAACCATGGTGTTCGGGCGGGCCCAGAGGAACACGGTGATGTCCAAGACCAGGACGATCAGGATTCCTCCCATGGTGGGAGTCCCCCGCTTGGCGAGGTCGGCCGCGGCCGCTGCCGGGTCTTCTCCGCCCCGGACGTCCTTCGGCCGGTATTCCTGCCGGAAACGGAGGTCCCTGAGCCACGCGATGACGCGGGGCCCTAGGATCCAGGAAAGCAGCAACGCGGTGACCGCGGCGCCGGCGCTCCGGAAGGTCACGTACTTGAACACGGACCAGGGAACCTGTGGGAACAGTTCGGAGAGGCGGTACAGCATGGTTCAGTTGGAGGGCGGTTCCCCGGACCTGAGGTGTTCGCGGAGTCCTTCGATCACCCGTTCCAGCCGGCTGGAACGGGAGGCTTTGGCGAGCACGGTGTCTCCGTTCCGGAGCAGGTCACGCACTGCCGGCAGGGCGGATTCGACATCCGGGAACGAGAGTCGCGTCGTGGTGCCGACCGCCGCCTCCCGCGTCAGTTCCGAATGGCGCCCGATGGCCACGAGCACGTCGAGACCCAGTCTTCCGGCGGCGGCTCCGACCTCCCGGTGCGCCTCCCCGGCATGCGAGCCCAATTCCGCCATGTCCCCGAGGATCGCCACACGGCGTCCGGCGCACGGGAGGTCGGAGAGGGTCTGCAGCGCGGCCAGCATCGAATCGGCGTTCGCGTTGTAGGTGTCATCCAGCAACCGCACACCGGCGTGCTCGGTCCATTGGAGCCGCTGTTTGGCCCCGCGGAATGCGGCGAGGGCGCGGCGCGCCGGTTCCGGTTCCGCACCCATGGCGGCGGCGGCGGCCAGCGCGACGGCGGCGTTGGCGACCATGTGTCGGCCGGGGACCCCCAGTTCGAACTCGAGACACCATTCCGGAAGAGGGGCGGTCAGCCGGAACGATGTGCTCTCCCACCGCGTGGCCGTGAGGCGGACCTGCCAGTCGTTCCCGCCGCCGAAGCCCGCGCGGACGACCCTGGCCCGCGTCGAGGCCGCAAGGACGTCGGCGGATGGCATGTCGCCTCCGAGGACCAGGACCCCGTGCCGGGAAAGTCCGCGGCCCAAGGCGGACTCCTCCTCGACGACGCCGGCCAGGTCGCCGAAGTGTTCGAGGTGTTCCCGGCCGATGCTGGGGACCAGGCCGACATCCGGCGCGATCATCCCGACCAGGGGCGCCAGTTCGCCGGGGTGGTTCGTGCCGGCCTCCAGCACCGCGGCCTCGTGGCCGGCCCCGATCCGGAGCAGGCTCAGCGGCACGCCGATGTCGTTGTTGAAGCTGGCCTCGGATCGCAGGGTCGAAAACCGGGTCGCGAGGATGTCCGCCAGCATCTCCTTGGTGCTGGTCTTGCCGTTCGATCCGCAGACGCACGCGGTTCGGACATCCCGCTGGCGCCGGTAGGCCGCGGCGAGCCGGCCCAACGCGGTGCGGGTGTCGTCGACGACAAGCACCGCCGGACCGTCGGGAACGCGGCCCTCCGAGCCGTTGCGGACCACCACCGCCGCCACTCCCCTTGCCACGACCTCGGGCAGGAAGTCATGCGCGTCGAAACGCTCTCCCTTCAAGGCGAAGAACAGGTCGCCGGGCCGGGCCGAACGGGAGTCGGTCTCCACGCGGGACACCGAGGCGGCGGAACCCGCGCGGACAGCCCTTCCACCGGTGGCTTCGATGCAGGTCTGGAGGGTGAGGGGTTCCATCGCGTCAGTTCAGGCGGAAGCTGGCGTGGACGGGGGTGGTGACCGACTTCGACCCGTTGGACACGTCGTTCATCCCGTCTCCGGAGGTGTTCGCGGAGCGAAGCGGCAGGACCTCGGACAGGCCTTTCCGCATGGCTCCGGCGACGCCGGTCGATTCGGTGTCCGACACCATCAGCCAAGTGCGCGCCAGTGGTCTTGCCGAGGCGCTGAGGCCACCTGCGTGGAGCGGGTCCGCGACCAGGCCGTGGAAATGGGAGCGTGCCGGGTTCAAGTGAGGTCTCCAATCCATCCGCGGACGGCGAGGGAGTCGCGGGCGTGGGAGCGGTCGTCCCAGGGGACGATCGTGCCGTCGATCTCCTGGACCGGCCGACGGGCCTTGCCGGCGAGGAGGACGATGTCACCGGCGCGTGCCTGTCGGATTGCCGAGAGGATCGCGCGTTGGCGGTCGGGCTCCGTCTGGGCGGGCCGGGTGGTTCCACGGAGCACCTCGGCGGTGATCGCGGCGAACCCGATACGGCGCGGGTTGTCGGCGGTGAGGATCACGCGGTCCGCCTCGGAGGCCGCCTCGCCCAGCTGTTGCCGGGTCTGTGCGGTCGAACCCGCATCGGCGCCGGTCACCAGGATCACGGCACCCTGGGTCATTTCGCGCGCTTCCCGAACCAGTTCGCGGATGGAGGCCGCATCGTTGGCGCCGTCGACGAAGACGCCGAAGGGCTGGCCGGCCTGCACCGGTTCCATGAAGCCGGTTGCGGGCGTGAGCCCGGGTACCAGCGAGGCAAGGCGCACCGGATCGGCGCCCGCCCCGGCGCAGGCCGACATCGCCGCATCGAGGGCGCGGAGGCTTCCCGAACCGGCGATCGGGGTGTGCGCGAGCCGCTCCGCGGAACCGACGTCCATCCGCACACGGCTCCCACGCCAGTGGAGCGCGACCGGGCGGATCCGGCGACCGCCGGCGTCGCCGACCCGGGTTTCTGCGAGCGGGGCGATGCCGCCCAGGACCTCGTTGACCGAGGGGTGGTCTTCCACGACCAGGGCGGTGCCCCCGGTGCGGACGTGCGCGGCGAACAGGCGGTGCCATTCGTGGCTGTCCGATTCCGCCGGCACCTGCGGAAAATGTCGGCCGGCGACGAGGCCGCCGTCGGCGGTCAGGAGCGCCGAACGGTGCCCTGCGTGTTCCAGGAGTGCATGGAGGAAGGCCGCCGCCGCGCCGGAGACCCGGCCCGCGAGGCCCACGCGGAAGAGGTGGAGGCGGGAGAGGGGGTTGCCGTTGAGGGCCGCGGCGGCGTCGCTGAAGGTCCTGCCGGGCTGGTCGGCGACGATGCGGCGGGTGCCCTTGGGGATGACGGTACCGGGCCGACAGATCACGGCCGGAGCACCGCGGCCGATGGCGGTCTGGGTTCCCAGCGGATCGGCGGCCATCCTGGACGGGATCGCGGCGAAGATGGTGTCCGGTCCGGCGCGGTCCGGATCGGAGGTGACGCTGCGGATCTCGGTGGCCGGGATCGTGCCGCGGGCCGGGAGCGCGGAGACCCCGGGCAGGCGTTCGATGAGGGATTCGAGATGCATGGTCAGTGGCGGGTCGAGATGTCGAAGGCCAGGGACGGCGACGGTGGAAGGGTCAGGTAGCTGGCGGTCTCCCTGGCGATCTGGTTGAAGGTGGGGATGGTGGCGGCGCCGTACGCGGCGCGGCCGTCGGTTCCCGTGGGTTCGTCGGCGCAGACCAGGAGGCAGATCTCCGGCTTCTCCGCCGGCAGGAATCCGACGAAGGTGCTGAAGTGGGCGGTGACGCCGTTGGCCAGGTGGGTGCGGGTCATCTTGTTGGCCGTGCCGGTCTTCCCCGCGACCGTGTACTCCGCCATGGCCGCGTCCTTGCCGGTTCCCTTGGGGCCGACCACGGCGGTGAGGAGGCGGACCAGTTGGCGTGCCGTTTCCGGGCGGACGACCTGGTTGACCACGCGCGGGGTGTAGGACCGGATCACGTTCCCGGAGGCGTCCTCCACGGAGCGTACCAGCATCGGTTCCATGAGCGTGCCGCCATTGGCGATGGCCGCGTAGGCCATGGTGACCTGAAGGGGGGTCACGTAGATGCCGTACCCGTAGGACAGGATGATCTGGGTGCCCATGCCGTCCCAGGAGGGAATGCGGGTATCGGGTTCGCCGCCGCAGAGGATCCCGGTCCGGCGCATGAAGCCGAAGTTCGCCGCCATGCGGCAGAGCGGCGTGCCGCGAGGTGCGCTCCTCGGGTCCCAGAGTTCGTAGTAGCCGAGCTTGGCGGCGCCGACGTTCGACGAGAGCGCGAATGCCTCCTCGATGCTGGCGTTGCCGAGCTTGTGGCCACGCGCGTCGTTCACGGTCTTGCGGCGGCCCGTCGGAGGCATCCAGACGCCGCCTTGGCAGTCGATCCGGGAGTCCGGGTTGATACGACCCGCCTCGAGTGCGGCGGCGTAGGTGACCAGCTTGAACGTCGAACCGGGCTCGACGAGTTCGGAGACCGCGTGGTTCCGCTGGGGCTGCGACCGGTAGTAGGCGGCGTTGGTGACCCCGGGCGGCAGGTAGGTCGGGCTGGTGGCGTTGGCGAGCGCCAGGATCTCACCGGTGGCCGGCCGGATCATGATCGCCGACATCCAGTTGGGACGCAGTCGCTCCATGCCACGGCGAAGGGCGTCCTCGGCCACGTACTGGAGGTTGGCGTCCAGTGTGAGGCGGACGTTCGCACCGGGCTGCGGGACGACGTCGAGTTCCCGGGTGTTGGCGAGCTCGCGGCTGCCGCGACGACGGGAGACGGACTTGCCATGGACCCCTCGGAGTTCGTCATCGAACTGGCGTTCGATCCCGGAGGCCCCCTGGACCCGGGGCGGCAGTTCCCGGGCTGCGATGTGGATGCTGCCGGTGGCGGTGCGGTACTCGACGACCGGAACGGGACCGTTGGTCACCGAACCGAGCAACGGCGCGCTGAGCTTCTCGTGGGGGTAGACCCGGTTCTCGAGCAGCTCGGGTGCAAGCGCGGTCTTCCGGATCACGTCGTTCGCGATGCGGAGAGGACGGAGCACCTTCGCGATCTCCTTGCGTTCCAGGGCCAGCTGGCGCCGGAATCGGTACTTGGACGGCAGGTCCCACCAGGCGAAGGTCGGCGGATTCAGTCGGCGACGATCCAGCGCGGCCCAAGCGGCCCGCAGCCCCAGTTCCTCCGCGGTGGCATACGCGGCGAGGTTCGTCTTCACAGCGGTCCAGGCGTCCAGACTGAGGTTGGTGGCCACCAGGACGCTCTGGTTGGTGAAGCTGGCCTGGACCCAGTTGGTGGACCATCCGCCGGCGAGGTTGGTCCTCGGTTCCGGCTTCCAGCGGAGCTCGGGGCGGATCCGGAAGGACTCGGCCAACTGCTCCGCCGGGGTGCCCAGGACCGGTGCGAGATGGCGCGCCAGGGTATCCGCATGTCCTCCGATCAGGACCGGGTTCGCCCGGACGTTGTAGACGTGCTGGGAATGGACGATCCGCTGTCCGCGGCTGTCCAGGATCTCGCCTCGGAGCGCCGGGGTGTAGGTGACCCGGGCCGGCGTGCCGCCGAGCGTGTAGCGCGGTGAATCCGGCTGGAGTCCCTGGATGTAGACCAGCCGTCCGGCGAGCACCGCGAAGACACCGCCGAACAGGTACGCCATGCACCGCAGGCGCCGATTGGAATTCGTGGGGAGGTCCTGGTTCATCGGGGAACGGCGGTGGCGATGGCGGGGACCGGCGCCTGGGGGGAGGGCCGACGTGAGGTGATGTCCAAGGAGCGTTCGCGCGACGAGTTCGTGACCTTCACCACCTGTCCATAGGTGATGTTGGTCAGGCCCAGCCCGAGCTCCTGCACCTTGGCGAGGAGGGCGGGGCGGGTGAGCAGTGGGTCCAGTTTGCGTCCATCCTGGCGGATGAGATGGGTCAAGACCGTGCAGTTCGACTTGCTGAGGGTGATCTGATCCTGCAGTTGCTGATGCTCCCGGCTCTGCAGGACCCAAAGCACGCCGAGGGCTGCGATCATCGCCGATCCGAGGATGGCTCGCAGCACGGTGCCGAACCGGATCTCCGACGGTGTGGGATTGGGGCTTCCGGCCA
This sequence comes from Verrucomicrobiales bacterium, assembly GCA_027488845.1. GTDB lineage: Bacteria > Verrucomicrobiota > Verrucomicrobiia > Limisphaerales > UBA9464 > SXXZ01. The sequence goes on along the minus strand of JAIYBC010000049.1, from coordinate 5,323 downwards.
TGTTCAGACGCGTTCGAGCACCCTGAGTCGGGCGCTTCGGGACCTGGGGTTGGCTTCGGTCTCCTCGTCGGAGGCGACCAATCCGCGGCGATGGAGGTCGAGCCCCCGCGCGGCACGTGGAATGCGGAAGTCCGGGTGGTCGTAGGATCCCTGGATGTCGTATCCGCGGGCCTCGGTCCGGAAATACTCCTTCACGATGCGGTCCTCCAACGAATGGAAGGTGATGACCGCAAGCCGGCCTTGGGGACGCAGCAGGGCGAAGAGCGCCGGAAGCGCCGCCTGAAGCGAGGCAAGCTCCTCGTTGACCGCGATCCGCAGCGCCTGGAACACGCGGGTGGCCGGATGGATCCGCGAGCCGCGACGGGGGACGAGGGACTCGATGAATCCGGCCAGGCTCAGGGTTGTGGTGAAGGGACGCATTCTCCGTTCGCTTTCCAAGGCGCGGGCGATCCGTCTCGATTCGCGTTCCTCGCCCCATTTCCAGAAGATCCGTGCCAACTCCTCGGCCGGCAGCCCGTTTACCAGGTCCGCTGCGGTGGGTCCTCCGCGGCGATCCATCCGCATGTCGAGCGGACCGTCGTGCTGGAACGAAAACCCCCTCTCGGGACTGTCGATCTGATGGGAGCTCACGCCGAGGTCCAGCAACACCCCGTCCAGGGTCCCAGCCGGAATCCACCCCGCCGCTTCCGAGAAGTTCCCCCGCCTCAGTTCAAACCGTCCCGGGAAAACGGAAAGCCGGCGTCCGGCCGCCTCCAAGGCGTCGTCGTCGCGATCGCAGCCGCAGAGGAAGCCGTCCGGCGCGCTCGCGGTCAGTATCGCCTCCGAATGGCCGGCTCCGCCGAGTGTCCCGTCCAAGTAACGTCCTCCCGACCGCGGCCGCAGGGCGGACAGCGTCTCGGAAGGCATCACCGGGGTGTGCGAGAACGTGGGCACCGGACATGCAGCGGGTCAGGGATTCTGGACGACACGCGAGGAGACCGGTTCGCGCTGGCGGAGCCGGTTGATGGCCAACTCCCGATCATGGTGTCCCGGAGTGGAGGGAGCCGAACGCGTCTCATGGATCAGACGCGAAACCTTGCGGCGCCGGACCAGTTCGACGTCGTCCTCAAAGAGGTCGCTTCGAACCGGATGGGCCTCGGGAAGGACCAGCTCACCCTGGACGAATCGGCTTTGGCCGCGTCGCCGGTTCTCGAACGAGAAAAGGCGGCTGGCGAGCTCCACCGGCAAGGCCTTCACCGAACCCATCGGCACACCACCCGTACGCGAAGGCGTCCCGGTGCCCACGTGCGTCCGGTCCGACGCCGGCCGGGGCATGAACCAGCTCTTCGGGTTCAGCAGTGCAGGAAACTTCATGATCAGGTCTTCTCCGGGTTCTGGACCTTCTTGAGCAGTTGCTCCGACATCCGGGCCAATTCGTAGGCCTTCGGATTCCAGAGCTCGAAGCGGTTGATGCAGCCCACGAACATCACGTCGGACTTCAGTTGCGCCGCAGCCCGCATCTCCTTGGGCAGCGCGATACGTCCGGCGCTGTCGAGTTCCAGTTCGATGATGCGGTCGACGTAGTCGTGGCGTTCCGCCAGCTTGAGCGGTGCGGTGAAGTCCCCGTCGCAGATGGGATTGATGAAGCGCTCGAACTGGTCCATCGGCAGCACCATGACGAACTCCGCCTCGGAGGGGTGCTTGATCATGACTGCCATGAAGGTCAGCCCGGCGGTGGACTCGGGACGCCACTTGCTCGGAAGAGAGGCTCGACCTTGGCCATCGATCTGATGTTCATAACGCCAAGTGAAGCGGGGACATCCGGCCGCCGGCATCATTGCCGACGGGGGATTCGTCCCCGGTTCTTTGACGTCGCTGGATGCCATGACTCGTTGCCTGTTCCCGCGTTCCCGAAACCCGATTTCCGGTCCCCGATTTCGACTGGGATTCGACTCGGAACGTGCTCCTGCACACACCTGGCCGGACCCTATTCGACACTGGGGATCCACTTTCCCTCCCAAGCGCTGCAACTTTGTACCCGAGCCCTAAGACTTTTTGCAACTAACGATAGCTGTTTCCCGACTTTTTGCTCTTCACTGGTTGTTCACATTTCGCTGTGAATAGTGTAAACCATGAATGCTGAGGGGTTTGTGGATGCGGCTGTGTGTGGGTGGTCGGGTATGCGATCCCCTTTTTCTCCCATTTGAGAAGTGAAGACCTCTGATTTCGATTTCGTGCTTCCCCCGGAACTCGTTGCCGGAACGCCCGCGGCGGAGCGCGACGCCTCGCGTCTCCTGGTTTTGGACAGGGTTCGCAACACCCTTGAACATAAGATGTTCCGGGATATCCTGCGTTGGTTCAGGGCGGGTGACGTGCTGGTGCTGAACGACTCCAAGGTCATACCGGCCCGTCTTCACGGCCGAAAGGTCGACACCGGGGGATTGGTGGAGATCCTGCTGCTGGAGGAGGTTTGTCCGCTGGACTGGTGGGTGCTGCTGCGTCCTGGAAAGAGGGTCAGGCCCGGAACACTCCTCCGATTCTCCGCCAAGGCGGGACGATCCGGGGCTGGGTTCACGGCGGAGCTGATCGAGAAGAACGAGGAGGGGCATTGCCGCCTCCGATTCGAGAGCGGACTCAACCTGTTCCAGGCACTTCAGGAGATCGGTGAGATTCCGCTGCCGCCGTACATCGAGTCACAGGCGAATCGGGGAGGAGTCGATGACCGTTCACGTTATCAGACCGTGTATGCGGCGCCCGAAGGATCCGTCGCCGCACCCACCGCGGGCCTCCATTTCACCCTACCCCTGCTGGAGCAGATCCGCGCTCGTGGAGTGGAGATACAAACCGTCACCCTGCACGTCGGAGCGGGCACGTTCCTTCCGGTGAAATCCGAGGAGTTGGAGGATCACAAGATGCACTCGGAACGCTTCGAGATCCGTGAGCCCGCCGCGGCCGCCATCCGCAGGGCTCGGACGCAGGGAGGTCGTATCGTCGCCGTGGGCACTACGACGGTACGCGTATTGGAGTCCGTGGCGCAGCGGAATTCGGGGGTGATCCAAGCCTGTGAAGGTCGCACCGAGATCTTCATCCGGCCGCCGTTCCAGTTCCAGGCCGTCGACGCCATGATCACCAACTTCCATCTTCCCCAGAGCACGCTCCTGATGCTGGTGAGCGCCTTTGCCGATCCCGCGGGGTCCGAAGGACGCACGAAGATCCTTGCCGCCTACCGCGAGGCCGTCGCTGAACGGTACCGGTTCTACTCCTATGGCGACGCCATGTTGATCCACGGGGAGGTGGAGGGATGAAGCCGGACAATGCCAACCATCGGCCGTGGGTGGTGGTGAACATGGCGATGACGGCAGACGGCAAGATCGCGACCGCCGGCCGAGAGGTGACCACCTTCGGAAGTCCGCGCGACCTGAAGGAACTGTACTCCTTGCGGGCGACCGCTGACGCCGTCCTTTGTGGTGCCAGGACCGTTGAGGAAACCGGGGCGACACTGGGCAACGGCGGAGAAGCCTTTGGCCGTAGAAGAATCCTTTCCGGTTTGAGTCCGATGCCCCTTCGCGTGGTGGTCAGCGGCCGGGCGTCGCTGAATCCATCGGCAGCGATTTGGAAGGAGAAGGGTTCGCCGATTGTCGTGCTGACGTCATCGGAGGCCCCGGCTCGCGCGAGGCAACGCTTGGAGTCACTCGCCGATGCGGTCTGGGTATCGCCGTCCGCCGTCCTCGATCTGGAAGCCGCCTTGGTTTGGATTCGATCCAAATGGGGTGTTCGACGCCTTGTTTGCGAAGGCGGCGGCGGCCTCAACTCCGCGATGTTCCGGTCCGGCCTGGTCGACGAACTGCGGGTGACCCTGTGTCCTCTCGTCTTCGGGGGTGGCGTCAGTCCGACGATCGCAGATGGGACACCGGCCAAGCTGGCCGATGCCTTTCGATTGGGGCGTCCTGAAGTGCGTCGTCACGGCGGGGAACTGTACGCCATTTGGAAGGCGGTTCGCGCTGAATCGACCACCTCCCAACTCAGGAGAACGGGTTCTCGAACACCCGAAAGCCGACCGAAACCAGCGCCCCCCTCCGCTTCGACGAAGCGGAGGCCGGGAGAGGTTTTCTAGGCTCGGGAGACCTCCCGGCGCTGCCAATTGAATCCGATCCTCGGAAGCCCGCTCGATGGAATCCGGTGAATGCCACAGCGTGCCCCGTGAGAGGTCTCAGCCCCATTGGTGGTCGCTACTCCGGAGCTCCGGATTGTATCCATTCGCGGATCAACTCGACCGTCTTGTCGGGCAACCGGTGCTTCTCCGGCTTTGGGATGTCTTCGTCCTTGCCGCCAACGATGGTCAGCAACGGGGAATGACCGGGATCCTTTGGAATCACGGCCTTCCCGTAGTTCTCACCACCACGGAGCACAGAGGCCAGACTGTCCACTTGGAACCCACCTTGTCCGCTCGCCCCGGAGTGGCATTCGGAGCAGAACTGCTTCAAGACCGGTTGGATGTGCGCGGCGAATCCGATCGGCTTCCTTTGGAGCGAAATCGGGCCGCCGGGCCACTCGGCACCTTGGTCGATCCAAGCCCGGATGAGCCCGATCTGCTCAGCGGTCAGCGGATCGCTCTCCCCGGGTTTGCCACCGGGCGGCGGCATCAGCATCTCGTCGATCTGTCCGGCCATCATCAGAACGATCGCGCTCTTGGCGCTCTCTTTGGGCGCAATCGCCGGGCCGTGGTCCGAGGTCAACTTGAAGGCACCTTCCCGTGTGTCCATGCGATACTTGCCCTTCTGCTTCTCGGGGCCGTGACAAGGGATGCAGGCCGCGTGGAAAATCGGGTAGATCTCGCTGATGAATTCCACTTTGCGGTTGGCAGCGGGAGGCAGTGAGCGGTTCGACTTGTCCGAATCGACCGCAAATGCGGAAAACGCAGGCAAAACGGCGACGAGGAGTGCGAGCTTCATGGGGCTTCGAAAGATCCCGACTTGCCAGGAACGGCGCAACTTCAACCCGAATCGGAGATCCGCTGAAAAAGGCAGGAAATCCGTTGCCGCCATTGGATCGTGTGGATCGGCACCAAGGATTCAAACCGGAGAATGCGAGATCCGTTGGACTGCATCAGCCAGAGGGCGCCGACTTCGAAGGAATCCCGGAATCGTCCGCGGCAACCGGGGCAAACAGTGCTGATTCCCCTGAACTCCTTGGGAATCAGGCGCAAAAGGATGGGTTCTCGGTGCTCATGCCCCAGGCGGACCGAGACTGCTCGGAAACGTCGCAAAAAGGTCGTGAAGATTCGGAGCTTCTGTATCCCGTTGTTGTTGAGGTGGTTGAGATGTTTTTGTGGAGGCCTGTTTTG
>JAIYBC010000005.1 GCA_027488845.1 Verrucomicrobiales bacterium | reverse complement strand
TTGAAGCGTTGAAGCGTTGAAGCGTTGAAGCGTTGAAGCGTTGAAGCGTTGAAGCGTTGAAGCGTTGAAGCGTTGAAGCGTTCTATTGGCGGAAAACAAAAACAGGCGAAAAGTCCAGAACTATCTCCGATCCACCCTTCAGCCCTTCAGCCCTTCAACCTTTCAACCTTTCAACCTTTCAACCTTTCAACCTTTCAACCTTTCAACGCCCCAACCCGTCACCCCGCCCACGAGCGTCCGTCCCAGCGTGCGGCGCGTTCGAGATAGTCGACGGCGCCTTCGGCGAAGCGTTGCAGCAGCCGCTCGCCCTTCTCGGCGGAGGCGGCGTCCGGACGGCCGATGTAGCCGGAGGATGAACGTTCGCGGGTGGTCCACGCGCGGAAGCCCGGCTGGAACGGCGCGGCCTGCCCCACGGGCGGCAGCGATCCGTGGTCGCCCACCCGGGACGGGTCGATCCGGAGCATCATCGAGGTCTCCCATTCGCACGCGTGGCCCATCTCGCGTTGGACCAGTCCGGGTTCCGACGCCGTGTCGGCGAGGTTCCAGTAGGTGGCGAAGAGGAGAAGCAGGTCGTCGCGCCGGCGGTGTCGCTGGCGCAGCTCGAAGACCGCCTGCCGACCCGGCACGTCGTTCCCGCCGTGGCCGTTCAGGAAGACCACCCGGCGGAACCCGTGGTGGAGGACGTTCTCCGCGAGTCCGGCGAGCAGGTCGAGGTAGGTGCGGGGCGGCACGGACAGCGTCCCGGGGAAGTCGAGGTGGTGGTCGGAATTCCCGGCCCAGGTGAGCGGCGCGAACACGACGCGGTCGCCGAGCCGGGGCTCCACGCGACGGACGATCTCCCCGAGCAGGTCGCTGTCCGTGGAGACCGGGAGGTGCGGACCGTGTTGTTCGACGGCGGCGATCGGGAAGACCACGGGGATGTCCCGCGAGAGTGCCGCGAACCGGGGGGAGGTGAGATCGGCGAGGAACATGGGTTGCGTTCGAGGATGACGATCCGATCGGGGTGGTCAAAACCCGGCGGGCCCGCCCTTCGCGTCGGCGTCGCGGCGGACCTCGCCGTTGGACAGGTTCCACACCGAGAGCACGCCGCGGTCGTCGGCGCCCACGGCGTGGAGGCCGTCCCGGGTGACGGCAAGGGCCTGGAGATATTCGGGGACCGCGGCGAGGTCGCGCACCTTCTCGCCGTCCGAGCGGAACAGCCGTCCGCGGCCGTCGCCGCCGACGGCCACGAACTGCCGGTTGGCCCCGGCCGTCAGCAGTCCTGTGACCTCCTTGCCGAATCCCTCGACGTTCTTCCGTCGCTCGCCCGTGGCGGCGTTCCAGAGCTTCACCACGCCGTCGGCGCCGGCCGAGGCGGCGGTGCCGGCGTCCGGGTCCCAGGCGACGGCGAGGACGTGGTGGGTGTGGCCCTCCAGGGCGAGCCTGGGTCCGTCGCCTTCCACCGGTGTGATGCGGGCGAAGCGGTCGGCCCCGCCGGTGAGGAGGCGGTCGCCGCGCGGCGAGAACGCGATCGCGGTGACGGTGTCGCTGTGGACGGCGCCGAGGTCGCGGACGAGGCGGCCCCCGTCCGCATCCCACAGCTTCAGTTCCCCCGAGCGCGACGGCTCCCCGCCGCCGGTGGCGAGGAGGCGTCCGTCGGGGCTGAAGGCGAGGGCGTTCACGCGGTCGGCGAAGCGGCGTTCTGTCCCGTTGGTCACGGAGCCCAGCGTCTTCCAGAGGCGCCACGGCCGACCCGGCTCGACGCGGAACATCCCCTCCTGGGTCAGGACGAGGAAGCGCTCCCGGTCCACCGCGGCGACGGCCAACGGCGTCGTGCCTCCGACTCGGAACGGCGCCTCCGGACCGTCGTCGCCGGGGAACCACCGGACCGCCTGTCCGTCCGCTCCCAGCAGCAGCACGGCGTCGGCCGCGGGGGTGGCGGCGAATGCCGTCGCGATGCGGGCGACGGCGGCCCCGGCCGCGCGCTCGGCCGCCGTCAGTTCCGCCTCGGCCCCGGCAATGCGGGCCTTGGAGGTCTCCTCGGCACGGCCGGCCTCGACGATGGCGTCGTTGGCCTTGGCGAGGGACCTCTCCCCGAGGGCGACGTCCTGGGTGCTGCCGTCGAGGGCGATCTTCGCCTTGGCGATGCGTCCGGCGAGTTCCTCCAGCGTCTTGCGGGCGGCGGCGAGGCGTTCCTCGGCCTGCTTCCTCCGGGGCGGCAGATCGGCCCGGGCCCGGTCGGCTTCGCTGCGCCGCTGCCCGGCGGCGAAGGCGGCGGCGTCGAGTTCGGCCACCACGCGGGAACGTTCCGTGGAGGCGGCCGCGGCCAGCCGTTCCAGTTCCTCCACGCGGATGCCCGAGGCGGCGACGGCACCTGGAATCGGGTTGGAGGGGGCGTTGGTGGCCGCCGGGTCCCCGGGAGGCGGGGTCTCCGCGACCCGTCGCAGCGCGGCGCGGGCCTGGCCGGCCATGGCGAGGTCGGCGGCGACGGCGACATGGCGTTCCGTGGCCTTCGCGACGGCGGCCAGGGCGTTGGTCCGCAGGGTGTCCGCGGCCCTTTCGGCCTGGAGCGCCTTCTCCAGCTGCACGGCCGCCTCGTCCCGCTCCTTGGTCGCGGCGTCCGCGACGGCCTGCTGGTCGGTCCGTTGCCTCTCGAGGTCCGTGAGCGACTTGGCGTCGCCGTCCCGACGGGTTCGGACCTTGGCGAGCTGCTCCTCGGCGGACTTCCGGGCGGTGGCGCCTGCGGACTTCAGGAGGCCGGCGCGGTCGGATTCGGCGCGGGCCAACCCGAGTCCGTTGACGGCCTGCGTCCGGCGCGTCCGTGCGGTCGGGTCCAGCACGATCGGCTTCCCGACTCCCCAGGGTTCCCGGGCCGACGGGTCCAACACGGACACGCCGCCCGAGGCGAAGGCGGCGAGGAAGCGCGGCCCCTTGCCAAGTGGCTGCAGGTCGAGGATCGGACCGCGACCGGGGATGTCCGTTGCGGCGGCGACGTTCGTCGCGGACCAAAGGCGGAGGGATCCGTCGGCCTTCGCCGCGAGGAGGATTCCTCCGGGGCCGGCTTCGCCGGCGAGATGTGTGAACGCGGCGGGCCCGCCGCCCGGGGGCGGTCCGGCGGACCAGACGGTCGCTCCCGTCGCCGGCGCGGGGAGGTCGAGCAGGGGATGCGCTCCCTCCGGAGCCACGGCGAGACGGCGACCGGCGTCCCACCAGGCGAGGGCGGCGACGCCGTGTGGCGAGGGGAACGCGGGGCCCGGGGCCGCCGAGTCGGGTGGGAACAGGCGGACGACGCCGGAGGTCCCGCCGACGCCGGCGGCGAGCCATCGGCCGTCGGGCGACCACGCGAGCCGGACGTTGGCTGCGCCGTTGGAGGCGACGAGGTCGCGGTGGAGGTAGGCGGGTCCGACGGCCGACGCGGCACGGATCTCGAGGTGGCCGGAGCGGGTGACCCAGGCGATGCGGGTGCGGTCCGGCGAGAACGCCGCGACGTCGGGCGTGCCGTTGGTCATCACCACCGGGCGTGGGGTGACGGCCGGGGGATCCCGACGCCAGAGCCGCACCTCGCGGAATCCGGCGGCGGCGAGCGTCGAGCCGTCCGGGGAGAAGGCGAGGGCACCGACGAGGTCCCGTTGGGCGACGCCGCCGAGGACGGGGTCGGCGAGGTCCCCGAGGCGGCGTCCGGTGGCGAGGTCGTGGAGGTCGACGCGGTTGGCGCGGGCCAAGGCCACGGTGCGGTCGTCGGGTGCGACCGCGACGGCGAAGCTGGAGCGCCACGCCGGGTCGATCGGCTTCCATGCCGGGGTGTCGTCCACGCCGTCGTCGGCTCGGCCGCCCTCGCGGATCCAAAGCGAGAGCAGGCCGAGCTCCGCGGGTTGCAGGTCCGGCGCGTTCGCCTTGTTGTCGGCGGGCGGCATCACGAGGTCCTCGACCTGGTGGGCCGCGGTCCGCAGCAGCAGGCTCTCCTCGGGCCTTCCCGGAACCAGCGCCGCGCCGGAGTCGCCGCCCTTCCGCATGAGTTCCGGGGTCTCCAGGTTCAGCGAGGCCTTCGCCCGCGTCTGGTTGTGGCAGGGGAGGCAGCTCGCCTGGAGCCGGGGCAGGATCTCCCTGCGGAACGAGACGGCCCCGGTGCGCTTCGGCTCGGCGAAACCGATCGGCTTCGGCGCGGCGGCCATGGAAGACGACGTCACCGAGAGCCACGCCGAAGCCGCCAGGGCGAGGCGCGTTCCGGCCGTGGGCCATCCCACCGGCTTCATTTCGCCGCCTCCGGCGCCGCGGGTTTCGGGTCGATGCGGACGGTGAACGGTTCGGACCACACGGGCACGGTGGCGTCGCGGGGCCTGGCGCGGTCCTCGGCCGCCTTGCGGACGGCCTCCGCGGCCTTGCGGCGTTCCTCGGCCTTCGGCTTCGCCTCGGGACCCGCTGCGGCGAGCGCCTGGTCGGCCTCCTTCAACGCCGCCTCCGCCGCGGCGAGCGCCTCGGGCTGGTTGCGGTGCTTCCCGGCGAGCGAGCCCTGGAGCCACAGCGTGTGCACGCCCGGGGGCAGCGGGTTTTCCGCGAGGGAGACCTCGGCCGCGACCTCGCCGGCCTTCTCGGGCACGGCGATCTCCTTGGCCTTTTCGAAGGCCGGATGCCCGGCGGGTCTCAGGTTGAAGCCCGCGGGGAAGTCGGGATGTCGGACCACGCGGACCGGAAGCCGGAGGAGGCCGCCCTCGGTGGCGGCGAGCGGTGCGCCGTCGCCGACGCGGACCGTGGCCGGGGCGGACTCCGCCGCGAGCACGCCGGCGGCGGTTCCGCGGGTGAGGCGTACGAGCGGCGTCTCCTGGTTGTGGTCGCCGACCGCCCAGACGAGCGTCGCGCCCGCCGCCGTCCGCACCCGGGCCGAGCCGTCCACCGCCGCGGTGCCGGTGAGGGTCCACGGGCCGGAGACCGCGGCGTCGGTCCCGGCGGTGAGGAGGACGGTCGTGGCGTGTTGGCCGGCCGCGATCCTGGCCGGGCCCAGGCGCAGGCCGGCCGGGAGGTTCGTGGCGGAGAGGTCGATCGCCCCGTCGAAGCCGTCCCGGCGTTGGGCGACCACCTTCAGCGCGACGGTCTGTCCGCGTCGGAGGTCGACGGGCAACAACGGCAGGTTGCGGTCCTCGCCGACACGGGGCGGCGGCTGGACGAACACGGCGAGGTCGAAGTCGGGCCGGGCCGCTCGGATGGAGACGCGGAACGGCCGGCGTGGCGGGTTGGGGCCGAGGTGGAACAGGTCCCGCACGAGCACCCGGTACCTCCCGGTCTCGGGCGCCTCGAAGCGGACCGTGGCGTCGCGGTGGGAGGTGTTGAACTCGCGGTCGCCCACGTTCTGCTCGGTGTCGCCGAGTTCGGCGACGACCGCGTACTGGACGTTCCCCGCGGCGTCCCGGGTCGTGCGCTCCCTCTGGACGACCGCATGGGGATCGCAGTCCGGGGACATCCGGTCGCCGACGACCTCGATCCACCACACGGTCCCCTTCGCGGCCTGGAACGAGACGCCGGCCACCTCGCCGCGGCCGGGGAACATCCCGGAGGCCTCGCAGGGCGGAACGACCTGGAGGATGTGGTTGGTGGGGATGGCGATGACCGTGTTCGTGGTCCAGTGGAAACCGATCGCGACCGCCCCGGAGCCGCCGGCATGCCAGGCGGCGGTCCAGGTGTCCCGTGCGAGGAACGCGGAGGCGGGGCCGCGGAGGATCCCGACGAAGGAGTCCGCCGGTCCGCCGGCGGGTTCCGGGGGCACGGCGAAGTCGGCCTCGACCCGTTCGAGCGGCGTCCCGTCAGGTCCCTGGAGACCGGCGGGTTGCCCGTCCGGCAGGGAGTGGCCGTAGAGGGAGACGCGGTTCGTGCGGCCGGCCTGGACGGAAACGGGAAGGGTGAACGCCACGAGCGGCGTGGACTCGACGCGGAGGCGGTAGTGGAAGCCGTCGCCGCCACGGAACTGGGCGTCGGCGAGCCGGAGACGGAACGGCCCGTCGGACGGTGCGGTGAACTCGAGGCGTTCGCGGCGACGGGCGACGGCGAGTTCGCGTCCGTCGGCGTGGAACAGCACGAGGTCCGGGGACAGGCGGGAGTCGAGCGCGGCGGCCTCGACCCGGATCCGGAGCCGTTCCCCGGCGGCGGCCGCGAACCGGAACCAGGACACGCCGCCGGCGGGGACACGGCCGTCGACGACCGTCCCGCGTTCCAGCGCCGCGGCGGATTCCGGGGTCGAGTTCGTGGAGGGTGCCGGAAGGGTGGGGAGAGGATCGACGGCGACGGCCCGGGGGTTGGAGAGGCCGAAGCGCCCTTCGAAGCGGGCGTCGACGATCCCGGGCGGCACGGAATCCGGCACGACGACGAGGAAGCGGCCGGGGGCGCCTTCCTTGGCCGATCCGACGATGCGGGGATCGGAGAAGCGGAGCGCGACCGGTCCGTCGAGGTCGGAGCCGGAGACGTCGATCTCGTTGGTGGCGCCGATGCGGGCGCCGGCCGGGGAGAGGCCGAGGAGTCTGGCGACCGGGAGTTGGGCGGCCGCGTGCGGCAGGGCGACGAGGACGGCGAGCAGGAGTGCGGGGGACGCTGGCCGCATGGGTCAGTGGTTGAACAGGAACTCCTTGGAGTTCAGCAGCGCCCAGACGGTGTCCTCCCATGCCTCGCGGCCGGCCTTGAGCTTCTCGGCCGCGGTCTCGGCGTCGTCCTTGCCGGGTTTCGCCGACCGGAGCCGCCGGTCGAGATGTTCCTGGAAGACGGCGACCTCCTCGGGCCGCGGGGGGCGTGAGAACGCCATCCGGTAGAGGTCGGCGAGGCGTTCGGCGGGCGGCCGGGTGTCGGCGGCGAGCCGGGCCGGGCGTGCGCCGTCGGTGGAGAGGCGTGTCTGGAGGTCCTTCGAGTTGAGCAGATGCAGGCTCTGGCTCAGCGACGCGTTGGAGCTGCGTTCGCATTCGCAGGCGCTGCTGGAATCGGGACGTCCGAAGACGGTGAGGAAGTAGTTGTTCGCGTTGAAGCTGTTGTCGGGCAGGCAGACCGCACGGGTGCCGGGCGGCATGCCCTCGAAGCGGCTTTCCGAGCCGACGAGGAGGTTGACCGAGTCGTACAGCACCTCGGCCGGGAGGCGACGCGGGTAGAAGCGGGAGAAGTGGTGGCGGTCGCGCGCGTTGTGGGCGTTGGGATCGGCGGCAAGCTGGTAGGTGGTGCTGCGCACAAGGGTCCGCACCAGGTCCTTGAGATCGAAGCCGGAAGCCGAGAAGTGCGACGCCAAGGCGTCCAACAGCTCCGGGTTGGTGGGCGGGTTCGTGTCGCGGAGGTCGTCCTCGGGATCCACCAGGCCGCGACCGAGGAAGTGCTTCCAATAGCGGTTCACGAGGGCCTTCGAGAACCACGGGTTCCGCGGCGAGGTCATCCAGTCCGCGAGGAACTGGCGCGGGTCGTCCTCCGGCGGCGCGTCGTAGGCGGCGCCGGCGAGCGGTGCCGCCTTCACGGGCTGGCCCGTCTTCTTGTTGGTGGCCTTGGCCTCGCCGCGCCGATGGACGACGACGTCCTCGCCCGGTTGGGCGCCCGGGCGGTACGAAACCTGGGAGAAGGCGGCGCCGAAGCTCCAGTAGTCGGCCTGGCTCCAGCGCTCGTACGGGTGGTGGTGGCACTGCGCGCACTGCATCCGCTGGCCGAGGAAGAGCTGGGAGACGTCCTCAAGCTGGGTCTGGACGGTCCGGACCTGGCGATACCAGGCGACGGGCGGGTTGTCGGCCACGTCGCCCGAGGCGGTGAGGATCTCGGAGACGAAGCGGTCGTAGGGCCTGTTGGCGGCGAGGCTGTCACGGATCCAGGCATGGAAGGCGAACGTGCCGCGGGCCTGCCGGGCGTCGCTCCGCCGGTTGCGCAGGAGCGCGGACCACTTGTTGGCGAACCAGTCGGCGTACTCCGGCGAGGCGAGCAGCCGTTCGACCACGGCGTCACGCCGGTCGGCGACGGTTTTTCCGGCGGCTGCGGCGGTCTCCAGGTCGCGGAGCTCCCCCGGGGTGGGAAGGCGTCCGGCGATGTCGAGGGTCGCGCGGCGGAGGAAGGTGGCGTCGTCGGCGATCCCGCTGGGCGGCATGCCGACGCGCCGCAGCTCGCGGAAGACGTGTTCGTCGACGAAGTTCCTGGCGACCGGCAGCGAGTCGACGGGCGCCCCGAGCGGCAGCGTGGCGCGGTAGGTGGCCACCTTGCCCTGGTAGCGGACCATGACCGCGAACTCGCCGGGCTGGTTGAAGGCCTTCACCCGGCCGTTGGCGTCGACGGCGGCGAGGTCCTTGTCGTTCGGCTCGAACAACGCGCCCCGGGTGACGTCCTCGGACGAGCCGTCGGTGTAGTGGGCCGTGACCACGAGCTGCTGCGAACCGTCGAGGGGCATCGTCCTGCGCGTCGGGTACACCTCGATGCGGGCGACCGTCGGCGCGTCGGCGCGCCCGCGGGGCATTCCCTGGGCGATCCAGCGGACGAGGCGGTCGTGGTCCTCGGATCCGGGCTCGAGGCGCTTTCCGCCGCCATGGGGCAGCTGGGCGGCTCCCTTGGTCAGGAGCAGGCTTCGCGGAGGGTCCGCCGGGAAGAGGCGGCGTCCGCGGGCCTCGCGGACGAGGTGTTCGTAGTCCTCGTCGGGCTCGAACCCGAGCAGCGAGAGCCGGAATCCGTTCTGTCCGGCCGCCTTTCCATGGCAGCCGCCGCCGTTGCACCCGTTCTTGGTGAAGATGGGGACGATCTGGTTGGCGAAGTGCAGGGGGGCGGATTCCGCGGAACCGACGACGCGGACCGGGAGCTCCGCCGACGAGCCGTCCGCGGCCTGGGCCGACACGTGGGCGATGCCGTCGGCCACGGGGGAGACCCGGCCCTCGGCGTCCACGTGGACGATCCCTGCGGGGCGTGACGTCCAGCGGACGGCGTGGGTCGCGTCATGGCCGGCGTCGTCGGTGGCCAGCAGCTGCTGGCGGGCGTCGCGGCTGTTGAGGACGAGGTTCGTGGCCCCTTCGCGGAAGCCGAGCGAAAGGGACGCGGCGGCGGCCGGGGGGAGGGGCGACGCGACGGCGGCGAGGAAGGACAGCGCCGCGGCGATCCGGAAGGGGCGGTTCATGCGATCAGCTCCTTCATGGGCTGGCAGCCGTCGGGTACGAGGTACTGGGGCCGGCCGGTGAGGTCGGGGAGGGTGACCTGGTTCACGTCGATGCCGAGGTTGTGGTAGAGGGTGGCGAAGACCTCGCCGAACTGGACGGGGCGTTCGGAGGGTTCGCCGCCGAGTCGGTCGGTGGCGCCGACCACCTGTCCGACCCGCATGCCGCCGCCGGCGAGGACGGCGCAGTTGGCCCGGGGCCAGTGGTCGCGGCCGCCGTCCTTGTTGATCGTCGGAGACCGGCCGAACTCGCCCCAGGCGAGCACGCTGACGTCGCGGTCGAGTCCGCGGTCGTGGAGGTCGGCGATCAGGGCCGAGAGGGCCTGGTCGAACATCGGCAGGTCCCGGCGGGCGTTGCCGAAGTTGTCGCCGTGGTAGTCCCAGAAGCCGTAGGCGACGGTGACGAAACGCGCGCCGGCCTCGACGAGGCGGCGGGCGACGAGGAACTGCTCGTTGAGCATCGGGGCGGCATCTCCATGGACCTTGGCGTCGCCCTTCCCGTAGCGGGCCCGGACGGCGGCCGGCTCGCGTTCCACGTCGAGCGCCTCGAGGAGGCGGCTGGAGGTGAGCATCCCGAAGGCCTGCTCGTTGAAGGCGTCGAGGCCCGACATCAGCCCGGTGGCGTCGACGTCGCGGCGGAACCGGTCGAACGAGCGGAGCAGGGCCCGGCGGTCGGCGAGGCGTTCCGTCGTGATGCCGTTGAGGACCATGTCCGACTTGGCGTCGGCCGCCGGACGGAACGCGTCATGCGCGACGCCGGCGAATCCCGGGTTGGCGGCGTTGTAGGGCCGGTGCTGCATCCGTGGCTCGAGCCCGACGAACGGCGGGATGGACGGCTGCGCGGCGCCGAGCACCCGGGAGACGCACGCGCCGAAGGTCGGCCATCCGCCCGGCGGCTGGTTCCCCTTGCGCCGTGCGGTCTGGCACATGAAGTCCGAATGGTCGTCCACGGCGTCGTGGATCGAGCGGAGGATGGAATACCGGTGCGCGCACTTCGCCAGCAGGGGCAGGTGCTCGCAGATGCGGGTGCCTGGGACCGAGGTCGGGATCGACTGGAACTCCCCGCGGATCTCCGCCGGCGCGTCCGGCTTGAGGTCGAAGGTGTCCTGGTGGGGCGGACCTCCCGGCAGATACACCATGATGACCGCCTTGTGTCCGGAGCGCAGTCCGGAGGCGGTCTCCGCCCGGAGCAGGTCCGGCAACGCCAGTCCGCCAAGTCCCAGGGACCCGATCCGGAGGAAATTCCGGCGCGAAAGGCCGTCGCAGAAACGTCGGGAGGGACCGGGGATCGTCAGCATGCGTCGGCGGGATTCGTGGGACGGCGTCTCAGCCGACCAGTTCCTTCATGGGTTGGACCCCGGGGTCGACGAGGAACTGCGGGCGGCCGGTGAGGTCGGGCACGGTGACCTTGTTCACGTCCAGTCCCATGGCCTGGTAGATGGTCGCGTGGATCTCGCCGAAGGTGGTGGGACGCGACGCGGCCTCGCCGCCGAGGCGGTCGGTGGAGCCGATGACCTGTCCGTGTCGCATGCCGCCGCCGGCGAGCAGGGCGAAGTTCACCCGCGGCCAGTGGTCGCGGCCGCCGTCCTTGTTGATGGTCGGCGTGCGTCCGAACTCGCCGGCGACCATCACGGTCACGTCGCGGTCCAAACCGCGTTCCCTGAGGTCCGTGATCAGCGCCGACAGGCCCTGGTCGAGCAGCGGCAGGTCCTGGCGAAGGGCGCCGAAGTTGTCGCCGTGGTGGTCCCAACGGCTGAAGGCCAGGGTGACGCAGCGCGCACCGGCCTCGACCAGGCGTCGGGCCACGAGGAAGTGCTCCATCAGCTTCGGCCCGCCGTCGTCGCGGTTGCGCGGGTCGCCCTTGCCGTAGCGTTCCACGACCTTCGGATCCTCGTTCCGGAGGTCCAGGGCCGTGACGAGGCGGCTGGAGGTGAGGATGCCGAAGGCCTGCTGGGTGTAGGCGTCGAGACCGGACATCTGTCCGCTGGCGTCGACGTTCCGGCGGAAGGTGTCGAGGGCCGTCAGCAGCGAGCGGCGGTCGTTCAGGCGGTCGAGGGTGATCCCGTTGAGCACCATGTCGTCCTTGCCCCCGCCCTTGTTGATCTCGAAGGGCGCGTAGGCGGCGCCGAGGTAGCCGGCGACGCCGTTGTCCGACCACGGCACGTGGCCCATCCTGGGGGCGAGTCCGATGGAGGCCGGGATCGTGGGGTCGCCCGGCCCCTGGAGCTTCGCGAGCAGCGAACCCATCGAGGGCCAGCCGCCCGGGGGCTGGTTGCGGTTCAGGCGGCCGGTGTAGGTCTGGAAGGCTTCGTGGCGGTCCTCCATGCCCACCACCGAGCGGATGACCGTGCACTGGTCCATGATCCGGGCCATCCGCGGCAGGTGCTCGCAGAGCTGGATGCCGGGGACGTTCGTCGGGATCGGCCGGAACTCGCCGCGGATCTCCGCCGGGGCGTCCATCTTCAGGTCGAACATGTCCTGGTGGCTCGCGCCGCCCGGAAGGAAGACCAGGATGACGGCCTTGTGGCGGGAGGCGCCGTCGGTGGCCCCGGCCTGCAGCACCTGGGGCAATGCGAGGCCACCCAGGCCAAGGCTTCCGATGCGCAGGAAGCCCCTCCGCGACAGGCCGTCGCAGAAGCCGGATCGCTCGGGTCGTGGGCCCAGGAGTGTCAGCATCGCCGTGAAAGGGGTTCTCCGATCAAAAGCCGGAAAACACCCCCGGGTGTCAACGGGGGATTCGGGGTTTGTGGTTGCCGGGCCGAGGATCCGTCGGCCGCGGGACCTTCCATTCCGAGGAGACACGGATTGCACGGAGGGACGCCGATGCGGACGTCGGACTCAGCCCGCTGCTCGCTGCTCCCTGCTCGACGGTCGGCTTGGACTAACCGGTGACGGCGGCGCGGAGGATGCCGTGGACGTCGGTCGAGCGGATCGGGCCCGTGGGGAGCGGGAGGGTCGACAGGATCAGCGGCCAGTCGTCCTGCGACCGTGGGCGGGCGCCGTGGGAGCCCTTCACCAGGGTGGCGTCCAGCGGGATGACATCCATCAGCATCCGGAAGCCGAGCTTCTTCTGCAGCAGGCGCCACAGGATCCGCAGCTTCACCGCCGGGATCGTGGGATCGAGGAAGAGCTCGACCGGGTCGTAGCCGGGCTTGCGGTGGATGTCCACGCAGCGGGCGAAGTCCGGCGCCTTCCGGTCGTCGAACCAGTGGTAGTAGGTGAACCACGCGTCCTCGTCGGACACGGCGATCAGGTCGCCGGCGCGCGGATGGTCGATGCCGCGGGCCTTCTTGGCCGCGTCGTCGAGCACCTCCGCGACCCCCGGGGTGGATTCGAGCAGCTTCCGCACGTCGTCGAGGATCGACCGGTCGTTCACGACGACATGGGCGACCTGGTGGTCGGCGACGGCGAAGGCCCTGGAGTTGCCGATGTCGGGCAGTTCGCGTCCGAGTTCCTCCTTGATCGTCACCCAGCCGCGCTCACGGAAGAGCCGGTTCAGGTGGATCGGCCGCGAGACCGGGGTGATGCCGTACTCGCTGAGCACGATCGGCGTCACGCCGCGTCCGGCGAAGAAGTCGAGCAGGTCCCCGACGATGGCGTCGATGCGGCGGAGGTCGTCCACGACGTCCGGATGCGCCGGTCCGAGGCGCTGGAGGTTGTAGTCGAGGTGGGGCAGGTAGACGAGGTTGAGGGTCGGGGACTTGGCCTTCTCGATCCACTTGGCCGAGTCGGCGATCCAGCGGGTGGCGGCGTCCGGTTCGCCCTGCGGCGACTTCACCCCGGCGGCCGGGCCCCAGAAGGTGGGGAACGGGAAGTCGCCGAGGTCCTTCTTCAGCGCGGGCCGCAGGTCGTAGGGCCAGCTGTAGACGTCGAAGAACTTCCGTCCGTCGGCCGGGTACATCGGCCGCGGCGTCACCGACCAGTCGGCGCCGGAGTACATGTTGTACCACCAGAACATCTGGGCGCAGGTGAAGGAGGGGTCGGCGGCCTTGAGGTCGTCCCAGATCTTCGGCGCGGTGACGACGTGGTTGGACTGCTTCCAGAAGTGGACCTCGGCGAGGGTGCGGTCGTACCAGCCGTTGGCGGTGATGCCGTGCTCGGACGGGCGGCGTCCGGTGAGGTAGTCGGACTGGGCGGTGCAGGTGACGGCGGGGAACGCCGGGTCGACGACCGCGGAGTGGCCGGCGGCGGCGAAGGCGGAGAGCCGGGGCGTGTGTGGGCCGAGGTGGCGGCGGCTGAGTCCGACCACGTTGAGGACGGCGGTGCGGTTCACGGCGTCGGGTTTCCGGGCAGGGACGTGTCGCGCTTGTGGATCCGGGTGATGATGGCGCGTGTGACGGCGGGATCGGGGCGGGTGTCGACGACCGCGGTGGGGCCGAGGGCGGCTCGGGTCGAATTCCGGTGCTCGCGGTTCCAGAGCACCAGGTCGCCGCGGTCCTCGTCGAGGTTCCACTGGTGGAGGCCGGCGTAGCCCTCCTCCTTGGCCTCGTTGCGGTAGTGCCAGAGGAAGATCCATCCGCCGGGCCGGGTCACCGCGAACATCTGGCGCACGCACAGCAGCGGGTCGCGGCTGTGGTCGAGCGCGTTGGAACAGACGACGATGTCGAAGGTGTCCTGGGCGAACACCCCGAGCAGGTCCTCGCCGGAAGCCTTCCGGGTGCGGGTCGGGGGATGCAGGTCCAGTTCGGCGAGGATCTGGTCGAAGGTGTCGGCCAACGGGTCCACGGCGGTCAGGCGCACCTCGCGTCCCGGCCAATGGTGGCCCACGGCGCTCAGCGGACCGGCCCCGACGTCCAGCACCTGGACGGGTCCGCCGGATTTCGCCGCGGGGGACTTGTCCGCCAGCTCCCGCAGGTGCGGCTGGAACCCGAATTTCGGATCCATGCGCATGCGGAAGGCCGTGGCGTCCCAGTTGCGCCCCCCGTTGGCGAGGGACTTCCGCCAGAAGGCCGCCTCGTCGAGCAGGCCCTGGTCATAGGAGGTGGTGTCATCCAACAAGAGATGACGGATCCTTTGGAGGAAGCGCGGGATCATGAACAGGCTGACAGCGTGGGCCGAGGCGTCCCGGACGCCAAGTCCGCAGACGGGGCGGCGGACTTGGTGGTGGAGTCCAAGCGGGGAAGATCCTTGGCCCGGCCTCCGCTGCGGACCACGCTTTCCGCCGCCATGAATCGTCGTTCCTTCATCGCCGGACTGGGATTGGCCTCGGTTGCGGGCGGTTGCCTGACGCCGCGGGACAGCGGTTCCCTGCGGGTTCTCACCTACAACGCCCATCATGGCGAGGGCGTCGACGGGAAGCTGGACCTGGGACGCATCGCCGCGCTGGTGGTGGACTCCGGCGCGGACGTGGTGGCGGTCCAGGAGGTGGACGTCGGCACCGGGCGCACGGGTCGGGTGGACCAGTCGGCGGAGTACCGTCGCCTGACGGGCCTCGAAGGCCGCTTCGGAAAGGCCATCGACTTCCAGGGCGGCGCCTACGGGCAGATGCTGCTGAGCCGCTGGCCGATCGCGGACTTCGCGGTGCATCGTCTGCCCAACCCGCGGGGCCGTGAGCAACGGATCGCGGTCTCCGCGAGGATCCGCCCGCCGGGTCGGCCGGCGTTCCGCTTCGTCGGGGTCCATCTCGACGCGACGCGGGACGACTCCGACCGCTGGCTTCAGGTGGAGAGCCTGCTCTCGGCATTCGGTTCGCTGGAGGAACCGGTGGTCCTGGCCGGGGACTTCAACGACACGCCGGAAAGCCGGGTGATGCGGCGCGCCCTCGGGCGTTGGAGCGACGCCTCGGCCGGATCGCCGGCGCCCACGGTCCCCGTGGAGAAGCCCGTGTCCCGGATCGACTACGTGCTGTTCACGCCGGTCCCGGGATGGTCGGTCCGTTCCAGCCGGGTGCTGCCGGAAGCCGTGGCCTCGGATCACCGGGCCCTGAGGGTCGAGTTCGGTTTCGGCTCCGCTTCCGGTGCGTGATTCCCGGTGCACCCGACGGGCTCGCTACGGTGTCACGCCGGTGCGCCGCCGGAGCGGGATGTCCCCGGCGTCGATGCGGGGCTCCGTCGGGTCCGCGGAAAGCGCGCCGACCGTGTAGTTCGTCTTCCAACCCACATGACGGGAATGGCGGATCTCGAGTCCCAGCTGGAGTCCCGGATCGCCGATCGAGAACAGGAGTGCGACCTGCTTCGGCGGCAGTTGGAAACGGCCGTCGCGACCGGTCCGGACCTCGTCCTGCAGGAGCAGGAACTCCTCGGCCCCGCGCGGGAAGCCCCCGGTCGGATACCGCCATCCCGAGAGGCGGCGTCCGACCCGGGCACCGGCGACCGGAGCCCCGGAATCCGCGTCCACCGCGCGTCCGACGATCCTCGGGGCGGTGACGTCGATGGAAGGTCCGTGGAGCGTGTCGCACCCGGTGAACCCGGGTGCGAGCAGCAGGCCGAGAAGGGGCACGAGGCGGGCGGGTCCGCCTGGGCGAGGACGGTGCTGTGCGGCGGATACGGGCGGCATGGAAGGAGCATGGGGACGGCCCGGCCCGAGTCGACCCCTTCCTCGTCGGCTCCCGTTCGTGGGAAGGGTCACGCGGAGGCGCGGAGTCCGCGGAGAGGCCGCTCACACAAAGAGGGACCTCACGCGAGAACGCAAAGCCGCCAATGGGAAACGAGTTCTGGAACCGAAAGGGTGACCACTGGCCGGTGCCGGGCATCGCCGCAGCAAAACCGGTGGTTCCCTTCCTGTCGCGGCTTTGCGCCTTCGCGTGAGTGTCCCGTCCGCATGCGCAGGCTCAGGCGGTGCCGGACGGAAGGAGGCAGCGGTGGACCGCTTGGGCGAGTTCCTCGACGGAGGCGGGCTTGCGGAGGATCCCGCGCACGCCGATGCGGAGCGCCTCGTTGCGCAGATCCTCCGAGACCAGGCCGGAGGTCAGCAGGACCGGGATGTCCGGGCGGCGGGAAAGGAGTTCGCGGGCGAGTTCGATGCCGGACCTGCCCGGCATGTTGAGGTCGCTGATCACGAGGTCGAAGGAGCCGGGATCGGCGAGGAAACGGTTCCGTCCGTCCTCGGGCGCGCCGCACGCGGTCACACGGTAGCCGAGCCGTTCGAGGACCTTCGTGGTGATGCGCAGCAGGATCTCCTCGTCGTCCACCAGCAGGAGGTGCTGGGAGGAGCCACGTGGCATCGCCGGCTCGGACGGTTTCGCCGGGGCGTCGGAGTCGGCTGCCGCGACGGCATCGGCGACGGCCGGCAAGAGGATGTCGAAGGTCGTGCCCACGCCCGGGGTGCTGTCCACGAGGACGGCGCCGCCGTGGGACTTGACGATGCCGTGGACGACGGAGAGGCCGAGTCCGGTGCCCTGTCCGGGCGGCTTGGTGGTGAAGAACGGCTCGAAGATCCGCTCCAGCGTCGCGGCGTCCATGCCGGACCCGTTGTCGCGGACGCGGAGTCGGGCGTAGTCGGCGGGTTGGAGGTCGGGATTCGAGCGGGCGGCGGCCTCGTCGACGCGGAGGCTTCCCAGCTCGATCCGGATCCGGCCGCCGCGGCCGTGGAACGCGTGCCAGGCGTTGGTGCCGAGGTTCAGCAGGACCTGTTGGACCTGGGTCTCGTCGGCGAGCACCGACGGCGTGTTGGGCTCGCAGTGGACGTGGAGCTCGACGCCGGCGGGCAGGGTGGCGCGGAGCAGCCGGGCGGTCTCCTCGACGACCGGGCGGAGTTCGATGCGCCGCTTCTCGTGCGAATCCTGCCGCGCGAAGGTGAGGATCTGCTGGACGAGGTGGGTCGCCCGGCGCGCCGCACGGAGTATCTCCGAGAAGTGGGCGGTGCCCGCGGCGTTGGCGGGCTGTTCCTGGGCCCCGAGTTCGGCGTTGCCAATGATGGAACCGAGGATGTTGTTGAAGTCGTGTGCGATGCCGCCGGAGAGCTGGCCGATCGCCTCCATCTTCTGCACCTGGCGAAGGCGCCCTTCGAGGGCGTGCCGTTCGGTGATGTCGATCCAGGAACCGACGACCTCGCGGGGGGTGTCGCCTCCGCCTGCGATCAGGCGCTGTTCGTCGCGGAGCCAGAGGTACGCGCCGTCCTTGCGCCGGAAACGGAACTCGAGGATCCGGCGGCCCTGCGCCTCCCTCGGATGGTCCGCCTCGAGCACGCGGGAGCGGTCCTCCGGATGGAGGCCGTTGAGCCACCAGCCCGAGGTGAGGGCCTCCGACCGGGTGTATCCGGTGAGGCTGGCGATGTTCTCGCTGACCCAGTGGCAATGGTACCGGCCGCCCTTTTCGCGCAGGGCGTAGAGGGTGGTCGGGCTGAACGCCATGAACCGGCGGAGCCGTTCCTCCGTGGCCATGCGGGAGAGGAACTGGCCGACCTGGGAACCGATGGTCTCGAGCATGTCGAGGAGGGTCGCCTCCGGGACGTCCATCCGGCCGCCCATGAAGGCCAGCACGCCGGTCACCGTGTCCTCGCTGCGGATGGGGAACCCGATCGCGGAGATCAGGCCGGCCTGCTCCGCCTCGGGAGAGCGGAGGAAGCCGGGGAACCGGACGAGGTCGGAGGAGTGGACCGGTTCCCCATCCCGAAGGATTCGGCCGATGAAACCTTCCCCGGTCCGCATGCGGAGGGCGCGCGTCCGCTCGTCGAGGGCCCGGAACCTCGGGGTTCCGGGGTTCCAGACCTCGCGGCAGACGAGGGCGTCGACGGACTCCTCGAAGAGCCAGAGCTCCCCGTGGCTCCATCCCTCGGCCTCGCAGAGGGTCCGGAGCACGGCGGGGATCGCCCCGTCGACCGAAGGCGTCTCGGCCAGCACGCGGGCCACGGCATGCTCGGTGGCCCGCCGGGCCTCCAGGTTGTGGCGCTCGGTCACGTCGGCGAGGATGCCATGCCAGACCGCGAACCCGGGTTCGGCCGGTGAGGGATGTGCGACCCCCTCGATCCAGACGACGCCCTTCCGCGGATGCCGGACCCGGAAGACGTCGTACCAAGGGGCGTGGTCGCGGACGACCTGGTCGATCCGGGCGCGGACGCGGGGGAGGTCTTCCGGATGGATGATGGCGAAGCCCGGTGCGGCGTCGGTCGCGATGTCCTCCGGCTTGAGGCCCACGACCTCGACGAGCTTCGGGCTGGCGTCGGGGAAGGACATGGAGCCGTCGCCGCGCACCAGGAAGCTGAACAGGGCGCCGGGCACGGAGGCGGCCACGGTGGCGAGCCGCGACTGGAGCCGGAGCCGCTCGCGCACCACCTCCTCGGCCCGCTTGCGTTCCGAGATGTCCTGGAACGATCCGAACACCCGGACGATCCGGTCCTCCTCGCGGACCGGGCGTCCCAGGGTCCGGACCCAGCGGCGCGTTCCGCCGGCGGTCGTCAGTTCGAGTTCGAGGTCGTACGGTTCGCCGTCCCTTGCGGCCCTGAGCAGCGCATCCTCGAGCCGGAGCCGCTCCGCCCCGGAGTAGAAGCCGAGCACCCGTTCCCTCGATGCGTCCTCGCCCGGGGCGGCGCCGTGGATCCGCGCCACCTCGGCCGTCCAGTGTCCCGCGCCGGTGGACACGTCGAGGGACCATCCGCCCACGTGGGCCAGTTCGCCGGTCTCGCGGAGGATCGCCTCGTGGAAGCGGAGCTCCCGTTCCACCTGGGCCCGCCGCTGCAGCTCGAGCTCGAGGTCGGCGGTCCGCTCGGAGACCCGGCGACCAAGGGTGGAAACCAGTTCGGCGAGGTCCCGCCGGGCCTTGATCGCCGATGCGGCGAGTGCCGAGACGACGAGCACCAGCACGGTCGTGGCGGGTAGGAACCAGGCCCGCTCCTGGATCGGCCGCAGTCCCACGATGAACTCCAACGAAGCGGGGCTGGCGTCGAACTCGCCGGTCCCGTCCTGGCAGCGCACCTCGAGTCGGTGGGTTCCGCGGGAGAGCCCCGAGGTCGGGATCCGGAACTCCCGCGACGGTGTCGCCTCGGACCAGTTGCCTTCGTCGAGTCGCCAGGAGAACCGGTGGTCTTCGCCGACCGGTCCCGGAAACCAGCGCTCGAGGCTGGTCGCCGCGATGGCAAACGGTTCGCCCTTGAGGACCCGTGCCGGACCGGCGACCCGGGTCTCCGGCGGGAACCTCTCCGATCGGTACCTCCCCACGCCTCCACCCCAGCCCATCCAGAAGGCGCCATCCTTCCCGAGCACCACCTCGGACACCCGTTCCGGCACCGGGAGACGCACCATCACCGGGACGGCCTCCGGGGAGGGGTCGATCTTCCAGAACCTCCCGAAGCCGCCGCAGGTGAGGGTTCCATCGAGGTTCCTGCGGAGGGTTCCCTGGACCTCCGCGGGGAAGACGGTCCAGCGTCCGTCACGAAGGCGGACAAGACCCCCATCGCCACCCCCGCCGCCATCCATGCACGCGAACCAGATCTCGTCGCCACGCTCGACACAGCCCAGGACGCGGAGTGCGGGGAGGTTGGTGACCGTTTCCCAGGCGTTGGAGCCCGCGGCCCAGCGGTGGAGTCCGGCGTCTCCATGGAGCCACATGTCGCCGCGACGGTCGACCAGGGCCGTGGTGGAGAAGCGGCTGTACCGGTCGGCGGGAAGCGGGCGTCGTCGGAGGCCCCGTCCTCCCACGTGGAGAAGGAGGCCCTCCGTGCCGGGCCCGCCGTCCGCGCCGATCCAGACGCCGTCGCCGTCCGGGGCCACGAGGGACTCCACGGATTCCATCCCGTCCAGTTCCTCCGGTTGGAGGCGGGTCCAGACGCCTTCGTGGAAGGAGGCGACGCCGAGTCGATCCCCTTGGGTCCGCCCCGACAGCCAGAGACGGCCGAGTCCGTCCACGGCGCCGGCGACGATCCGTGCGAGTCCCGTCTCCCGTGGACCGAAGGTGCGCTCCCGAGTCCCCTCGAAGCGGTGGACCTCGGTTTCGTCCCAACCCCAGACGACCCGCTTGGCCGGGTCGTGAAGGATCCCGGTGAAGGTGGCCGTGTCCGTCTCCCAGCGCCCGTCGTGGTACCGGAGGTTTCCGGGGCGTTCGCCGGCGCCGTTCCGATGGCTGGAGAACCGGATTCCCCCTTCGTCGTCCGCCACCCGTGGCGCCGGCGGACCCGGGAATTCGCGGAACTCGGACGATTCCCGCGCCCAGCGGACGAGGCATCCGAACCCGACGACCCAGACTGAGCCGTCCGGGGCCTCGCGGATGTCCTCGGAGTAGCCGCCCGGCAGCGGGTACGCGGCCGAGACCGGTTCCCAGGTCCCGGAGCGCCACTCGACGACCATGCCATGTCCGGCCGGTGAGAGGCCGCTGGCGAGGAGGCGGCCGTCCCGGGTCGTGCAAAGTCCGTATCGATGAGACATGCCTGGCGGAGCGGCCTGCCAGGCGTTGGCCGTGCGGAAGTGGAGGGCGATTCCGGAGGAGAAGACCAAGCCCGTGTCGGGGGTTTCGGCGAGGCATCCGGAACTGAAGGAGACGGCGTCGTCCCTTGGCGGCCCGAGGACCGGGATCCAGCGGTCCCCCTCGCGTCGGGCGACCCCGCCCAGGGTCGCGGCGAAGTCGTCGCCCTTGGAGTCGCGGAGGAAGTTGACCACATACCCGCTCGGAAGGCCGTCCGACATGCGCCAGCTCCGCCAACGGCCGTCCTGGAACCGGGTCAGTCCGCCGGCGGCCCCTGCGTTGGGCCAGCTGTCGCAGCAGAACCAGACCGCCCCGGTCGGGTCCTCGATGATCCTGCGGACGTTCGGGCCGGCGAGGTTGGTCTCCGTGCCCATCGTGCGGAAGGTGCGGCCGTCGTAGATCCCGGCGCCGCGGTCCGTGCCCACCCAGAGGTCACCGCCACGGGTCACCAACACGGCCCTGACGAAGTCGCTCGGAAGGCCCTCGGCGCGTCCGTGGCGACGCCATGTGTAGCCGTCGAACTCCCTCAGGCCGTCCGAGGTCGCGATCCAGGCGGTGCCGCGGCGGGTGGCCTCGCCGCCGGTCTCGAAGGCGATGTTGAAGAGGTTGGCGCGGGAGAGCCCCGCGACATCGCCGAGGTTGAGCAGCTTCCAGGTCTGGTCCTTGCGCTCGGGAACCGCCACCGGCGCCGACACGACGACGAACGCCGCGCCCATCCCAAGGGCGGCCGCCAAGACGGTCCGGAGCAGGCTTCGCATCATGATTCCCGTCAACCTGCCCGATCTCGGCCGGGATGCTCTCAACCCTTTTTGTCCGATCGAACCGGCATCCGCACCCGGCTCACGGCGGGGGCGCCGACGGGCCCGGGCCGGAGGCGTCGGCGGCCGGAGGAAGCAGCCGCCGGATCTCCGAGAGGAACACGTCGATGGGAAAGGGCTTCTCGAGGATCTGGTTGGCGCCGAGGGATCGGGCCATCTTCAGGTAGCCTTCCGCATTGAGCCGTCCCCCGGCCGACATGGCGATGATCGGCAGGTTCGGGTGGTCCTTGCGGATCTTGAGGATCAGCTCGATGCCCTCGACGTCGGGCATGATGATGTCGGTGACGACGAGGCTGAACCGTTCCTTGGCGAGGAGCTTGATCGCCTGGCGCCCGTCGGCCGCGGCGTGCACGGCCAGCCCGTTCCGCAGCA
Organism: Verrucomicrobiales bacterium; assembly: GCA_027488845.1. GTDB lineage: Bacteria > Verrucomicrobiota > Verrucomicrobiia > Limisphaerales > UBA9464 > SXXZ01. The sequence goes on along the minus strand of JAIYBC010000005.1, from coordinate 53,378 downwards.
GCACCCGCTCGAGCAGGTTGCGGAGGTCGTTGTCGTCGTCGACGAGGAGGATCGGTGTCGGGGAGTCAGGCATGGTGGTTGGGTTGGAGGATCTCCCGGACACGTCCGGCGAGTTCCTCGAGGGAATGGGGTTTGGCGATGACGCCGCGGATCCCGAGCCGGCGGGCCTCGTCGGAAGGGGCGGCGTCGAGGTTGCCGGAGCTGAGCAGCACCGGGAGGCCGGGTCGGATCCCGAACACCTGGCGGGCGAGTTCGAGGCCGTTCATCCCGGGCATGCTGAGGTCGGTGATGAGGATCGACCAGGTCTCCGGTGCCGCCCTGAGGGCGTCGAGGGCGGCCGCCGGGTTGGTGAACCCCTGGACCTTGTACCCGAGACGCTCGAGCAGGATCGTCGCCACCTCGACCAGCGGACGTTCGTCGTCGACGTAGAGGATCCGTTCCCCGTTGCCTGGGCGGACCGAGGCCACGGCCTGGGGTTGCGGGACGTCGTCCGGATCGGCGGGGAGCAGGATTTCGAAGGTGGTGCCCCCGTCCGGGCGGCTTTGGACGCCGATGGCTCCTCGGTGGCCCTTCACGATGCCGTGGACGACGGAGAGACCGAGGCCGCTGCCCTGTCCGGGCGCCTTGGTGGTGAAGAAGGGGTCGAAGATGCGCTTGAGCGTCTCGGGGTCCATGCCCTTGCCGGTGTCCGTGACCGAAAGCAGCACGTAGGGGCCGGCCGGCAGTTCGCCTTGGGGCGGTCCTGCCGGCGACGGCACGGAAAAGTGCCGGGCGGAAAGGGTGATGACCCCGGGATGGCCTTCCATCGCGTGCCAGGAGTTGGTGGCGAGGTTGATGAGGACCTGCTGGAGCTGTGTTTCGTCGCCGAGGATCTCGGGCAGCGATTCCTCGACGGCGATGCGGATTTCCACCGTGGTCGGGAGGGTGGCGCGGAGGAGACGTCGGCCTTCCTCCAGTGCCTGTGGAAGGCCGATGCGCCGCGACTGCTGGGGTTGAGGGCGCGCGAAGGCGAGGATCTGCCGGACGAGGTTCGCGGCCCGTTTCGAGGCGAGGAGGATCTCCTCCAGGCTGCGGTCGGCGGCGTGGCCCGGCGGGAGGTCGAGGCGGGCCACATGGGCGTTGCCGGAGATCACCCCGAGGATGTTGTTGAAGTCGTGGGCGATGCCTCCGGAGAGCAGGCCGATCGCCTCCAGCTTCTGGGACTGTCTCAGCTGCTCCTCCAGCCGGATGCGGTCGGAGATGTCGGTGCAGACGAGCAGTTCCGCCGGGGCGCCCTCCAGTTCGATCCGTTCGGAGGAGGCCAGGAAGGTCAGGGTGGAGCCGTCCTTGGCCTTCGCCTTGAACTCGAGGTCCCGGAAGCCGCAGCCCTTCCGCTCCGCTTCCGGCGGAATCGTCCACAGTCCGAGGGTCACCGGATCCCGTCCGACCAACTCCTCAAGGGAGTAGCCCAGTTTGCGCAGCAGCGACTGGTTCACCTCGAGGATCCGGCGGTCGGGGAGGCTGAGCATCGCCTTGACCGTCGGGCTGAACTCGAAGGCCTTGGAGAAGCGGGATTCGCTTTCCCTGAGACGCCGTTCGGCCTGTTTGCGGGTGGTGATGTCGCGGACGATGGCCTGGAGGCAGCTGCCCCGGAGGCCCGCCACCCGGCTCAGGCGCACCTCGCATTCGATCACCGTTCCATCCCGGCGCAGGTGCTGCCACTCGAAGGTCATCGGAGTCCCGGCCAGCACCGCCCCGACGATCTGGGCGGCGCGCTGGTCCGAAGGCGATCCATCGGGTTGCTTTTCAGGGGAGAAGCGTGAGGGAGCCTGTCCGACGATGTCCTCCCGCGCCGCTCCGAACAAGGCGAGGGCGGCCGGGTTGCAGTCGGTGAACACGGGACCTTCCATGAGGAAGATCGCATCCGGCGCCGATTCGAACAGGGCCTGGAAGTTGACCTGGCTTTCGGTGGCGAGCTGCTCGAGTTCGATCATCCGGTCGCGTTCGCGCAGGAGCAGGCTTTGGCGGAGCACCGCCAGCACCAACGTCACCGAGGCGCCGGTCAGCACGAGCGTCCGGAGTTCCTGCGAGGCGGAGTGGACCGCGAACTCGATGCCGACGGCGACGGCGGCCCCGAGCACCACGGTGATCGGCAGCAGCCGGAGGAACCCCTCGCAGCGGCGTTCCCATCGGGGGCTCTCGTCCGAGGCCGACGTCCAGCCCATGGCGCCGATCCCCGTGCCCAGGGCGACCAGCGAGAAGAGGGTGTTGAAGGCCGTTCCGCTGGGCGGTGTCTCGTGGATGTAGAGCGCGTTCCAGCGCAGCCAAAGCAGGTTGTTGGCGACGGCGCTCCCGAGCAGGGTCAACCACGGCCAGCCCCAGCGCACCCTCAGCGTCGGAACGGCCACCGCCAGTCCGCACAGCGCCGTCAGCAGGCTCAGCGGATAGGCGATCATGGAGGCCAGCTTCAACGAAGGGACGTTGCCCCGGTGTGGCAGGAACAAGGCGAGGGCGAGCACGACCATCGCCGAGGAAAGGGTCGCGATGTCGAGCAGCGCGGTGCGGAACCGCAACCGGGTCACGTTCCTTCGGATCGCCACGAGGATGCCGAAGAGGAGCAGGGGGCCCTGGGTGAGGAAGACGAGGTCCGAGGGTCCCGGGAAGGGCCTCCAATCCTTCCACACCTGGAAGTCCCAGATCCACTGGCCGGCCGCGTTGGCGGAGAGCGCGGCGCCGAACCAGAACCGGGCCTGCCGGTCTTCCGGACGGGCCCGGAGCCAACCGATCCATCCCAACGCCGCCGCCGCCATGTAGGCCGCGGTCCAGTGCAGGTTGTCGAGGAACTCGCGCGCCGCCTCGGACTCCACCTGGGTCAGCGCGACGAAGCAGGCGCCGAGCAGGATCAGGGTCGGGACGAGCACGGCCAAGGGCGCGGGGCCAAGCGGCCGCGCGCCCTTGGCCGCGTGGACCTCGCCTGGAGTCGCCGTGGACAACCCGGGAGACATCGGCCGTTCTTCCCGGGACTTGAGCCCGGGATTCCATGGTTCAAGCGGGGTCGGATTCACCGGTCACGGAGCCGGAGGGCGACCAGCCGGCTGAGGGAATCGATGTCGAAGGGTTTCTGGAGGAAGTCGATCCCCTCCCGGAATCGGCCGGCGCCGCCGACCACCTCGGGGCTGTAGCCGCTGGTGAAGACCGCCGCGAGGTCGGGCTTCTCGGTCCGCAGGCGGTCGACGAGTTCGCCGCCGGACATGCCTTCCGGCATGACCATGTCGGTGAGGACGAGGTCGATCTCGTCGCGGTGGCGTTCCCAGATCCCGAGCGCCTCGCGGCCCGAGCCGGCCACGAGGACGGTGTAGCCGCACCGCCGGAGGGCCCCCTCGACGATCCGGCGCAGCGGGGCCTCGTCCTCGACGACGAGCAGGGTGCCGGTCCCCTCCCGGAGCACGCCCCGCGGGCGGGACGGCGCGGGTGGCTTCGCGGGACCCTCCGTGGCGGGAAGACCGATGTGGAACGTGCTGCCGCTGCCGGGGCGGCTGGCGACGCGGATCCATCCGCCATGCTGCTGGAGGATCCCATACACGGTGGCCAGGCCGAGGCCCGTGCCCTTCCCGACCTCCTTCGTGGTGAAGAAGGGTTCGAAGAGCCGGGGCAGGTTCGCGGGAGGGATGCCGCATCCCGTGTCGGCGACGCTCAGGCAGACCCACGGTCCCGCCGGGACGTCGGCCAGGCACGGGTCCTCGCCGGGGGTGGGGCCGGATCTCCGCCAGGTGCGCAGGGTGAGACGGCCGCCCCGGGGCATCGCGTCGCGGGCGTTCACCGCCAGGTTCAGCAGGACCTGCTCGATCATCCCGGCGTCCGCCCGGACCAGGGCCGGCCCCGGTCCGGATTCGCCGACCAGCGTGATTTCCTCCCCGAGCAGCCGTTGCAGCATCCGGGTCATCGTCGCCACGACGTCCTCCAGGTCCAGGTCCACGGCCTGCATCGCCTGGCGCCGGCTGAAGAGGAGCAGCTGCCGGGTGAGTCCCGAGGCCCTGCCGGCGGCTTCCAGGATCGCCTCCAGAAGTTCCGACGCGGACAGGTCGCGGCCGAGCGTCAGCTGGAGCAGCGAGGCGCTGCTGGTGATGATCGTGAGGAGGTTGTTGAAGTCGTGGGCCACCCCGGCGGAGAGCTGGCCGATGGCCTCCATCTTCTGGGACTGCCGCAGACGCTGTTCCAGGCGGTGACGTTCCGTGACGTCCCGGAAGCACCAGATCCGGCCGTAATGCCCGCCGTGGCGATCCCGCACCGGCGCCGTGTAGCGGTCCACGATGGTGCCGTCCACGAGCTCGATCTCCTCGCGTCCGATCGCATCCGGGTTCCCGTAGTACCATGCGACCCTCTCGGCGAAGGCGACGGGATCCCGGACCCGCGAGGCGACCTCCCGGAGCTGGCGGCCGTCGTCCATGTCCTCGGCCACCTCCCTGGGGATCCCGAAGATCGCCGCCAGACGGCGGTTCTGGAGGATCTTCCGGCCGTGCGTGTCGACCACCAGGATGCCGTCCGGCGAGGACTCGACCTGGCTTTCGAAGAACGCGGTCCTGAGGCGGAGCTCGCGTTCCGTGTTCTTCCGGTCCGTGATGTCGGAGGCGATGCCGTTGACCGACACCAGGCGCCCCTCGGCGTCGTGCACGGGGAACGCCTGTTCCCAGATCCAGCGGACCGAGCCGTCGGGGCGGACGATGCGGTACTCGACGGCCGTGCGGCGTCCGGCGGCCTGTTCGGAGACCGCGTCGAGGAACACCGCACGGTCCTCCTGGCACACGGTTTGGAGGAGGCCGAGGTCGCCGTCGCCAAGGAACCCGGCGCGTTCGCGTCCCCAGACGTTCTCGAACGCCGGGCTGAGCAGCGTCCGCCGGCGGGCGTCCGGCGCGGCGGACCAGATGACCTCGGGAAGGGTCTCGACGACGCTGCGGAACCGGTTCTCGCTGGCCTGGAGCGCGGCGTCGGCGTCGCGCCGTTCGCGGGCCAGCCGGATCGATTCCATCACCTGGCGCACCGACTGCCCCAGCCGCATCATCCGGTCCTTGAGCAGGTAGTCCGTGGCGCCCTCCTTCATCGCGGCCACCGCGGTCTCCTCGCCGATGCTGCCGGAGACGATGATGAACGGGGTTCGGTTGCCCTGTCCGCGGACGAGCCGGAGGGCCCGCAGTCCGTCGAACTGCGGCATGACGTAGTCCGAGAGGATGAGGTCCGGTCCCTGTGCGAGCGCGGAGAGGAAGTCGGGCTCGTTGTCGACCCGGGACCAGTCCGGGGCGAATCCGGCCGACCGCAGTTCCAGGAGGGCCAGTTCCGCGTCGAGCGGGTTGTCCTCCACGATCAGCACTCGGATCGGATCGGGCATGGGTCAGGGTTCCGGGGATTGGTTCAGCAGGAGCCAATAGAGACCGAGCTGCTCCACCGCGGCGACGAAGCCCTCGAAGTTCACCGGCTTGAGGATGTAGCTGTTCACCCCCAGCCGGTAGCTCTCCACGAGGTCCCGCTGTTCGCGGGAGGACGTGAGGATCACCACGGGGATGTCACGGGTGCGCGGATCGGCCTTCACCCGCTGGAGCACCTCGAGTCCGTCGACCTTGGGCAGCTTGAGGTCGAGCAGGATGAACCGCGGGCCGTCCCCGAACCGACGTCCGGAGTGGGCGCCTTCGCAGAAGAGGAAGTCCAGGGCCTCGGCGCCGTCCCGGGCGACCTCGATGCGGTTGGCCAGCTTCGACTTCCGGAACGCCCGGAGGGTGAGCTCGAGGTCCTCCGGATTGTCCTCCACGAGGAGGATCTCGACGGCGTGGGCGTTCATGACGGGGTGGACTTCCCGAGACTGAACCGGAAGACGGCGCCGTGGTCGACGGAAGATTCCGCGGAGATGCGCCCGCCGTGTCGGTGGACGATGCGCTGGACGATGGCGAGACCCACGCCGGTGCCCTCGTAGTCCTCCGAGCGGTGCAGCCTCTGGAAGACGCCGAAGAGCTTCGACGCGTAGCGCATGTCGAAGCCCGCTCCGTTGTCGCGGATCCAATAGACCGCGCCCTCGGGCCCGGGATCCGAGCCGATCCCGATCCGCGCCGGATCGCGGAGACGCGAGTATTTCTGGGCGTTGGAGATGAGGTTGACCCAGACCTGGAGCAGGAGGGCCGGATCGCCGTCGGCATCCGGCAGGTCGTGGACGGTGAACTCGACGTTCCTGCCGGCCCTTGCGGGTGCGAGTTCCGCAACGGCCTTGTCGACGAGCGAACGCATCGCCACGGGACGCCGCACCAGCGGAACCCGGTTCAGCCTCGAGAAGGCCAGCAGGTCGTCGATCAGCGCCCCCATGCGCTGCGCGCCTTCGCGGACGATCCCAAGGTGACGCCGTCCCTCGGGAGGCAACGTGGCGCCATGGTCCTCGAGGACCGCGAGGGAGAATCCGTCGATGGCCCGCAGCGGTGCGCGGAGGTCGTGGGAGACGGAGTAGGAGAACGCCTCCAGCTCGCGGTTGGCCGCCTCCAGTTCCGCGGTCCGCTCCCGGATCCGCTTCTCCAGGTCCCGGTTCAGCTCCCAGACCCGCTGCTCCGCCGCGAAGAGGTCCGTGATGTCCACCGAGCAGCCCAGCACGCCCGTGCCGCCCGTGCCCGGGATGGCATAGGGGATCTTCGTCGTCTGGACGGTCCGGACGACGCCCTTCCTGTCGGTGAACCGCTGGGCGGGGATGAAGATCGGCTGGCCGCTGGTGATGACCTCGCGGTCGATGGCCAGGAAGCGCTCCGCCTCGTCGGGCACCGCCGTCTGCTCCCGTTGGGTGGTCCCGACCAGTTCCGACGGGGCCTTCCCGTAGCGGCGTGCCATGGTGGCATTGGCCAGCAGGAAGCGTCCCTCGGCGTCCTTGGCGAAGATGGCCACGGGCACGAGGTCGATGATCTGGCGGAGACGTGCCTCCCCCTCCCTGAGGGCCTCGGCGGTGCGGCGGGCCTCGGTGACGTCCCGGAGCACGACCAGGGCGAGGCCGTCGGAGTGGGGCAACGGCAGTGCCTGGAGTTCGATCCTGAGGATCGATTCGCGGCCTCCGGAGGGCGGCAGTTGGAGTTCCAGGCGGCCGTGCTGTCCCTTCTGGGCCGCGGCCACCACCGACGACAGCGCGCTCCGGCCTTCCGGGGGTACGCCGTCCGGAAGCTGTCCGCCCGGAACACAGGCGAGCAGCCGCGTCCCGGTCCCATTGACCTCGACGACGTGCCCCCCGGGTCCGACAAGGGCAAGGCCGTCCGGGCTGGACTCGAACAGGGTGCGGAGCCGGCGGTCGCTCTCCCTGGAAGCGGCCTCGGCCCGTTGCCTGGCGGCCACCTCCGCGTCCCAGGAGCCCATCTGGCGGCGGACATACAGGTAGAGCAGCACCGTGGTGGTGCCCACGAACACCAGGCCCTTGTAGGTCTGCAACACCCGCAGCAGATGCGGATCCGAGGTCATCCGCTCGACCACGCTGTCGGACAACAGGATCCACGCCGCGGAGACCGCCAGGTAGGCGGCGGAGGTCCGGAAGGCGATCTGGGTCAGTCTGCGGGTCATGTTGGGCGGTGTTCCGCAGTGGAGATCGCCAAGAATGGGTTCGGACTGAACCGGACTCACGCACGGGGTGGCCAGATGGCGAGGATGCGTTGCCGGATGGCGGGTGGCACTCCCGAAAACTTGCACTGGCCCGCCATCGGCCGGGTCGCCTAGTTTCCGCGTTCCGTTTTCCGGACCCGTGATCGGTGCCTGTGGTCCGTTGTCAGTCGTCCGTGGTCCGTGGCCCGTTGTCCCTGGCTTGGCGCCGGTATGTCGGCCGCCTGCCTTGAAGTGAGCGCCCCAAAGCCGCCGGGCCCGCTTCGGGCGGTGGAGGCCCCACCGGCGGGCCGGCGCGGCCCCGGAAACCGGCCATGAACGACCGGCCACGGACCATGGACGACTGACAACGGACATCGGACCACCGACCACGGACAACTTTCTCGAACATGACCTCCGCCCAGATCCGCCAGTCGTTCCTCGATTTCTTCCGGTCGAAGCAGCACACCATCGTGCCCAGCTCCAGCCTGATGCCGGACAGCCCGAACCTGCTGTTCACCAACGCGGGCATGAACCAGTTCGTGCCGATCTTCCTCGGCGAACGGAAGGCGGACGTCTCGAAGTGGGCCGGCGCCGTGCCGTCGCTCGACACCCGTGCGGCGGACACCCAGAAGTGCATCCGCGCCGGCGGCAAGCACAACGACCTCGACGACGTCGGGCTCGACACCTACCACCACACCTTCTTCGAGATGCTGGGGAACTGGTCGTTCGGCGACTACTTCAAGAAGGACGCCATCGACTGGGCCTGGGAGCTGGTGATCGAGGTCTGGAAGTTCCCGCCCCAGCGCGTCTACGCCACCATCTACCAGCCGAACGCGGCCAAGAACGACCCGGCCGAACGCGACCAGGAGGCCTGGGAGCTGTGGGCCGCCAAGTTCCGCTCGGTCGGCATCGACCCCGACATCCACATCGTCAACGGCGGCAAGAAGGACAACTTCTGGATGATGGGCGAGACCGGTCCGTGTGGTCCGTGCACCGAGATCCATGTCGACCTGCGGCCCGGTCCGCGTGAGACCTCCGTCGAGGAGCAGAAGGTGGGGGCGACGCTGGTGAACGGCTCCGATGCGCGCTGCATCGAGATCTGGAACAACGTCTTCATCCAGTACAACGCCAACCCCGACGGCACCTTCACGCCGCTGCCGGCCCAGCACGTGGACACCGGCATGGGCTTCGAGCGCGTCACCTCGATCATCCAGGGCACGAAGGGCCTGACCGACTTCGAGAACGCCAAGATCTCGAACTACGAGACCGACATCTTCCGCCCGATCTTCGACGAGATCGGCAAGCTGAGCGGCAAGCGGTACGGCTCGACCCTGCCCAAGGCGGGCAGCACCGGCGACACGGAGCAGGAGAAGGAGGACGTGGCGTTCCGGGTCATCGCCGACCACATCCGGACGCTGGGCTTCGCCATCGCCGACGGCATCCAGCCGGGCAACAGCGACCGCAACTACGTCCTGCGCCGCATCCTGCGCCGCGCGGTGAAGTACGGCCGCACGCTCGGGTTCCACGAGCCGTTCTTCTACAAGCTGGTGGACGTCCTGGCCCGGACCATGGGCGACGTCTTCCCCGAGATCCGCACCCGGCAGCAGCACGTGAAGGACACGCTGAAGCTGGAGGAGGAGGCGTTCAATCGGACGCTGGACCGGGGCATCCTGCTCTTCAACGAGGCCGCCGCCGCCGGGAACATTTCCGGATCCTTCGCCTTCAAGTTGTACGACGAGCAGGGATTCCCGCTGGACCTGACCGAGCTGATGGCGCGCGAACGGGGTATCTCGGTCGATGTCGCCGGGTTCAAGGAATTGATGGAGCAGCAGAAGGCCCTGGCCCGCGCCTCGCAGAAGAAGCAGGTCATCGAGCTGTCCCAGATCGAGACCAAGACCCCGACGCCGTTCTCCGGCTACGACGCCCTGGAGACGTCGGCCCAAGTCCTGGAAGTTGTCGAGTTGAAGGACCGCACCGCCGTCGTCCTCGACGCCTCGGTGTGCTATGCCGAGATGGGCGGCCAGGTCGGTGACACCGGTGAGCTGGTCGGTTCCGGCCAGCTCTGGCGCATCGCGAACACCCAGAAGTCGGGCAACACCTTCCTGCACTTCATCGAGGGCGGGGACGCCCCGGTCGTCGGCTCCCAGGTCGCTCTGCGGGTGGACGCCGCCCGGCGCCGCGCCATCGAGCGTCACCACACCGTGACCCACCTCCTCCATTGGGCGCTCCACGAGGTCGCCAGCAAGGAGGCCTCGCAGAAGGGTTCCAACGTCACGCCCGAGAAGCTCACCTTCGACTTCAACAGCGCCCCGCTGACCGCACAGCAGGTGGCCGACATCGAGAAGCTGGTCAACGAACGCATCCTGGAGAACGCCGGCGTCAGTTGGACCGAGGTGCCGCACGCCGAGGTGAAGACCCGCAAGGACGTGATGCAGTTCTTCGGCGACAAGTACGGCGACGTGGTCCGCGTGGTGCAGATCGGCGGCAAGGCGTCGTCGTTGGACGGCTACTCGATGGAGCTGTGCGGCGGCACGCACACCCGGGCGACCGGCGAGATCGGGCTGTTCCGCATCCTCGCGGAGTCGGCCGTCGCGGCCGGCGTGCGGCGCATCGAGGCGGTGGCCGGCCTGCCGGCCTACGACAAGTCGCGCTGCGACGAGGCGTTGATCCGTTCGCTGGCCGGGAAGCTGAACAGCCCGTTGGGCGAGCTGGAGAAGAAGCTCGACGGACTGCTGGCGCACACCAAGGAGCTGGAGAAGGCCCTGAAGGCCGCGGCCCAGCGCGAGGCGGCCGGACGCGCGAAGGACCTCGTGGCGAACGCCACCGTGGTCAACGGGACCCCGGTGCTCGCCGCGAACCTCGGCGAGGCGGACGGCGACACCGTCCAGCACGTGGTCGATGCGGTGAAGTCGCAGTTCCAGGGCGTGATCGTGCTGGGCGGACACGCCGCCGGTGCGGTGACGCTCGTGGCCGCGGTGACGCCGCAGTTCACGGCGAAGGCGCAGGCCGGGAAGATCATCCAGACCATCGCCCCGATCGTGGGCGGCAAGGGCGGCGGCAAGCCCGACAACGCCCGCGGTGGCGGCAAGGACGCCTCCAAGCTGGACGAGGCGTTGGCCAAGGTCGCGACGCTGCTCTGAGTCCAGACGGCGGAAGGGATCGGTACGCCAAATCCTCAACCCGCTCCGGAAGGGACAGGAGCACGCGGATGGCCACGGAGGAGTCCGTCTCCGAAGTGGCATCGCCATTTTCGGTCCCGGGCATCCCGCGTCCGTCGGCGGATTGGCGTCTTCGCGTGTTTGCACGGGCGCCGCTCGCCCCGTCCTGCTTGTTGATGGCGATACCGGACGGTATATACCGTGAAAGACCGTGGCGAAGGTGTTCATGAATGGTCGGAGCCAGGCCATCCGGCTCCCCTTGGAATTCCGCGTCGGAGGCCGCGAGGTGCATCTGAAGAAGACCGCGGAAGGGTTCCTGGTGATGGAACGTGATCCCTGGGAGGAGTTCGTCGAAGGGTGTCGCGAGCTGCCCGACGGGTTCATGGAGCGGCGGTTGCAGCCCCCCTTGGAATCCCGGGTAAGCCTTCGATGATCCGTCTGTTGGACACCGATACGCTGATCCTCCTCGTCCGAGGCCTGAAGCTGGTTCGGGCCCGGAACGAGAAGGAGCACCGGAGCGTGGGCTTGGCGGAGAGGATCCTGGAACGATGCCGGGCGTCCCAGTCGGCAGGTCATCGGATCGGACTTTCGGCCAACTCCGTGGCGGAACTCGAGTACGGCGTCCGGAACAGCGGGAACCCGGAACGTGAGGCCTCGGCGATGAGGAAGATCCTCGTGCCGTTCGAGGTCTTCGATTTCGACGCGGTCCATGCGGCCCGCCTGTACGGAAGCGTCCGGCAGGAGCTGGAAGCCTCCGGGACGCCCATCGGTGCTATGGACCTCCTCATCGGAGCCCATGCCCTTTCGCTCGGTGCGGTGCTGGTGACCCACAACACCGCCCACTTCTCCAAGGTTCCCGGGCTGGTCTGCGAGGATTGGACCCGGGATTCCGCCCCGTCCGGGAGCGCCTAGCCTCCGCGGTGCGGTCCTCCGGCGGATGGACTCCGCGGTGGTGGCGTTCCATGATCCGTCACCGTGGAGCCCCTCCCGCGAGCCCTGTTCACCGACATCGAACGCCACCTGGCGGCGCTGTTGGCGCGTCTCTCCGCGGAATCCGGCGCCGATCCGGCCGCCGCCGAGGCGGTGGGACTTGCCGGTGCGTTCGCCGCGCTACGGGCCCGTGAGGGTCACACGGCGTTCCGTCCCGAGGATGAGGGAGGCCGCATCCTGCACGGCACGGATCCCACGGGCGCCGAGGTTTCGGTCGCCCTTCCCGGGGGCACGGACTGGCTCGGTCGGCTGAGGTCGGTTCCGAGCGTGGTCGGCACGCCCGGCATGGATCTCCCGCTGGTGATCGACGCCGACGGACGGGTCAGCCTGCATCGGCTGGAGCGGGCCGAGGCCTTCGTGGCCTCCGCGTTGAAGACCCGGGCCGTCGGGCTTGCCGCCGCGGCGAATCCCGCATGGAACCCCGCAGAGGCGTTGCGGCGCTACTTCCCGGAATGCGGCGGCGCGCAGACGGACTGGCAGGCGGTGGCCGCCTTCGCCGCCTTGCGCAGCCGATGCCTTTTCCTCTCGGGCGGCCCCGGCACCGGCAAGACCCATTCGGTGGTGTACCTGCTGGCGCTGCGGCTGGAGCAGTCCGGGCCGACGCCGCTTCGGATCGCCGTCTGCGCTCCCACCGGCAAGGCCGCCGCGCGGCTCGAGGAATCCATGGCCCGCACCCGCGAACGGCTTCCGTGCGACGCATCCGTACGCGATGCGCTGCCGCGGACCGTGCGGACGATCCACCGCCTCCTCGGCGCCTCCGCCGACGGCACCCGCTTCCGCCACGGTGCGGAGTCCCCGGTCGAGGCCGACATCGTCGTCGTCGACGAGGCGAGCATGGTGGACGTGGTCCTGATGCGGCGGTTGCTCCAGGCGCTGACCCCGGAGACGCAGTTGGTGCTCGTGGGCGACCCCGACCAGCTTCCCTCGGTGGAACCCGGTGCGGTCCTCGCGGATCTCTGTCCGCCGGACAGGGTCTCCCGGTTCCCGAAGTCCTTCGCGGACGCCTGGGAGTCGGCGACGGGGAACCGGCTTCCTTCCGAGGCCGTGGAATCCGCGCCGGAGCGTCTGGCGGATCCGTTCCTGGGCCGGCGGGTGGGATTGGTCCGGAACCGGCGCTTCATGGCCGGCGGCGGCCTGTACCAGGCCGCCGAGGCCGTCCGCCGGGGCATGGTTCCCGCCCCGGGCGCGGCTTCGGACTTCGTCCAGGAAGGCCTGCCTCCGACCGGACGTCTGCGTCCGGCGCTGCGTGGACCCGTATTGGACGGATGGCGCGCGGTGTTCGAGGCCGGGGATGCCGCCGAGGCGTTCCGTCGGATGGAACGGTTCCGCATCCTGTGTGCGGTCCGCGAAGGTCCGCACGGGGTGGAATCGGTCAACGAGGCGGTCTTGGACATCCTCGCGGAGCAGGGGTTGGCCCGACGCGGCGGCCACTTCGCGGGACTCCAGGTGATGGTGACGGTGAACGATCCGTCGTTGGGCGTCTCGAACGGCGACCTTGGACTCTTCTGGCCGGGCGAGGATGGCTTGGAAGTCCTGTTCCAGGGCGGCGCCCTGAGGCTTCCCCCGTCGCGGTTGCCGGCCCATGAGACCGCGTTCGCCCTGACCGTGCACAAGAGCCAGGGATCGGAGTTCGACCGGGTGCTGATGCTGCTGCCGTCGCCGTCCCCGGGATCGGCCGGCGGGAAGGCGTTCTGGGAAGGACCCGGACGCCTGCTGACCCGGGAGTTGGTCTACACCGGCCTCACCCGGGCCCGTCGGTCCGTGACCGTCTGGGCCCAGGAAGGCATCCTGGAACGGGCGGTCGCGACCCGTTCCAGGAGGGAAACCCGCCTGGGCGGGTTGCTCGCCTGAGCGGCGTACCGGAGACCGTCAGGCCGCCTGGAAGAGCGTCCCCGTGCCGCGGCCGCCGGCGGACTTCACCCCGCGGCCGTTGGCGGCAAGATGGGTGGCGATCTTGAAGACCGTCTCCGCGGCGTCCGGATCCCCGATGCCGGCGGCGAGGTCGTCCGCGTTGAACGTCCGGTCGGCGTTGGCGTGGAGATGGGACACGAGCTTCTGCTGGATCGAAAGCACCGCGGCCGCGGCCTTCTTGCCGGCCTCCACGCCGGGCTGGTGGTAGGCGTTGATGTTCACCAGCGTGGCGTACAGGCCGACGGCGCGTTCGAAGAGGGCGATGAGCATGCCCACGGAGAACGCCGAGACCTCGTTGACGGTGAGCGTGATGCTCTGGCGGCCGTTCTCGTACAGGGCGCTGCGGGTGCCCAAGAGGAAGCCGTTGAGGAAGTCGCCGCTGGTGGCGCCGGGTTCGACCTCGATGCTGGAGCCGTCGCGGTCCTTGAGCACCTCGATGAACACCGCGAAGAAGTTGGCCACGCCCTCGCGCAGCTGTTGGACGTACGCGTGCTGGTCGGTGGAACCCTTGTTGCCGTACACCGCGAGGCCTTGGTTGACGATGCGGCCGTCGAGGTCGAGCTCCTTGCCCAACGATTCCATCACGAGCTGCTGGAGGTACTTGGAGAACAGCTCGAGGCGGTCCTTGTAGGGCAGGACGACCATGTCCTTCGCGCCGCGCCCTTCGCCCACGAAGTACCACATCAACGCCAGCTGGGCGGCCGGGTTGTCGCGGGTGACCTGGGTGCGCGTGACGTCGTCGGCCATGCGGGCGCCGTCGAGCAGGCCGTCGATGTCGAGGCCCTGCAGCGCGGCTGGAAGGAGTCCGACGGCGCTGAGTTCGCTGGTGCGTCCACCGACCCAGTCCCACATCGGGAAGGTCTTCAGCCAGCCGCCGGCGACCGCGACCTTGTGCATGGCGCTGCCGGTTCCGGTGATGGCGACGGCGTGCCGGGCGAAGTCGAGTCCGGCACGCTCGAAGGCCGCCTTGGCCTCGAGCATGCCGTTCCGCGTCTCGGGAGTCCCGCCGGACTTCGAGATCACCACCGCCAACGTCCGTCCCAGCTTCCCGTCGAGTTCCGCCAGGACCCGGTCCATGCCGTCGGGGTCCGTGTTGTCGAAGAACAGCGGCCGGAGCCGGTCGGACTTCGGCTGGCCCAGCGCCCGGGAGACGAACTGGGGTCCGAGCGCGGAACCGCCGATGCCGATGACGAGGACGGTCTCGAAGGGGCCATGCGCACCCGCGATGCGTCCGGCGTGGACCTCGGTGGTGAAGGACTTGATGTCGGCCAAGGTCCGCCCGATCTCGTCGGCGAGCGTCCGGGTCGGCGCGAGCGCCGGGTTGCGCAGCCAGTAGTGGCCCACCATGCGGCGTTCATCCGGGTTGGCGATGCCGCCCTTCTCCAGTTCGGCCATCGCGATCAGCGCCTTCTGCATCGGACGTTCCATGCGGGCGTGGAAGTCGTCCGGGAAGTTGACCCGGCTGATGTCGAGGGACAGTCCGATGGACGGGCACTCGAGGAGGTGTCTTTGGAACCGGGACCAGAGGGCGGCTTTGGGCGGAGTCATGCGCGTCGGGGACGACCGTAGGACGCGACCGAAGGCTGCCAAAGGGGAAAATGGCCGGTGGCCGGGTGCATTCCCCGTCGGGCTCCCCCGGCGGTCCGATGCGTCGTGGGATCGGGCCGGACCGGGTGTTTCCGGAAGAAATGTGAACGCCGGAACGCCGGGGTCTGTCCGTCGGGAAACCGCCGGTCCGGGCCGTCGGGAAGGGGTGGGTTCGCCTTCCCGGCGGCGCGGGGTCGCCGTTTTGCTTCTTAACAGGGACCCCGGATCCGAATACACACACACCACACGATGCTGCTCCGCCAGCGCCAACTTCAGACCAAGATCCACGCCCTGGCCGATGCCGCGCTATTCGGGGCGATGTTCTGGCTGGCCCACTTCGTCCGCTCGCTCCCGCAGTTGGACAAGCAGTCGATGATCGGTCCGTTCGCCCAGTACCAGTGGCTGCTGCTGGTGGTGGTGCCGTTGACGCCCCCGCTGTTGGAGCTCCAGGGTTTCTACCGCCGTCCGCTCCTGGCTTCGCGGCGCCAGACGTTGGCCCAGATCCTCCGCGGATCGGCCTGGATGTCGCTGGCCATCATCGTGGCCATGTTCCTCTTCAAGCAGGAGGTTGCCCGCGGCGTCGTCTCGCTGTTCCTGCCCATGATCGTGGTCACCATGGTGGTGAAGGAGGAGGCGATCCGGCTCTGGACCCATGCCCGCCTCGGTGACCGTGGCGCCCGCCGCCGGGTGATCCTGCTGGGCGGCGACCGTGACCTGGAACGCCTCGGTGAGGCCTTGAAGCTCAACGCCATCGGAGATGTCCAGGTGGTGGCGCGGCTCGATCCTACCCGGGCCCGTACCGAGGAATTGGCGCTCCTGCTGCATGAGCATGCCGCCAACGCGGTCCTCGTCGCCCCAAGGCACATCCTGTTCGGCCAGATCGAGAAGATCGTCCAGGTCTGCGAACTCGAGGGGGTCGAGGTCTGGATGCACGCGGACTTCTTCCAGACCCGCCTTTCGCAGACGAGCGTCGACGAACTCGCCGGCCACCCGGTCCTGGTGTTCCGCACCGGCCCCGAGCAGACGTGGCAGTCGCTCGCCAAGGGCGTCATCGACTTCTTCGGCTCCATCGCGCTGCTCCTGGCGGCTTCGCCCCTGTTCCTGTTCGCCGCCATCGCGGTGAAGGTCAGTTCCCCGGGTCCGATCCTGTTCCGCCAGCGTCGGGCGGGCCTGAACGGGCATCCCTTCATGATGCTGAAGTTCCGCACGATGGTGACCAACGCGGAGCAGCTGAAGCAGGAGCTGGCGGCCCTCAACGAGATGAGCGGGCCGGTGTTCAAGGTGACCAACGACCCCCGCGTCACCCGTGTCGGACGCTTCCTCCGCAAGTGGTCGATCGACGAGCTGCCCCAGCTTTGGAACGTCTTCCGTGGCGAGATGAGCCTCGTCGGGCCCCGCCCGCTGCCGGTCGACGAGGTCGCCCGTTTCGACGACTTCGCCCATCGCCGCCGCCTCAGCGTGAAGCCGGGTCTCACCTGCCTCTGGCAGGTCAGCGGCCGGAACAACGTCAGCGACTTCAAGGAATGGGTCCGCCTCGACCTCGAGTACATCGACAACTGGTCGCTCTGGCTCGACATCCGGATCCTCCTGCGGACGATCCCGGCCGTCTTCAGCGGCGCCGGCGCCAAGTAGGCCCGCCATCCCGCACCGGCAGGGTCCGACCCAAGCCCGGCGCCTTCATGCAGTAGGTTTCCATGACGCCCCCACTCGCGGACATCGACCACTTCCACGTGCACGTGTCCGACCGCGCCGCCGCCGAATCCTGGTACGCCCGCGTCCTCGGGCTCCACCGGGATCCCGCCTTGGCTTTCTGGATGCGTGACGGCGGTCCGCTGGTCGTCCGCAACGGGGACGGCTCGGTCCACCTGTCGCTCTTCGAACGTCCGATCGGCAACGGCCGCACGACCCTGGCCTTCCGGGTCTCCGGAACCGTCTTCATCCCTTGGCTTCGGCACCTCCGGGACGAGCTCCATTCGCCGCCGGAGCCCGTCGACCATCAGGTCTCCTGGTCCCTCTACTTCCAGGATCCCGACGGCAACCCCTTCGAGATCACCTCCTACGAATACGCCATCGTCCGCGACGGTCTGAACCGCGGTGCGGAGGCCGCCGGCCCAGCCTGACACCCAGCCGTCCCGGCCTTCCGTGATCCCGTCCGATTGACATTCCCTGTTTGGGTGTTATCATACAGACAGTCAACCCCGCCATCGTCGCTTCCGCCATGATCCACCGTCTCCATTTCCAGATCGACGAGCGCTCGGGTGTGCCGGTCTACCGGCAGATGATGGATCAGGTGAAGTACTACGTCGCCGGCGGGACGTTGAGGCAGGGCGACCAGCTTCCGTCGATCCGCGAGTTGGCCTCCGCCTTGACCGTGAATCCGACCACGGTGGTCAAGGCCTACACGGAACTGGAGCGGGACGGAGTGATCGAGATGCGCCATGGCAAGGGGGCGTTCGTGTCCGGCCGGGCGAAGGCGATCACCCGGGAGGAGCAGGAGGTGGCCCTGCGCCGCAGCGCCAAACAGCTGGCGGTGGAGGCGACGCAGCTCCAGGTGACCCCGCCGCGGGTGATCACCGTGGTGCGGGAGGAGCTGAACGCCGTGAACCCGTCGCCCTCCGCCGACGAGACCCCCGTCAAGTTCACCGTCGTCCCCGGACGATGAAGCCGGAGGACCGCCCATGGCCGCCGTCATCGAGACCCGCAACCTGACCAAGTCCTTCGGACGGGACGTGGTGGCGGTGAGCGGCCTGGACCTGTGCATCGCCCCGGGGGCGGTCTACGGGTTGATCGGAAGGAACGGGGCGGGGAAGACCACCACCTTGCGGCTGCTCATGGGGCTGCTCCGGGCGGATTCCGGGTCGGCGCGGGTGTTGGGATGCGACTTCTGGGAGGCCTCGCCGGCGGTCCGCCAGCGCGTCGCCTACGTCTCCCAGGGGCACCTGGCCCCGGACTGGATGGCCTTGGAGGACCTCGACCGCTACGGGGGGCACTTCTTCGACCGCTGGGATTCCGCGCACGCCCGATCCCTGGCCCGGCGCTGGGAGCTTCCCTGGAAACGTCCGATCGGGAAGCTCTCCGGCGGCAACCAACGCCTCGCCGCGCTCGCCATGGCGCTTTCCGCCAGGCCGGAGGTGCTCATCCTCGACGAACCCGCCGCCGGACTGGATCCGATCGCACGCCGCGCGCTGCTCGTCTGCCTGACCGAGGTGCTCTCCGACGGCGACGGCGCGACGATCCTGCTCAGCACCCACCTGCTCTCGGACCTGGAACGCCTCGCTTCCCACGTCGGCATCATGGACCGGGGCAGGCTGGTGGCGGAAGGTGCGGTCGAGGACTGGCAGCGCACCATGCGGCGGGTCCAGGTGGTGTTCGACGGCGCGAAGCCGCCCGAGGGTGTCTCCATCCCGGGAGCCATCCGCACCCAGGTGCTGGGGCCGGTCATGACCTCCCTCGCCCGCGTCGACGACGACGCCCAGCTCGACGGGCTCCGGCAGATCCCGAACACGCGCGTGTTCGTCTTCCCCCTTTCCCTCGAGGAACTCTTCGTCGAGTTCTTCGACCGTCCGGCCCCGGCCGCCGGATGGATCCCGGGAACCGATTCCGGCCGGTCCGGTGCAGGCGTCGAGGTGGCACCCCATAAAAGTGTGGGCCGGGGTGTCGCCGCGGCCGCGGACCCCTGCGGAGGGGACTCCGATGTTGAACCTGCCCGGGCCGGCCGGGAAACCAGTGGCGTCTCCGTCCCGCCGAGGGAAGGATGAAGGAGTCGCTCGGAATCCCATGAACACCCGGCTGAAATCCTGCCTGCTTGCGGTCGTCGCCCTGTCGGCCGTGCTCCTGGCGCCGCGGACCCTCGCCTCCGGCCCCGCCGACGCCGTCATCTCCGGCATCCGGACCCAGGGGACCAACCTCCTCGTCACCGTCCGGTATCCGGCCGGCGCCCGCCGGGTGGTGCTCGAGTCCCGCGGCCGGTTCCTGAAGGGCACCTGGACCCCGCGCGCGGTGGTCCTGCCCGGCCTGCTCGAGACCGAGTCCGAGTTCACCCTGCCCATGGCCGAGTCCAGCGAGGCGATGCGAGCGGTGGTCGACGACGCCGGGTCGCTTCCCCTGCCGGTCGACTTCTACGCCGGCCTGCGGGACTTCGAGGCGGAGATCCGCAACACCCAGCCGGCATCCAGCGATCCGCTGGTCCGATTCGGCACGGTTCCCGGCACCCCGGAAACGACGACGTTGCCGGGTTCCGTCGTCGACAGCCCCGTCAACCGCCCGGTCTCGGAGTCCGACATCTGGAAGTTCTCCGGCTCCACGCTCTACTTCTACAACCAGTTGCGGGGCCTCCAGGTCATCGACGTCTCCAATCCCGCCACCCCGGTCCTGCGCGGACGGCTTCCGCTGGCCTCGTACGGGGAACAGATGCATGTGCTGCCGGCCCCGATCGCCGGCGGCGACTGGTTGGCGTTGCTCACCCAGCCCGAGTGCCGGTGGGACGCCACCGCGGTCCAGTTGGTCCGCAGCGTCGGCGGACGGCCCGAGAAGGGTCCCAACGTCGAACTGCCGGGCCGGATGGTTGAAAGCCGCCTCATCGGCGACGTGCTCGTCCTCGCCACCCAAGGCTGGACCAACCGTTCGGTGCTGGTGACCAACGTCACCATCGGCAACGGCTTCGTCTTCGATTCCGGCGGGGTCCGTCCGTCCGACGTTCTCCCCTCGACCAACGTCGTCGGCATGTCCGTCTCGGAGGCCTTCACCCTGGTCTCCAGCGTGGACCTCTCCGATCCCGCGGCTCCGGTCGTCCGATCCTCGATCCGGTCGACGGAATCGCCCACGGCCATCCACGCCACCGACCGTCTGCTCTTCGTCGCCAAGTCCTCAAACGCCTTCGGCTGGTTCGACGGCCTCGGCTTCGGCCAGCCGGTCACGACCAACGTCGTCGAGGTCTTCGACGTGTCGGACCGGTCCGGCCTGCTCCGCCGGACGGGATCCTTCAGCACCTCCGGGCGCGTGGCCGACAAGTTCAAGTTCGGCCTCGACGGCGAGGTGCTCACGGTGGTGTCGCAGGTGGATGGTCGCTGGAACGGGAACGCCGCCGGCTTCCAGCCCCCGCGGGTCGTCCTCGAGACCTTCTCGGTGTCGGACCCCGCCGCGCCGGTCCGGCTGGGCCTGCTGAACCTCGTCACCAACGAGAACGTCTTCGCCACCCGCTACGACGCCGGACGCGCCTACGTCGTGACCTTCCGGCAGGTGGACCCGCTCTGGATCGTCGACCTCGCCGACCCGACCCGGCCCTTCGTCCGTGGAGAACTCGAGGTCCCGGGCTGGTCGACCTACATAGAGCCGATGGGCGACCGACTGCTGGCCATGGGCGCCGAAGGAAGCCGCGCCGCGGTCTCGCTCTTCGACGTCTCCAATCCCTCCGTGCCCGCCCTGCTGGACAAGGTCTTCCTCGGGGACGGCTGGTCCTGGAGCGAGGCCAACGCCGACGAGAAGGCCTTCCGGGTCTTCGCCGACCGTGGGCTGGTCCTGCTGCCCTGGCATGGCCGGCGCGGCACCAACGACTGGTTCCAGGGGATGCAGCTGATGGAGTTCGGCCGAGATTCCCTGACCCTGCGCGGCACGATCTCCCATGAAGCCCAGGCCCGGCGCGCAACGCTCGTCGCCGACCATGTCCTCAGCCTGTCCGCCGGGGAGCTGGTCTCCGCGGGCATCGCGGATCCGGACCATCCGGTGGTCCGGTCGGTCCTGGATCTCTCGCGGCCCGTGGACCGCGTCTTCCTCCATGGCGACCGGCTCGTCCAGGTCGCCTCCGGCCGCTGGACCGGCGGAAACGGCGGCTTCGGTCCCCTCTCCGTGGGCCTGTCGACCTCCGGCGATCCGGACACGCTCCTCGCCTCGCTCGCATTGGACGGGAAGCCGTTGGTCGGGGCCGCCTTCCGCGACGGCCTTCTCCACCTGCTGCGGCGGGGGGCCGACTCCTACCGCACCGAGTCGGTGTTCCGGACCAACACCGTGGTCTTCTGGCGGGCCGTCCCGCCGATCCTGCGGACGGTCACCAACGAGGTGACCAGCATGGTGCCGCAGCCGCCGATCGAGGTCTGCTCGGAGACCGTCCGCACGGTCGAGATCCCCGCGTCGCCCGGTTCCCCGTCCCATCCCACCAACATCGTGGTCCGTCGATGCACCCTGGAACCGGTGCCTCCGCTGCCCGTCACCAATCGCGTCGTCGTCCAGCACGAGGAATGGCAGGCCCCTGTCCTTGCGACCAATTCGGTCGTGGTGACCCAGCTTGTGGACGTCCGGGTGCCGGGCGAGACCGTGCTCGATGTGATCCGGGTGCACGCCTCCGGATTGAGCCGCCTCGGCTCCGTTTCCCTGACCAACTCCCCCGATTCCTGGGCCGGCTCCACCTGCCAGGCCCACTGGCTGGCACCGGGCGTCCTCGCCTTCGTCGGCCAAGGCGGCGCCTATCCCTACTTCGCCTTCGCGGACTCCGCCGGTCCGGTCGGGCGATTCCCGATGATGTACGGTTGGGGTGGAACGGAGATCCTCGCCTTCGACATCTCCGTTCCCGAGGCCCCGGAACTGGCCTCGCGGGTCGGACTTTCCCAGGTCGACATCGACCGGGTGTACGTGGCCGACGGAAAGGTGTTCACCTCGGCCACGACCTCGGAATGGGTCCCTCCGCTGGCGGTCGGGACGAACCGGGTGGACGGCTTCCCCCTCTGGTGGCATCGACAGGGCTCTTGGCACACCCACCACGCCCTGACGGTGGTGGATTTCGCCGACGCCACCGATCCGGTGGTCCGTCCGAAGGTGGCGCTCCCGGGCGACCTCGTCGGCATCTCCCATGGTGGGCACCTCCTGTATTCGAAGACCAACGCCTGGAGCATGTCCGGAAGCGTCTCGTCCTCCCTGTTGGCCCTGGCCTACGACGGCGTGGGAGCCAGTCTGGTCGCTTCCCGGCAGCTGCCCGACCGTGGCGAGGCTCCGGTGTGGGTCCGTGCGGACGGCCGGATCCTGGTGGGATCGTCGGGCCGGCACGTCGTGGAGACGTGGGCCCTCAGCCGCGAGGGCACGCTGGAGACCTATGGCACCGCCACGCTTCCGGGGAGCACCCACCGGTTCTTCGAGGTCGGGCCGCTCCTCCTCGCCGAAGGGGAGCTCCGGATGACGGTCCTCGGGTCGGATCCAGCCGGCGCCGGTTTCCGGGTCTCGGGCACGGCGGAACGGTCCTGCAGCGTGTGGGTGGACCCCTCGACCGCCGCGGCCGCGGGTTCGGGAACCCTGTGGATTCCCCGGGGTGATGCCGGACTTTGGCCGGTGTCCTTCCAGGCTCCGTGAACAAGCCTTCCCGCCAGCAAGCCGGACGAACCGGAACGGGGCGCGACCGCGGCTTCACGCTGGTGGAGTTGCTCACCGTGGCGGCGTTGCTGGGCGTGGCCGCGACCCTCGCCGCCTCCGGTGTCGCTCGGGCATCGGCCCGGGTGAAGGAGCTCCAGTGCCTCGACAACCTCCGCCAGATCGCGCTGGCGAACGAACTCTACCAGAAGGAGACGTCGCGGCGTCCCCGCAGCCTTTCCCACCTGGCGGAACGTTCGAATCCGCTGGGACGCGGGTCCCGGATCCTGTGTCCCTCCGATCCCGCCTCGAGGCCCGCCCCGGCCGACGGCGGCGCCTCCACGAACCAGCTGCGGGGTTGGGGCAACCGCGCCAACGCGAGCCAACAGCCCGACTGGGTCCTCCACCAGCGTGACCCCGAAGGGCTGTCCTTCGAACAGGAACTGCGGGAGACGGCCGAGACCCGGGACTTCTCCTACCTCCATCCGTTCGGCTGGAGACGGGTGGCGTGGGAGCGGCTGAACTCGGGCGGACGCCAGGCCGGCCTCGCGGTGTGCCAACTCCACGGCATCGCCCTGCGCCAGCAGTCCCAGGGCCGTGCCAGCCACCTCGACTTCGAAGGCAAGACGCTGCGGGTCCAGCAGGACGGCGCGGTCGTCAACCGGAGGGTCCTGCGTCCCGACGGCTCGCCACCCCAGGTCAGTTCCAGCCCGGGTCCGGTGGCCGAGGACTATCCCTGGGACCTGTACCTCGACCTGCCGCCCGCCCCGGCCCGGCTCTGAACATGGAAGCCGGCCGCAACCCGGACCTGACGCTGGTCCCCGACGAAGAGGTCTCCCCGGGGCGTCCCGAGCCGGGATGGCCCCGCCTGCGGCGCTGGCACGGACTGCTCTGGGCCGAGTGGTTCGCCCATGCGCACCTCATCCTGCTCACGCTGCTCGTGTGGCTGGGGACCGTCTGGGCCGTGCCGATGCTGGCCCACCCGCTCTGGGTCCTGACCCCGGGCATCCTCTTCGCGTTGGTCGCCGGCCCTGCGTTCGGCGGCGTGGACGTCATCCACGGCGTGGAGGAGTTCACCTTCGCCTACCCGGTCACCCGCACGGAGCGGTTCCTATCCCGACTGGCCCTCGGCGGCGGACTCACCGTGTTCATCTCGGGCGCCGGGGTGTACCTGCTCGAGGACCGGTTGGCGGATGTCGTCGTCCGCGCCTTCCTCAGCGCCGGCATCACGCTCGGGGACGTCAATCCCTCCATGCTGCTCTACAGCCTGATGATCGGGTTCCCCTTCACGGTGTTCGCGCTCGGCTTCTCCGTGGCGCTGCTCTCCACCGGCCGCACGCTCGCCTTCACCTCCTGGCTCTGGGGGCTGCTGGGGGCGCTGGCGCTCATGCGGTTGGCCGTGCAGTGGGAGGAACAACGCTTTGAACGCCTGAACGGCCATCTCTCCGTTCCGCTCCTGGCCGGATGCTCGGTCGGATCGCTGTGGATCGCCTGGCGCCTCTACCGCCGCAAGGAGGCCGGCGCCGGTGTCGCCCCGCTCCGGATCCCCCGGTCCTGGTGGGGCTGGATGCTCGCCATCCTCGGCGCCGCCGCCGGGATCGGCGTGCTGATCTACTGGTTCGCCGTCAGCGCCGCCCGCGTGTTCTAGGACCGGCGGGCCGCGGTTCGTGCCAACCGCCCCACCGGTCCCGGACCGAAACGCCCGCGCTTCAGCGCGGCGTGACCTCGAGGCAGACCGCTTCCTTCGTCGAACGGGCGAAGACGCGTCCGCCGGAGACCACCGGGGTCGTCCAGCACTTGCCTTCCAGCACCTTCGCCCGGGCGAGTTCCTTGTAGGCGCCGGGCTGGGCCTCGAACAGGACCAGTTCCCCGTCGTCGTCGAGCGCGAGCACGCCGGAACGGGTCAGGACCACGTGGCCCGGGCCGAATCCGCCCTTTTCCCACTTCACGGTGCCGGTGGCGATGTCCACCGCCTTGACCGGTCCCGAGCCGTATTCCTTGAACTGGAACATGCCGTAAAGGTGGCCGTCCTTCAGGACCGGCGTGGACCAGTGGTTGGCGAGGGGCTTGTTGCCGGGGAAGCGGTAGATCTCGGTGGCGGTCCACTTCCCGTCGGCCTTGGAGACCCGCGCCGCCGCGGCCCCGACGCCGTAGCCGGCGGAGCAGTACACGATGTCGCCCGAGACCACCGGCGAGGCGGCCGTCGAAACCTTGTAGGGGAAGGCGAACTTCCACAGTTCGCGGCCGCTCGCCGGATCCGTGGACACCAGCCCCGACTGCACGAACCAGACGATCTGGCGGACGCCGTGGATCGTCGTCGGGATGGCGGTGGCGTGGGTCATCTTCTCGTCGCCGATCTTCCACAGCGTGGCACCGGACTTGGCGTCCAGGGCGAGCAGGCTCTCGCCGGGGCCGCCTCCGGCCACGAAGAGGCGTCCGTCCTCCACCACCGGCGACTGCGCGTTCTGCCAGGAGATGTTGCGTCCGGCGTGCTCCTTCACGAGGTCGCGCTTCCAGGCCTCCTTGCCGGTGGCCACGTCGAACGCCTGCACCACCAGCCTGGCGGAGACCGTGTACACGAGCTTGCCCGCGACCGACGGCGAGGACCGCGGTCCGTCGCCGCCCTTGTTGTCGTCGGTCCCGGCGTCGCCGCCGTCGCCGGTCTTCATCGTGCCCAGCCCGCGCACCCACAGCTCCTTGCCGTCCTTCGTGGAACGGGCCACCAGGGCCTCCTGGAGCACGCCGTCCACGTCCCGGAGCTCCTGGACGAAGCAGCGGTCCTTGGCGACGGCGAAGGAGCTGAAGCCGGCCTGGCTGGGCACCTTCCAGAGCACCTTGGGTCCCGAGACCGGCCACGACGTGGCGATGCGTTCGGAACTGGTCCCGTCGTGGTTGGGTCCCCGATAGGCCGCCCAGTCGGCGGCGGATCCGGCCAAGGACGCGGCCACGGCGAGGGCGATGCGAAGCGGAAGGAGTTTCATGGTTCCCCTATCGGGCCGGAAACGGACGGCCCGGTCAACCGCGCCCCGGCCGCGGAAATCCACGTCCATCCTCCGGAACGGCCTTGGCGGGATCCGTGAATTCGGGGTTGAATGCCCGGTCGCCCGCCCCCGTCTTGGAGGGGCTGTACCTTCCGTACCGCCGGCCTTCCATGGGCCTCGACGGTTGCGGAATTGGCATAAGAACCGAGCCTGACACGTAGATCATGCAATCCGAACGAATCCACATCCCGGGACTCCGCCCGGTCGCCCTTCTGGCCGCCGTTGCCGTGTTGGCGCTGAGCGCCTCCGCGGCCTCGAACGACAAGGTCAACGAAAGCCTCCTCCAGAAGGACTTCCCCTTCCAGGGCGCCTGCATCGGCGCCTCCTTCCCGGCGAAGAACACCGCCATGAAGGGCCTCGCGATCCGCCTTCCCGGCGGCGCCGGCGCGAACGTCCTGTTCGACACCGACCTCTGCCGCGTCGCGGCCGGATGGACCGGTGGCTACATCAACACCCACGGTGTCACCTGGGACGGTGCCCATGGCGGCCATCCTTCCATCGTGGGCACCCAGCAGTTCGGCACCGCGGTGGTCCCCGGCGTCTCCCTCGGCGAGGAGTTCAAGGACTCCCGCAAGGAGCCGTTCGGACCGACCAGCGACTCCGTCGTCCGCTGGGGCGGCCTCCGCCTCGCCGGCGACCGCGTCCAGCTGGAATACACCGTCGCCGGGGACATGCGCGTCTCCGAGCAGCCGTCCGCCGTCGCCGCCGGCGACCAGACGGTCTACTTCCGCACCTTCCAGGTCGCCGCTCCCGCCCGCGGATTCCTCTTCTTCAAGAGCCGCAAGACCACCTCGGCCTTCTCGATCCTCGTCGCCGACGTCGAGGGCGCCGACAGCAAGGTCGACAACGGCACGGTCACCTACACCGGCAACGGCGTGAGCACCCGCATCCGGGCCTCGGGCCTTCCCAAGGGCGCCGCGCTCAAGGTGAAGGACGGCCGCGTGTACGTGCATCTCCCCGCCGGCTCCCGGGTCTCGCAGCCCTTCCGGGTCGCCGTCTGGAGCGGACCCGCCTCCGGTTCCGCCGCCTTCGAGACCGCCGCCGCCACGCCCGTGGCCTTCGCCGACATCTCCAAGGGCGGTCCCGCCCGCTGGCCCCAGCTCGTCGAGACCAAGGGTGTCGTGGGCAAGGGCGACGGCGCCTACGTCGTCGACAACATCACCCCGCCGGTCGACAACCCGTGGAAGCGCCGCGTGCGCATCGGCGGCTTCGACTTCTTCGCCGACGGCAAGCGCGCCGCGGTCTGCACCTGGGACGGCGACCTCTGGATCGTCTCCGGCATCGACGAGGGGCTGCAGAACCTGAAGTGGAAGCGCTTCGCTTCCGGCATGTACGAGACCCTCGGGCTCCGGATCGTCAACGATGTCGTCTACACCTCGGGCCGCGACCAGCTGACCCGCTACCATGACGTCAACGGCGACGGCGAGGCCGACTACTACGAGAACTTCAACAACGCGGTCACCTCGACCGAGGGCTTCCACGAGTTCCTCTTCGACCTGCAGACCGACGCGCAGGGCAACTTCTACTTCGCCAAGGCCGGACCGGTGAAGGGTGGCGGCCGTGGCTTCGAGACCATCTCCCGCGACGCCGGCACGCTCATGAAGGTGAGCGCGGACGGCAAGCGGTTCGAGACCGTCGCCACCGGCTTCCGCGCCCCGAACGGCATCGGCGTGAACCCGTGGAACGGCCAGATCACCACCGGCGACAACGAGGGCACCTGGGTGCCCACCTGCCCGATCAACTGGGTGAAGCCCGGCGGCTTCTACGGTGTCGAGGACCTCGCCCATGGCGCCGACGTGAAGTCGTTCCGCCAGCCGCTGACCTGGATGTCGCACGACGAGTACGACAACTCCGGCGGCGGACAGGTGTGGGTGGACAGCGACAAGTGGGGGCCGTTCTCCAAGCGGATGCTCCACATGAGCTACGGACAGTGCGCGCTCTACCTCGTGCTCCAGGACGAGGTCGACGGACAGGTCCAGGGCGGCGTGGTGAAGTTCCCCGTGAAGTTCGCCAGCTCCGCGATGCGCGGCCGCTTCAACCGCGCCGACGGCCAGCTCTACGTGGCCGGCCTCCAGGGTTGGCAGACCAAGGCGGTCAAGATCTCCGGGTTCGACCGCGTCCGCTACACCGGCAAGCCGGTCCACTCCATCGAGTCCCTCAAGGTCACGTCGAAGGGTCTCCGCCTCACCTTCACCCATCCGCTGGACGCCAAGGAAGCCGGCGACGCCCAGAACTTCTCCGCGCGCCGCTGGAACTACCGCCGCACCTCCGACTACGGCTCCGCGACCTACCTCGTCTCCGATCCGAACAAGAAGGGCCGCGAGAACGTGGCGGTGAAGAGCGCGACGGTCGGCGCCGACGGCCGCACCGTGGACCTCGAGATCCAGGACTTCCGTCCGGTGAACCAGCTGGAGATCAAGTTCCAGATCAAGGCCAAGGACGGCACGGCCATCGAGCAGGAGTTCCAGTGCTCGGTGAACGCCATCCCGGGTTCGGTGGCCGCGAAGTGACCTGATCGCTTCGCGATTCCCGCCCCTCAGGGCCCCGTCGACCCGGGTCGACGGGGCCTTTTCCTTGTCGCCGCACAAGGCCACGCGGCAACCTCCGGACCACGATGCTCAGCACGGACTTCTCCCATGTGCCCAACTTCACCGGCTACATGGCCAAGGTGTATGGGCACGTCTGCGGCGGACCGGCGGGCCAGCGCATCCTGGACATCCCCGCCGGAAACGGCCTGCTCGCCACGGAGCTCCGCAAGGCGGGCCATGAGGTCGTCTGCGCCGACATCAACCGCGAGCGCTCCGACTACGTCTTCGCCGACCTCAATGGCCGGCTGCCCTTCGACGACGCCTCCTTCGACACGGTCACCTGCCTGGAAGGCCTCGAGCACGTCCTCGACCCGCAGGCGCTGATCGGGGAGCTCGTCCGCATCACGCGGTCCGGCGGACGGGTGGTCCTCTCGACGCCGAACCTCCAGAACGCCTTCTCGCGGCTGCGCTTCTTCGCCACCGGGTTCCACTACCAGTACGGCCCGTGGATGTGCCGCCAGCTGGCGCCCGGCGAACAGCGGGACCGCGGCCACATCGCGCCGATGACCTATCTCCAGATCCGGTACCACTTCCACTACCGAGGGGCCCGCGTCGAGGCCGTGGACGGGGACAAGTGGAAGCGGAAGTGGCTCGTGCCCTTCCTCTATCCGGTCTTCCTGCTCGGCCGGTTCTGGGCCTCCCGGATCCGGCGTGCCGAGCCCGACGCCGATCCGGCCGAATGCGACGAGGTGATCCGCCAGATGAACGCGGGACCGCTTCTCTTCAGCCGCTCCCTGATCGTCGTCGCCCGCGTCGGCCAGCGGCCCTGAGGCCCGGCCGCACCGTCACCGGGACTTCGGACGGCAGACCAGGTAGAGCTGGGTGGGGCGGGGCTCCTGTCGGGCGGCGTCGAGGAACGACCCCATCGAGTCGAACTTGCGTCCCTCGGTCGGCCGGTGTTTCGCGAGGCTGCGCGACAGCTTCGAGCCGAAGCGGCTTTCGCTGAAATCCCAGCCCTCGAGCTCATAGAGCGGCGAGAGGAGGTCGAGGACGCCCTGGGCCGAGCTGCCGAACTTCTCGAGCCCGAGCGGGTGCACCTCCACGAAGAGGATCGGACGCTGTTCCGCGAGGATCCGGCGGGCTCCGGTGAGGATGCGGAACTCGAATCCCTCGCAGTCGATCTTCAGGAACGCGACCTTCCGCCCCGCCAGGGCGACGTCGAGCGTGGTCAGCGGGACCATCACCGACTTCCGTGCCGCATGGGTGTCGTGGATCGCCTCGGCGAGGTCGAGGTCGGCCAGTCGGATCGCCTCGCGCGCCGCGTCGCCGGTGGCCACCTCGCCGTTGAGTCCGATGGAGAACGGGACCTCGCCCTCGGAGTCGCCGCACGCGAGGTTGTGGCATTCGACGTCCTTCCAGCCGTTGTGGCGGACGCAGGCCTCGAGCAGGCGGAACAGCAGCGGCTGCGGTTCGAACGCCGCGATCGGCAGGCGCGAGTGCCTGCGGAAGAGCAGGGGATAGATGCCGATGTTCGCCCCCACGTCCACCAGGAGCCCGTCCTTCAGCGGCTCCAGGATCGGCGGAAGCAGCCGCACCTCCGGGACATAGCCCTCGCCCGCCAGGAACAGGCCCGTGGCCGCCTTCGACCAGGCCAGCGGGTGGACGAGTTCCGCACCGCCGAAGGGCAGCGCCGCCAGGCCGCGGCGCCCGTTCAGGAGCGACAGCAACGGGTGGTACTTGCGTCCCAGCGGAACGAGCCCGTGCAGGGTCCGGAGTAGACCCGTGCCGCCCAACGGCCGGACATCCATGGTTTCGGAGGCGCTCACGGCGCCAGCCTGCGCGAGCCCGTCGACCCGGGGCAACGGGGAATCGCCGCGCGGACCCGCCCCGGATTCCGGTTCCTCCGCGGAGGTCCTCCCGGATAGGCTCCTCCGCACGGTGGACCTCCTTCCCATCTCCGTCTGCCTCATCTCGGGCGCCGAGGAACGGCGCATCGGCCGCACCCTGGCCAGCGTCGCGGGCTGGGCTTCCGAGATCGTCGTCGTGCTCAACCAGGAGGTCGCCGACGCCACCGAGGAGATCTGCCTCGCCCACGGCGCCCGGGTCTTCCGCGAGCCTTGGAAGGGGCATGTCGCACAGAAGAACTCCGCTGCGGGTAAGGCCTCGCATCCCTGGCTGCTCGGACTCGACGCCGACGAGGTCGTCTCCCCCGAACTCCGGTCGGAGATCCGCACCTGGCTTGGCACTCCGGACAAGGCCGCCGGCATCGACGCCTTCTCGATGCCCCGCCTCACCTTCTACATGGGAACCTGGATCCGGCACGGGGACTGGTACCCGGACCGCAAGACGCGTCTCTGGCGCCGCGGCCGAGGCGGTTGGACCGGCGTGGATCCCCACGACCGGCTCGAGGTCGGAGGACGGGTCGTCCCGTTGCGGTCCGACCTGCACCACTTCAGCTTCACGGACCTGTCCCACCACGTCCGCAAGGTGAACTCCTATTCCGACCTCTTCGTGGCCGGACAACGGCGGGCCGGGAAGGGCTTCCGGGGCCGGGACCTCGTGTTCCGGCCGCTCTGGCGCTTCATCCGGGGCTATGTCGTCCGACGCGGCTTCCTCGACGGTTGGGCCGGCTTCTGCGTCGCCGGGATGGTCGCCTTCGAGACCTTCGTCCGCTACGCCAAGCGCCTCGAACACGAGCGCGCCGAGCGGCTCACTCCTCCCGCGTCATCCGCACCTGGACGTTGAGGATCTGGGCCCGGCTGCCCTTGAAGATGCCCTTCATCGGCGGCACGTCCGCGTAGTCGCGTCCGATGCCGATCTGGACGTGTCGCTCCCCGTCCATCATGTCGTTCGTCGGGTCCAGTCCCACCCAGTAGCCGGTCGGCGTGTACACCTCGAGCCACGCGTGGGTGGCCACCGCCCCGATCAGCGTCCCGGTCGCCGAGCCGTCCTCGGCCGCGGGCGGCGGGTCGGTCTCGATGTAGCCGCTCACGTAGCGCGCCGGGATGCCGGCGACGCGGCAGATGGCGATCATCAGGTGGGCGAAGTCCTGGCAGACGCCTTCCCGCGAGGTGAGGAACTGCTCCACGTCGGTGCC
Organism: Verrucomicrobiales bacterium; assembly: GCA_027488845.1. Taxonomy (GTDB): domain Bacteria; phylum Verrucomicrobiota; class Verrucomicrobiia; order Limisphaerales; family UBA9464; genus SXXZ01. The sequence goes on along the minus strand of JAIYBC010000005.1, from coordinate 22,168 downwards.
GGAATCCGTCACCCCGGGCCGGTACTTCAGGGTCTGGAAGAGGTGCGTGTTGAGCCCGAGCAGCGACGCCGCGAACGGCGCGTCGGCCGGCAGGAACTCCCCGGCCAGCTCGTGGACGGCCGGCACCGGCCGGATGAACTGAGACGGCCGCAGGAAGTCGTGCAGCTCGCGCCTGCGGTCCTGGTACATCTGCCGGGCCTCGGCGATGGTCAGGTCCAGTGCCGACAGCGCGTCGTTGAACGGCTTCGTCTCGACGTCGCAGGCCGAGGAGACCACCAGCCGCTGGTGCCGGTGCGGGATGGAGATCGTCTCCACGAAGTTCCCGAAGTAGTCGATGTGCGACTCCACCAGCACGCCCGGCTCGATCAGCGTCTGGTGGCGCGAGACCTTCTGGCGCAGCGAATCCCGCGGACGGAGCCGCAGTTCGCTGAAGCTCTCCAGCGCCGGCTGCGGATAGACGTACTCCGTGGTGTGTTCGATGTGGAAACGCATCGTCCGGGTCAGCGCAGGATGTTGAACGCCTGGTGGTGGAGGTAGTGGTCGCTGATCTCCGTCGACAGCACGCCCAGGTCGGCGGCGAGCTGGTCCAGCCAGGCGCCCAACGGCGGCCGGGCCCGGCCCGCCGGCGGCGTGAACAGCGAGGCCAGGTCCGCGAACTCCACCGTTCCGGAAAGCTTCGCCGCGGTGCGCAACGGCGAGGAGGCCGTCGGGGAACGACGCCCGCCTCCTCCCACGAACTCGAGGCTTTCCTCGATCTCCCCCAGGCAGCCCAACACCGAGCGGGGCAAAGCCGGGTCCTGGAGGACCAGCGCCGCGATGTTCGGGGCGGTCGGACGCGCCTGATAGAGGCTCCGGTAGGCGTACTGGCAGGACAACACGCGCAGGACCGCGTCGAGATGCCCTTCGCCGGCGGCGTCCTCGCCCTCCGGCCCGCGCGGGTCGGTGAGGAAACGGCGCGCGATGCGGGTGGTGGCGAGCGCCCTCTCCACGTTCTGGCCCAGCTGCCAGAAATGCCAGGCGTCGTCGTGCAGCATGTTCTTGGTCGCCGCGCCGGCCAGGGTGTCCGTGGTGTCCAGGAAGTGCTGCTCGAACTCCAGCAGCCGCACCGGATCCTCGTCCGCCTTCCCCTCCGCGGCCCCGGCCGCCAGCAGGTGCATCCGGTGGATCACCATCCAGACCTCCGGCGGGATCGATTCCCGGGTCGCCCGCGCGTTGTCCCGCAGCCACCGCGTGCAGCTCAACACGCTGTCCGCGTTCCCCGTGTCGAACAGCACCGACCGCACCGCGCCCGGATGCTGCGCGTCGTCGTCCGGATCCACCGACGGCCGATCCAGCGCCGCCCAGAGCCGCGAAAGCAGCCCCTGCTGGTCCCGCCCCGCGGTCTCGTCCCGAAGCCGGCGCAGGACATGCAACGTCCGCGTGGTCTGCTCCGCCCGCGCCTTGTAGCGCCCCATCCAGTAGAGGCTGTCCGCCGTCCGGCTGCCGAGGCGCAGACGCCGCTGGTGGGCGACCAACACCGTCGAAGATCCGCGTCCGGCCTCCCCGGCCGGCCGGCTTCCGTCACGCAGGATCCAGGTGTCGCGGATCCCGCCGCCCAGGCCGCTGGAGATGATCCTCGAATCCTCCTGCGTCGCGTGCCGCGTCAACGCCAGCGGAAACACCCGGGGCTGGCGTCCGCCGAAGACGAAGAGCCGCAGTCCCGCGTGGCGCGGCGACATCCCGGCGCCGACGGTCGGCAACGTGGTGCGCGGAAGGTACGGTTCCGCCACGTAACGCTCCGGATCCTTCCGCAGCTCACGCAGGAACTCGGCCCGATCCTCCGCAGGCAGGTCCCTCGGATGCCACACCAGCCGGTTGGACCGTTCATGCACGTGCTGGAACATCCAGTTCTCCGGCGACGATTCGACCATGTCCAACTGGTCCGGATCCCCGCAAAGGCGCCGCTCGATGGTCGGGATCTGCAGCGTCCCCTTCCCGTAGAAGCGCGAAAGCCGCGGCAACAGGGCCGCGATCGCACGGTTGTCGCCCAGCCCCGTACCGATCGCGTTGGCGATGGTCACCGTGCCCTTGCGGACACAGGTCATCAGTCCGGGCACCCCCAGCGAACTGTCCGGACGGAAGGCCACCGGATCGATGTAGGCGTCGTCGAGGCGCCGGTAGATGACGTCGATCGGCTCCAGGCCGCCGATGGTCTTCAGGTAGCAGCGCGAGTTGAGGACGATCAGGTCGCCTCCGCGCACGAGCGGGATGCCCATCTGGCGCGCAAGCCAGCTGTGCTCGTAGTGGGCGCTGTTGTAGGCGCCCGGCGAGAGCAGCACCACGCGGGGTTCCTGCACGCCCCGCGCGAACCCGCGCAGGTGCTCCAGCAGTTCCGTCGGATACCCCTGCACCGGCGCCACGTCGGCCGTCTCCAGGAGGTCCGGCGCCGCCTGTGAGACCACCGCCCGCGCCTGCAGCCCGTAGGTCACGCCGGTGACGTTCCCCACGTAGTCCTCGATCACCACCCACCGTCCGCGCGCGTCCCGGGCGAGGTCGAACGCCGCGAGATGCACGAAGGTGTCCTCGGGCACCGCGAGTCCCATCGCGTTGCGCTGGTAGCCGGGGTCGTCGTAGACCAGCTCGAACGGGATCACCGAGGCCTTGAGCGCCTCCTGGGAGTCGTAGATGTCCCGGAAGAACTCGTTCCACACCCCGAGCCGCTGGAGGACGCCCCGGCACAGGAAGTTCCAGGTCTCCGGACCGATGATCCGCGGGAAGGCGTCGAACGGAACGATCCAGTCCCCGGCGTCCCCCTCGTCGTACAGGGCGAATGTGACCCCGAGGTCCCGCATCAGGCGGCGGCTGCGTTCGGTGAGTCCCGACTGGCCCTGCGGACCCAGCTCCGTCAGGCGCTCCCGCAGCGTCCGATAGGCTTCCGCGGCCGGCCCCGAGGCGAGGGCGGTTTCATCCAGGAGGGAATCCTGCTCCGGAAGGACTTCGGTCATCGGGTCGGGTCGGGTCGGCTCCGGCCATCCTACCCGCGTTCTCCTCCCCGGAGACAAAGGCAAAATTGGGAATCCGTCGTGGGCGCCGCACCACGGTCGCTGCCGCGGTCCGATTCGCGGTCCGCTGCGGCCGCGCGCCTACTGCACCGCACGCAGCGTCCAGTCGGGCCGGTCCGCCAGGTTCGACCACAGGCGCATGTCCTGCAGGCGCCGCCGGTCGAGGTTCTCGACATGGCCGTCGGCCAAGGCGCCCACCGCACGGAGGTTGTAGCGCGGATGCACGTTGCCCCAGGCCTCCGGGCCGTCCTCCGGGTTCCAGTCCACCGCCCAGCGGCGGGCGTTGAGGTAGGGCGGCTTCACCACGAAATAGCCGGGGACGACCTTGCCCTCGAACGGTCCGCGCGCCGAGGCGAAGGCGATCATCTCGGCCGGTTGCTGGATCTCCGCCGACTTCAGCACGCAGAACCTCCCGAACCGGTCGAACGCACGGTCGGTCGGGGGAAGCTCCAGGTCGTCGCCTCCCATGAACACGGAATTGATGCCGAAGGACGGGAACACCGATGCGGCATAGGTCGAGAGGTCCGGATTCTCCATGCGACGGAACGCGTCGAGGGTCCGCCGGTTCTCGTTGATGTAGAGCGCGTCGAAGTTCTTCCCGAGATACGGGGCGATCCGCCACGGATAACGGGCGTTGATCGGGTGCGGAACGGGTCGGCCCTCGAAGTCGACCGCTTCCAGCCCATAGCGGTATCCGGGCAGCACCGAGTCCGAATGGTCGTCCGCATAGACCCGCCAGGCGACGAGCAGTTGGCGGGCGGAGGACAGTTCGTTGACCTGCGACGCCCGATAGCGGGCCTTGCCCAGCGCCGGCAGCAGCATGGCCGCCAGCAGGGCGATGATGGCGACGGAGACCAGCAGTTCCACGAGCGTGAAGCCGGAAAGGCCCGGTCGGGTTGGACCGGGCTGTCGGCGTATGGAACCAAGGTTCGTCACAGGCGGGGTCAGCCTCGTTGGGGACTGACGCGGACGCTTCCTGCCGATTGCCATTCTTCGGCGCTGGATTGCCGTCCGGGTGCCGACCTTAGCATCGGGTCCGCAGGGGTCCAGTGGCCAAAAATCGCCGTCGAGGACCCGGGTTGCCTTGGGCCTCCGGCCCCGACCTGGATTCCGGCTGGAACACCGGCCGTCCCGGCACCTCGGGAGCCGGGTGTGCCGATCCGGCGGAAGGCGCCCGGGGCCGACGTTCAACACGCTGGACTCGGCGGGGTGGGTTGGCGGAGTTTGGCCCCGTGATCGGCGCGACCCCATGAAGACCCTGCACCTCTACCTGCTCCGGCAGGTTGCGGCCACGCTGGTCGTCACCGTCGGCGTCTTCACCTTCGTCCTCCTGCTCGGCAACGTGCTCAAGGACGTCCTCGACCTGCTCGCGAGCCCCAAGGCCACGGCTGGGGTCCTCCTCCAGGCGCTCGCCCTGCTCGTCCCCTTCGTCCTCAGCTTCTCCCTGCCGATCGGCATGCTCACGGCCACGCTGCTGACCTTCGGACGCTTCAGCGCCGACCAGGAGTTGACCGCGGTCCGCGCGGCCGGGATCAGCCTGGTGTCGGCCGTGATGCCGGTGGTGGCCTTGTCCCTCGCCCTCTGCGGGGTCTGCGCCTGGTTCAACTGCGACCTCGGTCCCCGCGCCCGCGTCGCCTTCAAGGAACTCCGCGACACCGTCGTCCGCGACACCTCGAACCTCTCCCTGGGCGAAGGTCGCTACATCGAACTCGGCTCGGTCACGCTCTACGCCCGGCGGATCGAGGGCGACCAGATGCGCGACGTCCGCGTCTTCGCCTTCACCAACGGCGTCTGCTACCTCGACCTCTTCGCCCCGGAAGCCGAACTGCGCCGGGACACGAACCGTTTCCCGTCGGAGCTCGCCCTCAGGAACTGCCAGGGACTGCTTCTCATGGCGGGCACCTGGCAGGGCATCTCGGCCGAGGAACGTGTCGAACCCATCTCGAGCTTCCGTCCGCGCCGGCAGGATCCTCCCAAGCTGAGCGAGATGTCCCTGCGCCAACTGCTCGCGGAACGCCGGTTGCGCCGCGGGGAAGGGGTGGATGTCACGCCGATCGAGGTCCAGATCCACCGTCAGGTGGGCTTTTCCTTCGCCTGCCTCGGCTTCACGCTGGTCGGCATCCCCCTCGGCATCCGCGCCCACCGCCGCGAGACCAACGTCGGCGTCGCCATGGCCCTCGTCCTGTTGCTCGCCTACTACGGGTTCATCATCCTCGCACAGGCCCTCGAAACCCGCCCGAACCTGCATCCCCAGTACCTGCTCTGGGTTCCCAACGCCCTGTTCCAAGGGATTGGCGCATGGATGCTTGCAAGGGCCGACCGCGGTACCTGAGCGGCTTCGGGCCGGATGCGGCTCCTCCTCAAGGTATCCGTCGCCCCGGCCGATACCGGGTTGGATCCTTATGTCCAACCCCGCTCCTTCCCCATTGGAGGCGCTTTCCGCGCTGACCGAGAAGCTGGCCCTCGAACTCGTCTTCGCCGCTCCCGGCAAGGACGACGGCCTCCTTCCCTCGAACTCGCTGGTCTCCGACATGCAGGACCTGGTGTCGGCTCCGGGTGGCGGGGTGCCCACGCCCCTCGTGGACGCGGTCGCCGCCCTGCGGTCCTCCGTGGACCGCGTGTTCGACGCCGGCGGCGCCTTTCCCGCTGAGGAACTCACCCGCCTGAGGGACTGGATCTCCTGGCTCCAGTCGGCCATGGGGCCGGCCACGCGGGGAACTCCCCTCCCGGCCCTGCCCGCCTCCCTCGGTGCCATCCCTTCCGCCGGAACCACGCCGTCCGCCGAACCGGCCACCGCCGCTCCAGCCGCTCCGGCCGCCGACGCCGGTGCCGGTGCCGGTGCCGCCGTCGACCCGCTGGTGCTGAACCTCGCCGACGACGCCGAACTGCTGCGGGAGTTCACCAACGAATCCCAGGAGCACCTGCAGAACATCGAGCTGGGTGTGTTGACCCTCGAGGAAAGCCCGACCGACGCCAACACCCTCAACTCCATCTTCCGTGCGTTCCACACGTTCAAGGGCGGTTCCGGCTTCCTGAACCTCCGTCCGATCAACCGCCTCGCCCATGAACTCGAGTCCCTGCTCGACCTCGCCCGCCAGCACACGCTGACCATCGACTCCGAGGTCATCGAGCTGATCCTCCAGGGAGGCGACACGTTGAAGCGGTTCGTCGACCGCATGGACTCCCAGCTGCGCGGTGAGAATGCCGGCGAACCGATCCTGATCCCCACCGGCCACCTGCTGGAATCGGTCCGCGCCGTGATCGCGAGGTCGGGTTCCCCGTCCGCCCCGGCCCCGGCTCCCGCGGTTCCCGTCTCCGTGCCGACCCCTTCCGCCGCCCCGGTGCCAACGCCGGCCCCGGCATCCGCCGTTCCGTCGGCTCCGGTTCCCGCGCCCGTCCTGAAGGTGCTGCCGCCGGATCCTCCCGCGCCGACGCCCGCCGCCACGGCCGGATCCGCGCCGAAGTCCGCCTCGAAGGGGGCCGAAGCCTCCAAGGACGGCGGCGCCGCGATCAAGGTCGACACCTCCAAGCTCGACGCGCTCGTCGACCTCGTCGGCGAGATGGTCATCGCCCAGTCCCTCGTCGCGCAGGATCCCGCGCTCACCGGCGTCCAGAGCCAGATCCTCATCCGCAACCTCGCCCAGCTCGGCCGCATCACGAAGGAACTCCAACGCGTGGCCATGTCGCTGCGCATGGTCCCCGTCCGCGGGGTCTTCCAGAAGATGAACCGCCTTGTCCGCGACGTCTCGATGAAGGCTGGCAAGCAGGTCGAACTCGTCACCGAAGGCGAGGAGACCGAGCTGGACCGCACCATCATCGAGGTCATCGGCGACCCGCTGGTGCACATGATCCGCAACGCCGTGGACCACGGCATCGAGAAGCCCGACGTGCGCGTCTCACGCGGCAAGCCCGCGCTCGGACGTGTCCACCTCAAGGCCTTCCACGAGGGCGGCGCGATCGTCATCGAGATCGAGGACGACGGCGGCGGCCTCCCCAAGGAGAAGATCTTCAGGAAGGCGGTCGAACGCGGCCTGGTGAAGCCCGACGCCAAGCTCGGCGACAGCGACATCTACGGCCTCATCTTCGAACCCGGATTCTCCACCGCCGAGGTGGTGACCGACCTCTCGGGTCGCGGCGTGGGCATGGACGTCGTCCGACGCAACATCGAGCAGCTGCGCGGCAAGATCGTCATCGATTCCACGCCGGGTAAGGGCTCCAAGTTCTGCATCCACCTGCCGCTGACCCTCGCGATCATCGAGGGGCTCCTCGTGGGACTCGGAACCGAGCGGTTCATCCTGCCGACCCTGTCCGTCCGGGAATCCTTCCGGGCCAAGCCGGAGATGATCATCTCGGTGCAGGAACGCGAGGAGGTCGTGAACGTCCGCGGCCGGCTGATCCCGCTGCTGCGTCTCGACAGCTACTTCGGGATCCGCGAGCAGTCGCTGCCCGTGACCGAGGCGATCGTGGTGGTCGTCGAGGCGGACGCCCAGGTGCGTTGCCTGCTCGTGGACCAGCTCATCGGCAAGCAGGAGGTCGTGATCAAGAGCCTCGGCGAGACCTTCCGCAACAACCCCAACCTCGCCGGCGCGGCTATCCTCGGCGACGGCCGCGTGGGCCTCATCCTCGACGTCGCGTCGCTGGTGAAGCTGAAGCCGCTCAAGCCCGCCCTGGCGGCGTGATGGGGCAGGTCAGTGGTCAGTGGTCAGTGGTCAGTGGTCAGTGGTCAGTGGTCCATTTTGGGTCACAAGGCTGGAGTCAAGCCAAGGGCTCCGAAACGACCAACAACGGACAACTGGCAACGGACAACTGGCAACGGACAACGGACCACGGCCAACAGCCCCCGTCCTCAAACCCCAAACAACTCCTTCGCAATCTCCACCCTTCCGCCCTTGGTCACGGCCTCGTTGGCCTTCACCGCCATCACCACGGCCCGGAAGCCGGCTTCGGCGGACGCCTCGGGTTGGGTGCCTTCGTTGACGTGTTCGACGAACTTCTCGAGGGCGTAGCGGACCGGTGAATCCGATTCGGAGGCGGCCTCGGCGGGCTTCTTGCCCTGGGCGAGGATCTTCGTGGCGTTGGCCACCAGGGCGATGCCGGAGTCGGTGAGGAAGTCGTCCTTCCGCGCGTAAACCTCCCAGCCGAGCAGCTCGGCGTCGGTCTCCTTGAACATCCAGGCGCGGTTGTCGCGGATCAGCACCGCGGCGCTCGAGCCGAAGAAGATGTCGTGCTCACCCTCGAAGGAGTTCGCCAACGTGGCGCTCCAGGTGTGCCGGACGCCGCCGGCGAACTCGACCACCAGCTGCACGGTGTCGGCGACCTCTCGGCCGTCCTGCCACTGCAGGATCCCGCCGAACCCGGTCATCGAGACCGGCAGGCTGTCGAGGTACCACGAGGCGGTGTCGAGGCTGTGGATGCCGACCTCGCCGGCGAGGCCCAACGAGGTCTCCCGGAACAGGCGCCAGTTCAGGGCCTTCTCCCGCTCCGGGTTCGGCGAGGCGCGCCGCCAGGAGTTCTTCTTGTTCCACTGCCCTCGGCTCATCGCCGCCTTCCCCGTCGCGCCGGTACGGATGAACTTCAGCACATGGTGGTTCTGCGGGTTCTCGCGCGACTGGAGCCCCGACTGGAAGATCCGCCCCTTCGGCAACGCCGCCGCCGCCTTCGCGATCTCGCGGGCGTCCTCGATGGTGTGCGCGATCGGCGCCTCGAGGTACACGTGCTTCCCGGCCTTCATCGCCGCCAGGGCGATCTCCTTGTGCTGGTGCGTCGGGGTGGCGATGACCACCGCCTTCACGTCGGCGTCCGCCAGCAGCTCCTCGGCCGTCGCATAGGCCTTCGCCTTCGGGGCCGTCTCCGCCGCACGCTTCACCGACTGCTTGTAGGTGTCGGCGATCGCCACCACCGGGGCGTTCGGCAGCTTGGCGAGGTGGGTGATGATCTCGCGGCCGTGTGAGCCCAATCCGATGATGCCGATGTTCACCGGCGGTCCGAGGGGCTTCTCCTTGTAGCTCGGGTCCGCCTTCGGCTGCGGCAGGTTCTTGTCCTCGCCCGCCGCCTTGGCCGCCTCCTGCGCGGTGATCGGCACGGCCCCCAGCATGGCCATCACGCCGGCCATCGAGGCGCCCCTGAAGAAGTCGCGGCGGTTGAAGTCGGGATGGGAGGAGTCGTGCGGCGTCATGTGCGTGGTGTCGGGACAGCGTATCGCCGGACCCGACGCTGCCAAGCCGGGTTTGATTCGGTGGAATCCGATCCGCGACGGCCGGGCTCTCACTTCCCGGTGTCCACTGGCCGGTTGCCAGCGTCCCCGAGGACCGTACCGTGGGCCCGGTATGCTGCGCCCCGACCACCTTCCCGCCCTGCTCCTCGTCGCCGCCACCGCCACAGCACTCCAGGCCGCCGACTGGCCCCAGTGGCGCGGGCCGGACCGCACGGGAATCGCCCCCGGCAAGGTCGCGGACGCCTTTCCCCAGGAAGGTCCCCGCACCGTCTGGAAGGCCAAGGTCGGACAGGGCTACGCCTCGATGGCCGTCGCCGATGGACGCCTCTACACCGTGGGCAACCTGAACAAGGGCGACGTCTCCACCCTCTGGTGCCTCGACGTGGCGACCGGCAAGCCGGTTTGGTCGAAGGAGTTTCCCAGCGAGCTGAAGCCGACGATGTACGACGGCGGCCCGAACGCCGCGCCGACAGTCGCCGACGGAAAGGTCTACGCCATCATCAAGCCCGGCCGCGCCCTCTGCCTCGACGCCAAGACCGGCGACGTCGTCTGGGACAAGCAGTTGGTCGAGGAACTCGGTGCGGACACGAATCCCTGGGGCGTCACCTCGGCCCCGCATGTGCAGGACGGCCGGGTGCTGCTCAACGTGGGCACCCACGGCACCGCCCTCGACGCCGCCACCGGCAAGGTCCTCTGGACCACCGGCAAGGTCGGCCACAGCTTCAGCGCGCCCGTGCTCACCAAGGTCGGCGGCGAGGAGGCGGTCATGGTCTTCGCCACGAACCACCTCGCGGCGGTCCGTCTCAAGGACGGTTCGGAGCTTTTCCAGCACCCGTTCGGCAAGGGCTACTACTGCCACGTCGCCGATCCCATCGTCCACGACGGCGCGGTGTTCATCTCGTCCAACGACGCCGGCGGCGAGCAGCTCCGGATCGCCGGCGGCAAGCCCGAGTCCGTGTGGAAGGGCGACAGCCTCGGCTGCTTCACCGCCACCCCGGTCCTGATCGGCGGCCACCTCTACGGCGTCAACGGAAGCACCTTCAAGGCGGCCATGCTCGAGCTGCGCTGCGTCGACTGGAAGACCGGCCAGCTGAAGTGGTCCGAGAAGGGCTTCGGCCAGGGAACGCTCGTCGGAACCGCCGACGGCAAGCTGCTGGTGCTCTCCGAGACCGGCGAGCTCAGCCTGGTGAAGGCCAATCCGGAGAAGTTCGAGCTGCTCGGCCGCTCCCAGATCCTCGGTGGGAAGTGCTGGACCGCCCCCGTGGTCGCCAACGGCCGCCTCTACGCCCGCAACTCCGCCGGCGACATCGTCTCCGTGGACGTCGCGCCGTCGGCGGTGAATTGAACCGGCCGGCGCCTCCGGCGCCGGTCCGTGGTCCGTGGTCCGTGGTCCATCCGGTAGCCGAGGCGCAGTCCGTGTTCTCACGGGAGCCCCCTCGATCCAGCGGCATCGCGCACGACCGGCACCCGATTCCCGAGGGAGACCTCAGGGTACGGAGTTCCATCTTCAGCCGGCGCGGCGGGCAGAGTCGGGAATAGACCGGTCGAGGTTCCTGAACCAGACCGGCCGTTGTCAGGCAGGATCAAACGCGGATCCTTGGCCCCCATCTGTGTCGATCTGCGAAATCTGCGGATGCAACCACCTGTGGATCGTGGGTTTGGGGGAGTTTCTTCCACAGATTTCGCAGATGGACACAGATCGGGAAGTGGGAGGTAGGCTGGGAGGAACCCACTGCTGGTTTTGTATTGTTGGCCGCACTCGGAGACAGGGTGTCGGCTTCCTTGCAGTTGAACCTTCTAGATTTCTTGTCAAATAGCTAATCCAGCCAATTCTCACTATCCATCGTAATAAACCAGTTGGTTCCCAGCCTAAAACACTTATACGCTGTACCAATATTTCCATCGTACTCGTTTCCTCTCAGGAATTTTGCAGTATCACCCGAGATTAATGCTTTGTGATTCGGGAAGTAAGCTGGGCCATTTCTGAATTCGGAAAAGAACTTAAGTGGCCCGATCCGTTTCAGACTCTCCCGGGAGCTTGGAATCACCAAGGATACGACATTCTCAGGATTCTCAGCGACAACCGCTTTCTTCATCTGAACAAAGAGTAATCGAATTTGATCCGCCTCGCTGTCATTGCGATTTTTGCACCCCTCAACCAACCCGGAAGAAACAAGGAGAATTACAAGGAAGCAAAGATGGCGACTCGATTGCATGGTGAATAATTTGAGGTGGTTAAAGTTTTTGAAATGGATCACCTAGAGCGGAACTAAGGTCGGCGCATTCATCGCATTGAGAACATGTTTACTGTAGAGTTGGAGAATGCTGCGTTATTACTCCAACTTCTGATAGCGTGTGCGATCACAAATTCCCGGGATTAATCGTTCTAGAAGAACCTTCCGCTGCTTTTCGATGCTGCCATTCCCTATATGCAATCCTGATCATTCAAATGAATGCTATCACAAGGCCCGCGTTCTCCTTGGGGACACGTTCCAAGGTGGCAAAAGCTGCGCCGCTCCCGCTGAGGTGCCCCGAGTGTTCCTCGCGGACCCAGTCCCACTGACAACGGACGACTGACAACAGACGACGGACCATTGACCACGAACAAATTCCCTACCTCCGGGCCGGCCGCACCGCCAACACCCAGTCCCGGTCGCCGGCCGCATTTCGGCCCGGCGGCGAGGTGGTGAAGCCGCTGTCCGCGGAGATCCCGATCCGGGCGACCGAACGCCCGTCCGTCGGGTCGATCCAGTCGGCCTCGCGCATCGCAGGGAACCTCGACACGGAGACCGTCCCGCCTTCGGGCACGTAGGCGAGCAGGGTTCCGTCCGGTGCCGCGGCGGCGGTGACGTAGTCGTCGCCGCCGGGTTGATCGCCTCCGTTGTAGGTGCCGAAGCCGTTGGTGACCACCTGATGCCCGAAGTCGGGACGCAACGTCCACCAGCGGTGCGACTCGAGCACCCGCCGCAGGACGCCCATGTCGCGCACCGCCGGCGTGTCGAGCCGTTCCTGCCAGCCGTCGCGGAAGCCCCAGATGTGCCCGTTGCCCATCGCCTGGCCGCACGCGCCCGACAGCACCGCCCACCAGGCCTGACGCCGGATCTTCTGCGCCGTGGCCCCGTGTTCACCCTCGTAGGTGGACTCGATCAGGAAGAACGGCATCCGCGGCTCCCGTCCGGCATCGCGCCGCGCCGAGTGGTACACGTGGAACTGCCGCCGCCACGCCCCGACATGCTCGGCCGCGTAGGTGTAGGTCGCGTTGAGGTCGAGCCATCGCGCGTCGCCGATCTCGTCGAGGGACGAATGCGTCGAGGACCAATGGGCGGTCTGGAGCGGGTTCGGAGCCGTTTCGTCGATCCCCTCGGCGACGGCATCCACGAACGGCCGCCACTTCCCCGGATCCCGGTCGCCGCCCTGGATCCAAAGGAGGTTGGCGTGCCCACGGAAGCGGCGTCCGAGAAAGCGTCCCAGGTCGCGGCAGCGGTCCACCCCGTTGGACGCCATGAGGTCGCGGTGTCCGCCGTCGCAGCACCCGAGCCACACCGGATTGAAGGCCACGAGCATCCCGCGCTTCGCGGCCTGCGCCACAACCCACGCGGCGTGGTCGAAGTAGCGGGAGTCTGGCGTCGAGAAGTCGCCGGGTGTGCGGAACGGGCCGTGGCCGTAGGCGTTCGTGCCCGACGTGATGGCGGCCTCGGGCAACAGTTGGACCTGCACCGCGTTGAATCCCGCCGCGCGCCGGTGGTCGAGATAGCGCTCGACCTCCTCCCGTCGCAACCGCGCGACCAGACCCCAAGGCGTGTCGGCGTGGTAGAGGAAGGGACGGCCGTCGGCGTCGACCAGGTGGGTGCGGTCGTCCGAGATGCGGATCGGAAAGCCAGGGGTCCTGGATCCGCCGGCCGCCGTGGCGTCGGACGATCGGCATCCGGTCACCACCAAGATGGCGATCCAGACGACGAGGACGAGACCCGGCCGGGGAAACATGCCGGGGACATTGGAGCGGGCCCCATCGCTGACAAGCGAGTTGCGCGGCATCCCGCCCGAAGTGGTGCCTCTCGTCCCTGGAGCTGGCTCCGAACACCATCCGCCATCTTCAAGTCGCCGCCGACACCGGTGCGAGGAAGGGGTTGATCGCTCGAACAGACCCGTACAGTTGCCCATGATTGAAGTCCTCGCTGAAGAGGGTATCGCAACCGAGTGACTGGGCGGCGGCGAGGATGGCGGCATCCCAATACGAAATCTGATGTCGGGTACGAAGCGCGAGGGCACCGCGCACCAATGAGGGCGTGATCGGCACGCAGGGAAACTCCTCCAACACTTGAAGAACGCCGGCGATCTTGGCCTCGGAGATTTGCAGAGCCTTCTTGCTGAGGGCATTGGCGACAAACTCCTGGAGCACCTGAGCCGAGAGTCCAATCCCAGGCTCCTGCAGCACGGCCCTCGCTCGTGAGCCTTTGAAATCCCCCGTGGAATCTGTCCCAGCGGCGTAGAGAAGGATGTTGGTGTCAACGAAGCTCTTGGCGGTCATAGATCTCCTCACGCCGTAGGGGGACCACCGAGCCCGTGTGTCCAAGGTCCTTCAGCGCCGCAATCAGTCGGGTGGAGCGGTTCCGTTGGGCCGCCTCGACTTGGCTTTCAGAAGGGCTGATCACTCGACGTAAACCTTCCGTTACCAGTTCTTTAAGTGTGGTTCGGTGCAGGGCGGCATAGACCTTCGCCTGAGTCAGCACTTCCTCAGGAAGGTCCAGCGTGGTTTTCATATGGCCATAGATATGGGTGCAGGGGCTCGGTGAGGTCAAGTCTACCGAGGAATTTGGGAAACTGGAACAGGGCGGAAATTGGCCCCTGGTCGCGAGCCTCGCCGCGTATTTCCCACCTGCTTCCCATTTCATCCCGCGGCAACCAGCCCAACGCGATGACCCACCTTTCGCGCCCACGGCTCGGCCTCACCGTTGTCGGGAGTTGGCCCGGAAGAACCGTTGGGGCTCGTCGTGATCCGGGGTTGGAAGGACTCGGGTCATACCGGTGTTCACTTCCTCCAAATGGAGCCACGGGCTCCACAAGCCGAGCTGATCCGAGGAGAGCACCTCCACCCCATTCGGAGCCTGCCCTCGGAAGCTCAGGCTTATCCGCCCATCCGAGCTTCGGGATATCCGGTGGATCGCGACGTCCGAAATGGGCACGCCCGCGTTGGAGAGTCGCAGCCATCCGCGTTGTGCCAGCGTGCCGGAGTTCGCGGTCAATACCGCGATCTCTCCATTGGGATGTTGCGCAGGCAACACGAGGTGCGTGTTCGCCGAAAGGTAGAGGCCGTCATGAACGTGCAGGCTCACTGGCTGACCGTCGGATTCAAAAGCCACGCTCAGAATGTTGGTTGTGGAAACGGCCAGGGCGAACATCCGGTTGGTTCCCATTCGCATCAGCCCGGTGGCGCCCAAGATCGGAAAGGACCTGCCGGCGAAGACGACATTGGTGATGGATCCAATCTTGGCTCCAGTTCGGGAGTACCGTGCGATTCCTTGTCCATCGGAGATCCAAGTCTCTCCGTTCAGCGAAGACGCGACCGGAGTCCAATCTGGCCAAGGTGCCCAGAATTCCGGAGCGGCGAGAAGGGTTTGGACCGACCTCCCGGCGGAAAAGCGGTACACCCCGGTCCTGGCGCGGACGAGAAGAGTGCCCTCGGGTTCGGATTGGAGGTGTGTTCCACCGAATCCTGCGGGTCTCGTCCATCTGTCCAGAAGTTGGCCTGTCGGCGACTCGAGCGTTGTCAGTTCGCTTCCGTCGGAGAGGACGCGATGGACAAACCGCCGACCGCTGGGACCCGCCTCGATGGCAACGATCCTCTGGCTGTAGCCGATGGTCGCCGCGGATACCCTGGGAAATTCTGGATCGACGGAACCGTTGGACAGAAGGCGAACGAGTCCGGATCCCGTCGGATCCAACGAAGCCGGAAAAAGTCCACCGATCAGCACCTTCCCGTCGATCTGGACCGCCGCACAGGTGACGGTCCCGGCGGGAAGATTGGGCGGGACGAAATGGTCGTCGACGATTCCGTCGGGCTTCAGGCGGACAATCCCTGCTCGTTCCAGACCATCTGCGGTGCGGAAGGCCCCATTGGCGATCCATCCACCACCTGGGTGGCCGATCACCCGAGCGACGGTTCGCAGGTCGGAATTGACGCCAGCCGCCCGAGAGAATCCCCGGGCCGATCCGGCCGCCGTGTCGTCATCCTGGATGACCATCACCAGATTGGTGGGCCCGGGAAATCGGATGCCATTGCCCTGGGCCCGGAGCTCGAAGCGGAAGGTCCGGTCTCCCTCGGCGCTGGCATTGTCGATCTGGCCGACATAGATGGGAATTCGCGGAGGAGGTCCACCATAGGTGTAATAGTCCCGGCCTTCCCGTGCCGACTCCTCGATCCGGCGAACGGTGAACTCGAAGGATCCGGAGGATTCGATCGCGATGTAGGTGTCGGTTCCGGTGATCCGTTGTTCCGAGCCCATTTCCTGAAGAACGATCCGGTTGGTCGCGAACTGCAGATAGCAGATCGAGTTCATCAGCCGGACTGGAAGCGGATGGATGGAGGTGAACGGCGTCGCCGCATTCCCGGGCTGGAATTCCAGGGAGAAGTTTTCATCCCCTTCCGCGAGATCGTCCGAAACCACCGGCACCTCGACGTCGGCAAAACGCGTTCCAGGCCCGAAAACAAGGTTCGTCGCGAACGGGATGAAATCGTCGCCCACCCGGGCGGTGCCGGCTTTCGTGGAGACTCGAAGCGTCTGGGTGCCATCCAGATCCCCAGCTCGGGTCAGAGTCAGCCGGATGGGCTGGCCGCATTCGTAGCCCATGAGGAAGTCGGGACCGTAGAACGCGTTGGTGGGGCCGGTGGATTCGGGATTGCGCGGATGAAGACGCACCAGGCCTCGAACTGGCTGGCCGTCGAACTCGGTGAACTCCCCGGCGATGAGGATCTTTCCGTCGGGCTGTTCCCCCAGTCCAACGATCGGGCTCCGCCAGGTTGGTCCCAAACCGGGGGCGAATCGGAGGTCCAGGGAACCGTCTTCCATCAGGCAGGCCACCACCCACCGCGAGAGCCCGCCAATTGTTCCGAACTCGCCGGAGATCAGCAGACGTCCATCGCGCAATTGGAGGCTCCGGTTCCACCCCTCAATCAGCGGGGAACGAAAGCCGGTTTCGTCCAAAAACCGTTCGCGCCGACCCGAAACGCACCGGCCCCTTGGTAGGACCGAGGGAGCGCCAGGATGGCCCCTTGGTTGTCCTCGGCGATGTGCTCCGCCACTGCTTGTATCGTATTGGGCCAGCCCGGCCATTGGTCGACCTTCCAGCGGATCTGGCCGGTCGGCGAAAGCCGGGCCAGGACCGCCCCGGATCTTTCCAGGCCGACCACGAGATCGCCATTGCGGCAAACTCGAACACTGGTCACCGAACCGCTTGGTATCTGTGTGGGGACGAGCTCCTGGGGGAACGTGAAGCCGGATTCCGGACGGCCCTCCGCGTCGAACAATTGGATCGCGGGAATGCTGAAGCCTCCGGTGGAATAGGTCCACGAATGCCTTCCCCACCCGTAGATCTTGCCATCCGGCCGTTCCACCAGCTGGAACGAGTCACTGAATGTCGTCCAGACCCCCGCCGAACTCCCGTCCGGGGAAACCCGGGTCACCACGGAAGACGACCCGCTGGAGAAGGGGTTGTAGTTTTGAATCACCACCAGGATCGAGCCGTTGGACAAGGGGGTTATTCCCCGGATGTAGGAGTAGCGCGGATTTCCTTGTCCCTGTAGTCCCGACCACCCGCCTCCGCCAAACCCGGTGTCCAAGGTCCCGTCCGGCAAAAGCCGAGCCAGCAAGAACGGACCTGAGGGCGTCGAGGCCCCGGCAACGAGGATTCGACCGTCCGGTTGGGTCGCCATGGCGCTGAAACTCATCTGCACCCGCGGATCCAGCTGGAACGAGGTGTCCAGCAGCGTGCCGGCCCGGAGGCCCAAGGCGACGGACCAGATCCCGAGGAGCAAACAGGACAACAGGCGGCCGGTCGTCATCAGGTCAGCGAACACGAGTCCTTGTTGGGCTTCAATTCAGCATCCTTCCTGGGCTCCCCCTCCGTGCCCTCCGTGCCTCCGTGGCCAACTCCCCACCCATTTCCCCATTCGCCCCGCGGCCGTGGAGGCCTACTGTCCGCCGCCGTGGCCGAGTCGCCTTTCAAGCTCCGTTCCGATTACCCGCCCGCCGGCGACCAGCCCGCCGCGATCGCCAAGCTCGTCGCCGGCGTCCAGGCCGGACAGCCCCACCAGGTGCTGCTCGGCGTCACCGGCTCGGGCAAGACGTTCACCATGGCCAACGTCATCGCCGCCACCGGACGTCCCGCACTGGTCCTCTCCCACAACAAGACCCTCGCCGCCCAGCTCTACGCCGAGTTCAAGTCCTTCTTCCCCGACAACGCCGTCGAGTACTTCGTCAGCTACTTCGACTTCTACCAGCCCGAGGCCTACATCCCGCGCACCGACACCTTCATCGAGAAGGACAGCAGCGTGAACGAGGAGATCGAACGCCTCCGGCTCTCCACCATGAACTCCCTGCTCTCGCGCCGGGACGTCATCGTGGTCGCCTCGGTCTCCTGCATCTACGGCATCGGCGACCGCAACGACTACGAGAGCATGGTCGTCCCCCTGCGGATCGGGCAGTCCATCAGCCGCGAGCAGCTCCTGTCCCGGCTGGTCGACCTCCAGTACGCCCGCAACGACTTCGACCTCACCCGCGGCAAGTTCCGCGTGCGCGGCGATGTCGTCGAGCTGCACCCGGCCTACACCGAGGACGCCCTGCGCATCGAGTTCTTCGGCGAGGAGCTGGAGCGGTTCACCCGGTTCGATCCGCTGACCGGCGACACCCTGGAATCGCTCGCCGCGGTGAACATCTTCCCGAGCAAGCAGTTCGCGACGCCGCAGGAGAAGATCAACAACGCGATCCTCACCATCCGCGAGGAGCTCGGGCTGCGCATCGCCGAGTTCGAGATGCAGGGAAAGCTGCTGGAGGCCCAGCGCATCAAGATGCGGTGCGAGTTCGACCTCGAGCAGCTCCAGGAACTCGGCTTCTGCTCGGGCATCGAGAACTACTCGCGCCACATCACCGGCCGCCCGAAGGGTTCGCGTCCGGGCACGCTGCTCGACTTCTTCCCGCGCGACTACCTCATGCTCGTGGACGAGTCGCACGCCACGCTGCCGCAGGTCGGCGGCATGTACGCCGGCGACATGGCCCGCAAGACGGTGCTCGTCGAACACGGCTTCCGCCTGCCCAGCGCGCTGGACAACCGCCCGCTCAACTTCGAGGAGTTCCGCTCGCTCATGGGCCAGGCCGTCCACGTCAGCGCGACGCCCGGTCCCACCGAGATGAACTGGGCCGGACCGGCGAACGTTGCCGAGCAGATCGTCCGCCCCACCGGCCTCGTCGACCCCGTCGTGGAGATCAAGCCGCTGAAGGGCCAGATCGACGACCTGCTGCACGAGGCCCGCGCCACCGTCGCCAAGGGCGAACGGGTGCTGGTCACCACCCTCACCAAGCGCACCGCGGAGGAGCTGACCGACTACCTGCGCGACCTCGGCGTCAACGTCCGCTACCTGCACAGCGAGATCGACGCCATCGAACGGGTCGAGATCCTGCGCGCGCTGCGCAAGGGCGACTGCGACGTGCTGGTCGGCATCAACCTCCTGCGCGAGGGACTCGACCTGCCCGAGGTCTCCCTGGTGGCCATCCTCGACGCCGACAAGGAGGGCTACCTGCGCAGCGCGACCAGCCTCATCCAGACGGCAGGACGCGGCGCGCGCCACATCAACGGCCGGGTGATCCTCTATGCCGACGTCCGGACCCAGAGCATCCAGAAGTTCCTCGCCGTGTCCGAGTACCGGCGTCAGCGCCAGCTCGCGCACAACAAGGCCAACAACATCACTCCCCGCAGCGTGAAGCGCGGTCTCGAGGAGGGGCTGAGCAGCGTCGGATCGGGACGCAACGCGGCCGCTGCGGCGTTGAACGACAGCGTCGGCCAGATCGACATCACCGAGACCATCCGCGAGCTGGAGGGCGAGATGATCGAGGCGTCGAACAACCTGGAATTCGAGAAGGCGGCGCTGCTTCGCGACCAGGTCCGCGAGCTGAAGGGCCGCCTGGGCGGCGCGGAGATGAAGAGCCCCGGCGCCGGGGCCCGGGCGCGGTTCGACGACTCCCAGTCGAAGCGCAAGGCCGGCTACCGTCCGAAGCGGCGGCGGTGAGGCGGTTTTGCCACGGAGACGCGGAGCGCACGGAGGGTGGACACGGATTTCACGGAGGAGGACGGGGCTCCGGCGGTGTAGCCAAGTTACCGTAGCCACGCCGGCCGCGGCGTGGTCCGCGATCAGTCCCCGCCTCCCAAGGTCAGGGCGAGCTCTGAAACCAAGGATGAATGGCTTCGTCCGAGGCGGCTCTTGCTGGGTTCGACGGGCCGGCTAGCCTGCCGTGAGTTCCCAATCCATGAAGATCAGGTTCCTTCTCCTATGGCTCTTGCCCGTGCTGACCTTCGCTCAGGGCCTGATCAATGTGGGCCCTTGGGGTTGTTGCTTTGCTCCGATGGTGCTTGAGCCGAATGGTGTACCTCTGACAGGCACCAACTACGTCGCTCAGATTCTATATGGAAGTGATCCTCAATCCGTGACCAATGAACTGGGTTCCCCAATGCCGTTTCGGAATACCGCTAACCCTTGGCCCGGGAGTTGGGATCCGGGAACCAACAGTCTTCGAATACTAAAGGGGTTTCGGCAAGGTGAGATTGCCTATCTTGTTGTCTTCGTTTGGGACCCTGGCTACGTTCCTAGTTGGAGATATCTAAATTTTGACAGCAATATATCTGGGTCACCTACAATGATTGGTAGATCTCAAGTATTTCGCTATGTGGTTGGTACCCCTGATACTCCAGAGACACTCGGGTTGTGGGAATTTCCTGGGATCAGGATGAGGCGACTTGGTTGGCCAGGTCCTCCCTCCATTACGATCGGAATTGAAGAAGGTGGAGAGTTGGTTGTTGATCGAAGTAGATACTCCCATGTCGTGTTGGCTAATTCTGAAACAGGATCGGCATTCGTGGAAACGACCAGACTTGGATTCAGGATTGGGTCGATTCCCGGGCGCATTGGGCCAGCCGCGACCGGATATATACCGGTGATACGCTTATGCGTTAATGAAGCGCAATATGGATCCTTTGCCGTTGAAGGTGGTAACTGCGAAGCACCACCTCGATATCAACTGGTCAACTTCGTTATTCTCCCCTCCCCCCGCCGACCCTTCCTCGACTTCGCCCTGACGAATTCCCGGCCGTCGCTGACCCTGCGCGGGTTGCCGCCGCGGAGTTACCGGATCGAGGGCTCGACCAACCTGACCGGCTGGACGCGGCTGGGGGAGCTGTCCATGGGCGAGGACGGCAATGCGCCGGTGCCCGACGCCTGGCTGGCCACCAACGCCACCCAGTTCGTCCGGTTCGTCCCGCTGCCGCAGTAGGCCCCAACAATTCCGGAGGAATCCGTGAAATCCGTGTCCCTCTGCCGAACGCCGCCGGATGTGGGCATCAGGATTTTCCTGAATCCCCGGCGCTTGCGTCACTCGGATCGGGAGCGTTTTCTTGCCATGGATCCCGGCGAGGCCTCCATGGCGGAGCTGTCGTGGGATCCCGAGTCACGATGTCCCCAGGTGTTCCAAACGATGCGCGTCCGGAGGACGACGGCATCCTGTCGCCGACGCTCCTGCCGCTGGAGGCTTTTCCGAGCGAAGCGGCGCTCCTGGATCCCGACGGCCGCGTGGTGGAGGTCAACACCGCTTGGAGGAACCTCTTCCGCGGGGCTCTGCCGGAATCCGAGGCGTTCCTTCCTGGACGCGTCTTCCTCCAGGACTGCGGACTCTGCTCACATCACCTGGGGACGCCGCCGCCTCCGGCCCATTGCGTCGAGGAGATGCTCGCCGTCCTCGGCGGCAGGCGTCCCGCGACCACGGGCGACCTGCCGTTCCGGGTCGGGATCGATCCGCGGCATCTCCGGGTGCTCGCCCGGTCCTTGGGCGCGAAAGGCACGCTGCTCCAACTCGTGGACATCTCGGAACAGCGCCTTGCCGAGATGGCGTTGCGGGAGTCCGTCCGCGAGCTCTCCGACTTCAAGTCGGCCCTCGACTGCCACGCGATCGTCGCCGTCACCAACGCCTCGGGACGGATCACCTACGTCAACGACCTGTTCTGCAGCATCTCCGGATACACCCGCGAGGAATTGGTCGGGCAGGACCACCGGTTGCTGAACTCCGGTCGGCATCCGTCGTCCTTCTTCCGTGAGATGTGGAAGACCATCGGACGCGGGGAGGTCTGGCGCGGGGACATCTGCAACCTCTCCAAGGCGGGCCACCTGTACTGGGTGGCCACCACCATCGTCCCCTTCCTGGGCCGGGACGGGAAGCCCTCCCAATACGTCGCCATCCGCACCGACATCACGGAACGCCGCGCGGCCGAGGTCCGCATCGCCGAGCAGGCGGCGCTGATCGACGAGGCTCGCGACGCGATCCTCGTGCGGGGCCTCGACCAGAAGGTGCTGTTCTGGAGCAAGGGCTCGGAACGGATGTACGGATGGACCGCGTCCGAGGCCGGGGGGAATGCGGCCGACCAGTTGCTCCAGGCGGATCCGGAACGCTTCCACGCTGCGGACGCTGCGGTGCGGTCCCAAGGGGAATGGAGCGGCGAGATCCCGGTGGCCTCGAAGTCCGGCCAGCGGCTGATGGTGGACAGCCGTTGGACGCTGCTGCGGGACGGGGAAGGGCGTCCGAAGTCGATCCTGGCGATCGACACCGACGTGACGGAGCGGAAGAAGCTGGAGCAGCAGTTCCTGAGGGCGCAGCGG
>JAIYBC010000029.1 GCA_027488845.1 Verrucomicrobiales bacterium | reverse complement strand
CGGCAACATGTCGAGCTGGATCAACTCGGTGTTCACCGGATTCGGTGGCATCCGCGTGCTGATCAGCGACGACGGCGTCTCGACGCCGACGGTGGCGAACAACATCTGGTTCGACTTCAAGGGTGGCTCCGGTGACGACCACGGCGGGACCTACGTCCCGGCCGCGTCCAACCCGGTCGTCGATCCCCAGCTCCGCGGCATCAGCCGCACGCCCAACGGAAACCTGAATCCGACGGTCGCCTCCACGAGCCCGGTTTACTCCTGGTTCACCTCGACCCCAGCGGACGGGTTCTACACCTCCGTGGCCCATGTCGGCGCCTTCGACCAGGAGAACTGGGCTCAGGACTGGTCCGGCCTCGACCACGAGGGCTTCCTCGCCGCCACCGCCAAGTCGGCCGCGACCCCGGTCAACGTCGTCGCCGTGACGGTCACCTCCAACGCCGACGGCTCGCAAGCGACCGTCTCCTACCCGACGGCCAACGGCACCCAGTACAAGGTGCAGTCGACCACGGACGTCGCCATTTGGAGCGACGAAACCTCTTGGACCACCGGAACCGGCGCGACCGTGTCGGTGAACGTCGCAGTCACGACCCGGAAGATGTTCCGCGTGATCACCCGCTGATCACCGATTCCGTTTCAGGGCGGAGGGGCTCCCCGGCTCCTCCGCCCTCTTTTGTTCCCGCCTTCAGATGCCTTCTCACTCGGTTCTCATGTTTTCGTCACCTGTCCGTAATGCGCCCCTGTGAAACTAGGAAGATGACTCGTTCGTTTGCGATCGCTGCGGCCCTCGTGGGAATCGTCCAGTCGACACCTGCGCTCCAAGCCTACACGGCCGAGAGCAAGACCGTTTCGTCCAATGGCGGCACCGCGGCGGCGTCGCCCTTGGCAACCCGGCTTTACCTGGATGCCGGGGTGACAGCGGCCCCGTTGGGTACGGTGATCTGGTTCGTCGCGGACAAGAACGGAGACGGCGTCCCGACTTCTCCTTCAGCGGGTTCCATCCTCGGCGCCGACGACGAGCTGGTTTTCAAGGACGTCCTCGACGGTGACCAGCCGGGAAGCACTGCTGGGCGTTATCGGCGTCTGGACATCGCCGTGCCGGACTCCCTCCGCGGCGCGGCCATCTATCTCTACCTGTGGAATGGCAGTGGGATCGATTTCGTCCCTGTGAGCGGCTCCCGCTTCGGTCTCCACCGCTTCGGCGTGGTGCCGCCGCCGGATGTGGGTAACGCCCCTTGGCTCATCGACGCCAACGTGAACGCCTCTCAGTATCAGGTCGGAGGATCCGTCGCGAACCGGGCGCCGGCCTTCAGCCCCGTTTCCCCACAGGTCGTGACCAATGGGACCGAACTGAGCTTCACCGTCTCCGCGTCCGATCCCGATGCGGGACAGTCCCTCGCCTACTCCCTCGACGCCGGCGCACCCGAAGGTGTCGCATTGGACTCGGCCACCGGTGCATTCCGGTGGACCCCTTCGGCCTCCGACGTGGGCATACGGACCGTCGTCATCCGGGCCACCGACAATGGCGTCCCGTCTCAGTCGGCCACCGTGTCGGTGTCCATCGAGGTCCGTAGGGCCTATGTCCCGCCGCCGGCCCCGAGCCTGGCGTTGGCGGGCTCGGCCGGAGCCTTCCAGATCCGCCTGCAAGGTGTGTCTGGTTCGAGCTACCGACTCCAGACACGCACTTCGCTCAGCGAAGGCTCCTGGGTAGACCTCGGTAGCGCCGTTGTCGCTTCCGGGACGCAGGTCGTCTTCGACGTGCCCCAGGACTCTGCGCCGACTCGCTTTCTCCGCGTGGTCGCCCAGTGATCCGCTCCCTGCCCCCGCTGCGGATGGATCCTCTCAACGGCGCCCCCGTGGGCATCGTTACGGATCTGTTTCCGGGATGTCGTCCTTCCGTTACGGATGCGGGGCATCCATGTATCGTGGGTACTGCATCGCAGTTGCTGCTGAACCGGTTCCGTCTGCTCCCGGGTGAGGAATGGACTCTGCCTGAAGACGCCTGGATCTGCTGTCTGATCGAGGCTGGGGAAGGCTACCTTCTTGGTGGATCCCATCCGATGCCCTGCGGCCGGGGTTCCTTGGTGGTGTCATGCGGGGTGGCTTCGCTGCAGGTTCGGGCCAGCCAGATCGGTGGAGCGGCTCTCGCGTGGTTCCGGTTTGATTCTGCGTCGGTCTTCGGCCTCCTCACGCTTCCGGAGCGGCGGCGTTTGGAGCAACCTGCTTCAGGCGCGGCCACCTTTCCTTGGGTCTTGCCGCCGGAGCACGCCGCATCGGTGCAATTCCGCCATTCAGTCGAGGCTCCGAGACAGAGTGCCCTCGCGGAAAGGAGCCGCCTCCTTGGCGTCGTCGCCGCCGCGATGTTCCCGTCTGGGGAAACGATCCATGGGCACGCCCGAGGAAGGCAGGATGCCGGTGATCGTCTTGAGGAGTTGGTGGGCCATCTGACCGACGGTGAACTGCATGCGCTGACCGCAGATCAGTTGGCGGAATACTGCCGGTGCGAGAAGCGGAGATTGCTTCTGCTCTTTCGTGAACGGTTTGGGGAAAGCCTTCCTGGCCAAAGGGAGGCTTGGCGCCGAATTCGGGCCTGCAACTTGCTTTCCCAGCCGGGAGCTTCCATCGCATCGGTCGCAAAAGCCTGTGGATATGAGGATTCGGACGCCTTCCGGGCTTGGTTCCGTAGGCAGTTCGGCAAGGCGCCGGCCCAGTGGATACGCGATCGGGACCTGAATCGGGTGACCGAAGAGACAATTCAAGGTGACGAATCGGAAATGGCGTCGTCACCGTAACGTCACACTCGCGTCAATCGGCCGTAATCGGACAAGCCAAGTCTCGGCCCGCATGATGTCGAAGACGCTCTCCGTTTCCGCCGCCGGCCTGCTTTTGGCCTCCGCGCTTGCCACCGGCTGCGCCTCCTCTTCCGCGAAGCTCAACAAGGTCTCGCTCGGCATGAGCCGCGACGAGGTCGTGAAGACGCTTGGCCGCCCGCATGCGGTCACCGCGCAGGGCGATGCCGAGTACCTCAGCTACAACCTGCTCAACAAGGGCGTCGGCGACATGAAGGAGTTCATCGTCCGGATCAACAAGGGCTCGGTCGAGTCGTTCGGCGAACGGGCCAGCTTCGGCCCGAGCCTCCTGACGTTGACCAACGCGCCGTCCCGCTGATTCCGACAAGCCACACGCTCCATGGACTTCCAGCCCATTCTGGCCAACGCGCTCACCTTCGCCTTCGAGAAGGCGACCCTCGAGGGCAAGATCACCATCAGCGCCCTGATCATCGTCTCGATGGTCTCCTGGTCGGTGATCATCACCAAGGGGCGTCAGCTGCTGAAGGCGCGGTCCGCGACCCGCAGGTTCCTCGCCGCCTATCGGGAGACGAAGGATCCGCTGCAGCTTTTCCGCTCGAAGCAGGCGTTCGTCGGTTCGCCGGCCTATGAGGTCTATGCAGCCGGCTGCGAGGAGGTGGAATACCACCTCGCGAACAACCCGGTCGAGGTGAAGGGGCAGAAGCGTATCAGCCTCGAGTCCTTCCAGTCGGTGCAGGGTTCCCTGGAACGGGCCGTGGGCGCCGAGGCGCTTTCGCTCGAGAAGGGGATGATCGTGCTGACCACCGCCGTCTCCGGCGGCCCGTTCATCGGTCTTCTGGGAACGGTCTGGGGCGTCATGGAGACGTTCTCCGGCATCGCCATGGCGGCCAGCGCCAGCCTCACCGCGATGGCCCCAGGCGTCGCCGGCGCGCTCATCGCGACCGTCGTCGGCCTGTTCGTCGCCATCCCGGCCATGTTCGCCTACAACCTGATGATCACCGCGATCCGCGGCATCACCCAGGAGCTGGACGGCTACAACTCGGAGATCACGACCGACATCGAGCACCGGTACGTGGACAACCGGGCTTTGGCGGACGAGATCGCCGACGCGCTCCGCAACCTGGAGAACGAGAAGCGCCAGAAGGCCGTCGCATGAGCGCCGTCGCCCGAGGCCGTCGCGGACGGAAGAAATTCTCCGCGTCGCACCATCATGCGATGGGCGAGCTGAACATCACGCCCCTGCTCGACCTCGCGTTCGTGCTCCTGGTGATCTTCATCATCACCACCGCGCCGTCGACCAACGACATCGACATCAACCTGCCGTCGGCCGGCCAGCAGCCGCCGCAGAACCAGAGCAAGCAGGACATCAACAACGTGACGGTGGATTCCGCGGGCAACGTGTTCTTCAACGCCGAGCCGATCACGCTGAAGAAGCTGGAGGACACCATCATCTCGTACCGGAAGACCAATCCCGACCTGAGCGTCGTGGTGCGCGGGGATGAGAACGTGAACTACCAGAAGGTGGTGCAGGTGCTCGACATCCTCACCAAGGCCAACGTGACGAAGATCGGCCTGGCGACCGACACGGCCGCCTCCGGCAACTAGGCAATCCGATGGCGCGCACAGCCAAGAAGGCCTCGGACAAGACGAGCCTGGCGATCTCCATCGCCGTCCACGTCCTCGCACTCGGCGGGTTGGCCTACCTGGCCCATCGCGCCGGGTTCGTCCCGTCGGCGGTGTACAAGATCACGGGCATCAAGCCCCCGGAGAAGCCCAAGCCCAAGCCCAAGCCCCCGGAACCGCCCGCCGACGTCCCGCCTCCCAAGGAGGCGGACATCGTCGAGGACACGGCCACGCCCCCGCCGAACGCGGCTCCTCCGACCGCCGCCCCGCCGACTGCGAGCGCGGCCCGGTCCGACGCCCCTCCGGCCGCCGGCGGCGGTGTCGGAAACTTCTTCCAGGCCGAGGCGAGGAAGCCCGATGCCGCGCCCGTCCGGGCCATCCAAGGCAAGCCGGGCACCGGCGCCGGCAACCTCGAGGCCAACAAGTCCACCGCCTCGGCGACCGCGAGCAAGTCCGCGTTCGACGCGGACTCGACCAAGCCGAGCACCATCGCGGCGGTGCTTGAGGACCGGAAGTCCGCCGCCGCGGCCCAGGAGGCGGTCAGCGCCGAGCAGATCGCCCGCACCGGTGGCGGCGACGCCTCGCAGATCACCACCCGCATCACCGGCGTGGTGGCGACGGACAACAAGCAGATCGTCGTCCGCGGCCTCAACGACCGCTACAACGTGGCGACGCTCAACGGGACCGAGCTGCCGAGCGCGGATCCGCGTCGTCGCGCCCCGCAGCTGGACCTCATCCCGTCGGCCATGATCGACCGGGTGGTGGTGAGCAAGACCTTCACCCCGGACCTCCAGGGCGGCTTCGCCGGCGGCGCGGTGAACATCGTGACCAAGAGCTTCCCAGCGAAGCGGTTCACGACCGTCAGCCTCGGCACCGGCATCAACTCCGAGGCCTCCTTCAACGGTGGGTTCCTGACCTCGCCGGGCGGGGCCACGGACTGGCTGGCGATGGACGACGGCACGCGCGAACTGCCGCCGGAGGCGTTGATCGACTTCAACACCCTGGCGCGCGAGGCGGAGCGGCCTTGGCGGTTGAACACCGAACAGGCCCTGGGCGCCCAGCGCCTTGGTTTCGCGAACCAGATCCAGACGGCGCTGCAGTCCTTCAACAACTCGAACTTCGCACCGGTGACCGGTGCACCGGGACCGAACTCGAACTTCACCCTTTCCAGCGGCGACACCACCTGGCTGTTCGGGCGCCGTTTCGGCTGGTTCGGAACGTTGACCCACGACCGCCGTTTCCAGTTCTACGACGACGCCTTCCGCGGGCGTTACGCCTACGGAGTCGATCCCAACGACGGCGGGCCGCTCACCCGGACCTCCGAGTTCGTCCGTGACCAGTCCACCGCGGACGTCTCCTGGGGCGCCGTGGCCAGCGGGGCCATGGAGCTGCTGCCGGGCCACGAGTTCTCGGCCAGCTTCCTGCACAACCAGAGCGCACAGCAGATCGACATCGAGGAGAACGGCCAGACGATCGACCAGTTCGATCCGGGAAGCCCCGCACGTTCCCGCATCTACCAGATCTCCTACCGCGAGCGCTTCCTGCGGAACGTCCAGTTCAAGGGCCGGCACGAGTTCCGCGAGTTGGCCGGCTCCCAGCTCGACTGGAGCTACTCGATGTCCTCCACGGCCGAGGATTCTCCGGATGAGCGCATCTTCCCGTTGATCTACGAGCGCAACGCCGCCGGACAGTTCAACATCATCGCCCAGTCCGCCGAGCTGCCCAACATCAACCAGCCCGCGCGGTTCTTCCGGAACTCCCAGGACCGCAACAGCAACTTCCGCGCGGACCTCACCGTTCCGTTCACTCCCGGCAACGGCCTGGAGAGTTCGCTGAAGTTCGGCGTCAACGCGCTGGAGTCGGAACGCACCCTGCGCCAGTCGCTCTTCGAGTACTCGGTGCCGCAGAACACCGGGGCCGGCCAGACCGACATCGGGAACTACGCCAATTCCATCCTCGGATTCCAGGGCAGCCAGTTCAGGACGAACTTCTCCGGCACCGGCGCCAACCGCCGGGCCGCCTACGTCTTCCCCCGCGACCTCCCGTCCTTCCTCCGCGGCGGACTTCCGTTCGACGGCTACGGTTACGACGGCACCCAGAAGATCCCGGCCGTCTACGGCATGTCGGACCTCTTCGTGGCTCCTTGGCTCCGCCTCATCGGCGGTGCCCGTGTGGAGAAGACCGAGCTGGACGCCGAGGTGCTTCCCCGGAGCGGCATCATCGGCTCGGTCACATCGGGACGCATCCAGACGACGGACGTGTTGCCGTCCATGTCTGCGGTCTTCCCGGTGACCTCCAACCTGAACGTCCGTGCCAGCTGGTCGCAGACCGTGGCGCGGCCGACCTACCGCGAGTTCGCGCCGTTCGAGTACTACGACACGGCCGACGGCCTCGCCTACCGTGGCAACGCGGCGCTGCGTCGCACCCAGATCGAGAACTACGACGCGCGTGTCGAGTGGTTCCCGCGTCCCGGAGAGCTGCTCTCGCTCGCCTATTTCCACAAGAACCTCACCGACCCGATCGAGCCGTTCATCGCGGACAACGCCAACGGCATCGTCAGCTTCACCAACAACCCGACCGCGGTGGTGCGCGGCCTCGAGTTCGAGGCGCGGAAGAACCTCGCCGCCGTGGACCCGCTCCTCGCGCCGTTCACCATCGGCGGCAACTTCGCCTACATCGATTCGCTCGTGGACGTGTTCTACCCGTCCGGGGCCGGCGTGGCGCTCTACCAGCGTCCGCTGTTCGACCAGCCGGAATACATCCTCAACACCGACATCACCTGGGAATCCGCGAGGCTCGGCAGCTCGGTGACCCTGAACTTCGCCAAGAGCGGCGAGCGCCTTGCGGTCGACGGCGGCCAGGGCGGTCCGAACATCTACGAGCAGACCGTCGACACCCTCGACGTCTTCATCAACCAGCGGATCGGCCGTTGGAAGCTCCGCTTCGCCGCGCGCAACCTGCTCGACCCGGACGTCCGCCAGATCCTGGTGAACGACCTGGGTTCGTCCCAGGAGCGGTACGGGGACGCCTACGTCTTCCGCAGCTACCGCCGCGGCATCACCTACACGCTGTCGGTCGCGACCGACTTCTGATCGGACGCAGTTCTGCCGGACACCGTTGGGGCGGTGTCCGGCCACGCCCTCCAGGGACGGCCCCTCTCCCGTTCCGGCCGATTCCGACGCTCCAAGTCGGCACTTGGACCACCCAAGTGTCACGCAATCCCGATTAAGCCGACACATTTCCGTCACCTGCATCGGTTTCCTTCTGGTCGGCCCGGTTCACTGAATCTTCCGGGCGCGAACACACCAACGGAAATGAAACAACTCAACTCGAGCCGAGCGTTCTCGGCGATCCTGGCGGCACTGGCGATGTTCGCCGGTCCGGCACTCCGGGCAGCCACCAACGAGGTCAGCGGCTACCTGTACGGCACGCACAACTGGGTGGCGACGAACACGTACATCCTGAAGGGATTCACGTACGTGATGAGCAACGCGGTGTTGAACATCGAGGCGGGCACGGTGG